>NZ_VVIW01000009.1 GCF_011682045.1 Massilia aquatica | reverse complement strand
CACCGAAACCAAGATCAAGGGCATCCAGCAGAGCGTGCGCAGTTCGCTGCTCAACAAGGAAGAAGCGCGCCATATGGGCATCGAGCGCGTCGGCCAGAACATCGAAGTGCGCTTTGCCGATGCCGCCAAGCGCGCCAAGGCCCGCTCGATCATCGGCGGCGAGTCGACCGACCTGCTGCTGACCGACGCATCCGACGCCAACGGCCTGAAACTGGTGGTCGCGCTCAAGCCGGAAGCACTCCAGCGCACCGTCGAAGAAGGCGTCAAGCAGAATATCCTGACCCTGTCGAAGCGGGTCAATGAACTGGGCGTGTCCGAGCCGATCATCCAGCAGCAGGGGCGCGACCGCATCGTGGTGCAGCTGCCGGGCGTGCAGGACGTGGCGCGCGCCAAGGACATCATCGGCCGCACCGCCACCCTGGAAATGCGCATGGTGGACGACACCGTGGTGCCGGGCATGGAATCGGCTGCCAACATTCCGCTCTCGTCCGAACTGTTCACCGACGAGCGCGGCCAGCCGATCGTGCTGTTGAAAGACATTATCCTGACCGGCGAATACATCTCCAGCGCCATCGGCACCATGGACCAGAACAACCAGCCGGCGGTGAGCCTGGACCTGAACGGCAATGGCGGCAGCAAGATGCGCACCGCCACGCGCGAGCGTATCGGCAAGCGCATGGCCATCCTGCTCAAGGAAAAAGGCAAGTACAACGTGCTGTCGGCGCCGGTCATCAACAGTGAACTGGGCAGCCGCTTCCAGATCACCGGCATGGGCACCCCGCAAAAAGCCAACGAGCTGGCGCTGCTGCTGCGCTCCGGCGCCTTGTCGGCACCGATGGAAATCATCGAAGAACGGGTCATCGGCCCGCAGCTGGGCGCCGAAAACATCGCCAAGGGCCTGTATTCGACCGTGTACGGCTTCGCCGCGATCGCCGTTTTCATGATCATCTACTACCACATGTTCGGCGTCTTCAGCGTCGTCGCACTGGCCTCGAACCTGCTGTTCCTGCTGGCGCTGCTGTCGTGGATGCAGGTGACCTTGACCCTGCCGGGCATCGCCGCGATCGCGCTGGCGCTGGGTATGGCGATTGACGCCAACGTGCTCATTAACGAACGTATCCGCGAAGAGCTGCGCGCCGGCGAAACGCCGCAAAAGGCGATTGCCGCCGGTTTCGACCGCGCCTGGGCCACCATTCTCGACTCCAACGTCACCACCCTGATCGTCGGTATCGCCTTGCTGGTGTTCGGTTCCGGTCCGGTGCGCGGCTTCGCCGTGGTCCACTGCCTGGGCATCCTGACGTCGATGTTCTCGTCCGTGTTCGTCTCGCGCGGCGTGGTCAACCTCTGGTACGGCCGCACCAAAAAGCTGAACAAAGTCTCGATCGGTACTGTCTGGACTCCTGGCCTGTCGGTCACCAAACAATAAGCACTTACTACAACAGGACTCAAGATGGAATTTTTCCGCATCAAGAAAGATATTCCCTTCATGCGCCATGCGTTGATTTTCAACGTGGTGTCGGCGCTGACCTTCGTGGCAGCCGTGTTTTTCCTGGTGACCCGCGGGCTGCACCTGTCGGTCGAATTCAAGGGCGGCACGGTGATGGAGCTCAAATACCCGGCCGCCGCCAACCAGGAGAAGATCCGCACGGACCTGATCACGCTCGGTTACGAGCAGCCGGAAGTATCGAGCTTCGGCACCGCGCAGGAAGTCATGCTGCGCCTGCCGATCATCGAGTCGGTGGCAGGTTCCACCGGTTCGCAGAAGGTGTTCGCCGCGCTGTGCAAATCCGAAGGCGGCGCGGTCACCCGCATCGACACCGTGGTCAAGGGCCAGAGCGTGGCCAAGGATGTCTGCCACTCCCCGAGCGGGGCCGACGTGCTCAGTCTCCAGAAGGTCGAATTCGTCGGCCCGCAGGTGGGTGACGAACTGGCCCACAATGGCGTGAGCGCGCTGCTGATGGTGGTGCTGTTCGTGGTGATCTACCTGGCGATTCGCTTCGAGTGGAAGTACGCTGTCTCGGCCATCATCGCCAACTTGCACGACGTGGTCATCATCCTCGGCTTCTTCGCCTTCTTCCAGTGGGAGTTCTCGCTGGCGGTGCTGGCCGGCGTGCTGGCGGTGCTGGGCTACTCGGTCAACGAATCGGTGGTGATTTTCGACCGGATCCGCGAAAACTTCCGCAAGCAGCGCAAGGCCAGCGTCGAAGAAGTCATCGACAATGCGATCACCAGCACCATCTCGCGTACCATCATCACCCACGGCTGTACCCAGATGATGGTGCTGTCGATGCTGCTCTTGGGCGGCGCGACCCTGCACTACTTCGCCGTGGCGCTGACCATCGGTATTTTGTTCGGTATCTACTCGTCGGTGTTCGTCGCCGCCGCCATCGCCATGTGGCTGGGCGTGAAACGTGAAGACCTGATCAAGCCGATCAAGGAAAAGGACGAAACCGACGGCGCTGTCGTTTAAGCGCCTTCCAGCTTCCTTCAAGAATGCCGCCCGGCTCACGCCGCGCGGCATTTTTCACACATGCCGCTTGCCGAACCATGATGCTTGACCACCGCCCGCCGCCATGAGCCGCACCAACCGCCTGTTCCTTCTGCTCGACGCCCTGCGCGGTCACCGCCGGCCCGTCACGGCCGCCGTGCTGGCCGAGCGCCTCGGCGTCTCCGAGCGCACCATCTACCGCGACATCCAGACCTTGTCCGAACTGGGCGCGCCGGTCGAAGGCGAAGCCGGTGTCGGGTTCATGATGCGCGCCGGGCTGTTTCTGCCGCCGCTGATGTTCTCGAAAGACGAACTTGAAGCGCTGGTACTCGGGGCGCGCTGGGTCAGGCGCCAGGGTGACGACGCGCTGGCCGACGCTGCCTCGAACGCGCTGGCCAAGATCGCCACGGCCACGCCGAAAGACCTGCGCGACTGCATCGCCGAGACCAGCCTGTGGGTGCCGGTCGGGCCGGGCATGCCCGAGGCGACCGCCTTCGTACGGCCGGCGCGCGAAGCGATCCGCGACCAGCACAAGCTGCGTATCGGCTACCGCGACGCCGCCGGCCAGGCGACCGAGCGCACCGTGTGGCCGTTCGCGCTGGCGTTCTTCGAAGGCGCGCGCGTGCTGGCCGCCTGGTGCGAACTGCGCGGCGCCAACCGCCACTTCCGCATCGACCGCATCGCCAGTGCGCAAGCGCATGGCGAGCCCTATCCCGAACACCGGCGAGAACTCATCAAGCGCTGGCGCGCCGAGATGTGCATGCCCGACGACTCCTGACAGAAACTGACGCGGGCCGCCCTTATCATGGCCGCTCCAACAACTTACCAAGGAGCTGCGCCATGCGCCTGTTTCACAATACCCTGTCATCGAACGGCCGCCGCGTGCTGATGGTCGCCGAGCAGCTCGGCCTGCCGCTGGACATCATCCACGTCGACCTGATGAGCGAAAGCGAGCGTGCGCGCCTGCACGAGATCAACCCCAACGGCAAGCTGCCGGTGCTCGACGACGACGGTTTCCTGCTGTGGGAATCGTGCGCCATCATGCAATACCTGTGCGACATCACGCCCGGCCAGCAGCTCTATCCGCAGGACGCGCGGGCGCGGGCCGACGTAAACCGCTGGCTGTTCTGGGGCAGCCAGCATTTCGCCGAGACGGTCAGCGTCCTGTCGTTCGAGAACCTCTGGAAAGGCATGATCGGCATGGGCGCGCCCGACCCGGCGCTGGTCGCGCGTGCCGAAGGCGGCCTGCGCCAGCTCGGCGCCGTGCTCGACGCCCACCTGGCGCAGCGCGACTGGCTGGTCGGCGACGCGCTCAGCCTGGCCGACATCGGCGTGGTCGCCCCCATGATGTACCTGGAGCAAGCCAGACTGCCGTTGGGCGATTTTCCCAACCTGATGCGCTGGTTCGACCGCCTGCGCCAGCTCGACCCCTGGAAAAACACCGAAGTCGGATAACTCCGCAAAACGGGCAATTGCACCTACAACCGGGGTCAGAGCTTAATGCCGCTAATTTAAGCTCTTTTTGCGACAAAACTTAGCTCCGTCATTCCCGCCTGCGCGGGAAGTCTTTTCTGCCAGTGGCGGGAAAGACGGAGCTTAAGTTAGCGGCAATTGATTGACAGTAAGGTGGAGCGGGGGCATACTCGATGCTCTGTATGTTAGCGCTAACATAGGATTCGGCTCCGCGTCGGCGCGGCCGTCCATCGAGGAGATTCGCCATTGATTGCAACCCCGCTGCCGTTGCGTGAAAAGATCAGTTATGGCCTCGCCGACATGGGCTTCAATTTCTATTGGGCCAATATCGCGACCTTCCTGATGATGTTCTACACGGATGTATACGGCATCTCGGCCGCAGCGGCCGCGTCGATGATGTTCGTCATTAAGATCGTCAACGCCTTCACCGATCCGCTGATCGGCGCCGTGGCCGACCGCACCAGCACCCGCTTCGGCAAGTTCCGCCCCTACCTGGTCTGGATGGCGCTGCCGCTGGCCGGCGCCGGCGTGCTCACCTACACCACGCCGCACCTCGGCGCCGATGGCAAGCTGGCCTGGGCCTACGGCACCTATCTGCTGATGATGGTCTGCTACACCTGCATCAACATCCCCTACAACGCCTTGTCCGGCGTGATGTCGGCCGAGCCGCAGGAGCGCTCCACCATCAACGGCCTGCGCTTCATCTTCGCTTTCGCCGGCAGCATGCTGGTCACGGCCGCCACGCCGGCCATGGTGGGCTGGCTGGGTGGCGGCGACGAGCAGCGCGGCTGGCAACTGACCATGCTGGCCTGGGGTGTGCTCGCCTCGCTGCTGTTCGCCGCCACCTTCTTCAACACGCGCGAACGCATCGCGCCGCCGCCGCGCCAGCAGACCCGCGTGCGCGACGACCTGCGCGACCTGGCCGGCAACCGCCCGTGGATGGTGCTGTTCTTCCTGGCCCTGATCATCATGGTCTCGATCACCCTGCGCACCACCACCGCCGCCTACTACTTCAAGTATGTGGTGGTCCGGCCCGAGCTGCTCGCGTCCTTCCTGCCGGCCTACATGGCCGCCGCCGCCGCCGGCGCCGCGCTCACGCCAGTGATGACGCGCTTCGTCGACAAGAAGACCCTGATGATGGTACTGATGTCGCTCACCGCGCTGCTGTCGGCGGCGTTTTTCTTCGTCGGCCCGGAGCAGATCACGGCCATGTACGCGCTGCAGATCGCGCTCGGCCTGGTGCTGGGGCCGAAGTCGCCGCTGGCGTTCTCGATGTATGCCGATACCGCCGACTACAACGAGTGGCGCAACGGCCGCCGCGCCACCGCGATGACCTTTGCCGCCGCCACCTTCTCGCAAAAACTCGGCACCGCGCTGGCGGTGGCCGTCATCGGCATGGTCTTCACGCAGCTCGGCTACGTGCCCAATGCGGCGCAGTCGAGCGGCTCGCAGGCCGGCATTGTCTGGCTGATGTCCATCATTCCCGCCGTATTCGCGCTGCTCGCGGTGGCGGTCATGTTTTTCTATAACCTCGACAGCGGCAAGCTGCGCCAGATCCAGGCCGACCTGTCGGCACGCAAGGCGCAGCAGTAGCGCCAGCGCCGCGAATTCTTATCAGGAGACGTTTTATGTTACGCCCCACCGACGCCGGTGACCGCTATGAATTGAGCAGCCCGACCGCGATGCCGCACGCCGCGGGCTTTCTGTGGAACCGCAGGATGATGATCCAGGTGACCTGCCGCGGCTACGCGGTGGCCCAGTTCATGCAGCCCGAACCCGCCAAGTACGCGCACGCGCCGAACATGGAAGCAAAGTCCTTCATGCAGCCGGAGCAGGCCTATTTTGCCCATCATCCAGGCCGCTTTTTTTATGTGAAGGATGAAGACACGGGCGAGCTGTTTTCGGCGCCCTACGAGCCGGTACGCGCGCCGCTCGAGCGCTTTGCCTTCTCGGTCGGCCAGAGCGACCTGACCTGGCACATCGAACACCTCGGCATCGGCATCGACCTGCGCCTTTGCCTGCCGCCGGATGAGGTGGTCGAACTGTGGTCGCTGCGCGTGACCAACCTGTCCGGCCGCCCGCGCAGGATCAGCGTGACGCCGTATTTTCCGATCGGGTACATGTCGTGGATGAACCAGTCGGCCGAGTACCGCGCCGACCTGGGCGGCATCGTCGCCAGCAGCGTCACGCCGTACCAGAAAGTGGCCGACTACTTCAGGAACAAGGACTTGAAAGACAAGACCTTCTTCCTGTGCGAACAGGCGCCCGATTCGTGGGAGGCCAACCAGGCCGCCTTTGAAGGGGAGGGCGGCCTGCACAATCCGTCGGCCCTGCAAGGAGCGCGGCTGGCCTGCGGCGACGCCCGCTACGAGACGCCGGCGGCGGTGGTGCAGTACCGGCTGGCGCTGGACGCGGGCGCGGCCAGCACGCAGCGCTTCCTGTTCGGCCCCGCGTTTGACGACGCCGAAGTCGCGGCCCTGCGCAGCACCTGGCTGAGCGAAGACGGCTTCGCGCGCGCCGCCGCACAGGCCAGCGCCTACGTGGCGGGCGGGCGTGGTTGCGCGCGTATCGCCACGCCCGACAAGGAGTTTGACAACTTCGTCAACCACTGGCTGCCGCGCCAGGTGTTCTACCACGGCGACGTAAACCGCCTCACCACCGATCCGCAGACCCGCAACTACCTGCAAGACAACATGGGCATGAGCTTCGTGCGCCCGTCCGTGATGCGGGCGGCATTTTTGCATGCGCTCAGCCAGCAGGAAGCCTCCGGCGCCATGCCCGACGGGATCTTGCTGGCGGCCGGCGCGGAACTGAAATACATTAATCAGGTGCCGCACACCGACCATTGCGTGTGGCTGCCGGTGTGCCTGCAGGCTTACCTCGACGAGACGGCCGATTATGCGATGCTCGACGAGGCGGTGACCGACGCGGCCGGGCGCAGCGAGAGCGCGTTCGCGCGCGTCGGCCGCGCCATGGAGTCGCTGCTGGCCGCGCGCGATCAGCGCGGGCTGTCGTTCATCGCGCAGGGCGACTGGTGCGATCCGATGAACATGGTCGGCTACAAGGGCCGTGGCGTATCCGGCTGGCTGACCGTGGCGGCGGCGTATGCGCTCACCCTGTGGGCGCTCGTGTGCGAGCGGCGCGGCGACGCTGCCCGGGCGCAGCACTTCCGCGATGGCGCGGCGACCATGAATGCGGCGGCCAACACGCACCTGTGGGATGGCGCCTGGTTCGCGCGCGGCATCACCGATGACGATGTCAAGTTCGGCGTGAGCACTGATAAAGAAGGACGCATCTACCTCAATCCGCAGGCGTGGGCGATCCTGGGCGGGGCGGCCAATAAGGAGCAGACCGCGAGCATGCTGGCTGAAGTCGAGCGCCAGCTGTATTCGCCGTATGGCGTGACCATGTTCGCGCCGCCGTACAGCGCCATGCGCGACGATGTCGGGCGCGTCACGCAAAAGCACCCGGGGTCGGCGGAGAACGGCGCGGTGTACAACCACGCGGCGATTTTCTATATTTTCAGCCTGTACAGCATCGGCGAATCGGAGCGCGCGCACATGCTGCTGCGCCAGATGATCCCGGGGCCGGACGCCGCCGATTATCTGCAGCGCGGGCAACTGCCGGTGTTCATTCCCAATTACTACCGGGGCGCGCACCGCGAGTATCCGCGCACGGCCGGCAGGTCGAGCCAGTTGTTCAATACTGGCACCGTGTCGTGGGTGTACCGCTGCATTGTCGAGGGCTTGTGCGGCCTGAAAGGCGATGCGGACGGATTGACCATCAACCCGCAGATGCCGGCCGCGTGGCAGCGCATGGATGTGGAAAGGGAGTTTCGCGGGGCGCGCTTCCAGGTCCATATCGAACGCGCGGACGTGAAGAGCGTGATGGTCAGGTATGAGGGGAAGTTTTTACCGGAGGCGCGCATGACCGGGATCGTGGCAGGGGAGGCATACCGGCTGGATGTATTCGTGCCATAAGTTCGCTTGGAAGGCGCAGGCCAACTCTTACGCGCTCTCGCGCGCCATCAGCGTAAACCCCAGATCGATCTGCGCCAGCGGCGGCGCCTTGCCATTCATCAGCGCCAGCAGCAAACCGGCCGCCTCGAATCCGATCCGGTAGCGCGGCGTGCCGATCGTGGTCACCGAAGGCGTCATCCACGCCGATGCCGGCAAGTCGTTAAAGCCGCACACCGCCAGCTGTTCCGGCACCTTGATGCCGCTGCGCTGGCACTGGTAAATCGCGCCATGCGCCAGGTCGTCATTGCAGCAGAAAACCGCGTCGCAGTCGGGCGCCTGTTCCAGCATGCGCCCTACCAGCTCGGCCCCGAGCGCGATGGTCGACGGCTCGCCCACCATCAGTTCCAGGCGCGCGTGGGCCAGGCCGGCGTCGCGCATGGCCTTGCGGTAGCCGTCGGCGCGGCGCAGGGTGCGTTCATCGAGCTGCGCGCCGATGAAGCCGATGCGTGCGTAGCCCTTGTCGATCAGGTAGCGCGTCATCGCGTGGCCGGCGTCGAACTGCGAAAACCCCACCGACAACTGGCCCGGCGCGCTGGCCAGGTCCATCATCGACACCACCGGCACGCCGGACGCGGCCAGCATCTGCGTCACGCGCTCACTCTGGCTCAGGCTGGAGAGCAAAATCCCGTCCGGATTCGATTGCAGATAAATACCAAGCAGCTTTTCTTCCTCGGCATCGGAATAGCGGGTGTTGCCGATCAGTAGCTGGTAATTGCCGGACCCGATCGCATCCTGAATCCCCTCCAGCACGGCCGTAAACACCGCATTCGAGAGCGACGGCACCAGTACCACGATCACGTTCGAGTGCGCCGACGCCAGCGCGCGCGCGGCACGGTTCGGCACGTAGCCGAGTTCGGCGACGGCCAGCCCGACCCGCTCGCGCACGGCGTCCGATACCCGCTCCGGCTGGTTGAGCGCGCGCGAGGCCGTCATCGCCGATACCCCTGCGCGCGCGGCCACCGCCGCCAAGGTGGCTTTGCCGCTGGCCCGGCTCTTGATCGTGCTTGTTTTGCTCATGCGCCTGGCTATCCCCGATAGTATTTTGAAAAGGTTGGCCGGATTTTACCGCGCTCGGTATGCTTTCCGTCAATACATTGGAAGTTGCCGAAGGGAATCTTCTCATTGTGTGTGTTCACGCACAGAGTTGGGGCAGGCGAATGGTTATAGTGGACCTGTCTCTTTCAGGACATCCCTAGTTTTGGACTTCGCCCGCTTTAATACAGCGGGCATTTTTTTGCCCTGACGAAAAGCGGCGCAAGAATCCAAAGGGAAAAGCAGGGGCGCGGCAGAACGCCGCGCCGGGTATTCGCGCAACCAGATTACATCAGCGCCGAGGTCAGGCTGCTCACTTCAGCGGCCGATTCTTCCAGGATGCTGTTGAGTGTGCCATCGCCGATGACGAAGTCGATGGTCGCCGCCGCCTGGCGCGAGGTAGCGCCGGCGCGTTCGTACAGTGGCGACGGGACCGGCGCCAGGTCATTGGCCAGTAGCAGGGTGTCGCCCAGGGTTTCGGGCGGCAATGCGCGCATGCCGACCCACAGCGCCTCGATGGCCGCCATCACCGGTGCCGGCACGCCCAGCCGTTGCAGGACGCAGCGGCCGATCATCTGTTCGCCGTGTTCGATCCAGTCATCCGGCTCGCCTTCGAACAGGCCCGGGAATTCGTCCGCGCGCGAGAGCATGTAAAACCCGCCCACCTCGTGCACGATGCCGGCGAACATGGCCGTCTCGGGATCGAGATTGGCCACGCGCCGCGCAATCACCTGCGACAGCGCCGCCACGTGGGCCGAGTGCTGCCACAATTGATTGGCCTTGTCGCGCAGCGACGGTTCGGTGATCTTGCTGCCGAGCTGGCGCACGATGACCGACGCACCCAGCGCGTTGAGGGTGCGAAACCCCACGCGCTGCACCGCGGTACGCACATTGGTCACTTCGTTGCCGGATCGGTTGTACGCGACCGAATTGGCGATCGCCACGGTGCGCGCGGCCAGCAGCGGCTCGGCCTGCACCAGGCGGGCCGCCGCATCGGCATGACAGTCGGGATCGTTCAGCGCACGCTGCAACTTCAGCGTGGCGTCGACATTGGTCGGGAAACTCAGTTCCCCCCGGCTTGCTTGAGCAGCAATGCTCTTGTACGCTTCGAGTCTGTCCATGAAAAAATTATACTCCGATAACCCAGCCGTGTTTGTCGTAAAAACGTGCCTTAAAGCATTTATTTGACCGGCCGCCGGGTGGCCTCGCGGCCGGCCCTGCGCTCACGGCGGGGCCGTCGTTCAGGGTTCGCTGAAGATGGCGTCGCAGCCGTCCTGGGTCGCTTCGGTATCTTCCAGCTCATCGACCAGGCCCAGGTCGAACAATTCCTCGACCGCGTTCATGAAACTGTTCAGTTTGGTGGCGCCGATGAGGCGATAGATTTCGCCGGCTTCGTTACGTACGCCGATCAGCATTTTTTCCTGGCGCACTTCATCCGGCGTGGCCACGTTAAGCAGCAGGTTGCCGATGATGTGTTTGTCAAAGTGAGCGGGCTTTTTGCCTTCGAGCAGGGTGGTTTTCAATCTTCTTCCTTGTGTTGTTGTGATGTGGGGCAAACGGCATGCTCGGCGATGACTTGTTTCAGTTTGCGCAAGCTGGCATCGATGTCATCGAAATCGCTGTCCGACAAGGACGAAAACAATTGCCTGCCATGCTCGATCACCTTCGGAAAGACGTCGCGGAACGCGGTCTCGCCCTTGGCGGTCAGGCGCACGTAATACGAGCGCTTGTCGTCGCAGCTGCGCTCGCGTTCGACCAGGCCTTTTTGCTCCAGGCGGTCGATCACGCCGGTCAGCGTGCCCTTGGTGATCAAGGTTTTCTCGCCCAGTTCCTTGTACGTCATGCCCTGCGTATTGCCGAGCGTGGCGATGATATCGAACTGGGCATGCGTCAAGCCGCACTGGCGCACCGACTCGCCCGAAAAGCGCTCGAAGCTTTGCAGGCACTCGGCCAGCAAGCGCACACTCCTTAAATATCGTTCCCCCATAGGCCGTGATTATAGCTGGCTGCGCCCGCTTTGACGGCCGCGCGGTCGCTTGTGTTGCCTGTGCGCCGCGCCGGCCGTGCGCTTGATGCTGATTTGCTACAGCGGCCCGAGGCGGCGGCAGGGCGCCTGGCCGGGGCAGGATGGTTGATCTCCGGTATGATAGCCAGCCAATGGAAATCCGATTGGCGCCTCGCGGGCGCTGGTCCCCTCTGGCTTACCTATTGTAATGACGCACCCATGCCCGTCCGATGCCACTAGCTAAACTCGCCCGCCTGGCGCAAGAAACCCCGCTGCGCGTGCTCCTGATCAATGCCGGCGAGCCTGACGCGCTCACCTGGGCCGGCCTGTTCCAGCCGCTGCGCCTGGCGGCCAAGATCCTCGGTCCCGAGCGTTTGCACGTGGACGTGCGCAGTCCCGACAAATTCGCCGCCGACGCCCAGCGCCACTGGCACCTGGTGCTGCTGGTGGCGGACGAAGCGCAAGCCTCGCTGAAACCGGCCAACAGCCGCATCCTGATCGAGCGCTGCCGCGCCGCGCCGTTCTGGGGCGGGGTCGGTGCGGGCGTGCTGTGGCTGGCCGACGCGGGCGTGCTCAACGGCGTGCGCACGGCGCTGCCGTGGGCCCTGTATGCCGAGGTCGACACCGTGGCCGACCGCGCCGTATTTACGCCCAACCTGTTCGAAATCGACGACAACCGGCTCACCTGCTGCGGCGGCGCGGCCAGCATCGACTTTGCGCTGAACCTGGTCGAGATCATTTTCGGCGCCGGGGTCCAGGCGCGCATCAAGGAAACCCTGTGCATCGACCGCGTGCGCGGCAAGGAAGAACGGCAGCGGGTAGCCTTGCAGGCCCGTTTCGGCGCGCTGCAACCGAAACTGACCGAAGCGGTGACCTTAATGGAAGCGAACATCGAAGAGCCGCTGTCGACGGACGACATCGCCAACCTGGTCGGCATCTCCCGGCGCCAGCTTGAGCGCTTGTTCAAGCAATACCTGGGCAGCCTGCCATCGCGCTACTACCTGGAGTTGCGGCTGCAGCGTGCGCGCCAGTTGCTGCTCGACACCCACTATTCGATCGTGCAGGTCGGGCTGATGTGCGGCTTCTCGAGCGGTTCGCACTTCTCCACGGCCTTCGGCGCGCTGTTCGGCAACACCCCGCGCGAAGAACGCCAGCGCAAACTCGCCGCCCCACCCGCCTGACGTTGCAAAACCGGGGTCTGTCCCCGGTTTTGCAAGTTTTGGCGGCGAGCAAAAATGAAAATGCTTGTCGCGTATTCAAAAGATGTTTGGGGCTGCTCTTCTTATAATAGTTCGACGTGCCCAGCGGTTTCGCCCGGGGACGCCTACTAACATTGGATGAGGAATGCCATGAACGCAAAGCTTGAAACGGGTGCAACCACGCGGCCGGTGACCAGACAAACCTTCGACGACGTCCTCGTCCCTACCTACGCGCCAGCCGCCATGGTGCCCGTGCGCGCCGCCGGCCTCGACCTGTGGGACCAGAACGGCAAGCATTACCTCGATTTCACCTCCGGCATCGCCGTCTCCAGCCTCGGCCATTGCAATCCGGCCCTGGTCGCCGCCCTGACCGAGCAGCTCAACAAGGTCTGGCACCTCGGCAACGGCTACACCAACGAGCCGGTCCTGCGCCTGGCCCTGGCCCTGACCGAAGCCACCTTCGCCGACCGCGCCTTCTTCTGCAATTCCGGCGCCGAAGCGAACGAAGGCGCCCTGAAGCTGGCGCGTAAGTACGCCCACACCAAATTCGGCCCGCACAAGTCGCGCATCATCTCGTGCCTGTCGTCGTTCCACGGCCGTACCTTGTTTACCGTGTCGGTCGGCGGCCAGCCCAAATACACCGAAGGGTTCGAACCGCTGCCGCAAGAGATCGACCACATTGCCTACAACGATATCGAGGCGGCCCGCGCCGCCATCGGCGACGATGTGTGCGCAGTGATCGTCGAGCCAATTCAAGGCGAAGGCGGCGTCATTCCGGGCGACCCGGCTTATCTGTTAGCGCTGCGCGAGCTGTGCGACAAAACCGGCGCGCTGCTCATTTTCGACGAAGTCCAATCGGGCGTGGGCCGCACCGGCGCCCTGTACGCGTACATGGACAAAGGCGTCACGCCGGACATCCTGACCAGCGCCAAGGCACTCGGCAACGGCTACCCGATCGGCGCCATGCTGACCACCAACGAGATCGCCGCGCACTTCGGCGTCGGCTCGCACGGCACCACCTACGGCGGCAATCCGCTGGCGGCCACCGTGGCGCTCAACGTGCTCGAGACGATCAACCAGCCAGCCTTCCTGGCGCGCGTCAAGCAGGCGTCGGACAAGATCTTCGCCAACCTGCGCAAACTCGCCGCCGACTATCCGCAAGTGTTCGGTGAAGTGCGCGGCAGCGGCCTCTTGATCGGCCTGCCGGTGGCGGAACCGTTCAAGGGCCGCGCCAAGGACATCACCAAGGCCGCCGAAGCACTTGGCCTGATGCTGCTCATCGCCGGCACCGACGTGGTGCGCTTCGCGCCCGCGCTGATCGTCACCGACGAACAGATCGACGAAGCCGACCGCATCCTGCGCGCCGCCGTCGACGGCATGCTGAACGCGGCTCCCGCCAAGTAATCAGCTTTACACGGCCGGCCCGGCATGCGCCGCGGCCGGCCGCGGCACGTTTTGCCTATAAAGGGAAATCACATGTTTGTTGTCCGTCCGGTTGAACTGTCGGATATCGACGCCCTCGAAACACTGGCAGCTGTGACGATGCCGGGCGTGCATACCCTGCCCAAGACGCGCGAAAAAATCGCCGCCTCGGTCGAGCGTTCGATCGCGTCGTTCGCCGCCCATGTCGACATCCCGAGCGAGGAGTCGTATCTCTTCGTGCTGGAACAGCAGGCCACCCGCGCCATCGTCGGCACCGCCGCCATCTTCGCGTCGGCCGGTTCCAACGGCACCTATTTTTCATTCCGTAACGACGTGATCCAGCAGGTCTCGCGCGACCTCAATATCAGCCACAGCGTGCATGCCTTGACCCTGTGTTCGGAATTGACCGCGTATTCGCAGCTGTCCGGCTTTTACGTGGCCAATCGCGGCACCGCGGGCCTGGAAGCGGCCCTGCTGTCGCGCGCGCGCCTGCTGTTCGCGGTACTCGCGCCGCACCGCTTCGGCGACCGCTTCTTCGTGCCGCTGGCCGGCGTGACCGACAAGAACGGCCAGTCGCCGTTCTGGGAAGCGCTCGGCCGCAAATTCTTCAAGATGGATTTCCTCGAGGCCGAACGGGTCATCGGCGGCGCCCGCAACCGCACCCTGATCGTCGAGCTGATGCCGCACTATCCGGTGTACGTGCCGCTGCTGCCGGGCGACGCCCAGGCGGCCATGGGCCAGATCCACGGCGACGGCGAACTCGCTTTCAGCCTGCTGACCGAAGAAGGGTTCGAGGCCGACGATTACGTCGACATCTTCGACGGCGGCCCGATCCTGCAAGCGCACAAGAATGCGCTGCGCACCTTTGCCGGGTCGATGCTGCGCCGCGTGGCGCCGTTTGACTCGGGCCTGTCGTCCGAGCTGCCGGTCACCTACGCAATCGCCGCCAGCAATGAGCAGAACTTCCGCGCCATCACCGTCTCGTGCCCGCCCGCCGAGGGCACCGACAGCGTGTTCCTGCCGCAGGAGGCGCAGGATGCGCTGATGGTGGCCCCGGGCGATAACGTCATTTGCGTCAGAATCTGAAAGAGAACCCTATGCTAGTTGTACGCGCAATTCACGCGTCCGATCTGGATGCCCTGATCGAACTGGCGCACCAGGTCGGGAGCGGCATGACGACCCTGAAACCGGACCGCAAGATGCTGGGCGACCGCATCTCGGTGGCCGTGGCCTCGTTCGCCGAGACTATCCCGCCCGAGCAGCGCGACTACATGTTCGTCATGGAAGACACCACCAGCGGGCGCCTGGCCGGCGTATGCGCGATCAAGGGTGCGGTGGGCCTGGACGAGCCGTTCTATAACTACCGCATCGGCACCCTGGTCCATTCGAGCCGCGAACTCGATGTGTTCACGCGCATGGACACCTTGTACCTGTCGAACGACCTGACCGGCGCCACCGAACTGTGTTCGCTGTTCCTGCATCCGGATTACCGCAGCGGGAACAACGGCAAGTGGTTGTCTAAAAGCCGCTTCCTGTTCATCGCCCAGTTCCCGCACCTGTTCACGGCCAAGCTGATCGCCGAGATGCGCGGCTACCAGCTTGACGATGGCAGCTCGCCCTTCTACGAAGGCCTGGGGCGGCACTTTTTCAAGATGGATTTCAACCACGTCGACCACCTGACGGCGATGGGCAAGAAGTCCTTCATCGCCGAACTGATGCCGCGCCAGCCGCTGTACGTGGCTTACCTGCCCGACGAGGCGCAGGAAGTGATCGGCAAGGTGCACCTGTCGACCGCGCCGGCGCGCCGCCTGCTGGAGCAGGAAGGCATGCACTTCGAAGGCTACGTCGATATTTTCGACGCCGGCCCGGTGCTGCAGGCGCGCGTGTCGGAACTGCGCGCCATGCGCGAGAGCACGGTGGCCACGGTCGATGAAAGCGCCACGCCGACGGATACCGATCCGCTGCTGGTGTCGAACACGCTGCTCAATGATTTTCGCATGATCGTCGCACACGCCAATCCGGTCTCGGGCAAGCTCGCCCTGACCCCGGACGAACAGGCGCTGCTGCATTGCCAAGGCGGCGACACGGTTCGCACGCTGTCACTCAATGTAAGGAAAAATGTCCATGTCTGATTCCAGTAACGTAGTTAGTAACTTCATTGGCGGCGAGTGGCTCGCCGGCAGCGGCGCTGAACTGGGGACCATCGATCCGTCCACGGGCAAGCAGACCTGGGCCAGCAAAGAGTCCACCACCGCCGACGTGGCGCAGGCCGTGCAGGCCGCGCGCGACGCCTTCGAGGCCTGGGCCTTGACCCCGCTCGATGAACGCATTGCGGTGTGTGTGCGCTTCCGCGACCTGCTCAAGGCGAATGCCGAAGAGCTGGCGCAAACCATCTCCGAGGAAGTCGGCAAACCGCTGTGGGAAGCCCGCACCGAAGTGACCACCATGGCCAACAAGGTCGATATCTCGGTGCAGGCCTACGGCGCGCGCACCGGCGAAGTGGCGGCCAAGGTCGCCGACGGCAATGCCGTGCTGCGCCACCGCCCGCACGGCGTATTCGGCGTGTTCGGACCGTACAATTTCCCCGGCCACCTGCCCAACGGGCATATCGTCCCGGCCCTCATCGCCGGTAACACGGTGGTGTTCAAGCCGAGCGAGTACGCACCGCGCACGGCCATCAAGACCGTACAGCTGTGGCAGCAGGCCGGCTTGCCGGCCGGCGTGATCAACCTGGTCAACGGCGGGCGCAATACCGGCATCGCCCTGGGCCAGGAGGCGGGCCTCGACGGCGTGCTGTTTACCGGCTCCTGCCAGACCGGCGTCGCGCTGCACAAGCAGTTCGGCGGCCAGCCGGGCAAGATGCTGGCGCTGGAAATGGGCGGGAACAATCCGCTGGTGGTATGGGACGTGAAAGATGTCGACGCCGCCGTGCACCATGCGGTCATGTCCGCCTTTATCTCGGCCGGCCAGCGCTGCACCTGCGCGCGCCGCCTGGTGGTGCAGGACAGCCCGGCCGGCGAAGCGTTCGTCAAGCGCCTGGTCGAAGTCGCGTCCACCCTGACCGTGGGCGCATCCAATGCCGAACCGCAGCCGTTCATGGGGCCTGTGGTCTCGAGCGCTGTGGCCGCGCGCCTGGTACAGGCGCAGGCCGACATGGCCGCCAAGGGCGGCGCCGTGCTGCTGCAAATGAAGCAGCTCGATCCGAACGCCGGTTTCGTCACCGCCGGCATTGTCGACGTCACCAACGCTACCGGCATTGCCGACGAAGAGTGGTTCGGACCGCTGCTGCAAATCATCCGCGTGAAGGATTTCGCCAGCGCCGTCAAGGTCGCCAACGCCACCGAATTCGGCCTGGCCGCCGCGCTGCTGTCGAACGACGAAGCGCTGTGGAAGCAGTTCTCGGTGCAGGCGCGCGCCGGCATCGTCAACTGGAACCGCCCGACCACCGGTGCGGCGAGCAGCGCGCCGTTCGGCGGCGTGGGCAAGTCGGGCAACCATCGCCCGAGCGCCTACTACGCGGCCGATTACTGCGCCTACCCGGTCGCTTCGATCGAAACGAGCGAACTTGAAATGCCGGCCAAGCTGTCGCCCGGCCTCTCCTTCTAGGACCCGCCATGAGCGCACGCGAATTTAACTTCGACGGCCTGGTTGGCCCGAGCCACAACTACGCCGGTCTGTCGTTCGGCAACGTCGCCTCGTTCAGCAATGTGAAGAGTGCGTCGAACCCGCGCGAAGCGGCCCTGCAAGGGCTGGCCAAGATGCGCGAGCTGGCCGCGCGCGGCTTCGCGCAGGCGGTCATGCCACCGCAGGCGCGTCCCAACTTCCGCCTGCTGCGCCGCATCGGCTTTACCGGTACCGACGCCGACGTGCTGGCACGCGCCTACCGCGAGTCGCCGGTGATCCTGGCGTGCGCCTATTCGGCCTCGCCGATGTGGACCGCCAACGCGGCCACGGTCAGCCCGTCGGCCGATACCTTCGACGCCCGCGCGCATTTCACGGCCGCCAACCTGAATAACAAGCTGCACCGCTCGGAAGAGCACCTGCAGTCGACCCGCACCCTGCGCGCGCTGTTCGCCGACGAGCGCCATTTCGCGGTGCACGAGGCGCTGCCGCCAACGTCCGCCTTTGGCGACGAAGGCGCGGCCAACCACACGCGTTTTAGCGCCACGCATGGCGGCAAGGGCGTCGAGTTCTTTACCTATGGCCGGGTCGAATTCGATCCGTCCGCGCCGGCGCCGAAAAAGTACCCGGCACGCCAGACCCTGGAAGCGTCGCAAGCCATCGCGCGCCTGCATGGGCTGGACTCGGCGCGCACCGTGTTCGCGTCGCAAAATCCGGATGTGATCGACCAAGGCGTGTTCCACAATGACGTCATCGCGGTCGGTAACGGCAATGTGCTGTTCTATCACGAGCAAGCCTTCCACGATGAAGGGGCGGTATTGAACGCGTTGCGAAATGCGCTGGCCGGGGTCGAAACCGAACTGACCGCGATCCGCGTGGACACCCAAGTGGTGCCGGTGGGCGACGCGGTCGCCAGCTACCTGTTCAACAGCCAGCTCCTGACCAAACCCGATGGCACGATGGCGCTGGTGATCCCGCAGGAATGCCAGGAAAACCGCGCCGTGGCGCGCTACCTCGAAGAACTGGTCGCCAGCGGCGGCCCGGTCGACGAGCTGATTCACTTCGACCTGCGCCAGAGCATGCGCAACGGCGGCGGGCCGGCCTGCCTGCGCCTGCGCGTGGCGCTCACCGAGGCCGAAGCGCAAGCCATGCACCAGGGCGTGATCATGACCGACGCCCTGTACGACACCCTGGTCGCCTGGGTCGGCAAATACTACCGCGACCACCTCGAACCGAAAGACCTGGCCGATCCCCAGCTGGCGCTCGAATGCAGCGCCGCGCTGGAGGAATTGAGCCGCATCCTGGGACTGCCCGGCCTGTATGACCTGACATAGAACGACCGCCGGCCGGACGGCGCACCCTATTTGGGCGGGCACACCCGCCTTTCTGCAAATCGCGAAGGCGCCGTCACAAGCTGGCGCCGGAACGATGGAATACAAACCAAAAGCAACGGAGAAGCAAAGATGAAACAGATGCCACAAGATTTGCGTAAACAGACGCTGGACCTGATCAATGCAAGCGAACCTGCCGATGGCAGCCAGGTAACGGCGCTGATCGGCGCCTGGCTTGGTTCGCTCGACGACGAAGACCTCGCAGGCACCGCGCCGGGCAATCTGGCGCCGGTCCTGCGCGACGGCTTTACGCAAGCAGCCACGCGCACCGCCGCCGGCTGCCAGATCGCGCAGCTGCGCTACTCCGATGGACGCGGCGCGCAAGCGACGGCCCTGTTGGTCATCAACGATGACATGCCTTACCTGGTCGATTCCATCGTCATGGCGATGCGCAAGCAGCGCGTGGCCGTCAATGGCGTCATGAACGCCGTGCTGGCCGTGCGCCGCGACGCCAATGGCACCGCAGTCGCGGTCGGCGAAGCCGGCGCACCGCTCGAATCCGTGGTCCTGTGCCTGCTGGCCGAAGACCTGGGCGCCGACGAACTGGCCGCGCTGGTTGCCAAGCTGCAGATGGTCGCGCGCGACGCCGCCGTGGTGCGCCGTGATTCGGTCGCCATGGGCGACCGCCTGACCGCCGTCGCGGCAGCTGCCGCCGCCAACGGCACCGATGGCCAGGAAGTGGCCGCATTCCTCGAGTGGGCCAAGAACGAAGGCTTCGAGCCGTTCGGCTACGCCTACTACGTGGTCAAGGCTGGCGAGCGTGAACTCGAACGCGATATCCCGAGCCGCATCGGCGTGCTGCAAGATACCGCGCATCCGGTCTACGGCAGCTGCCTGGCGAATATCCCGGGGGACTTCGACACCTTGTCCAAGCGCCCCGACGCGCTGTCGATCGTCAAGGCCGACGTCGAAGGCACGCTGCACCGCGACCAGCCGCTCGACTTCATCGGCGTGCGCGATACCGACGCACAAGGCAATATCCGCGGCGAGCATTGCTTCGTTGGCCTGTTCACCCGCGCCGCCACCTCCACCCCGCTGGCGCGCCTGCCGTTCGCGCGCGGCCGCGTGGCCAAGGTCCTGAGCCTGGCCGGCGTGCGCCAGGAAGGCTTCCGCGCCGAGAAATTCCTCGAAATCCTCGAATCGCTGCCGCGCACCGAAGCGCTGGAAGCCGATCCGGAATGGCTGTCGCAGGTGTGCAGCTCGGTCGTCTCGCTCTACAAACAGCCGCGCGCCAAGGTCTTTGCGCGGCGCGATGTGTATGCGCGCCACCTCAATGTACTGGTCTACATGCCGCGCGAGCGTTACAGCGCCAGCGTGGCCGCCAGCCTGGCCCACGCGCTCAAAGAAAGCTCGGGCGCGACCGACGTGCGTTCGCAGACCTTGGTGGCCGACGGTCCGCTGGCCCGCGTGTACCTGATCGCCCACGCCGCGCGCAATCCGCTCGATTTGGAGACCGATATCCAGCAGCCGCTCCTGTCGGTGCTCGATGGCTGGCACGACAAATTCGCCGCCCTGACCGACAACGTGTTCGACGTAGCGGCCCGCAGCACCCTGCGTAAACTCTGCTCGACCCTGCCGGTCAACTACGTCAGCGCCACCGCGCCGGCGGTCGCCTTCCGCGACCTGAACGCCATCCTGCACAACGGCCATGCCGGCCGCGTGTCGGTGCGCGTGGAACTGGACGACGCCGGCAGCGCCACCATCCGCCTGTATTCGGTGGACGGCGTGCCGTCGCTCTCGCGCATCCTGCCGGCGCTGCAAAACGCCGGCGTGGCGATCGACCGCGAACAGACCTACGCGATTGCGGTCGCCGAAGGCAGCCGCCATTTCGTCACCAGCCTGGCGGTGGACGCCGACAGCGCGGCCAAACTGGCCCAGCCGAACGTGGTCGCCGTGGCGCAGGAACTGTTTGCCTCGCTGTTCAACAATGAAGCCGAAGACGGCCGCATGAACGGCCTGGTGATCGAAGGCGGCTTGCGCATGCGCGAAGTGCAGCTGATCCGCGCCTACATCAGCTACTGGCGCCAGACCGGCAGCAAGTTCTCGGTGCGCTACATGGCCGATACCCTGCGCCGCCAGCCAGTGCTGGTCAAGGAACTGGTCGAAGGTTTCGTCCAGCGTTTCGATCCGTCGGTGCCGGAGAACCAGCGCCTGGCCGCGGCCGCGCGCATCGCCGCCATCAAGACCGGCCTGGCCACCGTCAACCACGCCGACACCGAGGAAATCGTCGCGGCCCTGGTCGACCTGATCCTGGCCACCGTGCGCACCAACTACTTCCAGAACGACCAGCAAGGCGACAAGATCATTTTCAAGTTCGACACCAGCAGCCTGGCGCTGGTGCCGGAACCGCGTCCGTACCGCGAGATCTATGTGTTCTCGCGCCGCTTCGAAGGCGTGCACCTGCGCGGCGGCCCTGTGGCCCGTGGCGGCTTGCGCTGGTCGGACCGCATGGAAGACTACCGCACCGAAGTGCTGGGCCTGGTCAAGGCGCAGATGGTCAAGAACGCGGTCATCGTGCCGGCTGGCTCCAAGGGCGGTTTTGTGTGCAAGCAGATGCCGAAGGACGCCGTGCGCGAAACCATCGCCGCTGAAGGCGAAGCAGTCTACCGCCTGTTCATTTCCAGCCTGCTGGAAGTGACCGACAACCGCGTACGCGGCGCCATCGTGCCCCCAAGCGACACGGTACGCTACGACCAGGACGATCCGTACCTGGTGGTCGCCGCCGACAAGGGCACCGCTACTTTCTCCGACATCGCCAACAGTATCGCTGTCAAGCGCGGCTTCTGGCTGGGCGACGCATTTGCGTCGGGCGGCTCGAACGGTTACGACCACAAGAAAATGGGCATCACCGCCAAGGGCGCGTTCGAAGCGGTCAAGCGCCACTTCTACGAGATGGACCACGACATGAACACCACCCCGATCACCATGGTTGGCGTGGGCGACATGTCGGGTGACGTGTTCGGCAACGGCGTGCTGCTGTCGCGCCAACTGAAGGTACTGGCCGCGTTCGACCATCGCCACATCTTCCTCGACCCGACTCCGGATGTCGTGACGTCGTTCGCCGAGCGCGCCCGCATGTTCGCGCTGCCACGCTCGTCGTGGGAAGACTACAACAAGGACCTGATTTCGGCTGGTGGTGGCGTGTTCCCGCGCAGCGCCCGTTCGATCGAGCTGTCGCCGCAAGTGCGCGCCGCGCTCGATATTGCCGAAACCGTGCTGCCGCCTGAAGAACTGATGCACCGCATCCTGATGGCGCCGGTGGACCTGTTCTACAACGGCGGTATCGGTACCTACATCAAGGCTTCCACCGAAACCCACGCGCAGGTCAAGGACCGCGCCAACGACAATATCCGCGTCGATGGCAACCAGCTGCGCTGCAAGGTCGTCTCCGAAGGCGGCAACCTGGGCGCGACCCAGAACGGCCGCATCGAATTCGCCCTGGCCGGTGGCCGCATCTTCACCGATGCGATCGACAACTCGGCCGGCGTGGATTGCTCGGACCATGAAGTGAACGTCAAGATCTGGCTCGACACGGAAGTGAACGCCGGTGAACTGCCGGAAGCAGACCGTAACCGCATCCTCAACGAGATGACCAGCGATATCGAACACCTGGTCCTGCGCGACAACACCCTGCAAACCCACCTGCTGGTGCGCGAAGTGCAGGCCCAGGCCGACCCGCTGGTCGTCGATGGCTACGCCGCGCTGATCACCAGCCTGGAAGCCGAAGGTGCGCTTTCGCGCGAACTGGAACAGCTGCCGACCGACGCCGAACTGCAACGCCGCAAGACCCTGGGCGCAGGCTTGACCGCACCGGAACTGGCGGTGGTCATCGCCAACGTCAAGAACCGCTTCAAGCGCCTGCTGGCCGCGTTGCCGCTGACGGACGAAAGCTGGGCCGAGACGGTACTCAAACCCTACTTCCCGGCGCAGCTGGTCGCCACCCGCAATGCGCTGGCGCACCCGCTGGCCAATGCCATCCTGGCGACCGTGCTGGCCAATGAATCGGTCAACCGCTGCGGTCCGCTGATGATCCGCGACCTCGCCAGCGCGCACCAGGTCGACGAGACCGAAGTGGTCAAGGCCTGGGGCCAGTCGTGGTCCGCGCTGCACCTGGCGCCCATCTTCGCCGCGCTCGACGCCGACGCCTTGAGCGTGCCGCGCGCCGTCTCGATCAAGGTCGATGCGCGCACCCGCGTGCTGTTCAAGGCGATCGTCGAAGGCGTATTGTCTGTACCAAGTGGTGCGGGCGGCATGGAAGAACTCACGCGCCTGTTCTCGCAGCCGGAAATGCTCAAGCAGCTGATGCCGGCCATGGCCGACGCAGATGCGTTCGTGTCCCTGCCTGCGTCGTTCA
Organism: Massilia aquatica; assembly: GCF_011682045.1. GTDB lineage: Bacteria > Pseudomonadota > Gammaproteobacteria > Burkholderiales > Burkholderiaceae_D > Telluria_A > Telluria_A aquatica. The sequence goes on along the minus strand of NZ_VVIW01000009.1, from coordinate 199,085 downwards.
CGCAAGCCTGGAAAGCGGTCGACGCCATCGAAGCGGTAGCCACTTTCCTGTTCGCGGCGGTGTCGGTCAACCGTCCCGAGGGCATGAACCTGGCGCAATTCCTGCAAGTGGGGATGGCGCTGCGCGGCCAGGCCGGCATCGATACGCTGGAGCGTGGCCTGAAACTGGCGCCGCACAGCAAATCGCAGGAACAGCTGCGCAACTACGCGATGCAGGCACTGCGCCGCACCCAGCAACGCCTGTTGCAGCAAGTGCTGGCCCGTTCCAGCAACGGCGGCGACACCCTGGAAGCGGTTGAAGTGGTGACCAATACCATGGGCTTGTCGGGCTACGCGCCGGCGACCGACCTGGAACAGGCCATGCTCGACGTGTGGGCCTTGTCCGAGGCGACCAACGCGGCGCCGGTGGCGGCGTAAATGACGGCCTACGTTCCACCAACGGCAACAGGGGGCGCGCAAGCGCTTCCGGCCGCCGTGCGGGCGCTGGCCGGGGCCGATTTCACTGTGCTGGCCAAGCGCTTTACCGAAGCTGGCTTCGCGGTGCTGCAACCGGCGCCGGGTATCGTGACGATCAAGTCCGGCCAGGCGCCCGCCTGCGCCAGCGTGATCGTGTCGGTCGGCGTGCATGGCGACGAAACCGGCCCGATCGAAGTGCTGGCGTATGTGCTGGACGCGCTCTCGCAAGGGCCGGATGCGCTGGCGGTGGACCTGATGGTCTGCGTCGGCAATATCGACGCCATCGCGGCCGGCAAGCGTTTCATCGACGCGGACCTGAACCGGATGTTCCGTCCGGTGCGGGGTAGCCTCGCCAGCGCGGCGGAAGCGGCGCGCGCGGACACCATGATCGCCGCCACCGTGGCCTTTTTCGAGGGCGCCGGGCCGGATCGCTGGCACCTCGACCTGCACACGGCGATCCGGCCGTCGGTGTACCCGACCTTTGCGATCGTGCCGGACCTGATCGCGGAAGAGGGCAAGTGCGCGCTGATCGCCTGGCTGGGCCAGGCGGCGATTGGCGCCATCGTCATGAATCCGCAATCGGCTGGAACGTACAGTTATTACTCGGCCGAGTTTCACGGTGCGGCGGCCAGCACCGTGGAACTGGGCCGGGTCGGCACCCTGGGCCGGAACGACCTGAGCCTGTTTGCCGACGTCGGCAGCGCGCTCGACGACCTGCTGCGCGGCGCCAGCCCGGCCGGGCCCAAGGTCGAACCGCATGTGTTCGCGGTGGCGCAGGAGATCATCAAGCACAGTGACGGCTTCAAGATGGCGTTTGACCGCAGCACCCAGAACTTCACCGCGCTCAAACAAGGGCAGGTGATCGCCACCGATGGCGACATTGTGTACGCCGTCAAACATCCGGAGGAACTGGTAGTATTCCCGAACCCGGATGTGCGCGTCGGTCTGCGCGCCGGATTGATGGTGGTGCGGACGCGTTAGCCGGCATGGGCATGGCACGCCCCGTACCGTTTCTTACAAGCGTTTCGGGGCATTCCATGAGTACTCTCTTCACACCTTTCAGCATGGGGCCAGTCACGCTGGCCAACCGCATCGCAATCGCGCCGATGTGCCAGTACTCCGCCGACGAAGGCATCGCCAGCGACTGGCACATGATCCATCTGGGCCACCTGGCTTTGTCCGGGGCGGCCATCCTGTTCCTCGAGGCGAGCGCGGTCTCGCCCGAAGGACGGATTTCTCCCAAAGATCTGGGTATCTGGTCGGACCAGCATGCCGCCGCACTGGCGCCGATCGTGGCCGCCATGCGCCGTCACGCGCCGATTCGCCTGGCCATCCAGCTCGCGCACGCGGGGCGCAAGGCATCGAGCCAGGTGCCGTGGGAAGGCGGCGCCAATATCGCCATCGACGATGGCGGCTGGCAGACCGTGGCGCCATCGGCGCTGCCGCATGCGGATGGCGAAACGGTGCCGCTGGCGCTCGACGACGAGGGCCTGGGGCGCATCCGCGACGCCTTCGTGGCGGCCGCCCGGCGCAGCCACGCGCTCGGGCTGGACGCGATCGAGCTGCACGCCGCGCACGGCTATCTGCTGCACCAGTTCCTCTCGCCGCTGTCGAACCAGCGCAGCGACCAGTATGGCGGCGCGCTGGAAAACCGCATGCGCTTTCCGCTGGAAGTATTCGCGGCCGTGCGCGCGGCGGTGCCGGCGACCATGGCCGTGGGCGTGCGCATTTCGGCCACCGACTGGGTCGATGGCGGCTGGGATATCGAGCAGAGCGTGCGCTTTGCGCAGGAACTGAGCGCCGCCGGCGCCGATTTCATTCATGTATCGAGCGGGGGCATCTCGCCGGTGCAGAAAATCCCGGTGGGGCCGTCGTACCAGATCGGCTTTGCGGCCCGCATCCGCGCGGAGACCGGCATGCCGACCATCGGGGTGGGCCTGATCACCGACGCGCAGCAGGCCGAAGACATCGTCGCGCGCGGCGACGCCGACGTGGTGGCGCTGGCGCGCGCGATGCTGTTCGATCCGCGCTGGCCGTGGCACGCGGCCGCGCAGCTGGGCGCCCGGGTCGACGCCCCGCCCCAGTACTGGCGCTCGCAGCCGCGCGAGTACAAGGACTTGTTCGGGCCGACGACGCTGGGACAGCGCTAGGCACCAGGGCGGGCAGGGTTACGGCGTGGGGATTTCGGCAAAGCGCTTGCCGTCGAATTGGTAGTAGTGCGTGCCGCCGCCTTGTTCGTTGCGCGCTCCGTGCACGATGAGCAGGCGGCTGTCCGGTGTGTATTCAAGCGGGGCGTCGACGTCCGCATCCCAGCAGCACACGGTAAACGGTAGCCAGGTAACCACGCCGGTTTTGGCGTCGATGGCGGCGGACATGGTGCACGATGCGCCGCAGCCCCAGGTGGCGAGCACGTAGCGGCCCGCGAAGTCGGCCTTGCCGGCGGCGGCGTGGTGCAGGCGGGTGGCGTAGTTGCGGCTGTGCGCATCGGCCAGCAGCGGGCGGGCCGTGGCGCCGTGGTGGATGGCGGGGACGGGAAAGTCCCCGAAGCGCGGCGCGCCGAGCGCGCTGGCCGGCACGACGGCCAGCAACGCTGCCAGGGCAGCGCGCGCGCCCGTGCGCCATCGCGCCGATGCGTCAAGCGACATAGCGCGTTCGCGGCAGCCGATCAGGGCGCGCGTTGCTGGCGGCGCTGGCGGCGTGCCAGCGCACCGACCATCAGGGCGCCCAGCCCGAACATGGCGTAGGTCGCCGGTTCAGGCACCGGCGACGGAGCCTGGTACACCGCCCGGGTAAGGATATTCATGTTCAGGGAGACGTACTGTTCCGTGTTGGTGTTGTTGACGTACGACATGGAGAACGTCTCGCCGCGTACGCCGTTGTCGTTCCAGCCCGCGCCTTGTTGCATGCCACGGACCCAGTATTCGCCACCGAAATAGACGGTCGTTACGGCATTGCCGAAGGAGGCGCCCGCGCGATTGTCGATCGATACCTCGCCATAGGCCGAGAACACCACCTGGGTGTGCGCTGTGACCAGCACCGTCATCGCTTGGTTAACGTTGCCGGCGCCGGCGCCGCGATGGCCGACGCTGTCGTCGATGTGAAGATCTGTGCGCAAGTTGCCCCACTGGCCCGCGCTGCTGACGGAGCGCGAGCTACCGTAGAGCGCCGTCGCGTCAACCAGTGCGAACTTGTCGCTCGATGCGCTCTCGGTCTGCGTCCATGAGGCCGCAAGGGCGGTCAGGCTGGCATTGAGACTGGACGAAGCCGTGTCGTGAAAGCGATAGCCTGCGACCTGCCCGTCATCCGGGGTCAGGTCGATGACGGTCAGGCTGGGCTTGCTGATGGAAGCGCCAACGTTCAGGACCGGCGCAGCGAGCGCGCTGCCGCCGGCCAGCGACAGGGACACCAGCAGGGCGGCGGCGCTTGTCAGGCGATATTTCTGTGTCATCATTTTTTCAATATAGGAAAGAACCGGGTGGAAAGGCAAGGTTGCTTGTACACTCCGTTATCATAATTCCTATATTGCGTGTGGACAGTGTTTTTTTTGTAACTGCCCACGTTTGCCTATAACAGATGGTCGAGCATGTCCGGCCCGAACACTTCGCGGTGCAGGCGCGTGACCGGCACCCCGGCGCCGACCAGCGCCAGCCATTGCGCCTGCATGAAGGGCAGCGGCCCGCACAGGTACACATTGGTTTCCGTGCGCGGCCAGGCCGGCAGGCGCGCCACGTCCATCCATCCCGGCAGAACGTCGTCATCATGAGCGCTTACTTCCTCGTAGAACGTGAACACTTGCAGATGCGGCATGACGGCGCGCGCGGCAAGCACGTCGGCATGGTGCGCGTGATGCCGGGCGTTGCGCGCCGCGTGGGCAAAGATCACCCGGCGCTGCGGATGGACCCGGGCGATGCGCTTTAAGGCGGCGATCATCGGCGTAACGCCGATGCCGGCCGACAGCAGCACCACCGGTTCTTCCGATTCCGTGTCCGGCGCAAAATCGCCGAACGGCGGCGACACCTGCAGCACGCTGCCCACGCGCACGTTGTCGTGAATCCAGTTCGATACTTCCCCGGCGGGGGTGGCCAGGCCGGCCGGCTCGCGCTTGACCGAGATGCTCAGGCTGCCGGGCTCGGTGGTGTCGGACAGGCTGTACTGGCGAATCTGGCGCCGTCCATCGGCAAAATCGACCTGCACGCTCAGGTACTGGCCAGCCTTGCCGCTTGCCACCGGCGCGCCATCTTCGGGCGCCATGCGGATCGCGACCACGTCCGCGCTTTCCTGCGTCACTTCGGTCACGCGCAGGGCGCGGCGCTGGCCGGGCGTGATGCCGGCGCCGGCGTACATGGCGCGCTCGGCCTCGATAAACAGCGCGGCCAGCGAGTGGTAAGCCTCGTCCCAGGCGGCCAGCAGCGGCGGCGTGGCCGCCTCGCCCAGGGTGCTGGCGATGGCGCCGAGCAGGTGGCGCCCGACGATCGGATAGTGTTCTTCGCGAATGCCGACCGACACATGCTTGTGGACGATGCGTTCGATCACCGGCGCCAGCGCCCCCGGGTCGCCGATGTTGGCGGCGTAGGCAAACACGGCGGAGGCGAGCGACTGCTGCTGGGCGCCATTCGCCTGGTTGCCCATATTAAACAGGTTGGTCAGTTCGGGATGCTCGGCGAACATGTTGCGGTAAAACGTGGTGGTGATGGCCACGCCGTGCTGGCGCAGGACCGGAACGCTGGCGTCGATGTAGGGGCGGGAAGCGGCAGAAATCATACAATCCTTTCAATTTGTTGCATTTAATATGCAACTTTAACGTCGTAAAAAAGGCGCGTGCCAACGCGCCCGTCCGATGGCGGTGTCTCAGGCAGCCACGCTGCCCTGGTCGAGGAACATCCTGTGCATGCGCACGATTTTCTCGCCGGTGTTGCCGTGCGTAATATGGGCCAGGGTGACCTTGTCCATGGCCCCATAAAACGCGTCCATGCCGCTGCGCAGGGCGGCGCGCAGCTGGCAGTCGCCGCTCAGGCGACAGCCGGTGCCTTCGCAGTCGACCAGTTCGCTGTCGCCTTCGAGCTCGCGCAGCACCGCGCCGATCGAGAGCGTGGCGGGATCGGCGGCCAGGCGCAGCCCGCCGTTGCGCCCGCGGGTGGCGCACACCCAGCCGGCGCGCGCCAGGTGACCGACCACCTTGACCAGATGGTTGACCGGCAACTCGAACTGGGCGGCGACCTCGGCCACCGTGACCGGCACGCGCCGTTCGCCGGCGCGCGCCAGGTAAATCAGGACGCGCAGGCCCATATCGGTAAAACGGGTGAGATGCATGGGAGACTCCCTGTGACAACAAATGCATTCTAGCAAAGATGCATCTTAAATGCACCTTTAAATGCGCCGCAACGCCAACGCCCTGCTTTCAGCGGCGCGGCGGGGCCGTTGTCACTCCGGCATGCCCCGTTTTTCTCGTGCAAAAGATGTGTATAAGTAAATGGGAATAGCCCCTATAATCGCTGCTGCCATTCATCTAGCGCGACAAAAGGGACGAATCCGTGAATCAAACTCTGGGCCAGAAGCTGTTTCGCATCAAACCTGCCGGTAGCAAAACCGACCCCCAACCCGGGCACGCAGGAAACGGCCTGGCGCGCACCATGGGATTGTTTCCGCTGACCATGATCGGCGTGGGCGCCACCATCGGCACCGGCATCTTTTTCACCATGGTCGAGGCGGTGCCCAAGGCCGGCCCCTCGGTCGTGCTGTCGTTCCTGCTGGCCGCGCTGACCGCCGGACTCACCGCGCTGTGCTACGCGGAACTGTCGTTCCGCATTCCGGCATCGGGCTCGTCCTACTCATTCGCCTACGCCACCGTCGGCGAGTTTGCCGCCTTCATCATGGCCGCCTGCCTGCTGCTCGAATACGGCCTGGCCGCCAGCGCCACCGCGATCGGCTGGTCGGCCTACCTGAATAACTTCCTCACCAACGCCGTCGGCTGGCAGATACCCGAAATGCTGCGCACGCCCATGATCGTCTCCGGCGAGCACGGCATGGAAATCCGGGCCGGGCACATCAACCTGCCGCCGATTTTGCTGGTGATCATGTGCGGCGCGCTGCTGATTCGCGGCACCAAGGAATCGGCCACCACCAATGCCATCATGGTGCTGGTCAAGCTGGCGATCCTGGTGTTTTTTGTGGTGATCGCATTTTCCGGCTTCGACATCAACAACTTCACGCCTTTCTTCAACACCGACAACAGCAAGGGCTTTGCCGGCATGGCCGGCGTGACGGCCGCGGCGGGCACGGTGTTCTTCTCGTTCATCGGCCTCGATACGGTCGCCACGGCCGGCGAAGAAGTGCGTAATCCGACCCGCAACGTGCCGATCGGCATTCTTGCAGCGCTCGGCATCGTGACCGTGTTCTACATGCTGGTGGCGGTGGCCGCCCTCGGCGCCCAGCCGGCCAGGATGTTCGCCGGCCAGGAAGCGGGCCTGGCGGTGATTTTGCAGAACGTTACCGGCAAGACCTGGCCGGCGCTGGTGCTGTCGATCGGCGCCGTGATTTCGGTGTTCAGCGTGACCCTGGTGACCATCTACGGCCAGACCCGGATTTTGTACGCGATCAGCAAGGATGGGCTGATTCCGCAAACGTTCCAGAAAGTGAGCGCACGCACCCAGGCGCCGGTCAGCAATACCCTGATCGTGTGCCTGGTAGTGGGGCTGGTGGCCGGATTCGTCGACTCGACTTACCTGTGGGACATGGTCAGCATGGGTACCCTGACGGCCTTCATCGTGGTATCGATCGCGGTGCCGGTGATGCGCAAGAAAATGGGCGAATCGCTGATCAAGGGCTTCCGCGTGCCGTTCGGCCCGTATGTGGTGCCGGGAATGAGCGTGGCCGCCTGCCTGTACATCATGAAAGACCTGTCCAAGACCACGTTTACCGTGTTTGCCATCTGGATGTGCGTGGCCGTGCTGACCTATTTTGCGTACAGCATCCGCCATTCGCGCCTGAACGATAGCGCGGCCTGAGGGCAGGGGCCGCGCGCGGAGTTGCGATGCGCCGCTGCCAGTAAAGGCAAACGGCCGGGTTGCTGATGAAAGAGTAAACACGTTGAACACTGCCGACGCGACATCTCCAAACACCGATTGGAATACGATCAGTCTTCCAGGGAAAAGACTGGAACTGATCGATCCGATGCAGATCGAGGTGTTGCGGTTTAATGAAAACGGCTATGTCAGCGCCACGATCGGTACCAAGGAAGTCATGGCGGCCCCCCTGTTTTTCTGGATGGTCAGGAACGGCATTTTGCTTGTAGCCCGGGACAAGGATTTCTCCGCTATTTTTTCGGAACTGAGCGAGCCACGCGTCGACGCACACCCTGCGAGTGATTCAGGACAGACCCTGAGCGTGACGGCGAAGAATGGCAAACAAATCCGGTACAAGCTATCACAACAGCGGTAGCCAGGTTGCCAGATACACTGCCGGTGTCAGACCTGACACCGGCGGGGTTTAGGCGGCGCTGACGAGGCGCTCGACCACCGGTTCCAGCGCGGCCGGACGGCAGCCGAACGCGGCCAGCCGGCCTTGGGCTTGCGGCGCCAGGTCGAGGTCGTACGGCAGGCGGCCGGCAACCACCCATAGCTTGTCCACCGGCATGGCTGCCAGCAGGCGGCGCTGGCCTTCGACCAGCATCGCGTTATAGGTCTGCACCACGATCTGTTGCGCGCCGTCGGCAAAAGCGATCGCGGCGGCGACTTCGGCGTCCGATGCCTCGGCCGACATCGCATATTCCGTCACGTCGAATCCGGCCTGTTGCAGGGCCGGCAGCATCGAGCTGCGCGCTTCGTTGTTGCGCCCGTTCGCGACTTCATCGACTTCGCTGCGCGAACGCACTTCCACCGTGATCAGGCGCACCGGCAGCGCGCGGTCGAGCGGACGGAAATCGCCCTGCACCAGCAAGGCCGCTTTCTGAACTTTTTTGGCCAGCGCGATCGACTCCGCCGTCATCAGGCCGCTTGGCGTAGCGGCGCGCGCGCGCCAGTCGCCCACCGCGCGCGCCTGTTTCAGGCGGCGCACGCGCGCCAGCGCTTCATCGATCCGCCCCGCCTCGATCGCGCCTTGCGCCAAGGCGTCTGACACAGCGTCGAGCGCGGCGCGCTGCTGGTCTTCACGGTGCGAGATGAGCACGATGTCGCAGCCCGCTTGCAAGGTCGCCACCGCGCCCGCCGCCACGCCCACGCCATCGGCGATCGCGCCCATTTCCAGGCAGTCCGAAATGATCGCGCCCTGGTAGCCCATGTCTTCGCGCAGCAGTCCGGTCAGCACGGCCTTGGACAAGGTGGCCGGCACCGACGGATCGGCTTCGATCGCGGGAAACGCCACGTGCGCGGTCATGATCGCGTCCACGCCGCCGGCGATGGCGGCGCGGAACGGCGCCAGTTCGACCGCGCGCAGGCGCTCCAGGCCGTGCGGCACCAGCGCCATCGAATAATGCGAGTCGACCGCCGTGTCGCCATGGCCGGGGAAGTGCTTGGCGGTGACGATGACGCCGGCCGCCTGCTGGCCGCGCAGGGCCGCCATGCCGTAGCGCACCACGGTATCGGCATCTTCGCCGTAGGCACGCACCCCGATGATCGGGTTCAGGCGGTTGTTGTTCACGTCGAGCACCGGCGCGAGCAGCATGTTGATGCCGATCTGGCGCATCTCGTCGCCGTTGATGAAATTGACTTGCTGGCAGTCTTCCACGGAACCCGCCGCCTGGAAGGCCATGGCGGCGGGAATGGGCGTGACGCCCTGTTCGATGCGCATCACCATGCCGCCTTCCTGGTCGAGCGCGATCAGCAAGGGTTGGTCGCTGACTTCGGCGTTGATTTCTTGCAGCTTCTGGCACAGTGCGGACACTTGCGCCGGCGTGTGGACGTTGCGCCGGAACAGGATCACGCCGCCGATGCGGCGCTCGCGGATCAGGCTGGTGATATGGTCGTTCGGCTCCAGGGCGTCGAAGCCGACCATGAATAACTGTCCGATGTTGTGCTGCATAGTCGTTTGCATCTTGAAAATCCTCGCTATCCGTAAAAAATAGTTATTCCGTGTCTTGCCATGGCCGCAAGCCAAGCAGTTGTTCGCCCAGCGGGGATAACTCCGCGCGCTGGTATTTTGTTTGTTCCCATTTGCGCGGATCGCCGTGCAGGCTGTATCCGGCCGGCGCTTCGCGTTCGCGCCAGGAGCGGATGCGCCATTGTTTCAATGCCTCGTCCTGCGCCTGCGCCGGCATCATGGAAATATACTGCGCCATCCTCACCTTGTCGGCCGATACGTTCTGGCGGATGCCGTGGCACAGGCGGCTGTTGAAAATGAGCAGATCGCCCTTTTTCAATAACACCGGCACGTGCGGCAGGGCCGAAACGTCCGGCCGGTACCAGTCCCAATCGGCCGGCTGGGTGGCGCGCCAGGCCGCGAAATCGCGGAACAGCGACGGCACGCAAACAAAACCGCCCACCTCGATATCGGTCTGGTCGCTGATCGAGAGCACGCCCTGCACATTCTGCGGCGCGCTTTCGGGGTCGTAATCCCAGTGCATGAAGCTCTTGAATTCGAAACCCGGCTCGGGCGGCAGGTTCAGGTTGATGCGGTCGATCGATACCCACAGCTCGCGCGTGCCCCAGATATCGGTAAACGCGTCGTGCACGCGCGCCATCTGGCGCGTGTCCCACAGATATTGGTGATGGTATAACTCTATCATCCCCGCATTGAAGCTCAACTCTGTTTTTCGCAGGCGCGATTTTTCGGGCGGGTACCAGGTGGCGGGATCGAGCGGGTCGAGTTCTTCGAATTCCCAGATCAGCTGTTCCAGGCGCGCCAACTGGCCTGGCTCGACCGCATCGGGAATGACGATGTAGCCGTTATTGATCCAGAAGTCCCAGTCCTGTTCCGACAGCACGCGCAGCGGCATGCCGTTGGAACGGTCGTTCAGGCGCGCCGTGGCTGTCGCCAGCGTCGACTGGTTGCGCGTGTCGATATGTTGTTTGCCGATGTTCTCGATAGGGGCGTTCATTGCGATCCTCCATGTGGCACTAACTCCATGAAATGCAGCCGGTCGAAAAACAGCTCGGCCGCGTAATCGAATACCGCCAGCGAGCGAAAACCCTTGTTCAGGTAAATGCCCATGGCGGCGCTGTTTTCCCACACGGTGAGCACGATGCGCGGGCTGCCTTTGCTGCGTGCCAGCGCCGCGATATCGGCCAGCATCAGCTTTAGCAGGCCGCGCCCGCGGCAGCGCTCTTCGACGGCCAGGTTTGAAACGAACAAGTCGTTATCGCGCGCGTGAGCGGCGATAAAGGCGTCGTAGGCGGCATCCATGGCGCGCATCTCGTCGCGGTAATACGAGACTGCGTTTACCTGGGCGAATTCGGCGATGGTGGCGGCCGTGTAAAAACCCTGGAAGCGGCCGGCGCCATCGAACAGGCCGCGCGAATGGGCGATGTACGGATCGATATTCTGGCGCCGCTGCAAAGCGACCAGCGGCAGGCGCAGGCGATTGCCGAACGAGCAGTATTCGAGATAACTGGTCGCAAACAGCAGCGCCGCCATGCGCTCGCGCTCGGCATCGGCGATGCGCGGGCCGGGCACGAAGTGGTGCGCGTCGGCGCTCATGTCAGCGTTCATGTCAGCCTTCGTTGGCATGGGCGCCGCGCAGTCGGGTGGCGGGGCTGGCGTGCACGCTTGCATAGCTGCGCTCGCCCGCCGTGTCGGGGCCGCGCGTCTGTTGCCAGAAATTCCCGCGCCGGATCCGGTCGGCATTCATCGCCATCAGATAGGCGCCGAACAAATCGTTCACGCGGTCCAGCCGCGCGTCTTGCGACAGGAAGGAATAATAGTGGCAGCCCGCCGGGCTTGCGCGCAGTTGCGAGGCGTAGGCCATGCGCGGCACTTCGGTGGTGGACAGCACCACGGCCATGCCGGCCAGCTCGCGGATGTCGCCCAGCAGCCAGCCGCGTTGCTCGAGCGCGGCGATGCAGCTGTCGTAGCCGGTCTGTTCCGACGGCGTGAGCGGCGCCGGCTCGCCGCTCAGGGCGTCGACGCGCAGGCGCATGCCGTGCAGGCCGCTGACGATGGTTTGCGGCGCATCGTCATGCAGCACGCCGTGGCGCGCCGCCAGGTCGTGGTAGGCGGTCAGCGAGCGCCCGATGGCGTCGTGCCAGGCGCCGTAGGTGGCGTCGTGCAGAGCGGAGGCGTAAGGGGCGCCATGCGCCTTGTCGGGCACGCCAGGCGCCATCGCGCTGAGATTGGCATCGATGCGCGCGATCAGCTGCGCGATCGATGGATTGTCCTTGCGCGCCACCAGCACGCCGTTTTCGTCGTTGAACAGATTCATCCAGCAGACGAAACTGGCGTCGATGCGGCTGGCCTCGCGGTTGACCGCAAAGCTGACGTAATCGGGCACTTCCGGCTTGCACAGGAACACCGTGGCGGCGCGGTACGGCATGGTGTCGGCATCGAGATAGATGCCGCCGCAGCGGTGCAGGATCAGCAGCCTGAAATAATCGGCCAGATTGACGAAGTAGCGCTTGCGGTGCAATTGCGCCAGCAGCGCGGCGATGGCGGGGCTGCGCCCGCGCGCCAGTTGTTCCAGCGAATGGACGGTCAGCAGGCGCGTGCCGCACAGATAGGTGCCGATCGCATGGCGCGCATTTGGTGCCGGATAAAAGCACGGATCGTCGCGCAGCTGGTCGCTGTTCCAGACCCACAGCATCAGGCGGTAGGGGCCGGCATCGAGCGGGCCGACGGCGTCGAGCGCGCAATCCCACTGGCGTACCGATTCGCGCGCCATGGCCGGCAGCGGCCCGCCCAGCCAGATGCGGTGCATGATCATCTCGTCCGGCGCGAGCGGCTGGGTGGGAATGGCCAGTAGCGACGAGCAGCGGCGCGCGTCGAACTGGCCGCCATGGCGGCGCACGAAGTGGCGCAGTTCGCGCAGATGGAGGCGATACGAGGACTCGGCCGCATGCAGGCGGGCCTGGGCATCGGCGCCGCCATGCGCATCCTGGCGGCAGAATGCTTCCCACTGTTTATACCCAAGGAATTCGGCCTTCAGATCCTTGATCAGCACTTCATATTCCAGATCGATGTTCATGCCGCCCCCATTTCCGTGTGCGCTTGCTTATTCGGCCTGGGGCGATTGCGCCAGGGCCGGCTCCTGTCCATCGTGGTGCTTTGCAAAGCGCATCAGGCAGATACCGATCAGCACGCCCAAGGGCACGTTGAACAGCGCATACGACGCCAGCGAATAATTAAAATGGGCGCATACCAGGTTATAGATCTCGACCCCGGCGGCGATAGTCACGCAATAGATCAGGCTCATGGCGGACGAGGTCAGGTTCATCGAGACGCCGGTGGCGGTCAGCGACAGGCGGATCAGGGCGCCGTTGAACAGGCCGAAGCCGGCCGAGAAGATAAACATGCAGACGATGAACAGGTGAGCGTGCCGGTACACCAGCCCTGCGCCGAGCATGCCGATGACGGCCAGTCCGGCGCCCTGGCGAATCAGGCGGGTGAGCGAAAAACCATCGCCGAGTTTTTGAATCGCCATGGTGCTGATAATGAATCCGGAGAAAATCACCAGCTGGTACAGGATATAGGTGCCGTACGACTTGCCCATGTGTTCCATGATGATGAGCGGCGACAGCCCGATCCAGGCAGTGAGCGGGGTGATCGCCATGGCCGCGATCAGGATCCCGGACATGAATTTTTTATTCCGCACGATGGTCAGGTAACTGGCGCGGATCGAAGCCAGGTCGGCCGCAGGTTTGAGCGCTTCCGTGCGCGGCATGAAGGTGAACAGGCCGAGCCAGGCGATGCAGCCGAGCACGAAGCCGATCCCGAATATTGTTTGCCACGGAAACATGCTGATCACGGCGCTGCCGACCACCGGGCCGATCAGCGGCGCGAAGACGGTGGTATTGGACAGCATGGCGGTCAGCTTGACGGCCTCGGCATCGTCGAACAGTTCATGGATGGCGGCGTAGCCGATGAAGATGAAGCACGAGCCCATGCCCTGGAAGAAGCGGGCGGTGAGGAACTGGCCGATGCTGCCTGAGAACGGCACGAAGGCGGTCGCCACCAGATACAGCGCCACGCCCGCCAGCATGACCTTGCGCTTGCCGACCCGGTCGGCGATGGGGCCGAGAAAGATCTGCAGCATGCTGCCGCCGAGGATGAACAGGCTCAGCGACAGTCCGATATGCCGGTTCGACGCCTGGAACTCGCGCACGACCTGCGGCATGGCCGGCATGATCATATCGTTCGACAAATAGACGGTCAGCTCGTAGAGGATGAAAAACAGCGAAAAGTAGAGCAGATGCCGGCGTTTCTCGAACATGTTTTCCACCCTTAGAAATTTCCCAAAAAGTTGCAAAACCGGCGGCCGGCGAACCGGGGACAGACCCCGGTTATGCAACTTTCAACTTTCAAGTCAGCGCCTGTATTTTGTTGCAAAACCGGGGTCTGTCCCCGGTTTTGCAACTACCCGTGTTGAGAATGTGGTCTTAGATTGGAATGTATAGTAACTCGATTGGTCGTAGATTGGTATTAAAAAATTGTAGAATTTTGTCATCTCTGTGCGCGTCGGTCCGCGCCGCCAGCATCGATGGACGAAAAAAATGCCTGCATCCCGGAGGAGGCAGGCAGTCGGATGGAAGCGGACGGGGCAGAACCCCGCGCCGGCTTATTCCACGTTCATTTCTTTGAGCAGGTTGTCGGCTTTGTCGACATGCTTCATGTTCCACAGCATGTAGCGCACGTCAACCTGGATGTCGCGCGTGTTGGCTTTGTTGAAGTCCCAGTCGGAGATGATCGAGTCCAGGGTGCCGTCGAACGCCAGGCCGATGAACTCGGCCTTGCTGTTGAGCGCCGCCGAACCGGAGTTGCCGCCGGTGATGTCCAGGGTCGCCAGGTAGTTCACCGGTACGCTCTTGAGCTTCGGATCGACATACTTGCCGAAGTCCTTGGCCTTGATCGCCGCCAGTTGCGCCGCCGGGGCGTTGAACTCGCCTTCACCGGTCGCTTTCGCTACCACGCCCTTGACGGTCGTGAAGGCCGACCACGAGCCGGTGCCGTCGGCGCCATGATCGCGGCCGGCAATCTTGCCGAAGGTCACGCGCAGGGTGCTGTTGGCGTCAGGATAGACCGGCTGGCCCTTGCTGGTCATGTAGGCGATCTTGGCCTTCATGTAGTTGGCGTAGGCTTGCTGGATCTTGCCTGCCAGCTCTTCTTCCTCGGCTTCGCTCTTCATGCCAGCGTCGTACATGGCCACGGCCGCTTTCACGAAGCTGTCGTTGCTGGCCTTGAAGTCGGCCGGGGTCTTGCCGATCCAGGCCGCGCGCTCAGCCGCAGTGCCGAGCCTGGAGCCGGCGTACATGGTGTCGAGCACGGCTTTGAGCTGGGCTTCGCTCATGCCGTCATTGATGCCGACAGCGGCGTCGAAACTGGCGTTGCGCTCGGCTTTCGGCTGGGCGGCGTATTTCTTCAGGCTGTTCAGGACCAGCGCCTTGTCGACTTTTTCGTCGTAGGTGCGTTCGATCGCGGCCACGGCCGCTTTCAGCGCCGGCAGGTCGCGTTCCTGGTAGCCCGATTTGCGCTCGGCGTTCGGCTTGGTGCTTTCGTTGGCCAGGCGGTACAGGCGGCGTGCCGTGGTCAGCAGGCGCGGCGAGGACGAGTTCAGGTAGAAGTCGCGCTTTGTTTCGGCATCGCGCTGGGCAATCAGTTTCTCGACCTGCTCGATGTCGGCCGCATATTCCTTCTGGCGCGCCGGGTTGGCGTTGACCCAGGCTTTCATGTCCGCATGCTCGCGCGTCTTGCGTGCCAGGAAATCGCTGCCTTCGTAGCTGGTCAGCATGCCCTTGCGGTTCTTGTAGTAGTTGTTGACGTTGGCGACCTGGCCAGCGTATTTCAACTTGGCATCTTCATTGGTCTTGGTTTCCTGGCCGATGATGGCCAGGGTTTCCGCCGATGCCTTGACGAAAGCCGGATAATTCCAGTCGAAGGTGAACGCCACTTCCGACGGCAGGCGGTGACGGTTGGTGCGTCCCGGATAGCCAAGCGCCATGATGAAGTCGCCTTCCTTGACGCCCTCCTTGGCGATCTTCAGGTGCGATTTCGGCAGGTAGGGCACGTTGTCCTTGGAGAAGTCGGCAGCCTTGCCGTCCTTGCTCACGTAGGCGCGGTAGAAGCCGTAGTCGCCGGTGTGGCGCGGCCACATCCAGTTGTCGGTGTCGCCGCCGAACTTGCCCACGCCGGCCGGTGGCGCGTGCACCAGGCGCACGTCGCGGATTTCCAGCTGCTTGATCAGGTAAAACTCGAGTCCGCCGTAGTAGCTGGACACGGTGCAACGGTGGCCGGCGTCTTTTTCGCACTCGGCAACCATCGACTTCATGTTCTTTTCCATGGCGTCGACGCGGGCCTTGCCGGCCAGCCTGGCGACGTCGGGGCTGATGATCTTGTCGCTGACGTTGCTCACGTCCTTGGTCACGTAGATGCGGCTGCCCGGCGCGGCCGGCAGTTCTTCAGCGAGGTTTTTAGCCAGGAAGCCATTGGCCAGCAGGTCGCGCTCGGGCGTCGAGTTGACCGCCACGCTGTTGTACACGCAGTGGTGGTTGGTCGCTACCAGGCCCTGCGGCGAGACGAACGATGCGGAACAGCCTCCCAGGCTGACGATCGCATTCATCGGGAATTCGGTGAGCTTGGTCAGGCTGGCCGGATCGAGCTTGAGGCCGGCGGCCTTGAGTTGCTTGGCTACTTGTGGCAGCTGCTGCGGCATCCACATGCCTTCGTCGGCTTGCGCGACGGTGCTGAGGATGGCTAGCGTTAGGAAGGTCTTTTTCATTCGCATTTCGTCTCTTTTTGGTCAATCGGAACAGGCTTGGCTCGCTGAGCGCCCTAGAGTATCCGTATCGCCAAAATAATAGTCAACCACATTTTGATTGCGCGCCGGCCGTGCCGGCGGCGAGATGCGCCTTGCTCCGGGTCGTCCTACAACTGGTTGCCGATCAGCGAAACGACTTCGCCGGTCACTTTTTCGGTCCACGGGCGCTGCTCCCAGGCCTGCAGGCTGATCGGTTTGGCGCGCTTCCAGTCGTCGTTGAAGATGGTCACTTGCTCGGTGGCGAATTCGCGGTCGATGATGTTCAGGTTGGCTTCGTCGTTGAGGCTGAACGAGCGGTTGTCGAAGTTGGTCGAGCCGACCGAGACCATCAGCGAATCGACCACCAGCGCCTTGACGTGGAACATGGTCGGCTGGTATTCGGCGATCTCGATGCCGGCTTTCAGCAGCGCGCCCCAGCGCTCGCGCGAGGCGATCCGCACCACGGCCGAATCGATGTCCTCGCCGGGGGTGATGATTTTCACCTTGACCCCGCGTTTGGCGGCCGCGACCAGCGCGTTGATGGTCAGTTTATCCGGCACGAAATACGAACTCGACAGGTGAATCGTGTCGCGCGCCGAGGTGATCGCCATCAGGTACATCAGCAGCATGCTTTCGCTGCCGCCGCTGGGCGAGCTGCTGAACATCTGGGCCGCGTGGCCGCCCACCCCTTTGAGCGGGGGGAAATAATGCGGGCCGTCGAGGACGGCGCCGGTGGCCTTGGTCCAGTTGTCGGCGAACACCGCCTGCATCTGTCCGACCACCGGGCCTGCGACGCGGAAATGGGTGTCGCGCCAGTGCTTTTCGTCCTGGCCGGCGCCGCGCCACTGGTCGGCAATGCCGACCCCGCCGGTAAAGCCGATCTGGCCGTCCACCACCAGCACCTTGCGGTGGGTGCGGTTGTTCAGGCGCGTGAATTTCCACCAGACCGGCTTGTGGTAGCGCTGCACTTCGATGCCGGCCTGCTTCATCTGGTCGAGGGCGGCGAGGTCCATTTTCATGCTGCCAATAAAGTCGAGCATGACATGCACCTTGACCCCGGCGCGGGCGCGCTCGATCAGGGCGTCGGTGAATTCCTGGCCGATCGATTCGGACCAGTAGATATAGGTTTCCAGGGTGATCGTGTGTTTCGCCTCGCGGATGGCCTTGAGCATGGAAGGGAAGATCTGGTCGCCGTTGAGCAGGACTTCGACCTGGTTGCCTTCGAGAATTGGGGGACCCAGCAGCACGCCCATGGAACGGCGGAATTGCGGGTCGTCGGTGTCGTACAGGCGATGCAGCTGCCGCTCGATTTTTTTCTCGCTCGGCATGAAATTGAAAACCAAGAACACTCCCAGCAAGGTAAGCGCACAGCTGATCAATGCTACATAAAGGGGTTTCTTGGTCATCGGGAATTCCAGGCAAAAAAAAACCAACGCACGTGTGCGTTGGTCATGGGGCGAACCGCATTTAGCGTACTTTACCGCGGCGCAGCAGGTTGACGATGGCCAGCAGGATCACAGCGCCCAGGAAAGAGACGAGCAGGCCGGACATGCTGAAGTCATCCGAATTGATGGTGCCGGTGCCAAACAGCGGACCGAGCAGCCAGCCTCCCAGCAGGGCGCCGACGATACCGACCACCACATTGAGGATCATGCCTTGTTGGGCATCGGTTTTCATGACCATGCTTGCCAGCCAACCCAAGATACCACCGATGATGATCCAGATAATGAATGTCATGTTAATTCCTCCAGTTGGTTAAGGGATTTACCCGGCCACGTGCAATCGCCGGGCCATGGAAAAAGAATAATTCGCGCGCTTTGCACGGTCGGTGCGGCAACGAACGTAATGGACGATTCAACATCTTTTTTGCGGAATGTCATGGAAATTCCTGGGCGCAATAGTCGGCCCGGCTGCATTCGGCATGCCATTTGGAAACACCGTTGTTGAGTGCGGCAACGTACGGAAGCATTGTTCAAGCGGGCTTATCGTTTCGTCACTGGCATTGATTTCCAGGTTTGCATGCGAGCCCCGCACATCCATAATTCGAAAGGAAATTGAAATGAGCAATTACGACACCACGACCCAAAAAGATTCCCGTATGGTTACCGGCCTGTTCCGTGATCGCGACAGTGCAGAGCGGGCTTACAACTCCCTCTCCGACCGTGGCTACAGCAAGGACGACGTGACCTTGATGATGTCGGACGACACCCGGAAAACCTATTTCAACGACACCGATACTGAACTCGGCAGCAAAGCGGCTGAAGGCGCGGGCGTTGGCGCCGGCATCGGCGGCACCATTGGCGCTGTACTGGCTGGCATCGCCGCCGTCGGCACCACCCTGGTCCTGCCTGGCATTGGCCTGGTTGTCGCCGGTCCTATCGCAGCGGCCCTGGCCGGTGCCGGCGCTGGCGGTATCGCCGGTGGCCTGGTTGGCGCACTGATCGGCGCAGGCATTCCTGAAGAGCGCGTCGTGCACTACGAAGAAGGCATCAAGAACGGCGGCATCCTGATGGGTGTGAACCCACGCAACGATGACGACGCTACCCACATCGAGCGCAGCTGGACTGAAAACAAAGGCGAGCACATCATCGGTACCGGCGTTGGCGCTGGCGCTGGTGCGCTGACCGGGGCCGGTATCGGCGCGGCAGCCGGCCCGATCGGCATGGCAGCGGGCGCCGCCATCGGCGGTATCGCCGGCGGCCTGGCTGGCAAGGGCGCAGCCGAAGTCATCAACCCAAAGGCCGGCGACGAGCTGCATGAGCATCACTTTGCCAAGGGCATGGGCGCCGGTAGCGGCGCAGCGATGGGCGCGGCCGCCGGTGCGGTTGGCGGTCCGGTCGGCATGGCGGCGGGCGCTGCGATCGGCGCACTGGCGGGCGGCATGGCGGGTAAAGCAGCCGGCCAGCTGGTCAATCCGGAAGAAGAAGCCGCTTACTGGCGCAGCTCGTACCAGATCGCTCCTTACTATTCGCCAGGCTACACCTACGACGACTACGGTCCTGCCTACGAACTCGGCTACAACAGCCGCGGCCGTTATGCCGGCACCAGCTTCGATTCGGTAGAGAACAACCTGTCGGACGAATGGGAAACCAGCAAACGCAACTCGCGCCTGAACTGGCAGCAAGCCAAGTCGGCTACCCGCGCAGCGTGGGATAAAGTCGAGCGCGCCATGCCGGGCGACTTCGACCGCGATGGCCGTTAAGCCGGGCGTTTCAACGTAAGCGGCACGAAAAAAAGCCTCGCTTCCGTCACCGGAAGCGAGGCTTTTTCACGTCCGCCGCAAGCGGCTGACCCGGTTCTTGATCAGTTCTTGACCGCTTCGACCTGGATCGCCAGTTTGACTTCCGGTGCGAACGGCGGCACGGCGTAGCTGATGCCGAAATCGGTGCGCTTGAATTCGGCCGAGGCATCGGCGCCGCAGACTTCCTTCTTGTGCATCGGGTGGATGATGCACTTGAACTTGTTGATCGTCAGCGTCACAGGCTTGCTGACGCCGTGCAGGGTCAGGGTGCCTTCGACCGATACCGGCACGTCGCCCTTGTAGGTGATCGACTTCGATTTGTAGGTCACTTCCTTGAACTTGGCGACATCGAACATGTCTTCGTTCTTGGCGTGCTTGTTCAGTTTTTCGTTACCGAAATCGAGCGAATCGGCATCGATGGTGATGTCGATCGAGCCGGTTTTCGCAGCCCGGTCGAGCACGACGGTGCCTTCGGTCTTGGTGAACTTGCCGCGCAGGATGGAGATGCCCATGTGGTCGGCTTCGAAGCTCGGGAAGGTATGGGTCGGGTCGATCTTGTAGGTATCGGCGGCGAAGCTGGCGGTGGCGGTGGCGGCGGTGGCCATGGCGATGATCAGGTGCTTGATTTTCATGTGGTGTCCCTTGAGTTAAGTGCTTGTGAAATGAATTGCTTGTGAATCTTGAAAGTAGTGCGCTTACTGCGCCGCGCTGACGCGGAATTTGATGACGACTTCATCGGCGACCATGCTGGTGTCTTTCCACTCGCCATCGCCAATGTTGTAGGCGAGGCGCTTGATGGGCAGCGCGCCGTCGAAGGTGTGCTTGCCGGCCTCGCTTTTCACCGTCAGCGGAAAGCTGACATCGGTCGTCTTGCCCTTGATCGACAGCTTGCCGGTGACCGTCATCTTGCCCGGGCCGGCCGCCTTGATTCCCGAAGAGACAAAGCTCGCTTTAGGAAACTGCGCGGAATTGAACCAATCCTTCTTGGCCACTTCCTTGTTCATCAGCGGATCGCCCAGGTCCAGGCTGGCCGTGTCGATCTCGACACTGGCCTTGGCGGCGTCCGGCTTGGCCGCGTCGTAATCGATGCTGGCCGCAAATTTGGTGAACTTCGCTTCGACCGGCACGTTCATCTGCTTGAACGAGGCCGACACCATGCTCTTGGCCGGATCGGTTTTCAGCGGAGCGGCGCTGGCAACGATCGCCACGGCCAGCAGGGAGGCAAGCAAAGTGCCATTGGTAAACTTCATACAATCTCCTTGGAAATCAATAGGACGGCTTACGGCAGCATGCGCTTGAGCACGCCGTCGCGGTCGATGAACTGGTGTTTCAGGGCGGCCGCCAGGTGCAGGGCGACACAGGCGGCCAGGCCCATGTTGAGCCAGTAGTGCACGCCTTTCAGGACCGGCTTGAGCTCGGGATCGGCGGCAATGATGATCGGCAGTTCGAACAGGCCGAAGTACACCACGGGAATCCCGGCCGACAAGGTATACAAGTAACCCGACAGCGGCACCGCGAACATCAGCAGGTACAGCACGCCGTGCAGGCCGTGCGCGGCGCCTTTTTGCCAGGCGGGCATGCTGGCCGGATAGGCAGGGGCGCGGTGGGTCAGGCGCCACAGCAGGCGCAGGGCGGCCAGCGCCAGCACCGTCACGCCAGCCCATTTATGCCAGGAATAATATTTGAGCTTGGTGGGCGTGATGCCGGGAATGTCGGTCATCACCAGGCCCATGATGAAGGCGCCGACGATCAGCAGGGCGATGAGCCAGTGAAAAATGATCGCGGTGATGGTGTAGCGTTGCTGCATGGACCTGCTCCTGGATATCGTGCGAATAGTTCGTACTAGGACTAATATACCAAATAAACAGCATTGTCGCTTGCGAAGGGCAGATTACCATAGTGCGCGCCTTGTACAGCGGACGCCGTATTGTAAAATTGCCGGAGACCCAGTTCAATCATTGAGCATGGGAATGGCCGCTACATTGATAGTCTGGAACGCCATGAGAATGACACCTGTGCGCTGGATCGCCTTCGCTCCGCTGCTGCTGGCCCTGCCTGCGGTGGCCCAGCTGTCGGCGGTCGCGGCCGACGCCATGGCCGACATGTCGATCGAGGACCTGGCCAATATCCAGGTCACGTCGGTATCGAAAAAGCCGGAACGCCTGGCCGCCGCCGCCGCCTCGGTGTTCGTGATTACCGCCGACGACATCCGCCGCTCGGGCGCGGCGACCGTGCCCGAAGCGCTGCGGCTGGCGCCCAATTTGCAGGTGGCGCAGACCAGCGGCTACGGCTACGCGATCAGCGCGCGCGGCTTTAACAGCAGCCGCAACACTGTTCCCAACAAATTGCTGGTGCTGATCGACGGGCGCTCGGTGTATTCGCCGTTCTTTTCCGGGGTGACCTGGGATGCCCAGCAAGTCATGCTCGAAGACATAGAACGGATCGAAGTCATCAGCGGCCCCGGCGGCACCTTGTGGGGCGTCAATGCCGTCAACGGCGTCATCAACATCACCACGCGCGCCAGCAGCGCCACCCGGGGCAGCCTGGTGGCGCTGCGCGCCGGCGAGCGCGGCAACCATGTGGCGGTGCGCCAGGGCAGCGGCGACTGGCGCCTGCAGGCGACTTATCTCAACGAGCGCCATACCGAGCTGGCCGGCGGCGCGCCGGTCAACGATGCGCGCCACCAGTGGCAGGCCGGCATGCGGCGCGACTGGGGCAGCGGCGCCGACCTGTTCAGCGTGCACGGCAATGCCTACCGCGGCGCGCTCGACCAGCCGGAGCCGGGTGCGATCACCACCGGCACCAAGCTCGACCTGGGAACGGTGCGCTCGTCCGGCGCCAGCCTGACGGCGCGCTGGACCCACGCCCTGGATGCCGGCGGCAGCCTGATGCTGCAAGGCTACATCGACCATAGCGAGCGCGACGTGCCGCCGACGTACGCCGAGCGCATCCAGGTGGCCGACCTGCAATTCCAGCACAGCTTGCCGGCCAACCGTTTCGGGCAACTGGTGTGGGGGGCGAATCTGCGCCATACCTGGGATGAGGTCACCAACAGCGAGACGGTGGCCTTTCTGCCGGCCAAGGTCGGGCAGAACTGGGCCAGCCTGTTTGGCCAGAACGAGCTGGCGCTGCGCGAGAACCTGCGCCTGGTCGTGGGTGCGCGGGTCGAGCACAACGACTACACCGGTGCCGAGTTCCTGCCCAGCATGCGCCTGGCATGGCAGGTCGCGCCGCAGCATGCGTTCTGGAGCGGCGTGTCGCGCACGGTGCGCGCGCCCTCGCGCCTCGACGCCGACACTTTTATTCCCGGCACCGCCCCGTATCTGCTGCGCGGCGGGCCGCAGGTACGCGCCGAAGTGGCCAAGGTGTTCGAGCTCGGCTATCGCGGTCAGCCGCTGCCGGCGCTGTCGATCTCGGCTACTGTGTTCCACAACCGCTACGACCATTTGCGCACCCAGGAAGTGGACGCGACGGGCAGCTTTTTGACCTTCGACAGCAAGATGGAAGGCAAGTCGCGCGGCATCGAAATGTGGGGCAGCTACCAGGCCACGCCGTGGTGGCGCCTGAGCGCGGGCTGGCTGGCGCTGCACCAGCGCTTTGCGCTCAAGCCGGGCAGCAACGACGAGCCGGCGCCGCGCACCAGCGGACGCGATCCCTCGCATACGGCGCAGCTGCGTTCCACCTTCATCTTGTCGGGCGATAAGGAGATTGAGCTGGCCGTGCGCAAGGTGGCGCGGCTCGAGAGCGACCAGGTGCCCGGCTACCGCGCACTGGACGCGCGTTTCGGCTGGCGCGTGCGGCGCGATATGGAACTGTCGGTGTCCGGGCACAACCTGAACGGCGCGCATGCCGAATATGGCGCGCTGGCCACGCGCAGCGAGGTGCCGCGCGAAGTGGCGGTCAAGCTGGTGTGGATGCATTGAAGAAGAAAAAAGCGCCGCCCCCGCTTGCCACGGCCGGCCGATCCGCGCCAGTGGTCGGAACAAAGCCAGGCGGCGGTGGCGGCGTCGTTCCGTACGCACTATAGCGACAAGGCCTACCGTTGCCGCTACTGTAGCAAGGATGCGCTGTTCAGCGCCGCCGAGCAGAAGATCGTCTATGAGGTCAAGAAGGCGCATATCGGCGTCCAGCGCGTGTTGTGCGGCGCTTGTTGGCGCGACGGCCATGTGGTGGAGCAGAAAATTGCCGATTGCGAGGCGCGCTGGGCTGAGTCGAAGCAAGTTTTAGCGCACGATGCGGCATTTCTGTCGGCGTGGCACGCATTGCTGCTGCTGCATCAGCGCTACGGCGCCAGGGCCAACAGCGCGGCGAAGAATATGCTGCGGAAATTACTTAACCGGATAGTTGGCGAGGATGTGCATATTGAATAATGGGAAATTCGTAAAGCCGGAACAATAAGAAGTAACGCTTCATGATGATCCGTCTTTCCCGCGAAGGCGGGAACGACGAATCGTCGTTTACTTGTTGCGGTTGGCGATTTCGTTGCCGAGGAAGCCGCCACCGATCACGCCAGCCACCGTGGCAATTTTCTTGCCCTTGCCGCCGCCGATCTGATTACCGATCAGGCCGCCAATGACGGCGCCGGTACCGATGCCCACGTAGTTAGGGCCGCTCGCTTGCTGCACCGGCTCCGTGCGATAGGCTGGCTGCGCGCGGTAGTTTGACTCCTGGCGCTGGGCAACGCGGGTGTGCTGCGGCGCACGGTGCACGACTTTCTTTACGGCTGGTTGCTGGTACACACGCTCCGGTTCCGGGGCCGGCTGAGCGACTGGTGGCGAATATTTGGCTACCAGCATCTGTGCGTCAGCCAGTTGCTGCGCGGTTGGTGCCGCTTGCGCCACCAGCACCGGCGCGGTTGGGGCTACGAGGGCCGGGGCCGCCAGCGCCTGCGGTGCCACCAGTGCCTGCGGCGCCGCTGCTACAGCGGTGTCGGCCTTGGAGTTTGGAAGCAGGCCGGTGATCGCCGCCGTGCCCGCCACGCTGACAGCGATGACCGAAACCGCCGCCGCCGCCATCAATGGGTGAATACGCGAGAGAGTGTTGTTGACCTGTTCCATGATAGTGCTCCTGTTCGTTTGATCTTGAGTAAAAGATTAACGTAGGGAACCTCCGGCAGCTAGACCGAATCCCGTATCAGTCGTAAGCGAATGTAAAACGGGCCCGCAGGCCCGTTTTGCAACACAGCGCTAAAGAACGGCTTAAATGGCCTTGGCCAGTTTGGCTGCAATGCCAATGTAGTTGGCCGGCGTCATGGCCAGCAGCAAGTCTTTGGCATCCTGCGGAATCGCCAGGGTCAGCACGAATTCACGCAGCGCCACTTTCGAAATGCCCTTGCCGCGCGTCAATTCCTTGAGCTGCTCGTACGGGTTGTCGATGCCATAGCGGCGCATCACGGTCTGCACCGGCTCGGCCAGCACTTCCCAGTTCGCGTCCAGGTCCTGCGCCAGGCGCTCGGCGTTTACTTCCAGCTTGTTCAGGCCGCGCAGGCAGCTGTCGTAGGCCAGCAGGGCGTAGCCGAAACCGACGCCGATGTTGCGCAGCACGGTCGAGTCGGTCAGGTCGCGCTGCATGCGCGAAACCGGCAGCTTTTCCGCCATGTGCCCCAGCACCGCATTGGCCAGGCCCAGGTTGCCTTCGGAGTTTTCGAAGTCGATCGGATTGACCTTGTGCGGCATGGTCGAGGAACCGATTTCGCCGGCCTTGGTGGTCTGCTTGAAGTAGCCGAGCGAGATGTAAGTCCAGATATCGCGGTTCAGGTCCAGCAAGATGGTGTTGGTGCGGGCGATGGCGTCGAACAGTTCGGCCATGTAGTCGTGCGGCTCGATCTGGATGGTGTACGGATTGTAGGTCAGGCCGAGGCGCTGCTCGATCACGTTCTTGGAGAAGGTTTCCCAATCGAAATCAGGGTAGGCCGACAGGTGGGCGTTGTAATTGCCGACCGCGCCGTTCATCTTGCCCAGGATTTCCACGTCGGCAATGCGCTGGACTGCACGTTTCAGACGGGCAACCACGTTCGCCATTTCCTTGCCCAGGGTGGTCGGGCTGGCGGTCTGGCCGTGCGTGCGCGAGAGCATCGGCAGCTCGGCATTGGCGTGCGCGATCTGGGTCAGCCTGGCGATCAGGCCTTGCAGCGCCGGCAGCATCACGCCGTCGCGCGCGGCTTTGAGCATCATGCCGTGCGAGGTGTTGTTGATGTCTTCCGAGGTGCAGGCAAAGTGGATGAACTCGGTTGCCGCGACCAGTTCCGGCACGTCCTTGACCTGTTCCTTGAGCCAGTATTCCACCGCCTTGACGTCGTGGTTGGTCACCGCCTCGATCGCCTTGATGCGCGCTGCGTCGTTTTCCGTGAAGTCACTTGCCATCTTGTCGAGCAGGGCGGTTGCCTCAGGCGAGAACGGCTTGATTTCAGCAAAACCAGCTTGCGACAGCGCTTGCAGCCAGGAGATTTCCACCTTGACGCGGTGGTGCATGAAGCCGGCTTCGGACAGGATCGGGCGCAGCTTGTCGGTCTTGGCGGCGTAGCGGCCGTCCAGCGGGGACAGGGCCGACAGCGTGGAGTAAGGAGCGGTAGAGGTCATGGAGAGGGCGCTTATCGAGAGCTTAGTGAGGAATTGAGGGGCGTGTGCAATGCAGCAAAGACCACTATTTTACCACCGGCCGCCTTGTCAAGCCGGTGTTGCTGGCATGCGCAAGCGGCCGGTTTCGAGCCCATCGGAGGGCGGGCGCGATGCTATACTGTGAGCCAATCGTTCACCCTAAGCATCTATGAAACTCATCGGTTCCACCGCCAGTCCGTTTGTCCGCAAGGTTCGTGTCGTCATGGCCGAGAAAAAGCTCGACTATGATCTTGAGCTCGAGAACGTCTGGACCGCCGAAACCAAGATTCATCTGTCCAATCCGCTGGGCAAGGTGCCGTGCCTGATCATGGAAGACGGCAGCTCGATGTACGATTCGCGCGTCATTGTCGAGTACATCGACACCCTCACACCGGTCTGCAAGCTGCTCCCGCCGAACGGGCGCGACCGCTCCGACATCAAGGTCTGGGAAGCGCTGGCCGATGGCGTGCTCGATGCCGCCGTGCTGGTGCGCCTTGAAAAAACCCTGCGTCCGGAAGAGCAGCAGAGCGCCGCCTGGATCGAACGCCAGATGGGCAAGGTCCACGCGGGCCTGGCCGTGCTGTCGGCCAACCTGGGCGAGTCGCCTTTCTGCAAGGGCAACCATTACACCCTGGCCGATGTCGCGGTCGGCTGCGCGCTCGGCTGGATCGCCTTCCGCTTTCCCGAGATCGACTGGCGCGGCGACTACCCCAACCTGGCCAAGCTGTTCGACAAGCTCTCCGAGCGCCAATCGTTCAAAGACACCGTTCCCTTTTAAGCGGGGCGATGGACGCGATTCCCACGCACGGCGCCGCCCTGCGAAAACGCTTGCAGATGGCCGACATCGCGCGCCTGGCCGGGGTGTCGAAGGCCACCGTGTCGCGCGCGCTCAACCGCAGCACCCTGGTCAGCGAAGACACCCGCACGCGCATCCTGGCGCTGGCCAGCTCGCTCAACTACACAATCAACATCGGCGCGCAAAACCTGCGCCTCAAGCAGAACCGCACGGTGGGCGTGGTGGTGCCGTACGACGCTGGCGTGCGCCAGGAGCTGTCCGATCCGTTTTTTCTCAGCCTGCTGGGCAGCCTGGCCGATGCGCTCAACGCGCGCGGCTTCGACCTGCTGCTCTCGCGCGTCGACGCCGAGCAGCTGGACGCCGCCGCCACGCCGTTCGACACCGGGCGCGTGGCCGGCATCATCCTGATCGGCCAGTGGCGCCGCCACGAACAGCTCAACACGCTGGCGGCGCGCCAGGTGCCGATGGTGGTGTGGGGCGCGCAGGCGCCGCAGCAGCGCTACGTGAGCGTCGGCGGCGACAACGCCAGCGGCGGCATGCTGGCCACCGGCCACCTTCTCGCGGCCGGGCGGCGCCGCATCGCCTTCATCGGCGACATTACCCAGGCCGAGGTGGCGCAGCGCTATCGCGGCTACTGCCAGGCGTTGGCCGCGCAGGGACTGGCGCCCGATCCGCAGCTGTGCGTGCCGGCCTCGTTCCTGGCGCAGGATGGCGCGCACGCGGTGCGCCAGCTGGCGCGCCGCGGCGTGGTCTACGACGGCCTGTTCGCCTGCAGCGACCTGCTGGCCATGACCGCGATTAACACCTTGCGCACGCTCGGCCGCGAGGTGCCGCGCGACGTGGCGGTGGTCGGCTACGACGATATCGCGCTGGCCAGCTATTTTCACCCGCCGCTGTGCACCATCCGCCAGCCGGTGCGCGCGGCCGGCGAGGCGCTGGTGGCATCGCTGATGGCGCTGATCGAGGGCCGTCCGGCCGAATCGCTGCAACTGCCCGCCGAACTGGTGCTGCGCTGATGACCACCACGGTCGTGTATGGCGAAGCGCTGGTCGACGATTTCCTGGGCGAGCAGGTGGTGGGTGGCGCGCCGTTCAACGTGGCGCGCCACCTGGCCGCGTTCATGGCGCCGCAACTGGCGATCACCCGCATCGGCGACGACCGCAACGGCGCCATCGTGCGCGCCGAATTCGAACGCTTCGCCATGTCCGACGCCGGCCTGCAGTTCGATCCGATCGAAGAAACCGGGCGCGTGGTGGTCGAGCGCAATGTGCGCGGCCACCGCTTCGTGATCTTGCCGGGCCAGGCCTACGACTACATCAACCCCGAGCAAGCCCTGGGGGCGCTGGAATCGGTGCAGGCGTCGGCGATTTATTTCGGCACCCTGGCGCAGCGCTGCCCGCGCTCGCGCGACACGCTGTATGCGCTGTTAGATGCCAGCGACGCCACGCGCTACCTCGACTTGAACCTGCGCGAAGGCCAGTTCGACGAGCGCTGCGTGTTCCACTCGCTGCACGCGGCCGATATCGTCAAGGTCAACGAGGAAGAGTTGGAGTCGCTGTTCGCGTGGTATGTGGATATCCATCCGTCCGAGCCGCCGCTCGATGGCGACGAGGTGCGCGCGGCGTGCGCGGTGCTGGTGCAGATCTTCGGACTGGAAGCGCTGATCGTGACCCTGGGCCATCGCGGTTCGGTGTACTTCGGGGCCGATGGGGAGGTGATCGTCCATCGCGACAATCCGCCGCCGCCGTTCGTGATCGATGCGGTGGGGGCCGGGGACGCGTTTTCGGCGATCTTTTTGCTCGGGCGCGTGCGCGGCTGGGCGCTGGAGACGACCCTGGCGCGCGCCAATGAATTCGCCGGCGCGGTGTGCGCGATTCCGGGGGCGATTCCGAGGAGCCTGGGGTTTTACGACAACTGGGTGGCGCGCTGGCGGAGTAGGTGAGGCAGTTCCAAGCGCTACATGGGAAACCGTCGTCCCCGCGCCAAGGCGGCCCTCGGCGGGGATCCATAGCACCGTTGAGCAAAGGTGCTATGGACCCCCGCCTTCGCGGGGGCGACGTTGCAATTAAGCGTGCTCGCCCATCTGGCTCTGCAGGTAGTTCTGGATGCCGACCTTGACGATCAGGTCGAGCTGCGTTTCCAGCCAGTCGATGTGTTCCTCGGTGTCTTCCAGGATCATCAGGAACAGGTCGCGCGTCACGTAGTCGGCCGCCAGCTCGGCGGCGGCGATGCCTTCCTTGACGGTCGCATGCGCGGCTTGCTCCAGTTTCAGGTCGCATTCGATCATTTCTTGCGTCGATTCGCCGATCAGCAGCTTGTGCAGCGCTTGCAGGTTCGGCAAGCCGTCGAGCATCAGGATGCGGTCGATCAGCTTGTCGGCGTGCTTCATCTCGCCGATCGATTCTTCGTATTCTTTCTTGGCCAGCTTCTCCAGGCCCCAGTGACGGTACATGCGCGCATGCAGAAAATACTGGTTGATTGCGGACAGTTCGTTGGTCAGCTGCGCATTGAGCAGCCGGATGACATTCTTGTCGCCCTTCATGGGAGGCTTTCTTTAGTGATGGAGAGTTCCTCCATGATACCAAAAAAAACCGGCACGCACGGCAAAAAGGCCCCTCGCAGGGGCCGTTTTGTTGCTCACAAACCGATCAGCTGGCGAGCTGGAAGGTCAGTGGCACGATCACATACACCGACACCGCATGGCCATCTTCCACGTGCGGCTTGAATACCGCCCGCATGGCGGCCTGGCGCCCGGCTTCATCGAGGCGCGAGGAACCGGACGAGGACTGCACCTTGACCTGGTCGGGCATGCCTTTTTCGTTCACCAGGATCAGCAGCACGACCTTGCCCTGTTCGCCCATGCGCTTGGACATGGTCGGGTACACCGGCTGCGGCGCCTGGATGTATTCCACGCCCGAGCTAATGGTTTTCGGTCCGGGCGACGGCGGCGCCGGCGGCGCGGCCACCACCACCGGGGCGGGCGGCGCTTCGCTGGCGACCTGCGCCGCCGGCGGCGAGGCGGTAATGGTGTTTTCGACCGGCGCTTGCACGATCGGGGTGACCGGCACCACCACCCGCGGCGGCGGGCGCACGGTGGCCACGGAAACGACTTTCGGCGCAGCCGGGGCGGCCGGTTTGGGCGGCGGCGGCGGGGCCACGAAGCTGACCATGACCGCCTGCGGCAGCGCCACTTCGGCCATGCGGTGCAGCAGGCCGCTCGAAATCAGGTAGAACAGGGCGGCGTGGATGGCGATCACCACCGCGACAGGGCCGAACTTGGCGCGCAGCTTCGCCACCACGGCAGTGGGATCGCCCATGCCGGGTTCGGTGGAAAAGGTCATTGCACTCATAGTGGCACTCAGGCGGTTTGCGCCGAGCGGAAGGACAACTCGGTGGCGTGGATGGTTTTGCTCTCAAGGTGATCGTTCAGGACTTGCCTGGCGCAGCTGGCGCATTTGCCGCAGCAGGTGCCCACGCCGAGGTCGCGGCGCAGCTCGGCCATCGACGACAAGCCGAGATCGACCGCCTGACGAATTTCGCGGTCGGAAATGTTATTGCAAACACAGACGATCATCGAAGCACCTTCCTTTAATCAGGGTCAGCGGTCAAACTTGACGCTTTCACCATAATGAGAATCATTATCATTAAGATTTGTATTCTGTCGTAACTCCGGATCGAATGCAAGCGGTTTACCCAAAAAAGGGCTAACTCCAAATAGAAATCGTTCGCATTTACGATTATGATGCTAGTATCCAACACCAATGGTGTGCGAACTCCACTTATCTTAGTGAACTGACAATATGACTCTTGCCCCTACCCTGATCACGCTCGACGCCCTCGTCCCCGGCCAGAGCGGCACCGTGATCCATATCGCGCCCTGCGCGGCCGAGGCGGGCGCCGGCGTCGATGTCGCGCGCCGCCTGATGGAGCTCGGCTTCGTGCCGGGCGAGCGCATCCGCATGCTCAAGCGCCTGCCGGGCGGCGATCCGGTTGCGGTCAAGGTGGGCGACTCCACCTTTGCGCTGCGCCGCTTCGAAGCCTCGCTGGTGTCGGTCAAGCCCGAATAAACGAACAACAGAATCAACGGAATCAACGGAAACGAACAAATGGGTGCTGTAGAACCACAAGTCCAGGCAGTGACGCGCACGCCGCTGATCGCGCTGTTGGGCAATCCGAACTGCGGCAAGACGGCCCTGTTCAACCGGCTCACCGGGGCGCGCCAGAAGGTCGCCAACTACGCCGGCGTGACCATCGAGCGCAAGGAAGGCAGTTTTACCTCGCCCATGGGGCGCGCCTATAAAGTGCTGGACCTGCCGGGCGCGTACAGCCTGTCGGCCACCACGCCCGACGAAGCGATCACGCGCGACGTCGTCGGCGGCCTGCGCTCCGGCGAACAGGCGCCCGACGCCATCGTCTGCGTGGTCAACGCCACCAACCTGCGCCTGAACCTGCGCCTGGTCCTCGAAGTCAAGCGCCTCGGCCTGCCGATGGTGCTGGCGCTGAACATGGTCGACGTGGCCAACAAGCGCGGCATCAAGATCGACAGCGCCAGACTGGCGCGGGAACTGGGCATGCCCGTGGTCGAAACGGTGGCCGTGCAGAGCGGCGGCGAAGTCGCCCTGCTCAAGGCGCTCGACCTGATGCCCGATCCTGTGCGCGGCAGCGGCGCCGTCAAGGCCGCGCCGCTGGCGGCCATCGACGCCGTGCCGGTCGAAGAAACCCAGCGCGAAGTACGCCGCATCCTCGACGCGGCCGTCAGCTTCGCCAACGACACCGGCAACCTGTCCGAAAAAATCGACGATGTGGTGCTGCACCCGGTCGCCGGCCCGGTCATCCTGGCCGCTCTCATGTTCCTGGTGTTCCAGGCCGTGTTCAGCTGGGCTGCGCTGCCGATGGAAATGATCAGCGGCGGGGTCGAAGCCATCGGCGCCTGGGTCGGCGGCATGATGGGCGAGGGCGTGCTGCGCAGCCTCTTGGTCGAAGGCATCCTCGGCGGCGTCGGCAGCGTGCTGGTGTTCCTGCCGCAGATTTTGATTCTGTTCTTCTTCATCCTGGTGCTGGAAGACTGCGGCTACCTGCCGCGCGCCGCCTTCCTGTTAGATCGCATCATGGGCGGGGTCGGCCTGTCGGGGCGCGCCTTCATTCCGCTGCTGTCGAGCTTTGCCTGCGCCATTCCCGGCGTGATGGCCGCGCGCACCATCCAGAATCCGCGCGACCGCCTGGTGACGATCATGATCGCGCCTTTGATGACGTGCTCGGCGCGCCTGCCGGTGTACGCGCTGATCATCGCCGCCTTTATCCCGAACCGCGACGTGGCCGACGGCTGGATCAACCTGCAGGGCCTGGTGCTGTTCATCCTGTACTTCGCCGGTATTTTCAGCGCCATGGCGGTGGCCTGGGTGATCAAGCGCTTCATGGGCGCCAACAGCCACCAGCCGCTGATGCTGGAACTGCCGAGCTACCACTGGCCGCACCTGCGCAACCTGGCCATGGGCCTGTGGGAGCGCGCCAAGATCTTCCTGGTGCGGGTCGGTACCGTGATCCTGGCGCTGATGGTGCTGCTGTGGTTCCTGTCGAGTTTCCCGGGCGCGCCCGAAGGCGCGACGCATCCGCCGATCTATTACAGCATCGCCGGCATGCTGGGCCGCGCGCTGGCCGTGGTGTTCGAGCCGATCGGCTTCGGCTGGCAGATCTGCATCGCGCTGGTGCCGGGCATGGCCGCGCGCGAAGTGGCGGTGGGCGCGCTCGGCACCGTGTATGCGCTGTCGCAGACAGGCGACGAACTGGCCACCACGCTCGCTCCGCTCATTTCGCAATCGTGGTCGATGCCGACCGCGCTGTCCTTGCTGGCCTGGTACGTGTTTGCTCCGCAGTGCATCGCCACCCTGTCGGTGGTGCGGCGCGAAACGGGCAGTGCGCGTTACGCCTTCATCATGGCCGGCTACATGTTTGCGCTGGCGTATGCCGCCTCGTTCATCACTTACCGCGTCGCCATCGCGCTGGGAGCCTGAGATGCTTGACTATGTGATCGTGGGACTGATCGTGGCCGTGGCCGCGTGGTATGCGGCCTCGAAGTATCTGCCGAAAAGCTTGCGCAACAAGCTGTTCGGCCAGAACAAGGCGTCCGGCGGCTGCGGCAGCGGATGCAGCAGCTGCGGCACCTGCGAGGATGGACCGGCGGCGCCGCGTACCGGCGCCGATACGCCGCCCGGCCACAACAAGCGGCGCGTGATCGAGCTGCACCTGAAGTAAGTTGCCGGTTTTACTGCGGGCGCAGGCGGCTCCTGCACGTACAGATCACCGTTGCGGCCGACGGCCAGCGTCGTCACCTCCGGCGGGAAGCTGGCGCGGTCCATGGCGGCGTCGGCGTGGGCGATGGCGCTCACCTTGCCATCGGGCGCAATCTGCCGGATGCGCGAGAAGTTGATGCAGCCGCCGCTCACCTGCCCCCTGTCGGCGATGTACAAGCTGCCATCGTCGCCGGTGCCCAGCCTGGACGGAGACAGGATGCTCGTTGCGCTGTACGGATCCGGGTACCCTCCCACCATTCTTTGGCCGGCGAACTGAGTACGTTTTCCGGCGCTGTCGATGGCATGCACGCTGTTTTCGCGTTGATCGCTGATGAACAGCCGGCCGCGGGCATCGACCGCCAGGCCGTCGATCATGGCCACGCCATGCTCGATCACTTGCAGGCGTCCGGCCTGCGCCAGCGGCTCGCCGGAAGCTGTGGGCATGCGATGACCTTTTCTGTCTGTATTTATTAATTGTAACAAGGCAATAAATACTGGCAGAAACTTATTTTCCTGCGCGCATGCCTGCTACCTGGGGGGGCCCAGGTCGATTGCTGTCAGGAAGCCGGGCTGGCCGGGCAGCACGCGGTAGGTGTGCCGGTACGGCGCATAGCCGGCTACGTTGACGGTCAATTCGTAGTTTCCTTCAGCCAGGCCGACGAAGGAAAAAAATGTCTTGAACAGATGGTCCTGGCCGGCCTGGTAGGCTTCCAGGGTGCGGTCGCCGGTGTCGCCGGTGGGCCGGATTTCGCGCCGCTCGCTGGCGCTGGCCAGCACGATCGACTCGATCACGATGCCGCGCCGCTCGGCGCGCAGGCTGCCGGCCGGGTTGTCGGCGGAGGTGGCCTCGGCCCCGATGTAGCCCGACAGCGTGCCTTGCGGCGCGAGTGTGAAGGCCAGCTCGGGTATGGCGCCGGGACCGATGTGCACCGGTACGGCGGCCGGCGTGCTCCTGAATCCGCGCGCCAGCAGGCTGACCTGGTAGGCGCCGGGCGGGAAGGGACCGAGTTCGCGCCCGCTGTCGCGCGCGCCGACCGGCACCACGATGCGCTCGCGCGCGGCGTCGCGCGGCTGCAGCACCAGCACCGGCGCCGACGCCGACGCCGGCGTGGCGCCGGGCTGCGCGGCGATGGTCACGCGCAGCTTGCCCTTGCCCGCCGCCGGGGCATCGCCGCCGCGCTGGTCGGCCGCCCTGAGCAGCGCCGCGTACTGCGCGAACACCTCGGGCGAGGACAGGATGCCGACGTGGCCCGCGTCGTAGCCGAACACGCGCCTGGCCTCGGCCTGGGCATCGGCGCGCAGCTGGCTGGCAAGGGTGATGACGCCGTCGTTGCTGGCCGGGCGCAGCAGGCTGTAGCGCCCGCCGTGACCGAACATCAGGTAGTAATCGAGCTCGCGCGGCAGCGGCTTGCGGAACAGCGTTTGCACGAAGCGTCCGTTGGCGCGCACATCGCGCCAGGACGGCACCACCGCCGGCGAATAGGCGATTCCCTGGTCGGCCAGCGCGTCGCCGCCCCATGGCGTGGACAGGCTGACGAACAGGGTGGCGGCCGGGAACTGGTCGCCATAGTCGGACAAAAACGAGCGCACCACCAGCCCGCCCATGCTGTGCGCGGTCAGGTACAGCTTGTCGTAGTGGTAGCGCCGCTGCAGATTGCTCAGCTTCCAGTACAGCAGGTAAGACATCGAATCGAGCGAGGCCCCGGACGGGTAGTGGAAGATCCACGGCTGGTAGCGGCTGCGGTCCAGGTGCGCCAGAAAATAGCGCCAGTCCTGGGGCGAGCCCGCCGCGCCATGCACGAACAGCACCGGCGTCTTGCGCGCATCGTACTCCTCGAGGAAGTAGATATTGCCACCCACCTCCCTGAAAAAATCGACCGGCGCCCAGTACCCGCGCTGCCCGGCCTGAGCCGAAAACAGCGGGTCGTCGAGCGCCATGATCGCGCCGACCTGGGTGCTGTGCGGCGTGGCCGGCACGCGCGCGGCCACCGCGGTGCCGGGCGCGATGGTGCTTTGCGGTGCGTTTGATATCACCACGTCCAGGCTGACCTGCGAGCCGCTGCCGCTGGCCCGCACCGGCGCCATGGCGCACACGCCGACCGGTTCGCCCGGGTCGAGCGTCAGGTTGCCATTGGCGTCGCCGAAGGCGAACAGCGTGTACTCGCCCTTGGGCACGATCAGTTCATAGCCGCCGGCCTCGTGCAGGACGGTGTAGTGCGCGATGTCGATCCGGCCCTCGCGCAGCGTGCCGGCGGCCACCACCAGCGGCCCGTCCCACGCCGGCACGCCTGTCACGTACCCCGCCAGCACGGTCGATGAATAGAAGGTGGCCGATTCTTCCTTGAGCTTGAGCATTGAACACGCGCTCAGGCCAACACAGAGCAGTAGCGCTACCGTGCCCGATCGCATGCGCAAGAGGCGCCTGTTCAATGGCTTACTTCCCGGCCGGGACCACCGGCAGCTCGAGCGCGCTTTCCATGCCCGGCGCGTGGAACACCTTGTGCGTGGCCTTGCGGTAGTCGCCCGGCTTGGCGAAGAAGATATTCGGGACAAAAGTCTGCGGGTTGCGGTCGTACAGCGGGAACCAGCTTGACTGCACCTGCACCATGATCCGGTGGCCCTTGAGGAACACGTGGTCGGCATTCGGCAGGGCGAAGCGGTAGCGCTCCACCTTGTTCGGGGTGATGGCGGCCGGCTTGTCCAGGCCCGTGCGATAGCGCCCGCGGAAGATATCCATGGCGATGCCCAGCTGGTAGCCGCCCAGTTCCGGCTGCGAGGCCACTTCGTCCGGATACACGTCGATCAGCTTGACCACCCAGTCGGCATCGCTGCCGGTGGTCGAGGCGAACAGGTTGACCATGGCCTGGCCCGAGATCTGCAAGGGGGCCTCGAGCTTGTCGGAGACGTAGGTCAGCACGTCCGGGCGGTCCGAGAACGAGCGCTGGTCGGTGACCAGCCATGGCTTCCAGACCGCGCCATCGAACATGCGCACCGGACGCGGGATGAAGGGCACCGGCTTGGCCGGGTCGGAGACGTAGTCGTCGGCCTGGGCGGACGTGTTGGCAGCGGCGGCGGCCGGCTTGTCAAAGTCGAGGCGCGCGCCGGCTTTCAGGTACAGCGGCTGCATCACGTCGGTGAGCGGCCACTTGTCGAGACGCTGCCACTTGTTGGCGCCGGTGCGGTACGACAGCACCGGCGGCGTGTCGGCCTTCGGCGCGCCATCCTTCAGGTACTGGTTAAAGAAGGGCAGCATCACGTCGCGCCGGAATTCGGCAGCAGTGTCGCCGGTGAAGCGGATCGCGCCCAGGCTGGAACCGTCGTAATTGACGCCGCTGTGGCGCCACGGGCCGACCACCAGGTGGTTCATGGTGTTGGTGGTGTCGAGCTTTTCGGTGGCGGCGTAGGCGGCGTAGGGACCGTAGATGTCTTCCTGGTCCCAGCGCCCGACCACGTGCATGGTGGGCACCTTGAGCGGACGCGCGCCCAGCACGCGGTCGAGCGCCTGGTTCTGCCAGAAGCTGTCGTAGGCCGGATGCTCGAAGATCTTCTTGGTAAACGTCAGCTGGTCGATGCCGAAGCGCTTGGCGTAGTCCGAGGCGGAACCGGCGCGCAGGGCGAATTCGTAATCGTCGTAGACGCCGGTGGCGATGTTCGGCCCGCTGCCGCGCGTGGCGGTCTGGCCGGCGATGTACGACAGGTTGTTGACGCGGAAGGCGCCGTTGTGGAACCAGTCGTCGCCGCGCCAGCCGTCCACCATGGCGCTCATCGGCACCGCGGCCTTGAGCGCCGGGTGCGGATCGGCCAGGGCCATGAGCACCGTGAAGCCTTCGTAGGACGAGCCCACCATGCCGACCTTGCCATTGCTTTGCGCGATATTCTTGACCAGCCAGTCGATCGTGTCCCAGGCGTCGGTGGCATGGTCGACGGCGGTGTCGTTGAGCGGGCCGCGCAGGGGGCGCGTCATGACGTAGTCGCCTTCCGAACCGTATTTTCCGCGCACATCCTGGTAGACGCGGATGTAGCCGTTGGCCACATAGCCGTCGTCGCCTTCGGCCAGCATCGAGGCCATGTGCGGACTGACGTTACGCTCGCTGCGCTTGGCCGCGTTGTAGGGCGTGCGGCTGAGGATCATCGGCGCGCGCGCCGCACCCTTGGGAATGGTGATGACGGTGTGCAGCTTGACGCCGTCGCGCATCGGGATCATCACGATGCGCTTGACGTAGTCGGCGCCGTTGTCAGGCGCTTGGAACGGGGTGGCGGCGATGTCGGGCGCCATCGGCGCGGTCTGCGCGCAGGCCAGCGGCGCGGCCAGGAGGGACAGGGACAGGGGCAGGGACAGGGCGGACAGGCGGATGGTGCGGTGGCGCGGCATTCATGATCTCCAGGATGGTCTTGTCGTCGATGTTAAGCATTCTTGCAATATTGCTCGATAGTACCTAACGAAACACGGGTATGCAATCCGCATCAGGCCGGATTTCCGGCGAATGTGACATTTAATTGCCACTGTGACAAACAGCGCTTTTTGGGCCGGATAATCCGTGTATCCTCGCTGCCCCGCTCAGCTCAGCGGCTGGAACGATTCGGCCTGGGCAATCGGCCAGTACAGCCCGAACACGGGCGGCAGGCGCTCGATCTGGTCCGGGTCGAGCAGTTCGCCTTCGGAGAGGTAGGGAATCAGGGTCGAGACCTGCTTGACCTGGTTGGGCGAGACGCGCCGCACCAGGTGATGGGGATTGAGCTGGTTCGGGTGGGTCAGGCCGGCGGCGGCGATCAGATGGGCCAGCGCCTTCATCGTACTCTGGTGAAAATTGGCCACGCGCGCGGTCTTGTCGGGCACGTCGAGCGCCTTCTGGCGCTGCTCGTCCTGGGTCGCCACGCCGGTCGGGCAGCGGTCGGTGTGGCAGCTCTGCGACTGCACGCAGCCCAGCGCGAACATGAAGCCGCGCGCCGAATTGCACCAGTCGGCGCCGAGCGCGATGGTGCGCGCGATGTCGAAGGCGGTGATGATCTTGCCCGAGGCGCCGATCTTGATTTTCTCGCGCAGGCGCGAGCCGACCAGGGTGTTATGCACCAGCACCAGCGCTTCCTGCAAGGGCGTGCCGACGTGGTCCGAGAATTCGACGGGTGCCGCGCCGGTGCCGCCTTCGCCGCCGTCGACCACGATAAAGTCGGGCACGATGCCGGTCGCCAGCATGGCCTTGACGATGCCGAAGAACTCCCACGGATGGCCGATGGCCAGCTTGAAGCCGGTCGGCTTGCCGCCCGAGAGGGTGCGCAGGCGCTCGATAAAGTGCAGCATCTCGATCGGAGTCGAGAAGGCCGAATGGCTGGCCGGCGACAGGCAGTCGACTCCCACCGTGACCCCGCGCGCGGCGGCGATTTCGATGGTCACCTTGGCGCCCGGCAGGATGCCGCCCTGGCCGGGTTTCGCGCCCTGCGACAGTTTGAGCTCGATCATCTTGACCTGCGGCTGCGTGGCGTTGGCGACGAAATTGGCTTCCGAGAAGCCGCCGTCGGCGTCGCGGCAACCGAAGTAGCCCGAGCCGATTTCCCATACCAGGTCGCCGCCGTGCTGGCGGTGATAGCGGCTGATGCTGCCTTCGCCGGTGTCGTGCATGAAGCCGCCCAGGCGCGCGCCGCCGTTCAGGGCTAGGATGGCGTTGGCCGAGAGCGAGCCGAAACTCATGGCCGAAATGTTAAACACGCTGGCGCTGTAGGGCTGCGCGCGCGGGCACGAGGGGTGGTTGCCGATCTCGATGCGGAAGTTGCAGTCGCCCATGGGCGCCGGCGCCATCGAGTGGTTGATCCACTCGTAGCCGGCTTCGTAGACATCGAGCTGGGTGCCGAAGGGGCGCTTGTCGGTTTCCATCTTGGCGCGCTGGTAGACGATGCTGCGCTGGTTGCGCGAGAACGGCTTGGCCTCGGTATCGTCTTCCAGGAAGTACTGGCGGATCTCGGGGCGGATCGATTCGAAGAAAAAGCGGAAGTGCGCCAGGATCGGATAATTGCGGCGCAGGGCGCGCCGGGTCTGGGCCAGGTCGGCGATGCCGAGCGCGGTGAGGGCGCCGCTGACGACCGCCAGCCACCATCCGGGCCCTTCGCCGCGGAACGCGAGGATGGCCGACCATCCGAAGACGAGCAGCGAAATCAGGAAGGGCAGGTAGCGCGGCGAGACAAAGCTCATGGGGGACTCCATAGTCAATAAACGGTAACAATGCTAAGCTAACGCCGATTAACCCCCGGCGAAAGAACGCGATGATCATTGTCCACCATTTGAATAATTCACGCTCCCAGCGTATTTTGTGGCTGCTGGAGGAATTGGGACTGGCGTACGAGATCAAAAAGTACCAGCGCGACACCAAGACCATGCTCGCGCCCCCCGAACTGCGCGCGGTGCACCCGCTGGGCAAGTCGCCGGTGATCACCGACGACGCCAACACGGTGGCCGAATCGGGCGCCATCATCGAGTACCTGCTCGAACGTTATGGAAACGGCAAATTCGTGCCCGCCGCAGGCACGCCCGACAAGCTGCGCTACACCTACTTCATGCACTACGCGGAAGGCTCGGCCATGACGCCGCTGCTGATGAAGCTCGTGTTCGATCGCGTGGAAAAGAGCCCGATGCCATTCTTCGCCAAGCCGATCGCGCGCGCCATCGCGCACAAGGTCAAGGGCACCTACATCCTGCCGCAGATCGCGCAGCATCTCGCTTACCTTGAGGCGGAACTGGCCAAGTCCCCGTGGTTCGCCGGCGCCGAGTTCAGCGGCGCCGACATCCAGATCAGCTTCGTGCTGGAGGCGGCCGCCTCACGCGGCGGCCTGGGCGACAAGTATCCGAAACTGATGGATTTTTTGAACCGCATCCATGCCCGTCCAGCTTACCAGCGCGCGCTGGAACGCGGCGGCCTGTACGAACTGCTCAAGTAAGGCCGTGGGCAAGCTGCTGGCCATCGACGGGCTCAATATCGTACGGCGCGTGTACGAGGCCAGTCCCGAACCCGATTCGGCCGAGAAGGCCGATATCGCCCTGCGCCACGCGCTCTCGTCATTCCGTAAACTCCTTGGGACGCATGCGCCGACCCACGTGCTGGCCGCGTTCGACCATGGCGGCCCGACCTGGCGCCACGCCCTGTATCCGCGTTACCGCGAGCAGCGCGCGCCGATGCCCTCCTTCCTGCGCGACGCGCTTCCCGGGTTTCATGCGAAGCTGGCGGGCGAGGGGCTGCACGTGCTGGTGCTGCCGGACGTGGAAGCGGACGACGTGATCGGCACCGGAGTGCTGCGCTGGCTGGCCGAAGGGCGCGGCGAGGCGATCGTGGCTTCCACCGACAAGGACTTGCACGGCCTGATTGCGCAAGGGGCGCTGGTGTGGGACCATTTCAAGGGCGAGTGGCACGATGACGCCTGGGTGCGCAAGAAGTTCGGGGTGGCGCCCGAGCTGCTGGTCGACCTGCTGGCGCTGATGGGCGACGTGACCGACGGCGTGCCGGGCGTGTCCAAGGTCGGCATGAAGACGGCGGCCAAGCTGCTTAACGCCTACGGCAACCTCGATGCGGTGATGGCCGGCGCCGGCATTCTCAAGACCCCGGTCGGCGAGCGCCTGCGCGCCGAACGCGAAGTGTTGTATTTGTCGCGCCAACTGGTGCAACTGAAGACCGACGTGCGCCTGGGCGTGACCTGGAACATGCTGGCATTCGAAACCTTCTGAACAAAAAGGAAAAGACGCGATGTTAAAAGCAGTGATCGTCGATGGAAATGCGATTTCGCGCGGCTTGTTGAACAGCGTGTTGACGGAGGGCGGCTACAACGTGGTCGGCGACACCCATACGGGCCTGAAGGGCTACCTGCTGGTGCAGAAGCACCATCCGCAGATTGTGTGCGTGGCGCTCGAGCAGGTGGAAGACGGCGGCGAGATCGTCGAACAGATCCGCGCGCACCATCCCAAGACCCTGATCTTGATGGTCTCGGGCACGCTCGACGCCCCCACCGTGCAGGCGGCCGTGGGGCGCGGGGTGCAGGGGTTCATCGTCAAGCCGTTCAAGGCCGATGCGGTGCTCAACACGATCAGGAACACGGTGCTGGCGGTGATCAAGAAACAGAAGGCGCCGCAGTCGCAATGAGTTCTGGCGGGGCGGGGCGATCCTGCGCGTCAGTGCGTCGACGAATCACCGCCGGCGTTTAACCGATGCGATCAGCCGACACGATGAAATCGGCGAAGCTGTCCGCCACGGCCGGCGCTTCGCCGGTTTCATGCGACCAGAGCACCACCACCGGCTCGCCGGCGGCGCCCACTGCCGCATAGTCGAAGCAATACAAGTCGCCCGTTCCGCAGTCGGCGAACGGCAGCAGCGCCGACAGGTCCAGCCCGGAGTCGGAAAAAATATCCAGCCATTCGGCCCAGCGGCCTTCCACATTGCGCACGATCGAGTCCCAGGTTTTTCTCGGGTCGCGCGCATCGAAGACCGGGAACACGGTGAGCGCGCCGAGCGACCTGCCGTTGTTGACCAGCAGCCAGTTGGCAAAGGAGGCGGGCAGGCGCCGCTTGAGCGCCGCCTCCGCAGCGGCGATCCCGGTCGATGAAGTGCCGATCACGCGGGTCCTGGACATGGCATGTCTCCCGGGGCAGGGCGCCCGCTGCGTCAGATCGCGGCCGATCCCGCGATAATCCCGCCGCCCAGGCACACGTCGCCGTCATACAGCACGGCCGACTGCCCCGGCGTGACCGCCCACTGCGGATCGGTAAAGTTCAATCCGAAATTGCCCATGCCGTCGGGCGTGAGCACGCACGGCACGTCGGCCTGGCGGTAGCGCGTCTTGGCCGACATGGCGCGCGCCTCGGGCGCACTACCCGCCACCCAGCTGGCCTGGTCGGCGTGCAGGCTGCCGGACAACAGCCACGGATGGTGATGCCCCTGCACGATGTACAGGGTGTTGTTCTCGATATCCTTGCGCGCCACGTACCAGGCGTCGCTCGAGCCATCGTCGTTCTTGTACTTCTTCATGCCGCCCACGCCGATGCCCTTGCGCTGGCCCAGGGTGTAGAACGACAGTCCCACATGTTCGCCCACCACGGTGCCGTCGTCGGTCTTCATCGGCCCCGGCTTGTACGACAGGTAGCGGTTCAAGAAGTCGCGGAACGGGCGCTCGCCGATGAAGCAGATGCCGGTCGAATCCTTCTTGGCGGCGTTCGGCAGCGCCAGCTTTTCGGCGATCTTGCGCACTTCCGTTTTCGGGATTTCGCCGAGCGGGAACAGGGTGCGCGACAACTGCGCCTGGTTCAGGCGGTGCAGGAAGTAGCTCTGGTCCTTGGTATGGTCAAACGCCTTGAGCAGCTCGAAGCTGCCGGCGTTCTCGCGCACGCGCGCATAGTGGCCGGTGGCGATCAGGTCGGCGCCGAGGTGCATCGCATGGTCGAGGAAGGCCTTGAACTTGATTTCGGCGTTGCACAGCACATCGGGATTCGGGGTGCGCCCGGCCTGGTATTCGCGCAGGAAGTCGGCGAACACGCGGTCCTTGTATTCGGCGGCGAAATTGACCGCCTCGATGTCCACGCCCACCACGTCGGCCACGCTGGCCGCGTCGATCCAGTCCTGGCGCGTCGAGCAGTATTCGGAATCGTCGTCGTCTTCCCAGTTTTTCATGAACAGGCCGACCACGTCGTAGCCCTGCTCCTTGAGCATCCACGCCGCCACCGACGAATCGACGCCGCCCGACATGCCGATCACGACTTTCTGCTTTTTCCCTGCGTTTGCCATTACATTCAATCCGTCTAAATACAGCCGTCTAAGTTAATCCACCCTCGAACACCGAGGCGTGGGTGTGCAGCATTTCCAGGGGCATGCGGCGGCCACCGAGGTAGTCGTCCACGCACTGCAGCATCAGCGGGCTGCGGTGGCGCTCCTGGCAGGCGGCCATTTCGTCGCGCGTCATCCACAAGGTGCGGATGATGCCGTCGTCGAGCGGCTGGTCGTGCTCCTCGCCGGCTTCGCCGCAAAAGGTGAAGCGCAGGTAAGTGACGTCGGTGCCGCGCCGCTTGGAGGTGTAGCGCGACATGTAAATGCCCACCAGCGCCTCGGGCGTGAAGTCGTATGCCGTCTCTTCCAGCACTTCGCGCACCACCGCCTGGGCCAGCGTTTCGAGCGGGTCGAGGTGGCCCGCCGGCTGGTTCAGGCGGATGCCTTCGCTGGTCTCTTCTTCAATCAGGAGGAACTTGCCATCACGCTCGATGATGGCGGCAACGGTAACGGAGGGTTTCCAGATATGCGGCATGCGTGTCCTTCAAAATGAGCCGTCATTTTACCTTCATGCAGCATCGGTTGCCGATCCGGCATCGAACACAAGCGTAAAACAGGGAACACCGTATTGATCTGATACAAGAAAACGGTGGATTTTGCGCAGTGTGCAGTGCAACCGGTTTGGATCTGGAGGACTTCATCTAGAAAAAACGGATGGTCGTGCTATTTTTGGGTTTGCGTGTACTATCGTGAGCAGTTTATTAATTCTATGGAGGCGTCATGAGAATAGGCATACCGGCCGAAACGCGGTCGGGTGAAACCCGTGTTGCTGCAACTCCCGAGACGGTCAAGAAGCTCGCCGCCAGGCACCAGGTGGTGGTCCAGGCGGGCGCCGGTTTGATGGCTTCCGTCACCGATGAAGCGTATGCCGCGGCCGGCGCGACCATCGGCAGCGCGCCTGAGGCTTTTGGGTGCGACGTGGTGCTCAAGGTACGCGCACCGAACGCCGAGGAACGCCCTCTCATGAAGCCCGATGCCGTCCTGATCGGCATGCTCAATCCGTTTGACACCGACAATATCGCCGCCATGGCCGCCGCCCGCCTGCGCGCCTTTGCGCTCGAAGCGGTGCCGCGCATTACGCGCGCCCAATCCATGGACGTGCTGTCCTCGCAGGCCAACATCGCCGGCTACAAGGCTGTGATGATGGCGGCGAACACCTACCAGCGCTTCATGCCGATGCTGATGACCGCCGCCGGCACCGTGAAAGCGGCGCGCGTGCTGATCATGGGCGTGGGCGTGGCCGGCCTGCAGGCGATTGCCACCGCCAAGCGCCTGGGCGCCGTGATCGAAGCGTCCGACGTGCGCCCGCCGGTCAAGGAGCAGGTCGAGTCGCTCGGCGCCAAGTTCATCGACGTGCCGTATCTCACCGACGAAGAGAAGGAAATCGCCAAGGGTTCGGGCGGCTATGCGCGCTCGATGCCGGCCGACTGGATGCGGCGCCAGGGCGAACTGGTCCACGAACGCGCCAAGCTGGCCGACATCATCATCACCACCGCCCTCATTCCGGGCCGCGCGGCGCCGGTGCTGATCTCCGAAGAGACGGTCAAGGCCATGAAGCCCGGCTCGGTGATCGTCGACCTGGCGGTGTCGCAGGGCGGCAACTGCCCGCTGTCGGAACTGAATAAAACGGTGACCAAGCACGGCGTGCACATTATCGGCGAGCCGGACCTG
The DNA here is from genome assembly GCF_011682045.1 of Massilia aquatica. Classification (GTDB taxonomy): domain Bacteria; phylum Pseudomonadota; class Gammaproteobacteria; order Burkholderiales; family Burkholderiaceae_D; genus Telluria_A; species Telluria_A aquatica. Next base: position 154,368 of record NZ_VVIW01000009.1, on the reverse strand, counting down.
GCGACCCTGGTGGCGGCCGATGCCTCGGCCCTGTATGCGCGCAATGTGCTCGATTTCCTCAAGCTGATCATCGACAAGGATGAACAACTGGTGATCGACCGCGAAGACGAGATCCTCAAGGCCACCCTGGTGTGCGCCGACGGCGCGGTGCTGCGCAAATAGAACGCAGGCTGCCACAAGAATCAAAGCAAGGGAGGACGGGCCGCGGCCCGCCGTCACATCAACGTCAAGAGGGAGGCAGCATGGAAGTCAGTCACACCATCATTAATCTCATCATCTTCGTGCTGGCGATTTACGTCGGCTACCACGTCGTCTGGACCGTCACACCCGCACTGCACACGCCCCTGATGGCGGTCACCAACGCCATCTCGGCGATCATCATCGTCGGCGCCATGCTGGCCGCGGGTCTGACCACCGGCATCGTCGGCCAGGTCTCCGGCACGCTGGCGGTGGCGCTGGCGGCGGTCAATGTGTTCGGCGGCTTCATGGTCACCCAGCGCATGCTCGAAATGTTCCGTAAAAAGGAACCCAAGGCGCCGGCAGCGGCAGTGGCAGCCAAGGCGGGGGACCACGCATGAATTACATCAGCATGAACCTGGTGACGATGTTCTACCTGATCGCGTCGGTGTGCTTCATCCAGGCGCTCAAGGGCTTGTCGTCGCCGGCCACCGCGCGTACCGGGAACGCCTTCGGCATGAGCGGCATGGCCATTGCCACCATCACCACCGTGGCGCTGATCTACAAGCTGCAGGCGCAGGCCGCTACCACCGGAGGCCTGGGCTTTACGCTGGTGCTGATCGGGGTAGTGGTCGGCGGCGGCATCGGCGCCTTTGCCGCCAAAAAGGTCGAGATGACCAAGATGCCGGAACTGGTGGCGGCGATGCACTCGCTGATCGGCCTGGCCGCAGTCTGCATCGCAATCGCCGTGGTGGCCGAACCGTGGGTATTCCAGATCACCACGCAGGGCGTGGCGCTGCCTTTCGGGAACCGCCTTGAACTGTTCATCGGTACTTTTGTGGGCGCGGTGACGTTCTCGGGTTCGGTGATCGCTTTTGGGAAGCTGTCGGGCAAATACAAGTTCCGCCTGTTCCAGGGCGCGCCGGTCAGCTTTCCGGGCCAGCACATGCTCAACCTGGGCATCGCCATCGCGCTGATCGCGCTCGGGCTGGTGTTCTGCTTCGCGCCCGGCGTGGAGCCGGCCTGGACCCCGTTCATCATCATGGCGGTGCTGGCCTTCATCCTGGGCGTGCTGATCATCATTCCGATCGGCGGGGCCGACATGCCGGTGGTGGTGTCGATGTTGAACAGCTACTCCGGCTGGGCGGCAGCGGGCATCGGTTTTTCGCTGAATAACTCGATGCTGATCATCGCCGGTTCCCTGGTCGGTTCGTCCGGCGCGATCCTGTCGTACATCATGTGCAAGGCGATGAACCGCTCGTTCTTCAACGTGATCCTGGGCGGCTTCGGCGGCGACCCGGCGGCGGCAGCGGCCGGCGGCGCGCAGGAACAGCGTCCGGTCAAGTCGGGTTCCGCCGACGATGCCGCTTTCATCATGAGCAATGCCGAAACCGTGATCATCGTGCCGGGCTACGGCCTGGCGGTGGCGCGCGCCCAGCACTCGCTCAAGGAGCTGGTCGAGAAACTCACCCACAAGGGCGTGATCGTCAAGTACGCGATCCACCCGGTGGCGGGGCGCATGCCGGGCCACATGAACGTGCTGCTGGCCGAAGCCGAGGTGCCGTACGACCAGGTGTTCGAGATGGAAGACATCAACGGCGAATTCGGCCAGACCGACGTGGTGCTGGTGCTGGGCGCGAACGACGTGGTCAACCCGGCTGCCAAGGATCCCAAGTCGCCGATCGCCGGCATGCCGATCCTGGAGGCGTACAAGGCCAAGAGCATCATCGTCAACAAGCGTTCGATGGCGTCGGGCTATGCGGGGCTCGATAACGATCTGTTCTACCAGGCCAACACGATGATGGTGTTCGGCGACGCCAAGAAGGTGATCGAGGCGATGGTCAAGGCGGTCGACTAGAAGTTAGCAGCGACATTAACAGCAAAAAACGCCGCCCGGTGGTACAGGGCGGCGTTTTTCATGGGGCCGGCAGGGCCGGATCAGGCGATCAGGCGGCCTGGCGCTGTTCCAGCGCCTGCACGTTGTCGCCGCCGTCGATGACGATGCGGCGCGGCTTGAGGGCCTCGGGCACTTCACGCACCAGTTCGATGGTCAGCATGCCGTTGTCGAACGCGGCCGTGGTGACCTTGACGTGGTTGGCCAGCTGGAAGCGCTGCTCGAAATCACGCGCCGCGATGCCACGGTGCAGGAAAGTGCGCTCGGTATCGTCTTTCTGCTTGCGGCCGGTGATGTGCAGGCTGTCGCGCTCGGTGACGATCTCGACTTCCGAGCGGTCGAAGCCGGCGACGGCCATCACGATGCGGTACTTGTCTTCGCTGACCAGTTCGATGTTATACGGTGGATAGCTGGGCTGCGCGTCGGCGCGCTGCGATTCCAGCAGGTGGGCCAGGCGGTCGAAGCCGATAGCGGAACGATAGAGTGGAGCAAGGTCGAATGTGCGCATGATAAGTATCCTTTAGAAGTTAAGCGATAAGTTGACGGACCTCCGTGGAGCATCCGTTGAATCCAATCTAAAGGCGATACCAGGGGTTTTCAAGGCCTTGAAAAATGCGGTTTTTTGCCCAATGCGCTGAAAAATAGTTTGAAAAAATTTGGTCAGGGCGAAAATAATCAAGCGGCAACTGCTCCAACGCCCGGATGGCGCGAAGGCTGGCATTGCACGGCATGAAAGTTCACTAGAAGGCGCAATCCTCACCGAGCTCCGCCTGGCGCTTAATGATCTGCAACTCGCAGCTCGCATATCTGCGCCTCATGCCGCCTCGGGATGCGAGGCCGTATTTTGTTTACAAGGTGCGCGTGTAGACGCGCTTGAACGTCTCCACATCCTCGACACTCCGGTTGGCCGGATCAAGGGGAATGACTTGCAAGGTTGCGGCCAGGTACACATTGACCGTCCGGTCGTCGTACTCGACCACGATAGTCGGATCACCATGGAAAGGCTGCTCTGCGTACAGGCGCTCCGGATGGTCGTAGGCAACGCGGTGGTCGGGAATTTCCTTGTTGAGATCGACGGTGTGGCTCAACTGCGTGCCGTCACGCGCCATCCACTTCATGATCATCGGTTTTCCGAAGGCGCTTCCGGCGAACGAGGTAACGCCGGGCACCTTGTTAAGGTCGGACGGCAGTTTGTCCGGAGCGGGCTCGCTCGGGAATTGGTCGCTGCTGGTGCCGTCGTAGATCAAGGAGCAACGGCTGGCCCCGCCGTAGCACGTCATCGCGTAATTATGCGTCTTGAATTTGAGCAGGTCGGCATTCGACTTGGAACATCCCTGCAATACGAAAATTGAAACAAGCAAAGGCGCAAGCGCTTTGGTGACGAAGGAAGCGAGATGATTCATTTTTCTCTGGAGTGAAAGGGCGCAGCGCGCTGTGGCTGGCACATGTGATCGGGGACCTCTGGCGATGGCCGGCATGGCCGGCGCTCTGCGGCGGGGTGTTAATTTTCTATTAATTTATGTTCTTGCGCAACATGATTTTTGTTGCATATACGCCCAACAGGTAGCCCAACAGGTGGGCATTGCGAGAGTTCCGGCCGTGCGGCGAACGACGCGCTGCGCTCAGCCGGTGCGTACCCGGTTGCGGCCGGCGTGTTTCGCCTCGTACAGCGCGGCGTCCGCGCGCATGAGCGCTTCGTTGAACGGCGCCCCTGGCGCCAGATGCGCCAGGCCGATACTGATCGTCACCCGCACCTGCTCGCCCTGCGGCGTGACGATGGTGCCGTTTTCCACCGCCCCGCGAATCCGTTCCGCCACCACGCAGGCGGTATCGCTATCGAGCCCGGGGAACAGCAGGCAGAATTCCTCGCCGCCGGTGCGCGCCACAAAGTCGGTGGCGCGCGAGGCCATGCCGATCAGGCCCGCCACCGCCACCAGCACCGTGTCGCCGGCGGCGTGGCCGTGCTGGTCGTTGATCTTCTTGAAAAAATCGATATCGGCGATGCCCACGCAGGTCAGCGCGCCGCTGCGGGCCGCGCGCGCGCAGGTGAGCAGCGCTTCCGCGTCGAAGGCGCGCCGGTTCGGCAAGCCCGTCAATGCATCGCTGAGCGCCTGCTTTTCCAGCTGCGCCAGCAGCGCTTCGCGTTCGGCCTCCATGCGCCGGCGCGCGCGCAGGTCTTCGAGAAAAGCGCCAAAGTAGCGCTTGCCCTCATGGATGCCAAGGTCGATCGCCTTCATGGCGATCGGGACCATCTCGCCGGTGCGGTGCCGGATCGCGAATTCGCGCACCTGCCCGAGCACGGTGGACTCCTTGCAGCTGTCCAGGTAAGCGCGCACGTAGCGCTCGTGCTGGCCCGCCAGGTTGGCTGGCAGCAGGCCGGTCAGCGGCTGCCCCAGAGCCTCGCCCTGCGCATAGCCCGACAGCGACTGCATCGCGCCGTTCTGGTAGCGAATGGCGCCGTCTTCATCAATGACGACGATCGCATCGAGCGCGTTCTCGAGCAGGCGCAGGGAGAGAGTGCAGGGCAGGGTGTCGAGCATGGTCGTTGGCCGCAGGGACGGGGACTGCAACGACCTTAGCATATAAGTTTCTGAATGCCATGAAAAATTGCCTGCATTTCGCACAGCTTGACGCGTAGCGACATCAATGAATACAAGCACACAACATTGCCGTTCCGCTTGTCGCATCACAAACACAAGACGCGCTTAATTTGTCCTATGTTGATATTGCGCTATTTAACTCCCTATGCAAGTTCGGTATATTTCTTTGAGGACAGTAATTTCGTGTCGCATCCTGCCTGCCCGGCAAAGACAACTGAAAGGTCAATGACCATGTTTAAGAACGTGACGATCAAGGCACGGCTCATTTTTGTCATCGGGGTGATCAGCGCCATTTCGCTGGTGATCGGAATAATCGGTTTGCGCAACCTGAGCGTGACCAATGCGTCGCTCAAAACGGTGTACGAGGACCGCCTGGTGGCGGCCGGCATGCTGGCCGAAGTGCTCACGCAGATCCAGCAAAACCAGAACACGCTGGCGATGGCGGTCAGCGCCGACCCGGCCAGGCTGTCCGAGGCCAGCACCGATGTCGAGCAGCGCGTGCAGTCCATCACCGCGCTCTGGGGCAAGTACATGGAAACCTATCTGACGCTCGAAGAGAAGGCCCTCGCCGCCAAATTCGCGGCCAGCAGGGAAACCTTCGTCGCGCAGGGCATCAAGCCGACCCTGGCCGCGTTCAAGGCCAAAGATGTGCCGGCCGCCGTCGCGCTGGTGCATGGCGCGCTGCATCAGAGCTTCGTTCCGGTGCGCGACAATATGCGCACCCTGATCAACTACCAGCTCACCGTCGGCAAGTCCGAGTACCAGCAGGCCATGGCGCGCTTCGAAACGGCGCGCGCGCTGGCCATCGGCCTGATTGTGCTCAGCATCGCCGTGGGCCTGCTGATGGGCACCGCGCTCATTCGCGGCATTTCGCGTTCGATCGCCGAGGCGCTGCGCTTCGCCAACAGCATCGCCGGCGGTAACCTGACCGACACCATCAAGATCGAATCGAACGATGAAATCGGCCAGTTGCTCGTTGCCCTGCAAAAGATGAACGACAGCCTGGTGGAAGTGGTGCGCCGGGTGCGCAGCGGCACCGAGACGATTTCGGTCGCCTCGTCCGAAATCGCGGCCGGCAACCAGGACCTGTCGAGCCGCACCGAAGAGCAGGCCAGCTCGCTGGAAGAAACCGCGTCGTCGATGGAAGAACTGACCTCCACCGTCCGCGCCAGCGCCGACAACGCGCGCCAGGCCAGCACCCTGGCCGCCACCGCCTCGGACGTGGCCACCAAGGGCGGCAACGTGATCGGCAATGTGGTCGACACGATGGGGCGCATCAATGAGGCCAGCAACAAGATTGTCGACATCATCGGCGTGATTGACGGGATCGCGTTCCAGACCAATATCCTGGCGCTGAACGCGGCGGTGGAAGCGGCGCGCGCGGGCGAGCAGGGACGCGGGTTCGCGGTGGTGGCGAGCGAAGTGCGCAACCTGGCGCAGCGCTCGGCGCAGGCGGCCAAGGAAATCAAGGGCCTGATCGGCAGCTCGGTCGAGCAGGTTGAAGCGGGCAGTAAACTGGTCAATGAGGCGGGCAGCACGATGAACGATATCGTCCAGAGCATCCAGCGGGTCACCGATATCATGGGCGACATCGCGGCGGCCAGCCAGGAGCAGACACTGGGGATCGACCAGATCAACCAGGCGGTGACGCAGATGGACCAGGTGACGCAGCAGAACGCGGCCCTGGTGGAAGAAGCGGCGGCGGCGTCGGAAGCGATGCAGGACCAGGCGCGCCAGCTGGCCGAGGTGGTCAGCGTGTTCAAGTTGAGTGCGGGGGCGGCGGTGGCGGTGGCGCCGAGGAGGGTGGCGGCCAGGCCGGCGCCGAAAGCGGCGGTGCGCGCGCCGGTGAAGAAGCAGTTGGCCAGTACCGCGCCAACGGAGGATTGGGAAGAGTTCTGACCGTCGTTCCCGCCAAGGGGGCCGCCGAGGCCGGGAACGACGGTCTACCGGCTGACGCTCAGCGCCGCCCGTACATCATCCACTCCCCCAGCAAATTCCTGGCCGGGTTGAAGGTATCGAGCAAACCCAGCGACAAGCCCAGCAACGCCTGCCCCGGCCCCTGGTGCGCGAACGCGCGCGCCATGCTGTCGGTCAGTTCCACCACCAGCTTGCGGTCGGTCCGGCGTTCCTTCGCAAACGCCTCCAGGGCCGCCGGCCCCGCATCGCGCGTCGCATCGCGCGCCAGCAAGCGCGCCAGCACCGCCGCGTCGCGCAGGCCCAGGTTCAAACCCTGCCCGGCCACCGGGTGCAAGGTCTGCGCGGCATTCCCGATCGCCACCGTGCGCGCGCTCGCACCCGGATCGGCATTCAGTCCGAGCGGATACGCAATCCGCGCGCTGGTCCCAATCATCCGTCCCAAACGCTCCCCGAACGCCTCGCCCAGCTGCGCCAGGAAGTGCGCGTCGTCCAGCGCCAGCAGCGCCTGCGCGCGCTCCGGCCGCACGCACCACACCAGCGCATACTGATGGCCGTCGGCGCCGTCCTGCGGCAGCATGGCCAGCGGCCCTTCTTCGGTAAACCGCTCGTACGCACGGTGCGCAACCGGGGCGCTGGTGCTCACGCGTGCAATGACCGCCGTCTGCCGGTAGTCGTGCGTGCGCGAGCGCGCATCCTGCTCGCCGAACACGCCGCCTTCGGCCTGCACCACCACCGCCGCCTCCAGCGCGCGTCCATCGTCGAGCGTGAGGGCGACACTGTCCGCCTGCTCCGTATGCCCTGCCACGCGCATCGGCCGCAGCGTCGCCACCCCGGCGCGCTCGCATGCCGCCGCCAGCGCCGCCACCAGGTCGCCATAGCGCGCCACGTAGCCGAGCGCCTCGACCCCATGCTCGGCGCGGTCGATCATGCTGCGCCCGAAGTGCCCGCGCCGCGATACATGCACCTGGTGGATGGCAGTTGAAGGCAGGGGCCAGGCGCCGATTTCTTCGAGCAGCATGCGGCTGCCGTACGACAGCGCGATCGAGCGCGGGTCGGTAAGCGCCACGCCGAGCGCCTTCGCGTCGACCAGGCCAATGCGCGTGCTGTCCATGCCGCGCCGCGCCAGCAGGGCGGCCAGCGCCATGCCGACCGGCCCGGCGCCGCAGATGGCGACGTCAAACTGTGTAGGTGTAGTGTCCATCAGGCTCGCATCAGTTGTTCGATATCGTCGGCCAGCTTGGGCGCCGAGGCGCTCAGGATGGTGTGGCCGTCTGGCGTGACCAGCACGTCGTCCTCGATGCGGATGCCGATGTGCCAGAACTGTTCCGGCACGCCCTCGGCGGGCCGCACGTAGATGCCCGGTTCGACCGTCAGCACCATGCCCGGCTGCAGCGGGCGCGATGGCTTGCCATCGGCATGCACGTCGCGGTAGGCGCCGGCGTCGTGTACGTCGAGCCCGAGCCAGTGGCCGGTGCCGTGCATGTAGAACTGCTGGTGCGCGCGTTCGGCGATCACGTCGTCCACGCTGCCCCATTTGCCCTTGTCCAGCAAGCCCAGGTCGAGCATGCCCTGCGCCAGCACGCGCGTGGCGCAATCGTGGATGTCGCTGTATTTCCGGCCGGGCCGCAGCACCGCCAGCGCGGCGTTCTGCGACGCCAGTACCAGCTCGTAGAGGGTGCGCTGCGGATCGCTGAAGCGGCCGTTGACCGGGTAGGTGCGGGTGATGTCGGCGGCGTAGCTGTCCAGTTCACAGCCGGCGTCGATCAGCACCAGGTCGCCGTCGCGTGTTTGCGCGCTGTTGGCGTTGTAGTGCAATACGCAGGCGTTCGCGCCGGCCGCCACGATCGGCGTGTAGGCCGGATACTGGGCGCCGCTGCGGCGGAACTCGTGCAGCAGTTCGGCCTCGATTTCGTATTCGAACATGCCCGGCTTGGACGCGCGCATCGCGCGCGCATGCGCCAGGCCCGAGATGGTCGCCGCGCGCAGCATGGTCGCTTGCTCGCTGTCGTCCTTGAACAGGCGCATCTCGTCGAGCAGCACCAGCAGGTCGTGCGCCACCGCCGGCGCGGTCACGCCGCCGCGCGCCTGGCGCCGCACCGCCAGCAGCCAGTTCTTCATCTGCATGTCGAGCGCGGCGCTGTGCCCGAGCGCGTAGTACGCGGCCGGGGCGTTGGCCAGCAGCCGGGCCATTTCGCCATCGAGCTCGTCGATCGGGAAGGCGGTGTCAAAAGCGAAGGCGCTGCGCGCGCCCTCGGGCCCGTGGCGGAAGCCATCCCAGATTTCGCGCTCGACGTTCTTCTGGCGGCAGAACAGGATCGACTGCGCCGCCGTCTCGCCAATGCCGGCCACCAGTACCAGCACGCTGTCCGGCTCCGTGAAGCCGGTCAGGTAGTAAAAATAGCTGTCGTGGCGGTACGGGTAGTCGCTGTCGCTGTTGCGCTGCACTTCGGGCGCGGTCGGCAAAATGGCCACGGCGCCCGGCTGCATGGCCGCGCACAGGCGCGCGCGCCGGGCTGCAAACTGCGTATTGTTCATGATTGTGCCTTGCGCGTGCCCGGCGGCGCGTTCAGTTCTTCCAGCTGCGCCACCGTGCCGACGTTGACCCAGTCGCCTTCGTAGATTTCGCCGCCCACCTGGCCCAGGTCCGCGTACTGGCGGATCAGGCTGCCCAGGCGCGCATGCGTGCCCGGCGCGATGGCCTTGAACATCTCCGGCCGGTACACGCCGATGTTCGAAAAATTCCACTTCGGCTCACCAGCGTTGGCCACCTGGTACATGGTCAGGCCGAAGTCGCCCTCCGGGTTGTGGAAGGGGTTGGGCGTGAGGTAGATCCAGCAGGCGTCGCGTTTCTCGGGCGGGTAGGGGTTGCCCCACATGTCTTCGTCGACCAGCACGTCGGTCACTTGCGCAAAGTCGAAGTAGGGGCAGTAGATGTCGGCCGAGAGCACCAGGAACGGTTCATCGCCCAGCAGGTGCAGCGCGTTGGCGATGCCGCCGGCCGTTTCCAGCGCCACCGTTTCGGGCGAGTAGACGATGCGCGCGCCGTACCTGGCGCCGTCGCCCAGTTCACGCTCGATCGCCTCGCCCATGTAGGCGTGGTTGATGACGATCTCGGTGATCCCGGCGCGTACCAGGTTCAGGAGGTGCCAGACGATCAGCGGGCGGCCGCGCACCTTGAGCAGCGGCTTCGGGCACTCGTCGGTCAAGGGGCGCATGCGTTCGCCGCGCCCGGCGGCCAGGATCATGGCTTTCATGAAGACCTCCGCATCAGAAGGTGTAGCCCACTTGCGGCACCTTGTCTTCGAAGGCGTCGAGCAGGCGCGCCAGCGGTTTGAGCACGATGTAGCGGTTGCAGGTCTTGCGCACGTAGTCGATCACGGTCGGCAGGTCGCCCAGGTAGGCGCTCTTGCCGTCTCGGTAGTTCAGGCGGCAGAAGATGCCGAGGATTTTCAGGTGGCGCTGCAGGGCCATGAATTCGAAGTCCTGGTAAAAGGCGTCGATGTCCGGATTGACCGGCAGCCCGACCGCCTTGGCGCGCTGCCAGTAGCGTACCACCCAGTCGAGCACGATTTCTTCGTCCCACTGGACGTAGGCGTCGCGCAGCAGCGAGGCCAGGTCGTAGGTGACCGGGCCGAACACGGCATCCTGGAAGTCGAGCACGCCCGGGTTGCCCTGGTCCATGAACATCAGGTTGCGCGAATGGAAATCACGGTGCATGAAGACTTGCTGCTGGGCCAGGTTGTTGGCGATGATCGCGTCGAACACTTTTTTCAAGGTGGCGCTCTGGACGTCGGTCATGGTCACGCCCAGGTGCTTGCCGACGAACCATTCCGGGAACAGGTTCAGTTCGCGCTCGATGAAGGCGCGGTCGTAGTCGGGCAGCACGCCCGGCGCGCTGGCGAGCTGGAACTTGACCAGCGCATCGACCGCGTCCGAATACATGAAGGGGGCGTTGTCGACGTCGAGCCGCTGCAGATAGGTGGTCGTGCCGAGGTCGGACAGCAGCAGGAAGCCGTTGGCCGCGTCCTGCGCCACGATGGCGGGCACGGACACGCCGGCGTCCAGCAGCAAACCCTGCACGTGGATATAGGCCGGCACGTTTTCGCGCTCGGGCGGGGCATCCATGGCGATCAGGGTCTCGCCCAGCTTGGCGCGCAGTTCGGGGACCACGTCGAGCCGGAAGTAGCGGCGAAAGCTCGCGTCGGCCGAGGCCGGACGGCGCGATTCGACCTGGACCAGGCCGAGCGGTTCAAGCCAGGTGGTGAGCTGCGTCAGGCGGGTGTCCGACGATGTTGCGGGGGTGGTGGTAAGCGATGAGGACATGTTGCAGCCTGAGAATCCGATTGATTGTAGAGATTCCCATATAATAAGGGATTAAACTCAAAAAATCGCCTGCCATGGTGTTTGCACACGTCATTTCATGAGCTTGAAAAAACCGGCAGCTCTCCCCTCGCAGCGTTGGGCCTATGCCCTGACGGCGCTCGTCACCGCCACCGCGGTGCCGCTGCACGCCCAAACCGTCCAGAACGTCCAAAAGCGCGAACGTACCGAAGATCCCAACCTGCCCGTCACTGTGCGCGCAGAAGAAATTTCCGGCCGCCCCGAACGCGAACTCATTCTTGAGCGCAAAGTTGAACTGAGCCGGGGACAAACCCGGATGAAAGCCGACCGCGCCTGCTTCAAGAACGTCGAGAATGAGGTCACCGCGAACGGCAATGTCTGGATGGAACGCTTCGGCGATACCTACACGGGCGATGCGCTGCAACTGAACCTGTCTTCGGGCAAGGGCTGGGTGCTGGAGCCCCAGTACCGCATGGAGCTCAACAACGCGCAGGGCTCGGCCAAGCGGGTCGACTTCATCAGCGAAGACGAGGCCATCGTCACCGACGGCACCTACACCACCTGCGAAGGCTTGCTGCCCGACTGGTACCTGAAATCGAACACCCTGCGCCTGGACGCCGGGCGCGATGTGGGCGTGGCCGGCAAGACGGTGATCTATTTCAAGGGCGTGCCGATCATCGGCGCGCCGGCGCTGTCGTTCTCGCTGTCGGGCGCGCGCCGCTCGGGCTGGCTGCCGCCGACCGTTGGTATCCGTTCCAAGGGCCGGGCCGAGATCCTGCAACCTTATTATGTCAACATCGCGCCGAACCGCGACCTGACCCTGTATCCGCGCTGGATGCTCGACCGCGGCCTGCAACTGGGCGCGACCGGCCGCTACCTCGGCGAGAACGACTACGGCGGCTACGAGGGCAAGACCCACGCTGAATTCCTGCTCAACGACAAGATCACCAAGACCGACCGCTGGCGCCTCGATTCGCAGCACACCCAGGCCGTCGCGCCCGGCTGGTCGTACGGCTGGAACCTGAAGGCGGCCTCGGACGATAATTATCCGAGCGACTTCTCGCAGTCGATCTCGACCAGCGCCGAACGCCAGCTGGTGCGCGAAATCCGCACCGACTACCGTACCCAGTTCTGGAGCGCCTCGGCGCGCGTGCAGAGCTACCAGGTGCTGCAGGACCCGGTCTCGGCGACCGATCCGAGCCGCACCGTGCCGCGCCCCTACGACCGCTTGCCGGAACTGCTGTTCCACGCCGGCCGCTACGACGTCAAGGGCTTCGACTGGGCGGTCGACTCGGAAATGACGCGCTTCTCGCATCCCGACCTACCGACCGGCAACCGGGCGGTGGTGGTGTCGCAAGTCAGTTATCCGATCGTGCGCCCCGGGTATTTCATCACGCCCAAGCTGATGTTGCACGCCAGCGCCTACGAGCTCGAAAAAACCAGGGCCGACGGCCCGCGCACGCTGACCCGCTCGCTGCCCACCTTCTCGCTCGACAGCGGGCTGGTGTTCGAGCGCGACGCCAAGCTGACCGGGCGCAAGATGACCCAGACCCTGGAGCCGCGCCTGTTCTACGTCTACACGCCGTACAAGGACCAGAGCCAGTTCCCCAACTTCGACACCTTCGAGGCCACCTTTAACCTGGCCCAGATCTTCAACGAAAACCGCTTCATCGGCAACGACCGCGTGTCGGACGCCAACCAGGTGACGGCGGCCTTGGTCTCGCGCTTTTTGGAGACCAACGGCGCCGAGCGCCTGCGCCTGGTGCTGGGGCAGCGCTTCTATCTGAACGAGCAGCGCGTCCAGCTGGCCAACACGCCGCGTACCGAAAGCCGTTCCGACGTGCTGCTGGCCGCTTCGGGCCGCATTTCCGACAAATGGAGCTTCGACAGCGCCGTGCAATACAATGCCAGCGCCAGCAGCGTGGTGACGCAGAACTATGGCGTGCAATGGCAGCCGGACGCGAAGAAGGTCATCAACGCCGAATACCGCTATTTGCGCGACGTCGTCAAGAATGCGGTGGTATCTTCCCAGTGGCCGCTGTCGAAGCGCTGGTACGGCGTGGGCCGTGTGACGTATTCGGTACTGGAACATAAAGTCGTCGAGGGCCTGGTCGGACTCGAATACCAGGCCGACTGCTGGGTGTTCCGCGCGGGTGGCCAGCGTTTCGTGACCACCACGCGCAATACCTCGAACTCGATGTTCTTCCAGCTGGAACTGAACGGCTTGTCCAAGCTCGGTTTCGGCAGCCCGCTCGAATCGTTTTACAAGAGCGTTCCAGGCTACACGAGACTGAACCAGGGCTCGGGCCGCTAAGCGGGACGTCGGATTGTTTTATTCACCTGAATATAGAAGTGCTTCCCAGATTATGCGTAATTTCAGTATGCACCAACTCAAGATCGCCGCCGCCCTGCTGTGCGCCCTGACCGCCGGCCAGGCGGCTGCCCAGGCCACGCCGGCCAAGCCGGCCGCCGCCAAGCCGTCCAGCGGCTTTTTGCCGCCGGCCTCGGCCTCGGCCAACGTCATCGACTCGATCGCCGTGGTGGTCAACGATGAAGTCATCACCCGCAACGAAATCACCGCCCGCGTGCGCGCCGTCGAAGGCGCCATGAAGTCGCAGAACGCGCCCGTGCCGGAAGCGGCCGACCTGCAGCGCCAGGTGATCGAGCGCATGATCGTCGAACGTGCCCAGATGCAGCTGGCCAAGGAGATGGGCGTGCGCGTCGACGACACCATGCTCGACCGCGCCATCGGCCGCATCGCCGAGCAGCAGAAGCTGTCGGTGCAGGAGATGCGCAACCAGATGGAAAAGAGCGGCACCACCTTTGCCGCTTTCCGCGAAGAGATCCGCAGCGAAATCATGATGCAGCGCCTGCGCGAGCATGAAGTCGACAACAAGATCCAGATTTCCGACGCCGAAGTCGACACCTACCTGGCCGCCGAAAAAGCCGCCGCCGCCGACAAGGTCGAGATGAACCTGTCGCAGATCATGGTGCGCATCCCTGAAAACGCTTCGCCCGAACAAATCGCCGCGCGCCGCGCACGGGCCGACGACGTCATGCGCCAGCTGCGCACCGGCGGTGACTTCGCCAAGATCGCCGCCACCTACTCCGATTCGAGCGATGCGCTCAAGGGCGGCGAAATCGGCTGGCGCGCGCTCGATCGCCTGCCGCCGCTGTTTTCCGACGCGCTCGGCAAACTCAAGCCGGGCCAGGTCACGCCGGTCCTGAAAAGCACCACCGGTTTCCACATCCTGAAAATGGTCGACAAGCGCAACCTGGCCGACAGCGCCGCCCCGGCGCCGGTGCAGCAGACGCGCGCGCGCCACATCCTGCTCAAGGTCAGCCCGACCATGACCGCGGCCGACGCCAAGCGCAAGCTGACCGAACTGAAGGAACGCCTCGACAACAAGGCCGCCAAGTTCGAAGAACTGGCGCGCCTGTTCTCCAACGACGGTTCGGCCAGCAAGGGCGGCGACCTCGGTTGGCTGTACCCGGGCGACACCGTGCCCGAATTCGAAACCGTGATGGCGACCCTGAAACCGGGCGAAGTGAGCGACGTCGTCGAAACGCCGTACGGCTTCCACCTGATCGAAGTCATGGAACGCAAGAGCGACGACCAGAACAAGGAACGGGTGCGCCTGGCTGCGCGCCAGGTGATCCGCGACCGCAAGCTCGAAGAAGCGACCGAAGACTGGGCGCGCCAGGTGCGCGACCGCGCCTACGTCGAATTCCGCGACGAGAACAGGTAAGCTTATGCGGCAGGCAAGCACACGGCCGGCGATCGCCATCACCACGGGCGAACCGGCCGGGATCGGGCCGGAAATCTCGATCCGCGCTGCCTGGGCCATGCGCGCGCAGGTCAACTGCGTGCTGCTCGGCGACGCCGCCTTCCTGGCGCTCACCGCCAGCCTGATCGACCCCGCTATCGAACTGGCCGCCCTGTCGGTGCAGGCGCTGCGCAACGGCGGCCTGCCGCAGTTCGGGCCTTCGCGCATCTGCGTCATCGACGTGCCGCTGGGCGCCCACGTGGTGCCGGGCGTGCTGGACCCGGCCAACGGCCGTGCGGTGCTGGCCACGCTCGACCTGGCGGTCGAAGGCGCGCGCGCCGGCTGGTTCGACGCCATGGTCACCGCGCCGCTGCAAAAGAGCACCATCAACGACGCCGGCGTGGCTTTTTCGGGGCACACCGAATACCTGGCCGAGCAGACCGCCACCGCCCAGGTGGTGATGATGCTGGCCGGCGAGACTAGTCCCGATTCCGCGCCTGACAACTACGCGTTGCGGGTGGCGCTGGCCACCACCCATCTGCCGCTCAAGGATGTGCCGGCGGCGATCACGCGCGAAGGCCTGGCGCGCGTGATCGACATCATTCACCACGACCTGAAAACCAAATTCGGCATCGCCGAACCGCGCATCCTGGTCACCGGCCTCAATCCGCACGCGGGCGAGAACGGCTACCTGGGACGCGAGGAAATCGACACCATCGCGCCGGCGCTGGAACAGGCGCGCGCACGCGGCATCGACGCGCGCGGGCCGTATCCGGCCGATACGCTGTTCCAGCCCAAGTACCTGGCGGGCGCCGACTGCGTGCTGGCCATGTACCACGACCAGGGCCTGCCGGTGCTCAAGTACGCCACCTTCGGGCGCGGCGTGAACATTACCCTCGGCCTGCCGCTGATCCGCACCTCGGTCGACCATGGCACCGCGCTCGACCTGGCTGGCGCCGGGCTGGGACAAGCCGACTGCGGCAGCATGGAACAGGCCATCCGCACCGCATTGCAGATGGTGAGCGCACAGCGCGCATCGCAGTGTTAGACCGCACCCTTAGAACAGAATCGAAAAGAAGAATATGAAACACGTCGCCCGCAAGCGCTTCGGCCAGAATTTTTTGACCGACAAACTCGTCCTCGATAACATCATCGACGCCATTGGACCCGAGAAGGGCCAGGCGCTGGTCGAAATCGGGCCGGGCCTGGCCGCCATGACGGCGCTGCTGCTCAAGCACCTGGACCACATGCACGTGGTGGAGCTGGACCGCGACCTGGTCGCGCGCCTGGAAAACAACTTCCCGCGCGAGAAGCTGACCATTCACTCGGGCGACGCGCTCAAGTTCGACTACGGCCAGATTCCGGTACCGGAAGGGCAGAAGCTGCGCGTGGTCGGCAACCTGCCGTACAACATTTCGAGCCCGCTGCTGTTCCACCTGGCCGACTTCGCGCACCTGATCGAAGACCAGCATTTCATGCTCCAGAAAGAAGTCGTCGAGCGCATGGTGGCAGCGCCCGG
The DNA here is from genome assembly GCF_011682045.1 of Massilia aquatica. Taxonomy (GTDB): domain Bacteria; phylum Pseudomonadota; class Gammaproteobacteria; order Burkholderiales; family Burkholderiaceae_D; genus Telluria_A; species Telluria_A aquatica. Next base: position 138,153 of record NZ_VVIW01000009.1, on the reverse strand, counting down.
CAGCAAGACCTACGGCCGGCTGTCGGTGATGCTGCAATGGCGTTACGACATGTCGCTCATGTTCATCGTGCCGCCGACCGCGTTCGATCCGCCGCCGCAGGTGGAATCGGCCATCGTGCGCATGGTGCCGGTGCCGGCGCAGCGCAAACTGGCGTGCGACGGTCCGACCCTGGAAGCGGTGGTCATGAAGGCGTTCTCGCAGCGCCGCAAGGTGATCCGCAACTGCATGGCGGGGATGTGCACCGAAGCGCAGCTGGTCGAAGCCGGAATCGACCCGTCGATGCGTCCGGAGACGGTCGGCCTGGCGCAGTATGTGGCGCTGTCGAATTTGCTCAAGCAGCCGGCCTGACAGGAGTGCCCTCATGATCATGCTCAAAGTCCCGTACGCCGAAAAAGACGAGGCCAAGGCCCTGGGCGCGCGCTGGAACAAGGATAGCAAGCTGTGGTACGTGCCGGACGGGGTCGACGTGGCCCCGTTCCAGCGCTGGGTGCTCAAGGGCGTGGCGCCGTCGCCGGCGGGCAGGGTCGATTCGTATGTGGGCAAGCAGGTCGTGGGAGCGCGCTACGTGGCGCTGGAACACGGATGCAATCCGTTTGAGGCGTGCGTGGAGTGCGGGCCGAAGCTGGCGGCATCCGGATGGGAAGATGCGCGCGCCGAGGTGCTGCGCATTGTGGGTGGCTTGACCACCTGATTAATTTCTTCGCTAACGGTTAAAGCCGTCGTCCCCCCCAAAGCGGGGGCCGCCGCGAATAGGGGCCCCCCCGCAGTCAGGCCCGCCCCCCAAAACAGCGGGGTAACTACCCCAAACGCCCCCCACAATATTGTGAAATAAAAAGGTCGTCCCCGCCTTCGCGGGGACGACGGCTCTTCGGGCCCGCCCGTCTGTCAGGCCGGCCCACCTTCACTGCTGCTTACGTCCCGATCCGGCCGCCATCATTCTTGGTAATGACAATGGTCGCCGAACGTGGGCGCTTGCCCGCGCCGTAGCCGGCGTTGCTTGGCCACTGGCTGGTGTACTTCGACGGATCGGCCAGATTCGCCTGCGCCGTGTTCTCGCCCGGGTGCTGGATGTTGATGAACATCGACTTGCCATCCGGCGTTTCGCAGATACCCGTGATTTCCGAACCCGCAGGGCCGACCAGGAAGCGCTTGAGCGTCTCCGCCGTCGGCTTCTTGCCCACATACGTATCGACTGCCAGGGTGCCGCCAGCCGTTTTCGGATGGTTCAGGGTGACCTTGGCGCCGTCGCCGACCGTGCCTGGCACGGCGGCCAGCATCATGCAGTTGGTGACGTCGGTGTAGGCGCCATCATCGGTCTGGATCCAGCAGATGCCGGTGTACGGGCTGAATGCCAGGCCGTCCGGGCTCGAGAAATCCTGGTCCGCGGTCAGGTTCGACAGGTTCACGAAGCCGCCATTGGCGCCCGCTTCGGCGCCGAACAGGTACACATCCCAGGTAAAGCTGGTCGCCGCCGAGGCGCCGGCGCCTTCTTTCATGCGCAGGATATGGCCGTTCGGGTTGCCGGTCTGGGCCGACGTGCCTTTCATGTCGGTGTAGGCGCGCGGGTTGGAGCTGTCCGGTGCCAGTTGCGACGAGGTCGGGTCGACCGCGCGGTTCGAGTTGTTGGTCAGCGAGTAGTAGATCTCGCCGTTGGCCGGATTGACCGAGCACCATTCCGGACGGTCCATTTTGGTCGCGCCAACCGCATCGGCGGCCAGGCGGGCGTTGACCGTAATGTCGGCCTGGTCGGCGAACTTGTAGGCGCTGTAGGCAGCGATGGCGGCGTTCGACATGGCCAGCTCGATCCACTGGCCGGTGCCGTCGGCGTTGATCTTGGCGACATACAGCTTGCCGCTGTCGAGGTATTTGTCGCCCGTGGCCATGCGGTCGGCGGCGCTGGCGTCGGCGGCGGCCCAGACGGCGCTCGAGACGAATTTGTAGATGTATTCGTTGCGCGAATCGTCGCCCATGTAGACGGCCAGCTGCTGGCCCACCACCGGGTTGCCGAAGGCGGCGCTTTCGTGGGCGTAGCGGCCGAGAGCCGTGCGCTTCTTGGCCGACCTGGACTTGTCGTACGGGTCCATTTCGACGATGTAGCCCATGCCGTTCATTTCATTGCGGTAGTCGTCGCTGCCATCGGCCGACGCGCCTTTTTTGCTGATGTCCCAGCGTGCGTATTTGTCGTCGGTGCCGGCGCTTTCCCAGCCGTGGCGCGACGTCGAGCCCTGGGTGCGGCCGTAGCGCTTGAGCGACGCGATGCTCTTGTCGCCGGCACGGGCGGCATCGTCGGCGGCGCCGCGCACGAAGTAGCCGGACCAGTTTTCTTCACCGGTCAGGAACGAGCCCCATGGCGATTTGCCGGTGCCGCAGTTGTTCAGGGTGCCGCGCGTCTTGGTGGCGGTCGGCGAGTATTTGGTCTTGAGCAGGGCATTGCCGCGCGCGGGACCCGACAGTTCGATGTCGGTCAGCGGGGTAATGCGGTGGTTGAAGGAGGACTCCTTCACATACGCCCAGGCGGCGCCGGTCTTCTTGACTTCGACCACGCTCACGCCGTGGATCGCCACTTCCTTGTCCACTTCCGAAGCAGGGCGCGGCAGGGTGGTGACGCCGCCATTGGCGTGCAGGAAGAAGGACGACAGTTTCGCGTCGGTGGTCGCTTCGTGGTTCACGGCCAGCAGGCCGCGGTCCGAACTGGTGGTGGTGGCGGTGCCGCTGGCCGACAGACCGTAGAACTCCATGCCGTCGTGATGGTCGCCGGCGCGGGTGTCGAAGTTGTTGTCGGTGCCGTCGTTCTTGTAGGCGGGGGTGGTGCCGTTGAGCGGGTCGCCCAGCGCATAGATGACCGAGGCGGTGTAGCCGGCCGGGACGGTGACCATGTCGGCCAGGCTTTTCGGAACGGCCGTGAAGGCCAGCAGTTTTTCAGCCGCGACCGGCGGCGGGGTCGGGGTCGGCGTCGGGGTTGGGGCGACCGGAGCCGGGTCGTCGCTGCTGCAGGCCGACAGACCGACTGCGCCGAAGATCGCCGTGGCGGCCGATGCCATGCCGCCGCGCAGCAGGCTGCGGCGGCTCAGGCGGGCGTTGAGCACCGTGTTGAAGTGTTCGTTCGGCGAATCATTGCAGTCGATGTCATCTGGATCGATGGAGCTAACCAGATCGTTTGGCTTGTTCATGAAGGTCCTATGGCTGGGGTTGGATTTAGCAAGCCGGATTCTAGCCAGCCAAGATGACCGTGCCGTGACGGCAAGATGACAGGAAGATGACAAGCTATCCATCACTTGCTGGATCCATCCAGAAATAAGGTTTCCAATTCGCCAACATTGCCCATTTTCATGCCATGATGGAGCGGCGCTGCCCCGACCGATTTGCCTCCACCATAAGGATTGTCACCCGATGAGATTTCCACGCACATTGTGTTTTCTGCTCGCCAGCCTGGCTATCAGCCTGCCCGCTGCGCCGGCCCTGGCTGCACCGCTAGCGGCGACGGCGTCGGCGAGCGACAGCGCGGCCAACCAGGCTGTGCTCGACTATATTCGCGCCCAAATGCAGGAGCGCCGCATTCCCGGCCTGCAGATCGTGGTGATCCGGCGGCAGAAAGTGGTGCTCTCGGCAGCGCTCGGCGTGGCCAATCTCCAGCACAGGGTGGCGGTGGGCGAGCACACCGTGTTTTCGATCAATTCCGCCACCAAGGCGGTCACCGGCGTGGCCATCATGCAGCTGGTGGACCAGGGCAAGCTGGCGCTGGAGGCGCCGGTGTCGCGCTACCTGGACGGTTTGCCGGCGCCATGGCAAGCGGTCACGCTCGCCCAACTGCTCAACCATACGTCCGGCCTGCCCGATCTGCTCGACGGCGAAGGCGACCTGCTGCCGGGCGGCATGGAGGGCGCCTGGAAAGCCGCACTGGCCGCGCCGGTGCAGTTCGCGCCGGGCCAGCGCTTCAGCTATAACCAGACCAACTACGTGCTGCTGGGGAAAATCATCGACCGCCTGAGCGGCGAGCCTTTTCTCGATTTTATCCGGCACAAGCAATTCGACGTCGTCGGCATGCCTGGCAGCAGCTTCGGCGACACCGGCGACATCATCATGGACAAGGCCAATTCCTACCGCTTCCAAGGTAGCGTGCTGCGCAATGTGGTGGAAGAATTTCCGCCGGCCATGCGCACTGGCGCGGGCATGAATACCACCGCGACCGAGCTGGGCAAGTGGATCGTGGCCCTCCAGCAAGGGCGCCTGCTCACGCCGGCCAGCCTGGCGGCGATGTGGGCGCCGTCAAGCTTTGCCGACGGCCGCCCGGCGCCGTGGGCCATGGGCTGGCCGGCCATCCGCCGCGGCGCCGGGGTGCAGCGCGCGGTGGCCGGCAACGGCGGCGGGCGTTCGGCGTTTTATGTGTATCCCGAGGATGACCTGGCGGTCATCATCCTGACCAACCTGGCCGGGGGCCGGCCGGACCAGCTGATCGACACCGTGGCCGGCTTTTACCTGCCGGCGCTGCGCCGGGAGCGCCGCTAGCCGAACGAAAATCAGGACAAAAAAAAGCCCGCTGTGAAGCGGGCTTGAAATCCAATTCTTTTTGAGGAGAGTTGGAGGAGACAGGTGCAATTATGCTGCGCTACAGCATATCAGGCCAATTTATCTTTGTAATATCAGTTATGCCTTTTGCAAATATCACCTTCGCAAGCCCCAGGCCGGATTACTTTTCGCGGCACAGTACATTCACGTTGGTCACTTCGGCATCGCCCATTTCGCCAATGCCGCGATCGACCGAGCAGACCAGCTTGCCACCGTCCGGCTGTTGCAGGACAGACACGCCGTAGCTGACGCCGAAGGCGATCGCGCTGCCGAATTTATACGACTGCGCATCCTTGGCCACGTTGATCCTATCGCTGCTGCCGTTGATCAGCACCAGGTTCTCGCCGACGTACGGCTTGGCCTGGCCATCGGCGCCGACGATCTTGACCGCGCCGCCGATCTGATAGGTAAAGTCGCGGCAGGTAATGGTGGCGCTGATCGATGCCTGGCGTCCGGCGGTGTCCTTGTTGTTGTCAGGAGTGCAATCCTGGTGCAGTGCAGTGCTCTTGACCTGGACGTCGTACTGGACGCCGTATTCGATGGCGTTAGGGAAGCGGTAGCTGGTGGCCTTGGCATCGACCGGCAGGTCGCTCATGCCGATGTTGCTCAGGACCAGGCCCGGGTATTTCAGGTTGACGACCCTGCCTTCGACAGGAAAGGTCGCTTTGCCGCCGCACGCGGCCAGGCCCAGGGCGAGAGTGAGCAGCAGCGAATGGCGCAGGACGGAACAGGTCATAAATTTCTCCAGAAAATAGGGGGCCGCCCGCGCGGGCGGCGCGCCGGGATCAGTTGCAGGTGATGAGGACGTTGTCGACGTCGGCATTGCCCATGACGCCGATCGCGTTGTCGATGCGGCAGGTCAGGCCCGGCGGCTGTTGCAGCACGCTCAAGCCATACGCCTGGGTTTCGCCGACCTGGCCGGGCACGGGTGTATTTTCAACTTTCGGATCGACCCTCAGGTTGAATTCGGTCTTGTTGGCGAGAATGTTGAGGCGATAGGTGCCATTGATGATCACCAGCGGACCGTTGGTCAGGCCAACGATCCTGCCTTTGATATCGTGCGGTTTCAGGATGCAGTTCACGCTGATCAAGGGGATGTTGTAGGCGCTCGACTTGCCCTTGCCGTTGATCATCTTGCAGGTCGCGTTCGATGGCGTCGACTTGAAGGTGATGTCGTACTCGGTATTGCCGGCGATCAGGTCCGGGAACACGAAGCTGCTCGCGTACGGTTCGACCTTCAGGTCCGGCCCGCCCTTGTTCTGCAGCACCAGGCCGGCGATGGTGACGCCGTCGACGGTGCCGCCCAGTTGCATGGTGCCATTGTCGTCGCCGCCGCACGCGGCCAGGGTGAGCGCGCACGCAAGTGCCACGGCGGAACGCAGGTACAGATTTTTCATACTTTCTCCAAAACGAATGCGGGTAAGGTGGGGAGGCTGGGCCGCCGATGGACAGCCTGGGGTGGACGTCATTTTAGAGCATTTGTCAACGCCGCGGCTCATTGCCTTGTATCGGTGTGTAATGGCCACCGCCAAGGCGGCGCGCCAGTCCGGTTGATTTTCAGCCGCTGCCTCGCTATGCTGGATGCGGACCCACTACCGAGAACAACATGACGACCCCGCCGCGCCGCACCTGGCCCAAAGCCATTCTGTTCGACCTGGACGATACGCTGTGGCCGATCGCCCCGGTGATCCTGCAAGCCGAGCAGACCCTGCACGCCTGGCTGCACAGTAACGCGCCACGGGTGGCCGAGCGCTTCACCATCGACGCCCTGCGCCAGGCGCGCCTGGCCATGCTGGCGCAGCAGCCCGAATTCGAACTCGACCTGGGCGCCCTGCGCCGCGCCGGCCTGTTGTCGGCCTTTGAAGCGGCCGGCGAAGACGCGGCCAAGGTCGAGCAGGCCATGGTGCATTTCTATGCCGCGCGCAACGCCGTCATCCCCTACGACGACGTGCTGCCCGGTCTGCTGCGCCTGAAAGGCCGTAGCATGCTCGGCTCGGTTACCAACGGCAATGCCGACCTCAAAGCGATCGGGCTGTCGCACCATTTCAAGGTGTCGGTGGCGGCCAGCCAGTTCGGCCGCGCCAAGCCCGACGCCGCCATTTTCCTGGCCGCCTGCCAGCAACTCGGGGTCGACCCGGCCGACGCGGTGTACGTGGGCGACGATGTGCTGCTCGACGTGCAGGGCGCCCAGCGCGCCGGCCTGCGCGCGGTCTGGCTCAACCGTACCGGCAGCGAGCGCCATCTTGAACACGGGGTCGTGCCGGACGCCATCTGCCGCAGTTTCGACGAGCTGCTCGACTGGCTCAAGCGCGAGCACGACTGAGGCGCCGGATGCGGCAGGCAGGCCGCGCCGGCCACATAAAGCCCCGGCGCGCCTGCGAACGTGCATAATAAGCGCATCAGCACTTGTGCTTGCCCTTGTTTTTGTTCTTACCGCCCCTCACCTAGAATCATGCAACTCGATACCCGCGCGCAAACGCTGCTCAAAGCCCTGGTCGAACGGTACATCGCCGACGGCCAGCCGGTGGGGTCGCGCGCGCTGTCGAAAATCTCCGGACTCGACCTCTCGCCCGCGACCATCCGCAACATCATGGCCGACCTGGAAGAACTCGGCTATGTGGCCAGTCCGCATACCTCGGCCGGGCGCATTCCGACCCCGCGCGGCTACCGCATCTTTGTCGATACCTTGTTGACTGTGCAACACATCGACGAACACGCGGTCGATGCGCGCCTGCGCCTGCCGGCCCAGCAGCCGCAAAAGATGATCGCCAATGCGGCGCAGATGCTGTCGTCGCTGTCGCAGTTTGCCGGCGTGGTGCTCAGTCCCCGGCGCGAATCGGTGTTCCAGCAGATCGAGTTCCTGCGCCTGTCCGAAAAGCGCATCCTGCTGGTCATCGTCGACCCGCGCGGCGACGTGCAGAACCGCCTGCTGCTGACCGAGGCCGACTACACGCCGGCGCAACTGGTGCGCTCGGCCAATTACATCAACCAGAATTATGGCGGACTGTCGTTCGACGACGTGCGTACGCGCCTGACCAGCGAACTGCGCCAGTTGCGCGACGATATGGGCAGCCTGATGCAGGCAGCGGTCGAGGCCGGCAGCGAGGCGATGACCGACCAGTCGGACGACATGGTCATTTCGGGCGAGCGTAATTTGCTGAGCGTGTCGGACCTGTCGTCCAACATGAGCTCGCTGCGCCAGATGTTCGACATGTTCGAGCAAAAGACCGGACTGATGCAGCTGCTCGATGTGTCGAGCAAGGCGACCGGGGTGCAGATCTTTATCGGCGGCGAGTCGAACCTGGTGCCGATGGATGAAATGAGCGTGGTGACCGCACCCTACGAGGTCAACGGCAAGATCGTCGGCACCCTGGGCGTGATCGGGCCAACCCGCATGGCCTACGAGCGCGTCATTCCGATCGTCGACATCACCGCCAAGCTGCTCTCGAACGCCCTGAGCCACTCGTGAGCGTAGCGCCTCGCCTGGCGCCTCGCCTGGCGCCTCGCGCGGAGTTCCGCTCAGGTTTTGTGCGGGCAGGCGGGCTTGACGCAGTTGCCGTAGATCGCCAGCGCGTGCTCGGCAATCTTGAAGCCGCGCTCGACCGCCACCTTGTGCTGGCGCGACTCGATCTCGTCGTCGTAGAACTCTTCCACGCGGCCGCAGTCGAGGCACACCAGGTGATCGTGGTGCGAACCGGCGTTGAGCTCGAAAATCGCCTTGCCGGTTTCGAAATGGTTGCGGTTGAGCAGGCCCGCCTGCTCGAACTGGGTCAGTACGCGATATACGGTGGCCAGGCCGACATCCATATTATCGGTCAACAAAATCTTGTAAACGTCTTCCGCAGTCAGGTGGCGCACCTCGCTGTTCTGGAAAATCTCGAGGATTTTCAGGCGGGGCAGGGTGGCTTTCAGGCCGCTGGCTTTGAGGTCGCTAGGATTGTTACTCATGTTTGTTACTCGTATATTGGCGTAGTGCTTTATCATATAGCGTTTTAGACGGAGGTGCCTAGCCTTCCGTACAACGATTTGAGGTCATCTATGCCTGTCGATACTGCCGTTTTGCACCGTTTTAGCCTGCGCGCCCCTCTGGTGGCGACCCTGGCCGGGGCCGTCCTCTGCCTGTCCGGCTGCTCCATGTTCGGCGGCGCCAAGGATCCCGTGGTCCCGGTCAGCGCCTCGCCCGACGCCGGCGCCCAGACCGTGCAGGCCAGCAAGCTGCAAAAGGTCCTGTGGATCTTCTCGCCGTATCGCCCGGACATTCAGCAAGGTAACTTCATCTCCCAGGAAATGCTGACCCAACTCAAGGTCGGCCAGACCCGCGAGCAGGTCAAGTTTCTGCTGGGCACACCGCTGCTGACCGACATCTTCCACGCCGACCGCTGGGACTTCCCGTTCTATCTGGCGCGCGGCAATGGCGAGCTGACCAGCAGCCGGGTCACGGTCTACTTCAAGGACAACAAGGTCGAGAAATTCGACGGCGGCAACCTGCCGACCGAGAAGGAATACATCGCGCGCATCGCCGGTCCGTCCAAGGTGGCCGCCAAGGAAGCGCCGAGGAAAGAAGAAGCCGGTTCGGCCTCGATCAAGATCAACAAATAAGTTTTCCAACTGCAGCGCCAGCGCGCGGGTAACACGATGAACCAGATGAAAATTGCAGTAGCGGGCGCCGACGGGCGCATGGGACGGATGCTGGTCGACGCGCTCGACGCGGCGCCGGACGCGGTACTGGCCGGCGCCCTCGGCCTGGCCGGCTCGCCCGCCATCGGCCAACGGGTCGGCCAAGCTCCCGGCGTGGCGATCGAGGCGGACCTGGCTGCCGGCCTGGCTGGCGCCGATTACCTGATCGATTTCACCCGCCCCGAAGGCACGCTCAAGCATCTGGCGTATTGCGCCGAGCACGGCATCAAGCTGATCATCGGCACCACCGGTTTCGACGATGCCGGCAAGGCCGCGATTGCCGCCGCCGCTGAAAAAACCGCGATCATGTTCGCGCCCAACATGAGCGTGGGCGTGAACGTCACCCTCAAGCTGCTCGAACTGGCTGCCAAAAGCATGTCCGAGGGCTACGACATCGAAATCATCGAAGCGCACCACCGCCACAAGGTCGATGCGCCGTCCGGCACCGCCCTCAAGATGGGCGAAGTCATTGCCGACGCGCTCGGGCGCGACCTGAACGAATGCGCCGTCTACGGGCGCGAAGGCGTCACCGGCGAACGCGATCCGTCGACCATCGGCTTTGCCACCATCCGCGGCGGCGACATCATCGGCGACCATACGGTGCTGTTTGCCGGTACCGGCGAGCGCATCGAAATCAGCCACAAGTCCAGCAGCCGCGCCAGCTACGCCAGCGGCGCGCTGCGTGCCTGCCGCTTCCTGGCCGACAAGGCCACCGGTTTGTACGACATGCAGGACGTGCTGGCACTCAAGGACTAGTGTCCGCCATGCCACCGGACAATCACTTCAGCGTCGCGCGCTACTGGGAACAGGGCGACGCAATCAGCCACGCGGTGGCCTGGGTGCTGATGCTGATGTCGCTGGTGAGCTGGTTTTTCATCCTGTCCAAGGCCTTCAGTAGCTGGCGCGTGCGGCGCGCAGCGCCAGCGCTGGATGCCTTCTGGGGCGCCCCCAGCCTGCGCGACGGCATCGCCCTGCTGGCCCTGGCCGACCGCGAGCGCATCTACGTCCCTTTGCCGCAACAGGGCCTGGCCCACGCCGGCGGCGCCGCCACCCTGGCCGGCGAAATGCGCCGCGACGAACAGATCATCCGCGTGCTGCGCCAGGAAATCACGCGTTCCACCCATCGCATCGAAAGCGGACTGACCGTACTGGCCTCGATCGGCGCCACCGCCCCTTTTGTCGGCCTGCTGGGCACGGTGTGGGGAATTTATCATGCGCTCTCGAACGTCTCCACGGCCGGCATCGTGCAGATCGACAAGATCGCCGGGCCGGTCGGCGAAGCCTTGATCATGACCGGCTTCGGGCTGGTGGTGGCGATTCCCGCCGTACTGGCGTATAACGGATTGAACCGCCTGAACCGGCTGACGTTGGCCGAGCTCGACGGCTTTGCCCACGATCTGCATGCCTACTTCGGCAAATAGGGGGAAACGGCATGGCATTCGGCAGCTTCAATCCAGCGCGTCCGCAATCGATGATGAGCGACATTAACGTGACCCCGATGGTCGACGTGATGCTGGTGCTGCTCGTCATTTTCATCATCACCGCGCCGATGTTCACGCACGCGGTCAAACTCGACCTGCCGCGCGCACAGGCTGGTGCCGTACAGCAGCAGCCGCACACGGTCACCATCGCCATCGACGCGCAAGGCGTGCTGTACTGGGACGACCAGCAGGTCGATGCGGCCGGACTCGACGCGTGCCTCGCTGCCGCCGCGCGCCAGGCGCCGCAGCCCGAATTGCAGCTGCGCGCAGACAAAAATACCCGTTACGAAGCCGTGGCCCAGGTCATGGGGGCGGCCCAGTCCCATGGACTGGCCAGGCTGGGCTTCGTGACCGACCCATACAAAAAAAAGTAACATGAGGAGAAATAACATGGCCAGTGCCGAACTCAATGGTGCCTCGATCCTCGGCTGGGATACCTTTCATTCCGAAAGCCGCGCGGCGTTCGGGTTTCCCGAGTATTACGCCAACACGATGGATGCCTGGGTCGATTGCCTGAGCTACCTGCGCGACGAAGACGGCATGACCAAGTTCCGCCTGAAACCGAACGAGGTGCTGGAGATTGTCGTCAAGGATGCGGCAGCGATGCGCGAGCGCGTGCCCGACCTGCTCGACGAGATGACCTTCTGTATCGCCGGCATCAACGAGCGCTACGAGGATTACGGCGAAAAGCCGGCGCTGGCGCTGGTACTGCGCTGAGCCGGCGCAGTAAGCTTGAGCATGACAGGCGCCGGCTCAGCGCAGACGTTTCTGGCGGCGCTTAACGCACCTTCTTGAGGTCGAACCGGGGGTTGTAGATCAGCCCCAGTGTGTTGCCGAACGGATCCTTCAGCTCGACCACCTTGATTCCCTCGCCCACATCCTGGATGGCCGAGTGGATGCTCGCGCCCAGCCTGGTGATGCGTTCGACTTCGGCTTCGATATCGTCCACGCCCCAGTAGGCCACGCAACCGGGCATGCCGGGTTCGCCCGGATGCAGGCCCAGTTCGAAGCCGCCGATCTCGAAGCCGACATAGAACGGCTGGTCGAAGTAGGGGGCGGTGCGGAACACCTCGGTAAACCATTGTTTGGCCGCGTCCAGGTCCCGGACCGGGTAGCAGACAGTGCGCATTCCGTTGATCATGTTCGTCTCCTTGAGGGCAAAGCAGCATCCTGCCATGGCGCGCGCCGCTTGTATTGTAAAAATGTAAGGCGGTCAGGACAGGCCCGCTTCAGCTGACACGGTCGATGCGCCTGCCGAATCATTGAATGTAGAAAATCATGTTGGATAACTCTCCAGAGAGCAGGAGCCTCATCAATGCCTGTTGGCTGATCGAGGAAATGCAGAATGAACTACGCCATGTTCTGGCTTTTTCAGGTGATCAGCGAAGCCGATGGCATGCGCAGAACGCGCTTCGCCTGGCTCAATTGCTTCAGTTCGCTGAGCAAGCCCGGCTTTCTGGAGACACCTATGAGCGCATTCGGAAAAACGTTTGCATGCTGCACAAGCCGCTGACAGGCGCCGTGGAAATTTCCGCCGATGATATCGGTAGAATATCCGCCTTGCTCCGTGAGATCGACAATGAAGGGTTCTGCTGCTGGACGATCTAAGGTTGCCAGCGACGACACGCGACGTGCGCACCGTGCCGGGACGATGGTCACGGTCAGGCGCGCGCGGCAAACGACTCCGGCGTGCTGCCCGATAATTGGCGGAATTCGTGGATCAGGTGCGGCTGGTCGTAGTAGCCCAGCTCGAGCGCGAGGCTGGACCAGTCGAGCTGCTTTAGGTCGCTGGCGGCGCGGATGCGTGCGCTGGCCTGGCGAAAGCGGCACACGCGCGCGAACTGCTTGGCGCCCAGGCCAACCCTGGCGCGGAACTGGCTGGACAGGTGCTGGCGCGACACGCCCAGCTGCGCGGCCAGGGTCTCGATGCGCAGGGAACCGTGCGAGCGCTCGATGGCGCTCACGGCCGCATCTGCCAGGCCCGGCCTGAGGTCGGCGGCCGTGCCGCGCAGGCGTTGCAGCAGCAGGCGTTCGACGGTGGCGACGGCCTCGCTGTCCGATAAGGCGCGCGACCATAGTGCATCGGTGAACTGGCGCGCTGCGGCGCCGTCCCACAGCTCGTCCAGGGAAGGATGCCGGTCGGCCAGTTCATGCAGCGGCATGGCGAAAAAGTGCGCGGCGGCGCCCGCCTTGAAGCGCGCCGCGATGGTGCGCACGGGCTGGTGCACGGGCACGTGGATGACTGTGCTCATCATGCCCGATACCCGGCTCAGCGCGGCCACATCCTGCCACAGGATATCCATGCAGTTGTCCGGCAGCACCCGGTGCGTGACGGCGGAGGCGCCGGGCAGTACCTGGCAGGTCCACAGGCAAGCCAGATAGGGCGCCAGCGCGGGGTGGGGCGGGTGTTCCTGGTAGAGGACCATCGTGGTACCGGGCGGGTGGCAAAAAGCCCATTTTACCCTCTGCACACCGTTCTTAAAGCTGGCGTTATGGAAAGTAAATTCTGCCAAGCATCGCGCCGTTCATGGCGATGAGGAGCCCGAATAGCCAGCGGTGTATGGTCAATTCATGTTTTACCGAACGCAGCTCTGCAGCCACCATCTCGATCTTCGCGTTCAGCTCTGTCCGCACACTGTCGATTTTTGCGTTCAGATCGTTTCGGACAGCATCGATTTTGGCATCGAGCACTCCGATTTTTGCGCTAAATTCGGCTCTGAACGTCTGTAACTCGGCGCTGAGTTCAGTCTTTGCCCGATTAATTTGCGCGGTCAAACGTTGGTCCGACTGGCGAATATCGCATTGCCAGTCGTTCTTCATTTGCAGGCGGTCGGATATCGACACTCCTTCGCTCGCCACTTCGTTCAGTGCCTTGGCATGCACGTCCGCCTGTTGCCTGGGAACCCCAGTCGACTCCAGTTGCTGCGCGTACGCTATCGGATCGAATTCGATTGTCATGACGTAGTCTCCGGTACGTGATATTCGGTTCAGCAGAACACCCAAGTATTTCGCCTGGAGTGCGGTGACAGGCGTCGAATGTGCTTGCCATGTTCTTTTGACAGCAAGCCCGCCCCATAGTTCAGCGAATTTTGACGACCAGCCCCCGGCCGTGCCCGGATACGGGATGTGCCAGTATAATGATCGGTTCATATTACTTTTGGCCGCGCCCGCTTGGCCGCACACATCATGCAAGATAAATATAGTCCCGCCGACGTAGAACAAGCCGCCCAAGCCCACTGGAAGGCCATCGACGCCTACAAGGCCGTCGAGAACGACCCGCGTTTTCCGAAAGGCAAGTACTACGCCTGTTCCATGCTGCCTTACCCGTCCGGCAAGCTGCACATGGGCCACGTGCGCAACTATACGATCAATGATGTGATGTACCGCTACCTGCGCATGAGCGGCTACAACGTGCTCATGCCGATGGGCTGGGACGCCTTCGGCATGCCGGCCGAGAACGCGGCCATGCAAAACAACGTGCCGCCGGCGCAATGGACTTATTCCAACATCGCCCACATGCGCGAGCAGATGGAGTCGATGGGCCTGGCGATCGACTGGTCGCGCGAAATGACCGCCTGTAAACCCGAGTACTACAAGTGGAACCAGTGGATGTTCCTCAAGATGCTCGAAAAAGGCATCATCTACAAAAAGACCGGCACCGTGAACTGGGACCCGGTCGACCAGACCGTGCTGGCCAACGAGCAGGTGGTCGACGGCAAGGGCTGGCGTTCCGGCGCGCCGATCGAAAAGCGCGAAATCCCGATGTACTACGCGCGCATCACCGACTACGCCGACGAACTGCTCGATTACGTCGACAACAAGCTGCCGGGCTGGCCGGAAAGAGTGCGCGTGATGCAGGCCAACTGGATCGGCAAGTCGGTCGGCGTGCGCTTCGCCTTCCCGCACACCATCGCCAACGCTTCCGGTGAACTGATCGACGACGGCAAGATGTACGTCTTCACCACCCGCGCCGACACCATCATGGGCGTGACCTTCTGCGCCGTGGCGCCGGAACACGCGCTGGCGCAGCACGCCGCGCAGAGCAACCCGGAACTGGCCGCCTTCATCGCCGAGTGCAAACTCGGTAGCGTGATCGAAGCCGACATGGCGACCATGGAGAAGAAGGGCATGCCAACGGGCCTGTTCGTCACCCATCCGGTCACCAATGAGCAGGTCGAAGTCTGGGTCGGCAACTACGTCCTGATCACCTACGGCGACGGCGCCGTCATGGGCGTGCCCGCGCACGACGAGCGCGATTTCGCGTTCGCCAAAAAATACAATCTGCCGATCAAGCAGGTGGTCGCGGTCGAAGGCAAGGAATACTCGCTCGACGCCTGGCAGGAATGGTACGGCGACAAAGAGAGCGGCGTTTCCATCAACTCCGGCAAATACGACGGCCTCGATTACACCTCGGCGGTCAACGCCGTTGCCGGCGACCTGGCCACGGCCGGCCTGGGCGACAAGAAGATCACCTTCCGCCTGCGCGACTGGGGCATTTCGCGCCAGCGCTACTGGGGCACCCCGATCCCGATGATCCACTGCGCCGATTGCGGCGTGGTACCAGTGCCCGAAAAAGACCTGCCGGTGGTGCTGCCGGAAGACTGCGTCCCGGACGGCAGCGGCAACCCGCTCAACAAACATGAAGCGTTCCTCAAGTGCGACTGCCCGCAGTGTGGCAAACCGGCGCGCCGCGAGACCGACACCATGGACACCTTCGTCGACTCGTCGTGGTACTACATGCGCTATACCTCGCCGGGCAGCACCGACGCCATGGTCGACGCGCGCAACGATTACTGGATGCCGATGGACCAGTACATCGGCGGCATCGAACACGCCGTCATGCACCTGCTGTACGCGCGCTTCTGGACCAAGATCATGCGCGACCTGGGCCTGGTCAAGTTCGACGAGCCGTTCGTCAACCTGCT
The DNA here is from genome assembly GCF_011682045.1 of Massilia aquatica. Classification (GTDB taxonomy): domain Bacteria; phylum Pseudomonadota; class Gammaproteobacteria; order Burkholderiales; family Burkholderiaceae_D; genus Telluria_A; species Telluria_A aquatica. Next base: position 122,503 of record NZ_VVIW01000009.1, on the reverse strand, counting down.
CACCCAGGGCATGGTGCTCAACGAGGTGTACTACCGCGAGCCGGAGCCGCTCAAGAAAATCTACTTCAATCCGACCGACGTCGACCTGACGCTGGACGACAAGGGCCGCCCGCAAACCGCCACCCTCAAGAGCGACGGCCTGCCGGTGATCATTGGCGGCACCGAAAAGATGTCGAAGTCGAAGCTGAACGGCATCGACCCCGAAGCCCAGATCGGCCAGTACGGCGCCGACACCGCGCGCCTGTTCACCATGTTCGCCTCGCCGCCGGAGCAGACGCTCGAATGGTCCGACAGCGGCGTCGAAGGCGCCAGCCGCTTCCTGCGCCGCGTGTGGGCGTATGCGGTCGCACAGTCGCCGCGCATCGCTCAAGCCCTGGCCGCGACCGATAAAGTCGACGGCGGCGAAGCGCACAAGACCTTGCGCCGCGAACTGCACAAGATTTTGCAGCAGGCCGACTACGACCTGAAACGCATCCAGTACAACACCGTGGTATCGGCCTGCATGAAGATGCTCAACACGATGGAATCGGCCAAGCTGGAAGACGGCGCGGCCACCGACGCCGTGATCGCCGAAGGCCTGTCGATCTTCCTGCGCGTGCTCAACCCGGTCGCGCCGCACATCACCCACGTGCTGTGGGAAGAACTGGGCTACGCCAAGGTCCATGGCGACATCCTCAACGCGCAGTGGCCGCAGGTCGACCCGGCCGCGCTGGAACAGGCCGAGATCGAGATGATGATCCAGGTGAACGGCAAGCTGCGCGGCTCGATCAAGGTTGCCAAGGATGCCGACAAGGCCTCCATCGAAGCGATGGCGCTGGCCTGCGAAGCGGTGCAGAAGTACATCGAGACGCCGCCGAAGAAGGTGATCGTGGTGCCCGGTAAATTGATCAGCATCGTGGTGTAAGCGATGACCATTCTCCGCTCCGCCACTGTGGCGCGCGCCGCCGTTGCCTTGATTCTGCTCGCGTCCCTGTCCGCGTGCGGTTTCCAGCTGCGCGGTTCGAACGGCCAGTTCAAGATGCCGTTCAATAGCATCTACCTGTCGTTCCCCGAAACCTCGGCCCTCGGTACCGAGTTGCGGCGCAACCTGCGCGGCGGCGACAACGTGCAGGTGGTGGCCGACGCGGCCAAGGCCGAGACCCTGTTCGACGTGCTGTCGGAGACGCGCGGCAAGCAGATCCTCTCGCTCAACGCCCAGGGCCGCGTGCGCGAATACCTGCTGACTTACACGCTGGTATTCCGCCTGCGCGACAACAAGGGCGCGGAACTGCTACCGGCTACCGAAATCTCGCTCAAGCGCTCGATTACGTTCGACGAGAGCCAGGTACTGGGCAAGGAATCGGAAGAAGTGCTGCTGTACCGCGACATGCAGACCGACCTGGTGCAGCAGATCCTGCGCCGCCTGGTGGCGGTCAAGCCGACATGAGCATGCGATGCAGCTAAGGATTGACGCGCTCGAAGGGCACCTGGCCAAGACCATCGCGCCGCTGTACGTGATCGCCAGCGACGAGCATCTGCTGGCGCTGGAGGCGGCCGATAAAATCCGCCGCGCCGCGCGCGCCAACGGTTACTCCGAACGCGACGTGCTGACGGTGGAGCGCACCTTCAAATGGGGCGAACTGCTGGCCGCCAACCAGGCCTTGTCGCTGTTTGGCGACAAGAAGCTGATCGAATTGCGCATCCCGACCGGCAAACCGGGCAAGGATGGCGGGGCGGCGCTGCAAAGCTACGCCAAGGATCTCAGTCCCGACAACCTCACCCTGATCACCCTGCCCAAGCTCGATTGGCAGACCGCCAAGGCGGCCTGGGTGGGCGCGCTGCAGCAGGCCGCCGTGTACATCGAAATTCCCTCAATCGAACGCCCCCAGCTACCCGGCTGGATCGGCACGCGCCTGGCAGCGCACGGCCTCTCCGCCGACCGCCAGTCGCTCGACTTCATCGCCGACCGGGTCGAAGGCAACCTGCTGGCGGCGCATCAGGAGATTCAGAAGTTGGCCCTGCTGCATGATCCGGGCAAGCTGACCTTCGAGCAGGTGCACGATGCGGTGCTCAACGTGGCGCGCTACGATGTGTTCAAGCTGTCCGAGGCCATGCTGGCGGGCGACCCGGCGCGCCTGGTGCGCATGCTCGAAGGCCTGAAAGGCGAAGGCGAGGCGTTGCCGCTGGTTTTATGGGCGGTCGCCGAAGAAATCCGTACGCTGTTAAAATTGAAATCCGGGATGGCGCAGGGACGGCCGCTCGGCGTGCTGCTCAAGGAACACCGCATCTGGGGTCCGCGTGAACGCATGATGGAGCCTGCGCTGCGCCGCATCTCGTTGCCAACCCTGGAAGGCGCGATGCGCGACGCCGCGCAGGTCGACAAAATGATCAAGGGCCTGCGCGCCAAGGGCTTTGCCGGCGACGCCTGGGATGCGATGTTGCAGCTGGCCTTGAAAGTAACGCGCGGTTAGATCGCAGCGGCACTAGCACGGTGCCGGCGCGATGGATGCGCTTCACCTACGTAGACGAGATAATGAACATCACCGAATACATGCAACAGGTCGGCCAGCGCGCCCGCGCCGCTTCGCGCGCCATGGCCAGGGCCGACAGCGCCACGCGCAACCGCGCCTTGCTGCTGATCGCCGACGCCATCGTGCGCGACAGCGCGCTGCTGCGCGAGGCCAACCAGCTCGACCTCGACGCCGCCGCCGCTGCGGGGCTGGCACCGGCCATGCTGGACCGCCTGCAGCTGTCGGACAAGGCCATCGACACCATGGTCGAAGGCTTGCGCCAGATCGTCTCGCTGGCCGACCCGATCGGCGAAATCTCCAACATGAAATTCCGCCCGAGCGGTATCCAGGTGGGCCAGATGCGCGTGCCGCTGGGCGTGATCGGCATCATCTATGAAGCGCGTCCGAACGTCACGGTCGACGCGGCCGGCCTGTGCATCAAGAGCGGCAACGCCACCATTTTGCGCGGCGGCTCGGAAGCGATCAACTGCAACCGCGCGCTGGCGAAAATCGTGGCCGAAGGGCTGGCCGGCGCCGGCTTGCCGGCCGACGGCGTGCAGATCGTCGACACCACCGACCGCGCCGCCGTCGGCGCGCTGATCACCATGCCCGAGTACGTGGATGTGATCGTGCCGCGTGGCGGCAAGGGCCTGATCGCGCGCCTGATGGCCGAAGCCACGGTTCCGATGATCAAGCACCTGGACGGCATCTGCCACGTCTACATCGACGCCAAGGCCGACCTGGAAAAAGCGCTGGCGATTGCCTTTAACGCCAAGTGCCACCGCTACGGCACCTGCAACACCATGGAAACCCTGCTGATCGCGCGCGCCATCGCCCCGGCCGTGCTGCCACGCCTGGCCGCCCTGTACGCGAGCAAGGAAGTCGAACTGCGCGCCGATCCCGAATCGTTCGCGCTGCTGGCGGGCTACCCGCACCTGGTGGCGGCGGTGGAAGAAGACTGGTCCACCGAATACCTGGCGCCGGTCCTGTCGGTCAAGCTGGTGGACGGATTGGACGCGGCGATCGATCATATTAATACCTATTCGTCGAAGCACACCGAAGCCATCGTCACCGAAGACTACAGCGACGCCCTGCGCTTTTTGCGCGAAGTCGATTCGGCCTCGGTGATGGTCAACGCCTCGACCCGCTTTGCGGACGGTTTCGAGTATGGCCTGGGCGCCGAAATCGGCATCTCCAACGACAAGCTGCACGCGCGCGGTCCGGTCGGGCTGGAAGGACTGACCTCGCTCAAGTACGTGGTCTTCGGCCACGGCGAAGTGCGTACTTAACTTATTATTTTGGACTGCCATGCTCTGGATTAAAGCGTTTCACATTATCTTCATCGCCTCCTGGTTCGCCGGGCTGTTTTACCTGCCGCGCATCTTCGTCAATCTGGCGCAGGAGACCAACGATGTCGCCACCGCGCGCTTGCTGCTGATGGCGCGCAAGCTGCTGCGCTTTACCACCATGCTGGCCGTGCCGGCCGTGCTGCTGGGCGTGTGGCTGTGGCTGGGGTATGGCTTCCGGGGCGGCTGGATGCACGCCAAGCTCACGCTGGTGCTGCTGGTGATCGGCTACCACCACGCGTGCGGCTCGCTGCTCAAGAAATTCGAAAATGGCGCGAATAAGCGCAGCCATGTCTGGTTCCGCTATTTCAACGAGGTGCCGGTGCTGCTGCTGGCCGCCATCGTGATCCTGGTCGTGGTCAAACCCTTCTGACGGGGGCTTCATGAGTAAAACGGTTCAGTATTTTTTCGCGCCGCAGTCGCCTTGGGCGTACCTGGGGCATGAGCGCTTCGTCGCCATGGCAAATGCGCGCGGGGCGCTGATCGACATCAAGCCTTTTGACCTGGGCAAGGTGTTCAGCGTGTCGGGCGGGTTGCCGCTGGCCAAGCGCGCCCCCCAGCGCCAGGCCTACCGCCTGCAGGAGCTGGCGCGCTGGTCGGCCCATCTGGGCTTGCCGCTGATTGCGCACCCGACGTTCTTCCCGGTGCCGCCGGAAGCGGCGGCGCGCCTGATCATCGCCGCGCGCACCAGCCTGGGCGCCGAGGCGGCGCTGGGGCTGACCGGCGCGATCATGCGCGCGCTGTGGGCCGAGGACCGGAATATCTCGGACGAGGACACCCTGGCGCAGATCGCCAGCGCCTGCGGGCTCGATGGAAAAATGCTGGTCAAGTCGTCGGCCACGGCCGGCGTGCAGGAGCAGTACGAGCGCAACACCGATGAAGCCATGGCCGCCAATGTGTTCGGGGTGCCGTGGTATGTAGTCGATGGGGAAGGGTTCTGGGGACAGGACCGGCTCGATTTTGTGGAGCGGGCGCTGAGCTGAAACGCCCGTTCCGGCCACTAACCTCGTCGTTCCCGCGCAGGCGGGAATCCATAGCACCTTCGCTTATCGTAGGTGCCATGGGTTCCCGCCGAGGGCCACCTTGGCGCGGGAACGACGGAGGACTAAACGATTTTTCACAACGGACAAAGGGTTCACCACATGCCATCATTTTTCTGCCCATGCCCACGCGGCATGGAAGCGGCGCTTGCCGAAGAACTGGGCGAAATCGCCCTGACCAGCACCACCATGAAGGTGCACAACCAGGTTCCCGGCGGCGTGCACTGCTCCGGCGACCAGACTGACTCGTACCGCATCAACCTGCACTCGCGCATCGCCTCGCGCGTGCTGATGCGCATGGCGCACGCCAGCTACGCCAACGAGAACGACATCTACGACCTGGTCCTGGCCCAGCAATGGGAAGACTGGTTCAGCGTCGACCACACCATCCGGGTCGACGTCACCGCCGTCAAGTCGCCTTTGCGCAGCCTGGAATTCACCACGCTCAAGATCAAGGACGCCATCTGCGACCGCTTCCGCGACCAGTTCGACAAGCGCCCGTCGGTCAACACGCGCGAGCCGGACATGCGCATCGTGGGCTTCCTCGACAACCGCAACTTCACGGTCTACCTGGACACCTCCGGCGAAGCCCTGTTCAAGCGCGGCTGGCGCGAAGAAACGGGCGACGCGCCGCTGCGCGAAAACCTCGCCGCCGGCATGCTGCGCGTCTCGGGCTGGAAGCCGGGCACGGTGCTGTTCGACCCGATGTGCGGCTCGGGCACCATCCTGATCGAAGCGGCCCAGATGGTGCAGGGCATTCCGCCCGGCGCGCGCCGCAGTTTCGCCTTCGAGAAGTTCCACAACTTCGTGGCCGCCCCGTGGCAGGACATGAAGAACGCGATCAAGCCGCTGCCGCTGCCAAGCGAACCGACCATCTTCGGCAGCGACATTTCGGGCGACATGGTGGCCATGACGCGCCACAACCTGAAAATCGCCGGCATCCTGTTCGACGTGCCGCTCAAGCAGATCGAAGCGCAAGAGGTCAAGGCGCCGACCGAGCAGCCGGGCATCCTCTTGACCAACCCGCCGTACGGCGAGCGCATCGGCGTGCGCGGCGACAGCACCATCCCGGCGGACGACATGTCGGTCGCGTTTTATTCAGCGCTGGGCACCACGCTCAAGCAGCGCTTCGCCGGCTGGACCGTGTTCCTGTTCACCGCCGACCTGACCTTGCCGAAACTGCTGCGCCTGAAAGAAGCGCGCAAGACGCCCTTCTTCAACGGCGCCCTCGAATGCCGCCTGTTCAGGTTCGACATGGTGGCCGGCTACAACCGGCGCGAAGAAGCCAAGCCAAAACCGGAGTAAGCATGTTCCCCAGCCCGCCGCCCGACCTGCCGCCGGACCCCGTTACACCGGTCCCCCTGCCGCCCGTGACGCGGCGCGCGGTGCCCGGGATGGTGGGCCTGGCGACCCTGCTGGCCGGGCTGTCGATGCTGGGACCGTTCTCGATCGACGCCTACCTGCCGGCCTTCCCCAACATCCAGGCGTCGCTGAACGCCACCCCGATCGAAGTCCAGCAAACCCTGACCGCCTACATGCTCGCCTTTGCCGGCATGGTACTGTGGCATGGCGCGCTGGCCGACGCCTTCGGACGGCGCAACGTGGTGCTGTGCGCGCTGGTGGTGTTCGCCATCGGCACCTTTGGCTGCGCCGCCTCGCACTCGGTGCATTACCTGTGGATCTTCCGGATCATGCAGGGGGTCTCGGCCGGGGCCGGGGTGGTGGTGGGACGGGCCATCATCCGCGACCTGTACGACGATGCGCCGGCGGCGCGCCTGCTTTCGCTGGTGACGATGATCTTCACGATCGCGCCGGCCATTGCGCCCATCCTGGGCGGCTGGATCGTCAAGTATGCCGACTGGCGCACCATCTTCCTGGTGCTGCTGGCCTACAGCGTGATCCTGTTCGTGTACTGCTACCGGCGCCTGCCCGAAACGCTGCCGCCTGAAAAGCGCCAGCCCTTCAACCCGCGTTACCTGTGGCAGAACTACAGCGCCATTTTCAGCTCGCCCCTGTTCCACATGAAGGCCGGCATCGTCGCCTGCAACTTCGCCGGCCTGTTTTTGTACATCGCCGCCGCGCCGGTGGCGCTGCCGCTGCACCTGGGCCTCGGACCCGACCAATTCGGCTGGCTGTTCATTCCCTCGGTGTCCGGCATTTTCCTGGGCGCGCTCACGGCCAACCGCATCGCCGGCAAAATGAGCTTCGCGCGCCAGATCGGCATCGGCTTCGGCTTCCTGCTCACGGCGGCCAGCGCCAATCTGTTGTATCACAGCGTCTTTACGCCGGCGCTGCCGTGGAGCGTGGCGCCGATGTTTTTCTATACCTTCGGCATGTCGCTGATCGCCCCCGGCGCCACCCTGCTCGCGCTCGACCTGTTCCCGCACATCCGCGGCACCGTTGCCTCGTGCCAGTCGTTCGCCGTCACCCTGCTGGGCGCACTGGTGGCGGGCGTGATCGCGCCGTTCCTGTCGCATTCGATGCTGTGGCTGGCCATGGGCCAGGTTGGCTTCGCCCTGTGCGCGCTGGGCCTGTGGGTGGCCTCGCGCCTGTACCACCGCAGGCGTCCGGCGGCCCTGCGAACGTGATGCGCAGCCCCACTTGACAAGAAAAAGTTTTGCTTTGAGTAACGTTCCTAGGGTCAACATTCGTGCATATATGCTAAGATAGCCGTTTTTTAAACCTGACACGCTGCCCAAACCCCGCGCGCGCCAGGCGTATCCTGATTATTCGTCGTGGTCGCCCGTGTTGCGCGCCACCTCCAACCATCGACTATTTGGCGGCAGTTTTCGACACCATGCAGCATTCGGACAACGATCTTCGCAAGCGGCCCAGGCGCGCCCTGGCAGCACCGATTCCCGCAGCGGCCGGGCCAGTGCGCGTTGCGGATGCGGACGATGGATTCCGTTTAAGGTTCCAATGAACGACAATCCCGCCAGCGCGCTGTTGCAGACCGATGACGCCTCTTCCAGCCAGGCCGATGCGCATGCCCTGCCGCGCATCCTGCTGATCGACGACGAGCCGCGCCTGCTGTCGGCCCTGCACGAACTGCTGCGCGACCGCGGCTTCGACCTGGTCACCGCCAAAAGCGGCGCCGAGGCGCTGGCGCAGCTGGCGGCCGGGCGCTTCGACCTGGTCCTGCTCGACCTGCGCCTGCCCGACATGAGCGGCCATGAGATCATGGACTTCATCAACGCGCGCGCGATCGACGCCGACGTGATCGTGATGAGCGGCGATGTCGGCATCGAGGCCGCCATCGGCGCCTTGAAGCGCGGCGCCTACGATTACCTGCGCAAGCCCTACAGCCGCGAAGAGATGCTCAAGACGGTCGGCAACGCGCTGCAGCAGCGCAGCCTGGCCCTGGACAACGAGCGCATCGCCTCGCAGCTGGAAAACTCCGAAAAGCTGTACCGCTACCTGGTCGACAGTTCGCCCGACATCATCTACACCCTCAATCACGAGGGCCGCTTCACCTTCGTCAACGACCGCGCCTTCCAGTTGCTCGGCTTCGCGCGCGAAGACCTGATCGGCCAGCACTACACGATGCTGGTGCACGACGAAGACCTGGAGCGCGCGCGCTACGCCTTCAACGAGCGCCGCGTCGACGAACGGGCCTCGCGCAATGTCGAACTGCGCCTCAAATGCCATGCGCGCGCCGGCCAGGACCGCCAGTTCACCACCACCCTGATGACCATCTCGCTCAATTCGATGGGCATGCATGTGCCGGACAACGACGTCAAGAAGCTCGAGTTCTACGGCACCTACGGCGTGGCGCGCGATATCACCGACCGCAAGCGCGCCGAAGAAGTCATTTCCTACCAGGCCTACCACGACATCCTGACCGACCTGCCGAACCGCATGCTGTTCAAGGACCGCCTCGGGCTGGCCATCATCCAGGCCAAGCGCAAGCTGACCGAGCTGGCGGTGATGTTCATCGACCTCGATCGCTTCAAGCTGGTCAACGACACGCTCGGCCACGTCAAGGGCGACGAACTGCTGCAGCAGGTCGCGCTGCGCCTGAAGCAATGCCTGCGCGATGGCGACACCCTGGCGCGCCAGGGCGGCGACGAATTCACCATCGTGCTGCCGGAACTGGCCGGGCGCGCCGAAGCGAAAGCCATCGCCGAGAAATTCCTGGCCTGCCTGCACCTGCCGTTCGACCTCGATGGGCACCAGGTGCATATTTCGGCCAGCATCGGCATTGCGATTTATCCGGGCGACGGCGAGTCGATCGACGAGCTGCTGCGCCACGCTGACATCGCCATGTACCAGGTCAAGGCGCTGGGCAAGAACGGCCAGAGTTTTTATCACAACTCGATGCTCGACGTGTCGCACCAGAAGATCGCGCTCGAACAGAGCCTGCGCAAGGCGCTCGAGCAGAACGAGCTGGAAATGTACTACCAGCCGCAGATCGACGTGATCACCGGGCGCATCATCGGCGCCGAAGGGCTGATGCGCTGGAACCATCCGCAGCGCGGCCTGTTGACCGCCAACGAGTTCCTGCCGTTCGCCGAAGACAATGGCCTGATGCTGCCGATTTCGGACTGGATGCTGGGCGCGCTGTGCCGCGACATGCTGGTCTGGAACGAGCACGGCGGCGAAGCGATTCGCCTGTCCCTGAACCTGTCGCCGCAATACCTCGACCGCGGCGACTTTTTCGAGAAGATGCGCGGCGCGCTGCTGCGCTACGGGATTTCGCCGGCGCAGATCGAAGTCGAAATCACCGAGAATATCTGCATCCGCAATCCGCAGTACGCGATCGAGCAGTTGAACAAGCTGTGCCAACTGGGCGTGTCGGTGGCGATCGACGATTTTGGCACCGGTTATTCGTCGCTGTCCTACCTGCACCGCTTCCCGATCCACACGATCAAGATCGACCAGTCGTTTGTGAAGGAAATCCACGACGAGCAAGGGCATTACCCGGTCATCCTGGCGATCATTTCGATCGCGCGCGGCCTGGGCCTGCACCTGATCGCCGAAGGGGTGGAAACCGAGGTGCAGGCGCGCTACCTCAAGTCGAACGGCTGCCTGACCATGCAGGGCTACCTGTTCCACCATCCGGTCTCGCTGGGCCGCTTCCTCGACGTGCTGCAGGAACAGGAAGTGCAGCTGGCGGCCTGCCACGCCGGCGTGCCGCAGGCCAAGCGCGCCTGACGCCCTTGCGTACAGTGCACGCCTATCGCGTGCACCGCGCCATGGGAATGGTGTACCATACTGTATATACATACAGTTAAAGACCAGGCCATGGAACTGACCGACAAGCTCGAAATCCTCGCCGACGCGGCCAAATACGACGCTTCCTGCGCCAGCAGCGGCGCGCCCAAGCGCTCGTCCGAGGGCAAGGACGGCATCGGCGCCACCAACGGCATGGGCATTTGCCACAGCTACACGCCGGACGGGCGCTGCGTGTCCCTGCTCAAGATCCTGCTGACCAACTTTTGCGTGTACGACTGCCAGTATTGCGTCAACCGCCGCACTTCCAACGTGCCGCGCGCCCGTTTTTCGGTCGATGAAGTGGTCAAGCTGACCGTCGACTTTTACCTGCGCAACTATATCGACGGCCTGTTCCTCAGTTCCGGCATCATCCAGTCGGCCGACTACACCATGGAGCAATTGGTCGCCATCGCGCGGCAGTTGCGCGAAGTCCACAATTTTCGTGGCTATATCCACCTCAAGACCATTCCCGACGCCGACCCCGCCCTGATCGCCGCCGCCGGCAAGTACGCCGACCGGCTCAGCGTCAACATCGAGCTGCCGACCGAGGGCAGCATCACGCGCCTGGCGCCCGAAAAGAGCGTGCACACCATCAAGCTGGCCATGGGTTCGATCCGCCGCAAGCTCGACGAAAAAGCCCAGGAACCACGCGCGCCCAGGTTCGCGCCGGCCGGGCAAAGCACGCAAATGATCGTCGGCGCCGACGCCAGCGACGACCAGACCATCCTTAACACCGCCGAAACCCTGTACGGCAGCTACAAGCTCAAGCGGGTCTACTATTCGGCCTTCAGCCCGATTCCGCAAAGCCCGGACTCGGTGCCGGCAGCGCCGCCGCCCATGCAGCGCGAGCACCGCCTGTACCAGGCCGACTTTCTCATGCGCAGCTACGGCTTTAACGCGGCCGAACTGCTGCCGGCAGCCGGCAACCTGGCGCTCGACATCGACCCCAAGCTGGCGTGGGCGCTGGCGCACCGCGAGCATTTCCCGATGGACTTGAACATGGCCGAAGAATCGATGATCGCGCGCGTGCCCGGCATCGGCCTGCGCAACGCCAAACGGCTGGTGGAACTGCGCCGCCTGCGCCGCATCCGCTACGCCGACCTCACGCGCCTGCGCTGCAGCATGAAAAAGATCGCCCCGTTCATCGTCACGGCCGACTACCGCCCGGCCTCGGACACCACCGCGTCCGAGGTCCTGCGCCGCTCCATGGCCGAGCACTCACCACGGCAGCTGGATTTATGGGCGGAACTGCAGGCGGCGTAAGCGCGGCCGCCTCGGCTGCGGCCGGGCGTCCGGTATTGGTCCACTCCTTCGAGCAGTGGCGCCACGCCGCGCGCGACTTGCTGGCGCACAAGGTGCCGCCCCATGCGGTGCAATGGATTTCGCACAAGGATGACGGCGATCTTTTTTCGCAGGGTGAGGAACCGCAGCCTTCTGGCGCGGTCCAAGCTGAGAGCAAGTCCACCATGCGCATACCGCGCCAGCTGATGGACATGCTGCAAAGCGCGGCTTGCTGCCGCGTGCCGAACCGCTGGGCGTTCCTGTACCTGGTGCTGTGGCGCTGGCAGCAGGGCGAAAAAGACGTGCTCTCGGCGGCCGACGAAGATGGCGCCCGCCTGCACGCCATGGTCAAGGCGGTACGCCGCGAGGAGCATGACATGCATGCCTACATCCGTTTCCGCGAGCGCCGCGAAGACGCCGGTCCGCCCCGTTTCGTGGCCTGGTTCGAGCCCGCCCACGACGTACTGCCGCAGGTGGCGCGCCACTTTACCAGCCGCATGGGCAAGGTCAGCTGGATGATCGCCACGCCCGAGGCCAGCGTGCTGTGGGACGGCGCCACCCTGCACAGCACCGGCCCGCTGATGCGCGGCCCCGAAGACATCGACGACGCCGGCGAAGCCCTGTGGCTCACCTACTACCGCAGCATCTTCAATCCGGCCCGCCTCAATGCCGACCTGATGCACGGACACATCCCCACGCGTTTCTGGAAGAACCTGCCCGAAGGCGCGCTGGTGCCCGAGATGGTGTCGCAGGCGGCGGCCGGCGCGCGCAGGGTGGGGCAGACCCACAGCGTGGGGCAGCGCGGCGGCACCGTCATTCCCATCAGTGCCGACAAGGCCCAGCCGCAGCGCGACGCGCCCAGCACGCTCGACCAGTGCCGCCGCTGCGAACTGTGGCAGCACGCGACCCAGGCCGTGGGCGGGGTCGGCCCGCTCGAAGCGCGCATCATGCTGGTGGGCGAGCAGCCGGGCGACCAGGAAGACCTGGCCGGGCTGCCGTTTGTGGGCCCGGCCGGGCAACTGCTCGACCGCGCCATGGCCAAGGCCGAGCTCGACCGGCGCACGATCTACCTCACCAACGCCGTCAAACATTTCAAGTGGGAGCCACGCGGCAAGCGGCGCATGCACAAGACCCCGGCCCAGCGCGAGGTCGACGCCTGCGCCTACTGGCTCGGCAGCGAGCTGGAACAGGTCCAGCCCGAGGTCGTCGTCGCCCTCGGCAGCACCGCGCTCAAGGCGGTCACGGGCAATCCGCACGCCACGCTCAAGGAGGTGCTGGGCAAACCCTTCATGCACGAGGGGCGCTGGGTGGTGGTGGTCTACCACCCCTCGTATATCTTGCGGGTGCCGGGCGAGGACATGAAGGCGCAAGCCTTCGGCGTGCTGGTCGACGGCTTTCGCCAGGCGCGCGAACTGGCGGCGCCGGCGGCGCTTGCCTGAAGACGCGCGCGCTGCGACAGGGGAGTCACACGATCGGCCGCAAGCCGCCGGCGCGGGTGCCGACGCAGCGCACCAGCGCATGGCTTGCCGCGTAACACACCACGACGATGGCGCCCACCAGCACGTAACACAGCGGCCCTGGCTGCTGCATCAGGCGGTGGCCGAACAGGTCGGCGCCGATTGCGGTGAGCAGCATCATCAAGGGAAAATGAAACAGGAAGGCGACGCTGGCGCTGTCGGCCAGATGGCGGTTCAGCCTGCCAAAGAAGGAGGACGCCGCGCCGCGCGGCGCAGGTGCCGCGCACATCGGGCTGCGGTAGAGCACGCTGGCGACGGCGGCGAATCCCACGCCGACGATCACGTACTTCCACAGCATGAGCAGCTCACCCCAGGGCGCCGGCAGCAGGTCGGTGCGGGCGCCGGCCACGCGCGAAAACACGATCGCCGCCGCCAGCAAGGCCCAGGCCGCCAGCGGATGGAGCAGGGGGCGCGGCCACGGTCCGCGCAGGCCGACCGCCACGCCGAGCAGCCAGATCGCCAGCCACGGCCAGAAGGTCGGCGGCATCCACAGCGCCAGGACCAGCAGCAGCGCGGCGCCGGCCGCCATCTGCCACGCCGTGCGGCTGCGCCATGCGCACCGCAGCAGGACCAGCAGGCAGCACGACCACCACAGGTAGGCGTACAGATACAGCATGCCGTTGCTGCCGAAGGTCGGCACCAGGGCCGGTTGCAGCATGAACAGGTTGCCGAAAAAAGTGGTCCAGCTCAGGGTGACGGTGCTAAAGGCCGGAAAGTCCGAATACACGCCCGAACCGTTGAGGAAATGTACGCCGCCCAGGTCGAGCAGGCCGCCCAGCGCCAGCAGCGGCAACAGCGCCAGATGCGAGCGCCACCAGCGCGCAAGCAGGGCGCGATCGCCCTGGGCCGCCGGCATGTGGCGCAGGAACAGGCCCACGAAGATGCCGTTGATGACGAAAAACACGGCAAACGATTCGTGCCCGAGTCCTGTGAGGAAATAGAAGATCTGGTCGATCAGCGAGCGCGCCTGCACCGCGTCGTAATCGACGAACATGAGGAAGCGCACGTGATAGACGAGCGCCATCAGGGCGCTGATCCACAGCGACATGTCGAGAAATGTTGCAAAGCGTCTGTTCATTGCGCGCTCCTTGGCATGGTTCGGACGGCAGCCCGGCGGCCCATTGTCTATGCATGTGATCGGCGCTAGTTTGTGGCGCGACAAAGTCGCAAGCCTTGACCGGATCTTTGCGGTGACGCGCTGCAAGTGTCGAAAACCGCCCGGCGCCGGGTGGGATGGCCAGGCGCACCGGAGGATCAGGGCCAAGATGGCGAAAACCCTTGGGTGCGGGGCGGCGGGGAGCTTATAATGCCTGCGACCGTTCAGGTCATTCAAGCGTCCGAAGCGGACCAGGAATGCGGCTGTAGCTCAATGGATAGAGTATTGGCCTCCGAAGCCAAGGGTTGTGGGTTCGATCCCCGCCAGCCGCACCACCAAAACATCATCGTTTCCCGGCATCTTCATTTTGCGGCTGGGTAAACTTGCCGGTAGCAGTCATTCAAGCGTAAAATGCGTTGCACGCGGGTGTAGCTCAATGGTAGAGCAGAAGCTTCCCAAGCTTACGACGAGGGTTCGATTCCCTTCACCCGCTCCAGTGAACTAGCATTCAGTCGTCTGCAGTGAACGCATAAAATCCATCGAGCATGCGCGAGCCTGGCCTGCGTTCATTCCGGCGAACGAAAGGATCCATGCGCGCCATTGCAACCTCGCTCTCCGTCTCCCTTATCCTGGCACTCTTCAGTACTGCTATGCCTGCCCATGCATGCAAACTTGCTGAGGAAGCGTACGACCTCAAAGCATTTTTGGCCAAAAAAGATCCCAAGCAAGTCGTGTTCCTTGGAAAAGTAACGTCGGTCGTATCGCTGCCAGCATCGCCTTTGCTCCTCGTTGATCAAAATTTTGAGTTTGAAACGACGCGCTGGTGGCGCGGGACGCCCCGGGAGATGGTGTCCGGACGCGGGTACGTTGCAAAGCCAACGGGTTCAAGCTGCGATGGTGTGTTTGATTTTTCGGTCGAGGCTGGTGCGGAATGGCTGATCGTCGGCTATGTCGAGAATGGGCGGGTGCATCCGATGAGCATGCTGAGCAAGCGCCTCGCGAACGGCGACGTGCCAAAGGATGTGCTGCACATCCTCGACGCCCATCAGTGAATCCCTATCTTAAGGCCAGCATGAAGACAATCTCCAGTATGTTCCTCTGGCTGACGTCACTGATGTGCTTTCCCGCCACTGCTACGGCATGCACGCCGGCAGGCAAATTTACGCCTTACACTGTCGAGCAGCTCTACAACATCGCCGCCCATGTGGTGTACGCAGAGGGCGGCGAATTGGTGCACTCCCCCAGCGGCGAGCGCGTCACCGTCAAGGTTCTGGAGCATTTCAAAGGGCCGCAACTCGACAGCGTGCCTGCCTACGAAAGTAGCTGCGACCGGCAACCGGAAATTGGCGTCGCCGGAGTGCATTTTCTTGATCCAAACGGCAAAGGGCACGTGATGGCGTATCCGAGCGGCCAGAGCGTGGAGCAGATCCTGGCATCGTTGCGCCGCATCAAAGCCGACGCCGCTGCCGGCAAGACGCCCGCCACAGCGCAATAACGGCAACCGGCATTCAACCGCTACAGTCAATGAACATGTGGCGCACCTGTCCACCTGTACCCCTATCAGCCTGTCTGCTCAGCTGGCGCGAAACTGCCCGATGCCATGGCGTTCGCCTTTGTGCTCCAGGAAGTCCTTCACCTGCCTGACGTATCGCTGGCGATAGCGCGATGTCATTTCGGCCAGCATCGCGTTGATGGTCGAACGCTCGTCTGCCGTGAGCCACGCTCCCAGGTCCCTGAGCAGATACGTCATCGCGTTTTGATTATGAAGCATGTGTTGCGGACGGGTCCTTGTCCATGTGGTACAGAAGAGCGCGCTGCGTATCAGCTGGCCGCGTTCCTGCAAGGGCAGCTTGTCGTCGGCCTCGTAGTCGCGCAGCGCGCGCTGCGCCGCGAGCCACTTCGTTTTCTCAAGCGACACACGGCGCCAGTAAACAAGCAGCGCGGTAGTGGCCAGCAGCGCATAAAAGGGGATCGGGCCCCAGAAAATCATGATGTTGAACGCAAACAAACCCACACCCACCCACCATACCGGCATGACCAGGCCGATTCTTGGCTGCATTCCTAAAAAAACTCGGCGCCGCCGCTAATGCCGAGCGTCAGCGCTGCCAGGACAAAGGGCGTGCCAACGTAGGAAAATGTCGGGAAAAGCGCGCAGAAACCATAGAACAAGGCGGCGATTATTCCGAGCACGACAGCGGCTTCGACGTTGAAGATCATAGGCGATGAGCGCAGTGCTGGTAAGGAGATGATGTAAAGATCGTGCCGACTTTATGCATTATAACGTGCAGATAAGCAATAATTATGGCGGAGGGGCCCGACGCGGGACGCTACGCGAAGCTGTCGGACCCTGATTCGAGGTGAGCTAGAACGGCAGTTGAGCGGTATCCGCGGATGCGGCATCGATATCGATCTCGACAAATGCCACGTGCTCAAGCTGCACCAGCGCCAGCAGTTCGCTAGTCTGGAACGTGGCGAAAGCGCGAAAACCATTATCCTCGATCGATACCAGCATGATCGGCAGTGCCGGGAAATGCGGCTGCAGCCGCACCAGCAGCGCCGGCCCGCGTTCGGGCCGCGTGTCGATGGAGTCGACCAGCACGATCGCCAGCACCAGGCCGCCCACCGTGATGCAGGCCGACTTCATCGGCCCGGCGCGCACGCGCATCAGATGCGGTCGCTTTCCTTGCGCACCACGCGCCCCACGATAATGCAGTCGCTGCCGCGGCACACCTTGCGATGGTACTTGCGCTTGTCGGAGTTGTCGGACTCCAGCCACCAGTCGCCGGCGTCGCGCGAGAGCCTCTTTACCACGGCCTCGCCTTCGTAGTTGACCGCGAACACAGCGCCATCGGCCGGCCGGTTATCGGCCGTGTTGATGACGATGATATCGCCGTCATACAAGGTCGGCTCCATGCTCTCGCCCTTGACCCGCGTGGCCACCAGGCGCTCGGCCACATAGTGGTTGCGCCCCAGCCAGCCGGCGTCGAGCGGCAAGGTGGATCCGGGGTCGTGCTCGGGGTCGGCCTGGAAACCGCTGATGCCGGCCGACAGGCGCAAGGTCACCATCTTGATCTTGACGAAGCGCGGATCGCCGTCTTCCGCAACGACAACGGGCTGCATGCGCGCCAGGCTGGCGCCATCGGCCCCATCGGCCCCATCGGCACCACGGCGCGCCATCGGCCCGGTGCCTTCGTGCAGCCACTCGAAGGCCACATTGCACGCGCTCGCCAGGGCGGCCAGGGTGGCCGCCTCGGGACCGCGCGCGCCGCTGCGGTTGAGAATACGGTTAATCGTCGGCTGCGGTACGCCGGAGGCGCGCGAGAGCGCGCTTTGCGACTGGAAACCGGCTTCTTCCATCGCTTGTGTGAGTCGGTGTGAGATAGTCATGACCGAGATTATACACAGACGAATAGAAATGACCAGAAAAATCCGACAGGTTTGTTGCCAATCTATTCGATTGCGTATAGAATGTGTACATGGATAAAGATATCTCCACCCTGTTACGGGAAATCAAAGACGCTACCGGGTGGACGGAAATGCGCATTGCCACGGCCCTGGGAACAACCCAGCCGACCGTCAACCGTATCCTGAACGGTCAGGCGGAATGCAAAATCGCCACTTTTCACGCGATCTGCGCGCTCCACGCTGAAACGTCCTCATGCCCGCACAAGCGGATCGATGAACTGACCTGAGGCAAACATGAGCAACACCCATCACGCCAGCGGCTTGTCCGCCGGTGCGGGACAGTCACGTCCGCACCCTAGCGGCAGCGCCTCCTCGCAGCCCGCGCCGGTGTACGAACTGCACCCGCTGTGCACCCTGTTTCCGCGCCTGTCCGGCAGCCAGTTCGATGCGCTCAAACGCGACATCGCCGCCCATGGCATGCGCCAGCCGATCGTGCTGTACCAGGGCGCGATCCTCGACGGCGGCAACCGCTACCGCGCCTGCCTCGACACCGGCACCGCGCCGCGCTTCATCGAACTGGACGGCACCGGCGCGGCCGCGTATGTGCTGTCGGCCAATCTGCACCGGCGCCATCTGTCGCCCGGGCAGCAGGCCGCCATCGTCGCCAGCGCGCAGGACTGGAGCCGGGCCCAGCGCAGCGGCGGCGACCGCACGGCGGGGCAGGGTGCAAGGCTGCACCTTGATACCGTGGCCGAGCGCGCCGCGCGCGCGGGCGCCAGCATCCGCACCCAGAAGATGGCCGACAAGGTCGCGCGTGCCGCGCCCGAGCTGGCCAAAATGGTGGGCCGCGGCGAATTGAGCTTGCCCGCCGCGCACGAACGCCTCGCCGCGCCGCCATCGCCATCGCAGCCTGTATCGGGCGGCGCAGCCGCGCACCCCGCGCGCCCCGAGCTGCTGATCGAACTCGAAGCGGCCGACAAGGAAATCCGCCGCCTCGGCGCGCTGGTGCGCGAACTGAGCACGTCCGACCTGGCGCAGCAGGTCGCGGCCTGGTCGCTGCGCTTCGACCAGCTGTCCGGCCGCCTGGCGCAGCTGAACGCCACCTGCAACGACGCCGACAGCAAGGCGCGGCGCTACGCCCGCCTGCTCGAGCGCGTGCGCGCGCTGCTCGGCGTCGACGCCAACGCCGCGATCGTGCCTGCCATCGCGTCGCTCAAGGAGGCCGCCCATGCACGCCATTGAACTGCGCGATTACCAGCGCCAGTCCGAGGACGGTTTGCGCGCGCATATCCGCGACGGCGCGCGCAACCTGATCCTGTCGATTCCCACCGGCGGCGGCAAGACCGTGATCGCCGCGCACATGATGGCCGAGTGCCGCGCCAAGGGCCGGCGCGCCATCTTTGTCGCCGATCGCATCGCCCTGATCGACCAGACCAGCGCCACGCTCGACCGCTATGCCATCGACCACGGTGTGCTGCAGGGCCAGCACTGGCGCTATCGCCCGGCGGAGCCGATCCAGGTGGCCAGCGTGCAAACGCTGGCGCGGCGCGGCTGGCCCCAGGCCGACCTGATCATCGTCGATGAATGCCACGCCCTGCAAAAGACCATCACCGAACGCATCATCGCGCGCGCCACCGTCTGCATCGGCCTGACCGCCACGCCCATCACCAGGGGGCTGGGGCGCTTCTACGACCGCATCGTCACCGTCGCCACCACCAATACCCTGATCCGCGAACAATTCCTGGTGCCGTTCCGCGTCTTCGCCGCCAGCGAGCCCGATATGAGCGGCGTCAAGACCGTGGCCGGCGAATGGAGCGACGATGCCGCCGCCGAGCGCGCCATGCCGATCATCGGCGACTGCGTCGAGGAGTACCTGCGTCACGGCGCGGCCAAGAAATTCATCGCCTTCGGCTGCAACGTGCGCCACTGCGAAGAGATGCAGCGCCAGTTCGCCGCCGCCGGCGTCCTGTGCGAGCTGGTGACCTACCGCAGCGGCGACGAAGCGCGCGCCGCGGCGATTGCCGAATTTCGCAAGCCGGACAGCTACCTGCGCGGCCTGATCAGCGTCAGCGCGCTGAGCAAGGGATTCGACGTCAGCGATGTCGAGGTGATCATCATGGCGCGTCCGCTCAAGTCGAGCCTGGCCGAGCACATGCAGATCCTCGGGCGCGGCTTGCGCAGCCATGCGGGCAAGCGCGAATGCATCGTGCTCGATCACAGCGGCAACTGCCTGCGCTTCTGGAGCGCCATGCACGACTTCCTGGAACATGGCGCCAGCGTGCTGGACGACGCCGAACGGGGCGCGCGCGCCGCCCGCACCCCCAGGGAGCGCATGCCGATGAGGTGCCCGGCCTGCGCCCATGTGCACGATGCGCTGCCGGCCTGCCCGGTGTGCGGAAAAATGCACGACGCGCGCACCCTGACCCAGCACGCCGAGGGCGCGTTGCACGAAGTGGCCGCCGCCGCGCGCCCCGGCACGGCCGACAAGGCCGACTTCCACGCCCAGCTGCTGGCGATCGCGCACCAACGCGGCTACGCGCACGGCTGGGCCGCCAACAAGTTCAGGGAAAAGTACGGCGCCTGGCCGGACGAGCCGGCGCCGGCGCCGCGCGCGCCCACGGCGGCCGTGCTGGGATGGGTGCGTTCGCGCGCCATCGCCTTTGCCAAGGGGAGGCAGGCATGAGCGGCTTCCTTGCCTTCATCGGCGCGCACGGCATCATCGCGCCGGACTACCTCACGCCGGGCAAATGGCAGCGCTGCCGCACCGAAAACCACCCGCGCAAGAAGAACGGCAGCATCAAGCTGGCCGACGACGGCCAGGTCGGCTGGTGCCAGGACTACGCGGTCCATGCCGAGCCGCTGATGTGGCGCGCCGGCCGCGCCGGTGCGCTGGCGGCGCCGCTCGAGCGCGCCCTGATCGCGCGCCGCCAGGCCGAACGGCGCGCCGCGCTGGCCGCCGCCACCTTGAGTGCGCGCAGCCGCTACGCGCAGTGCGCGCCGCTGCGCAATGAACATCCTTACCTGGCCGGCAAAGGCTTCGGCGTGGCCGGCTGCCACGGCCTGCGGGTCGACGCCGCCGGTGCGCTGGTGGTGCCGATGCTGTGCGACGGCGCCATCCTGAGCCTGCAGCGCATTGCGGCGGACGGCGAAAAACGCTTTCATCCGGGCGCCACCACGCGTGGCGCCTGTTACGTCATCGAGCGTCCCGGCGCGACCCTCACGGCCTTTGCCGAAGGCTTCGCCACCGGGCTGACCATCTTTCACGCCGTGCCCGCGTGCCGCGTGGTGGTCGCATTCAACGCCGGCAACCTGCCGGTCGTCGCCAGCGCGCGCCGGCCCGCCGGGCTGGCCGTGGTGTGCGCCGACAACGATTGGGAAACCGCGGCGCGCATCGGCCGCAATCCGGGCCTGGAGTACGCGCGCGCAGCGGCGGCCCTGCTCGGCGTGGGCGTGGCCTATCCCGAGTGCGCCGGCAGCGACTGGAACGATTACCTGTCGACGCAGCTGGAAGCGCGCGCCGCCGCACTGCGGCCCGGCCTGCGCCATGGGCACGCCATCTTGCAGATGCAGGCCGGCGTGTTCGCCGAAATCAAACACAAGGTCATGCGCGAAGCGCGTCTGGTGCGTCCCATGTAGGGCGCCGGGTGGAGCGGACGACACCCGAAAAAACGTGCACGGGCCTGTATCGGCCCACACCGCGCAAAGACTGGCCGCCAGCCATACACCAGGCAAGACAAGAACAAGGCGCGAGGGGGCCTTGCCGAGGACCGCGAGCACGGTCCGGAGCGAACAGCGGTGAGTGTTGAAAAAACTGGCCCGCTTGCAGGTCGCATTCGACAAGAGTGCGCCCGACAAGCGGACCGAGGGGAGGTAAGGGCTGCACCTTGGCGGGATTGACCACCCGTGAAGCGGCTACGTGCGATAGCAGTTTTTGTCTGTTTTGCTCAGGGGGCGGGAAACCACCTCTTTTACACATGCAATCAAGAGGGTTCAACCAACCCCTCTAATGACCACTTATGGGGAATCGACATATGAACACCAACTGCATCACCAAGGGAGCAAACACGATGGACACACTGACCATGGCATGGCGCGGCAACGACGCGGGCAGCGCAGGCAATGCAGGCAAGCTGCGCGCCGAAGCGGCCGTACCGGCGCGCGCACGCGTGCTGACCCGGGCCCCGGCGCCGGTAGCGGCCGCGTCGCCGCGGATGCCGGCGCTGCGCGCCTGCGGCGCACAGGATGCGCCGGGCAAGCAGAATCCGCAGAACCAGCAGAACCAGCAGCGCGCCGCTTCCAACGACCTGGCGCCGGCGCGGCCGGTGCAGGAGCGCCTGGCCGACGATCCGGTCAATCTGTGCCTCGAACTGTGGAAGCGCTGGATGGCCGGCGACGCCGACCGCGACCTGGGCACGCGCACCATGCGCGGCCTGCGCGGCGACGGCGACGGCCACGGCGTCGACCTGTACGAAGCGCAGCAGGCCAGCGACATCAAGATGGCCGAAGCCACCGACGCCATGATCGGCAGCCTCGAGCGCATCCACGTGTGGGCCATCTACCGCGCCTGCAGCCTGGCCACGGTGTGGGCGTTTCCGAACGCGTCGCTGGTGGACGTGGCGGCCGAGGCGCGTGCGCAACTGCGCGAAAAACTTCGCAAAAACATTTGCACGGGCATTTTGTTTTGATATAATTGAGGCTCAGGTCGGGTTCGCTCGTCCAAAGAAAAGCCCGCTACTAACCTAGCGGGCTTTTTGCATTGGGGCGCGCAAACAGCACCGGCCTGGACAACCCAGTCAATCGACACCAAGGTGCAATCCCGCACCATCACAGCAGGATCAGAATCATCCAACCACAACCGCACAGCATTCGCTTGCGGTTTTTTTTCGTCTAAAGGAATCAACATGGGCACTGCAAGCGGCATTTACAAACAAGTCAGCTACAAAGAAGAACTCACCTACGGCGTGCAGCCGGCCGCGGCCGCATCGCAAGCCGTGCGCCGCGTCACCTCGTCGCTGGACATGACCAAGGACACCTACCAGTCCAACGAGATCCGCACCGACTTCCAGATGAGCGACTTCCGTCACGGCCAGCGCAAGGTCGGCGGCGCGATCAGCGGCGAGCTGTCGGCCAAGACCTATGCGGACTTCATGGCTGCGGCCCTGAAGAAGCCATTCACGGCCACCCCCGCCATCGTCGGCGCCGCCATCACCATCTCGGGTGTTCCCGGCGCTTACAGCATCACCCGCGCGGCCGGCTCGTTCCTGCTCGAAGGCATCAAGATCGGCGATGTCATTCGCCTCACGGTCGGCGCCTTCAACCCTGCCAACCTGAACAAGAACATCCTGGTCACCAACGTCAGCGCGCTGGTGCTGACCTGCCTGGTGCTCAACGGCACCTCGCTGGCGTCGGAAGGCCCGATCGCATCGGCCAATGTGACGGTGTGGGGCAAGAAATCCCTGATCCCGCAAACCGGCCACGCCGACAAGTCGTATTCGATCGAGCACTGGTATCCGGAAGTGCCGACCAGCGAAGTGTTCACCGGCTGCAAAGTGTCGAAAATCGGCATCTCGCTGCCGCCGACCGGCATGGCCACCTGCAACGTGGAATTCCAGGGCCAGAACGCGGTCACCAATGTCGGCCAGTACTTCACCAACCCGCTGCCGGTCACGGCCACCAGCACCATGGCCTCGGTCAACGGCGTGTTGCGCGTGGGCGGCATGACGGTCGCCAACGTGACCGGCCTGAGCATCGACATCGCCGCGGCCCAGACCGGCGAGCCGACGGTCGGCTCGAACACGGTCACGTTCCAGGCCGCGGGACGGGTGATCGTCACCGGCCAGATCACGGCCACGTTCGATTCGACCGCGCTGCGCGACGCCTTCTACAACGAAAGCGAAATCAGCCTGTACGCGGTGTTCACGTCGGATAACACCGGCGCGGCCGATTTCATCGCCTTCAGCATCCCGCGCATCAAGATCGGCGGCGCGTCCAAGGACGACGGCGAAAAAGCCATCATCCAGACCTTCCCGTTCCAGGCGCTGCTCAACAACGCCGGCGGTGCCGCCCTGGCAACCGACCTGACCACCATCGCCATCCAGGACTCGGCAGCGTAAGCGGCCGCGCTTCTTCACGCAACAACGCTGCGCCGGGATTGCCTGGCGCCGCATCACCAGCACCGGCCGGACCGCTGTCGCCTTTCGCGGGCGCGGCGTTCCGGCACGGGCACATTGCAGTTCTGTTTGTCATTCCCTCATTTGTCATTCCCCCATTTACTCGCGAAAGAAAAACCACATGAACACCATCGACAACAACGTCAGCGACCTCACCTTCAAACTGATCAACAACCTGGACCTGGACGACTACGAAGACATCGTGGCCGGCCGCCTGGTGCTGCTCAACCCGAAGACCAACGAGCCGAGCTCGGCTTACATCGAACTGGCCAGCCCGGAACACCAGGCGCGCAAGCGCATCGACCTGGCGCGCACCCGCAAGCTGCGTTCCGAATATTCGCAGACCGGCAAGATGCCGAGCACCGACCCGGTCGACGACATCGAAGAAGAGACCGACTACCTGGTCGCCTCCACCCTGGGCTGGAACCTGTCGCAGGGCGGCGCCCCGGTGCTGTTCACGGCCGAGGCCGCGCGCAAGCTGTTTACCGATCCGAAAAAGCAATGGGTGCGTGCCCAGGCGCTGGCCGGCCTGCGCAAGACTGAGCTTTTTATCAAAGACTCCGCGAAAGCCTAGCGGAGTGCTGCCGCGCCGAGTATGAGCTGGCGGCGCGGCAAGGCGACGGCGCCAGCCTGCGCACCCATTTGCTCAGGCTGGCGGCCAACACCGGCAAGCGCGACGCGCGGCTGCTCATCGAGTGGCCGCGCCTGGGTTTGCCGGTCTGGGAGGCGTTCACGCGCCTCGTCAGGGCGCCGTCGATGAACGGCGTGGAACGCATCAGTACGCAGGAAATCGCCGCTTACCAGGACGTCTACGGCGTCCGTTTTACGCGCTGGGAACTGGACATGCTGGCCATGTTCGACCACATCGCGATCGACGTATCAAACAAAACACAGTAACCACAACATAGATTGGACCGCACATGATCGCTGGAGACATGGAAACCCGGCTGCGCGCTGATATTGCGCAGCTGCAGCGCTTTATGCAGGATGTCGACGTCCTGGTCAGGACTTCCGTCGATGACATGCAAAAGAAGATCGTTGCCGCGCTGGGCAATATTTCGACCACGGTCGGTGACGCCGTCAACAACCTCAATGGCGTGGTCGCCACCGCCGCCAGCGCACTGACCACGCTGACCACGAACGCGGCCAGCGGCGTGGCCGCGGCAGGCGGACAGGCGGCGAGCGCGATGAGCAAGGCGATGGCGGCCGCCAATAGCGCGCTGGTCGGCTATGCCAAGAACATGGTGATGGATTTTCCTGCCTGGATCAAGGGCGGCATCGATGCCGCCGATGCCGTCGGCGCGCTGGCCAAGAAGACTGGCATCGCCACCAAGGACGTCGCCGGTTTGCAACTGGCATTCACCCAAGGCGGCGCCAGCGGCACGGTGTTCGAGAAGTCGATGGCCAAGCTCGCCACCGGCATCGCTGAAGGCAATAGCGGCCTTGGCGCACTGAAAATCAAGACCGAGACGGTCGGTGTCGGCTTCGCCAAGAGCAAGGACGTGCTCTATTCGGTGGCCGAGGCGTTCAAGGGCATGGAGGACGGCGCCCAGAAGAGCGCGCTGGCTGTCAAGATTTTTGGCGAAGGTGGCGATGCCCTGATTCCAATGCTCAATGACGGCGCCAAGGGCCTGAAAGAGATGGAAGAGAACGCGCGCGCGCTGGGCCTGACGATCAGCGACGAAACGGCCGAGAGCGCCGGCAAGTTCAACAGCCAGCTCGACCTGATCAAGCTCGGCGCCACGGGGATGGCCACCCGCATCGCCGCCGACTTGCTGCCGACCCTGACCAATCTGTCGGGCGTGTTCCTGGAGACGATGAAGAGCAGCGAACTGCTCGGCTTTGCAGCGCATGTGCTTGGCGGTTTCCTGAAATCGCTGTTTGCCGTAGCCCTCATGGTGGGCGAAGTCTTCTCTCAGGTTGGCAAGACGATCGGCGGGATGATGGCGGAAATCGCGGTCGGCGTCGGTGGCTACGGCGAGGCGATCGGCAAACTCATGAACCGCGACTGGAGTGGCGCCCTGGCTTCGGCCAAGCAGACCTACGCGCAGATTACGGCCATGAACGCCGACATCCGCCAGGACAAGATCGACAGCATGAGCGCCACGTTCGGCAGGATGGAAAAGGTGTTCTCCCCCGATGCGCCCGAGAAACCGAAGGAAGATCGGAAGAAAATCGGCTTGAAGGATGAATTGTTGCGCGAACAGAAAGAGCGCGAAGCGGCCAAGAAGAGGGCCGAGGAAAACCGTGCTAGCGCGAACAAGGACACCGATAACTATATTAAATCCCTGGAGAAGGAGCGGAGCGAAATCGGGCTGTCGGCAGCGGCGGTCAAACAGAGCACGGCCGAACGCGAAGCGGCCAAGGCGCCGCAGGAGTCGCAGCGCCAGCGCATCCTGGAACTGGCGGCGGCGATCAAAAAGGAGACGGCCGCCAACGAGGAGGCCAGCAAGGCCGAGAAGAAGCGCCAGCAAGACGCGGCCGCTGCGCTCGAGGTGTACACCAATGGCGCCAAGAAAATGAAGGACGAGGTCGATGCCCTGGCGCGCCAGAAAGAGGTCCATGGCAAATCGGCCAAGGAAGTTGAAGAGCATGACACGAATAAACTGAAGAAGAAGCTGGTGGACGGCGCGACGCCGGAGGAAACCACGGCCATCCAGCAAACCCTGAACCTGACCGAGCAAAGGACCACGCTGCGCGTGCAGATCGAGGGCATGGATGCGCTCAAGAAGGCCGGCGAGGAACTCGACAAGTTCCTCGATCCGGGCAAGGCCCTCGATTTTGGCGCAGCGCTCAAGCAGGCGTTCGGCAGCGCCGGCGAAGCGATGAACAAGATGATCACCGTCTTCGGCGAGTATGGCGCCAAGGAAGAAGCGACCGCCAAGGCACGCCAGAACGCGACCAGCAAGTACGCCAGCGGATCGAAGGAGCTCGCTGAAGTGACGCGCCAGATCGCGGTCAAGGAAACCAAGGATCGGCTCGGCTCGTATGGCGACATGGCCTCCGCCGCCAAGGGCTTTTTCAAGGAGGGCAGCACTGGCTACAAATCGCTGGAAGCGGCGGAAAAAACCTTCCGCGCAGTCGAAACGGCGATGGCGATCAAGTCGATGCTGACCAAGACCGGTTTGCTCGAAGCGTTCACCGGCTTGTTTGTCACCTCCAAGGCCACGGAAGTGGCCGCCGAAACATCGACCCTGGCGCCGGTCGTGGCTGTCGAGACCGCCAAACAGGGCGTGTTCGGCGTGACCGCCCTGGCCGCCTCGCTGGCCTTGCCGTTCCCGGCCTGCCTGCCGGCGTTCGCCGTTGTGGCGGCGATGCTGGCGGCGATCGGCGTGGCGGTGTCGGGCGGCGGTGGCGGTGGCGCGCCGGTGGCCACCACCTTTGAAGAGCGCCAGAAGACGCAGGGCACCGGTACCGTGTTCGGTGACGAAACCGCCAAGTCGGAATCGATGGCCAAGTCGCTCGAACTGCTGGAAAAGAATTCGTCGGTCGAACTGACCTACCAGAACCGCATGCTGCAAGCGCTGCGCAACATCGAATCGGCGCTCGGCGGCGCGGCCAGGGGCATCTTCCAGACCGCCGGCCTGACCAGCGGCAGCGCCTTCGGCACCCGCGACGCCAAGAGTGAATCGTTTTTCGGTTCCGACACCAGCACCACCATTACCGATACCGGCGTGCGCTTCCAGGGGACGCTGGGCGCGCTGCGCACCGGCAAAGGCAGCGGCTTCCAGTACGAAGACGTCACCAAGACCAGCGACGGCGGCTGGTTCCACGGCGACAGCCGCGAGGACTTCACCAACAAGCGCGCGCTCGAGGCGAAAGCGCTCAAGCCATTCACGCTGATCTTCGACAGCCTCGGCGACCTGCTGGTCGGCGCCGGCGCCCAGCTCGGTGTCGACGGCGCCGGCCTGACCAAGGCCATCGACGCCGTGGTCATCGACTTTGGCGTCAGCACCCGCAATCTCAAGGGCCAGGAGCTGGTCGATGAATTGTCGGCCGGCGTCAGCGCGGCCTTCGATACGGTCGCAAACAATGCGTTCCCGATGCTGGCCGACCTGGTGAAGGTCGGCGAAGGCCTGGGCGAGACCCTGGTGAGGGTGGCCTCGAACTACCAGGCGCTCGACGTTGCGCTTGGCTCGATCGGCATGGCGTTCAGCGCCACCGGCCTGTCGAGCTTGCAGGCGCGCGAAGACTTCATCCATCTGGCCGGCGGCATCGATGCCTTGTCCGACAATATCAGCGGCTTTGCCGACAATTTTCTCAATGAAGCCGAGCGCCTGGCGCCGGTCGAGAAATTCGTCAAGACCCAGATGGCCGCACTGCAGCTGGGCCATGTCGACACGCGCAAGGAGTTCAAGGAGACCGTCCTGGCGCTCGATGTCACCAAGGAAGGCGATGCCAAGACCTATGTGGCCCTGATGGCGCTGCAGGAAGCGTTTGCCTCGGTCGTTCCCGCCATCGACGAGGTGGTGAAAACGGCCGCCGATATCGCCAGCGAGAAAAAGGGGCTGGAGGCCCAGCGCGACGAACTGAAGATGACGCCCGAGAACTTGCAGCAAAAACGCCGCAGCGACATTGCGACGCAAAACCAGGGGCTGTTCGATGAAGTGCAGGGCTTGTTATCAGCCAAGGCCCTGGCAGAGAAGAACAAGGGCATCGATGACCAGATCCAGGCCTTGAAAAATGCCGCGCTGACGCTGGCCGAGCAGCGCGCCAAGGAAGTGGTCGGCCTCGACGAGTCGACCGTGGCCCTGATCAAGGAGCGCAACGCGCTGCAGGACGTGGTCGCAGCGAAGGCGCTGGAGGCCAAGAACCGCGGCATCGAAATCCAGATCATGGAATTGTCGGGCAACAAGATCGGTGCGCTCAAGGCCACCCGGGAAGCCGAGCTGGTGGGACTGGAGGCATCGACTGCGGCCCTGGTCAAGGAGCGCAACGCGCTGCAGGACTTGGCCACGGCCAAGGCGCTGGAAGCCAAGAACCGCAGCATCGAAATCCAGATCATGGAATTGACGGGTAACAAGATCGGTGCGCTCAAGGCCACCCGCGAAACCGAGCTGGTGGGACTGGAAGCCTCCACCGTCGCCCTGGTCAAGCATCGCAACGCCTTGCAGGACCAGGCGCTGGCGGCAAGCAATGCCGTCACCGGCGCGAATACCGCCTTTAACAATGTGAAAGCGGCGGTCGAGCAGGACAAGGCCGATCTGGAAACGGCTTACCAGGCCAACGTCAAGGCGATCCAGAAGCGCGCCGACGACGCCAAGGTGGCCATCGACGGCATTACCCAGCGCGCCGATGCGGTGCGCGCCGTGTTCGAGAAACTCAACACGGCGCTGGCCTCGACCGTGATCGAATCGAAAGCGTTCGACGGGGCCCAGCGCAGGTCGGCCCAGGAGTTGCTGGCGCGCGCAGCGGCCACCACGCGTGGCGGCGGCACGGCCGATATCAAGGGCCTGGACGACGCGCTGGCAACCATCGCCAAACCATCGCAGCAACTGTTCCGGAGTTTCGAGGAATGGGCGCGCGACCAGGCACGCACCGGCAACAGCATTGCCGCCTTGCAGCAGAACGCGAAGGCCGAGATCGATGTGGCGGAGCTGACCGTGGCGGCCATCAACCGCTCAGTCAGCGCCATCGAGGGCGGTACCGCAGCGGAACTGCGCCTGCTCGAGAAGCAGCACGAAGATGCGATGGCAAAGCAGCAGGAGATCATCGACAGCGCCAAGTTGCAACTCGACGCCGCCCTGGGCCTGAACACCGGCATCCTGTCCGTCACCGAAGCGCTCAAGCAATTCGGCACGGCGCTGACCGTGGTCAAGACCACCCAAAGCCCGCGCACCGTCGAGGGTCTGTACGAACAGATCCTCGGCCGCAAGGGCGAGCAGGGTGGGCTGGACTTCTGGAAGAAGGCTTTCGGCGAATCGATCGACGACGGCGAAGTGGCCGATTTCACCAAGGCGGCCAAGCCCGAACTCGAGGCCAAGGAGAAAGGCGCCTGGCAGCAATTCCTGAGCGAGCATGGCATTCCATCCAGTGCCAGCGGGGGCGGCGCGCCGCCGCTGACTTCGGTCGGCGCCGCGCCGGTCACATCGGTCGGGGCCGCACCAACGCTGCTGACGGTCGACCAGCTGTACCAAAACATCCTGCATCGCCGCGGCGAGACAGCCGGGCTGACGTTCTGGAAGAACGCCTTCGGCGCTTCGGTCGATGCGGTCGAGGAGCTCGAGTTCAGGAAAGCGGCCCTGCCGGAACTGCAGGCGCGCGAGAACGGCACGCTGGCGCAGTTCCTGCGCGATCACGGTGTGCCGGGCTATGCCGACGGCGGCCAGTTCGAGGGCGGCGTGCGCCTGGTGGGCGAGAACGGTCCGGAACTCGAAGCGACCGGTCCGGCGCGCATTTACAACGCCGGGCAAACGCGCTCGCTGCTGGTCAACGCCGGCAGCGGCGACCTGGCCGGCGAAATTCGCGAGCTGCGCATGGTGGTGCAGTCGCAGGCCGAAGCACTGATCGAGATCTCGTCCAACACGGGCAAGACGGCCGGCAGCAGCGATCAGTTGGCCAAGCAGTTCAACAACGTCAGCTCCGGCGGCAATAACCTTCGAACGAAAGCAATCGCATGAGCCAACCCTGCAGTGTCCTGGTGCCCGTCAAGGTCACCGGCGCCATGATCGTGAGCACCTCGGTGCTCGAAAACGATTATGGCGCCTACCTCCCGAACAAGGCCTACGCGCTGGGCGAGCGGTGCATCAGCACCGTCACCCACCGCATTTACGAGAGCGTCTCGGCCTCGCCCAACAGCGGCCACGATCCGACCCTGCTGATCAACCAGTTCGGCGCCGTGCCGTGGTGGGTCGACCAGGGGCCGACCAATCTGTGGGCCATGTTCGACGGCTACGTGTCGACCCAGTGCACGGTTGCCTCGCCCCTGAGCGTGACCTTGCGGGTGGGCGCCTTCAACGCCATCGCCATGTTCGGCCTGGACGCCGACAGGATCGACATCACGGTGCTCGATTCTCCCGGCGGCAAGGTGGTCTACAGCTATTCGGACGACCTGGAAGGGTCGGACCCGCCCGACTATTACGAGTGGTGCTTCGACCGCTTCAAGCCGCAGACCGATTTTGTCGGCACCGGCCTGGAAGCCTACAACGATGCCCAGGTGACGATCACCTTGAGCAAGATCACCGGGCCGGTGAAGTGCGGCCTGATCGCCCTGGGCGACATGCGCCCGCTCGGCCTGACCGAGTACGGCGCCAAGGTCACGCCGCAGACCTTCAGCTATGTCGATGTCGACAAATTCGGCCGCACCACCATCGAACTGGGCGCCAACACCACCGACATGAGCCTGGCGGCCAAGCTCGGCATCAGCGACGCGGCGGCGGTCTACGCCACGCTCAAGGAACTGCAGGCGGTTCCCTGCGTGTGGATCGCCACCGACCTGGTCGATTACTCACCCCTGCGGGTGTTCGGACTGGGCACGCCGACGCTCTCGTTCGACGGCCCCGATCTCTGTACTGTTAACCTCGAAGTGAAAGGATTTATCTAATGGCAATCGAAATTCCACCTCCAATTACCCCGGGCCCGGTCCCGGTCATCCAGCGCGGCGACCGCGCGACCTTTTCCAGCCGCCTGGACGCCTTCGTGCGCTGGATCATCGCCGGCGTGCCGCAGTTCGTCGCGGTGGCCGCCAACGTCGAGCATAACGCCGCCGAGGCCCTGACCAGCGCCACGGCGGCCGATAAATCGGCGCTGGCGTCGAAGGACTCGGCCAAGGCTTCGTCCGACTCGGCGGCGTTGGCGGCGGCGGCGGCCGAAACGGCCAACGGCACCCAGCTCACCAGTACCAGCGTGTCGCCGCTGCCGATCGGCAATGGCAACCGGACGTTCGAGACCCAGGCGGCCAAGCAGTTCCGCGTCAACGTGCCGATGGTGGCCGTGTCGGCCAGCGATCCGACTGCGCGCATGTTCGGCACCGTGGTCAGCTATACCGGGACCAGCCTGGTGCTGAACATTACCTCGTTCAGCGGGGTTGGCACGGTATCGAACTGGAACATCTCGGTGGCCGGCGCCGCCGGTCCGGCCGGCAGCAGCGTGTTGGCCGGAAACGCGACCGACGCCATCAACGAAAAGCGTGGCGCCGACATGGTGTCCTCGGCCAGGCCCGACATCTGGGCGGCCGGCGGCAACACGGTGGTGCTGACCACCACCGATGCGATTACCGGCTTTCCGCCGGCGCCGCAGGCCGGCGCTACGCGCCGTTTCATCGCCTCCGGCAACACGCCGATCCAGGGCGACGCCAACCTGGTGATCAAGGGCGGCTCGAACGTGCTGGCGGCGGGCGACGAAGTGCAGGTGCTGGCGCTGACCACCACCACCTTCCGTGCCACCATCACCCGCGCCGACGGCAGCGCGGTGGCGGCGCGCGTGGTGCGCTACGACGCCGGCACAGTCAACACCCTGGACTTCCGCAACGGCCAGGTGCAGCGCTGGGCGCCGGTGGCTGGCGCCAACGTGCTCAACATCGTCAACTGGCCGCCGGCCGGGCAGCTGGGCGAACTGCTGATCGAAGGCTACGCGCTGTCGGGACGCTGGAATCCGACCAACATCAAGTGGATCAAGTCCGATGGTTCGCATGCCGCCACCCTGGGCGCGGTGCCGGTGACGATGCTGGCAAGCACCACCGTCGCCGACTGGATCTTGCTGTGGACGGTCGATGGCGGGGTCAATATTTTCGGAAAGGTGATGCGCTGATGAGTATGCTACTTTTCCGGCAAGGCATGAGCGGTTCGCGCCAGCTGGTGAACCTGACGTTCTATTCGAACACCACGTGGCCCTGCCCGGCGACCACCACCCGCATCGTTTCTTTGGTTGGACAGGGATCATCAGGGACGGCCCAGTCGAGTGCTGCCGTATCGACCTATTGTACCGAGGTGACGTACATTAATGATGGTCAGTTCCCCGAAGGTCTTACGCTCGGTAACTACGGCTGGTGGAGTGCCTGGGAGGATGCGGAATACGACGCTGCGGCGCGCCTGAACAACGGTGGCGGCGCGGCCGGTTTTTATCGGACGCAAGTCACTCAGTACTCTCACCCGAATTTTGGCGACAAGTACAGGTTGACGAGCACCTTGGTGCCTTACTACGATTTCGTCCCGGGTTCGGCCTACATTACGTATAACGGTGTGTTTCCGCAAAACGGGGAGATTCGTAACAGTGCCAGTGCCGTGCTTAACTCCAGGTATACGATTCCTGCCACCAACGGTGCGCCCGCCAGCGCTTTTGGGAGAACATTTCCTGGCGGTGTGGGAGGCCCGGCTAACCAACTTTCGGACGGCGATTTTGCCGTCGCTCCCGGCCAGCCCTACCCGATCGGGGTTCCGCCCGGCGGATGGGTCAGCCTCAGTTATTATCAGTAACCCACCCAACCCGCTTCGGCGGGTTTTTTTTATGGGAGGCATCCATGCAAATCGATCCGACTGGCGACAGCGTCGCGGGCATCAAATACAGCGTGCTGATCTTTTCCTTCATCGGCGCCGCAGTCTCGCTCAGCTACGCAAAAGAAATGACGCGCCCCCAGGCGCTGACCGCCATTACCGTCGGCACGGTGGTGTCGGTGATGGCAACGCCGCTGATCCTGCATTACCTCGGCCTGCCGCAAGAACTCGACCGCGCAATCGCGTTCTTTTCCGGCCTGGCGGCGATGCGCGCGGTGCCCGTCCTGTTTTCCCTGATCGACCGCCTGCGCGACATCAAGCTGCCATGGTTGTCGGAACACAATGACCCGAAGGAATAACCGCATGCCGATCGTTTCAATCATCCAGGCGCTGGCCGGCCTGTACGTCGCCTATGCCAGTACCCTGGCCCTCAACAAAATGGATAAGCGCACCGCGCCTGGCGTGCGCTACGCCCACATCGCCCTGGTGGCCGGCAGCGCCGCCGGGGTGGCCTCGTGCGTGGTTGCGCGCGACATTTTCGAATGCCTGTTCGCGGTCGGCATTGCGCTGTACGTCGCCGGCAACCGCCGCGGAGAACCGCATGACGCTTGAAGAACTGCGCAGCATCATGCCGTTCGCGCGCGCCAAAGCCGGCATGTTCCTGCCCGGCCTGAACGCTGCGATGGCCGAATTCGACATCGACACGCCGGTGCGCCAGGCGGCATTCCTGGCGCAGGTGGGCCATGAATCCGGCCACCTGCGCTACGTGCGCGAGCTGGCCAGCGGCGCCGCCTACGAAGGCCGGCGCGATCTTGGCAACGTGGTGGCGGGCGACGGCGTGCGCTTTCGCGGACGCGGATTGATCCAGCTTACCGGGCGCAGCAACTACAGCGCATGCGGCAAGGCGCTCGGGATGGACCTGATCGCCCATCCGGAACTGCTCGAGCAGCCGGCCAACGCGTGCCGTTCGGCCGGCTGGTTCTGGCATGCGAATGGACTCAATGCCCTGGCCGATGCACGCGAGTTCGTCAAACTCACGCGCCGCATCAACGGCGGCGCCAATGGCCTGGTCGAACGCCTGGCGCTGACCGCGCGCGCGCTCAAGGTGCTGGCATGAGCGCCTTTGCCACCCTGGCCGGCGGCAGCGTCTGGAAGCTCGCCAGCGCCGTCCTGCTGGCGCT
Organism: Massilia aquatica; assembly: GCF_011682045.1. GTDB lineage: Bacteria > Pseudomonadota > Gammaproteobacteria > Burkholderiales > Burkholderiaceae_D > Telluria_A > Telluria_A aquatica. Next base: position 88,333 of record NZ_VVIW01000009.1, on the reverse strand, counting down.
GCTGCTGGTGACCTCGTCGGCCGGCGTCACCGCCTGGTGGCTGGCCGCCAGCGCGCGCGACCAGGCCCAGGCCGAGTTGCGCGCACAGCAGACCTTGGTGACGCAGCTGCGCGGCGCGCTCGATGCGCAGAACGCGGCCGTCGCCGCCGCCGGCCTGGCGACCACCCTGGCCGAACAGCGCGGCGAAGCGGCCCGCCAGCAGGCCGCGGCCAGCGCACGCCGCTTCGACCTTGCGCTGGCCCGGGTCGCGGGCGTGAAGGCCACCACCTGCGCCGAGGCCATGCCGGCCGTGAACCTGATCCTGGAGTCGATCCGATGAAGGCGATCACGCTGCTGATGGCGGGCGCACTGCTGGCCGCCTGCGCCACCGCGCCGCCGCTGCTGCGCGAAGTGCGCGTGCCGGTGTACACGCCGTGCATCAAGGGCGCACCCGAGCGCCCGGTCTTTGCCACGCGCACGCTGGCGCCGGACGCCAGCGATGGCGAGAAAATCCTGGCCATTGCGCGCGACCTGCCCCTGCACCTGCGCTACGAGGCCCAGCTCGAAGCGCTGCTGGCCGGCTGCCTGTAGGGACGGCCGGTACGATATAATGCCGTCCGGCCTTTTTTTCTTCATCCATCCCCATGTCCGCAGATACCCCGAACCGCCCGATGTTGTACGACCCGACTGAACATCGCATCCGCAGCTTCGTCACGCGCGCCGGCCGCCTGTCGATCGCACAGGCGCGCGCGCTCGAAGAACTGGGACCGAAGTTCCTGGTCGAGTACGCAAAAGCGCCGCTCGACTTCGAGCAAGCCTTCGGCCGCACCGCGCCGGTGATCCTCGAAATCGGCTTCGGCATGGGCGACACCACCTCGCACATCGCCAAGGGCATGCCGGAGAAGGACTTCATCGGCGTCGAAGTGCACACGCCCGGCGTGGGCAGCCTGCTCAAGCAGATCGGCGAACAGGGTTTGACCAACTTGCGCCTGATCCAGCACGACGCCGTTGAAGTGCTTAATCAGATGATCCCGGCCGGCTCGCTGGCCGGCGTGCACGTGTTCTTCCCGGACCCGTGGCACAAGGCGCGCCACAACAAGCGCCGCCTGCTGCAGCCGCCGTTCGTCAAGCTGCTGGCCGAGCGCCTTGCGCCGGGCGGCTACCTGCATTGCGCCACCGACTGGGAAGACTATGCGGTCCAGATGCTCGAGGTGCTGGGCGCCGAACCGCTGCTGCAAAACACGGCCGAGGGCTATGCGCCGCAGCCGGCCTACCGCCCGCTGACCAAGTTCGAAAACCGCGGCATCAAGCTCGGTCACGGCGTCTGGGACCTGGTCTTCATCAAAAAATAAGCTGCTCGTAAACAGGCAGTCGGCGATGCGGCCGTGCAGGCTGCATCGCCGATTATTTTTCTCCAAAGTGGTAGCGTTTCCAAATAGAATACGTATTCTGGTACTTCTTTGCGAGGAGTCAATACGATGGGTTCACAAGCCCCCCGCCTCGGCGTGGTCGACGCATTGCGTGGCTTTGCTATCGTGTCGATCATGCTGCTTCATAACATCGAGCACTTCGACCTGTACTACGTCGTCGCCGGCGCGCCACCCTGGCTGGCCGCCCTCGACAAAGCCGTGTGGGAAGTCGCTTTCTTCCTCTTCGGCGGAAAATCGTATGCCATCTTCGCACTGCTGTTCGGCCTGACCTTCCATCTGCAGTCGCAGGCGCGCAAGGAGCGCGGCGAGGATTTTCGCGTACGCTACGCCTGGCGCCTGCTGCTGCTGTTCGGCTTCGGCATGCTCAACTCGATGTTCTTCCACGGCGATATCCTCACCATCTATGCCGTCATCGGCCTGTGCCTGCTGCCGGTGGCGCGCCTGCGCGATGGGGCCCTGCTGGCACTGGCCGTCATCCTCATGCTCCAGCCTTACGAATGGCTGGTGCTGGCCGACGCGCTGCGCCATCCGGAGGTGCAGATCGGCGACCCGGTCTCGTGGCAGTATTTCGGCCGCATCAACGATTACCTGACGGGCGACTCGATGCTGCGCGCCTGGGCCGGCAACCTCACCAACGGCAAGCTGGCGGTGATCCACTGGAGCTGGGAAAACGGCCGCATCTTCCAGATCCTGTCGCTGTTCATGCTCGCCATGCTGGCCGGAAGGCGCGGCCTGTTCGAGGCCAGCGCGCAGGCCATGCGCTTCTGGCGCCGCACCCTGCTGGCCGCCACCGTGCTGTTCCTGCCGCTGTACACCGTGCGCATCTTGCTGCCGGACTGGGTCGCCAGCGCCGCCGTGCGCCGCCCGCTCGTCACCATGGTCGCCTCATGGTCCAATTGTGCCTTCATGCTGGTGCTGGTGGCGTGCTTTGTCATGCTGTACCAGGGCGGCGCACTCACCCGCGCGCTGCGCGTACTGGCCCCCCTGGGCCGAATGAGCCTGAGCGCCTACTTCACGCAGTCGATCATCGGTTCCTTCATCTACTACGGCTTCGGCCTGGGCCTGTACAAGGTCACCGGCGCCAGCGTGTGCCTGCTGATCGGCGCGTTGCTGGCGCTGCTCCAGTGCGCCTTTTGTGCCTGGTGGCTCAGGCGCCACGCGCAGGGGCCGCTGGAACAGTTGTGGCACCGGGCGACCTGGGTGGGCGCGCACCGGCCGGCATGAAGGCCATCAGGTTCCCGCCCAACACCAGCAGCAGGCCGCCCACGGCGAGCGCGCTCCACTGGTAGCCTTCGAGCACGGTCGACACGCTCAGCGCCACCACCGGAAACAGCACCGTCGAATAGGCCGCGCGGTCCGGGCCGATGCGCCCGACCAGCAGCAGGTAGGCGGTAAAGCCGACCACCGAGCCGGGAATGGCCAGGTACAGCAGCGAGGCGGCGTAGCGCACGCCCGGTTCGACCACGAAGGGCATGTTCAGGAGCCACGCGCCGATGCCCAGGATGGTGGCGCCGATCAGCATGGCCCAGGTGTTGGTCAGCCACGGCGTCAGGCCGAGCGATTGCATGCGCGACGACAGCAGGTTCCCGGTCGAGAAGCACAATGTCCCGAGCAGCGCCAGTCCCAGGCCGAACAGCATGCCGCTGTCGTTCCAGTGTCCGCGCATCTGCGGCAGGAACAGCAGGGCGATGCCCGCGAGGCCCAGCAGCGCGCCGCCGAGCACCTGGCGCCGGATCGGGCGAGCCATGAAGAGGCGGCCATTGATGGCGTTCCAGATCGGCGCGGTCGAAAACACCACCGCCACCAGCCCGCTCGGCACCGACTGGCTGGCGTAGTAAAAGCAGAGGAAATTACAGCAGAACAGCGCAATGCCCTGCGCCAGCAGATAGCGCCAGGCGCTGCGCGGCGGCCAGACTGGTTTACGCGTGGCGACCAGGAACAGCATCAGCACCGCGCTGGCGATCCAGAAGCGGTAGGCGATCGACACCGGCGCCGGCACCACGCCGAGTTGCCAGGTGATGGCGATCCAGGTGGTGCCCCAGATCAGGACCGTGAGAAAGTAGAGGAAGATATTCATGCCGCCATCATGAATGTGCAGGGCTGGCGCGGCTTGTCTGATCTTGCGCATTTCGCGCCGCCGGCCGGCAACGGCGAGCATGCCATGCTAGACTTTTCAGCATGCACTCACGCCCATTACCTATTTCGCACGCGGTCTTCACCACCATGAGCGGCACCGATGCCACGCTCGAACGCTTCGCGTGGCTGGGCGACGGCATGGCTGCGGCGATCTGGCAGCGCGACACCCGTGAAGCCGTCACCAGCTACGTCCAGCCGGGCCACCACACCCTGTCGTGCTACCTGGGCGGCGGCTACCGTACCGAGCGCGCCGGCGTGCCGGGGCGTTACGGCGCGCCGCAGCGGCTCTGTTCCATGCCCGACTGGCACGAGTCGCAATGGGTGGTGCGCGATCATCTGCGCCTGCTGCATGTGTACTTCATGCCCGAGCATTTCACCCGGCGCGCCGTGGTGGAACTGGACCGCGAGCCGCGCGAGCTGACCCTGGCCGACCGCACCTACTTCGAAAGTCCGCGCATCGTGCAGCTATGCGAAGCGCTGCTCGCGCAGTCGTGGGAACAACCGGACGACCTGTTGCGCGCCAACGAAATCAGCCACGAAGCGCTGAGCGAACTGCTTCGTTCGCAAGCCATCGTGCGGCGCGACCTGCGCCTGCGCGGCGGCCTGGCGCCACTGGTGCGGCGCCGCCTGGCCGACTACATCGAGCAGCACCTGGCCCAAGCGGTCACCCTGGGCGAACTGGCGCAACTGGCCTGCATGTCGGAGTTTCATCTGGCGCGCATGTTCCGCATCTCGTTCGGCATGCCGCCGTCGAGCTGGGTGGCGCAGCGCCGCATCGAACGCGCGCGCGCCTTGCTCAAGGCCGGCAAGCTGCCCTTGCAGCAGATTGCCGCCGCCTGCGGCTACGCCGACCTGAGTCACTTCAGCCACCGCTTCAGCAAGGCGGTGGGCGCCCCGCCGGGACGCTACCGCCAGGCGCTTGGAGCAAGCGCTAGCTCATTTCCATGATGATGGCGACGATCTCGTCGCCGTAGGAGACCAGCTTCTTTTCGCCCACGCCGGTCACGCCGCGCAGTTCCTGCAGCGAGGTCGGCTTGGCCTTGGCGATTTCGCGCAGGGTGGCGTCGACAAAGATGACGTAGGCCGGCACGTTGTGGGCGCGCGCGGTCTCCATGCGCCACCAGCGCAGCTTCTCGAATATCGCCTGTTCGGACTTGGACAGCTCCATTTCCACATGCGGCTTGGACGTGGCGCCCGGCGCGCGCTTCTGCTTGACCGGTTTTTGATACTGGCGCAGCTGCACCTTTTGCCCGCCCTTGAGCACCGGGCGCGCGGCGTCGGTCAGCTTGAGCGAACTGTAAACTTCATGGTCGACCGTGATCAGCCCGATCGCAATCGCCTGGCGCAGGATGGCGCGCCACTCCGCTTCCGTGCGTTCGCTGCCGATGCCGTACACCGACAGCGAATCGTGGTGCCACTGCTTGATGCGGTCCGTTTCGACGCCGCGCAGCACGTCGATCACATGGCCGGCCGCGAAGCGCTGGTCGACCCGGTAAATCGCCGACAGCAGTTTTTGCACCGGCACCGTGCCGTCGAACGACACCGGCGGAATCAGGCAGGTATCGCAGTTGCCGCACGGGGTCGATTGTTCGCCGAAGTATTCGAGCAGGCGCACGCGCCGGCAACTGAGGGTTTCGCACAGTCCCAGCATGGCGTCGAGCTTCATCGACAGCACGCGTTTGAAGGTCTCGTCGGCTTCCGACTCGTCGATCATGCGCCGCTGCAGTACCACGTCCTGCAGGCCGTAGGCCATCCAGGCGCTGGCCGGCATGCCGTCGCGGCCCGCGCGTCCGGTCTCCTGGTAGTAGCCCTCGATGCTTTTCGGCAGATCGAGGTGGCACACGAAACGCACGTCCGGCTTGTCGATGCCCATGCCGAAGGCGATGGTGGCGACCATCACGATGCTTTCTTCGCGCAAGAAGCGGGCCTGGTTGGCGCTGCGCTTGGGGTAGTCCATGCCGGCGTGGTAGGGCAGGGCGCGGATGCCGTTTTCGTTCAGGAAGTCGGCGGTTTCTTCGACTTTTTTACGCGACAGGCAGTACACGATGCCGGCGTCGCTGCCATGCTCGGTGGTGATGAAGTCGAGCAGCTGCTTGCGGCCGTTGGCCTTCTCGACGATCTGGTAGCGGATGTTCGGACGGTCGAACGACGAGACGAACTGGCGCGCATCGCCCAGTTGCAGGCGCAGCGCGATTTCGGCGCGGGTCTGCTGGTCGGCGGTGGCGGTGAGCGCAATGCGCGGCACGTCCGGGAACTGCTCGTGCAGGATCGACAGCTTGATGTACTCGGGCCGGAAGTCATGCCCCCACTGCGACACGCAGTGCGCCTCGTCGATCGCGAACAGCGCGATTTTCGACGCCTGGAACAGGTCCAGGCAGCGTTGCGTCATCAGGCGCTCGGGCGCCACGTAGACCAGGTCGATCTCGCCGGTGCGCACCAGGCGTTCGATGCGCATCGATTCTTCGTAGGTCTGGGTGGAATTGAGGAACGCGGCGCGCACGCCGACTTCGGCCAGGGCGTCGACCTGGTCCTGCATCAGGGCGATCAGGGGCGAGACCACCACGCCGACGCCGTCGCGCAGCAGCGCCGGAATCTGGTAGCACAGCGACTTGCCGCCGCCGGTGGGCATGAGCACCAGTGCGTCGCCGCCGCTGGCGACGTGTTCGACGATCTCCTTCTGCTGCCCGCGAAACGCCGGGTAGCCGAAGACCGTTTGCAGCTGGTCGAGCGCGCGCGCTGAGAGATCCGAGTCCATTATTCCGCCCAAACGACCCATCCGTAGTGCGAGCTGGCCAGCACCACGATGCCGAACACGATGCGGTACCAGGCGAAGACCGTGAAGTCATGGGTGCTGATGTAGCGCAGCAGCCAGCGCACGCACAAAAAGGCCGAGATAAACGCGGCGATCGAGCCGATGCTGAACATCGGCAGGTCGGCCATCGACAGCACATCGCGTTCCTTGACCAGCGAATACACGGTCGCCAGCAGCAGGGTCGGGATCGCGAGGAAGAACGAGAATTCGGTGGCGGCCTTGCGCGGCAGGCCGAACATCATGGCGCCGATGATGGTCGCGCCCGAGCGGCTGGTGCCGGGAATGAGCGCCACGGCTTGCGCACAGCCGACCTTGAAGGCGTCGAGCAGGGTCATGTCGTCCACCGTTTCGACCCGCACCACCGGGGGATTGAGCTTGTTGCGGCGCTCCACCCACAAGATGATGATGCCGCCGATGATGAAGGCCATCGCCACCGGCACCGGCTTGAACAGGGCCGACTTGATCATCTTGCCCAGCAAAAGACCCAGCACCGCGAGCGGCAGGAAGGCGACGATCAGGTTGAGCATGAACTTCTGCGCTTTCGGGTCGCTCGTCAATCCGGACATCACCGAAGCGATGCGCGCGCGGTATTCCCAGCACACCGCCATGATGGCGCCGGCCTGGATCACGATCTCGAACACTTTCGCTTTTTCGTCGGTGAAGTCGAGCAGGCTGCCCGCCAGGATCAGGTGGCCGGTCGAGGAAATCGGCAGGAATTCGGTGAATCCTTCCACCAGGCCCATGATGATGGCCTTGAGCGCGAGAGCGAGAGTTATGTCCATTAAGCAGTTTGTATTGTTATCGGGGAAGTCGAACCGGAAGACGGCACGGTGCGGGGTCGAAGCTTACCACGAGCACGCCTCCGGCTTCTTATCCGGGCGCATGCGCAGCCTGTTTTTCGCCGGGGCGGCGGGTTATTGTTTTCTGATTGCAATATTTTTAAGATCGTCCAGCAGCGGCAGGATGGCCAGGCACATCAGTACCAGCGCCAGCGGCACCGTCGCCACGTAGCCGATGCGGTTGAAACCGAAGCCACCGGCCACGCCGCCGAGAAAGAAGCTGGCGGCCAGGGTGGACAGCACTTTAAGGCGCTGGCGGTCGCCCGCCACCGGCGCCAGTCCGTCCTGGCCGGGCGCCGGCCGGTTCAGGTACATCATCTTGCCCAGCTCAATGCCGATGTCGGTGACGATGCCGGTGATGTGGGTGGTGCGGATTTCGGCGCGCGAGAGTTTGGTGACCAGGGCGTTTTGCAGTCCCATGATAAAACTGAGCAGCAGTACCGTCGCCGACGCGAACAGGCCGTCCACGTGAGCCAGGCGCGCACCGATCAGGCCAAAGCAAAGCAGCAGCACCGATTCGAGCATCAGCGGCAGCGCATACTCGCCGTGCAGCGCGCGCCGGCGGCCGTAGTTGACCATGATGGCCGTGCATGCCGCGCCTGCGGTAAACGAGAGCAGCGCTGCGAGGCCGGTCAGCACCAGCGCGTGCGCGCCCAGCACAAGGTCGTCGGCCATGGCGGAAACCACGCCGGTCATGTGCGAGGTGTAGCGCTGCACCGCCAGAAAGCCGCCGGCGTTGATGGCGCCCGCCACGAACGCCAGCAGGTAGCCCAGGTGCGCATTGGCGTCGCGCGAGCGGCTTGGGGCGGTGAGCTTCCTGGCGTAGTTGACGGGCATGGGCGGCGCTTTCTCGTGACCGATCACGCATTGTAACGCGCTGCGCGCCGGCAGCGCGGGCGCCGGCTTGGCGCTTGGCGGCTTGCGGCCAGCGCTTTAAGCGCCGTCCATCAGCGCTTCGATGGCGTCCAGCGACGGTGGTGCAGCGCCTGCCGACTGGCAGGCGGCGGCGCCGGCGGCCACCGCGAAGCGCAGGTGCCCGGCCGGCGCGCGCTGCGGCGCGTGCAGAAAGCTCCAGGCCAGCGCCGCGATGCTGGCGTCGCCCGCGCCCACGCTGTCGACAACGGTGATGCGCGGCGAAGCGGCGTGCCAGCTATCGGCGCCGGTGTGCAGCGAGGCGCCTTGCGCGCCGCGCGTGTACAGGTAGGTGGCGCCCGGGTTCCAGCCGCGCAGCGTGGCAAATGCCTGTTCAAGGTCGCTGGTGCGAAACAGCCCGGCCAGGTCTTCGTCGGACACCTTGATCACATCGGCCAGCGCCGTCATGCGCTGCAGGGTGGCGTCGTAGCGCTGGTCCATCAGCGCCCGGAAGTTCGGGTCGTAGCTGATCTTCACGCCATCGGCCTTGAGCGAGGCGGCCAGTGCCAGCAGCTTGCCCGCCAGCGGCTCGCGCGCCAGGCTGATGCCGCCGAAGTGCACCCATTTGCAGTGCGCGCGCCAGCCATCGGGCAGGCGCGCCGCGTCGAAGTGCAGGTCGGCGCTGTCGTCCCCGACGAAAAAGTAGCTGGGCGGGTCGGTCCGCCAGACGATCGCCAGCAGCGGCGAGCGCGCCTCGCGCTGCACGAAGCGCATATCCAGCCCGGCGGCCACGCTGGCGTCCCACAGCTGGTCGCCGAAGACGTCGCAGCTGATCGCGCCGGCGAAGGCGCTCGGCACGCCCAGGCGCGCCATCACGCGCGCCACGTTCCAGGTCGAGCCGCCCACCTGGCTGCGCCACTGTTGCTGGCCCGGTGCGGCGATCATGTCGGTCAGCGCTTCGCCGGCGGCCACGAAAGCAGGGAACATCGCAGGGAATATCGGTGCGTCCATGTCAGTCCTTCAGTACGGTGAGCACTTCGTAGCAGGCGCCCATGGTGTGGTAATCCACCTTGCCGGCCGGGCTTTTTTCGTCGGTCAGCTTGGCGTTGGCGGGGCTGAGGATACGGTACCACGCGCCGTGCTGGTGGTCGACGAAGTGGGTCCAGCTGTATTCCCAGATGCGCTGGTACCAGTCCCAGTACACAGCATCGCCCGTGCGCGCGCCAAGCAGCGCGGCCGCGGCCAGGCTTTCGGCCTGCACCCAGAAGTATTTGTGGCCGTCGCAGATGCTGTCGTCGGGCGCGAAGCCGTAGACAATGCCGCCGTGCTGCGCATCCCAGGCTTTTTCCATCGCCTGCAAGAACAGGGCGGACGCGCGCGGCAGCAGCCACTTGCTGTCGCCGTTCAGGTGCGCCTGGTGGCGTTCCAGGATCAGCAGCAGCTTGCTCCACTCGGTCAGGTGGCCCGGCTGGAATCCCCATGGGCGGAAGATGTTGGTGCTGTCGTGGCGGTTGTAGTCCATGTCGACCGACCAGTCCTGGTGGTAGTGCTCCCACACCGTGTTGTCGCACAGCGCGGCCTGGCGCATGGTGATGTTGTGGGCCAGCGTTACGGCGCGGTGCAGGTAGACCTTCTCGCCGGTGGCTTCAAAAGCGCTGATCAAGGCTTCGCAAGCGTGCATGTTGGCGTTCTGGCCGCGATATTGGGCCAGTTGCGACCAGTCGGCACTGGCTTCGTCGGCGTACAGGCCATGTTGCGGCTCCCAGAAACGGCGCTCCATCAGCGCGAAGGTCTCTTCGATATGCTGGCGCGCTTCCTGCACGCCGGCCATGAGCGCGTGCGAGTACGCCAGCAGCACGAAGGCCAGGCCGTAGCAGTGGTTGGTGGCATCAAGAACTTCGCCCTTGCCGTCGGCCCAGCGCAACTGCCAGCAATAGCCGCCGGTGGCGGGGTTGCGGTGCGCGGCGCGCAGGAAGTCCAGGCCGTGCAGGAGGCGCTGCTGGTCGGCCGGGTCGCCGAACTGGCGGAACGCCATCGCATAATTGAAGATGAAGCGCGTGCTGCTGACCAGGTGGCGCGTGTGCGCGTCGTAGACCGTGCCGTCATCCTTGTAGAAGTGATAGAAGCCGCCGCTCGGATCGACGCAGCGCGGATCGTAGAAGCGTTTGGTGTGGCGAATGTGGTCCAGCAGGGTGTCGCGTGATCGGAAATCGGGGGCCATCGTCAAGTCTCGTCGTCAAAAAAGGGTGTAAAAATAAGCGTGCGGACGCGGGCCGGAAGGCCGCGCTTGCGCATCGCTTGGTCAGTCGGTAAAGGAAGTTCGCTCTATTTGTGCGGCCCGAAGTGGTCGCACACGGTGCTGGCGCGCACGATCAGCTCCACCGGCGCGACCTGCTCCACGGGCGCTTCCTGATGGTCGCGCAGCAGCAGTTCGACACCCATCGCACCGAGCTGCTTCTTGTCGATGCGCAGCGTGGTCAGGGGGCGGTGTCCCAGCACCGCGCTGGAGATATCGTCGAAGCCGACGATCGACACCTCGTGCGGCACCGTCAGGCCGGCCGCCAGGCAGCAGCGCATCGCCACCAGGGCGGCGCTGTCGTTGTAGCAGAACACCGCGTCCGGCGGGTTGGGCAGGGCCAGCAGCGACTGCATCGCTTCGGCGGCCCCGGTTTCCAGGTCGACGCCTTCGGGCAGGCTCGCTTCCAGGCGCGGGTCGGCCAGCATGCCCGACTCGAACAGGGCCTGGCGGTAGCCCTTGTTCCGTTCGCGCACGCTGTAGTGGCCGAGCGAACCCGAAATCATGCCGATGCGGGTGCGTCCCAGGCCGATCAGGTGTTTGGTGGCCAGGTAGCCGCCCATGAAATTATCCGGATTGACGGAGCTGTAACCGCGCAGCTTCATGTCGATCAGGACCAGCGGCTTGCCGCTCGCGCGCAGGGCGCCCAGCAGCTCGGGTTCAAAAAAGCCGGCGCACACCACCGCGTCCGGCGCGTGCATGCGCAGCTGCTCGGTCACGCCGTCGGCCGGGCCGACCGCCATGAACGAGAGCACGATGCCCTGCTTGCGGCAGGCTTCCTCGGCGCCGTGCAGCACCGGCGAATAGAACGGACTGCTGGCGGCCGTGTTGTGCTGGCGGTGCAGCAGAAAAGTCAGGCGGCGCATGCGCTTGCGCCGCAGGTTGGCAAAATCGTAGCCCAGTGTATGGGCGGCCGACAGCACCATCTGGCGCGTGGTCTCGGTCAGTCCCGGCTCGTTCTTGAGCGCGCGCGAAATGGTCCCCGCCGAGACGCCGGCAAACTTGGCGATGTCGCGGATGGTGACGTTCGATGGGCTGGCGGCGCTCATCGGAGCGGGACGCCCGGGCTGCGCGTGGTCAAGCGGTACGGGATCGGATGTGTCACAAGGTTCTCCAGTGGCAGATGCCTTTTTATGCTGTGAGTCTTGCATATCGATGCGCCCATGGTCAAACGATTGGTCCGGTTTGCAAACAGTTTAGCCGGGTTTTACTAAACAGGGCAGAGAAGCGTGCCAGGGACGCCGCAGCGCCCCGCAAGCGGCCTTCCGCGTGTTTAGTGATCAGGGCTAAACATGGTCGAAAATGCCATTTTTTGTTTGACCGGCAAAGGCTGCGCATGCACACTCGTCTCATCCATATAAACCGGCCGGCGACCCTTCCAGGCGCCGAGCGGGTAAATACAAAAGGAGACAAGCACGATGAGTACCCTGATCAAGCACGCCCTGGCCGTGGCGATCGCGGCCGCGCTGCCGCTATTGGCCGGCGCGGCGGATATACCCAAGCCCTGGCTGGACCCTGCGCTCGGCGCCGGGAAGCGCGCCACCCTGGCGCTCAAGCAAATGACGCAGGAAGAAAAGCTGCAATGGGTGTACGGCTACTTCGGCGCCGACTTCGCACCCAGGAAAACCATCAAGATCGCCGCCGCCCTGCCGTCATCGGCCGGCTACATTCCGGGTGTGCCGCGCCTTGGCTTGCCGGCGCTGTTCGAGACCGACGCCGGCCTTGGCGTGGCCTCGCAAGCGAGCGCCAATCCGCGCGAGCGCACTTCGCTGCCATCCGGCCTTGCCACGGCGGCCACCTGGAACCCGGCGCTGGCGTACCAGGGCGGGGCGATGATCGGGCTTGAAGCGCGCGCCTCGGGCTTTAATGTGATGCTGGCGGGCGGCGTGAACCTGATGCGCGATCCGCGCAACGGCCGCAATTTCGAATACGCCGGCGAAGACCCGCTGCTGTCCGGGGTCATGGTGGGGCAGGCGGTCAAGGGCATCCAGTCCAACCATCTGATTTCGACCGTCAAGCACTATGCGCTGAACAACCAGGAGACCGGCCGCAACGAACTCGATGCGCGCATCGGCAATGTGGCGGCGCGCACCAGCGACCTGATGGCCATGCAGCTGGTGATCGAACAGGGCGACCCGGGCTCGGTCATGTGCGCCTACAACCGCGTCAACGGTCCGTACGCGTGCGAGAACGCGTGGCTGCTCAACGAAGTGCTCAAGCAGGACTGGGGTTTCAAGGGTTATGTGATGTCCGACTGGGGTGCGGTGCACAGCACCGTGGCCTCGGCCAACAATGGCCTGGACCAGCAGTCCGGCTCCGAATTCGACAAGTCGCCGTACTTTGCGGGCGCGCTCGAAGAAGCGGTCAAGACCGGGGCTGTGCCGCAGGCGCGCCTGGACAATATGGTGTACCGCATCCTGTTCGCCATGTTCGACAAGGGCGTGGTCGACCATCCGGTCAAGCCGGACGGCGCGATCGACTTCGCCGCGCATGGCCTGATCAGCCGCACGGATGCTGAAGAAGGCATGGTCCTGCTCAAGAACGCGAATCAAACGCTCCCTTTGCGCAAAGACGTGAAAACGATTGCAGTGATCGGCGGCCACGCCGACAAGGGCGTGTTGTCCGGCGGCGGGTCGTCGCAGGTGTATCCGATTGGCGGCAGCGCCGTGAAGGGTTTGCTGCCGGCCACGTGGCCCGGTCCCGTGGTGTACCACCCGTCCGCGCCGGTTACCGAAATCGGCAAGCTGGCGCCCGGCGCAAAGATCGTTTTCGACAGCGGCGCCGACCCTGCCAAGGCGGCACAACTGGCCGCCACGGCGGACGCGGTGATCGTGTTCGGCACCCACTGGATCGGCGAGGCCAACGACGCGGTCGACCTGTCGCTGCCGGACCGGCAGGATGCCTTGATTGACGCCGTCGCCAGCGCCAATCCGCGCACCGTGGTGGTGCTGGAGACCGGCGGGCCGGTACTGATGCCGTGGCTCGACAAGTCGGCGGCCGTGCTGCAAGCCTGGTACCCCGGCACGCGCGGCGGCGAAGCGATCGCGCGCGTGCTGTTTGGCGATGTGAATCCGTCCGGCCACCTGCCGGCTACCTTCCCGGCCTCGCTGGCCCAATTGCCGCGCCCTGTGATCGATGGCGATCCGGCCAAGCCGCAGATGCAGTTCAAGGTCGACTATCACGAAGGCGCGGCGGTCGGCTACAAATGGTTCGACCTCAAAAAACACAAGCCGCTGTTCCCGTTTGGGCATGGTTTGTCGTACACGCAGTTTGCCTATTCGGGCCTGGCGGGCGAGTACAAGAACGGTCAGTTGCAGGTGCGCTTCAAGGTCGCTAACACGGGCACGGTGGCCGGCAAGGACGTGGCGCAGCTGTACGCGGCTCCCGTCAGCACCCGCTGGGAAGCGCCCAAGCGCCTGGCCGGCTGGGACAAGGTCGACCTGCAGCCCGGCGAAAGCCGCGACGTGACCCTGAGCGTGGAGCCGCGCATGCTGGCCGTGCTCGACGGCCCGTCCAAGACCTGGCGCATCGCCAGGGGCAAGTACAAGCTGATACTGGCGCAGGATGCCGCCGGCACCGGTGAAAGCAGCATCATGGTCGACCTGCCGGCGCACACGCTTGACCTTCATGGCAAATCACTTCCTTCCAACGTGAAAAGGTAGAACGCGATGATCAAGATGAACCAAGTGGTTGCGGCATTGGCAGTGGCGGGCCTGGTCAGTGGCGCAGCGGCGGCGCCGGTGGGCGCGGCGGACAAGAGCGAATTCGTGACGGTCAAGCAGACGCACTTCGCGCGCAAGGGCCAAACGTATTACATCGCCGGCGCCAATTTCTGGTACGGCGGCTATCTGGGTTCACCGTCCGGCGTGGGCGAGCGCGCGCGCCTGCGCAAGGAGCTCGACACCATGAAGGCGATCGGCATCAATAACGTGCGCGTGCTGGCCGTCTCCGAAAAAACCGAGATGACCAGCGCAGTGCGTCCGGCCACCACCAACGGCCCGGGCAAGTACGATGAAGACCTGCTGGCGGGCCTGGACTTCCTGGTCGATGAACTGGGCAAGCGCGATATGACGGTGGTGCTTTACCTGAACAACTTCTGGCAGTGGTCGGGCGGAATGACGCAGTACCTGAACTGGTTCGAGGGCACGCCGGCGTTGGACCCGAACGTGACCCGTGATTACGACGGCTACATGGCCAAGACGGCGCGCTTTTACGCCAACAAGGAGGCGCAGACGGAGTATCGCGGCACGATCAAGAAGATCGTCCAGCGCGTCAACACCATCAACGGCAAGTCTTACCGCGACGACCCGGTCATCATGTCGTGGCAGCTGGCGAACGAGCCGCGTCCGGGCAACGGCAAGGCCAGCGACAAGGAAAAGGCGATCTACACCACCTGGATCGCCGACACCGCGCAGTACATCCATGAACTTGACAAGAACCACCTGGTCAGCAGCGGCAGCGAAGGCCTGGCCGGATCGGCGCAGGACGCCAAACTGTTCATGGCCTCGCATTCGTCGAAGCATGTCGATTACCTGACGTACCACCTGTGGCCGAAGAACTGGGGCTGGTTCGATTCCAAAAAGCCGGTCGAGAGCTGGGACGGCGCGATCGCCAGGAGCCGCGATTACCTGAACTCGCACATCGACATGGCCAAGACCCTGGGCAAACCGATCGTGCTGGAAGAATTTGGCCTTGACCGCGACGGCGCCTCGTTCGACATCAAGGCCGGCACCACAATCCGCGACCGCTTCTACGGCGAGATTTTTGAATTGATCGGCCGGCGCGCCGCCGCCGGCGACCCGATCGCAGGCTGGAACTTCTGGGCCTGGGGCGGCGCCGGACGCGCCGCCAATGCCGACTACTGGTGGAAGCAGGGTAATGACTTCATGGGCGACCCGCCGCAGGAAGAACAGGGCCTGTACTCGGTGTTCGACTCCGACGCCAGCTCGCTGGCGCTGATCAAGGACCACGCCGACAAACTGCGCTCACTCCAGAAGTAAACCTGCCGAGAGGGCCACCATGAACATCATCAGGACGCTGCTGATCCCGGCGGGACTGCTGCTGGCCGCGAACGCGCATGCGCAGAAGTTCGGGAAACTGGTGTTCGGCCTTCGGCGTGCTGCGCATCCTCGACAAGCAGGCCGGCCTGCGCAAGCACGCCGGTCGTTCATGAACTTGCGTATTCTTTCCATCCTGGTGGCCGGCGCCCTGGCCGGCCCTGTCGCGCGACATCTGGGTCGCCAGTTTCGGCGCCTACAAGGCGGGCAATTTCGGCATCGGCGGCGACAATACCGGCAATGTGCTGTGGCGCCTGCACGACAAGCGCATGGCCAAACTCTCGCCCAAGGCGATCGTGCTGCTGATCGGCGTGAACAACTTCGGGCTGTGCGACGAGAAGCCGGAACAGGTTTTCGCCGGCATCAAGGCGGTGGTCGCGGCCTTGCGTAAGCTGTATCCGGAGGCGCGCATCCTGCTCAATGCTGTGCTGCCGACCGGCGAACTGGCAAAGAGCGAGGGGCGCCAGAATGTCGTTACGCTCAACAAGATGGTGGCGACCCTGGACGACGGCCGCCACGTCGTTTTCCGCGACTACGGCGCTTCCTTCGTGCGCCCTGACGGCAGCATCGGCACCGACATCATGGGCGACCATCTGCACCTGACGCAAAAGGGCTACGCCATCTGGGCCGATGCCATGCTGCCCGACGTGAAAAAGCTGATGAAGTAAGTCATGAGCCGCAGCGCGCTGGCGGTCGCACTGATGCTCGCTTGTGGCCGCGCCTGGCCCGAGCCTCCGGTGCGCGCGGACGACCCGCGCATCGCGCGCATGGGCAGGACCGTGGCGCAGGCCGACGGCAGTTTGCGCTTCGCCGATCCCGGAGTGCGCTGTCGGTCGACGCCGCCGCCAGCGGTGAGTGCAGCTATATCGAGGTGGTGATCGATGGTGGGGCTGCGCGCATCATCCTCCTGTCCGCAACGCCGCATGCCATCGGTTGAGTGCACGAGCGCCAGGCTGGCGTTCACCGCGTCGACATCCTGTACCGCTCTGAAAGCTGGCACGGCGTCGTTGCGCTGGGCCGGGCAGTTATAGATCAGTCATTGCACGCCGGCGCGGTCTCCCGCTCGAGTTCCCCCAGCCACTGCATCGCATGTTCGCGGCTGCTCCCGCACATCTCTTCCGACGGCTGCAAGCCGCCGCAAAACGCGGGCCGTTCCGGCTTGCCGAAAATCAGGCAGCGATTGTCCGCGCCCAGCTGGATGCAGCGCTCGCCCGCAGCTTTGCCATGGGGCATGCCTGGAATCGGACTGGTGATGGAAGGGGCGGTGCAGCAGGCGCCGCAATTGTCACGGCAATTCATGCCAGCTCATTTCTATGGGTATTCTAGGTCGACCAAGTATACACCCCATCCAATCATAAGATGTCGTACAACTATTCAAGTTGTATAATATGTGCATGACACCATCCACACCCGCCCAGGCGCTGCCGCCGCCCCGCAAGAAACACCGCACCCTTGCCCAAGGCGTGGTCGAACACATCACGGGCAGCATCCAGCAGGGCGTGCTCAAGCCCGGCGACAAGCTGCCGACCGAGTCGGCCATCATGGAGCAGCACGGCGTAAGCCGCACCGTGGTGCGCGAAGCCATTTCGCACCTGCAGGCGGCCGGCTGGGCGCAGACCCGGCACGGCATTGGCACCTTCGTCATCGAACGCAGCAACGCGGGCCTGGCCATCAACGCCGAGAGCATCGTCACCGTCATGGACGTGCTGGCGATGCTGGAGCTGCGCATCAGCATGGAGGCCGAAGCGGCCTGGCTGGCGGCGGCCCGGCGCAGCGAAGCGCAGGTGGCCGAACTGGCCAAGGTGCTGGGCGCCATGCAGCGCAGCGTCGCGCGCGGAAGCCCCGCCGTTGACGCCGATGTACAGTTTCACCTGTTGATCGCACAGGCCACCGGCAACCGCTATTTCGTCGACATCCTGAGCCAGCTGGGCACCACCATCATCCCGCGTGCGCGCATCAACATGCCGCAGCTCGGGCACGACGATCCGGCCGCCTATCTGGAACGGGTCAACCGCGAGCACGAAGACATTTTCAACGCGATCCTGCGCAAGGACCCGGAAGCGGCGCGCGCCGCCATGCGCACCCACCTGAGCAACAGCCGCGAACGCCTGCGCCAGGCGCAGCAGCAACTGGAGTCGAACGGGGCCTGACGCCGCCGCCTCACCGATCGTCCCCAAGGGAGCCTGCCCGCCAGCGCTCCCGCTCATCGCCGCTTTCCCCCCGCTTCCTTCCCGCTTCCCGCCTTCCCAGTCCGCCCCGGCGGCGCCGCAATCCGTCTCAACGTTGTGCTTGCTTATGTCGAAGACTAGTTGTACGATGACGTATCACTAGTGCCAAACAACCCGCCTACAAAATCTGGAGACCTCATGAATCCGCAAGAACTCAAACAAATCCTGTCGTCCGGCCTGCTGTCGTTCCCGCTGACCGATTTCGACGACCAGGGCAATTTCAACGCGCGCACCTACGCCGGGCGCCTCGAGTGGCTGGCTCCGTACGGCGCCAGCGCCTTGTTCGCGGCCGGCGGCACCGGTGAGTTCTTCTCCCTGACCCCAAGCGAATACTCGGACGTGATCCGCACCGCAGTCGACACCTGCCGCGGCAAGGTGCCGATCCTGGCCGGCGCCGGCGGCCCGACCCGCACCGCGATCGCCCTGGCCCAGGAAGCCGAGCGCCTTGGCGCCCACGGCATCCTGCTGCTGCCGCACTACCTGACCGAAGCGAGCCAGGATGGCCTGATCGCCCACGTCGAAGCCGTCTGCGCGTCGGTCAAATTCGGCGTCGTGGTCTACAACCGCGGCCAGTGCCGCCTGAGCGCCGACTCGCTCGAAAAACTGGCCGCGCGCTGCCCTAACCTGATCGGCTTCAAGGACGGCATCGGCGACATCGAACTGATGGTGCAGATCTGGCGCCGCATGGGCGACCGCTTCAGCTACCTGGGCGGCCTGCCTACCGCCGAAGTCTACGCAGCGGCCTACAAGGCGCTGGGAACCCCGGTGTACTCGTCGGCCGTCTTTAACTTCATGCCGAAAATGGCGATGGACTTCTACCACGCCGTCGCCGCCGACGACCACGCGACCACCAACCGCCTGCTCGACCAGTTCTTCCTGCCTTACCTAGAAATCCGCAACCGCAAGGCCGGCTACGCAGTGAGCATCGTCAAGGCCGGCGCGCGCCTGGTAGGCCACTCGGCCGGCCCGGTACGCGCGCCATTGACCGACATGACGGCGGAAGAAGACGCGATGCTACAGAAGTTGATCAGCGCCCAGGGCGCCCAATAATCCGGACCGAGGAAACGCATATGCACATCAATGGAGAAATGGTCATCGGCCAACGCACCCTGCGCGGCACGGCAGGCGTGGTGCGCGCGATCGACCCGTCCCGCAACGACTCGATGGGCCCGGACTTCGGCCTGGCCACCGACGCCGATGTCGATGCCGCCTGCGCCCTGGCGCAAAGCGCCTTCGACACGTACCGCAACACCACGCTCGAACAGCGCGCGGTCTTTTTGGAGACCATCGCCGAAGGCATCCTCAATCTCGGCCCTGCCTTGATAGAACGCGCCGCGTTAGAGACCGGCCTGCCGACCGCGCGCCTGGAAGGGGAGCGTGGCCGCACCGTCAATCAACTGCGCCTGTTCGCCAAGGTCGCGCGCGACGGCTACTTCATCGACGCCACCATCGATTCGGCCCTGCCGGATCGGGTGCCGCCGCGTCCCGATCTGCGCCTGCGCAAGATCCCACTGGGCCCGGTCGCCGTGTTCGGCGCCAGTAACTTTCCGCTGGCCTTCTCGGTCGGCGGCGGCGACACCGCCTCGGCGCTGGCGGCCGGTTGCCCGGTCGTGGTCAAGGCGCACGGCGCCCACCTCGGCACCTCGGAACTGGTTGGCAAGGTCATTCAACAAGCGGTGGCCGACTGCCAACTGCCCGAAGGCGTGTTCTCGATGCTGTTCGGCGAAGGCCGCCAGATCGGCCAGCGCCTGGTCGACCATCCGGCCATCAAGGCGGTTGGCTTTACCGGCTCGCGCCAGGGCGGCCTGGCGCTGATGCGCACCGCGGCCCTGCGCCCGGAACCGATTCCCGTGTATGCCGAAATGAGCAGCATTAATCCGGTGTTCCTGCTGCCGGCGGCCCTATCAAGCGACCGCGCCGCCGTGGCGCAAGGCTTCGTCGATTCGCTGACCCTGGGCGTCGGCCAGTTCTGCACCAACCCGGGCCTGGTCATGGGCCTCAAGGGCGACCACTTCGACCAGTTCATCGAAGCGGCAGCCGCCGCGCTGCAAGCCAAGGGCGCCGGCACCATGCTCACGCCAGGCATCCACAAGGCGTATGTCGGCGGCGTTGAACAGCTCTCCGGCATCGACGGCGTGACCCTGGTGGCCCAGGGCAAAGCCGACGGCGCCGGCTGCGCAGCGCAAGCCTCGCTGTACGTGTGCGACGCGGCCACGTACCTGTCCACTCCTGCGCTGGAGTCCGAAATCTTCGGACCGTGCGCTTTGCTGGTGCGCTGCCGCGACGCCGGGCAAATGCAGCAGGTCGCCGAACACCTCGAAGGCCAGTTGACCGCCACCGTGCACGCCCTGGCCGCCGACCGCGCCCATGCCGCTGCGCTGCTGCCGGTCCTGGAACGCAAGGCGGGCCGCATCCTGTTCAACGGCTACCCTACCGGCGTCGAAGTGGCGCATGCCATGGTCCACGGCGGCCCGTTCCCGGCCACTTCCGACAGCCGCAGCACCTCGGTGGGCGCGTCCGCCATCGACCGCTTCCTGCGTCCGGTGTGCTACCAGAACCTGCCGGCGGACTTGCTTCCGGAGGCACTGGCCGACCATAATCCCCTGGGCCTGACCCGCCTTGTCGACGGAGGCATGCAACAACCTAAGTAAGAAGGCTGGTCGCGCTGCCGTCGATGCAAGGTGTGGAGACGCCTGGCGGCAGCGCGCTGTTTCTAAAAACAACCATAAAGAAGCGACCGATGAACCAGCAAGTCATAGGCAAGTACCGGTGGACCATTTGCGCCCTCCTGTTCTTCGCCACCACCATCAATTATCTGGACCGTCAGGTCCTGAGCCTGTTAGCCACCGACCTGTCCAAAGAATTCGGCTGGTCCAATACCGATTACGCCAACATCACGGCGGCCTTCCAGTTTGTGTACGCGTTCTCGATGCTGTTCGCCGGCCGCGTGATCGACAAGCTCGGGACCAAGCGCGCCTTCGTGCTGGCCATTACCATCTGGTCGCTGGGCGCGATCATGCACGCCTTCGCCATTGGCGTGGGCGAGGGCATCAACGGCATCCTGACCAGCCTTGGCATGACCGTGGTGCCGGTGTCGATCGCCGGCTTCATGATGTCGCGCGCCGTGCTGGCGCTGGGCGAAGCGGGTAACTTCCCCGCCGCCATCAAGGCCACCGCCGAGTACTTCCCCAAGAAGGAGCGCTCGTTCGCCACCGGCATTTTCAACTCCGGCGCCAACGTCGGCGCAATCCTGGCGCCGCTCACGGTGCCGCTGATCGCCGCCGCGTGGGGCTGGCAGATGGCCTTCATCATCATCGGCGCGATCGGCTTTGTGTGGATGGCGTTGTGGATGGTGTTCTACGATACTCCGGCCGAACAGAAGCGCATGGGCAAGGCGGAACTCGATTACATCAACAGCGATTGCGCGGTGGTGCCGGAGCCGGTGGCAGGCGTCGTCAAGCCGAAGACCTCGTGGTTCAAGCTGCTCGGCTACCGCCAGACCTGGGCCTTCGCGCTCGGCAAATTCATGACCGACGGCGTGTGGTGGTTCTTCCTTTTCTGGCTGCCCAAATATTTGGCCGCGACCTATGGCCTGAAAGGCACCGACATCATCGTGCCGCTGGCCGTCTTGTACAGCATGACCATGGTCGGCAGTATCGGCGGCGGCTGGTTCCCGACCTACTTCATCAACCGCGGCGACAATCCCTACGACGGCCGCATGAAGGCCATGCTGTGCATCGCCTTCATTCCGCTGGTGGTGCTGCTGGCGCAGCCGTTCGGCTACCTCAGCTTCTGGGTACCGGTGATCCTGATCGGCATCGGCGCCTCCGCGCACCAGGCCTGGTCGGCCAACATCTTCACCACCGTGTCCGACATGTTCCCGAAACATAGCGTCGGTTCGGTGGTGGGCATCGGCGGCATGTTCGGCGGCATGGGCGGCGTCCTGCTGACCAAGCTCGGTGGCTGGCTGTTCGATTATTATGGCGCCATGGGCCAGATCAGTACCGGCTACATGATCATGTTCTCGATCTGCGCGCTGGCCTACCTGGCGGCATGGATGATGATGAAAACACTGGTACCGCGCTACCGCGAAATCACCGATCTGTAAGGGCAATATGAGCACGCAAGCGAGCATCGAAAAAGTACCCGGCGTTCACTGCGCGGTGGGCGAAAGCCCGCTGTGGAACGCGCGGGAGGGCGCCTGGTACTGGGTCGACATCCTGGGCCGGCGCATCTGGCGCCTTGATGCCGCAAGCGGCGAACAGCGTATCTGGTTTACCGCCGAAATGCCTGCCTGTATCGCGCTCACCGACAGTGGCGCCCTGGTGGCCGGGATGGAAACCGGCGTGTTCGAGCTCACCATGGACATCGAGCAGCACGTCCATGCCGTGCTGCTCGCTGCGCTGCCCGGCATGAAACAGGGTATGCGCTTCAACGATGGCCGCTGCGACCGCCAGGGGCGCTTCTGGAGCGGCACGCTGTACCTGGACAAGCCTGAACTGCGCGCCGAGGGAAGCCTGTACCGCTACACGCGCGAGCAGGGCTTTTCAGCGCCGGTAGTGTCGAACCTGGTGGTGCAGAACGGCCTCGGTTTTTCGCCGGACGGGCGCACCATGTATTTGTCCGACTCGCACGTAGCGCGCCAGTTGATCTGGGCCTTCGACTACGACACCGACAGCGGCACGCCGAGCAACCAGCGCGTGTTGGTCGACATGAACGCCCACCGCGGCCGTCCCGACGGCGCGGCGGTCGATGTCGACGGCTGCTACTGGATCTGCGGGAACGACGGCGGCTGCCTGCTGCGCTTCACGCCCGAGGGCAAGCTCGATCGCACCATCGACCTGCCGCTGCTGAAACCGTCGATGTGCAGCTTCGGCGGCGCCGGCATGGATACCCTGCTGGTCACCTCGATCGCGGCCGGCAGGCTGCCCGAGGATACCGAGTCTGGCGCCGTGCTGCTGGTGCGCCCTGGCGTGCAGGGCATGCCGGAGACCGCGTTTCGCGGATAAATGCGGGCCTGCGGGCCCGCTTTTTGGTTAAGATGGGAGCATGAAGCTCCAACGCCTGAATCCAGCCCACGCCCCGGCATACCGCGCGATCACGCTCGAGGCGCTCGCGCTGCATCCCGACGCCTACACCTCCAGTGCCGACGAGCGCGCGCTGCGTCCCGCATCATGGTGGGAAGCGCGCCTGAACCCCGATCCGGATTCGAACGAGGTGGTGCTCGGCGCCTTTGACGACGATGGCGCCCTCGTTGGCAGCGCCGGCCTGTCGTTCGAAGCACGCGAAAAAGGCCGCCACAAGGTCACCCTGTTCGGCATGTACGTCACGCCGCGCTGCCGCCGTTCGGGCCTTGGTGCGCAATTGATGAACGCCGCGCTCGATTACGCCAGCGCGCGTCCGCATGCAAAAATCATCCAGCTCACGGTCACCGAAGCCAATGCGTCCGCCCGCAGCCTGTACCAGCGGCTCGGTTTTTCCACGTTCGGCGTGGAGCCGTACGCCATCGCACTCGGCGCACGCTATCTGTCCAAGGTCCACATGTGGCGCGCACTGGCGGACCTGGACTGACCTATTTGGCCTTGCGCGACGACCAGTGAAAATGCAGCACCACCCAGCCGTCGCCCTTTTTCTCCAGGATGGCCGTTTCGGTGCCGACCGCATTGACGGTCTTGCCCTTGAAGGCCCCCCTGGTTTCGACCTCGTCGAGCAAAATCGCCAGATTGCCCTCGAACCGTTCCTTATGCCGTACCACCCTGCGCGTGGTCACCCTGGCGAAGGCAATATCGTTGGCCAGATGGTGATCGGCATACTCGCTGCGCGAACGTTCCACGTGACCGGCCTCGTAAATGACCGCCTCGGGGCTGAGCAGCGTCATCGCGCGCGCCTCGTCGCCCGCGTGCAGGGCGGCGTGGAAGGCCGCCAGCGTTTCGCCAGGCGTCGCCGCCAGGGCCTGGAGCGATGCCAGTCCGAGGACGGCAAGCAGAACGAATTGGCGCATCAGCTTCTTTCAATGGTTGAAAAAAGCGTCAGTGTGCATGATTTTTGCCCGGTTTGGTCACTTGCAGCACCTTCTCGCCCGGTTTCGCCGCCATGTTGTCGGCATCCGGGGCACGCAGCGGCTCCGGCCTGGCGATCCCGCCTTCCTTCCACTCGTATGCCACGCTGCCCGGCGGATGCTTGTACCAGCCCGGGTCCTTGTAGTCGCCGCGCGCCAGGCCTTTGCGCACCTTCATCACGGTGAACATGCCGCCCATGCCGATGCCGCCAAACGGGCCGTAGCCGGTCATCATCGGCAGCGTGTTGTCCGGCAGCGGCATCTCCATCTCGCCCATGTCCGCCATGCCCTTGTCGCCCATGACCATGTAGCCCGGCACCAGCTTGTTGATCTTGCCGAGCACCTCGCGCTGGTCGACCCCGATCAGGGTCGGCACGTCGTGGCCCATGGCGTTCATGGTGTGGTGCGATTTGTGGCAGTGGAAGGCCCAGTCGCCCGGCTCGCTGGCGACGAACTCGATCGCGCGCATCTGGCCGACCGCGATATCGGTCGTCACTTCCGGCCAGCGCGACGCCGGCGGGGTCCAGCCGCCATCGGTGCCGGTGACCGTGAATTCGTGGCCGTGCATGTGGATCGGGTGGTTGGTCATGGTCAGGTTGCCGACCCGGATGCGTACCTTGTCGTTGTGCGCGATCACCATCGGGTCGATCCCGGGAAAGGCGCGGCTGTTGAAGGTCCACAGGTTAAAGTCGAGCATCGTGTTGACCTTGGGCGTGTAGCTGCCCGGGTCGATGTCGTAAGCGTTCAGTAAAAAGCAGAAGTCGCGGTCGACCCGCATGAAGTTGTGGTCCTTGGGGTGGGTGATCCAGAAGCCCATCATCCCCATCGCCATCTGCGTCATTTCATCGGCGTGCGGGTGGTACATGAAAGTGCCTGGACGCCTGGCCACGAATTCGTAGACGAAGGTCTTGCCTGGATCGATGCCGGGCTGGGTCAGCCCGGTCACGCCGTCCATGCCGTTCGGCAGGCGCTGGCCGTGCCAGTGCACGCTGGTGTGCTCGGGCAGCTTGTTGGTGACGAAAATGCGTACCCGGTCGCCTTCCACCACTTCGATGGTCGGTCCTGGCGACTGGCCGTTGTAACCCCACAGGTTGGCCTTCATGCCGGGTGCGATTTCGCGCACCACCGGCTCGGCGACAAGGTGGAATTCCTTGACGCCGTCTTTCATCCGCCACGGCAGGGTCCAGCCATTGAGGGTGACCACCGGGTTGTACGGGCGGCCGTTGGGCGGCGTTAAAGGCGGCTGGGTCGCCGCCTTGTCCATGATGACCGCTTCCGGCAGCGAGGCGGCGCCGGCGCGCGAGACCAGCGCCGTGCTGACCGCAAGCGCGCCCGCGCCAGTGAAGAAATTTCTACGTGAGACCATGTTGCATGTCCTTTCAGTGTGGGGCCGGAGCGGCGCCGGGCGCTGCGCTGCCGGCGCGTGGCGTGGCGGTTCCTGCGGCTGCGGCGTCGCCGCTGCCGGTCAGCGCCGCTTGCAGGGCGGCGTCGGCGATCCAGTAGTCGCGCTGCGCTTCGATGGCGGCGTTGACGGCGACGACCTGCTCGCGCGCGTCGGCCAGCAGTTCGAAGACGCTGATCAGCATGCCGTTGTAGCGCAGCAGCTGTTCGTCGGCGATGCGTTTTTTGAGCGGCACCACTTCGTCGCGGTAGTGGCGCGCCAGGTCGTAGGCGGTGCGGTAGCCGCTATAGCTTTCGCGTACCTGCGAACGGGCGTCGACAGCCAGGCCGGCGGCGCGGTGCACGGCCTGCATGTACATTGCCTCGGCCTTGGCCACCCTGGCGCCGCCCCAGTCGAACAGGGGAATCTGCAGTTCGATTTCGTAGCCGGTGGCGCGCTCGCCGGTCTCGCCGGTGTTGCGCAGGTAGCTCAGGTCGAGCAGGTTGACGAAGCGGGTGGCGCGGCTCAAGCCCAGCGACGATGCCAGTCCGGCCAGTTCCTTCTGCGCCATGAGCATGTCGAGCCGGTTGCCCATGGCCTGGGCTTCGGCATCGTGCACCTCGCGCGGGGCCCCTGGCAGGTCGGGCAGGCGTGCGGGCAGGGTGAAGGCAGCCGGGTTCGACACGCCCAGCAGGCGCGTGAGCTGTTCGCGTTCCAGGGTGCGGACCTGGCGCGCGCGCGCCAGACCGGCCACCGCATCGGCGTAGAACGCCTGCTCGCGCGCATGCTGCAGGCGGCTCCAGTTGCCGGCCAGCGCCATGCGGCGCGCCAGTTCGGCGCTCGCTTCGGCGGCGTTTTTTACCTGCTCCATGTACTCGGCGCTTTGCTGGGCGGCGACCGCACCGTACCAGGCGCGCCGGGTGGCGTCGGCGGTGCGCAGCACCTCGCCGGCGGCGCGCAGTTGCGCCTGTTCGTAACGGCGCCGTTCGAGGCGGGTAGCGACCGGCATGGTCAACAGGCCAATCACGGGCAGCATCAGCGTGCGCTCGATCTCGACGCCCTCGTGGCTTTTCATGCGGCCGAAACTAAGCACCGGATTGGCGATGCGGCCGGCCTGCACCAGGTCCGCCTCGGCGATACCGAGTTCCGCGTAGCCTGCTTGCAGGCCGCGGTTATTGAGCAGCGCGATGGTGACCGCGTCTTCGGCCGACAAGGGCTTGGCCAGCAAGGCCGCGACCTGCTGTTCGACATTGCCGGTGTCAGTGCCGGGTGCGCTGGCGGGAATGGCGTCTCCAGTACGCTGCTGCGCGAACTGGCGCACCCCGGCGTAGCCGCCGTCTGGCGAGAAGGAGGCGCAGCCGGCAGCAAAGGCGCAGATGCCGGCCAGCGCGATACGGCGCAGCGGAGTAGATAGTCGTCGCATCGTCACTCCTTGTGCTGGTGGCCGTGGTGCGGCGCGGCTCTGGCCGGCTCCGCGCTCTTTTTCATGCCGCTCATATCGTGCCCGGCATGGGGATCGTCAAGCTTGGGCGCATCCGGTTTTTTGGCGGCGTCCATGTTGTGGTTCATGTGACCCATGTGGCCCATCCGGGCGGGCCGCTTGAGCAGTTGTTCGTTGGTGTCCTTCCAGGAGGCCGCTTGCGGCTCCCGGTAGGTGCGGTACCCGGCAAACGCCGAGTCGTAGGCAGGTGGCGCGGCGCGCGTTTGCGCCAGCGCCGGCGCGGCGCAGGCAAGCAGCAGCGGCCATATCAGGCGAAGGGAATTCATGACAACCTCAATCGTGTTGGTTAAAAGACGCTGGTCCGTGGACGGACCAAGGGCATTCAGGCGATCGGGGAGTGAGGAGGGCGTTCCAGGCCGCCCGGGATGTGCGCCGTCACGTGCATGGCGGCGTAGGCAATCAATTCGGAGGCCAGCGGGGGCGCGGCGCCTGCTGCGGGACATGCCGGCGCGATGGCCATGCCCACGCAGCAGAAAGCGCAGTTACTGCACTTGGCGGTGCTGTCCGGTGCGGCGCTGTCCGGCCCGGCGCAGTGGCCCTCGTCCATGCTGGCGACGGCGACATGGCTGGCGAGCGGCGCGGCGGCCGCTTCGCACAGCGCCGACGATGCCGCTGCGAAACCCTGCAAGGGAATCGCGAGCAGCATCAGCCACACCAGCAATGTTCGGAAGCACTTCATGGACAAAGTCTAGCACATGGAAAATCAGGGCCGCGCCGTGCGGATCAAGCGGCCTTGGCGGGATAGCCGGCCTCGGCCAGGCTGGCGAGCACCTCGTCCCGCGCCGCCGTCGTGTCCAGCTCAATGGTGCGCGCAGGCATGTCGAATGTCACGACGGCATCCTGGTCGAGCTCCTTGACGGTCTTGGTGATGACGCCGGCGCAATGGCCGCAGCTCATCTCGGGAATACTCAGCTTGATCATGGCAACACTCCTGTTGGTGAATGGAATGAAGTCATTGTCGACGTTCCCACTGTGGGAAGGTCAAGCGGTTTTTTCGCTTGACCTTACTATAATGGGAAGCTTAATGATGGTGGCATGCGAATGTAACAGGAGCTTGAAATGACGACCATGACAATGCAGGACGCCGCCGAAACCACGCTGGAGGTTGGCGGCATGACGTGCGCCTCGTGCGCCGGACGGGTCGAAAAAGCCTTGCGCGCGGTCCCCGGCGTGCAGGGCGCCACCGTCAACCTGGCCACCGAGAAAGTATTAATTACCGGCGCAGCGCTCGATCCGGCCCAGCTGATCGCGGCGGTCGAGCGCGCCGGCTACTCGGCCAACGCGCCGGCCGAGGTGGCCGCCCCCGTGGCGCCGCGGCGCGGACTGTCCGAGCCGATGGAAATCGCGATCGCCGCCGCCCTCACCATCCCCTTGCTCGCGCCGATGCTGCTGGCCGCTGCGGGAATTGACTGGATGTTGCCCGCCTGGATCCAATGGCTGCTGGCCACGCCGGTGCAGTTCTGGATCGGCGCGCGCTTTTACCGTTCCGCCTGGAAAGCATTGTTGGCCAGAAGCGGCAACATGGACTTGCTGGTCGCGCTCGGCACCTCGGCCGCATACGGCCTGAGCCTGTACCAGTGGCTGGGCCAGCAGCATCACGGCGCGCACCTGTATTTCGAGGCGTCCGCCGTGGTGATCACCCTGGTGCGGCTGGGCAAATGGCTGGAAACGCGCGCCAAGCGCCAGACCACCGAAGCGATCCGCGCCCTCCAGTCGCTGCGCCCGGAAACGGCAAGGGTACGCCGCAACGGCGTGGAAAGCGACATTCCGATCAGCAAACTGAAGGTCGGCGACGAGGTTGTGATCCGCCCCGGCGAACGCATTCCGATGGATGGCGACGTCATCGAAGGCGCCAGCCACGCCGATGAATCGATGCTGACCGGCGAAAGCCTGCCCGTGAGCAAAACCGTGGGCGCGCGCGTGATCGGCGGGGCGGTCAACGGCGAAGGCTTGCTGCTCGCCCGCGCCAGCGCCATCGGCGCCGAAACCGTGCTGGCACGCATCATCCGTGCGGTCGAGGACGCGCAGGCGGCCAAGGCGCCGATCCAGCGCCTGGTGGACAAGGTCAGCGCCGTGTTCGTGCCGGCCATCGTGCTTATCGCGCTTGTAACCTTCATCGGCTGGTGGCTGGCCAACGGCGACTGGAGCGCGGCGCTGCTCAACGCGGTGGCGGTGCTGGTGATCGCCTGTCCGTGCGCGCTGGGGCTGGCGACGCCGACGGCGATCATGGCCGGCACCGGCGTGGCCGCCAGATACGGCATCCTGATCAAGGATGCCGAGGCCCTGGAACTCTTGCACGGCGTCACCGTCGTGGCGTTCGACAAGACCGGCACCCTGACCGCCGGCAAGCCGCGCCTGACCGCGACTGTCCCCGCGCACGGCGACCAGCACACCTTGCTGGCGCTGGCCGCCGCCGTGCAGCAGGGCAGCGAACATCCGCTGGCGCGCGCAGTGGGCGACGCGGCGCGGGAAGCGGGCATGACCCTGGCGCCGGCTGTCGGCACGCGTGCCCTGGCCGGGCTGGGCGTTGCCGCCACGGTCGATGGGCGCGCGCTGCTGCTGGGTAACGCCGCACTGATGCGCCAGCACGGCGTCGACCTCGCCGCCCTGGCCGTGCAAGGGCAGGCGCGCGAGGCGGCCGGCGAGACGGTCTCGTGGCTGGCCGATGGCACGCGCCTGCTCGGCATGCTGGCCTTCGGCGACGCCCTCAAGCCCGAGAGCCGGCAAGCGGTCGAGCGGCTGCACGCGGCCGGCATCCGCACCGTGATGCTGAGCGGCGACAATCCCGGCAGCGCGCGCCACATCGCGGACCAGCTCGGCATCGACGAGGTCCACGCGCAGGTGCTGCCTGAAGGCAAGGCGGCAATCATCGCGGCCCTGCGCGCCAAAGGCGAACGGGTGGCGATGGTGGGCGACGGCATCAACGATGCGCCGGCCCTGGCGGCGGCCGATATCGGCGTGGCCATGGGCAGCGGCACCGACGTGGCGATGCACACCGCCGGCGTGACCCTGATGCGGGGCGACCCGCGCCTGCTGGTCGACGCCATCGACATCTCGCGCCGCACCTACAGCAAGATTCGCCAGAACCTGTTCTGGGCCTTCGTGTTCAACGTGATCGGCGTGCCGCTGGCCGCGTTCGGCTTGCTCAACCCGATGATTGCGGGGGCGGCGATGGCGTTTTCGAGCGTATCGGTGGTCAGCAATGCGCTGCTGCTCAAGCGCTGGGTAGCGGGAAGCGCAGGGGGAGACGCAGCATGACGACGATGACTATGACGACGATGAATATCGGCGACACGGCCAAGGCCTCGGGCGTGTCGGCCAAGATGATCCGGCACTACGAGTCGATCGGGTTGATCGGCGAGGCGCAGCGCACCGATGCCGGCTATCGCGTGTATGGGCCGCAAGATGTGCAGGTGCTGCTATTCATCCACCGCAGCCGGGCGCTGGGCTTTTCGCTGGAACAGATCAAGACCCTGCTGGCCTTGTGGCAGGACAAGCATCGGGCCAGCAAGGATGTGCGGGCGATGGCCAGGCAGCACATCGCCGAACTCGACCGCAAGATCGGCGAGATGGAAGCCATGAAGCGCACCCTGGAAAAGCTGGCCGGCGCCTGCCATGGCGACGAACGGCCGGATTGCCCGATCCTGGATGATTTGTCGCTTGGGTGAACGAGGCTGTCCACGAGGCGGTGTACGAGACGTCGTGGGCCAGGCAGGGCAGGTAGGAAGCTTTGACCGACAGCACGGCGCGCTCGACCATGTCGTCCGGCACCTCATGGTTCAGCGACAAGGAGCGCAGCACCCCGAATGCGAAGGCCTTGTCGTCGACCGAGAGCGGAATGATCCGTTGCCCGGTCTTCCCGGCCATCGCTGCGGCGCGCGGGATCGGCGTGACCGTCTCGCAATAAGCGCATTGCAATGCCTGCAAGCCGGCCGCGTAAGTCAGCTGGGCACCGCATCCCTGGCAGATTAATGGGTCCGACTGTGCCGTCATCGCATCCTCAAAAATGAACTGTTCTCCGTAGCAGGAGCATACGTGAGGATGTTGCTTTAGGAAATGTTTTTAGGCGGGAAAGCAGGCTCCCTGTCCCAGGTTTATTCAGGCAATGTCTTCTCCATGCGCCAGGCGTCCATCCCATCGTCGTAATACGCCTCATATTCGCCGAATACCCGATAGCCGTTTCCGGCGAACAGGGCGATCGAGGCCACGTTATCCTTGCGCACCTCCAGATACAACGCCGTGCACCCGCGCGCCAGCGCCGCCTGTTCCGCCGCGCGCACCAGTTGCGCCGCCACCCCATGGCCGCGCCAGGCCGCCGCCGTGGCAATGGTGTACACCCGCGCCCTGTTCGCGCGAAACAGCAAGGTCAGATAGCCGCGCGTTTCTCCCGCCAGCGCATCGATCAGCGTCACTGATTTCCCCCTCGACAGAAGATAGCGAAAACTGCGCCGGCTCACCCGGTCGCCGCTGAAGCTGGCCTCTTCGAGCGCTGCCAGCGTCTCCACATCGTCCATCGACGCGTTGCGAATTATCGCCCTTCCCTGCATGTCCATCGTCGCTCCCCGGCTTGCTCAAAGCCTGCATTTTTACATTTCCTTTACGCCAGCACCCCCACTCTTTAGAAATTTTTTACGGCTGCGCCGATACGATTTGGCGTGTCTCCGTTTTCCACCACAGCCAAGAAAGAAGCACCATGAAGATCGCCATTGTCGCAGCAGCCCTGTTGTCCTTGTCCGCCCATGCCGCGACCGAAGTCAGTTTCAACGCCGCCGCCACCAGCGACTACCGCTATCGCGGCATCTCGCAAACCCGCCTCCAGCCGGCCTTGCAGGGCGGGGCCGACCTGGTGCACAAGCCATCGGGCTGGTACGCCGGCGCGTGGGCCTCGACCATCAAGTGGACCAATGACGCCGGCGGCGACGGCAAGGTCGAAATCGACATCTACGGCGGCAAGCGCGGCGAGCTGGCGCGCGGCATCGGCTACGACGCCGGCGTGCTGACCTACGCCTACCCGTCCAACCGGCTCGGCCACGTGGCCGGCTTTGCCAACGCCAACACCACCGAGGTCTATGGCCAGTTGTCGTACGGCGTGGCCCTGATCAAGTATTCGCACGCGCTGACCAACCTGTTCGGCTACGTCGACAGCAAACACAGCGGCTATCTCGACCTGGCCGCCAATCCCGAGCTGGGCAACGGCTTTGTGCTCAACCTGCACGCCGGGCGCCAGCGCGTGGCCAACAACGGCGCCGCCAGCTACACCGACTACAAAATCGGCGTGACGCGCGACTTCGGCGTGGCGAGTGTGGCCCTGGCCGCGATCGGCACCAATGCCGGCAAGGCCGCCTACGCCTCGCCCGCCAACGGCAAGTTCCTCGGCAAGACTGCCTTGCAACTGACCGTCAGCAAGACTTTTTAAGGCCGGCGTTTACGCTTTGTTTACACCCGCGCGGCAACTCTTTACACCGTTTTTAGACGCTTGCCGATACGCTCATCAATAACAAAACCAACTCGTTCGAGGGTGATATGGACTTGATTTTCATCGCAGCGCTGCTGCTCTTTTTCGGCCTGGCCTGCGCTTTCGCAGCCGGCTGCGCCACCCTGGGGGACAAGAAATAATGGAACCCGTATATATCGCCGGCCTGGTGGCCGCCGCCCTGCTGGCCTACCTGGTCCATGCGCTGCTCAACGCGGAGGACCTGTGATGACCATGCAATCGATGGCGCTGCTGGGCGCTTTCCTGGCCGTGCTGCTGGCGCTGGCCTGGCCGCTTGGGCGTCTGCTGGCAAAGGTCGGCGAGGGCGGCGCCGTGCCCGGCCTGGGCTGGCTGGCGCCCGTGGAGCGGCTGCTGTACCGCCTGGGCGGCGTGCTCCCGGAAACCGGAATGGGCTGGAAATCGTATGCCATCGCACTGCTGGTGTTTAACGGCCTTGGGGCGCTGTTCGTGTACGGCGTGCAGCGCCTGCAAGCATTCTTGCCGCTCAATCCGCAGGCGCTGGCCAATGTCAGCCCCGATTCCTCGTTCAACACCGCTGTCAGCTTCGTGGCCAACACCAACTGGCAAGGCTACGGCGGCGAGCAGACCATGAGCTACCTGACGCAGATGGTTGCGCTGACCGGCCAGAACTTCTTTTCGGCCGCCACCGGCATCGCTGTCGCCTTTGCGCTGATCCGCGGTTTCAGTTCGCGTTCGGCCGCGTCGATCGGTAACTTCTGGGCCGACATCAGCCGCTCGACCCTGTACGTGCTGTTGCCGCTGTCGCTGGTGTGCGCGGTGTTCCTGATGGGGCAGGGCGTGGTCCAGAACTTCAACAGCTACCAGGAAGTGCAGCTGATCGATCCGGTCGCGTACTCGGTCGCCACGCCGGGCCCTGACGGCCAGGCTGTGACGCAAGCGAAGGTCGCCACCACCCAGACCATCGCCATGGGCCCGGTCGCCTCGCAGGAAGCGATCAAGCTGATTGGCACCAACGGCGGCGGCTTCTTCAACGCCAATTCGTCCCACCCGTACGAAAACCCGAGCGCGCTGTCGAACTTTGCGCAGATGCTGGCGATCTTCCTGATTCCCGCCGCGCTGTGCTTCGCGTTCGGACGCATGGTGGGCGATGCGCGCCAGGGCTGGGCGGTGCTGGCGGCCATGAGCCTGATCTTCGTGGTTGCCACCAGCGTGGTAATGAACGCCGAACAGGCCGTGCATCCGCAACTGGCGGCGCTGGGCGTGGACCAGGGCGCGAGCATCCTGCAAGCCGGCGGCAATATGGAAGGCAAGGAAGCGCGCTTCGGCATCGCCGCCTCGTCCCTGTTCGCCGCCGTGACCACGGCCGCCTCGTGCGGCGCGGTCAACGCCATGCACGACTCGTTTACGCCCATCGGCGGCATGGTGCCGATGCTGCTCATGCAGCTGGGCGAAGTAGTGTTCGGCGGGGTCGGTTCGGGCTTGTACGGGATGCTGGTGTTTGCCATCATGGCGGTCTTCATCGCCGGCCTGATGATCGGCCGCACGCCGGAATACCTGGGCAAGAAAATCCAGGCCTACGAGATGAAAATGACCTCGATCGCCATCCTGGTCACGCCGCTGCTGGTCCTGAGCGGCACCGCCCTGGCGGTGATGCTCGACGCAGGCCGCGCCGGCATCGCCAACCCCGGCGCACATGGCTTCTCGGAGATCCTGTACGCCTTCAGTTCGGCCGCCAATAACAACGGCAGCGCCTTTGCCGGCTTGTCGGCCAATACGCCGTTCTACAACACCATGCTGGCCATTGCCATGTGGTTCGGGCGCTTTGGCGTGATCGTGCCGGTGCTGGCGATTGCCGGCGCGCTGGCCGCCAAGCCGCGCCTGAAAGAGAACGCCGGCACCATGCCCACGCACGGCCCGATCTTCATCGGCCTGCTCGTTGGCGTGGTGATGCTGGTCGGCGTGCTCAATTACGTCCCGGCGCTGGCGCTCGGTCCCGTTGTCGAGCATTTGCAGTTGTATTCACACTAATTTCATGCGGAGCATATGATGTCGCAAGCACTTCCGCTGCCACCGGCAGCGACCACCCGCAAGACGCTTACCCTGTTCGATTCGGCGCTGATTGGCCCGGCCATCCTCGACGCCGTCATGAAGCTGGGGCCGCGCACGCAACTGCGCAGTCCCGTCATGTTCGTCGTCTACGTCGGCAGCATCCTCACCACCTTGATGTATTTTCAGTCCGTCGCCGGCAAGGGTGACGCCAACAGCGGCTTTATCCTGGCGATTGCCGTCTGGCTGTGGTTCACGGTGCTGTTCGCGAACTTCGCCGAAGCGCTGGCCGAAGGGCGCAGCAAGGCGCAGGCCGCGTCCCTGCGCGGCCTCAAGCAAACCGTCAGCGCCAAGCAGCTGGCCACGCCCAAATACGGCACCACCTGGCTGCCGGTTCCCGGCGCCGATCTGCGCAAGGGCAATACCATCCTGGTCGAAGCGGGTGATGTCATTCCCATCGACGGCGAAGTGATCGAGGGCGTGGCCTCGGTCGACGAAAGCGCCATCACCGGCGAATCGGCGCCGGTGATCCGCGAGTCGGGCGGCGATTTTTCGGCCGTCACCGGCGGCACCCGCGTGCTGTCGGACTGGCTGGTGGTGCGGGTGTCTGTCAATCCCGGCGAGACCTTCCTGGACCGCATGATCTCGATGGTCGAAGGCGCCAAGCGCCAGAAAACGCCCAATGAAATCGCGCTCACCATCCTGCTGGTGGCGCTGACCATCGTGTTTTTGGTGGTCACCGTGACCCTGCTGCCGTTTTCGCTGTTCGGCGTGGCGGCGGCCGGTGCGGGCAAACCGGTCAGCGTCACGGTGTTGATCGCGCTGCTGGTGTGCCTGATCCCGACCACCATCGGCGCGCTGCTCTCCTCCATCGGCGTGGCCGGCATGAGCCGCATGATGGGCGCGAATGTCATCGCCACCTCGGGCCGCGCGGTGGAAGCGGCGGGCGACGTCGACGTACTGCTGTTAGACAAAACCGGCACCATCACGCTCGGCAACCGCCAGGCCGCCGGCTTCTTCCCGGCCCCTGGCGTCACCGAGCAGGAACTGGCCGACGTGGCGCAACTCGCTTCGCTCGCCGACGAAACCCCGGAAGGGCGCTCGATCGTGGTGCTGGCCAAGCAGCGCTTCAATATCCGTGAGCGCGACATGGCCAGTTTGCAGGCCAGCTTCATCCCCTTCAGCGCCAATACGCGCATGAGCGGGGTCGATATCGGCGCGCGCCAGGTGCGCAAGGGCGCGGCCGATTCGGTGAAAAAGCATGTGGAGGCGCTCGGCCTGCTGTATCCGCCCGAGATGGCGCGCACGGTCGACGATGTGTCGCGCCGCGGCAGCACGCCGCTGGTGGTGGTTGACGATGGCCGCGTGATGGGCGTGGTGGAGTTGAAGGATATCGTCAAGGGCGGCATCCGCGAGCGCTTCGCCGAACTGCGCCGCATGGGCATCAAGACCGTCATGATCACCGGCGACAACAAGCTGACCGCCGCCGCGATTGCCGCCGAAGCGGGCGTGGACGATTTCCTGGCCGAGGCCACGCCGGAAGACAAGCTCAAACTGATTCGCAGCTACCAGGCCGAGGGCCGCCTGGTGGCGATGACCGGCGACGGCACCAACGACGCGCCGGCGCTGGCCCAGGCCGACGTGGCGGTGGCCATGAACTCGGGCACGCAGGCCGCCAAGGAAGCGGGCAACATGGTCGACCTGGACTCGAATCCGACCAAGCTGCTGGAGATCGTCGAAATCGGCAAGCAGATGCTGATGACGCGCGGCTCGCTCACCACGTTCTCGATCGCGAACGACATCGCCAAGTATTTCGCGATCATTCCGGCGGCGTTTGTGGGCACTTACCCGCAGCTCAAAAGCCTGGACGTGATGCGATTGACCAGCCCCGATTCGGCCATCATGTCGGCGGTGATTTTCAATGCCCTGATTATCGTGGTGCTCATTCCGCTGGCGCTCAAGGGCGTGAAGTACCGGGCCATTGGCGCGGCGGCCCTGCTGCGCCGGAACATCCTTATTTACGGTGTGGGCGGCATTGTGCTGCCGTTCATCGGCATCAAGCTGATCGACATGCTGCTGTCGGCGCTTCACCTGGTCTAGAAAGGACATTCTCATGAAAACCACTTTTCGCCCCGCCCTCATGCTGTTTGGCGCCCTGACCCTGGCCGTTGGCGTACTCTATCCGCTGGCGGTGACCGGGATCGGCTATGTCGCTTTTCCGGAGCAGGTGCGCGGCAGCCTGGTGACGCAGGACGGCAAGACGGTCGGCTCGCGCCTGATCGGGCAGTCATTTTCGTCGCCGGGATATTTCTGGGGCCGGCCGTCGGCGACCGGGCCGATGGCCAACAATGCGGCTGGCAGTTCGGGCTCGAACCAGGGGCCGCTCAATCCGGCGCTGGTGGAGGCGGTCAAGGGCAGGTTGGCCGCGCTGCGGGCGCTTGACCCGGGCAATACAGCGCTGGTGCCGGTGGACCTGGTGACGGCATCGGCCAGCGGGCTCGATCCCGAGATCAGCCTGGCGGCGGCGCAGTACCAGACGGGCCGGGTGGCGAGCGCGCGCAAGATCCCGCGCGAGCGGGTCGAGGCGATCATCAAGGAACACGCGATCGTGCCGATGCTGGGCGTGTTCGGCGAGGCGCGCGTGAATGTGCTGGCGCTGAACCTGGCGCTCGACGCCGAGTCGTCCCGTCTCCCCCGCGCAGGCGGGGGGCTATAGCACCCAAGAGCAGCGGTGCTATGGGCCCCCGCCTGCGCGGGGGAGACGGCGCAAAAGATTGCGGTGTGGCGCCAAACGCCGAAGCTGGTCATACTCAGTAAAGTTCGTAACCAAGGCGGCCATGTCCCCAACTGAAATCCAACGCCCCGATCCCGATGCCCTGCTGGCCCAGGTCCAGACCGAGGAACGCAAGGCGGCGCGCGGCAAGCTGCGCATCTACTTCGGCGCCTCGGCCGGCGTCGGCAAGACCTATGCCATGCTGGCGGCGGCGCGCAAGCTGCACGCCGACGGCGTCAAGGTGCTGGTCGGCGTGCTCGAAACCCACGGCCGCATCGACACCGCCGCCCTGCTCGATGGCCTGGAGCGCCTCGCGCAGAACACCTTGTCGCATCGCGGCAAAACGCTGCAGGAGTTCGACCTCGATGGCGCCCTGGCCGCCACCCCGGCCCTGATCCTGGTCGACGAACTGGCCCACTCGAACGCCCCCGGCTCGCGCCACCCCAAGCGCTGGCAGGATGTGGAGGAACTGCTGGCGGCCGGCATCGATGTCTTCACCACGGTCAATGTGCAGCACCTGGACAGCCTGAACGACGTGGTCGGCGGCATCACCGGCGTGCGCGTGGCCGAAACCGTGCCAGACACGGTGTTCGACAACGCCGATGAAGTGGTGCTGGTGGACCTGCCGGCCGACGAACTGCTGGCGCGCCTGCGCAGCGGCAAGGTGTATCAGCCGGAACAGGCCGAACGCGCCTCGAAAAACTTCTTCCGCAAAGGGAACCTGATCGCCCTGCGCGAGCTGGCCCTGCGCCGCACCGCCGACCGCGTCGAGGACGATGTGCGCGCCTACCGCATCGAAAAATCCATCGACACGGTCTGGAAGACCGGCGGCGCGCTGCTGGCCTGCGTGGGGCCGCGCGCGGACGCCGAGCATGTGGTGCGCAGCACCGCGCGCCTGGCCGGCCAGCTGGGCGCCGACTGGCACGCCGTGTACGTTGAAACGCCGGCCCTGCAGCGCAACGTGCCGGCGCGGCGCGAACTGACCCTGAAAACGCTGCGCCTGGCGCAGGAATTGGGCGCCACCACGGCGGTGCTGGCGGGGCGCGACATCGGCGCCACCCTGGTCGACTATGCGCGCGGCCACAATATGTCGAAGCTGGTGCTGGCGCGCGCGCAGTCGTCCTGGCCGTGGCGCCGTTCGCAGCGCTCCCGCATCGCCGCCGCCGCGCCGGACATCGACCTGATCGAAGTCGGCACCGGCAAGCCGCGCGCGGCCGAGACGGCGCCGGAAACCAACACCGTCACCCTCGCCATCGACAGCGGCAAGCGGCGCGCCGCATCCTACGCCTGGTCGGGCGCGGCCAGCTTGGCCGCCGCGCTGCTGCTCGCGCCCCTGGTCGGCTACGTCGACCTGGCCAACATCGCCATGCTGTTCCTGCTGGTGGTGCTGCTGGTGGCGGTGCGCTTCGGGCGCGGGCCGTCGGTGCTGTGCACCTGCCTGTGCGTGGCCTTCTTCGACTTTTTCTTCGTCACGCCGCGC
This sequence comes from Massilia aquatica, assembly GCF_011682045.1. Taxonomy (GTDB): domain Bacteria; phylum Pseudomonadota; class Gammaproteobacteria; order Burkholderiales; family Burkholderiaceae_D; genus Telluria_A; species Telluria_A aquatica. Next base: position 50,010 of record NZ_VVIW01000009.1, on the reverse strand, counting down.
TTCACCTTCAACGTCTCGGACCTGGAATACCTGATCACCTTCGGCGTGATGCTGGCGGTGGGCCTGATCACCGGCCACCTGACCGCCGGCCTGCGCTTCCAGGCGCGCGTGGCGGCGCACCGCGAGCGCCGTTCGCGCGCCCTGTACGAATTCGCGCGCGAGCTCTCCGGCGCGCTCCAGACCGAACAGATCGTCGACACCACCAAGGACGCCATCGCCCGCACTTTCCGCGCGACCGCCACCCTGCTGGTGCCCGACGCCGACGGCCGCCTGCAAGCGCCACCAGGCACCACGGCCGACCTGGGCGTGGCCCAGTGGGCCTTCGACCATGCGCAGGGCGCGGGCCTGGGCACCGGCACTTTGCCGGCCAGCCCGCTGTTCTACCTGCCGCTGGTGGCCCCCATGCGCACGCGCGGAGTGCTGGCGATCGCCCCCGAGCAGCAGCGCTCGATACTCATACCCGAGCAGCGCCAGCAGCTCGACACCTTCGCCGCGCTGGCCGCCATTGCGCTCGAGCGGGTGCACTACATCGAGGTGGCGCAGGACGCGCTGGTCGACATGGAGTCCGAACGCCTGCGCAATTCCCTGCTGGCGGCGCTCTCGCACGACCTGCGCACGCCATTGACGCTACTGGTCGGCCTGTCGGAATCGCTGGCCACCTCCACCCCCGCGCTGGCCGCGCCGCAGCGCGAGATGGCCGCCATCCTGCACGAGGAAGCGCTGCGCATGAGCGCCCTGGTGGCCAACCTGCTGGAGATGGCGCGCATCCAGAGCGGCCAGATCACCTTCAACATGCAGTGGCAGCCGCTCGAAGAAGTGGTCGGCAGCGCCTCGCGCGCCTGCGCCGCGCCGCTACGCGCACATGTGGTGCGCACCGAACTGGCGCCCGGCCTGCCGCTGGTGCGCTTCGACGCGGTGCTGATTGAACGGGTCCTGTACAACCTGCTGGAGAACGCGGCCAAGTACACGCCGCCCGGTTCGACCATCGTGATCGGCGGCGCGCGCCATGGCGCCTGGCTGCAAATGAGCGTCTGCGACGACGGCCCGGGCTTCCCGCCCGGGCGCGCCGAAACGCTGTTCGAGAAGTTCGCGCGCGGCGAGCGCGAGTCGGCCAAACCGGGCGTGGGACTGGGGCTGGCGATCTGTCGCGCGATCATTGAGGCACATGGCGGTAAAATCGAGGCTGGCGCGTCGCCCACCGGCGGCGCGGCCCTTGTAATGACACTGCCGCTCGGAACCCCACCGCCCGGCCCAGAACCAGAAAGCCCCGACTTGCCCGATGACTGATCCCGCCCCCACCGCCCTGCTGGTCGAAGACGAGCCGCAGATCCGCCGCTTTGTGCGCGCCGCGCTCGAAGATGAGGGCTGGGTGGTGTTCGAGGCGGCCACCATGCAGCGCGGCCTGATCGACGCCGGCACCCGCACGCCCGACCTGGTGGTGCTCGACCTGGGCCTGCCCGACGGCGACGGCATCGCCTTCATCGCCGACCTGCGCCGCTGGTCGTCGGTGCCGGTGATTGTGCTGTCGGCGCGGGTGGGCGAGGCCGACAAGATCCGCGCGCTCGACGCCGGCGCCGACGACTACCTGACCAAGCCGTTCGGTGTGGGCGAATTGCAGGCAAGGGTGCGCGCCACCTTGCGCCGCCAGCGCCAGCCGGGCGCCAGTCCCGCCGCGCTGGTGCGCTTCGGCGACGTGTGCGTGGACTTGCAGGCGCGCCGCATCACCCGCGCCGGCTGCCACGTGCACCTGACCCCGACCGAGTTTCGCCTGCTGTCGGTGATCGTTGCCAATGCCGGGCGCGTGGTCACCAATCCGCAATTGCTGCGCGAGGTGTGGGGGCCGTCGCACGCCGAAGATGGCCACTACCTGCGCATCTACATGGGCCACCTGCGCCACAAGCTCGAAGACGACCCGGCGCAGCCGCGCTACCTGCTCACCGAAACCGGCGTCGGCTACCGCCTGCTGGCGCAGGACTGACATGCAGGCGCCCTTGAAGCACGCACCTTTGTCCCTGCTCGACGCCGAAAACACCCTGGCCTCGCCGGTACCGGTGCCGTCCGGACGCGCCGCCCAGATGCTGGCGCTGACCATCCTGTGGCATCCCGAGCCTGCGCGCATCGGCGAGCAGTTCATCGCCCCCACGCGCGCGGCCGACATTGCGGTGAACCGCTTCGCGCCGCTGTTCGCCGCTGTGGCGGGCGACTGCGCGCCGCTCGATCACCGCCGCATCGCGCGCGATTCGCTGCGCCTGCGCCGCCATCGCGACGATGGCGTGAGCCTGCTGCTGCCGCAAAGCCGCATGCGGGTGGAACTGAACGGCGCCATGCTGGCCGCCCCCGAGACGCGCTGCACGCCCGAACAGGTCGATGCCGGCCTGGTGATCGGCCTCGGTGGCGTGGTGCTGCTGTGCGTGCACTGGATGGACCGCCTGCCGCAGCCGAGCGCGATCGGCTCGCTGGTCGGGGTCAGCGGCGCCGCGATCCGCGTGCGCGAGTTGATCCGCCAGGTGGCCGCGACCGACCTGCCGGTGCTGCTGCTCGGTGAAGCCGGCAGCGGCAAGGAACTGGCGGCGCAGGCGATCCACCAGGCCAGCGCGCGCTGCCGCAGCCCGATGGTGACGGTGAACATGGCGACCGTCGGCGCGGCGCTGGCCGAGGCCGAGCTGTTCGGCGCCGGCTCCGGCGCCTTCGCGCAGGCGCGTGACGGCATCGTCTTCCTCGATAAAATCGGCTTTGCGCCGCCGGTGGTGCAGGCGATGCTGCGGCGCGTACTGCAAACGGGCGAGTACCGTCCGTCCGGCGCGCGCATGAAAGAAGCGGCGAAGGCGCGCCTGATCGGCGCCAGCGACCATGACCTGCATGACGGCAGCTTCAACCAGGCCTTGCTGCGCCGCCTGGAAGCGCTGGTGGTGTACCTGCCGCCGCTGCGCGAACGGCGCTGCGATATCGGCGTGCTGGCGCTGCATTTCATGCAGTCCTGGAGCGCGCGCACCGGCTGCACGCCCGAACTGCCGGTCGCGTTCATGAGCCAGTTGTGCAACCACGACTGGCCGGGCAATGTGCGCCAGCTCGGAAGCGTGGTGCAGCGCGCCATGAGCGCCGTCCAGGCCGGCCAGCCGCTCGATGTCGACGCGCTGATGCCGGGCGTGGCGGGCCGGCCGGCGCGCACCCGGCCCAACAAGCTGTCGCCGCAGGCGGTGCTCGACGCGCTGGAAGCGAACGGTTGGCTGATCCGCAACGCGGCGCTGGCGCTGGGCGTGTCGCGCCCGTCGATGTACAAGCTGATGGAAGCGCATCCGGCCATCCGCCAGATCGGCCAGATTGCGCCGGCCGAAATCGAGGCGGCGCTGGCCGCCCACGGCGGCGACGCCGGGCGCTGCGCCGCCGCGCTCAAGACCCCGAGCGAAGCGCTGCGGCGCTATCTGCGCGGGCGCGCCGCCGGTAAAGTGTTGTGAAAGGGGCACGCGTGCATGCGGCTGGCATGCCGGCGGGTGGCGAAGCTTGCTTCCCCGGGGCGGCCGGCATCTAATACAGGCAGGAGCGCCGCACGGCCCTCATCGACCAAGGAGATTGCCATACCTTCCGCACTGTCATGCCGCCGCTGGGTAGCGGGCCTGGTACTGGGCGCCGCCAGCCTGGCCGGCGCCGCGCAGGAACCGGCCCTGTACGTGTACTCGACCATCGACGCGCTGCTGGCCGGCGTGTACGAGGGCGAACTGACCATCGGCCAGCTCAGTGCCAGGGGCGACTTCGGGATCGGCACCTACAACGGTCTCGATGGCGAACTGGTGGCCCACGAGGGCAGGTTCTATCACGTGCGCGCCGACGGCTCGGTGCGCATCGCCGCGCCGACGGACCGCACGCCGCTGGCCTACGTGCTGCCGTTCGCGCCGACCCGCAGCGTGGCGCTGGGCGCGGCCGCCAGCCTGCCAGCGCTCGAAGCGCTGGCCGACCAGCAGCTCGGTAACAAGAACATGTTTTACGCGATCGAGATCAAGGGCCGCTTTACCGGCATCTCCACGCGCGCCATTCCCGCCCAGGTACGGCCGTACCGGCCACTGGCCGAGGTGTCTAAGTCGCAGAACGTGTTCGCGCGCGATGCGGTGGCGGGCACCCTGGTCGGCATCCGCAGCCCGAGCCTGAGTAAGGGCATCAGCGTGCCGGGCTACCACTGGCACTTCATCTCGGACGACCGCAGCTTCGGCGGACATGTGCTGGGCACGGCGCTGGAACGCGGCGTGCTGCGGCTGGCCCAGGTGCGCCGGCTGGAAGTGGAGCTGCCGCTCAACGACGATTTTGCCAGGGCCGACCAGGACAAGGACCGCGCCGCCGAACTGCGCAAGGTCGAGAGCGCGCAGCATGATAAAAACGATAAAGCCCAGGACAAATCCCAGGACAAAGCCCAGGACGGCAATCCCAAGCCCTGAACGGGGCATCGCGCCAGGCGCAAAAATTGTTCCGGGTCTCCAATGTAGAATACGGGCCTGCTAACACGCGCACTGGAGACCTACCTTGGCAGACATCGATCATGTACTGATCGTCGACGACGACCGCGACATCCGTGAACTGGTCACGGCCTACCTTGAAAAGCAGGGCCTGCACTGCACCGCGGTGGAAGACGGCCGCGCCATGCGCGCGGCGCTGCAACGGGCCACGCCGGATGTCATCGTGCTCGACATCATGCTGCCCGGCGACGACGGGCTGGCCCTGTGCCGCGAGATCCGCTCCGGCAAGCAGCGCGCCATTCCGATCCTGATGCTCACCGCGCGCGACGATGAAACCGACCGCGTGGTCGGCCTGGAACTGGGCGCCGACGACTATATGTCCAAGCCGTTCGCGGCGCGCGAGCTGCTGGCGCGCATCCGCGCCGTGCTGCGCCGCACGCGCATGCTGCCGCCCAACATGCAGGCGACCGAAACGGCGTCCCTGATCGGCTTCGGCGCCTGGCGCCTCGACCTGGTGGCGCGCCATCTGCTGGCCGAAGACGATGTCGCGGTCGCGCTGAGCAGCGCCGAATACCGGCTGCTGCGGGTCTTCCTCGACCATCCGCAACGGGTGCTCACGCGCGATCAGTTGCTGGAACTGACCCATGGCCACGATGCGCAGGCCTTCGACCGCTCGATCGACATCCTGGTCAGCCGCCTGCGCCAGCGCCTGCGCGACGACCCGCGCGAGCCGCGCTACATCAAGACGCTGCGCAGCGAAGGCTATGTGCTGTCGTGCCCCGTCACGCCACTGGCGGGTGCTGCGTGAAGCGCCTCGCCGCGCGCCTGCGATCGCTGGCGCCGGCCAGCCTGTTCGCGCGCCTGACCCTGATTTTGCTGGCCGGGCTGGCGGCGGCCCAGTTTCTCTCCACCATGCTGACCATCGACGAGCGCAACGACGCCAGCATGGGCGCGATGATCGATTATGTCGAAGTCGACCTGCGCACCGCTGTCGCCCTGCTCGACCGCTTGCCGCACGACGAGCGCGCGGCCTGGCTGCCGCGCCTCCAGCGTGGCGGCTACCGCTACGCGCTCGACGCCGGCCAGGCCGGCCCGCCGGTGACGGCGCCGCATTCGCTGCGCCTGCTCGCTTCGGTCAGGCGCGCGCTCACGCCCGGCCATGCGTTTACCGCCAACGCGGTCGCCGGCGACGCCGAACGCTTCCAGGTGCACGTGCCGCTGGCTGACGGGCAGCCGCTGACGGTCGACTTCCGCCCGCGCCGCGGCTTGCCGCTGTCGGAGCGGCTGCCCTGGATGCTGGCGGCGCAGCTGGCGCTGGTGGCGCTGGCCTGCTGGCTGGCGGTGCGGCTGGCCATCCGTCCCTTGCGCACCCTGGCGCAGGCGGCCGACGCGCTCGGACCCGACCTGCGCCCGGTGCGCATGCCCGAACAAGGCCCGTCCGAAGTGGTGGCGGCCGCGCGCGCCTTCAACGCCATGCAGCAGCGCATTGCCGCCTACGTCGACGAACGGCTGCGCATCCTGGCGGCGATCTCGCACGACTTGCAAACGCCGATCACGCGCATGCGCCTGCGCGTCGACCTGATGGACGAGTCGCCGCAGCAGCAACGCCTGATCGACGATCTGCAGCACCTCGAAGACCTGGCGCGCCAGGGAATCGGTTACGCGCGCACCATGCACGGCCAGCTGGAACCTGCGCGCGCGATCGACCCCAACGACCTGCTCGACGCCATGGCGCTCGACTACCGCGACAGCGGCGCCGACGTGGCCTATGCCAGCGCGGGCAGCGCGCCGTTCTGCACGCGTCCCGGCGCCTTGCGCCGCGTCGTCAACAACCTGGTCGACAACGGCTTGAAATACGCCGGCGAGGTGCATATCGTGATGGAACGCGCAGGGCCGGACGCCATCACGATCCGGGTGCTCGACCGCGGCTCGGGCATTCCCGAGGCGGCGCTGGAACAGGTCTTCGAGCCGTTCTACCGCTTGGAGAGCTCGCGCAACCGCGACACCGGCGGCACCGGCCTGGGACTAGCCATTGCGCGCCAGCTGGCGCTCACGCTCGACGGCGGCTTGAGCCTGCACAACCGGCCCGGCGGCGGGCTGGAAGCGCGGCTGGTGCTGCGCGCGGTTCAGCCGAAGGTGAACGCATAGACCTCGGCGCCGGCGTCGAGAAAACGGATCTCCACGCGCCGCTGTTCGACCGAACCTGACTGCCTGACCAGCTGGTACAGGCGGGTGGCTGTTACCACGCCGTTGCCGTCGGCATCGACGTCGGCGCCATGGTCCGCACCCGGCGCGCGCCCATCGACCGTGACCTTGATGCGCACCGGGCGTGAACCCTGGCCGGGTCCCATCACCAGATGCAGGTCGCGCGCGCGGAACTTGTGCGCGATGGCGGCGCCAGCCAGTTCCGCCTGTGCCGCTTCGGCGTGCACGGTCCAGCGTCCGGACAGGCCCCACTGGTTCAGGCCAAGCTGGCCCACCGAATACTGGTGCGCCACGTCGCTGCGCACGCCTTCGGGCGAATTGAAACCGCTGGCCTGGCGGTAGCCGACGTAGGTCTCGGCCGAATCAAGCTGGCGCAGGTCGGGCGCCATGTGTTCAGCCGGCTCGGGCGGATCGACCAGGGTGGCATCGACCGGCGCGCCGCGCGCTTCCGCAAGCAGCGACTGCATCGCCCGTTCCAGCTTGTCGTAGTTGCCTTCGCCGACCTGGCGATAACGGATCTTGCCGTTGGCGTCGACCAGATACCACGCGGGCCAGGCGTTGTTGCCCCAGGCTTGCCAGATGCGGTGGTCGCTGTCGACCGCCACCGGAAAATCGATCTTGAAGCGGCTCACGGCGGCGCTTACGTTGGTCAGGTCTTTTTCGAATTTGAACTCGGGCGAATGCACCCCGACCACCGTCAGGCCCTGGGCCCGGTACTTGTCGGCCCAGGCCCGCACGTACGGCACCGTGCGGATGCAGTTGATGCAGGAGTAGGTCCAGAAATCGACCAGCACCACTTTGCCGCGCAATTGCGCGGGCGTGAGCGGCGCGCTGTTGAACCAGGTGGTGGCGCCGTCGAAGCCGGGCATGCTGGCCTGCACCGGCAGGCTGCTGCGGTAAGGACTGGCGGCGCTGCTACCGGACGGCATCGACAAGGCGGCCACGCCGAGGACGGCGACGCATCCGAGTGCGGCGATGGAATAGCGGTTCATGGCGGCTCCCTTAAATAATCATTTTTCCAGAACGAAGACGGGCTTGTTCTTTTCGACCAGGTAGGTCGCCAGTTCCGCCGTGACGCCGTTCGAGACATTCTTGGCCGAGTGGGCGGCGCCGGCCGGAATGTAGAGGGACTCGCCGGCCTTCAGGCGGTACGTCTTGCCGTTCATTTCATATTCGATCGTGCCTTCCAGGACGTAGGCGATTTCCACGCCGGGGTGGGAGTGTTTCGGGGCCGAGGCGCCCGGTGCGAAATCGACGCGCACCTGGATCGCTTCGCGGTTGCCGTCGAAGTCGTGGCGGACCGATTCGGTGCGGGCGATGCCCTTGGCGTCGAACTGCTGCGCGCCGGCCGCCGTCGACAACAATCCCGCACCCGCCATGAGCATGGCGCAGGCGGCGTTGCGGACCAACGATGGACGGATGTGCTTGTGGATGGCGTTCATGGTGATGCTCCTTTGAGTTTGCCGATGCGCACCAGGCCAGGGTGGCTTGCTGCGTCGACAGGAGCGATTAGACCTTTTCGGTGTTTCCGTGCGATGTCGGGAATACGCCCCAAATCGATGTGAACGTGTCCACAGCGGCACTGGAAACAATCCGACACAAATCCCTGGCGGACCAATGTGTTTTTGATCATTGTAATTTCTTTGAGGTAATTACCCTGTCATAGTCCGCGTGCATGATGTGCCTGCAAATTCGCAAGTTGTGTGAGACATCCATGAAGATTCCCCAATTTTCCACCGGCACCCGCGTGGTCGGCTCGTTTTCCCTGGTATTGCTGATCATGGCCGGCATGACCGGCGCCTCGCTGTGGCGCCAGCAGGCGGCCGAACAGGCAATGACGAGCCTGGTGGATGTGCACCTGGCCCGGCAGCAGGCGCTGTCGGAGCAACTGGCGACGGCGCGCCTGAACGGCTCGCGCACCTCGGCCATTGCGCGCAGCGACAGCCTGGAAGTGGCCGACTATTTCCAGGCCCAGCTCGACGCCGGCGAGAAGGCGCTGCGCCAGACCGAACAGCGCCTGGCCGCGCTCGCGCCCGGGCAGGAGGAGCGCGCGCTGTGGCAAACCGTGGTGCAGCGCAAGCAAGCGTACGCGGCGGTGCGCGGCGAGGTATTCCGGCTCAAGGAAATTGGCCGCACGCAAGATGTCGCCACCTTGGCCGAGACCACCCTCGAATCGACCTTCAACGCCTATGTGGCGGCGATGGACGCGGCCTTGCAGTACCAGAGCGCGCAGTCGCAGGCGCTGGCGGCGGCGTCGGTGCTGCAGTTCCACCACAGCCGCAACCTGCTGGTCGGGCTCGGGCTGGCCGCGCTGGCGGTGGCGGCACTGCTGTCGTGGATGCTCACGCGCGGCATCGTCACGCCCCTGAAACGCGCGGTGGGACTGGCCGAGCGCGTGGCGCAAGGCGACCTGCGCATGTCGATCGAGCATGCGCGCGCCGATGAAATCGGCCAGCTGTTCAGTGCGCTCTCCGAGATGTCGGCGCGCCTGGCTGCTACGGTCGGCAAGGTGCATGAGGGCGCGCTGGCGATCGACCTGGCGTCGCGCGAGATTGCGGAAGGCAATTTTGAATTGTCCGGGCGCACCGAGCAGCAGGCGGCCGCGCTGGAAGAAACGGCCTCGTCGATGGAAACCCTGACCGACGCCGTGCGCCAGAACAGCGCCAACGCGCGCCTTGCCAACGAACTGGCGGAGTCGGCCGAGAGCGTGGCGCGCGAGGGTAGCCGGGTGGTGGCGCAAGTCATGCACACAATGACGCACATCAACGACTTCGGCAAGAAAATCGCCGACATCACCAGCGTGATCGACGCCATTGCGTTCCAGACCAATATTTTGGCGCTCAACGCCGCGGTGGAAGCGGCGCGCGCGGGCGAGCAGGGGCGGGGCTTTGCGGTGGTGGCGGCGGAAGTGCGCAGCCTGGCGCAGCGCTCGGCGGCGGCGGCGCGCGATATCCATACCTTGCTGGGCAATTCGTCGGCCAAGATCGCCAACGGCAGCGAGCTGGCGCAAGCGGCCGGCGCCACCATGGACGAGATCATGCTGCGGGTGCAGAAGGTGACCACGATCATGGGCGCGATCAGCATGGCCACCAGCGGGCAGGAGCACAGCATCGGCCAGGTCAGCAGCGCGATCCGGGCGATGGACGGCGTGACCCAGCAGAATGCCAGCCTGGTGGACGAAGCGGCAGCCGCATCGGGCGCGATGCGCGGGCAGGCGCGCGAACTGGCACGCATGGTGGCGTATTTCCAGACCGGAAGGCAGCATGACCAATCACAGCCGCTGCTGATCGGTGCGTCGTAGTCACTGTTGCGGCAAGTGCTTTCAATAGCGCGAGCGCGTGAAAATGGTCGCCAGGACAACCGTCTTGGCCGGTACGGGTGGGAACGCGAGGCGGATGGTCCAGTTGCCATCTGCCGGGGCCGCTAACGCGCTCAGTTGAAACACACTTCCCGGTAATGGCGGGAAGCGCTCGCTACTGGAATCGAAGCTCAGGCGAGCATCGTTGGAATCGAGTACCGGGTTCCCGCCCGGATCAAGCAAGGTGAAGGTAGCGCCCTGCACCGGAACGATCAGGGCGAATCCGAGGGCGTCGGCGTCGGCGACGCTGAACGTTAAATCGACGGATCGCATGCCAGGCACGACATTGGCGCTCACTGTTTCAGTCAAGTTCAGTGTCGCGGGAACAGTGTGGCCTTGAGCGACAGAAGCGCTTAAGCAAACATCGCAACAAGCAGTAGCAACTTCATCGCGGTAAGCAAATTGAGGTGGTAGCGGCCGCAGGTAAGCGGACATTCGACGGGATGGTTCATTGTTCGCCTCGGCTCGTGCATGTGGGTGGAATCCGGTGACGGCAATGTCGTTGGCACGAGGCTGATCCTGGCTCGCCGCTCCTGGACGGCGAAAATTGTCATCGCGTGTGAACTGCGTGCTCCGACGCCAGTGCGGCCGCCAGGGAAAGGTCAATGCGAAATTCTATGGTGCTAACCTCGATTGCACTGTGCGCTATTCAAACGATATCAGGATGTCAGGAGCGCGTGCGCCAAGTTGAAAGTCAGCACGGAACGGCGACGGTGATGACGCCATTCCCAGAGCCAATTGGCACAGCCAGGATGCTGGCTGACCGCTCGCGTCCCGCCCTTTCCCGAACAATAGGGCATTCATCAACACCGCGCGGCCACGCCGCATTGCTGCGCGCCACGTGATGCACCCGGCGAAGCACTAGCCGGGTTGCTCGAACGCCGCCCGGAACGGCATGCTCATCGCCGCCCGCGTTCCTTGCGCCAGCGGTGCGATGACCAGTGCGGCGCGCGTGCCGAAACCGGTCTCGAGGCGGGCGCGCAGATTGATCAGCGCCACGCCATTGCCGGCGCTGCGGCGCGCGTGCCCGAGGCCGACGCCATCGTCGTCGACCACGATCTCCAGCACGCCATGGCGCACCACTGCGCTGATGCGCACGTGCCCGCCTTCCAGCCTGGGGGCGACGCCGTGCTGCACGGCGTTTTCGACCAGCGGCTGCAACAGCAGGGGCGGCATCAGCGCCTGGCGCGCGGCCGCGCTGGCGTCGATGGAAAACGCCAGGCGGCTGCCCATCCGGATCTGCATCAGCAGCAGATAGTTGTGGGCCGTCTCCAGTTCGGCGCCAAGGCTGCTGTCGCTCGCGCGCATCTGCCCGAGGCTGGCGCGCAGGTAGTCGGTGAACGATTCGAGCATCAGCTGCGCGCGCGCGGCATCGGTGGCGATCAGGCTCTGGACATTGGCCAGGGTATTGAACAGGAAGTGCGGCTCGATCTGCGCCTGCAGCATGCGCAACTGCGATTCGGCGGCCTGCTGCGCGAGCGCCTTTTCCTTGGCGCGAAATTGCCACCAGACCCAGTTGGCCGCCACGATCAGCAGCGCGAAAATGGCGAACTTGAGCTGCACCATGGGCGCGGCCGCCAGTTTGTGCCAGACGTTGACAGCGTACACCTGCCCCAGCACGGCGTAGCCGGCGCGCACGCCGAGCGCGACACTGGCGACCAGGATCACGCTCATCAGTGCGACGGGGCGCCAGCCCTGCATGGCGGACAGGGCCTCGATCCACGCCTCCGGCAGCAGCCATCCGCAGGCGCGCATGAGCAGCAGCATGTTGGCGGCGGCGCAGGTGCCGAACAGGAGGTTGTTGGTGAGCGAGCTGATCCACCAAGCCAGCTCGGCTTTGGCCATCAGGAACATCGACACCAGCATCAGCACCAGCGTCACCGCGAGCGCCAGCCCGATGGCGGCCAGCAGGCGTGCCCACCAGGGCTCCTCGCGGTGCTTTTTCAGGACCGGAAAACTGCGCAGGGCCTGCTGCAGGGTGGGGCGGATATCCATGGGGAAAAGAGTGTAGCAGCTTCGCCGGCTCAGCTTTTCGGGCGCGGGATCTCGGCCAGCGCGGCGCGGCGTGCGCGCTCGATCTTCTGCGCCTCGGCCAGTTCGAGGTCGAAGGGGCCGGGAGCGGCGTCGGCGAGCGCCGGGCCGCCGCCATCCTGCGCCACCCGGAAGCCTTCCAGCGCACCGATGAAGTCGGTCGGCATGGCGCTGCGGTGGCTGGCGTGATAGCCGCGCCAGTGCCAGCTGCCGCCGCGCACCACGCGCGCCTTGCAGGCGGCATCGACCCAGGCGCTGCCGTCGGCGGATGCGCCGGCGTAGGTGTCGTGCTCGCAGTCCTGGACATATTCGGCGATATTGCCGAGCGTGTCATGCAGGCCGAAGGCGTTCGCTTCGTACATGCCGACGATGCTGGCGTAGCCGGACTTGTCGTCGCACGGCATCACGCCCACGTGCTCGCGCGATTCGAGGCCGTCGAAGTCGCGCCGGATGGCCGCTTCGGCGGAGCGGTCGGCCAGGTTGGCGTAGCGGCAGGCGGCGGTTTCCTCGTTGCCGAAAAAGTAGCGCTTGGCGCTGCCGGCGCGGCTGGCGTATTCCCATTCCGCTTCGCTCGGCAGGCGGTAGGGTTTGCCGGTCTCCCTGGCCAGCCAGGCGACGTAGGCCTGGGCGCCGTTCCAGCCGATGCAGGTGGCCGGTTCGAACTTGCTGAGCGACTGCAGGGTGGCGCCGTCGACGAACTCGTTGGGCACGCTGGTGAACCAGCGCTTCGACGCCATTTGCAGGCACATGCGCGGCGCCTTGTACCTGGTAGCCTCGACGAAACGCTGGAATTCGGCGGCGGTGACTTCATATTTTCCGATCCTGAACGCCTTGAGCGTGACGCTGTGCACCGGTTGCGTATTGTCGGCGCGCGCGCTGCCCATCAAAAAGTCGCCGGCCTTGATCGCGACCATTTGCGGTTCGATCGGCGCCGCCACGGCGCCGTTGGCGAGAAGGAGGAGGAAAACGGCCAGGGTGGGTCGGTTGAACATGGCGTGCCTGCGGGTGGGTTGGGATGCACGCAGGATGGCAGGGGGCGAGCTCGCGCGCATGCCCGCCGCGACGGATCGACAGGCGCGGCGACGAATCGCCATGCGCGCGGACGAACGGCAGCCGGTCGCAGCCGGCGTCGATTCGTCGCGGCGCGCTGGCGCCGGTGCTGAAAGCCACACTACAATGGTGCCATGATTTTTTCTTCCCTTCCCCGATGCGCGCCCTGATCGCCGACGACGAGCCGCACCTGGCGCGCTTCCTGCAACAGCAACTGGCTACCTTGTGGCCGGCGCTGGAGATCGTGCAGCTGGCCGAGAACGGCGTCGAGGCGGCGCGCGCGATTGCCGCATTGCAGCCTGACCTGGCCTTCCTCGACATCCAGATGCCGGGGCTGACCGGACTGGAAGTGGCGCAAGGCATCGAAGGGCCGACCAGGGTGGTGTTCGTGACCGCCTACGACAACCATGCGGTCGAGGCCTTCGAGCATGCGGCGCTCGATTATGTGCTCAAGCCGGTCAGGATCGAGCGCCTGGCGCGCACCCTGGAGCGCATCAAGGCCACCTGCGTGCAGGTAGAGGCCGATGCGCGCCTGTCGCTGGCGCTGGCGCGCTTGCTGGCGCTGCCGGCGCAGCCGCGCCTGCGCTACATCCGCGCCGGACAAGGCGAGCTGACCTTCCAGGTCGCGGTGGAGAACGTGCTGTTCTTTCACGCCGACGACAAATACACGGTGGTGAGCACGGCGGCCGGCGAACACCTGATCCGCACCCCGCTCACCGAGCTGGCGGCGCAGCTCGATCCCGAGCAGTTCTGGCAGGTGCACCGGTCGACCCTGATCAACCTGGCGTTTTTGGATGGCACCCGGCGCGACGAGGGCGGGCGCCTGTTCGTGCGCATGCGCGGCTGCCAGCGCGAGCTGCCGGTCAGCCGCGCCTTCGTGCACCTGTTCCGGGCGATGTAGCTCAGAAGCTGTCTTTCACGCCTTTGGTGGACGGGAAATACGGGCGCTTGATGGCGTAGTCTCGGAAGTGTGCAGCCTGGCGTAGCATGTGGCGTCGGCCGCGCGCGATATCCACACCTTGCTGGGCAATTCGTCGGCCAAGATCGCCGAACGGCAGCGAGTTGGCGCATGGAGCTGCGTCACCATGGACGAGATCATGTTGCGGGTACAGAAGGTGACGACGCTCATAGTAGCGATCAGCATGGCCACCAGCGGGCAGGAACACAGCATCGGCCAGATCAGCAGCGCCATTCGGGCGATGGATGGCGTAACCCAGGAGAATGCGACCCTTTTCGACGAGGCGGCGGCCACGTTGGCTCGATGCAGGGATAGGCGCGCGAGCTTGGGCGTATGGTGGCGTATTCCAAACCGGGCATGCTCATATTCAACCCCGTTCGGATGGATCACGCCTATTGCTGGCAGCAGCTTAGTAGCGGTGCTCTCGCTCTACAAATTAAGCGGTTGTCGAGGTATATTGACGTACAACGGTCGGCTCGGAGTCTTGATAAAAGCTGCAGGAGGTTAATTTCATCAACGCATATGCGACGTTGGGTGTACAAGAATTTCATACAATACTGTTTTTTTAATAAATGAATTCAAGAAGGCAATATATGGATAAAAATGTTGATTTGGTTTTGCAGAAGCCTCCCTTTGAGACAGTACTAGCGATTCTAGCCGAGGCGACAGCCTATAAATTACCTTCAACGCCAGTTAACATTGATGCGCCTTGGTTCGAGAAGGTTCAAGCGAAAATCGATGCCAAGCAGAAAATCTTGCTTGGAATAATGTTCTTTCTTTTAGTCGGGTTATCAGTATCACTTGCACTCGCCTATTTTTTTAATATTCCCGTGCTAGCCAATGTATCCTTGCTTTTTTCGGCTGGTGCGCATCTGGTTGCCTTAATATATTCGCTGATTGCCATTGTTGTAGGAATTCCGAGTTTGTTCAGAATATTTAAAAACCCATATGCTCCTATGCTTAGTTCAGTTCAACGATTTTTGACTGCGGATAGGCCATTTATTGAACGGCTGGCGGCTCAAGACGCGGGTATATTGAAACAAGTTTTGGCGTATTACAAGGACGGGCGCAATGGCATGGAAAAAAGAGGTTCTCTCCTTTCCGGATCAATTGACAGAATCGGACTGTTCCCGGCGCTTGGCGCGGCTGCGTTATTGGCGGCGGGAATATATAAATTATCACCGGAGAACCACTGGATTCAAATGCTTGTTCCTATCATTACTACATTTCATTTTCTTAATTTTTTGGCGTTTGGAATGTATGCAAAAATGGACCGTATTATTGTCATGCTGGAGCTTGCCGTGGCGGAGTCGGAATCCCGCAGTGCCGATAGTTCAATATCGAACGGTAGTCATTTTGTCGTCCCAACTTCCGCTACTAGGTAGCCACAAAAAATATAGCTGTTCTTTTACGCATAGCCGGTGTGCGGCATTTTCCGCCGTCGCACTGTTTTGCGTGGGAGCCTCGCATTGCACGCGACTTCGACTTGGAACGGTGGGTCAGAACGTATCTTTCACGCCTTTGGTGGAAGGGAAATACGGGCGTGTGATTGCCGCATCATTCCTGATCTGCTCGGGCGTGGGCGGCGTTACCAGCAGCAAGGTGGCGCCCTCGTTGCGGCGCAGGTTCACCACCAAGGATGCACCGCCGCTCTGGCGGCCCGCCATCGAGGCCAGCGCCACGCCCACAAACGCGCTGGCCGCGCCGGTGTCGCCGAGGATGCGCGCCAGGTCGACGCCGCGCTCGGGGTCGCGCAGGTCGAAACCGGGGTCGATCGCGCGCAGTGCGTCCGCCAGCGGCGCGAAGCGGGCCGCGCCGCCGTTGTCGCGCCCGCTGGCGTCATCAAAGAAGATGCGCGCCGGCAGTTTGCCGCCGAGCGGGGTCAGTGCCGCGCGCAGTGCGCCTTCCATGCGCGCCGCTTTCACGGCGGCCGGCAGCGCCTGGCCGGCGGCGTCGAGCCAGGACACCGCCTGCGGCCGGTAGACCGTGCCCAGGTGTTCCAGGCGGTCGAACTGGTCGACCTGGAACTGGGTCCACGGCTTGGCCAGGTAGGGCGTCGGCACGAACGGCGTGGGCGGAGCTTTCTTCCAGCCGGCAAACTCCGACCAGTTGCGCGAGATTTGCGCGCCACGCCGCTTGATGACCATGCTGTCGGCCACGAACGGCGCGAACGGGCGCAAACGCTCGACCCGCTCGCGCCGCGCCAGCACCAGCATGGCGTAGCTGTCGCTGATCACGCCCGGCTGCTTGGGCCGGTAGACTTGCTCGGCCGCCAGCGTCTGGTAGCGCGGCGGGTCGCTGCGGATGAAGCTCAGGGCGCGGTGCATGGCGCTGTCTTTGGCGGCGACGGCCAGGGCGGGAAGGTCGCCATGCTGGCCGAAGGTGGCGAACAGGGTGTGCCACAGCGTGTCGGGCTCGTCGTGCAGGTAGGAGTTGAGCACCTGGCCGCTCTGGGTCAGCAGTTCGCGGAACGATCCTTCGTCGGTGTAGTGGCCGCTGACCTTGGTCACAACGATGCCGCCGGCATTGACCTTGCGCCGGAACTCGCGTGCCTCGCCGTCCGGCGCCTCGCCAAACGCGGGCGCGACCACCGAGATCGGCAGCGGGTAGCGGTCCATGAATTCGCGCACGGCGGCGTCGATCGTGTCCATGTTGCGCTTGGCCGCCATCATTTGCCACTCTTGCAGATTGGCGGGGTAGGTTTTGGGGTCCTGCGAGACGATATATCCGCCCTTGCTGCTTTGCACCGCCTGCCACAGGTTGGCCTTGGGATGGTCGGGATGGTTGCGCCAGGTTTCGACGGCCACGCCCACGCCGATCAGGTCGAGCGCGTCGATGGGTACGGAAGGAGTGGCATTGGCTTGCACTTGCATCATCAGGGAGTCCATCTTGTCGCCGGAAGCGGCTGGCGCGGACAGCAGCAGTCCCACCAGCGCGCAAGCCGCCATGATGCCTGAACGCTTCATCGGAACGTGTCTTTCACGCCGGCGGTGGAAGGGAAATAGGGGCGCTTGATGGCGGCGTCGCGCTTGATCTGTTCGGCCGTGGGCGGTACCACCAGCAGCACGCTGGCGCCATCCATCCGGCGCAGGTTCACCACCAGGGTGGCGCCGCCGCTCTGGCGTCCGGCCATCGAGGCCAGCGCCACGCCGATGAAGGCGCTGGCCGCGCCCGTGTTTCCCAGGATGCGCGCCAGGTCGTAGCCGCGTTCGGGGTCGCGCAGGTCGAAGCCGGGGGCGATCGCGCGCAGTCCTTGCGCCAGCGGCGCGAAGCGGGCCGCGCCGGCGTTGTCATCAAAGAAGATGCGCGCCGGCGGCTTGCCGCCGAGCGGGGCCAGGGCGTCGCGCAGTGCGCTTTCCATGCGCGCCGCTTTCTCGGACGCCGGCAGCGGCTGGCCGGCGGCGTCGAGCCAGGAGACGATCTGCGGCCGGTACACCGTGCCGAGGTGCTCCAGATGGTCGAACTGGTCGATCTGGAACGGAGTCCATGGCGTGGCCATGTACGGGGTCGGGACGAAGGGCGTGGGCGGGGTTTGCTTCCAGCCGGTAAACATCGAGGCGTTGCGCGAGAATCGCCCGCCACGATTCTTGAGCACCATGTTGTCGGCCACGAAGGGCGCGAACGGACGCAGGCGTTCGACCCGCGCGCGCTGCGCCAGCACCAGCATGCTGAAACCCTCGGTAAGCATGCCCGGCTGCCTGGGCTTGAACACTTGTTCGGCCGCCAGTTTTTCGTAGCGCGGCGGGTCGGTATCGACAAAGCTCAGGGCGCGGTGCATGGCCCCATCCTTGGCGGCCACGCCGATGGCCGGCATGTCGCCGTGCTGTTCCATGGTGGCGAACAGGGTGCGCCACAAGGTGTCGGGCTCGTCGTGCAGGTAGGAATTGAGCACCTGGCCGCTCTGGGTCAGCAGTTCGCGGAAGGAACCCTGCGCGGTGTACGGGCCGCTGGCCTTGGTGACGACGATGCTCACTGCGTTCGAGGCGCGGCTGTTCTCGCGCTCCGGCCCGCTTTCCGGCTCGCCGAAGGAGGGCGCGACGACAGCGATCGGCAGCGGGTAGCGGTCCATGAAGTCGCGCAGCGCGGCGTCGTTGGCATCCATGTTGCGCTTGGCCGCCATCAGCTGCCATTCGGGCAGTGTCTTGGGATACTGGGCCGGGTCTTGCGAGACGATGTAGTTGCCCTTGCTAGCCTGCACCGCCCGCCACAGGTTGGCCTCGGGATAGTCGGGATGGTTGCGCCAGGTTTCGACGGCGACGCCCACGCCGACCAGCTCGAGCGCCTCGATCGGGGGATTGGCGGGCTTGCCGCCCTCAGCAAGCGGCATCAGCGAATCCATGTAATTGGGCGTGGCGGGGCCGCACAGCGCCGGGGCGGCGAACAGGATGGCCGCCAGCGGCCAGGCCCGCGCCGCCAGCGCGCGCAGCGGCAGGCGCTCAGCCAAAAAAGGCGAACAGGCCGGCGGCGGCGCAGCCGACCACGGTGGCGCCGACCACCACTTGCAGCACGCGTCCGGCCGGCTCGGGCTGCGCCGGCGGGGTGGCGGCGCCGGTTGCGGGCGCCTCGGCGGCGAGCACCACCAGCGGCACTGGCTCGGGCGGCAGCGGGGCCAGGTGTTCGGTGCCGGGCGGGGTGGCCAGCACGCCGCTCAGGTCGTCCTGCGGGTATTCTTCAGTGCTGCTGGTGGACATGGGACAGTTCCGTCGGTAAGTGGGATTTCAGGCGTCGACCGTGGCGTTGGCGGTGCAGATGACCATGCTGGTGCAGGCGCTCTTGTGGCCGTGCAAGGTCAGCGGAAGCGCTTCGTCCAGGGTCGCGCCATCGCCCTCGATGATGGGGTTGATGCCGTGCAGCGGGCAGCTGACCAGATCGCCCACGCGGGCCACCCGGCGCCCGTCGATGGTGAAGCTGCCGCTGGCCTTGATGACCTTGCCGCCGTGGGTGGTCATGTCGCCTTCGCAACAGATTGGACGGTCCATCAGAAGGTATCCTTCACGCCGGCGGTGGAGGGGAAATACGGGCGCTTGATGGCCGCATCTTTTTTCATCTGTTCGGCGCTCGGTGGCGTCACCAGCAGCAAGGTGGCGCCATCGTTGCGGCGCAGGTTGGCGACCAGGGTGGCGCCGCCGCTCTGGCGTCCGGCCATCGAGGCCAGCGCCACGCCGACAAAGCCGCTGGCCGCGCCCGTGTCGCCCAGGATGCGCGCCAGGTCGAAGCCGCGCTCGGGGTCGAGCAGGTCGAACTCGTCGTCGACCGCATGCACGCTTTGCACCAGCGGCACGAAGCGCTCGCCGCTCTTGCGGTCGTCCAGCACGCTGCCGTAATCGTAGAAAATACGCACCGGCAGCTTGCCGCCCAGCGGCGCCAGTGCGGCGCGCAGGGCGGTTTGCATGCGCGCCACTTTTTCAAGCGCCTTGACCGGCTTGCCGGCGGCGTCGAGATACGACACCACTTGCGGGCGGTACACCGTGCCCAGGTTTTCCAGGTGGTCGAACTGGTCGACCTGGAAGGCGGTCCAGGGCTTGGCCACGAAGGGCGTGGGCACGAACGGCGCGGGCGGGTTTTTCTTCCAGCCGGCAAACTCGGACCAGTTGCGCGAAAAACGGCCGCCGCGGTTCTTGACCACCATGGTGTCGGCCACGAACGGGGCGAACGGCCGCAGGCGCTCGACGCGCGCGCGCTGCGCCAGCACCAGCATGGCGAAGCTGTCGCTGACCACGCGCGCCTGCTTGGGGCGGTAGACTTGTTCGGCCGCCAGTTTTTCGTAGCGCGGCGGGTCGCTGCGCTTGAAGCTCAGGGCGCGGTGCATGGCGCTGTCCTTGGCGGCCACGCCGATGGCGGGTACATCGGCGTTCTGCTCGAAGGTGGAGAACAGGGTCTGCCACAGCGCGTCGGGCTCGTCGTTGAGATAGGAATTGACCACCTGGCCGCTCTGGGTCAGCAATTCGCGGAAAGAACCGGGCGCGGTATAGGGGCCGCCGACGGTGGTGACGACGATGCTGCCCGCGTTCGATCTTCGGCTCAGTTCGCGTGCTTCGCCGGCTTCCGGCTCGCCGAACGCGGGCGCCACCACCGAGATCGGCAGCGGATAGCGGTCCATGAATTCGCGCACCGCGGCGTCGATGGTGTCCAGGTTGCGCTTGGCCGCCATCATCTGCCATTCGGGCAAGGTTTTCGGATAGTGCTTGGGATCTTGCGAGACGATGTAGTTGCCCTTGCTGTCCTGCAGCGCCTGCCACAGGTTGGCCTTGGGATGGTCGGGATGGTTGCGCCAGGTTTCGACGGCAACGCCGACGCCGACCAGTTCGAGCGATGCGATCGGCGGAAATGTGGTTCCTGTTTGCGTCTGCGGCATAAGTGAGTCCATCTTGTGAATGACATTCGGCGCGGCGCCCCAGGCGGGTGCGGCGAGCAGGGCCGCCAGCGCCCAGGCGCGCGGCGCCGGGAGGCACATTACTGGGGCGCCTGCGGCTTGCAGCGCGGCAGCGAGGTATCTTTCGGGTCGCCGGTACAAAAGTCGCGCTTCGGCGCAAACGCCGTGAAGCAGCCGCTTGCCGAGATCAGCACCCCGGTGAGCGCGATGGCCGGCACGAGGCGGGATGTGCAATATTTAACGAGCTTCAATGTTGTCCTCCACGGGGAAACGCATGTTGATGATTGAGACGCTGGCTTTCCTCGAAGCGCTGCCGGGTTGTTTCGGAAATCACGAACGGGTCCAGGGTGCCCACGGTGCAGGCGTCGGTAAAGGCCGGCAGCTTGCCCGGATGTAAGCCGTCCGCTGAATGGTAATGGAAATTGCCATTGATGACATCGCGTTCGCCGGCGCCGATCTCGCCGCTGAGCATGGCGACGATTTCCGGCGCCGGTGGCGGAAAGGCGGCACTGTCGAGCGACTTGTCGTTGACCACGCCATGCCAGTTGGTGCGCCAGTCGGCCGCCGCGCGCAGGAAGGTGATCCATTTCACGTCATTGGTCTTGAGAATCTCGCTGATGCCGATGCAGACATCGAAGGCGACCGCCTTCTGGCTGTGCATGGCGTTGCTGACAATGCTCGAATGGTAGGAGTTGTCGCCTTCGCGGTTCATCCAGCGGGCCTTAGCCTGTTCCGCCGTCTCGCCGGCCAGCATGCCTTCCTGGCCCTTTTTGCTGTAGGGGCTGGTGGCGCCGATGGAGGCGTCGATCGGGCCGTTTTGCAGTGCGGCGGCGCCCATGTCGGGCAGGAACGGCACATGCAGCGGCTCGGCGTTGATGAAGCGCTTGCGCGCCACGGTGGGGCCGACATTCCATTTGAAGTGGATCTTGTACTGGTAGGGTGCGGAGCCGACCGGCGGCGCGTCGGCGTTCTTGCCCAGTGGCGAGACGAACATGCGCTGGTAAAAGCGGCTGCCGAGCTTCTGGCGCATGTCTTCGTACACGCCCCACCAGCCGATGCCCTGGATGTTGGGCAGGCCGACGGTGGCGTCGTCCGGGCTGAAGTAGAGAAACACCTTGCCGCGGTTGTCGCGCTCCATTTTTGCCGCCGCTTCCCACAGGCGCCCGACCACGCCCTCGCCCTCGGTCTTGAGGCTGGCGAAGGCGGGCACGGTGGCGGGCGCGGTGGTCATGAAATCGGCCACGATCTTGCGCAAGGTTTCTTCGCGCGCGTGCGCGGTCTGCTGTTCGCCGCCGGTCTGGAAGGTTTCGATGAAGGGTTCTTCGAGGCTGTAGGGCGGATTGTTGAGCACCACCGTATCGGCCTTGATGCCGGCGCCTTCCTTGCCCAGCATGGCGTGCGCCAGCAGGGTGACGAAACAGCCCTGGCTGTGCGCGATGATATTGACCGGCTCGTTGGGCGACTTCTTGCGGATGATGCGCAGCAGGGCGGCCAGGCGCTGGGCCGCCAGCACCATGTAGGTCCGGGGCGGCGCGCTCAGCAGCGGGTGGGTGCCGTCGTCCGGATCGGCGCGCCGGATCGCCCAGTTGCGCCGGAAACCTTCGCCGAACATGTCGGGAATATTCGTGGTGGCGTTGGCGAACGGCCCGCCGTTCTTGCCGAAGCGCTTGTCGATGCGGTTGCCGTAGCGGTCCAGGTATTCCTTGTGCGGCTGTTCGGTGTCGGCCTGCGCGCTCTCTTCGCGGAAACCCCAGTAAAACGGGATCACCGACGAGGTACCCTGGTCGGGCTTGCGCTGGAAGTACACCTTGTCGGGGTCGGGATGGATATCCTCGACCGTGTAGTCGCCGGTTGGTTTGGTGGGCGGCAAAGCCCACTCGCCGGCCAGGATATCCTTGCGGTCCAGGCGCGTGTTCAGGCCGGCGCACAGGCCGGCCTCCTGTTTGGCGAAGGCTTCGCCCACATCGTTGACCCCGTGCACCAGGATGGTGATGCAGGGCATGCTGCGCTTGATTGGAATGCCCGCCGTCGACTTGCTTGTCAGCAGGATTTGTTCTTCATTGCCGGGAACGACCAGGTTGTCCTGCTTGCTCATGCCTTGTCCTTCCAGACCTTGATGTCGGCGATGCGCATCACGTCTTTCTCCGCCAGTTTGGTCAAGCCATCCTTGCCGGTCTTGCCTTCGATAAGCTGGCCGTCATCGAGCTTGATTTGATAGTTGTGGTTGTCGAGTTTGTCGAGCTTGTCGCCATCGCGGTGCAGCATGAACTTGCGCCCGGTGTCGCCCACCTCGAATGTGGGCATGTCCTGCTTCATGCTGCCCGGGCCGGTGAAGGCGCGCGAGGCCGACTTGAAGATCAGGTTGCCCGGACAAACGATTTCGATATTTCCGCCCGAGAGCTTGATATAGGCCCCGCCGCTGGTGAGCGTGATGTGCTTGTCGGCCGCCATCAGGATGTGGTCCTTGGTCGAGAGCATGGTGATGCTCTTGTCGGCCGTGATCTCGATGGCGTTGTGCTGGGCCTGCTGGATCAGCTTGCCCTTGTTGGCGATGCTGCGGATGTCGCCGTCGAGCGCGAACTGTTCGATATCCTTGCCGGCCGTTTGCAGGATCGACTTGCCGGCGTAGTGCTGCTGGTTGTGGCGCGCCACGGTGTCCATGTTCTTGCCGGCAAAGTGGGTCTGGTCCATCGGGGTGGCGCTGGCGATGCCGGCCGCCGCCGTGATGGCAATCACCGGTACCCCGCCCGGCATGCGGCCCTTGGCGCCGGCCTCGTCGCCGCTGCCATGGCCGAGTGAGCCGACCGCTTCGGTCAGCGACTCTTGCGGCTTGGGATCGCGGGCGCCGCCTTCGTGCTGTTCGGCGGCCTCGCCCAGGCTTCTGGCCAGGTCGAGCGCCTGTTCCAGGCAGCGCACCAGTTCGTCGCGGCTCAAGGTGCCGCCGACGGCGCGCGTGCGCCCATCGGTACTGAGCAGCAGGCCGCGCGAGGCGCGCACGGCGCCGGCGCCGTTAGTTTCCAGCGCGAAGCCTTCGCCGCGGCTGTCCTTGCGCCCCAGATTGTCTTCGATGCGGGTGATGTGGCCGAGCGAGAGCTGGCTGTGCTGATGGTCGCTTTTGAGCTGGGCCTGGATCTGGCCGCCCGAATCGTCCAGCACCAGGTGGTTGCTGCGCCCGCCCGCCGCATTGCCGCCGCCGGGTGTCAGTTCGCGGCTGCGGATGCCCATCAGGGCTTTCTGGTCGGCCAGCTTCCAGGGCGGCATATTGTTTTCGTTGTACACCGCGCCCGAAATGATCGGCCGGTCGGGGTTGCCGTCGAGCCAGACCACCACCACTTCCTGGCCACGGCGCGGAATCGCCTGCGCGCCCAGTTCGGCGCCGGCCCAGGGGCTCGACACCCGCAGCCAGGCCGAGCTGCGTTCATCGTTGCTGCCGGCCCGGTCCCAGTGGAACTGCACGCGCACGCGGCCGTATTCGTCGGTGAAGATATCTTCGCCGCCCGGGGTGACCACGGTGGCCGTCTGCGGCGCCAGGATGCGCGTGGCGCTGCTGTTGTAGCCACGTCCCGGACGCCACGGAATGCGCTTGCGGATGCAGGTGAAGTGGTTGCTGTAGTCGGACTGGCTATCGGCGTGCTGGAGGTAATTGTTACTGATCGAATGGTGCACGCCGACGATCAGGAATTCATTCTGGTCGGCGCCGCCGGCGTCGTCATGGAAATGCCCGGCCAGGCGGAAGCTGCGGCCCGGCATGCTGAAGCGGTGATTCCCGCGCGCCGTAAAATGCTTGCCGCTCGCTTCGATTTCTTCCATGCGCAGGCGGGCCTGGTCAAGCCCGGCGGCGCTGTCGGCAAAACCGTAGGCGCCGGTGTACTCGTAGGATTCGATCGTGAGCACCGTACCCTGCTGGTTCACGGTCGGCACGTCCGTATGGGCCGGCTGCGGACGCTTGAAGTCGAAGCTCGACAGCGCCACGCTGGCCGCGACCAGGTCGCGCACCGGCGACCAGTCGCCGATCGCATCTTCTTCCAGCGCGCCGCCGTGGCGCTGGAAACGCACGTCCGGGTTGCCGTCGACCGGCGCGGCCTGGGGCGAATCGTCCGACAGCACCAGCTTGTGGCCGCTGGCCGTGTGTTCGTACCAGTAATACCAGCCGGCCGCTTCCCAGCGCCGGTGCAGGTAATTGTGGTCGTCTTCGGCGAACTGGCAAGCCATGGTCATGCGCGTCTCGGGCCCGCGCAGGCGGCAGTCCCAGTCGGGATGGGTGCCGTAATCGTCGAAGATGCTGGTGGTCTGGTCGCGCAGGGTGGCGTCGTGGAACACGTAGTTGTCGCGCCGCAGCTTGAGGTAGGCCAGCCAGGGTTTCAGCAGCATCGAGTAGAACGCCACGCTGCCGTCGGTGCGCATGAGCTGGAAGGCGAACACGTAGCCGTTGAAGTAGCGCAGGGAACCGTCGCCACGCACCAGTTCGATGGTGACCATCTTGCCCTGCACATCTTTGAGGGCCAGGCTGGCGTTGTCGGACAGCACTTCCACGCTGAACTCGAAGTCGCGCGAGAGTTCCTCGCGCGCCTCCAGCCGGTTGGGCAGCAGCACATCGTCCGGCCCGTCCGCGTGCGGAAAGGCCAGGCGCATGATGCGATTGTGTTGCCGGCCCAGCGCCATCGCCGCGACCACCGCAGAAATACTACCCATAAGAATTGCTTCCTTAATCAGGCGTTATATAACCATAAAGCATAGTATCTGAACAACGTGTTGACTGTCAGTCATATTGCTTAAAAATAATTGGTGTGTATTTACGTGCAAGTAGGTGCTACGGGGCAATCGCCGTCCAGCACTGCATATTGACGCGATGCGGTAAAACAACAGATGAGTTTGCTTGTATGGAAGCGTGCCGGAAAAAGGGGGAAGAGGGCGCGCGCGATGTCCGGCGTGGCATGGGGGCAATCTGCCGGTGCTTCCCAAGTAGCTATTGCGCGTGGGGCGATGTTTGTGGGATGTCTATAGGGAACTCCAACCTAGCTGCGCACTCGCTACGATTGAAGTGAAAAATGGCGAGCCGCCACAGGCTCTGGCAAAATGAAGTGAATGCACCCTGGAGATTAAAATGTTGCCAGAATGGAACTTGGCGGGAGTTTTACCAGCGCTGCGTCCTGGCGAGGCTGGTCATTCAGTCGATCGGTCTCCTTACGTCGCTGCACTGTCGGATGGTCCAACGCTTCAGCATGTCTCCACAGCGCGTCGCCATTCTTCGTGGTTTGTTAGCGTTTCGAGCTGAACTACACAGAATTGGCATTACCAGCGGTTTTCAGTGGTTGGATGGAAGTTTCATGGAGCAAGTTGAAGTACTTGAGGACCGGGATCCGAAGGATATCGATGCTGTTACCTTTTTCGCCATCCCGCCGGGAGAAAGTGAACAAAGTCTCGTAGATAAAGCTCCGCAGATTTTTGATCACGATGAGGTGAAGGCGGCATACCAGGTCGATCACTATTTGGTCGTGCTGGGACAGTTCCTGAATGCCGATAGTGTCAGGGAAATCGCTTATTGGTACAGTATGTGGTCCCACAGAAGGGATGGACTCTGGAAAGGATTTATTCAGGTTAGCCTGGATCCTCAGGAGGATGTAGTTGCACATGCATTTTTACCACTGTTAAGTGGGGTGGCGTCGTGAGTTACGAATACTTATCCATCAAATCGGAAATAGCTGAAATAGAGGGAATTCTACGTAATATTGCTCCGGCCCAAGTCATCAAAAGAATGACTTTTGAGAGTAGATTGCGTTCAGCAAAAATTGCCTTGGAGGCATACGAGCGTTTGCCGAGATCTAAAAAAGCGACGCTGACATTTCGTGGCAAGCCCGTCGTGGGTTCGCACGGCGTTCATGCCGAATTCGGCAGTCGCGCCGCGCTCAATTTTGCAGACGCTTTTGCGGCGGTTGCTGCGGGCTTGGGCGAAAGGTTGCGCTACAAGGGGCCGATTCCCGATCGCGCCAAACATCAGCTCCTTATTACCGGGACGGCGATTGGCTCTTTCGGGTTTGAATTTGAGCTTCCGGCCGAGAGGGACGACTTGTTCGGGGATGAGCCCCCGGCTGAGCAGACGTTAAGGAAGCTCCAGGAGCTTATGCAAAAATCCGCAGAGGGTTCCGATGATGAAATTTCCGAGTTGGTCGATGAAATTCACCCGCGGGCCGTGGCCAAAGTTCACGAATTCTTGAGTTATCTGGCGCAGCAGCAAGCATGGTGCGGCCTTGAATTTGGTGGGAGCTTTTTCCGGTATAAAGATATCGACCAACTTAGGCTGTCCACTGAGCGACTACTGGCAGGCAATATCAAAGAGTCATGCGAGACAGTCATCGGCGCATTTACGGGCATCTTGCCCAACGACCGGACGTTCGAATTTACGCAAGCCGAGTCTGCTCATGTCATCAAAGGAAAAATTGCCCGCGAGGTTGACGATCCGGATCTATTGCTTAGGGGATACTATAAAAAGGAAGTCACGGTCACTTTTGCAGTGGTGCAGGTCGGGCAGAGCCGTCCTCGCTATCGTTTCACGTCTGCCGATTCTATCAAGCTGACTTAGTCGCCGCATCATCCGGGGCCGAACGAAAGCAATGTCCTTGCAGGTGGCGTGGCCGGGTAGTGCGGCGCAGTGCGCTTCGATCAAATGATGAGGCCGCTGTCGCTTCACATCCGGTCCAGCAACTGCTGTCCTGCCCGCTCGCTCATGACCAGCACCAGCTTGAGCCTGGCGCGGGTCATGCCCACGAACAGCTTGCGCAGGACCAGCTCGTCGATCTGTTCGAAATCGATCTCGGTGAAGATGACCGCCGGCGCCGACTGGCCCTTGAAGCGGTACACCGACTCGGCCAGCAGGCCGCCCTCGCGGTAGATCGGAGTACCGAACAGGTCGTATTCGCCGGTGAAGGAGTGCAGGGTATGCGCTTCGCTGAGCTTGTCGAGGCGCAGGATGGCCGATTTTTCGCGGCCGCGGAACGAGGCGATGGCGATATCGTGGCGCGCGAAGCCGGCGCCCAGGCACAGGGTGACCGCGCGCCGCGTCTGCGCCAGCATGGCTTCGGTGTCGCCCTCCGGATACATCAGCTCCTCGATGTCGGCGCCCTTGAAGGGACTGCCGGCCTCGACCGGTGGATGGACCGCGCCGATCGAGGCCAGCATGTCGATGATCTGGCGCGGGCTGCGGAAGTTGGTGTCGGAATGCAAGGTGACCCAATCCGGCAGCGGCACCGTGGGGCGGCCGTACAGGTTCTGGTTGGGGTCTTCCAGCCAGATGGCGCGGCCCCCGGGCTTGAGCATGCGCAGCAGGATATCGCGCCAGGCCAGCGAAAAATCCTGGCCCTCGTCGACGATCAGCACGTCGTATTTCCAGTTGTCGGGCAGCTCGGCGCCGGCCATGCGCGCTTCGATCCGGTCCCACACGCCGGGCGCGGCGTAGTCGGGAATGTGGCCCTGGGCGCGCAGGAAGGCGTCGCTGAGCATGTGGAAGGTCGCCACCCGACCGCCGGCCGGAACCAGCTGCCCGATATGGTCCGCCAGCGGCCGGTTGTAGCACACGTACAGGGGCGCCAGGCCAGCCTCGATGGCCCCCGCGTATTCGGCCAGCGCCAGCTGGGTCTTGCCGCTGCCGGCGGTGCCCGACACGCGCAGGCGGAACGGGGTAAATTCCAGCTTGCGCGCCCAGGTCGCCAGCCCGCCCGACAGGCGCGTGACCATGGCCGCCGCATTGCCGATCATGGCGCTCGGATCGGGCCGCAGGCTGAGCATGTTGCCAAGAAAGCGCGTGACTTTCTCGAACTGCTCGCTGGGCTTGCTGTCGGTGACCGGCAGGATCTCGCGGATCACCTGCGCCAGCCGGTCTTTATTGGTGGCGTCGATGATGTGGCGCGGGTCGATGCCGGCCAGCTGCGGACTGCGCATCAGGTAGTCGGGGCAGTACAGCAGGTAGTCGATCGACAGCTCGCCGCCGAAGCGCTCGGTCAGGCCCTTGATGGAGCGCATCAGGTGGTTGGCGACCTTGCGCGGCTTGCCCTCGTAGTGCTTGACCAGGCCGTCGGCCGTTTCGTTGAGCAGGCCCGATTTCTGCTCGATCAGCAGCAGGCGCCCGCTCGGCGCGACGACGATGAAATCGATCTCGCCGAACGCCGAAAAACCATTCTCGACATTGGTCCAGTGCACGCCGTGGTAGATGCGGTAGGGGGCATCAAGCAGGGTGCGTTCGAGATAGGTGAGCGTCTCGATCTCGCGCACGGCGGTGCCGGTGACCGACATGGCTTGCCAGCCGGTAGGATGAATGTGGGCCATGGAATGGGGGCGGTCGGTTGTGGTGGTCAATACGCTATTGTAAATCCGCGTGCGGGGCGGGACCGCACGCTTGCTGGGCAAACGCGCGCCCCCGCCCCGTCCCCATTGCCGTGCGCCGTGCCGTGTCGGCGCGCTGTGCGGCGCTCCTCGCTCCCGATCCTGTTCCTGAAACGATCCCGGCCTTCTCGCCGCGCTTTTCCATATGCTTGAAACAAGAATGTAAAAGCGTTTTGATAATAAGTTAAATCGCATGCCGGGCGCATAAGCGGTATTCACGCACCGCTGGAAATGGCAGGTGCCGGCGCCATGCGATTTAAATGAAAACTTATATGACAGATTAATGCGGCGCTATCCGATAAAAAAATCATGCGCGCTGCAAGTTAATCGCCGGCATTGTTAAATGCGGCACCGGTTTATGACATAAACCCCTCCGCGCTTGATCGCCGGTGCGCCCTCTTTTATGCGCATGGCATATCCTTCTTATGCCTTTCAGATAAGTGGCGCGCGGCTGCTGCCTTGCGGCGAATGCCTGCTGTCATAGGAGGAGCCCAGCGCGCCGGCGTCTTTTTGCATATTGTTTGTTCTAGATCAATATCCTTGATTTATTTATGTGCCGCGGGATTTAATTTCAAAAAAATTAACCTTAATAAATTATTGACAAAGAAGAATTTTGCCAATAATCTACGTTTCGTTTAGTCCATCTTAATACAACCCATTAATCTAATATTGCGATAAGGAAATAAACATCCTGATCGCCGCGGCATCTTATTGCTTATTTCTAAGGGGGGCGTGTGAATATCTTTCTTTCCGGGAGCGGCGTTTTTGCGGTGCAAGTCGCTGAAGCCTTGAATGGGGCTGGCCATTCGATCAGGGGTATTGCCTCTCCGCGTTTGCGCAAAGGAAAAACGGTGGAAGATATTTCGACCATCGACCGGCTCAGGGCTTGGGCGCTGAGGCATGAACTGCCGTGGACCGATGCTGGCGAGTTGCGTGCGCACAATATTCCCGACAAGGTGCACGTGATCGTCAGTGCCCATTCACACGCCTTCATCGGACGCCAGACGCGGGCGCGGGCTTCGGTGGCGGCCATCGGTTATCACCCCAGCCTGTTGCCGCTGCACCGCGGCAGGGATGCGATCAAGTGGACCATCCGCGATCGCGACAAGGTCACCGGCGGCACGGTCTATCACTTGACCGAACGCACCGATGGCGGACCGATCGCGGCGCAGGAACACATCCTGGTGCCGCCCGAGGCCAGCGTGGAAAGCCTGTGGCGCGACCAGCTGGCGCCGCTCGGCGTCCAGCTCCTGCTACGCGTGGTCAACGACCTGGCCGGCGGCCTGCGCATCATGGTGCCGCAGGACGAGCAGCTGGCCAGCTGGGAGCCGTCGATGGACGCGCCGCTGCTGTTCAAGCCCGAACTGGTGGCCCTGCCCGGACCGGACAGCGTCTTCGTCACGGATGCCAACAAGTGGGCCCTGGTCGCCTGAGCGGCGCCGCTGGCTGCATTTTTTCGACAACTAACGAAATTGGTGAGGTTCAATGGAACTGCATTCCAAGCTGGCCACGGTCGATGTCCTGGACGAGCAAGTGCTGGCCGATCTGTTTAGCATGAAACACATCGCGGTGCGCGTGCCGCACTTCTACAACCCGGCGTATGCCAAGACCCTGTCCGATCTGCTGTACCAGGAAATCGACAATGCGGTGGCCGCGGGCATCTACGAAAGCAACGTCGACTCTTACTGGAGCGTGGCCAAGGACAATCGGCGCCGCGACCGCTACCTGGATGCCGCGTTGCCGCTGCAGCGGCGGCTGCGGCGCTTCAGCGCGCCGCATCCCTCGCCCATCGACCTGCTGCGCGTGACGCTCGACGAGGCGTGGCAGGGCGGCGCCGGCCTGCTGCGCATGGGCGGACGCAAGACGCCGTTCGGCGCCACGCGCCTGTGGCGCACCAACAGCGAAGCGCTGCCGCACCAGGACGTGCTGCGCCGCGAGCAGGGCGAGGACATGAAAGGCATCGACCTGCTCGGCCAGATCGGCGTGAACATCTATCTCGACGTGGCCGAGGAGGGCGGCGGCCTGGAAGCGTGGGACCACGTCGTCAGCGACGAAGAATACGCCGGCCTGGGCGGGCGTTACGAGGGCAGCTACGGTTACGACCGCGAGCGCCTGCCGGGCCGCTCGCTGCTGATCCACCCCCAGGTCGGCGACCTGGTCATGATCAATACGGCGTATGTCCACGCCGTGCGCAAAATCACCGCCGGACGCCGCATTACCGTGTCCGGTTTCGTTGGAAGCCGCGGTAGCGAACAGCCACTGCTTTGCTGGAGCTAATCACCATGTCTACTGTTATGAAACCGCCGGCCGGGTGCGGCCGGATCGCGCCTGCCAGCAGCGAACTGAGGGCCGGCGTCGAGCAGATGCGCTTGCCCGACCCGCTCGGCTTCGGCACGCTGATGGCGCCCATCATGGCGCTTGCCTACTACCGCGACGGGGCCTGGGAAACGCCACGCCTGACCGCGCTCGAGCCGCTCCAGCTGGCGCCGCACGCCCAGGCCTTGCACTACGGGCAAGCCATTTTCGAAGGCATGAAGGCGTACCGCAACCTCGGCGCGCTGTTCCAGAGCCCGGCACTGCTGTTCCGGCCCTACGACCATGCCAGCCGCTTCAACCGCTCGGCGCAGCGCCTGGGCATGCCGCGCATCGATGAAGAGGTGTTCGTCGAAACGCTCGAGCAACTGGTGGCGCACCTCGACAAGCTGGTGCCGGAGCGCCTGGCCCAGTCGCTCTACCTGCGCCCGGCCATGTTCGGCATCACCGACCACCTTTCGGTCACGCCTTCGACCGAATACTGCTTCGTGGTGGTGGCCACGCCCTCGGACGCGTTTTTCACCACGCCGATCAAGGCCTGGATCGAGCGCCGCTACAGCCGCGCCGGCGCCGGCGGCACCGGCAACGTCAAGGCGGCCGGCAATTACGCGGCCAGTTTCGCGGCCGCCGCGCCCCTGCGCGAACAAGGCTTTCACCAACTGCTCTGGCTCGACGCCAACAGTCGCACCCACCTTGAAGAATTCACCGCGATGAATGTCTTCGTGCGCTGGGGCGAGACGCTGTTGACGCCCCCCTTGTCGGACACCATCTTGCCCGGCATCACGCGCGACAGCCTGCTGGCGCTGGCCGGCCCGCTCGGCCTGGCGATGCAAGAGCGGCCGATCGCCATCGATGCCCTGGTCGAGGCCATCGGCGGCGGCGCCGACATCGAAGTGTTCGGCTGCGGCACGGGCGCGGTGATCGCCTCGGTCGAGGCGCTCGGCGACGAGTCCGGCCTGCGCCTGCCCCTGCCGGCCCCGAGCGTGGCGCCGCTGCTGCGCAAGTCCCTCCTGGAAATTCATCACGGTCTGGCGCCCGCCCCCAAGGGCTGGCAATGGCCGGTAGGCACAAGGAAACAGCCATGAACGATAGCCTGAACGAGAGCATGAACGAACCCCTGTACCAGGTCGTGATCAACGACGAGGAGCAGTATTCCATCTGGCCTTCCTACCGCGGCCTGCCCGCCGGCTGGCGCGCCACGGGGCCGGCGCCGGCGCCGAAACAGGCTTGCCTCGACTACATCGAGGCGCACTGGTCCGACATGCGCCCGCGCAGCCTGCGCGAGCAGGCGGACGCCCAATGATGCTGTTCTGCATTCCCTATGCGGGCGGCGACAGCGAGGTGTTCCGCGGCTGGCAGGAGGCCTTGGGACCGGTGGCGCAGGTGGTCGGCGCCGAACTGCCGGGGCGTGGGCGGCGCTATCGCGAGGCGCTGCTGCACAGTATGCCCGAACTGGTGGCCGACCTGGCCCGGCAGTGCGACACGCCCGGTCCGCTGGCGCTGCTCGGCTACAGCTTCGGCTCGACCGTCGCGCATGCGCTGGCGTGCCACCTGGAAGGGCAGGGGCGCACCCTGCGGCGGCTGTTCGTGGGCGGCTCGCGCGCGCCCTTCCTGCCGCCCGTGCCGCCGCTGCGCCACCAGATGTCCGATGCGCAGCTCGCCGCCGAGCTGGCGGCGATGAGCGGCACCGACCCCGACGTGCTGGCCAATGCGGAACTGATGTCGATGTTCCTGCCGATCCTGCGCGCCGATTTCCGCGTGGTGGAAACCTGGCAGGCGTCGCCGCAAGAAACGGTGCGCTGCCCGCTCACCGTGTTCGGCGCCGAAGCGGACGCGTTCGTCCCCGGCGCCGACCTGCGCGAATGGACCCGGCTCGGCGCCAACGGGGCGCGCGTGCGGCTTTACCCGGGCGACCACTTCGTCATCCGTTCGCAACGCGCCAGCATCTGCCGCGGTATCCGCGCCGACCTGGCGCACGACGCGCTGGCCGATGCCGCGCTCACCTGACTGAGGAAGATCTGACGATGCCTCGTGATAACAGCAACAGCTTTGCCGCATCCTCGGCCCAGCGCCGGCTGTGGGCGCTCCAGCACCGCTATCCGGACAGCCGCGCCTACACCGTGACCGAGGCGATCAGCCTGGCCGGCCGCATCGATGCGGCCTGGATGGAACAAGCCCTGGCCGCGCTGGTCGAGCGCCACGCGCAGTTGCGCGCGGTGTTCGATCTCGACAGCGCCGGCCTGACCCAGCGCGTGCTGCCGCCGGCCGCCCATCCCGTGCGCCTGGCCGTGCACCAGTGCGATCGCGGCGCCGTGCGCGCCTGGCTCGACGGGGAACTGGCGCAGCCCTTCGACCTGGCCGGCGGCCCGCTGTACCGCGCCAGCCTGCTGATGCTCGGCGAGCGCGAGGCGCTGCTGGTGCTGAGCATCCACCATATCGTTACCGATGGCTGGTCGTCGGGCCTGCTGTTCGCCGAACTCGGCCAAGCCTACGGCGCCATTGCGCGCGGCGCCCGGCCGCGCTGGGACAGCGTCCCCGGCGACTACCGCGACGCGGTGGCGCGCGAAAGCGCGCGCCTGGCGAGCCGCGCATTCGCCGCCGAGCTCGATCAGGCGGCGGCGCTGCTCGCCGGCGCCTCCCCCGTGCTCGACTTGCCCTTCGCCGGCGTGCGCCTGGAGCAGGCAACCCCGGCCTCAACCGAGCGCATGCCGCTGGCACCCGCGCTGGTGGCGCGCGTGGAGCAGCAGGCGCGCCATCACGGCGCCACGCCATTCGTGCTGTACGCCACCGCTTACGCGGTGCTGCTGGCCCGGTTTACCGGCCAGGAGGAGGTCGTGTTCGGGGTCCCGGTGGCAGGGCGCGCGCACGAACAGGATGCGCACACCTATGGCCTGTTCGTCAATACGGTCCCGGTGCGCGTGCGGGTCGACCCTGCCGACACCTGGAGCGCGCTGGTCGGGCGCGTGCGCGACCAGGCCTTCGACGCCTGCGCGCTCGACGTGCCGCTCGACGCGCTCGGCGAGCGCCTCGGCGGCTTCCCGCTGCAATCGATGCTCGTGGTCCAGCCGGGCCCGTGCCCGCTGCCGCACATCGAGGGCGTGCGGGCGGCCTGGCATTTTGTCGAGCACAGCCATGCCAAGTTCGACCTCACGCTGCAGATCGACGCCGCGCTGGCCGCCGGCGCGGACGGCGCCGCCGCCGGGGTGTATGCGGCACTGGAATATCGCGCCGACACCGTGCCGCAAGCGCTGGCCCGGCGCATGCTCGCGCACTGGCACATGCTGTTGACGGCGCTGCTCGAGGCGCCCGCGCGCGCCTGGTCCGCCCTGCTTCCGGCGACCCAGGCCGAACAGGCCGTGCTGGCCTCGCTGCGCCTGGCGCAGCGCATGCCGGCGCCGCTCGATCCGGTCGCCGCCTTTGCCGCCCAGGCCCGGGCCCAGCCGGACGCGCCGGCGCTGCACGCCGAACGCACGCTCAGCTACGCCGAACTGGCCGGGCGCATCGCCGCGATCCGGGCCGGCCTGCAGGCGGCCGGGGTCGGGCCGGGCGACTTCGTCGGGGTCTGCCTGCGCCGCCAGTCCGACCTGGTGGCGAGCCTGTTCGCGGTGCTCGCCTGCGGGGCCGCCTACGTGCCGTTCGACCCGGCCTATCCGCCCGGCCGGCTGGGGTTTATCGCCGAGGATGCGCGCTGCGCGCTGATCCTGGTCGAGCCGGCCACGCGCGGCGTGCTGGCGCCGGGCGTGGCCAGCCTGCTCGACCTCGCGGCGCTGGCGCCGCCGCAGCCGGGCGCCTGCCCGGCCTGGCCGGCCGCGCCGCCGGAGAGCACGGCCTACCTGATCTACACCTCCGGCTCGACCGGGCGTCCGAAGGGCGTGGCGATCCCGCACCGGGCCTTGCGCGCCTTTCTCGGCTGGGCCGCCGGCGCGTTCGGCGCGCAGCACCTGTCGATGGTGCTGGCCAGTACTTCGGTCTGCTTCGACCTGTCGGTGTTCGAGATTTTCCTGCCGCTGGCGCGCGGCGGAACCGTGCGCCTGGTCAATACCGTGCTCGACCTGGTTGAACAGGCCGCGCCGGTGCCGACCCTGATCAATACGGTACCGTCGGCGATGACGGAGCTGCTGCGCGCCGGCGCCCTGGCCGGCCAGGTGCGGGTGGTCAACCTGGCCGGCGAAGCGCTGGCCAGGACCCTGGTCGAGGCCATCCACGCCGCCGCGCCCGCAGTGCGCGTGTTCAACCTGTACGGGCCGTCCGAAGACACTACCTACTCGACCTGGTGCGAAGTGGCGCGCGGCGCTACCGACGAGCCGGCCATCGGTGCGCCGATCGACGGCACCAGCGCGTATGTGCTCGACAGCCGGCTGCTGCCGGCGCCGCTCGGCGCCGACGGCGAACTGTACCTGGGCGGGGCCGGGGTCGCGCTCGGCTACCTGGGCCGGCCGGCCCTGAGCGCCGAACGCTTCCTGCCCGATCCCTTCCTGGCGGGCGGGCGCATGTACCGCACCGGCGACCGGGTGCGCGTGAGCGAGCAGGGCCAGTTGCGCTACCTGGGGCGCTTCGACCATCAGGTCAAGCTGCGCGGTTTCCGCATCGAGACCGCGGAGATCGAAAGCCGGGCGCGCGCGGTGGCCGGCGTCGAGCAGGCGCTGGTGCTGGTGCGCACGGTGGGCGGCGCCGAGCATCTGGTGGCCTACTGGACCGGCGCGGCCGGGGAGGAGGCCGTGCGCGCCGCGCTGGCGGACGAGCTGCCGGCCTTCATGGTGCCGCACTACCTGGTGCGGCTGGCGCAGTTTCCGCTCAATGCCAACGGCAAGATCGAGCGCGCGCTCCTGCCCGCGCCCGCAACCGGCGCGGCCGCGCCCGGCCAGGATGGCGCCGGCGCGGCCAGCGCCAGCGAAAGCGCACTGGCCGCGCTGATGGCGCAGGTGCTCAAGGTCGGCCCGCTCGGCGCCGACGCCGACTTCGTCGCGCTCGGCGGGCATTCGCTGCTGGCGATGCAGTTGCTGGTGGGCGTGCGCGAACGGCTGCAGGTGCGCCTGCGCCTGTCCGATATCTTCAAGCACCGCACCGTGCGCGCCCTGGCGGCGCTGGCCGACGAGCTGCGCATGCAGGAACCCGACGTGGCGCCACTGGTCGCCAGCGCCGACCAGGGCGCCGCGCCGCTGTCGTTCGCCCAGGAGCGCATGTGGCTGCTCCAGCGCATGCGTCCGGACAGTTCCATGCTCAATATCGGCGCCGCCGTGCGCCTCGACGGCGCGCTCGACACCGAGGCCTTGCGCCGCGCCCTGCAATGGCTGACCGAGCGCCACGAAGCGCTGCGCCTGCGCGTCGACAGCGGCGCCGACGGCGTCCCGCGCCAACGCGCCGTGGCCGGGCAGGCGGCCTGGCTGCAGGAATCCGGCATCGACAGCCTGCAAGCCTGCGCCCCGGTCCTGCGCGGCCTGCTCGAGAGCCCGTTCGACCTGGCTTGCGAAGCGCCGGCGCGCTGGGTGCTGCTGCGCGCGCCGGAGGCGGCGGTGCTGGGCCTGGTGATCCACCACCTGGTGGCCGACGCCTGGTCGATCGAGCTGCTGTTCGACCAGCTGTTCGAGGCTTACAACGCCGTGCGCGCCGGCAATGCGCCGGCGCCGGCGCCGGCCCTGTCGACGCGCGACTACGCACGCTGGCAGCGCACCCACCTGGACCGGCCGGCGCTGCTCGCGCCCGACCTGGACTACTGGCGCGGCCACCTGGCCGGCCTGCCTCCGCGCCTGCAGCTGGCCTGGGACCATGCGCCGGCGCAGGCCTCGTCGTACCGCGGCGAGCGGCTGCGCCGCCGCCTCGACGGGCAGGCGCTCGCGGCCCTGCTGGCGCTGGCCCGGCCGCTCGGGGCCACCCCGTTCGTGGCCCTGCTCAGCGTGTACCAGGCCTTGCTGGCGCGCCTGTCGCGCCAGGACGAGGTGCTGGTCGGCACGCCGATCGCCAACCGCGACGTGGCCGGCGCCGGCGAGGTGGTCGGCTGCCTGCTCAACACCCTGGTGCTGCGCGCCGGTTTCGCCGCCGACCCCTGCTTCGAACAACTGCTGCTGCGCACGCGCCAGGACAGCCTGGCCGCCTTCGATCACCAGCGCGCGCCGTTCGAACTGGTCATCGCTGCGCTCGACGTCGAGCGCAGCGTGAACCACACGCCGCTGATCCAGACCATGTTCGTGCTTAACGATACAGTGCGCGCGCGCAGCCTGCCCACCGGCCTGCGCTGCGCCAGCGTGGACGTGCCGCCGCTGGCCACCCAGTACGACGTCACGCTGATGATTGGGCGCGACGACGATGGCTGGCACGCGGCCTGGGATTACCGGAGCGACCTGTTCGAGCCGGCCACCATCGGCGCCATGGCCGACTGCTACGAAGCGCTGCTGGCGCAGGCGCCCGGGCAGGCCCGCACGCCGCTCTCGCGCCTGGCGCTGGGCGCGGCGCCGCCCGTGGCGCATGGCGCCGCGCCGCTGCCGGCAACCTTGCCCGCGCTGTTCGCCGCCCAGGCGGCGGCCTGGCCCGATGCGCCGGCCGTGCGCGACGACAACGGCGTGCTCAGCTACCGCGAACTGGACCTGGCCTCGGAGCGCATGGCGCGCGCCCTGGTGGGCGCCGGGGTGGCGCTGGAAGACCGGGTGGCGCTGCTGCTGCCCAAGAGCTGCGCGGCGATCGTCGCCCTGCTGGCCGTGTCCAAGGCCGGCGCCGCCTTCCTTTGCCTCGATCCGTTCTTGCCGGACGAGCGCCTGCGCGCGCTCGCGGCCGACGCCGGCGTGCGCCTGCACATCACCGACGGCGCGCAGGCGGCGCGGCTGGGCCTGGCGCCGCACGCGTGCCTGTTGGCCGACGCCATTCCCGAGGCCGACCCCGGCGTGGCCCTGCCGGGCGCGCGCCTGAGCGCGGAGCACCTGGCCTACATCATTTACACCTCCGGTTCGACGGGCGCGCCGAAAGGGGTCATGCTGAGCCATCGCGGGCTGGCTCAGCTGCAGGCGCTGCATCGCGACAGTTTCGGCGCCGGCCCCGGTGCCCACGTGCTGCAATACGCCCCGGTCAGCTTCGACGCCTCAGTGTGGGATGTGGCGATGGCGCTGCTGAGCGGCGCCTGCCTGCACCTGACGGCCGCCGCGCACGCGCTGTTGCCCGGCACGGCGCTGGCGGCCACCCTGGCCGAGCGCGCCATCACCCACCTGACCCTGCCGCCGTCCAACCTGGCGCTGCTGGCGCCGGCGGCCGGGACGCTGCGCTGCGTGGTGCTGGCCGGCGAGGCGCTGCCGGCCGAGCTGGCGCAGCGCTGGCGTTCTTGCGTGCGCCTGTGGAACGGCTATGGCCCGACCGAGGCGAGCGTGTGCGCCACCGTGCACGACTGCGCCGATACGGCCCCGGGGCGCGCCCCGGAGATCGGCCGCGCCCTCTCCGGCACCCGCGCGTATGTGCTCGACGCCGGCCTGAACGCCTTGCCGGTGGGCGTGCCTGGCGAACTGTACCTGGGCGGGCAGGGCGTCGCGCGTGGCTACCTGAACCGGCCCGGCATGACCGCCGCAGCGTTCCTGCCCGATCCCTTCTCGCAGGAGCCCGGGGCGCGCATGTACCGCAGCGGCGACCTGGCGCGCTGGAGCGGCGACGGCCGCCTCGACTATCTGGGCCGGATCGACGAGCAGGTCAAGCTGCGCGGCATCCGCATCGAACCGGGCGAGATCGAGCGCGTGCTGGCCGGGCTCGATGCGCGCATCGCCGACGCCGCCGTGCTGCTCGAGCGCGGCGCCAGCGACCAGTACCTGGTCGGCTTCGTCACCGGTGCGCAGCGTTTCGACCCGCAGCCGCTGCTGGCCGGTCTGGCGGCGCGCCTGCCGGCCTACATGGTGCCGGCCTGGCTGCAGTTCGTCGAGCGCTTCCCGCTCACCCGCAACGGCAAGCTCGACCGCAAAGCGCTGGCCGCGCTGGCCGCGCCGCCGCACGCCGACGGCGCCGCCGCCGCGCCCCCGCGCGGTGCGCTGGAACAGGAAGTCGCCGCGCTCTGGCGCGAGGTGCTCGGCGCCGAGGTGGGACGCAGCGTCAGCTTCTTCGCCGCCGGCGGAACGTCGCTGAGCATGACGCGCCTGTTCGACCGCATCGACCAGCGCTATCGCGGCGCGCTCAAGCTGGTCGACCTGTTCCAGTTGAACACGGTCGCGGCGATCGCCGCGGCGCTGGAACACGCCGGCGCGGGCCGGCCGGCCGCCGCCGACTTCAGTTTTCGCTTATAGGAGCTAGCAATGCACACCTTTGCCAACCAACCGATTGCGATCATCGGGATCGCCGCCGCCTTGCCCGGTGCCGGCGCCGGCGCCGACCTGGCGCAACTGGCCGCCTCACTGGAACAGGGGCGCGACCTGGTCGCCCCGGTGCCGCCGTCGCGGCGCCGCGACGGCGCCTTCGGCGCGGCCGAGGCGCTCTCGGAATGCGCGCTGCTGGAGCGGATCGACCTGTTCGACCATGGGTTTTTCGGCATGTCGCTACGCGAAGCGCGCCAGATGGACCCGCAGCAGCGCTTGCTGCTCCAGCTTAGCTGCAAGGCCATCTGGGATGCCGGCCATGCCCTCGACAGCGTACGCGGCAGCCGTACCGCGGTGGTGTTCGGCGCCGCCAGCGAGAGCTACTCGGCGCTGCTCGCGCACGAGGAGGCGCCGCTGGTGACCGGGCTGCTGCCGGCCGCGCAGGCCGGACGCGTGGCCTACCAGCTCGACCTGCACGGTCCGGCGTTCACGCTCGACACCGCCTGCTCCTCGGCGCTCGGCGCGATCCTGGAAGCGGCGCGCCTGCTCGCCAGCGGCGAGGCCGAGATGGCGTTGACCGGTGGCGTGCGCCTGATGAGCCGGCCGCCGCTGGCGCTGGTGGCCGGCAACGAGGGCATTTTGTCGCCCGGCGCGCGCGCCCGCAGCTTCGACCAGGCGGCCGACGGCACCGCCCTGGGCGAAGGGGGCGTGGTGTACCTGCTCAAGCCGCTGGCTGCGGCCCAGCGCGACGGCGACCCGGTGCACGCCGTCATCCTGGGCGGGGCGCGCAATCAGGATGGGGGCCGCAGCAACGGCTTCGCCGCTCCCAGCGCCGAAGCGCAGGAGCAATTGCTGGTCGAGGCCTGGCGCGCGGCCGGCGTCAATCCGCTCTCGATCGGCCTGATCGAGGCGCATGGCACCGGCACCCGCCTTGGCGACCCGATCGAGTACAAGGCCCTGAGCGCGGCCTTTGCGCGCAGCACCGCGCGTACCGGCTTTTGCGTGCTCGGTTCGGTGAAATCGAATATCGGCCACCTCGATAGCGCCGCCGGCGCCGCCGGCGTACTCAAGGCGGTGCTGGCGCTGAAACACGCCAGGCGCTATGCCTCGGCCCATTTCCGCACGCCCAATCCGCTGCTCGAGAGCGCCACCTCGGCGCTGCTGTTGTCGGACCGGACGCAGGACTGGCCGAGCGCCGCGCCGCGCCGCGCCGGGGTCAGCGCCTTCGGCATGACCGGCACCAATGTGCACCTGGTGCTGGAGCAGGCGCCGCCGCAGGCGCAGGCGCCGGTGCGCCCCGGCAAGCGCAGCGAGCCGGTCCTGGCGCTGCTTGCCGCCCATAGCGCTGCGGCGCTGCGGCGTCACGCGGCCTGCCTGGCAGCCTACCTGGAAGAGAAGGGCGACGCCGCCCTGGCCGACCTGGCCTGGGTGCAGGCGGCCGGGCGCGACCATGGCCCCTACCGTGCCACGCTGAGCGCGCTCGATGGCGCGCAAGCGGCGGCGGCGCTGCACGCCATCGCGGCCGGCACGCAGGCGCTGGAGCGCTGTCCGGAAGCGGTCCCGGTCATGCTGCTGGCGCACGAGGGCGCGGTCGACGCCGCCACGGCCGACGCCTGCCTGATGCTCGCGCCCGGCCTGCGCCCCTGGTGCGCGCAAGAGCGCGCGCGCCTCGACGCGCTCGACCCGGCGCTGCGCGCGCACGCCGACGCGCTGCTGCACAAGCTGGTGCTGGTGCGCACCTTGCTGGAACTGGGCGTATCGGAGCGCAACCTGATCGGCCATGGCAGCGGCAACCTGCTGCTGGACGTGCTGCGCGGCCAATCGAGCCTGGCCGCAGCGGCGGCGGCGGCCGCCGTGCAGGCAAGCCCGGCGGCGCCCGATGCGGGGCGCCTGGCGCAAGCGTTCGCGGCCATCGCGGAGCAGGGCGAGCCGGTGTACCTGGCTCCCTGGCCGGGGCAACTGGCAACGGCCGCCACGCAAGTGGCGCCGCTGCGCCATGGCGCCGCGCTGGCCGGCGCCGGCGCCGCGACCCGCAGCGCCCTGCTGGCGGCGCTGGCCGTGCTGTACCGCTGCGGCGTGACGCTCGACTGGCAGGCGCTGGCACGCCTGGGCAGCGGCGACGGCCGCCGCGCCAGCGTGCCCACCGACCTGTTCGAGGCGCTGCGCTGCTGGACC
Source organism: Massilia aquatica (assembly GCF_011682045.1). GTDB lineage: Bacteria > Pseudomonadota > Gammaproteobacteria > Burkholderiales > Burkholderiaceae_D > Telluria_A > Telluria_A aquatica. The sequence goes on along the minus strand of NZ_VVIW01000009.1, from coordinate 8,468 downwards.
GACGCGCCGCAGCCATCCGACGCTGGCGGGCTGGCCCAGCCGCACCAGCCATCCCTGGCCGCGCCCGCCCCCGCCCCCGTCCCCGCCGACACCGAGCAGGCGCTGGCGGCGATCTGGCGCCGCCTGCTGGAAACCGGCAGCATCGACAGCGGCGACGATTTCTTCGACCTGGGCGGCGATTCGCTGATGCAGACCCAGCTGGCCAACGCGGTCAAGCAGGCGTTCGGGGTCGACCTGGACTTCAATGCGCTGTACGACCACCCGACCCTGGCGGGGCTGGCGGCGCACATCCGCACCCTGGCGCCGCAGGCGCAGGCGCAGGCCGCGGGCGAGCCCCGCGAGGCGGGCCCGCAGCGCGATCCGGGGCGCACCCGCTTCCCGGCCAGCCATTCGCAGCGGCGCATGTGGCTGCTCCAGCAACTCGACCCGCAGTCCGGCGCCTACAACGTCTCGGCCGCGTATGGGCTCGACGGCGCGCTCGACCCGGACGCGCTGCGCACGGCGCTGCAGCGCCTGGCGGCGCGCCACGACATCCTGCGCTCGGCCTTTGCGCTCGACGACGGGGAACTGACGATGCTGGTCCACGCCGGCGCTGCGGTCGACTTCGAGGTGGCCGGCACGCCGGCGCAGGACGCCGCCGCGCTCCTGCTGCGCCACGCGGCGCGCCCGTTCGACCTGGCCGCGCCGGGGGCCTGGCGCGTGCTGCTGCTGCAAGAGCGGGGCGCGAGCGGCCATGGATGCCTGCAGCTGGTGCTGCACCACGCGATCTGCGACGAATGGTCGCTCAACCTGCTGCTGCGCGAACTGGAGTGCGACTATGCCGCCGCGCTGGCCGGACAAGCCTCGCCGGTGGCGCCGCCCAAGCTGCAGTTCGGCGACTGGGCCGCGTGGGAACGCAGCCTGGCGCTGTCGCCCCAGCGCCAGCGCGACGGCGAGCACTGGCAGCGCGTGCTGGCCGATGCGCCGGCCACCCTGGCGCTGCCGACCGACTTCCCGCCCGCGGCGCGCCAGGACGATGCCGGGGCGTGGTTGCCGCTGGCCGTGCCGGCCGCGCTGACCGCGCGCCTGCGCGAGGCGGCGCGGGCCGCCCACGGCACCCTGTTTACCTGGCTGCTGACCGGCTACGCGGCCTGGCTGGCGCGCCTCACCCAGTCCGAGGATTTCCTGATCGGCGTGCCGAGCGCCGGGCGCCATCATCCGGACGCCGAAAACCTGCCCGGTTGTTTCATCAACACCTTGCCGATCCGGATCGACGCCAGCGGCGAGCCGAGCTTCCGGGTGCTGTTCGAACGGGTGCGCGGCGCGCTCAACGCCGCCCTCGAACACCAGCGCCATCCGTTCGACCTGATGGTCGAGCAAGTCCGCGCCGGCGGCGACGCCGCCCGCTCGCCCCTGGTGCAGACCCTCGTTTCGCTGCAGGGCAACGCGCCGGGGGCGGACGCCCAGCTGCGCCTGGGCCAGGCCGCGCTGCGCGCGCTGCCGCCGCAAGGGACCGTGGCGTGGTTCGACCTGTCCGCCGTGCTGTGGGAAACCGCGCAGGGCGGCCTGGAGGGCATCCTGGCTTACCGCAGCGCGCTGTTCGAGCGCGCCACCATCGACAGTTTCTGGCAGGACTGGTGCGCGCTCCTCGAAGCCGGTCTGCTCCAGCCGGACGACTCCATTCATCACCTGCTGCACGATCTGGCCTGGTAGCGCCCGGCCATTTTTCTTAACCAAAGAGAGACAAGAAAATGCAATCGACTAACATCGGCCACTACCTGGCCCACGGCGTCACCACCATGCGGCGCGACGATCCGGTGTTGTACGAGATCCTCGAACGCGAACACGAGCGCCAGCGCAACACCTTGTCGCTGGTCGCGTCGTGCGGGGGCACCGATCCGTCGGTGATGGCGGCGGCCGGCGCGAGCATCGTCAACGTGACCGCCGAGGGCTATCCGGGCAACCGCTACCATGCCGGCTGCACCTATGTCGACCAGGCCGAGCGCCTGGCCATCGAGCGCGCCCGGAAAGTGTTCGGCGCCGCCTATGTCAACGTGCAGCCGCACTGCGCCAGCTTCGCCAACCACACGGTGATGCAGGCGGTGCTGCGGCCGGGCGAGGCCATCCTCGGACTGGCGCTCGACCAGGGCGGGCACTTGACCCATGGCGCGCCGGCCAACCTGAGCGGACGGCTGTTCCGCTCGCATACCTATGGCCTCGACAGCAAGGGTCTGATCGACTACGGGCAGCTGCGCGAACAGGCGCGCGAACACCGCCCGCGCCTCATCGTGTGCGGCACCACCTCGTACACCCGCACCATCGATTTCGAGCGCATCCGCGGCATCGCCGACGAGGTCGGCGCCTTCGTGCTGGCCGACATCACCCACATCGCCGGCCTGGTCGCGGCCGGCCTGCATCCGAGCTCGATCGACGCCGCCCATTTCACCACCACCTGCACCTTCAAGCAGCTGTTCGGCCCGCGCGGGGCCCTGATCATGATGGGCCGCGACGCCGCCACCGTGAGCGACGACGGCAAGCGCAGCCTGTCCGAGCGGATCCAGAGCGCGGTGTTCCCGCTGATGCAGGGCTCGCCCGAAGTGCACACCATCGCGGCCAAGGCGCGCGCCATGGGGCGCCTGCTGGAACCGGGATTTCGCGAACTGGCGCTGCGCATCCGCGCCAACGCCGACGCGCTGGCGGCGGCGATGGCCGCGCGCGACTACCAGGTCGTTGGCGGCGGCACCGACAACCACATCGTGCTGTTCCGGGTGCGCTCGTCCATCAACGGCCTGGTGGCGCAGGCGGCGCTCGAGTCGTGCGGGATCCTGGTCAACAAGAACAAGATCCCGGGCGACCTGCGCGGGGCCCAGGTCGCCAGCGGCGTACGCCTGGGCACCAACACGGCGGCCCTGCGCGGCATGCAGGCGCCCGAGATGGCCCTGGCGGCCGAACTGATCGACGAGGTGCTGCGCCACACCGGCGTCGGCGCCGGCGGCGAGGCCCTGCTGCCCGAGCCGGTGCGGGCCGAGGTCTCGGCCGCAGTGCACGCGCTGTGCCAGCGTTTCCCGCTGCCGTACGACGGCGCCATCGACCAAGCCCACTAGGAAGCCCCCATGAGCACACATATCGAGGCGGTCTATCCGCTCTCCCCGCTCCAGCAGGGCTTGCTGTTCCACACGGTCAGCCGCCCGGGCGAACCGACCTACTTCGAGCAGATCTGCTGTTCGATTCGCGGCACGCTCGATCGCGCCGCGTTCGAGCAGGCCTGGAACTGGGTCCTGGCGCGCCACCCGGTGCTGCGCACCGCGTTCGCCTACAAGCAGGCGCAGGAACCGATGCAGGTGGTCGGACGCCAGGTGCGCCTGGCGCTCGACTGGGCCGACTGGCGTGCGCAGGCGGCGCCGGAGCAGGCCTGGCAGGCGCTGTTGCAGGCCGACCGCGACCAGGGTTTCGACATGGCCAAGGCGCCGCTGATGCGCCTGACCGCGCGCCAGCTCGACGCCGCGCACCACCTGTTCGTCTGGAGCCACCACCACATCCTGCTCGACGGCTGGAGTTTCGGCCTGGTGCTGCACGAAGTGCTCGGCTGCTACGCCGAACTGGTGCGCTGCGGACGGCCCCCGGTGCTGCCGGCGGCGCGCCCGTTCGCCGACTTCATCGACTATCTGCGCCGGCGCGACCAGCAGGCCGACGAACGCTTCTGGCAACGCTACCTGGCCGGCTGCAGCGCGCCGACCCGGCTCGCGGTCGACCGCGGCCAGGGCGTGCACGAAGGCGGCGGCAAGGCCGAGGTGACCTTGTCGGTCCAGCTTGACGAGCGCGCCAGCGAGCTCGTCAAATCCAGCTGCGCCCGGCTGGGGGTCTCGCTCAGTGCGCTCGTGCATGGCGCCTGGGCGCGCCTGCTGGGCGCCTACAGCGGCGAGCGCCAGGTGATGTTCGGCACCACCACCGCCGGCCGCCCGCCCGAACTGAGCGGGGTCGAGCAGATGGTCGGCCTGTTCATCAATGCCGTGCCGCTGCTGGTCGACATCGATCCGCAGGCGCGCGTCGGCGACTGGCTGCTCGCGCTCCAGCGCGCCCTGTTCGAAGTGCAGGAACATCAATACACCGGGCTGGGCCGGATCCAGGAACTGTCGCCGCTACAGCGTGGCAACCCGCTGTTCGAAACCCTGCTCAGTTTCCAGAACTACCCGCTCGAAGAAGGCCACCTGCAAAGCTGGGAAGGCATCCGCCTGACTGATTACAGCTGGACCGGGCCGACCAACTACCCGCTCGCGGTGCGCGCCTTTCCCGGCGAGCGCATCATGCTGGTGCTGACTTATTACCAGCACCGGCTCGACGACGAGGTGGCCGCGGCCATGCTGGACCAGTTGCACAGCCTGGTCGAGCGCCTGGGCAGCGCGCCCCAGCGCTTCATGTGGGAAGTGGCGCCGGTGGCCGGAGCGCATGCCGAACGCATGCTGGGCCAGTGGAACGCGACAGCCTTCCCGTACGCCGAGCGCCAGACCTTGCACGGCCTGGCCGAGCGCCAGGCCAGCCTGCGCCCGCAGCAGCTGGCGCTGGTGGCCGGCGACGAACGGCTCAGCTACGCCGAACTCGACACCCGCGCCAACCAGCTGGCCCGCTATCTTCAGCAACAGGGGGTCGGGCCGGGCGACCGGGTCGGCCTGTGCACCGACAAGTCGGCCGCCACCGTGATCGGCATGCTGGCGATCATGAAGGCGGGGGCGGCCTACGTGCCGCTCGACCCGGCCTATCCGCCGGCGCGCATCGCCTACATGGCCGGGGATGCGCGCCTGAAGGTCTTGCTCACCTGGGGCAGCGGCGGCGCCGCCACGGCCGGGCTGGAACTGGCGCGCATCGCGCTCGACGCCGACCGCGAACGCTACGCCGCGCTGCCGGGCGAGCCGCTGGCGCTGGACGTGTCGCCGGATGCGTTCGCCTACGTGATCTATACCTCCGGCTCGTCCGGCCATCCCAAGGGCGTGATGCTGAACCACCGCGGGCGGGTCAACAACGTCGAAGACTACTGCCGCATGTTCAACATCGGCCCGCAAGACCGTACCCTGTGCGTCTCGTCGCTGAGCTTCGACATTTCGGTGTGCGACCTGTTCTGGACCCTGCAGGCCGGCGCCACCCTGGTGTTCCCCTCGCCCGGACACGAGAAAGACCCGGCGCACTGGCTGGCGCTGCTCGGGCGCGAAGGCATCACCCTGTGGCACTCGGCCCCGGCGCTGATGGACGCCCTGCTCGAGACGGCTGCCGATGCCGCCGCGCAGGACGGCCACGGCCACGGCGCGCCCGGCCTGCGCCTGGCCCTGCTCGACGGCGACTGGATTCCCCTGTCGATGCCGGACCGGGTGCGCGCCGCCTTCCCGCAGGCGCAGGTGGTCAGCGCCGGCGGCGCCACCGAGCTGTCGATCGATTCGCTCACCTTCCCGGTGGGCGCGGTCGACCCGGCCTGGCGCAGCATTCCTTACGGCAAGCCGATGGGCAACCAGAGCGCCTACATCGTCGACCAGAACCTCGAGGCCACGCCGGTCGGGGTGCCGGGCGAGCTGCTGCTGGGCGGGGCCGGCATCGCCGCCGGCTATTTCGAGCGTCCTGGCCTGAGCGCCGAGAAATTCATTCCGCACCCCTGGCCGGGCGTCCCGGGCGAGCGCCTGTACCGTACCGGCGACCTGGCCCGCTTCGGGGCCGACGGTACCATCGAACTGATCGGGCGGATCGATTTCCAGGTCAAGATCCGCGGCATCCGCATCGAGCTTGGCGAGATCGAGGCCACCTTGCGCAGCCACCCGCTGGTGGCGGCCTGCCTGGTCAGCGCCCCGGCCGACGCGGCCGGCGAGCGGCGCCTGGCCGCCTACGTGGTGGCGGCCGGGCCGGGCGCGGACACCCTGGGCGCGACCCTGCGCGCCTGGCTGCGCCAGCGGCTCCCGGAAACCCTGGTGCCGGAAGCGTTCGTGCTGCTCGACAAGCTGCCCCTGAGCGCGAATGGCAAGATCGACCGGCGCGCCCTGCCGCCCGCGCAGTTCGCCGCCGGCACGTCCTGCCGCAGCGCCCCGGCCAATGCGCTCGAAGAAGCCCTGGCGCGCCACTGGGCCGGGGTGCTCGGGATGGACCCGGAACTGCTCGACGTGGGCACCAGCTTCTTCGACCTGGGCGGCAATTCCCTGAAAGCGCTGCGCGCCTGCCGCCTGCCGGGCCGGCCGATTCCGGTCACCGCGCTGTACCAGTACCGTTCGGTGCGGGCCTTGGCCGAGCACCTCGGCGCCGGGCAGCGCGAGGCCGGCGTGCTGGTGGCGCTCACGCGCGCCGAGGCCGCCCCGGTGGCGATCTGCGTGCCCTACGGCGGCGGCCATGCCGGGGTGTACCAGGGCCTGGCCGAGGCGCTCGAAGGGCGCATCAGCGTGCACGCGGTGCGCCTGCCCGGCCACGAGCACGACGGCAGCGACGAGCCCTTGCAGCCGATCGAGAGCGTGGCGGCGGCCGTGGTGCAGGCGGCCGCGCGCTTTTGCGGGCGCCCGCTGCTGGTGTACGGCCATTGCGGCGGGGTGGCTCTGGCCACCGAGATCGCGCGCCGCCTCGAAAGCGGGGCGCACGACCTGCGCGCGCTGGTGGTGGGCGCGAGCTATCCGCCGCGCCAGGCCGCCGAGCTCGAACATGACCCGTTCGCCGGCCAGTCCGACCAGGACCTGGCCATGGGCTTTGCCCGGCTGGGCGGTTTCGGCGAGCTCAGCGCGGCCGAAGCGCAGGCGATCGGCCGCCTGCTGCGCCATGACGGCGCCGAAGCGCGCCGCTACTTCCGGGCGCGCCTGGGCCAGGCCGGGGAAAAGGTGCGCACGCCCCTGACCTGCCTGATCGGCCAGTCCGATCCGCTCACCAGCGGCTACGCAGGGCAATGGAGCGCCTGGCGCCTGTGCGCCGAGCGCTGCGAACTGCAGGTACTGCCGGGCGACCATTATTTCGTCCGCCATAGTCCGCACCTGGTCGCCGAGCGCCTGATGGCGGCCCTGGCGAACGCCGAAAACAACAATCTTGAGGTGAGCGCATGACAACTGCAAGCAATCCCAATGCCCGCGTGGCGATCATCAACCTGATGCCGCAGGCCGAAGTGTATTTCGATTATATGGCCCAGGCTTTGCCTGCCGGAACCGAGGTGTGCTGGGTGCGGCTGCGCAACCATGCCTACCGCAGCAGCAACCAGGAGATCCTGGCCGCGACCCACCGCTACTACGACCCGGGCGACATCGATGGCTGCGACGCGCTGCTGCTGACCGGCGCGGCGATGGACCTCAATCCCGACTTCACCGCCGCCGCCTACTGGGACGAAGTGGTGGGGACGCTGCGCGACGCCAGCACCCGGGTCGGCTCGATCGCCGGGGTGTGCTGGGGCGCCCAGGTCCTGGCCAAGGTGTTCTACGGGATCGACAAGCAACATTTTCCGGCCAAGCTGTCGGGCGTGTTCGAGATGCAGAACCTGCGCCCGCAACACCCATTGATGAGCGGGCTGGACGAGCGCTACTGGCTGCCCCAGAGCCGCTACGCGGAAATGGCGCCGGAGGGCTTCGCCGCCGCGGTCGACGCCGGCAAGCTGCTGCCGCTCGACTGGTCCGAGGCCAGCGGCTACACCACGGTGGTGTCGGACGACTGCCGCTTCCTGATGCTGCAAGGGCACCAGGACTATCCGACCGAGCGCCTGATGCAGGAATACCGCAATGCCCGCGAGCGCGGCGAAGATCCGCCGCTCCCGCTCAACTACGACGTGGAGCGTCCGCTCAACCGCTGGCGCGCCAACAGCCGCGCCCTGCTGGCGGCGTGGCTGCGCCTGGCGATGGAGCGCAAGCGCGCGCTGCCGGCCCCGGCCGGCATGGCAGAGGGAGTGCACCAGCATGCAAGCTAAGCTCTTCGAGCGGGCGCGCGAGCCCGCACAACTGGCCGCGCTGGTCTGCGCTGCGCTGCGCGGCGCGGGCGCCCGCGAGGTGCTCGCCGGCCAAGGCGGCGCGGCCATGGCCGAGCGCATCGGGCAACTGGTCGATGCACTGCGGCGGCATGAGGTGCGCCCGCACGAGCTGGTCGGCCTTGGCGCCGACGCGCCGGCGGCGCTGGTCGAAGGCGTGCTGGCCGCCTGGCTGGCCGGCGCCACGCCCTGCCTCGGTGCGCAGCTGCCGCCTCTGCGGCTGCGCCTGGATGGCGCGGCGCTGGCGAGCGGCCGCGCCGCCCCGCGCTGCCTGGCGGCGGCGCTGGTGCTGGTCGAGCCGCTGGTGGGCGCGATCGCCCATCCGCTCGACACCCTCGGGCGCGCCTGCCTGCCGGACGCCGTGCTCGGCGCGGCTGGGCTGGCGATCGTGGCCGACTGGCGCGCCGACGTCTGGCTGCCGCTGGTGTTGCAGGCGCTCGAGGCGGGCGTCGAGCGCCTGGCGCTGCTGCCGGCCGCGCCCGGCGTGGCCGTGGCGCACGGCATGGCGCTGGCCGCGCCGCTGGCCTGG
>NZ_VVIW01000099.1 GCF_011682045.1 Massilia aquatica | reverse complement strand
ACAGAGGCCGTTTTTTCGGATCGATCACCACTTCCTGCTTGCCAATCCGGCCGAGTGCCACAATCAGTTCGGACGGGTGATCGCGTAGTTGCTCGAGCATTGCTTCCGAGCGGTAGCCTGCATCGGCGAGCACCAGCTCAGCATCGTCACCGACGTTGCGCTTTACCGCCGCCAGCACCGTCGCCAATTGACCACTATCGGCGGCAC
>NZ_VVIW01000098.1 GCF_011682045.1 Massilia aquatica | reverse complement strand
GTATGACTGAAGCTTAGAGGCTTTTCTTGGAACCACTTCCGATTGCTTCAAGACCTAAGTCTCTCGTCTCGACCCCTTGAATTGCGCGCCCGGATTTGCCTAAGCGCCTTCTATGAGTCAAAAACCAGCACTTCCAACCGCTGGACAACCTTCCGCGATCCGTCCCCCCATCGCATCATACGACGGTGCAGGAATATTAACCTGCTTCCCA
>NZ_VVIW01000097.1 GCF_011682045.1 Massilia aquatica | reverse complement strand
GTATGACTGAAGCTTAGAGGCTTTTCTTGGAACCACTTCCGATTGCTTCAAGACCTAAGTCTCTCGTCTCGACCCCTTGAATTGCGCGCCCGGATTTGCCTAAGCGCCTTCTATGAGTCAAAAACCAACACTTCCAACCGTTGGACAACCTTCCGCGATCCGTCCCCCCATCGCATCATACGACGGTGCAGGAATATTAACCTGCTTCCCA
>NZ_VVIW01000096.1 GCF_011682045.1 Massilia aquatica | reverse complement strand
AAAGGCCGGGTTTCCCCATTCGGAAATCTGCGGATCAAAGCTTGTTTGCTAGCTCCCCGCAGCTTATCGCAAGCTACTACGTCCTTCGTCGCCTGTAATCGCCAAGGCATCCACCATGTGCACTTATTCGCTTGTCCCTATAACGTTAGCCTCTGTTCCGGAGAACAAAGAGCGTTACAGAGATAAGAAAGTACAGCGTTGTTGCTTTGTTTTGA
>NZ_VVIW01000095.1 GCF_011682045.1 Massilia aquatica | reverse complement strand
GAAGGACGTAGTAGCTTGCGATAAGCTGCGGGGAGCTAGCAAACAAGCTTTGATCCGCAGATTTCCGAATGGGGAAACCCGGCCTTTACAGGTCATTGCATACTGAATACATAGGTATGCAAAGCGAACGCGGCGAACTGAAACATCTAAGTAGCTGCAGGAAAATAAATCAACCGAGATTCCCAAAGTAGTGGCGAGCGAAATGGGATGAGCCTG
>NZ_VVIW01000094.1 GCF_011682045.1 Massilia aquatica | reverse complement strand
CCCCCCCCCCCCCCCCCCCCCCCCCCCCCCCCCCCCCCCCCCCCCCCCCCCCCCCCCCCCCCCCCCCCCCCCCCCCCCCCCCCCCCCCCCCCCCCCCCCGCCCCCCCCCCCCCCCCCCCCCCCCCCCCCCCCCCCCCCCCCCCCCCCCCCCCCCCCCCCCCCCCCCCCCCCCCCCCCCCCCCCCCCCCCCCCCCCCCCCCCCCCCCCCCCCCCCCCCCCCCCCCCCC
>NZ_VVIW01000093.1 GCF_011682045.1 Massilia aquatica | reverse complement strand
CTCAGCTGGGAGAGCACCTGCTTTGCAAGCAGGGGGTCGTCGGTTCGATCCCGTCATCCTCCACCACTCTACTTAACTCTTGAAAGTACAAACGTAAGTCAGCGCAATGCGCCTGGGTTTAGGTTTGGTCTTTTAGAGATTAAAGCTGTTTCGTTCTTTAACAATCTGGAAGAAGTAAAGTTTTAATCGAATCGTCGACAGACGGTTTGATGGGTAGTGATTGTATGTATCAAAACAAAGCAACA
>NZ_VVIW01000092.1 GCF_011682045.1 Massilia aquatica | reverse complement strand
CTGTTCGGGATGGGAAGGGGTGGTACCGATTTACTATGGTCATCAGGCATAACTTGTACAGGTAGTTGCTCCCAATCGGGCAGCAGTACCTTGAATCTGGAAGAAGTATTGTTTTATTTTGTATTACTTGGGTAGTGATCGTGCGTATCGCACAAAACACAACGCGCATTTCTTATCTCTGCACCTGCTAAGGTTATAGGGACAAGCCGTACGGGCAATTAGTATCAGTTAGCTTAATGCATTAC
>NZ_VVIW01000091.1 GCF_011682045.1 Massilia aquatica | reverse complement strand
ACTTTCAAGAGTTAAGTAGAGTGGTGGAGGATGACGGGATCGAACCGACGACCCCCTGCTTGCAAAGCAGGTGCTCTCCCAGCTGAGCTAATCCCCCAAGGTATATCTAAAGACATACTGGTAGGGCTGGTTGGACTCGAACCAACGACCCCCGCGTTATCAACACGGTGCTCTAACCAGCTGAGCTACAGCCCCGACTTGGACACTGCTACTGTTTCTTCTAAATTCAACAGTCGATAAGAGTG
>NZ_VVIW01000090.1 GCF_011682045.1 Massilia aquatica | reverse complement strand
CTCAGCTGGGAGAGCACCTGCTTTGCAAGCAGGGGGTCGTCGGTTCGATCCCGTCATCCTCCACCACTCTACTTAACTCTTGAAAGTACAAACGTAAGTCAGCGCAATGCGCCTGGGTTTAGGTTTGATCTTTCAGAGATTAAAAGCTGTTTCGTTCTTTAACAATCTGGAAGAAGTAAAGTTTTAATCGAATCGTCGACAGACGGTTTGATGGGTAGTGATTGTATGTATCAAAACAAAGCAAC
>NZ_VVIW01000008.1 GCF_011682045.1 Massilia aquatica | reverse complement strand
AGTCTTGCAAAGCATGGGGAAGCAGCATTTGCTGATGCTGATCGTATGGAAGGTAGCTCGTCGTCATTTGACAAGTTTACCTCGTCACCATTCGGATTGCATCAGTTTCTGCCGCGCAGACTCCTAGGCTACGCGGCCGGCCAGGCTACACCAGCAAGGTCCCCGGCAGGCGCAGCCGCATCTCGCTGCCCTGCCCCGGCGCCGAGGTCCAGCGCACGCTCGCGCCCAAGCGTTCGGCGCGCTCGCTGATGCCGGGCAAGCCCCAGTGACCCGGCATGCCGCCGTCGCGCAGCACCTCGGCTGGCAGGCCGCAGCCGTTGTCGCGCACCACCACGGTCAGCTCCTTGCGTTCGAACAGCAATTCCACCTCGATCTTGCTAGCCCTGGCGTGCTGGAAGGCATTGAGCATGGCTTCATTGGCGATCCGGTACACCTCGTGCGCCACCAGCGGCGGCAAGGCCCGGACGCGGCCGCTCTCGCGCAGCGCAAACGGCACCCCGCGCTCGGCCGACATGCGCTGGCCTTCGCGTTCCAGCATGCGCGCAAGTCCCGCCCCGACATGGTCGTGCGCGCGCAGGTCCTGCACCTGGTCGCGCCCTTCCTGCAGCATCAGCTCGGCCTGGTCGAGCGCGCTGTCCATCATCTGCCTGACCGGCGCCTGCGCGTCGACCCTGGTCGCGGCCATGTGAAAGCGCAGGATCAGCGCCTGCACGCCTTGCAGCAAGGTGTCGTGCAGCTCGCGCGCGATGCGTTCGCGTTCGTCGACCTGCACCTGCAGCCGGCCCTGGATGCGCGCCGCCAGCTGGCGCGTGCGCCAGCGGTACAGTCCCCACAACAGCAGCAGCGCGAGCAGCACGCAAGCGGCGCGAAACCACACGGTTTGCGTGATGGTCGGCGCAATGCTGAAGGTGAAGATGGCGCCGGTCTCGCTCCATACCCCATCCTCGTTCGAGGCCTGCACCTGGAAGCGGTACTGGCCCGGTCCCAGGCCCGTAAAAAACGCGCTGCGGCGGGTGCCGGCGTCGGTCCAGCCGGCGTCCTGGCCGTCCAGGCGGAAGCGGAACGCTACCCGCTCGGGCATCGACAGGCTCAGCGCCGTGTAGTCGAGCTGCACGCGGCCGGTGCCGGGCGGCAGGCGCAGGCCGTTCTCGGCGCGATAGCTGCGCCCTTCGGCCAGCACGCCGCGCAGTTCCACGTGCGGCGCCAGCCGGTTACGGCGCAGGCGGACCGGATCGACCGAGACGACGCTGTTGGCGGTGGTGAACCACAGGCGGCCGTCGGTCGCGGCCACCGCCGACGGTACCGGCACCATTTGCGGCGCGGTCCCGGTCAAGCCGTCTTCCTGGTCGTAGCGCACGAAGCGCACCCGATAGCCGGGCTCGGCCACCGCGCGCTTGAGCTCGGATGCTTCGATGACGCTGATGCCTTCGCTGCCGTTGAGCCACAACTGGCCGCTGGCCGAGGCCACCATGCCGGATACGCCCAGGAATTTTTCGCCGTCCATGCCCAGCAGCGGGTGAAAGCGCTTGCCGTCGAAATACGCCGTCCCGCTGCCGCCGCCGATCCAGGTCTGGCCGCCGTGGCGGTAAAACTGGAATACCACGCCCACCTGCAAGCCCTCGGCCGCGCCCAGCAGGCGCCACTGGCCCTGCTCGCGCAGCGCGACCCGGTTGCCGATATAGCCCAGCCACAACTGGCCGTCCGCCATGGCGGCGATGGCGGTTGCGCCGCGCGAGGCAAAGTCGGCGTACGGCACCGCCTTGCGCCACGCGCCGTCGCGCCGTTCGTAGGTGCCGCCGCCGTTGAACGAGACCCACATGCTGCCGTCGGCCTCCCTGGCGATCGCGTGCACCGGGCGGCCATCGGTATCCGGCGGCATGACCAGCTTGCTGAAGGTGCTGCCGTCGAGCCAGGACACGCCGCGATGGCCACCGGCCCAGATAATGCCGTCGTTGTCGCGGTATAAACAGGTCAGTTCGGCCAGGCCGTTGGACGGCATCTCGGCCGACGGAATCGGCAGCGAGCGCGCAGCGGGCACGAAAAAGCCGTCGGTCCAGACCGCGCCCTTGGCGGCGGCGGCCAGCGCGCGCGCTTCGCCGCCGTAGTAGAGCGGCAAGGCGGCCCGGTCGAGCTTGGTGCGCCGGAACCGGTCCAGCCCACTGTTGCTGGCGACCCAGATATTGCCTTCGCGGTCTTCCAGCGCGGTGAACACGATGTAGCCGCTCAGGCCCTGCTGCGGCGTGAGGCGTTCGGTGACGGTCTTTCCATCGACGGCAAAGCTGTGCTCGACGCCTTCGCGCCGCAGCAGCCAGCGGTCGCCTTCGGCATCGAACAGCATGTGCGAGGAATATTGCCCGCCGACCCGGCGGAACGGGGCCGCGCCGGGTGGCGCCGGCGCGACCACCTCGAGGCTGTCGTTGCGCCCGCCGTTGCTGAGGATGGCCCCGTCGGGTGCTTCGATCAGGTAGCCGCTCAGGTCGAGCTTGTTGGGAAGGCGGCGGAACGCGCTCGCGCCCGGCTCCAGCACGAAGGCAGTCTCGACATTGCCCACCCATAACCGGCCGCGGCTGTCTTCCACCATCGCATGCGGCTGGTTGGTCAAGGTCTCGAAACCGGGCATTTTTTCCCAGCGCGCACCGTTCAGGTAAAACACGCCGCTATTGCTGCTGATCCAGACACGGCCCCGGCTGTCGCGCCGGATCAGGTACGGCGACGAGAGCGGCAAGCCCTCGGCCTGGCCGTAGTGGCGCAGCGCGCCGTCCTTGAGCAGGGCCACGCCGCCGCTGCGGTAGCCGATCCACAATCCGCCGTCCGGCTGGGCCAGCAAGGCCGAGATGCCGGGCGAATCGAGGCTGCCGCTGCGCGGCGCGTAGCGTTCGAACTTGACCCCGTCGAAGCGGAACAGGCCGGTGCTGGCGCCGAGCCACAGCCAGCCGTCGGGCGACTGCGCCATGGCGAAGATGATGGTCGGGGCGCCGTTGCGCGCCGTCCAGCTGGTGTGGTGCATGGTGACCGCCGGTGCCGGCGCGGCGGCCGGCTTCGGTTGCGGCAGCGGTTCGCCGGCCGTGGCCGTCAAGACCGTGGACAGCGCCAGCAGCAGCGCCAGTGCGCGCCCGGGCCAGCGTCGGGATGCTGTCATACAAACTCCCTGTTGCGAAAATGCCAGCATGATACGGGATTGTGGCGGTGCAGCAATCTGATCCAAGCGACAAGCGCGCCGGGCATGGCATGATCGAGTTCATTTATTAATAGAAAGTCAATTCCCGATGTGCGCCGCCCCCGCTCCGATCCGCGTTTTGGTTGCCGATGACCACAGCTTGCTGCGCGAAGGCATCATTGCCCTGCTGGCCGGCGACGGCGGCATCGAGATCATCGGCCAGGCCGCCAATGGCGCAGAAGCGGTCGAACGCTTCATCAGCCTGCGGCCGGACGTGACCCTGATGGACCTGCAAATGCCTGTCATGGGCGGGCACGAAGCGATGCTGGCGATCCGCGCCGTGGAGCCGAACGCGCGCGTGCTGGTGCTCACCACCTACAAGGGCGACGCCCGCATTGCGCGCGCACTCGGGGCCGGCGCCTGCGGCTACCTGCTCAAATGCGCGATCCGGCTCAACCTGGCCGACGCGATTGCCCGCGTGCACGCCGGGCACCGCTACATTCCGGCCGAGGTGGCGGCTGAAATGGCCAATTACTTTGGCAGCGACAATCTGTCCGGGCGCGAACTGGAAGTGCTGCGCCTGGTCGCCGACGGCAATTCGAACCGCGAAGTCGGCGTGCGCCTGGCCATCAAGGAAGAAACCGTCAAGGCGCACGTGAGCGCGGTGCTCTCCAAGCTCGGCGCCAGGGACCGCACCCACGCCACCACCATCGCACTGCGGCGCGGCATCCTGACGCTGTCATGAACCCGTTACCTGTTATCGAAAGAACTGAATGAATCAAGCGAACGACGGCGACGCCCTGCGCGCCTCCCTGCAAGCGCTGCCGCGCGCCCTGCGCACCCTGCACAAGGCGCTGATCGATGTGGAAACGGTGTATTTCGGCGCCGTCGGCAGCCCGCTGGAGCAGCTCCATCTGATCACCAATCACCCGCATTTCGCGTGGCTGCAGCCGATGTCGGCGCTGATGGCCGCGCTCGACGAAGCGCTCGACGAACCGGAGGCACTCACCAGCGAGGCCATTGCCGGCTGGCGCGCGGCGATCGAGGAACTGGTCGGTCCGGGCAAGGCGGCGACGGGCGAGTTCCGCGCCAAGTATGTGATCCTGCTGCACGACGCGCCCGAGGTGGCGATTGCCCACGGCGCCTTGCGCCAGTTGCTGGGACACTTGCCGCGCAAGGGTTGACCTCGCATTCGGCGCAACCAAGCGCGTTCGAACGCATTCGCCCTCTATGAATGATATTTATTCAATATTACTTTTTATCCGCATTGACATAATGTTCGAGCAAGGATCCGCCTTATTACAGTTGCTCCGATTGTGAATTCAACGACTGGCCGTTTTATTATTTCGCTGCATAAAAACAACAAGCAAAGGATCTCTTTTACAATAACAAAATTCTAATATATATTTCACTCACAAAAACAAGGAGAGTGAAATGAAAGCGGTCCACATGATTGTACTGGCTTCATTTACTTGCGCCTCGGCCATGGCGCAAGTGACGCCACCAGGCGACGACTGCCAGGATTTGGTGAAGTTGCGCGACCGTAGCGTTGGCATCGGCGCCTCCATCGCAAAAATCGATCTGGGTGGCGATATTTCAATCCTGAACAATAATGACATGAGTTCGCGATTCATGACCCTCCTGTTATTTGAATTCTATCTTTGCAGGCTGGATCAAGCACTTGTCGACAGCGGAAAAGCGCCCATTCCCGCAGACCGGCGCACCGCATGGACCAGCGAACTCGAAGAAGCCTTTGACAAGTTAAATGCCGCCAGCAACGGAAAAATGGCCGCTGAACTGACAAGCTCGGTCAACGCGGCAAGGAGCGCCCTGCTCAGCTCCTGGCTGAACGGCACGGAAAAGGCGACGAAGTTCAATTCGACATTGGAAAGCAACGTTGCCAGTACATTTTTATCGAGAGTTCCAAAAGTCGATTACATGAGGGATTTTAAGGGATCGGCCTATGTAAAATATTTGGTCACGCAAGGGCTTAACGTGCGCTATGACAGCGTCATGGCAAAAGGCGACGAACTGGTCGGAGACCAACGCGCCGCATTTCAACAGCTCAGGACATTCGTCGCCCTGTATGCAAGAGGAGATACCTCGGCAACGACGATGTTGCGTTCCATTATTATGAACATGAATACGGTTGCCAGCCAACTTGCTTCGAGGAAAAGCGCTGCAATGGTCAATCTTGCGATTACCGCAGACGCAAATGCCAGAGCCAGCCTGACTGCAACCGCGGCGAGCAAACTGGCGGAACTGGAAAACAGAGTAGCCAAACTGGAAGCGCCAAAACAAGAATAGACTCCAAGCATCCGGGACACCACATCTTTCGACTGAGGGATATCATGTTAAGACGACGCTTGCCGTACATCACGGCCCTGTTTGCTTCGGCAGGATGCAGTTTAGTTCCCTCTTATACAACGACGGAAGAAAAAGCCATCGATTTATGTGGCAGTATTGGAACACTGCAAGCCGCCAATACCCGAATACTGAGCAACGTCGATTCCCTGATGGTAAAGGGTAACGCCGAAGCCTCGGTCACGTACCCTGATCTGACGCCGCAACTGCGCGTATCGGCAATGCGCTCGACGGCGCACTGCATTAATCTGCAAACCGGGAAAATCACGGCCGAGCGCTATGACAGCCTGATGGCGGCCGAGGCCGAGGCAGCAGCGCGTGCCGAGGCCGCTCTTACAGCCGAGCAATTAGACGCAATGATGAATCGCGGATACAAGACAATCGCGGATATCTTGCGCAAGGCCGGCGTATCCGAGAATACCGTCCAGACGGTCGCACAGCGTGCGGGAAGCGGCGAGCGCGCGCCGCCTGTCGATTCGGATGACGAAACGGGCCAGCCTTGGGCGGCAATGAACGCCAAGATGGGCACCCTCGAAACAGTGGTCAGGCAACTTCCGGGCGTCCTCTATGACAAATTGCGCGCAGTCCCACCGCTGCCAGCCCAGAGCGCCACGACGCCGCTGACTACAATCTACTTCCCATCCGGGCGCGCCACGCTGAGCGCTTCCGCACTGCTCGACCTGCACCGGCAATTTGCCGACCTCCCATCCGATACCCGCTTGAGCGTCGTCGGCAGTGCGGACGCCAAGGGCGACCCGCTCAGGAACATGGAATTGAGCCGTCAACGCGCACAATCGGTTGCCGTTTGGCTGATCAATAATGCCAGGCTCGAGTCGCATGCCATTCATATCGGCGCGCGCGGCGCCGGCGTCGGGGCGGATCATGAGCTCAACCGCTCCGTCACGATTTTCAGCCATCGAGCGGGCACCTCCGGGGCCATGGTGGCACCACGCGAGTGAGCTGTCTTGCTACGGGCTACCGTCCTGTAATGTCGCATGTGGCTTGCCGCAACCGTAGCCGGTGATTGGACAGGAGTGACGCGTATGACACTGGAATGGACGGAATCGCCCGATGGAATCGATTGGGACGAGCTGTCGGCGCTGTACAAGATCGCGCTCGGCGACAAGCCTGCCGCCGAGCTTGCCATCGTGTTTGCCAACAGCCGTTACTGCTGCTTCGTGCGGGCGCACGGACGCATCGTCGGCGTGGGCCGCGCTTTGGCCGATGGGGTTGATACGTCCTACCTGTGCGATATCGCGGTCTTGCCCGAATACCAGGGCACCGGCCTGGGCAAGCAAATCGTGGCCAGGCTGGTCGCGCGCTCGCACGGACACAAGAAA
This sequence comes from Massilia aquatica, assembly GCF_011682045.1. Taxonomy (GTDB): domain Bacteria; phylum Pseudomonadota; class Gammaproteobacteria; order Burkholderiales; family Burkholderiaceae_D; genus Telluria_A; species Telluria_A aquatica. The sequence goes on along the minus strand of NZ_VVIW01000008.1, from coordinate 238,038 downwards.
ATCCTGCTGTACGCGGTGCCCGGCAAGGAGCCCTTCTATCGCCGCTTCGGCTTCAGGCGCATGGCGACAGCCATGGCGCTGTTCGAGAACGAGCCGCTGGCCCGCGAACGCGGCTACCTCGCCGACGACGCGTCGTAAGCCCGGCAGTCGCCGGCATGGCGCCTAACGCAATGCCGGCACCGGCGCGGAACGGGCCGCCACCCGGCGCGGCGCATGCGCGGCGGCGGACACCGTGAACGTCCCCACCACCGCGCTCAGTTCCCGGGCCTGGTCCTGCATCGAGGCCGCGGCGGCGGCGGCCTGCTCGACCAGCGCGGCGTTCTGCTGGGTCACCTTGTCCATCTGCGCGATCGCCTGGTTCACCTGGACGATGCCGGCGCTCTGTTCCTGGCCGGCGGTGGTGATCTCGGCCATGATGTCGGTCACCCGGCGCACGCTGTCCACCACTTCCTGCATGGTCGAGCCGGCCGTGTCGACCAGCTTGCTGCCGATCTCGACTTTTTCGACCGAGTCGCCGATCAGGCCCTTGATCTCGCGCGCCGCCGCCGCGCTGCGCTGGGCCAGGTTGCGCACTTCGGTCGCCACCACCGCGAAACCACGCCCCTGTTCACCCGCGCGCGCCGCTTCCACCGCCGCGTTCAGCGCCAAAATGTTGGTCTGGAACGCAATGCCGTCGATCACGCCGATGATGTCGGCAATGCGCCGCGCCGACTCGTTGATCGAACCCATGGTGCCGACCACTTCGGCCACCACCTTGCCACCGCGCATGGCGACGTCGGAAGCGGCCGTGGCCAGGGTGTTGGCCTGGCGCACGCTGTCGGTGTTGTGCTGGACGGTGGTGGTCAGTTCTTCCATCGAGGCGGCCGTTTCTTCCAGCGAACTGGCCTGCTCTTCGGTGCGTCCGGACAAGTCCATGTTGCCGGCCGCGATTTCACTCGACGCGGTCGAAATGGTATCGGTACCCGCCCGCACTTTCATCACCAGCGCGGCCAGGCTCTGCTGCATGGTGCGCATGGCGACCATCAGGCTGTCGGGATCGGCGTTGGGGTCGACCACAATGTCGACCGTCAGGTCGCCCGCCGCGATCGAGCCGGCGATTTCGGCGGCATACTGCGGCTCGCCGCCGAGCTGGTGCATGACGTTCTGGGTCAGCCAGTAGGCGATGCCGGCGCCCAGCAGCACGGCGCCGGCCGCCAGCGCCAGGCTCAGGATCAGGGTGGCGCGGGTCTGGCTGGTCAGCTCGCTCTTGGCGGCGTCGACGGCGCCGTTCTTCGATTTGATGAGGTCGAGCAGGTCGCCGCGCATCTGGCGCCACAGCGGGGTTTCGTCGGCGTTGAGTTTCTTGATGGCGGCGGCCTGGTCGGCCTTGGCCAGTTCCACCACGGCGCCCTGGATCTCGGTCTGCCGCTCATGCAGGGTTTTCAGCTTTGCCAGCGTTTGCGACACCGCCGGGTCATCCTTGGCCAGTTCGACCGCCGTGCCGTGGGCCTTGCGGAATTCGTCGCGCGCCGCGCTCAGGTTCTTGTAGCCCTGCTGGTTCTCGGGAGCCAGGATGATGTTGCGCAGCGCCTGGCCCATTTGCAAACCCTGGGCATACAGGCTGGTGCTGGCGCCAAGGAAGGCCTGGTCTTGCTTGATGAAACCTTCGAACTTGGTGGTTGCATTCTGCATTCCAGCAATGGCGACCCCCAGCGCAATCGTAAACAAGGTGAACACGATCACCATGCACAGCGCCATTTTGTTGCGTAATTTCATGTGCTCAACCTCGATAGTGGTGAATGCGCGGCGCCGGGTCGGCCACACGGAAACGAATAAAGTGTTTCAGTAAGACACTGAATTCTATCGACAAATGCTAGCGTGGTCGGGTTTGTTTAAGCTAACGAGGCCGGCACACAACACCCATGCAGCAATGACAACAGGCGTGACGATGCTTGCGCTGGCGCGCCTTGCCTTGCTCGCTAAAAGCCGGGCTCAGGGCTTGATGTAGGCGTGCTCTTCCTGTGTTTGCAAGCGTGCCACTTCGGCTACGCCGGACGGCACGATGGTCGCTTCGGGCAGCACGCGCTTGGGGTCGATCTTGCGCCCTACCAGGGTGTTGTTGCAGACCTTGAATTTGACGTTGCGGTTCGACAGTTCCTGCACCACCGCGTCGTAGGGATTGCCGTTTTTATCCTTCGCGTCTTCCAGCAGGAAGTCGATGCCGGGGCCGTGCGTGACGACCACGATCTTCGCTTTCGGGCTGGCGTTGAGGTGATTGCGCACATTGCCCAGGGCGCTCATCGCATTGGCGCTGTCGGTCACGTGATAGACCACCTTTTCTTCGCGCGCGAGTGCGCTGGCCGGCGCGGCGGCGACGGCGGCAACGACCATCACGGCGGCCATGGTGCGGAACAATTGCATGCTAACTCCTGTGTCAAAACAATCAAGGCCGGGGTGCGGCTGGAATTTTCTTTTGCTGCAGGCTTTCCCGTTCCATCAGCAGATAGGTGCCGTAGGCGTTGAGCCGGTTAGCCTGCGCGAAGGCGGGGTACTTGTCGAACGCGCTCCAGTCGATCTTACCGTAAGCGTCGTCGAACGAGTCCAGATCGGCAACCGCGTCGCCCATCACGCGGCGCAGGAACGTCAGGTAATCGCGGGTGAGCGCGATATCCCTGGCGGGGCTGCGCGAGAGCTCGCCGTGGCCGGGAATGACCGCCTGCGGCGCCAGCGCCAGCATGCGTTCGAGCGCGTCGAGCCACACCCGGCTGTCGGCCTCGCCCACGAAAGGAATGCGGCCGCTGAAAAACAGGTCGCCCGCGAACAGCACCTTGTCGTCGTCGACCGCCAGCATGATGTCGTCCGGCGCGTGCGCGCCGCTCATGTCGATGATCCGGAAGCGCAGGCCGCCCAGCTCGAAGGCGATGCTCTTGCCGTCGGCAAAACTGAGCCAGCGGTCGGCCCCGGTCAGGCGCGTGGCGTCGTCGACCCACGGCGCCAGCGCTTCCTTGCGCTGCGCCAGGCGCGTGGCCGCCATGTCCGATGCCAGATAGGCGCGGCCCTGCTCGTGCGCCCAGATCTGCGCGCCCTGCGCCTTGAACGCTTGCAGGCCGTAGAAGTGGTCGGCATGAAAATGACTGACGATCACGCGCCGCACCGGCTGCGCGGTGACCTTGCGGATCGCCTTGATCATCGCTGCGCCGAGCGCCGGCGTGCCGAGCGCGTCGAACACCACCACGCCGTCGCGCGTGACCACGAAGCCGGCGTTCGACATGAAGCCCTGGTTGGCGCCGTCCGCCATGCCGGACTGGCCGTGGAAGTAGTACACGTGGGGCGAGACCTTGACCGGGACGAGCACTTGCGGGCGCGCGGGCGCGGCGGCAAGCGCCGTGGGGGCAGCCAGCGCCAGCACGCAGGCGAGGATCGGGATGGCGAGTTTCATGTCGGTTCCTTTCACATGGTACTTAATGGGCGGCGATCTTGCGCTGCGCCTCGGCCAGCGCCTCGTCGAGGTAAGCGCCGTACATGCCCGAGACATCGCCACCTGCCAGCGGCGGCGCCAGCAGCGCGCCCCTGGCGTCGAGCAGCAGCACGGTCGGGGCGATGCGCACCTGGTAGCGGGCGGCCAGCGCGGCGCCGTCGATCGCCGCGCTGTCGAATCCTTTGAAGGGCGTGGTGCCGGCCAGTCCGACTTCGCGCACCACGGGGCGCGTCTGTTCGGCGCCGTCGCGCGTGAGCGGTGCCAGGTAATTGCGGCGCACCACGTCGCAGTAGCCGCAGCCGGGCAGCGAGAACAGCAGCAGCAAGGGCTGGCCACGCTGCGCCGCCAGCAGCGCATCGGCGGCCAGGTCGGTTGGTGCGGCCAGCGCCTGCACGCTGGCGCCCATGGTATCGGTCCCGAGCAGCGCCAGCACCGCCAGCAAGGCCGCCTGGCGGCGCAGCCAGGCGGCGGCCGCGACAACGCCGATCATGGCGCCCTGGCGTGTCATGCGATGATGCCCGGATTGCCCTGCACGCCGATCAGGCGCGGCGTGTTGAGCTTGCGCGGGGTGACGGTTTTCTGCTGCCGCAACCACTGCGCCACCACATCCCAGACCGGCTCGCCCGTGGCGCCCTCGGCCACCGGCGCCCAGCCGGCCACCTTGTAGGTCTTGCCGGCGTCGAGCGGTTTACCGTGCAGGCGCATGTCGCTGATGCGCGCACCCATCGCCGCGTTCGGATCGATGGCGTAGGTCATGCCGCCCACCCGCACCATGTCGCCGCCCTGCTGGTAGTACGGGTCGGGATTGAACAGGTTGTCGGCCACGTCCTCCAGGATGGTCTTGATGGTGGCGCCGTTCATCCCGGTCAGGGTGCTGTACGAATAGGTTGTGGCGGTCTGGTCCATCAGGTGTTCCATCAGGATCGGGCTGTCGGGCAACAGCGAGGTGCCCCAGCGAAAGCCGGGCGAAAAGGCGATGTCGGCGCCCTTGACGTCCATCAGCGCGTCGATGATCAACTGGTCGAAGGTGCCGTTAAAGTTGCCGCGCCGGTAAAGAAGGCCTTGGGTCATTGCCAGTTTTTCGTTCAGCTTGCTTTCATACGGGGCGCGCACCTTCTGGATGAGCGCGGCCATCTCCTTGTCGGCCGGCAGGAAGTTGGAAAACACCGGCAGCAGGCGGTACTGGAAGTTGCGCACCTGGCCGCCGCGCACGTCGAAGTCGAGTACGCCCAGGAACTTGCCGTTGCTGCCGGCATTCGTCACCAGGGTCTTGCCGCCGCCGTTGGAAACGATCACCGGCTGCGGCACGCCGTCGTGCGTGTGGCCCCCCAGAATGGCGTCGATGCCGCGCACGCGCGAGGCCATTTTCAGGTCCACGTCCATGCCGTTGTGCGACAGGACCACCACCACCCTGGCGCCCTTGGCACGGGCCTCGTCCACCATCTTCTGCATGTTTTCTTCCTGGATGCCGAAGCTCCAGTCGGGCGTCAGGTAGCGCGGATTGGCGATCGGCGTGTACGGAAACGCCTGCCCGATAATCGCCACCGGCACGCCGTTCATTTCCTTGATCACGTAGGGGGCGAACACCGGGTCGCCAAAATCGGTGGTGCTGACGTTTTGCGCCACGAAATCGACCTTGCCCTTGAAATCCTTGCCGACGATTTCTTGCACGCGCTTGTCGCCCAGGGTCATTTCCCAGTGTGCGGTCATGACGTCCACGCCCAGCAGCAGGCCGCAATCGACCATGTCCTGGCCGCGGGTCCACAGGGCCGTGCCCGAGCCCTGCCAGGTGTCGCCGCCGTCGAGCAGCAGCGCCCCGGGGCGCGCGCCGCGCAGCCGTTTGACCAGGGTGGCCAGGTGCGCAAAGCCGCCCACCTTGCCGTAGGTGCGCGCGGCCTGCTCGAAGTTGAGCGCGGTAAAAGCGTGCGCCTGCGGCGTGTTCGGTTTGATGTTGACCTGCCTGAGCAGCGCTTCGCCGACCAGGTGCGGCATCTTGCCGGCCGCCTGGCCAATGCCGAGATTGACGCTGGGCTCGCGAAAATGCACCGGGTTCAGTTGCGCGTGGCAATCGGTAAAGTGCAGGAAATGCACATTGCCGTAACGTGGCAAGTCGTACAGCGCCCCCGGCGACGGCGCGCCCAGTGCCGCTTTCGAGCCGAGCAGCATGCCGCCGGCGGCGGCGATGCCCATCAGTTGCGCAAATTCGCGCCGGTTCATTCCCATGGTGACTCCTCGTTAGAACTGCTACTCGTTGACGGGAGACGCGGGATCGAGCAGCAGCGCCATCACGTCCTTGAGCTGGGCTTCGGTCAGCACGCCGTTATGGCCGAAGCGCGGCATGGTCGAGCAGGCGTTGTAGGCTTGCGCGTTGTACAGCTTGTTCCAGGTGTATTTCAGGATCTCATCGCTGTTGCCGCGCAGTTTTCCGTACTGGTACAGGGAGGGGCCGATATTGCCGAACGAGATTTCTTTCTTCGTGATCTGGTGACAGGCGTAGCAATTGCCGCCGTTGACCGCACCGATCGCGTCCGACGACTGCATGCCGCGCCCGTTCTGCGCGATCTTCTCGCCTTCCTGCCATTTGCCGAGGTATTTGCCGTCAACGGGCGGCTTGACCGCCGCCAGCTGGGCCGCCTCGATGCGCGCCGCCACCTCGGGCGGACGCGCGCTGGGGTACTGGCTGCACAGTTGCTGGGATTCGTCCTGGGCGGCGATGCGCTCGACCTTGGCCGGGCCGGCCGAGCGGAAATCTTGCCGGATCAGGTCGAGCGCGGCCTTGCGGTAATCGGTGTCGGCCGCCACGGTGGCGCAACCGGCAATGGTGGCGGCGCCGCAGGCCGCCAGGATGATGCGTGCGATTGGTGTCATGTGAACTCCCCTATCGTTTCAAGGCCGGACCGGCGTACACGCCGCCGTTCGCGTTTTTTGCCAGGAACATCGTCACCGCCGTCAGCACGTCGGAGGCGTACAGCGGCTCCGGAAAGCGCTGCTGGCGAAAGCAATCGGTCAGCCGATGCTGCATGGTGCGCACTTCCCCCTGCGACACCCGGTAGGCCGGCCAGGTGGTGTAGGCGGCCTGGGCATTGATGGGGTTGAGGATGTTCGGCAACTCCTGCAGGCGGATGCGCTGCCCGTCGACCGAATGGCAGGTGGCGCAGGCGAAGTCGTGCGAGCCGCCACGGTAGAAGAACAGCTGCTTGCCGGTTTCGTAGGCGCGCTGTTCCATCGGGTGCGCGGTCGAGACCGCCATTTTCATGCCGCGCGACTCGGCGGTAATGTACGAGACCAGCGCTTCGATATCGGACTTTTTTCCGGCCGCGCCGAACGGCGTCTTGGCGGCCTCGGCTGGCGTCAAACCCTGCAGGGTGACGCGGCAATGGAGCAGGCGCTGTTCGAGGTCCATCACCTTGTTCACATCCTTGAAGTAACGCGGCAGTTCGGCGTACGCGCCCTTGAGCACGCCCGGGCCCTTGCCGAAGTCGCACTGCTCCAGCGACACCTTGTTGGAACCTGTCTTGGTCTTCCACAGTTCTTCGCCGCGCATTTCCCACAGTTCGGCGGGATTGCCGTCGGCCAGCATCTGGCGGTATTTCGCAATCTCGTCGGTACTGGACGTCTGCGCGACTGCCGCGCCGAGCGTGGCCAGCAGTCCCGTAGCGAGCACAACTGTGCGCGGGTGGATCATGGTCGTCTCCTTGTTATTGTGCGTGAAGAACTGATTACTTAGGTGATCGTGCCTTCGTCGGTGCGGGTGTCGCCGGCCGTGTCGACCCAGGTCACGCTGACCTTGTCGCCCTTGGCCGCGCCCTTGAACTTGAACGAGAGGAACGGGTCCTTGGAAACGGAGGGGCCGAAGTTGGCGTCGAACACGACCTTGTCGCCGACCTTGGCGACCAGGGTCTTGATGAAATGGGCGGGTACGACTTTGCCGGCCGCATCCTTGCGTTGCCCGGTTTCCATGTCGTGCCGCATGAGGATTTTGACTTCAACCAGCTCGCCGGTGGCGCTGGCGCGAATGCGCATTGGATCAGCCATGATGGTTTCCTTTGTCGATGGGGGAATGAGGGTGAAGCGGCTCAGCCGCCGCAGCCGCCGAGGGTGACCTTGATTTCCTTGGACGCCACCAGCCATTTGCCGTCGGCGCGCACCAGCGCGTGCACGTTGGAGGTGCCGCCCATTTTGACCCGCGTGGTGACCGCCGCTTCGGTGCCGGGAGGAATGTTGAAGCTGGCCGACATGCTGTTCGGGTTCTTTTCGACCAGGATCGCCATGAAATCGGTGTTGGGCGCCTTGCTGGCGACCGAAACCGGCACCACGGCGCCGTTTTCGGCGATGTCGGGGCCGCTGATCGAGATGTCGGGGCTGATGACGAATTTGTCGCCGCCGAGCTCCTTGACCACTGCCTCCAGGCTCTTGGCGTCGAACACTTTCTGGCTCCATTCAGCCGCGAACACGTCGGACGGTTTGAGCAGGCCGGCGGCAAATGCCGCGCCCAGCACCGAGGTAATACGCATAAGGTTGCGTCGACTCTGATTCATCATCTTCTCCAATTAATACTACACTTTGAAACAAGACTACCCGATCCGGGTAGCCGCCAGGCACATCCGTTCATTTGGGTGTTGCAAGAATCCAACCGACCATCGCGGCGATATCGGCATCCTTGAGATGGCCCTGGGGCGGCATCGGTATCGGCCCCCAGGCGCCGTTGCTGCCCTTTTTCACCTTGTCCGCCAGCCTTGTGGCGGCCGCGCCGTCACCCATATATTTTTCTCGCACCGCCTTGAAACTCGGCCCCACGATCTTGGTATCGACGGCGTGGCACGCCATGCAGGCATTCTGCTCAAGCAGCGGCAGGACGGCCTTGCCGGGCGCGTCGGCGGGTGCCGGTGCGGGCGCCGGCGCCGGCGCGGCGGATGCCAGGCGGCTCGCGGGAGCGGGCTGGGTTGTATCGACGCCACGGGTGGCGCCGAAGCCGCGTGTCTGCTGCGCCAGGTTGCCGTGGGCGTTGCGCGCCGCCTCCGGCAGCGACGAGCGCACGCTGGCCTCGACCGGGCAATTCTTCATGCAGGCCACGCTTTTCACGTCGGGCTTGCCCTTGACATCCCACAAGCCGTGGCTGGTGACCATGCCGTTGCGGTTCGGCATGCGCTGCTGGGCCTGCGCCATGGTCTGGTCCGACAGCACAAAGTCGTCCGCCACCACCTCGCCCATGTTGAGCATGTAGGCGGTCACCGCGTACACCTCGTCGGTGGTGAGCGACTTGGGCGCGGTCCAGGGCATGGCGCGGTTGATGTAGTCCCACAGGGTCGATACGGTGGCCACTTTCATCAGGGTGGTCTTTTGCGGCTGGCGGCCGTTGACCAGCGAGGCCACCCTGCCCTTGGCGACATCCTCGGCCGTGGTGCCGCCGATCAGCGGCGTGAATACCTCGTTCGACTCGCCGAAGGTGCCGTGGCAGGACGCGCATTTGCCTTCCCACACCGCCTGCCCCGTCAGCACGCTGCCCGAGCCCTTGGGCAGGCCGGTAAAATCGGGCCGCACGTCGATATCCCAGGCGGCCACTTCCTGCGCCGTGGCGGTGCGCCCGGGCTTGCTTGCCGGGGCGGCGCCGGCGTTCAACAACAGCACCACGATCGCCAGCGCGAGCGCCGCTTTAGTAGACCTGGACATTCGACACCTCGCCCGATTGCGCAACCTGCCACGACTGGATTGCATTGTTGTGATAAATGGAACGGGTGCCGCGCACCGCGCGCAGTTCGTTGATCTTCGGCTGCACGTACCCGGTCTCGTCAATGGCGCGCGATTGCAGTACGGCCGGCGTGCCGTCCCAGTCCCAGTCGATGTTGAAACGGGTCAGGCATTTCGACAGCAGCGGCGTTTCCAGGCGCGCCGTGCGCCAGTTGCGCCCGCCGTCAACGGAAACGTCGACCCGCTTGACCTTGCCGCGCCCGGACCAGGCCAGCCCGGTGATGTTGTAGTAGCCGGTACCCTGCAGGCGCTGGCCGGCCGAGGGCGTGGTGATCACCGACTTGCACTCCTGGATCGAGGTGTACTGGCGGAAGGTGCCGTCCGGCAGCGCATCGATGTAGTGCAGCGCCTCGTCCTTGGTGGCGTAGGGCTGGTCGCCCACTTCGATGCGACGCAGCCATTTAACCCAGGACACGCCCTGCACGCCGGGCACCACCAGGCGCAAGGGGTAGCCATGTTCCGGGCGCAGCATTTCGCCATTCATGGCCCAGGCCACGATCACGTCGTCGAGCGCGCGTTCGAGCGAGATGGTGCGCGTCATGGACGAGCCGTCGGCGCCTTCGGCCAGCACCACCTTGGCGCGGCGCTTGTCGATACCGCAGTCGTCGAGCAGCACGGAGAGCGGCACGCCGGTGAACTCGCTGCAACTGAGCATGCCGTGCGAATACTGGACCGAGGGCACCGCCACATTGCCCCACTCCATCGCGGTGTTGGCGCCGCACTCGATGAAATGCATGCGCGAGACCGACGGCATGCGCATCAGGTCGTCCATGGTGTAGACCTTGGGGTTCTTCACCAGGCCATTGATCATGAAACGGTGTTTGGACGGGTCGATATCGTGCCAGCCCTGATGGTGGCGCTCGAAGTGCAATCCGGACGGCGTGATGATGCCGAACAAGCCCTGCAAGGGCGTGAACGAGACCGACGCCGCACCGACCCGGGTCAGCCCGGGCGACTCGCGCCGCTGCAGGTTGGCCTCGTACTGCGAGGGCTGGCCGTAGGGATGGGTCGCGACCGGTTTGCCGAGGGTGCGCGAATGCTCGGGCAGGACCAGGATGTTGGGGTCGCCGGCGCCGCCGTCCTGGGCCAGTGCCGTGCCGGCCCCCATGGCGGCGCCGGCGGCGAGGAAACTGCGCCGCAGGAAGCCGCGCCGGGCGCCATCGACGCCGGCGCGGTTGATGTCCTCGATCAGCGCACTGTCGAGAAAATGTTCTGGGGCGGCCTGCACACGGCCGGTTTTGCGTATCGGAGTCGTCATTGCCACTGCCTCTCGCTTGCCTGGTTGAACGGCGCCGCATGCGGCTGCCACTACTACTTACTTATATGACCATATGCAAATATAACCAAATAAGCATATTGCAACTTCGACATCATTCTCGCCCAGCAGCCTCAGGCGTCCGCTCCCATGAATCCCTGGATTGCGCCCTGCCCCATGCGGCGGCTGCTCTTGACCTTTTCCGCCATCTGGCTGCACACCGTGCGGCACAGGGCGATGGTGTTCTGGTCTTCGATGCGGTAATACACCTGCGCGCCTTCCTTGCGGCGCCCGAGGATGCGGGCGCGGTACAGCATGTTCAGCTGGCGCGACACATTCGCCTGCGTGGCGCCGATGTCGCCGACGATGGCACCCACGGTGCGCTCGCCGTTGCACAGCGCGTGCAGGATCTTGAGCCGGGTCGGTTCCGACAGCAGCGCAAAATAGTTCGAGACTTCTTCGAACACTTCGCTCATCTGTTCGCTGTCGAGGTCTGGATCCATGCGTAGTTCAGGTTAACAGTTCAGGTTTAAAGAAATGCCGATATACGCATGAAACCAAATTCGCACGGCTTGCACAAGCGATTTCGATGTTGCGCTGCGGAAAACAACACACCCGAAGCCCTGCCGTCTGGACGCCGTGTCTGCGTACTTACCTAGCGGGGTTGAGCATTTGCTGTGCCAGCAGTTGCGCGTGCGGGGTCAGTGCCGCAAAGTCGCGTGCGCACAGGTACAGCTGGCGCGTGGCCCACGCTTCCGACAGCGGCACGATGGCCAGGTCGCGGCGCAATGTCCTGGCCAGCACGTCGGACACGATCGACATGCCGATGCCCGCCTCCACCAGCATGGCGATATGCTCGGGATTGCGCAACTGGATGCGGTAGTCGAGCTGGCGGCCCAGGCGCGCCGCGCGTTCGGCCAGGTGGATGGTGAGCGCCGTGTCGGCCATGCCCACGATCGGCTCGTCCAGCAGATCGGCAAAGGCCACGCTGGTCTGCCGGGCGACCCGATGCGCGCGGCTGGCAATGACGACCAACTGGTCGCTGGCGATCAGGTGCGTTTGCAGCGGTCCGAAATCGGTCACGTCCGACAGGATTCCCAGATCGGCGCGCCGGTCCACCAGCGCCTGCACGCTTTCCAGGCTGGGCCGCTCTTCCAGGTCGATCGACAGGTCGGGATGGGCCGCCAGGAACCGGCAAAGCTGGGGCGGCAGGAAGGCCGCCATCGCCGCCGTGTTCGACAGCAGCCGGATGCGGCCTTTCAGGCCGGTTGCGTAGGTGCGCAGCTCGCCGCGCATCTGTTCGACCTGGTCCACGATCGACCGTCCATGCCGGACCAGGGCTTCGCCTGCGGCGGTGACGCGCACCCCACGCCGGTTGCGTTCGAGCAGCGGCGCGCCGAGTACCGCTTCCATGCCGGCAATCCGCTCGCTGACCGATGCCAGTGCCAGGTGCATGCTGCGCGCCCCCTGGGTCAGGCTGCCGCATTCCACCACGCTCAGGAACACGCGAATATCGGTCAGGTCAAAGCGCATGATTTGTCTCGTGCTTTCGGAATTTCCGAAGTGTAGCACCGGAATTCCCAGATTGCGGGATTGATCCAGCCGCACTACTATCGTTTGCATGAGGCGCACACTGTGCTGACCCTCTCACTACGGAGAACATCATGCTCGACGCTTTGTTGGAAACGATAGGCACGCTCGCTGTGCTGGCAAGTATCGCGGCAAAATTCGTGTATTTGCGCACCGCGCCCGGCAAGGGCGACAATAGCGGGCAAGGACTCCCTGCCGATGCGGCTCCGGAATCGCCTGCCATGAACAGCGAGCGCCGCTAGCCAGCCAGCGCGGCGTGGACCGCTTGCCTCAGAATTCGCCGCGTGCGCCGCGCTCGAGCATCTTCCAGATGGCGTCGCGCACACGCGTCACCCTTGGCTTGAGTTCGGGCGGCAGCTTGCGGCCCATTTTGGTCAGCATGTCCATGTTCATGGTGTAGATCCACAGGCCGTCGTCCTTTTCCAGCACCGTGATGCGGCACGGCAGGAAGGCCGCCATGTGCGGGCTGAAATCGACCATGGCGCGCGCGGTTTCGGGGTCGCAATAGGAGTACACCTTGAGGAACTTCTGCGGCTGGCTTGAGCGGGCCTGCAATTCCGCCGACAGCGGCAGGCTGCCGACCATCTTCAGGTTCTCTTCCGCCGCCACGCTGGCGAAGGCGTCTTCGATCTCGGCCACGGTGACGCCGGGCTGCACCTTGCGCTCCCAGGTGACGGCAACGGCAATGTCGCCGCCGGAGTCGGCCCAGCGGCCCCAGACATTGGCAAATTCGGCAGCGGCGCCTTGCTCCGCCTGCGCAGCCGCACCCAAGGTGCCGCAGGCGGACAGCAGCAAGGGCGCGGCCGCCATCAACAGGCGCAGCGGCAGGGCCGCCGACATCGTGCTCACCGCGTCGCCCGGCGCGGCACGCCCGGGTCAGTCGAACCCGAGGTCATACTCGTCCCAGCCCTCGTCGCTCAGTTTGAGGTAGACTTTCTGCTGCTTGCCCGCCAGGCGCAGGTTTTCCGCGATATCGGGAAATGCCTTTGAAAGTTTCGGATTCCTGGCCCAGGCGGCCACCGGGCCGACCTTGTACACATACGTCACGTGTATCCATTGGAAAAAGTCAGCCTGGACCGGCTTGGTCCAGGTGATGACTTTATCGAGCTTCTTTTGAGCGTAGCAAAGGTCGCCTTCCATGACCTGCTTCGTGGTTTTGCTACTGTAATCCTTGACGGTCACTTCCTTTTCCCGGTAAAGCTTCTTCCCGGCGTCGGTCAGCACGTAACGCTTGACCACCACATCCGGCTTGTACGGGTTGGTGTCGTTTGGGTCGTCTCCGCCAGGCGCCTCGGCAGTCAGTCCAAGCGCCGTCAACACCTCCATTTGTGTCACGATCGAATCCGGGAACTCGTCTTTCCTCTCCATGTTAATCGGCGAAATTAATATCGGCCACGTGGTCAAATCCAGGCAAAGTTCACCCTTCTGGTCGAGATAGTTGGCAACCGCCGTGCTGATCTCTTTTTTGTTCACCTGGGCCTTGCTGTCGCAGGCCATGAGGGAGAGAACGCCAGCGGCGACAAGGGCAAGGGTGCTTTTCATTGAGTAGGGGGTTGGTCAGGACGATGATGTTCGGGAGACCAATGATAGACGACCAACAAACATAACTCAACGCCGTTTCAACAGTTACAACATGTCATTCCAATCATCATGGCGCACATCGCTTAAAATACGCGGGCCGCACGTTTACTTACAGCGCTTCCGAGGTAGTCATTTGAATCAACCGCAGCAGGGGTTTATCCTGACCCGCCACTGGCGCGATACGCCCGCCGGCACAGAGGTCGACTTCTGGCTTGCCACCGACGACGGGCCGCGCCATATCCGCCTCGCCGGCCAGGTGTCGGTCGCCTTCATCCCCGAGGAATGGCGCACGCAGGTCGCGGCGCTGTTGAAGGGCGAACGCGGCTGCGAACTGCGCTCGCTCGATCTGCGCGACTTTCGCCAGCGGCCCGTGTTCGGCCTGTACTGCCAGCAGTACCGCCAGCTGACCCGCCAGGCCAAGCGCCTGCGCGAGTACGGCATCGACGTCTACGAGGCCGACATCCGCCCGCCCGAGCGCTACCTGATGGAGCGCTTCATCACCGCGCCGGTCCTGTTCCACGATGCGCCCGACAGCCCGTTAAAGCCGGCGCAAGGCTACCGCCCGCGCTTGAAACTCGCCTCGCTCGACATCGAAACCACCGCGCGCGGCGAGCTGTATTCGATCGCGCTCGAAGGTTGCGGCCAGCGCCAGGTGTACATGCTTGGGCCGCCCAACGGCACCGATGCGCCACGCGACTTCGCGCTCGATTACTGCGACAGCCACGCGCAGATGCTCGAACGCCTCAACACCTGGCTCGCCACCCACGACCCGGACGCCATCATCGGCTGGAACGTGGTGCAGTTCGACCTGCGCGTGCTGCAAAAGCATGCGGAGCGCTGCGGGGTGCCGCTGCGCCTCGGGCGCGACGGCAGCCCGATGGAGTGGCGCGAACACGGCTCGCAGCAGCACTTCTTCGCCGGCGCTTGCGGGCGCCTGATCATCGACGGCATCGACGCGCTCAAGTCGGCCACCTGGAGCTTTTCGTCGTTCAGTCTGGAAAACGTCAGCCGCACCTTGCTCGGCGAAGGCAAGGCGATCGACAATCCCTACCAGCGCATGGCCGAAATCGAGCGCCGCTTCAACGAAGACAAGCCGGCGCTGGCGCACTACAACCTGAAAGACTGCGAACTGGTCACCCGCATTTTCGGCAAGACCGAGGTGCTGCCCTTCCTGCTGGAGCGGGCCAGCGTGACCGGGCTGGCGGTGGACCGCAGCGGCGGCGGCTCGGTGGCCGCTTTTGAACACCTGTACCTGCCGCGCATGCACCGCCAGGGCTATGTGGCGCCCAACCAGGGCGACGTGGCCGGCGAAAACAGCCCTGGCGGCTACGTCATGGATTCGCGTTCGGGCCTGTACGATTCGGTGCTGGTACTCGATTACAAAAGCCTGTATCCGTCGATCATCCGCACCTTCCTGATCGACCCGGTCGGCCTGGTCGAAGGCTTGCAGGACGACAGCGGCGCCACGATAGCGGGCTTTCGCGGCGCGCGCTTCTCGCGCGAGAAGCACTGCCTGCCGGCCATCGTGAGCCAGATCGCCGAAGGCCGCGAGGCGGCCAAGCGCGAACAGAACAAGCCGCTGTCGCAGGCGCTCAAGATCATCATGAACTCCTTCTACGGCGTGCTGGGCGCGGACCACTGCCGCTTCTTCGACCCGCGCCTGGCGTCCTCGATCACCCTGCGCGGGCAGGAGATCATGCACCGCACGCGCGAACTGATCGAAGAACGCGGCCACCAGGTGATCTACGGCGACACCGATTCGACCTTTGTGTGGCTCGGAAGCGCGCACGGCGACGACGCGGCCGGCGAGATCGGCCGCGCCCTGGTGGCCCACGTCAACGCCTGGTGGAGCGAGCACCTGCGCCAGGAGTTCGGCCTGGCCAGCGCACTCGAACTCCAGTACGAAACGCACTACCGGCGTTTTTTGATGCCCAACATCCGCAATTCGGAAGAAGGCAGCAAGAAGCGCTACGCCGGCCTGACCGGCCTGGCCGGCGGCGGCGAAGAGATGATCTTCAAGGGCCTGGAAACGGTGCGCAGCGACTGGACCCCGCTGGCGCAGCAGTTCCAGCAGGCGCTGTACCTGCGCATCTTCAAGCGCGAACCGTACCGCGACTACGTGCGCGAGTACGTCGAGAGCACCGTGCGCGGCGACTTCGACGAGCTGCTGGTGTACCGCAAGCGCATCCGCCGTCCGCTGGCCGAGTACCAGGGCGCCGCGCCGCCGCCGGTGCGTGCGGCGCGCCTGGCCGACGACTTCAATCGCCTGCACGGCCGCCCCCTGCAATACCAGCGCGGAGGCTGGATCCGCTACGTCATGACCCTGTCTGGTCCGGAACCGCTGGAAACGCAGCGCTCGCGCATCGACTATGACCACTACGTCACGCGCCAGCTGCAACCGATCGCCGATGCCATCCTGCCCTTCCTGGGCGACGATTTCCACAGCCTGACGACCTTGCAGCAGACCCTGTTCTGACGCCAAGCTATGCGCTTCACATAAATTTGCCATATTTACGCTGCTCAGCAATAATATGAATGGGAATCATTATCATTCGCAGTAAAAGCACAAGAACAAGGACGTAACATGGCAATGCAACAGAAACACTTGGCGGTCATCATCGCGCTGGCCCTCCCCTATTTGTCCAGCCCCGCCCTCGCGCAGGCCCAGACCGAACTGAAAGAAATCACCGTCACCGCCACCCGCGACCAGGACGCCGGCTACAATCCGGCCACGTCGACCAGCGCCACCAAGATCGACGCCCCGCTGCGCGATATTCCGCAGACCGTGAACGTGGTGCCGCTGTCGGTGCTGCGCGACCAGGGCGCGCGTTCGCTGCAGGACGTGCTCAAGGCGGTGCCGGGGATCGGCCTGTCGCACGGCGACGGCCAGCGCGACCAGGTGACCATCCGCGGCTTTACCGCGATTGCCGACCAGTTCGTCGATGGCATGCGCGACGATGCGCTGTACTTCCGCGACCTGTCCAATACCGAGCAGGTGGAAATCATCAAGGGACCGGCCTCGGTGCTGTACGGGCGCGGCTCGTCCGGCGGGCTGATCAACCGGATCAGCAAGAAGCCCGGCATCAACAAGAATGAAGTCAGCCTGCAGGCCGGCAGCTGGAACCAGCGCCGCGCCGAAGTCGATGTGGCGCGCGCCGACGGCGCCAGCCCGGTGGCATTTCGCGTGACCGGCGCCATCGAACGCGCCGACAGCTACCGCGACCAGCAGTTCCTCGACCGCGAAGCGTTCGCGCCGTCGGTCGCGCTCAAGATCAGTGAGGCCACCAAACTGCTGTTGCAGGCCGAATACCTGAACGACAAGCGCGTGACCGATTTTGGCGTGCCCGCGTATCGCGGCAGGCCGGTCGATGTGCCGGCCGGGACCTACTACGGCGCCGCCAACGCCAGGCAGAACGATTATTCCGAAGCCGAAGTCAAAGCCTTCGGCTTTACCCTGGATCACCGTTTCAACGATGCGTTCACGCTGCGCAACGCTTTCCGTCACTACAACTACACCTTGGACCGCAACAACACGCTGGCCGGATCGGTCGACGACAAGGCGCTGACGGCGTCGCTCAACCGCAGCAATGTGCTGCGCGACGAGAGCGGCTACTTCAACCAGACCGAGCTCAAGCAAGTCGCCAACCTGGCCGGCATGCGCCACCAGTTGCTGTACGGCGTCGAGATCGGCAAGCAGGAAAAAGACCAGTTGTTCCGCACCCAGAACAATATCGCCAAGGTCAATCTGTTCAATCCGGTCGCCCCAAGCCTGCCGTTCACGGTGAGCGCCGCGCCGTCGACCGACAACCTGGGCGCGATGAAGGTGGCCAGCGCCTACGTGCAGGATATGGCCACCTTGTCGGCGCAGTGGAAGGCGCTGGCCGGGGTGCGCTTCGACCGCTTCGAGCAGAGCACGCTGGAACGGCGCGCCGGGCAGTCGAATCTGGCGCGCGTGGACCGCGCCTGGAGTCCGCGCGCCGGCCTGGTGTACCAGCCGGGCGAGACGCAGTCGTATTTCGGGTCATTCAGCAAGTCGTTCCAGCCATCGGGCGAATCGTTCGCGCTGGCCGCCAACAATGCCCAGATCGCGCCTGAGGAAACGACCAACAAGGAAGTCGGCGCCAAGTTCGACCTGTTCGACGGCAATGCGACCGCCTCGGTGTCGCTGTTCCGGCTGGAACGCACCAACATCAAGGCGACCGATCCGACCACCAACCGCCTCATTCCCATCGGGACCCAGCGCAGCGACGGCATCGAGCTGACCTTCGCCGGCAAGCTGGGCGACGGCTGGCAGTTGTGGTCCGGCTATGCGTACCTGGATGCGCGGGCGGTCTCGTCGGTCGCGATCGATGCGGGGCAGCCGGTGCAGGGCAAGCGTCCGACACTCACGCCGGTTCACAGCGGCAATGTGTGGCTGACCAAGGCGCTGGGCAATGGGTTTGGCGTGGGCGCCGGGGCGAATGCCGTGGGCCAGCGCTTTGCCAATCCCGGCAATACGGTGGCGCTGCCCGGATACGCGACGTTTGATGCCATGGCGTACTACCGCCAGGGCAAGGTCGATATCCAGGTCAATGCGATGAACCTGGCCGACCGCCAGTACACCGTTGCCGGGCACGGCAGTAACGGCAACCTGAACCTGCCAGGGGCGCCGCGCTCGGTGCAGGTGACGGCGCGTTACGCCTTCTGACAACACGGCGTTTCGCCGGCATGTCACCGTGCAGATCGACAAAAAACCCGCCGCGTGCGGGTTTTTTGTTGTGGATCATTGGGATGCCTGTCCGGGGGAACTCAGAGCTGTCAAAGCTGTCTTACCATGAGGAGCAAATGGTGCTCATTTGCGCGAAGCTCTCTACGATCCCTTGAATCGACAGGAAGGACCACGGATATGAGTGACGAATCACGTAGTCAGGACGGCATGGAAGCCCGGGTGGCAAATCTGGAGGCAAATGTCGCAGCCATGATGCTTGACGTATCGGTGCTAAAGACCGATGTGGCCGTATTGAGAACGGATGTTGGGGTGCTCAAGACCGATGTCGATGTGCTGAAGACAGATGTCGCAGTGCTGAAGACAGATGTCGCAGTGCTGAAGACAGATGTCGCAGCGCTGAAGCTGGACGTCGGGATATTGAAAAATACCAGCGCGACAAAAGGTGACGTTTCCGAGGCGAAGGCGGCAATCATCATGTGGGTGACCACTGCGGTTTTTCTCTCCCAGCTCATACCCGAACTCATTCGCTTGTCCCGCAGCTTGTTTTAGCCACGGCATCTACCCAATCATTCACAAGTGCAGCTAATCTTGCTTGCATTGCTAGAGCAAAATACCTGCCACTACATAGCAAAATATTTTTCTTGCAAGGCGCAATGATGGCGTATATTTATCGTTGACCGTTTCGCAACGGACAACGATCCTCCGCCCATCCCCGACAAAGGAATCCCGCATGCGCCCTGCCCTCCCAGCTTGCCTCGCCGTCCTGATCCTGCTGGGAGGCGAAGCCAGCGCCCGGCCCCTTTCGCTCGGGATCGCCGCCCTGCCGGGCGAATCGACCATCGCCTACGACATGAACGGGGCCGGCCAGGTCGCCGCCGTGCTGGAAGACGTTGACGGCAACACGCGCGGTGTCCTGTTCGAAAAAGGCAAAATCACCGACCTCGGCACCCGTGGCGGCAAACACAGCGACGCGCGCGGCATCAATGAGCGCGGCCAGATCATCGGCTCCGTGCGCAATAAGGACGGCACCTGGAACGCCTTTTTGTTCCACCGCGACAGCGGCATGCGCGTGATCGGCACCTTGGGTGGCCCCAGCAGTTACGGGATGGCCCTGAACCAGGATGGCGTCGCGGTCGGGTTTGCCGACATACCCGGCGGCGACTGGCACGCCTTCATCGACGATGGCGCCGGGCAGTTGCAGGATCTCGGCACGCTGGGCGGCAACATCAGCTATGCCAGCGCCGTCAACAAGCACCGCCATGTGGCCGGGACCGCCGCCAACGAGCACGGCCTGCGCCACGCTTTCCTGTACACGCCCGAGAACGGCATGGTCGACCTCGGCACCCTGGGCGGACGCCAGAGTTCGGCGTTGGCGGTCAACGACGCCGGCGTCGTCGTCGGCGCCTCCGAGACCGCCGACCGCCGCTGGCGCGCCTTCATGCACGATGGCAAGCGCATGGTCGACCTGGGCGCACTGATCGGCAACTACAACAGCTTCGCGACCGACATCAACAACGCCGGCCACGTGGTCGGGACGGTCTTGGTGGGCAGCGAGCGCATGTCCTTCGTGTGGCGCGACAACAAGATGACCTTGCACCGCGGCGGCCAGGGCTTGCACCTGACCAATTCGATCAACGACCGCGAGCTGGTCATCGGCGCCACCTACGACCGCAGCATGTCCGCCGCCACCATGGCCTCGAACGCCGCCCCGGTCGTCACGCGCGGCGGCAGCGAGCTGCTCACGCTGATCGGCGCCGTGCTGACCATGGCCGGGCTGGGCGTGCTGTACCGCCTGCGCAGCCGGGGCAGCGGGATCGGCAACGGCAACTGAGGGTGTGGACATCCACAGGCGCGCGTAACTTTCCTACATGGTATGCTGCCCGATCTGCGGCGCTCGGGCCGCGTCAACAACAAGGAAAGTTATGCAGTTCAGTTCAAAATTGGTTATTCAGGCGGCCGTGCTCGCTTGCGTGGTTGGCGGCGCGGCCCACGCGCAGGAGGTGATCCGGATCGGTCACGTGGCGGCCGTTTCCGGCGCTATTGCCCATCTGGGCAAAGACAATGAAAACGGCGCGCGCATGGCGGTCGACGCGTTGAATGCCAAGGGCGTGACCATCGCCGGCAAACGCTTTCGTGTCGAGTTGCTGGCCGAAGACGATGGCGGCGACCCTAAGCAAGGCACGACCGTGGCGCAAAAACTGGTCGACGCCAAGGTGCGCGGCGTGATCGGGCACCAGAACTCGGGCACCACCATCCCCGCCTCGAAAATTTATTACGATGCCGGCATCCCGCAGATTTCACCGGCGGCCAGCAACCCGAAATATACGCGCCAGGGTTTTAACACGGCGTTCCGGAATATCGCCAACGACGAGCAATTGGGCGCCGCCCTCGCCCGCTACGCGGTGCAGGACGGCAAGGCCAGGCAGATTGCCGTGATCGACGACCGCACCGCCTACGGCAAGGGCCTGGCGGACGAGTTCGTCAAGAACGTCAAGAAATCCGGCGCCGCCAGCGGCGCGCGCATCGTGGCGCAGCAGTTTACGACCGACAAGGCCACCGACTTCAACGCCATCCTCACCGCCATCAAGGCCACCAAGCCCGACCTGATTTTCTTCGGCGGCATGGACGCCGTGGCCGGGCCGATGCTGCGCCAGATGAAGCAACTCGGCATGCCGGTGCGCTTCATGGGCGGCGACGGCATGTGTTCCGATTCGGTGCCGAGGCTGGCCGGCGAAGGCATGGCCGACGGCCAGGTCATCTGCGCCGAAGCGGGCGGCGTCGAGCCGCAGCAGCAAAAAGGCCTGGACGATTTCCGCGCGGCCTACCGCAAACGCTTCGGCGTCGATGTGATGACCTACGCGCCGTACGCCTACGACGCCATGCTGGCCATGGTGGCGGCCATGCAAAAAGCCGGCTCTGCGGACCCGGCCGTGTACCTGCCGGTGCTGGCCAAGAACAGCTACCAGGGCATCACCGGCACCGTCGCCTTCGATGCGCGCGGCGACGTCAAGGATGGCAAGCTGACCTTGTACACCTTCAAAGGCGGCAAGCGCACGCGGATCGCCGTCATCAAGTAAGTCAAGTACGTCAAGTACGTCAAGTACGTCAAGTACGCGCCAGCGTATCCGGAACCGGCCCTCAGCGCCGGTTCCGGCGCGACACCTCCTTCAAGGCACCTCCATCAGCAGCCATCCCCGCGCGGTGCGTCCGCTATGCATTCTGCGATGTCAACGTAACTCGATGACCCGTGGCATCGACTCTTGCCGGAGGTAATAATTTGGTATTAATAATTTTCAATTTGGTATGCATATCTCCGATTACTGGTGTTATATTGGTATCTGTTTATTGCACATAAAACATCGTTAAGCCGCTCGACATCTCGACAAGGAGTTCCAAATTGAATAAGACACTCATCCATAGCCTCATCGTCAGCCTGCTGGGCGGTTCGCTCGCCGCTTGCGGCGGTGCCGACAGCAACCAGTCCACCGCCACGCAGTCGTCCCAGAGCAAAATGCTGGCCGCAACGTCCGTGTGCTTCGCCGAATGGAACAGCGCAGCCGTGTACGAAGGCGGCAAATCGGCCAGTGTCGCGGGCGTCAATTACACGGCGACGTACTGGACCCAGGGCACCAATCCGTTGACCAATAACGGGGCCGCCGGGAGCGGCAAGCCATGGACCGTAAGCGGCACATGTGGCACGAATCCGACACCAACGCCGACGCCGACGCCAACGCCGACACCAACCCCAACGCCTGTTCCGACGCCAACCCCAACCCCGACGCCGACGCCGGTCGCATGCGCACTGTGGGCTGAAGGCAATTCGTACACCGCCGGGCAAGTCGTCAGCTATCTTGGTGTGTCGTACAAGGCGCTCGTGACGCATACCGCCTACCCCGGCACCAACTGGAATCCGAAGGATTCGCCAACGTTGTGGGGCACCGGCGCAAGCTGCACAACGCCGACGCCGACGCCGACGCCGACGCCGACTCCGACTCCGACTCCGACGCCAACGCCGACTCCGACGCCGACGCCAACACCGACACCCACCCCAACCGGCCTGGCAAAACACGCCCTGGTCGGCTACTGGCACAATTTCGCCAACCCGAGCGGCAATACCTTCCCCATCAGCCAGGTCAGCAACGACTGGGACGTGATCGTGGTCTCGTTTGCCGATAACGCCGGCGGCGGCAATGTCAGCTTCACGGTCGACCCGAGCGCCGGCAGCGAAGCGCAGTTCATCGCCGACATCAAAGCCAAGCAAGCCCAGGGCAAAAAGGTCATTCTCTCGCTGGGCGGACAGAACGGCTCGGTCTCGGTCGGCTCGACCGCCGAAGCGGCCAACTTCACCAATTCCCTGCACGCGATCATCGTCAAATACGGCTTCGACGGCATCGACATCGACCTGGAAAACGGTGTTTCCCAAGGCGCGGCGATCCAGACCTACCTGCCGCTCGCGGTCAAGAACCTGAAGGCCAAGGTCGGCTCACGCTTCTACCTGTCGATGGCGCCGGAATGGGTGTATGTGGAAGGCGGCTTTACCAGCTACGGTTCGATCTGGGGCGCGTACATCCCGATCATCAATGCGCTGCGCAATGAACTGACGGTGCTCCACCCGCAGTATTACAACAACGGCGACATCTATACGCCGTATGCGACCGGTCCGATCAAGGCCGGCTCGACCGACCAGCTGGTGGCCACCGCCCGCATGCTGATCGAAGGCTTTACCTACGGCGGCAATACCTTTGCCGGCTTGCGTCCGGACCAGGTGGGCTTCGGCGTGCCGTCCGGCCGCAGTTCGGCCGGCTCGGGCTTTACCACCACGACCGATGTCAACAACGCGCTCAACTGCCTGACCCGCCTGCTCAACTGCGGCACCATCAAGCCGCTCAAGGCCTACCCGGATTTCCGGGGCGTGATGACCTGGTCGATCAACTGGGACCGCTACGACGGCTATAACTTCTCGGCGCCAGTCAAGGCGACGCTCAAAACGCTGCCCTGAGTCCTGACCTGAAGGGGCGCGCCAGGCGCCCCTTCAGGCAGCATCACTTCGCTACCGGCGGCGGCTGCTGGACCACGACCTCGCGTTCTTCGATCAGCTTGCGCTTCAGACTGGCCCTGACCTTCTCGTAGCCGGCTGTGGCCACCGGGCGCGTTTCCTCGATGTCGATCACGTGCCAGCGGCCGTTCTTCGCCTGCACCGGCTGCTGCAACAAGCCGGGCTCGCCCTGCGCCTCGATGGCCTCGGCAATCCCCTTCTCCATCTCCGCCACGCGCATCCAGCCAAGCTGGCCCGCGCGCCTGATCACTTCCGGCAGCTTGGTGCGCTTGCGGATGTAGTCGACGAATGTGGTGCCTCCGTTCAGCTCGCCGATGACCCGCGTCGCTTCCGTCTCGGTGGCAAAGTCAATCTGCGCCAGCTTGTAATCCTTCGGCCCCAGCTTCGGATCGGTCTGCAAGGTGTACAGCGCGCGCAGTTTGTCGTCGCTCACGCCGGCACTGTCGAAGGCCAGCGGCACCAGCACCGCGCCCGGCACCGCCACGCCGTCGAGCGTTGCGCGCCCGAAGCGGCATTGTGCAACCATCTCGAGCGCTTGCTGGTCGGCCAGCGGTTCGCCGCTCGACAGTTCGATCTTCGGCGCCGACGGCGCGCCGTCGGCATCCACCAGCACGCGCACGGTGATGTTCGGCGCCAGGCCATCGAGCTCGGGGAAGCGGATCAGTTTATTGCTGCGCGAGCAAAACTCGACAGCCAGCCGCGCCGGCGTGTACGCGCCTTTTTCGGCGGGCAGCTTCCACGGCACGGTCAGCACCCACGGCGTGCCGTCGGGACTGGTGGCCGGCACCGTGCAAGTGGTGGCCAGCGCCACCGAGGCGCTGTCGAGCACCGCGTAGCCGCTCTCGCCGACCACCCCGGCAACCCGCACCTTTTTGCCCGGCACCAGCTGGACCCGGCTCACGCCCTCCATGCGGTAGCGCAGGGCCTCGGCCGGATACACTTGCGCCGCGCAGGCCGACACGGCCAGGTCGGCCGCCGCAGCGCCGGACGGCAGCACGGCCAGCGCCAGCAACACGGCGGCGGTTCCGGATAACACGGGGAGTTTGCGGGCGCAACCGCTCAGCGTTTGGTACATGTCAGACCTCGGTGTGGGTAAAGGCGGAAATTTCCGGCTTGAAACTCTAGCTGAAAACCACGTCAACCCTCAAGATATTTTTATGACAACGCCGGGAACCGTGCAAAACAACCACACTAGGCCGTGGCGCGCACCAGCAGCGCGACCGCCACCAGCCCCGACACCAGCGCGAAACCCTGTTGCAGGCGAGCACCCGGCAAGCGCGCCGCCAGCAGCCGTCCGGCGCCCATGCCGGCCAGCGCGCCGAGCGCAAACGGCCAGGCCACCGCCCCTTGCAGATGCCCGGTGGCGGCGCTGGCCGCCACCCCCGCCATCGAGACCAGCGCAATGACCGCCAGCGAGGTCGCCAGCACCGATTGCGTGCCCAGGTCGGTGAAGCGCTGGAGCGCCGGCACCATCACAAACCCGCCGCCCACACCCAGTAAGCCCGACAAACCGCCCGCCACCAGCCCGGCACAGCACAGCGCCCGCGCGCACGGCGCCGTCCAGTTCAGTTTGCCGCGCGCGAGGTCGAGCCGGCACGGCGGCGGGGTGCGGCGTGGCGCCGCTGCGTCCATCGTGCAGCGCGAGCGCCGCCAGGCGCGCAGCGCCACGTACAGCAGCACGATGGCGAACAGCGCCGTCAACGGCCGGTTCGGCATGCGCTGCGCCAGCCACAGCCCGAGCGGCGAACACACCACCCCGGCGGCGGCCACCAGCAGCGCCGCCTTGTAGCGCACGGTGCCGCTGCGCAGCCCCATGCCCGCACCCAGGCTGGCCGCCAGCCCCACCGCCAGCAAACCGATCGGCCCCGCCTCGGCCATCGACAAGCCCGCGCCGAACACCAGCAGCGGCACGGCCAGGATGCCGCCGCCGGCGCCGGTCAGCGCCAGCACGATGCCGACCACGAAACCGAGCAGGGCGACGAGCGTCATGGCGCAGGCCTCACGCGTCCTCCAGGGCCGGCCTGGCCAGCCACTCGCGGCCTTTGAGCATGGCGTGCCAGTACAACGGCGGCAAAATCCGTTCCTTGAGCAGCCACGCCAGCCGCGACGGCCGCGTGCCATCGATCAGCCAGGACGGAAAACTCGGCGCCAGCTTGCCGCCGTAACTGAACTCGGCCAGCACCACCTTGCCCCGCTCCACCGTCAGCGGGCAGGCGCCATAGCCGTCGTAACGGGCCACGCCGGCCGCCTTGCCGAGCGCCGCCAGCACATTGTGCGCCACCACCGGGGCCTGCTTGCGCGCCGCTGCCGCCGTCTTGGCGTTACCGGAATTGATGGCGTCACCGAGCGCGTGGATGTTGGCCCATTGCTTGTGGCGCAGGGTGGCGGGGTCCACATCGATCCAGCCGGCTGTATCGGCCAGCGGGCTGACCCGCACGAAGTCCGGCGCCATCTGGGGCGGCACCACGTGCAGCAGGTCGAACGAGCGCGTGACCGTCTCCTTCGCCCCGTCGGCATTCGCGCGCGTAAACGTGGCGCGCCGCGCCGGGCCATCGACTGCGCTCAAGGTGTGACCCAGATGCAGGCCGATGCCGTAGCCGTTCACGTATTCCATCAGCGCCGGCACGTACGCGGGCACGCCAAACAGGACCGGCGCGGCGCTGCAAAAATCGACCCGCACCTGGCCGGCCACGCCGCTGCGTTTCCAGTGATCGGCCGACAGGTACAGCGCCTTTTGCGGCGCGCCCGCGCATTTGATGGGCGCCGGCGGCTGCGTAAAAATGGCCTGGCCCGCGCGCAGGCTGCGCACCAGTTGCCAGGTGTACGGCGCCAGGTGGACCAGGTAGTTCGAGGTCACGCCATTGCTGCCGAGCGTGGCCGGCAGGCCGTCGATGGCGTTCCAGTCGAGTTTGAGGCCCGGGCACAGCACCAGCTGCCCGTAGCACACCATGCGAAAGCCATCGAGAATGACGGCATTGCGCTCCGGCGCGAAGGCCGCCACCGCCGCCTTGATCCACTTGACCCCGCGCGGAATGACCGAGGCCATGGTGCGCGCCGTCTGGGCGCTATCGAACACGCCGGCGCCCACCAGGGTCCAGCCGGGCTGGTAGTAATGCACGTCGGCCGGGTCGACGATGGCGATGTCCAGGCCCGGCTCGCGCGCCAGCAGGCTGGCCGCCGTGGCAATGCCCGCCGCCCCGCCGCCGATGATGAGCACCTCGTGCCGGTCCATGCTGCCGTTCACGCTCACAGCGCGTTGAGCGGAATTTTCAGGTAGCGCTGGCCATTCGCTTCCGGTTCCGGAAACTGCCCCGCGCGCATATTGATCTGCACCGACGGCAGGATCAGGGCCGGCATGGCCAGGGTGGCGTCGCGCCGGGTGCGCATGGCCACGAAATCGGCTTCCGTGACGCCGCCGCCGACGTGGACGTTATGAAAGCGTTCCTCCGCCACCGTGCTGACAAAGCGCACCTCGCGCCCGCCCGGCTGGTAGTCGTGGCACATGTAGAGCAAGGTATCGTCGGGCAAGGCGAGCACCCTGGCGATCGAGCGGTACAAGGTACCCGCGTCACCGCCTGGAAAATCGCAGCGCGCGGTGCCGTAGTCGGGCATGAACAGGGTGTCGCCGACGAACGCGGCAAGGCGGGCGCCGTGGCCCACCACGTAGCTCAGGCAGGCCGGCGTGTGGCCGGGCGTGTGCATGGCACTGCATTCCACGCCGCCGATGCGGAACGTCTCGCCATCGGCGAACAGGTGGTCGAACTGGCTGCCGTCGCGCGCCATGCCGGCCCCGGTATTGAGCAAGGTGCCGAATACTTCCTGCACGGCGGCGATGTAGCGGCCGATGGCGGTCTTGCCGCCGAGGCGCTGTTGCAGGTATTGGGCGGCGGTCAGGTGGTCGGCGTGGACGTGGGTTTCCAGTATCCACTCGACCCTGGCGCCAAGCTCGCCCACCCGCGCAATCAGGCGGTCGGCCGAGGCAGTGCCGGTGCGGCCCGATTTCTGGTCGAAGTCGAGCACGCTGTCGATCAGGGCGCAGCTGTCGGTCGCCGGATCGAGCACCAGGTAGCTGACGGTGCTGGTGGCAGCGTCGAAGAAACCTTCGACCTGGAATGCGGCTGTGCTCATGCGTGGGGCTTTCCTGTGGATACCTGGCATATAAGGCAAAACGCATGCCAGAGCGTCCAGGTGCCAGAATCATGATCCAGGTCCTTGATTTGTTAAGGAATTTACATGCCACCCACGCCAGCCGGACTGCCACAAGCTGCCATCTGGCAGTGCCACTTGACAGTCGTGGCAGTGCTGCGCCACCATGCGCCCCTGACCAGGAGCCACCCCATGCCCACCGACCCGACCAACAAAGCGTCAACCGCCGCGCCCTCCGCACAGGTGCAGTCGCTGGTGTCGTTTCTCGAACACGAGGCGCAGCCGATGATCGTGCTCGACCCCGACTACAACATCCTGGCCGCCAACAGCGCCTACCGGCGCCAGTTCGGCGGCACCGGCAAGCCCTTCATCGGCCAGAAGTGCTACCGCGTCTCGCATCACTACGACCTGCCGTGCGACCAGGCGGGCGAGCATTGCCCCATGAAGAAGGCGCAGGAGCTGCGCGGGCCGGACCGCGTGCTGCACATTCACCATACGCCGCGCGGGCCGGAACACGTGGATGTGGAACTGCGTCCGATTTTCGATGAACACGGGGCGATTACAGCCTACGTCGAGCGCTTGTCGACGGTGCGCAGCGCGTCGGCGCAGCCGAGCGGCGATGGACTGGTGGGCCGCTCGCCCGCCTTCAACCAGGCGCTGGCCGCGCTGCAGCGGGTGGCGCCCTCGATGCTGCCGGTGCTGCTGCTGGGAGAATCGGGAACCGGAAAGGAACTGTTCGCGCGCGCCGTGCACGCCAGCAGCGCGCGCGCCGGCGGCCCGCTGGTCGTAGTCGACTGCTCGGGCTTGAGCGAGACCCTGTTCGAGAGCGAATTGTTCGGCCATGAAAAAGGCGCGTTCACCGGGGCGGCGGTGCGCAAGCCGGGGCTGGTCGACACGGCGCAGGACGGCACCATCTTCCTCGATGAAATTGGCGACGTGCCGCTGGCGATGCAGGTCAAGCTGCTGCGCCTGATCGAAACCGGCACCTACCGGCGGGTGGGCGGGGTGGAAACCCTGCACGCGAATTTTCGGCTGGTGGCGGCCACCCACAAACCGCTGGCCGAGATGGTCGCGCGCGGCGAGTTCCGCCAGGACCTGTATTACCGCATCAACGCCTTTCCGATCCGCCTGCCGCCGCTGCGTGAGCGCGCCGGCGATATCGCCCTGCTGGCCAATTCCTTCCTGGCGCGCCCAAGCGCCATGCGCACGGTGAGCATCGACGCGGAGGCGCTGGCGCAGTTGCAGCGGCGAGCGTGGCCGGGCAATATCCGCGAACTGCGCAACGTGCTCGAACGCGCCAGTCTGTTCGCTGACGATGGCGTGATCCGGGTTGCGCACCTGCCGCCGGCGCCGGCGCAGCCCGGCCCGGCCGCGCAGGCCGGCACCTCCCTGCCGGCCCACTTCGACGGCACCCGCAGCGAACTGGCCGCTCACCTGGGCATCAGCGAGCGCACGCTGTACCGGCGCCTCAAGCGACAGGGCCTGGCCTGAGCGGCACCAGGGAACCGGCGGGCGCGATCGTTGATAAAAAGCGCGTGACTCGCAAGCGCAACCCTAGGCTTGCGGTTGTCATTCATTACAGGGAGGTTTTAATGAGAAAAATTCTGTTCTTCACATTATTTTTTGTTTTGCCATCAGCATGTTCTTCTGAAATCAAGCGCAAGGCGAGCATGCGGAAAATTGCATCGATCACGCTACAGGACCTGCTCAAAAACCCGATCGCCTACGATGGGAAAAAAATTTCTGTGTATGGGCATTTGACGCTGGAAGCGGAGAATTACGCGCTCTCTACCGAGGGATGCCCAAAAAAAAATATGGAGCCTAATGGAATGATCTGGGTTGAGCTTGCCAAGCCAAAAAAAGTATACCGATCGGATGCGGACGGGAAAGAATTTTTATCGGCCTTAACGAAATATTATCGTTTTCACAACTCCTGCACTTGGATCACCGGCGTATACGACAGAACCGACACCAGCCATTGGGGCGATTTCATTGGCAGAATAAAACAGATCGTCGCTATCTCTGCCGGTTCAAACCCAAAATAGGGACAACAAGGCCGGAGACTGTAATGTCGTGATGACAATATCAACGCAAATGCCAATGTGGCTACTTAGACGACCTCGGCCAACACGTCCATCAGCCGGCCGGTATCGACCGGCTTGACCATGTGCTGGTCGAACCCGGCCGCCTGGCTGCGCTGGCGGTCGCTCTCCTGGCCGTAGCCGGTAATGGCCACCAGCAGCGCGTTGCGCGTGTGCGGATGGCTGCGCAGGCGCGCCGCCAGCGCGTTGCCGTCCATTTCGGGCAGGCCGATATCGAGCAGGCAGACGTCGAAGCGGGCCGTTTCGATGCGCGCCAGCGCATCCCTGGCCGAATGCTCGACCGTCATGCGGTGCCCCGACGCTTCGAGCAGCATGGCCAGCATGGCGGCGGCGTCGACGTTATCGTCGACCACCAGGATATCGAGCGTGCGCGCCTGTCCGGCCAGCCGCTCGGGAGCGTGCACCGCCAGTGGCGCCTCGCGGCCGTCGCGCAGACGCGGCAGCGATACGCTGAAGGTACTGCCGGCCCCGGTCCCGCCGCTGGCACAGGACACACTGCCGCCATGCATCTCGACCAGGCTTTTGACCAGCGCCAGCCCCAGGCCCAGGCCGCCGGCGGTGCGGTCGGACGTATGCTCGGCCTGGCTGAACAGGTCGAATACGCGGCACGCCAGCTGGTGCTCCATGCCGATGCCGTTGTCGGCCACGCTGAGCGTGACGCGCTCGTCATCGATGGCGATGCGCAGGTCGATCTTGCCGCCGTCCGGGGTGTACTTGGCGGCGTTGTTGAGCAGGTTGCCGACGATTTGCACCAGCCGCTTGGCGTCGCCCAGCACGGTGCCAGCGTCGGGCGGCAGATGGATGCACAGCTTGTGCCCGCGGCCGCGGATCAGCGGCCCGCTTTGCTCGACCGCGTCGGCGACGATGTCGCGCAGGTCGAGCGGCGCCGTGTCGAGCTTGACCACGCCGCCGGTCACGCGCGAGACGTCCAGCAGGTCGTTGACCAGGTGCGTCATGTGGCTGACCTGGCGGCTGATGATTTCGCTGGTCTTGCGCACCCGCGCCTCGTCGAACTTGCCCAGCTTGAGCAGTTCGGCGGCGGCGCCGATCGGGGCCAGCGGATTGCGCAGCTCATGCGCCAGCATGGCCAGGAATTCGTCCTTGCGGCGGTCGGCGTCGCGCAGCTTGTCTTCGGCCAGCTTGCGCGCGGTGATATCGGCGATGGTGCCCACCAAGGTCGTGCTCGGCTGGCCGTCGCTGTCCTGCGGCCGGCCGTACAGTTCGATCCAGCGCAGCGCGCCGTTCTTGTCGCGCATCCGGCCCTCGAACTGGAAGCGCAGGTCGCCCGCCACGCTGGCGGCAACCGCCTGCCCAAAGCGTTCGACATCGTCCGGATGCAAAAAATCGGCGGCAAAGCGCGCCGCGTTGACCGGCTGGGCCGACGGCGCCAAGCCGAGGATGTCGTAGGTGCGCTGGTTATCCCAGGTGACCTGGTCGGAAACCGGGTCCCAGGTCCACAGGCCCAGGTCGGCCGCCTCGGTGGCCAGTTCCAGCCGTTCGGCACTGTGCTGCAGCGCTTCGCCGGCCTGGCGCGCGCCGGTGACATCGCGCGAGATGGCGAGGATGCGCTCCGTCCGGCCATCGGCGCCAAGGATCGGAGCGACGATCACTTCCCACCATTTCGGCGTACCTTTAGCGGTCGGGCAAAACGCCTCGAAGCGCCCGCTGCCGCCGCTACGCGCGGCCGCGAGCGCCGTCAATACCGTGGCCACCATCTCCGCCGGCCACAGGCTGGCCCAGGGCAGGCCGACCAGCGGTGAGAAATCGTCGATCTCCATCGCGCACCGGCCGTTTCTGTTCATCGACAGAAGATTGCCGCCGTTGTCGAGCACCTTCACGCAATCGGGACTGCTTTCGTACATGGCCGGGCCAATGTCCGGGGCTGTGGGTGCAGGCGGGACGACACTGCTGGTAGGTGGGAAATCGGACATGGTGGTGAATCGGTTCTTTTCGACGAGCATACCCAAAGTGGCTATGCCTCGATTCTACTGACTTGATACCAAAATTCGGTACGGTAGCAAACATAACCGTCAGTAAACGCGGCGCTATGGCAAAATCGGCGCCATGCCCAATCTCCGCCAGCTGGACCTGAATCTGCTCAAGGCCCTCGATGCCCTGCTCGACGAGCGCAACGTGACGCGCGCGGCGGCGCGCCTGAACCTGACGCAGCCGGCTATGAGCGGCATGCTCACGCGCCTGCGCGAGAGTTTCGACGATCCGCTGCTGGTGCGCGTGCAGCGCGGCGTGGCCCCCACGCCGCGCGCGCTGGCGCTGGCGCAACCGGTCAAGCAGGTGCTGGCCGATATCGGCGCATTGCTGCAGGCGCCGGCATTCGATCCGGCCAGCGCGCAGATGACGCTCTCGCTTGCCGCCACCGATTACGCGCTGCGGGCGATCGCGGTGCCATTTCTGCTGGCGCTGCGCCCTCTCGCGCCGTCGATCCGGGTGGCGCTGCTGCCGCTGGTGAACCAGCAGTTACAGGGCCAGCTCGAACAGGGAACGGTCGACCTGGCCCTGAGCACGCCGGAATCGACCGCGCCCGACCTGCACGCGCGTACCCTGTTCGACGAGCGCTACGTGTGCGTGATGCGCAGCAGCCACCCGGCGGCGCAGCCGGCCCTGTCGCTCGACCAGTTCTGCGCGCTCGACCACGCGCTGGTGTCGTACGAGGGCGGCAGCTTCGAAGGCGTGACCGACGAGGCGCTGGCGCGGCTGGGCAGGCAGCGGCGGGTCATGCTGTCGGTAAAATCGTTCCTGCTGCTGCCCGATATCCTGCGCGCCAGCGACCTGGTGGCGGTGGCGCCGCGCCGGCTGGTCGAGGATCTCGACGGTCTGGTGCTGCTTGCACCGCCGCTCGACATTCCGGGATTTACCAAGGTGCTGGCCTGGCATGAGCGCACCCACCGCGATCCCGGCCACCGCTGGTTACGCGAGCTGCTGCTCCGCACTTGCGGAGCGGCTGCCTAGCGCGCGCAGTGCGGTGGCGGCCAGGCCATCGATCCAGGCCTGGTGGGCGTTGAGCATGGGGTTCGGCCGGGCCAGCGCCATCTCCCTGGCCGGCGCGCCGTTCTGGGTTTCTTGGGTCAGGATGCGCACGCGGCCACCGGGCAGGTCTTCGAACAGCCAGGCGTGGTGCGCGTCGAGGCGCGTGGCGGCGTCGCCCTCCACCCAGCCATGCCAGGCAACGCGGGCCGGCATGCCCGGCGCCGGCGGCTGGTATTCGGTCACTTCGGCGTGCACGGCGAAGCCGAAGGTGGTAAAGCGAAAGCGCGCACCCTGGCTCAAGCGCGGGCCGCTGCCGTCGTCGAAGCGGATGTCGGAGACGTTGCCGTAGTAAGCGGGCCAGGCCAGCGTGTTGTCGAGGTGGGGCCAGACCTCGGCCGCGCTCAGGCCGGCCACGATGATGTCGTTGGAAACGTAATTGTCGGTGGTGCCGGGCAGATAATTGGATGGCCAGAAAATGTCGCTCATTGGGTGAAACCTTTCGATGAAGTGGATTGCAAGGGCAACGCGTGACCGTACGATCTTGCGTTTGCCTCTTGTTCGGACCACTTCATGATGAGTTCACCGCCAATATAAGTCTAATCCTCGTTTTTTATCACGATCATCAGCATTGGCTATACTGGAACACCGCGACAGGACTATCCGATGATCACATTACCGTCGTCGCCGTAGGGCGACGCCAGTTCGATCGCATCGAGGATATTGCCCAGGCGTTCTTCCCAATGTGCTCTACTGTGTTCCTCGAGCAGATCCCACATGATGAGCACCTCGCGTTTCAATTCGGCCAGCTCGGCGCCATACAGGTCGAGCATGGGCTCATCGAGCAGGCGCGGAAAGAGCACCAGCCCGGCGCCGATAGCAACCTCGCTACCGTAGAAAGAATGGCGCGTAGTCTCCACGCCGGCCACGTGGTAAGCCAGAGGCAGTGTGTTCCAATCGCCGTTCCGATCGCGATAACGCGCGGTAACGCTCAGTGTCATGTTGATTCCTTATCGATGCAGCTCGCCGGCCCGCTCGGGCTGGTACAGCACGTCGAGCACGGTCAGCTGGAAACTGGCGCCGTCCGGCCGTTGCCAGTCGATGCTGTCGCCCACCGCCAGCCCGATCAGGGCGTTGCCGACCGGCGAGAGGATGGAAATGTGCTCGCCGTCGGCCTGCATGTCTTTCGGATAGGCCAGGGTCAGGTTGAATTCTTCGGCCGGCGCGTCGAGGGAAAAGTGCACGCGCGAATTCATGGTCACGACATTCGGCGGCATCTCGCCCGGCTCGACCAGTTCGGCGCGCGCCAGTTCGTCGAGCAGCACGTTTCTGACGTCGGCCTGCGCAGCCGGCAGCGCATCGAGCAGGGTTTCAAGGCGTTGCATGTCGACGGACGACACAATGATGTTCGGTCTCATGATGGTACTCCAAAGGTTGTTATAAACGGATGGTGCGGATGGAGGGTGGCTCGGGAGGACGGGAAACGGCTTGTTCCAGGATTGTCCTCACCGAGCGCATGAGAGCCGGGCGAGATGGCGCGCGAGCGAACGCATGCCGTCGCCACAAGGGGACGGCAAGGCAAACACTGGACGGAAGCGCAATGGGTTCATGGACGGTACGTTGACGCAATAGCCCGAGTATAGCGCTACTTGGGCAAGCGCGGCGACATCGGCGATGAATCTGTGCGCGACGAGGCCGCGCACTATGTCAAGGCCGATCGCCTGGTTGGCCCCTGTAACCAGGGCGTCGGGTTTATCATGCATGCTGTTCCTGCTGAAAGCGCGGGCAAGCGTGCGCTTTTTCGATCTGATCGACTCAAGGTAAAGGTAAAACATGAATATTCCAGGACTGGGCGAAATGACGCTCGACGAAGGCACCGACTGGCTGTGCAGCGAGCCGATAGCGGTAAGGATGCTCGATGACGCAATATGCGAGATCGTCCTCGAAGGCTATGAAGACGATCCGCATCAGGAAGATTTTCACACCGCCATCACCGCTTTTCTGTCGGGCGGCCCGGAAGTGCTCAAGGCGGCGCAAGCGCACATCTTCCAGTACTACCGCGACGTGAGCAGCCGCCAGAGCGCAGCGGACGAGGGCTTCGTTGCCATCGACACACCCGCCGACGTCTGGCGCCACATCCAGTTCGGCGCCGAGCCGATGGTGGAACGGGGCGATCCCGACGAGCGCGATGTTTACATCTCGATCACCTGCAACTGTGACTGGGAACGCGAACACGGACTGCAGATCGTCCTGCGCAATGGCGACACGGTCTGCAAGATCGGCCCTTTCGATGGACACGTGACCAATGCCGACGCTTTCGACGATGACAGCCTGAAGCAGGTTATCTATCGCAGTCTGGCCTGAAAGAAGGGAAGCGACAAATGATCATCGCCATTACCGCGTTTTCGCTACCGAAGCCCATCACCCACGCGGAAGCGCGCGCTATCTTCCTGAGCACCGCGCCGACTTACCAGGATGTGCCGGGGCTGCTGCAAAAGCACTATGCTCTCTCGGAAGACGGGGGCACGGCCGGCGGCGTCTACGTTTGGGCATCGCGCGCGCAGGCCGAAGCCATGTACACGGACAGCTGGCGCGCATTCGTGCGCGCCAAGTACGGCGCCGAGCCATCGGTCGCCTATTTCGACAGCCCGGTCATGGTCGACAATGTAGCGCAGAAGGTGTTTACTTACTAGTTGGCCAGATGCTGCCATTTGCCCACGCCGCCGAACTGATTCGTGACGTGTATGGTCTCGCTATTTCACCCGGTACGCTGGTGGCCTGGGCAGGCGAAGCGCGCATTCAAGCGGCTCTGCCAACCGGGAAATACGGTCCCAAGGTGGATCGTGGTTGAAGACGAAAGCAGCGGAGAAGTGTCCCATGCGTTCAATTACCTTTAGTTAAGAGCAGAAAATACGCGGCAGACTGGGGAGCGCTAACTTATTCTGGCCGGTGGAAACGCCACGTTCAGCCTGCCAGGCGCTTCACCCCAGCAAACTTTTTTGTCCGACAAGTCCGCCGACACGAATAAATCAGAGCGCCTCTCGTTTTCATGTGAGTAGTCTGAGGTCAATCGGCCCCGCCCGCGTTGGTCGCAGGCCGCAGGCCAATTTGCGCCTCAACGGCTGAATGACCGTTCCTGGCCGAGACCGCCCTGTCGCACCAAAATACCAGCTTGCCAACGAGAAAAATCCCCTCATTGTAACGACAGGCGGCTGTCGCCCCGAAGCGGACGTAGCGATTTGTTCTAACGTTCAAACTTAACCGGCGTCTAAGAAGTTAGCAATG
Source organism: Massilia aquatica (assembly GCF_011682045.1). Classification (GTDB taxonomy): domain Bacteria; phylum Pseudomonadota; class Gammaproteobacteria; order Burkholderiales; family Burkholderiaceae_D; genus Telluria_A; species Telluria_A aquatica. Next base: position 202,128 of record NZ_VVIW01000008.1, on the reverse strand, counting down.
CCTGTCGGGCTTGGCTAACACCCTGCCCCAACACCGGAGATATCCTGAAATGCAAGATTTATTTGCGAGTCATAAAAGAGCTTTCTCATGTACTCAGGATTTGACAACTGAATTTCGGTGACTTGCCGCTCTGTTTCGTGGTTGAAAATCTGAAGGGTTTTCAGCCCTTTCAGTTGAGCCGGAGAAATCTCAACTTCAAATTGCCGCAGAAATTCGCATTTTGTAGTGAACAGATAAAATCGTGATTTAGTGCTAACATGAAGCACACCGTGATGTTGTTCATCGACCGTAAGATAAGGACTAGAAAGAGACCCTGACGTATAAAAGTACGTTCGTACTACAAGGCGCAAGCTATCTGAATGCAACGACGCGTGCAAGAGTTCCTGCAATGGTTCTTTTTTCGCATCGAACGAATCGAGCGAGCCGCTCGAAGAAATCAAGCGTACAGGTGAACCGGACGAATACGCCAATAACTCATCGCCAAACCGACAGCCTCCAATAAGAAGAACAATGGCAGTCAAAGCTATATATCTTTTCTTCACACTAGTTCCTGTAAATTCAATGTCAAAAGTTCATGCTGCACCACTGGTCGATTAGCTTTTCTCGTCAGTCGGTCAACTGTTGCTTACGAAGCCACAGCTACCAGACTTTGGCCCAGTACAGCACCTCATGACGCTTCTCGCTGAAGGCGATACCCGATTCATGCCCATGGTTCCACTCTTCAGGCGGCGTAGTCTGAAGCACATACACATTGTAATCACACTCGGCAATTCCATCTGCGTCGGGTCTCTGCAGACGCGGCATAAGATCAGCAGAATTCCTCGTTTTTGCGCATGCGCGCCAGTGCTCCACCGCCTTTGCCTCATACTGTGCACGGAGCTCTCTTATTCTTATTGAGCTGGTGCCAATGCTAAGTTGAATCGTAGTGCCCCCTTGTAAAAAGCCTGGAAGATAGAAAAACCGAGTCTTAGCCCCTGCGGAAACGGCTATGGGGAAATGCTCAACGAGTCCTACGGGTAGCGATTCAAGTGCATTCTGGTAATCATCAATATTACTGCTTGGCTCCAGGCTCGAATTGAATTTCCAGGCCACGATAAAAAATGCGCCGACAAGAACGACACCAACAAACCCTAAAATCTTTATTGTTCGACGCAATTGGATTCCCTTTACGGAGCTGACGTGTGGCCGATCCCGGCCTTTCGGCACAGGATAGCAGATGGCCAGAGTGGAAACGTCGCCAAGTGTCACGACAGGCAGATCCCGCCTGCAAAGCCTGCCCCCAGCGAATTTCTTTGACCCAGTACCTCGGGGCGTGAAGCGGACGTTCACGCAAAGCGCATACCGCTTCAACCCTTCATCGACTTTCATACTTTCGAAAACCGGATTGTACTTAACGGCACGCCGGCGTGGCTGCTGCCCTGTAGCTGACGTTCGGGTCGAGGCTCATTAATCGTCGTTGCCCAGCAGGTAGCGATGCAGATTCCATGCACCATTAAAACAGTCTAAGCGCTGCTGCGCAGCCTTCTTGGCGATAAGACGGTGAAAGACCGTTTTGCGGATCGGCCGGTGCCGCGCCAGCGCTGACCTTCATGCACGGATCAGATGCTGCAACAACTCAAGCACGCTCCAATGTTCTGGCTAAGACCACGGCTGGCCAAAGGCTCATATGGCCACAACCGCCAACGTCGGGGTGCGGACCACGTAAAATGCCATATACTATCACTAGCTTGCCGTTTAGTCGCGAACATGCCTCCTGGTTAAAGCCCAAACAGCCGGTACCGACGTCGAGCCAAATTGATGAGCCGTATCCGCCTTGTCGTTCAATCTTTGGATGATGGTAAAGAGCGATGTCCTCGAATTCAAAATGCAATATTCCCCGAATATGTACATTCATTCCGTCGAGCGTAGGTAGCACGAGCAATGCCCCGTTGACTGATAGCGGTTCCGTCATCGTGTTTTTTTAAGATCCGTTAGGGGCATTCTTTGGGGCAGGAGCCAAACCTACGTGCCTTTGGGCACATCGGAATTGGAGAGGGTTGTCGGCAAGAGAATTGGCGCGGCGATGACATGCGGCTTCGGTCGCAGCCATCCAAGCATTTCAGAGCCTTGAATTACAGTGTCGATGCTGCCCCATCAGGCTCGGACAAACGAATGCCGTCACCAATTCGCAGAGTCGGGGCTCCATGCTCAACCACCGGGCCGGGGGATCAGAGTGCATCCGCGCCCAGCAGTTTAAAAATGCATCTTCAGGTTCGATTCATGTTCCGGAGGGATTTTCTCAGTGCTTCAGTATCATGCCGTTCCTTTTGAATTTCCTCAATCTTTAACCTGTTGTCAAAATTTCCGACTTTCCAACAGCCTTTTACCGCTTGAAGAATCGAATCGTCCTTGCTGCCATTGGCCGCGGAATCGTTCACGCAGCTAATCAAAAACCTTAGGTCGGATCGCCGAGGCGCAATATTGCCATCTTTGTGCATACTTTTTGCAATTGATTCGATCAAAGAGACCCGCTCTCCTGGTGACGCCTGGCCCCACTCTGCAAGGGAATCTTCCTTGACAATCGCGAACGCCGGTGGTGCGAGAATCAGATTCGAAATGACAAGAAGGGCTTTAAGAGTTTTCATAAAATATCGGGATATTTATATTGTCGCGTGCTAACCGATCGACCTCGTTTACATGGCCGTCCGCTCTTGGCCGGACGCGACCTGTTGGCAGGCAAAACTTGACATGAGATTGCCCGGTGCACTTTTCCCTTGGCAAGCTCCTCGCTACCGCTCCGGACCGACTTTATTGTTCACCGACCGACTTTGTTACTTCGGGTCACGCGCGCGCCGGTGACGCTTTGCCCAGCGAAACGGGACGACCCGGACGACTAGTAAGACAATAACAAAATACAAAGCAATGTCCAGGAACAAAGCGCCTGGGACCAGCTTGTCTTCGAGTCCGAGGTTACGCTCCACCGAGGTCCCAGATGAGTCAAACAAGTATGCTATCGGAAAGCCTCCCTTTAGTTGAGGTTCGTAGCAGAGATCATTATGACGGGGTCCACACAAGTTGCCATAGGGAGCGAGTGCGGGACCTTTGCGCTCCACGGAGACCGATAGCAGTGTCAGCGTGATCGCCGATATGAGTGCGAGGCCAGCCAGACCCAACTTACCGCGAGCTGACATATTTTCCCCATGTTTTAAGCTGAACTTCAACTGTCCGCTTCTGGCCGGAAGCTGCCGTTCAAAAGAGCAGGTCCGGTTCACCGCCGTGCCTCGATGAGGTGACGTGTCGAGTAGGTAACGAAGGGTTCGCCCTGGCGCATCCGGCGGTCCAAGGCAAGCAGTTCATCATGGTACTTGGCCACCGAGAAATCCGGCACCCACCAAACGCACTTGCGAAGTATCCAGACCACCGCGCCCACATCATGAAAAAGCATGCGGCAGCGTGCCGTGCGCAACGCCGTTACCGTCAGCCCTGCGGCTTTTGCCGCGGCCGCCTCGTCCTGCGGATCGCGACGCTGGCGTTCGACCGGCAGCGGTCCCAGGAAATGCTCGATCAAGTCGAAGGACGAAGCAGGCCCTACATGTTGCCCCAAGTAATGGCCGCCCGGCTGGAGAACGCGGTGGATTTCTGCCCAATCCGGGCGCACCGGATGGCGCGACGTGACAAGCGCGAACGACGCATCGGCAAAAGGGAGGGCAGCGCCCGCCGCTGTTTCCACCACCTGCACGCCGCGCGCGCCCAGGCGCGCTCGCGCCTTGTGCGCGTTGGGCCCCCAGGCTTCAGTGGCATACATACGGGGTGGAAAATGCGGTGCCTCGTCCACGACTTCGCCGCCACCCGTATCGAGATCGAGCGCCGATTCGACGCTGGCCAGCCGCTGCGCGAGCAAGCGGGCATAGCCCCAGGGTGGGCGTTCTTCGCTGGCCCGCCCATCGAGCCAGTCGAAACCCCAACCGCTCACATCCGCCGCTTCGGCTTCGGCCACATAGGCATCGAAGGGTTTCATTCAATTTTCCTCAATCTATGATTGAACCTGACGTCTCTCCCGCTCCGCACGGCGCAGTAAGCGGCAGTTCAGATTCATTGTTTTTCTTGACATCGATGTTCGCTTGCGGCCGGACGCCGACCTTGCCCGGCGCGCGATTGTACCGTACAGGCGCACGCGCGTCAGGCGTCCAGCATCCGGCTGGCCAGCGCGTCGCGCACATGCTGCGCCAGTTGCGCGCGCCGGTACGGTTTGCCGAGCAGCCGCACGCCGTCATCGAGCCTGCCGCCGGTGGTGAGCGCGTCGCGCGTGTAGCCGGACGTGTACAGCACCGCCACGCCAGGCAGCTGGCGCTGCGCCAGCATCGCCAGTTCGATGCTCGACACCGGCCCTGGCATCACCACATCGGTAAACAACAGGTCGACCCACGCTCCCTTGCGCAGCATGGCCAGGGCGCTGGCGCCGTCGTGCGCTTCCAGCACGCAGTAGCCAAGTTCGTTCAGGGTCGCCACCGTGGTTGCGCGCACTTCGGCATCGTCTTCCACCACCAGCACCGTTTCACCGCCGCCGACCACGTCCTGCTCGGCCACGCCCAGCTTGCTGATGGCGCGCTGGGCCGAACGCGGCAGGTAGATCGTCACGGTGGTGCCCTGGCCGATTTCGCTCTCAAGCACGATATGGCCGCCGCTCTGCTTCACAAAACCATACGCCATGCTCAATCCCAGGCCGGTCCCCTGCCCCACCGGCTTGGTGGTGAAAAACGGTTCGAAAGCGTGCGCGATCACCTCGGCACTCATGCCCTCGCCGCTGTCGGCAAAGCTGAAGCGGATATAGTCGCCGGGCACCAGGTCGAGCGCGCCGGCATGCCCGCCGTCGACCGTTTCGTTACCCAGGCCGATGGTCAGCACGCCGCCGCCGGGCATGGCGTCGCGCGCATTGATCGCCAGGTTCATGACCACGTTTTCCCACTGGCCCGGGTCGACCAGCGTATTCCACAGCCCCTCGTCGGCGCTGATGTGGATGCGCACCGATTCGCCCAGCGCGCGCTGCAGCAGGTCGTCCATGGCCTGCAAGGTCTGCAAGGGATTGAGCACCAGCGGTTGCAGCGGCTGGCGCCGGGCGAAGGCGAGCAGCTGCGAGGCCAGCTTGGCGCCGCGGTCGACCGCCGACTGGATGCTGTTCAGGCGCTTGTGCAGGCGCGCGTCGTCGCGGTTGGTCAGCTGGAGCAGTTGCACATTGCCGCCGATGACGTGCAGGACGTTGTTGAAGTCGTGCGCCACGCCGCCGGTCAGCTTGCCGACCGCTTCAAGCTTTTGCGAATGCTGCAGCGCGTGCCGCACTTCTTCCAGCGCCAGGCTGCGCTCGACTTCGAGCTGTTCGGCGAGCTTGCGTTCGGAAATGTCGCGCATGAAGGCGCTGACCACGAAACCGGATGCCTGCGGAAAGCCGGCAATGGCCAGTTCGACCGGCACGCGGCGCCCGTCGCGGTGCTGTGCGCTCGCTTCGAACACCTTGCGGATCATGGCGCCGGCGCCGCTGGCGACCAGGCGCGCGATGCCGGCGTTATGAAAGGCGCGCAGTTCTTCCGGAATGATCAGGGTGGCCAGGTCGCAGCCGATGGCGCTGGCCGCCGGCCAGCCGAACATCGCTTCGGCCTTGGCGTTCCAGTCGGTGATGCGCCCGTCCGCACTGACGGCGACGAACGCATCGTGCGAATGGTCGAGGATGACGCTGACCCGGTGCTGTTCGGCCGCCAGGCGCGTGTTGGCCTCCAACAGGGTTTGCTCGTCGGCCTTGGCGCGCGTGATGTCGGTATGGGTGCCGATGGTGCGCAGCGGATGGCCGCCGGCGTCGCGCGTGACCGCCATGCCGCGCGAGCGGATCCAGCGCCAGCTGCCGTTCCTGCAGCGCAGCCGGAACTGGCATTCGTAGCTTTGGCCGGTGCTGTCGACGTAGGCATTCAGGGTGGCCAGCACGCGCTCGCGGTCGTCCTCGTGAATCAGCGCCTGGAAGGCGGCGTCGGTGGGGGCGATCTCGTCAACGCCGTAGCCGAGCATTTCTTTCCAGCGGCGCGAATGGACGATGTCGCCATTGCCGCGGTTCCAGTCCCAGACGCCGTCGCCGGCGCCCTCGAGCGCGTACTTCCAGCGAAATTCGCTTTCGCTGAGCTGGCGCGTCATGTCGGCGGCAAGCGCCATGGCGCGTCCGCGCCCGGAGGCCAGCGTCCACACCAGCAGCGCCAGCAAGGCGCCGGCGGCGACGCCGACGATGGCGATGAACTGCGGCCGGTCCGAGTCCTGGCGCGTCTCGAACTGGGCGGCCGAGCGCATGTGCAGGGTCCATGCACGCCCGGCGACGACCACGCGCACCACGGCGGAAAAGCGCGCCGGGCGCTGCATCTCCGCCGTCGTTTCGCGCGCCGAGCGGTACAGCCGCGCGCTGTCGTCAATGGTGTTGCCATCGTAGATCGACAGCATGATGTCGCCCGAGCGTTCGCCGCCCAGGCCGGCCATCAGGTCGTCCATGCGAAACGGCGCGCCGACCCAGCCGATGATGTTGGCGCGCCGCTCGGCTACGGTGGAAGCCGGGGTATCGCGCCGGTACACGGGCAGGTACATCACCAGCCCGGCCTGTTCGTTGCGGCCGTTTTCCTGGATCAGGCGTACCTTGCCCGAGGCCGCCGACTGGCCGGTATCGCGCGCCCGTTCCATGGCGGCGCGCCGGGTCGGGTCGCTCAGCATGTCGAAGCCGAGCGCGCGCAGGTTGAGGCCGGAGAAAGGTTCGATCTGGGTAATGGCCGACAACATCGGCCGGTCGCCCAGCGGGTGGACCGTGTAGCCCGGGCTCTCGCGGCGGCGCGCGGCGGTATGTTTGTCGAGTTCGCTTGGTGCGACCAGTTCGACCAGCGCGATTCCCTGGATGCCGGGATAGGTCTCCTCCAGCCGGAGCGAGGCGATGTAGTCGCGGAAGTCCTTGCTGTCGACCTGCATCGAGCCGAGCAAAAAGGCCTGGGTGCCGCGCTGGACCTGCCCATAATTTCCCATGCGCTGTTCGATGCGGCGTTCAATCTGGCGCGCCTGGAAAGCAAATTCGGCTTGCTGGCTATCCTTGAGCTCGGCGCGGGCGAACCGCCAGGCGAAAGCGGTTGCGATAATGGCAATCAGAAAAATTGTCAGCGCCAGCAGCGAGGGGGCGTATTGACCGCGAATCGCAGTGACAAGCGCGCCACGCTGGCGCTTTTCTTCAGGCTGGACGACGCTGGTCGGCATAGGTATCTTCGGGAGGACAACTCGCATTATCAACCAAATGTGAGATTCCCAAAGGGAAAGTGTTGCAGTACACCTACTTTTTAGTGCTGTGCGTGTTGCGCTTGCGCCAGCGCAGCAATTATGCCGGACGCGTACCGATCAGGATCGGCTGGTAAAAAGCGTCGTCGATGCGGCGCACGTTCTCGAAGCCCGCTTCGCGCATCAGGGCGCCCATGTTGCCGGTCGAGATGGCGTAGTAGCGCGAGCGCATGGCGTGCGTCTGCACCGCCTGGGTCGCCAGGTCTTCTTCGATGAAGTAAAAGGTCAGGTCGTAGTGCTCGCCGGCGAAATCCCAGACCTGGAACAATACATAGCGCTTGCCGTCTTCGGTGCGCGCGCCGTACGGCTTGACCAGGTTGACGCCGCGCTCTTCGCGTTCGTAGTCGCGCATCGACATCAGGAAGCCGCCACCGGGAGCGAGGCAGGCGAACATCTGGCGCAGCGCGATGAGCAGGTCGGCGTCGGTGAGCAGGTGCGGCAGCGAGTTGTCGCAGGAGAGGACGATATCGAAACCGGCGCCGTGATGATCGTGGGCGCGGCGCATGTCGCATACCGACAAGTCGACGGCGGCGCCGGCGAGCGCCGCTTCGTGGCGGGCGCGTTCGATTTCCTTTTCGGACAGGTCGGAGGCGGTGACGGCAAAGCCGCGCTGGGCCAGGCCGATGGCCTGAGTGCCGATGCCGCAGGACACGTCGAGCAGTTTGCGCTTGCCGGGCCATTCGGCGTCGATCAGCGTGCGCAATTGCTCGCCTTGCAAGGCGACACTGGCGTGCCAGTCCTGGTGGATCAGGTGGTAGAACGGCGTCAGGCGGTCGTAAAAATCGGACATGGATTCCTCGTCAATGGCGGAGCGCAAGCTCGTTGATAGACGGGAATAATATCATTCAGGCAAAATTGATGTGCGACATGTTTCTGCCGCGCCGGACAGGTGCACAGCTACTTAGCGGCCTTCATGGATTTTTTGTAGCTGCGTTTCAGGCAATGGACGAGTCTTGACAACGCCATCTTCGAGCCATGAATGTCAATCGTGCTGTCGTCTCGCAGGTATACATCCACATCCTTTTCGGGCCAGTACGCCAGGTTAAGCTCGACCTTCTCGCGAGGATAAAAATGCAAGTGGCCAGGCTGACCGCACGCGGAAGATTCGTGGGTGTAGCCGTTATCCACCATTTCCCGAACGATATCGTCCAAAAACCCTTGCGCCGGCATGCGGGTATTGATCGTTACTGTCGCAGGTAGCTGATCGTACGGAAACATAACCGTAAAGATGACCAATGCAACAAAAAAACCAATTGGTTCAATGTCCCTACCCGAATAGAAATGGTCTAGTCCGACTGAAAGAGCTAACCAATATAGGAATGCGATACCGATCGTTCCCCATAGTTGCTTTATCGAGCTAAATGGCCAAAGATATCGCCACAACGGATGCGTACCCCTGGTCCGCGACACTGTGAACGGCGGCGGTTCGCGATGAAACCGGCCGCTGATGTTTTCGTAAGATGTTGGCATTGGCAACTCATCCGCTTGATGGCATATGACTCTGACCATGCGCACGTAACGAAAGTTCCCTGTCCAAGCGATTTTTTTCGCTAATCCTGTGTGCGCCGCAAGGATGGATCGCCATTCAAGGCAAACGGCATGGCCCTTGCCCAGCGGTTGGCCGACAGCGAAAACGTCAGCGCGCGCACCTGGTGATACCAGCCCGCCGGCACGTACAGCATGTCGCCGGGGTTGACGATGCACTCGATCATATTGGCCTGGCGCGCCAGCGGAAACTTCCCGAAATCGGGCGCCTCGGTGTCGACCGGGGAGCCATACAAAATGGCATTCGCCTGGCTGGGATAGAGGAATTCGTCATGGTGCGGCGGCACCAGGAAAATCCGCTTGCTGCCCCACACCTGCGCGAAGATATTGTCGTCGTAGTCGCAATGGAGCGGCGTGACCGTGCCCGCAGGCCCGAGCCAGAAGCGCGGCGGCCCCATTTTGCTGAAATACGCGGGCCAGTAACACATGTTGTTCAATTCGCGCAGTTCCAGGTTGCCCAGGTACGGCGGCAATCCCTGCGTGCCGGCGTCGACCAGGTCCAGATACGCCAGCATGGTCATATCCTGCATGGCGCGGTCGGGCGCGAACGCGGTATTGATATAGTCGCCCACGCGGGCGCGCACCGGCAGGTGGCAAAAGCGCTCGCGCAGACCTTGCGGGGTAAGGGCCGACAGCGGCCAGCGCGTGGCCACGCCGGTGAGCAAAAATGGCAGCCCTTGCGCGGCGCGCGCCCGAAACGCCGCCGCATCGAGCACGCCAATGCGTGGCACCTCGTCGATGACCGGCAGTTCGCGCGCGACCCGCTTGATCGCCTCGCGCATGGCGTCGATGGACGTGACGCCGCGCACGGCCGCATCGCGTTCCTCACGCGCGCGCTGTTTGGCGGCGGCGTCTCCGGACCATGCCGTCTCCGTCGCCAGCCGCGTTGGCGGCATCCGTGGCGCCACCCGCGCCTGTGGTGGTTCCTGTTGTGGAACCACCGGTTTGTTCTCACTTGACATACACCTTCACCATCTTCGCGTTAGACCTGGGACGCGGCGGCGAACCAACTACAACCGGGTTGCCGCCGTGGGGCGACAGCATAACGCATGCGCTGCTGCTGTTCCTATCTTTTACGGCACAGTCAAGCAGGCCGACGGTCAGGAAGCCTGCATGCCCGAGTGATCCAACAATCGCAAAAACTGTTCCCGGTCGGGCTCGGAAAAGGGGCAGGCGATGACCGTCTTCCGTATCACCGCCAGGACGGCCATGTGCAGCTGCGCATCGGTCCACAGGGGGTCCGCCCCGGCCAGCACCTGGAAATATTCATCGCGGTTCGGCACGATGGCAAAGTCGCCGGGGGGCCGGTCGTCGGTCAATCCGATCAGCAGCGCTGCATGAATCGGATTGATCATCCCGACCGCAGCGAATGCGTGGCAGAGCGGATCGAGCCTCGGCCTGACCCGGCGAAACGCCTTCGCAAACAGCCGGTCGCGTGCCGCCACGCTGATGACAAGGTCCATGGAACGTTACCCGGTCAGCTCATGGCCGGCATCTTGTCGAGCAGCTTGTCGAGCGTGACCGGATAGTCGCGCACGCGCACGCCGGTGGCGTTGTAGACCGCATTCGCAATCGCCGCCGCCACCCCGCAAATACCCAGTTCGCCCACGCCCTTGGCTTTCATGGGCGAGGACATCGGGTCGGTCTCGTCGAGGAACACCACGTCCTGGTGCGGCACGTCGGCGTGCACCGGCACTTCATACCCGGCCAGGTCGTGATTGACGAAAAACCCGCTGCGCTTGTCGACCACCAGTTCCTCCATCAGCGCCGCGCCCAGGCCCATCGTCATCGCGCCGATCACCTGGCTGCGCGCCGACTTCGGATTGAGGATGCGCCCCGCCGCGCACACGGCCAGCATGCGCCGCACCAGCGTCTCACCTGTGGCGGCATCGACCGCCACTTCGACAAAATGCGCGCCGAAGGTCGATTGCTGGAATTTCTTGTCCAGGTCGCCGTATTCCATCGCATCCTCGGCCACCAGTTCGCCGCCCTGCGCGGCCTGCGCCAGCGCCACGCTCTTGCCGCCCGCGCTGACGGCGCCGTCCGCAAACTGGGCATCCAGCGGATTCATGCCGAGCTTTTGCGCCACAGTCTCGCGCATCTTCATGCACGCCGCGTACACCCCGGCGGTGGAGCTGTTGGCGCCCCACTGCCCGCCCGAGCCGGCCGATACCGGAAAGCTCGAGTCGCCCAGCTTGACCACCACCTTGTCGATCGCCACGCCCATCATCTCCGCCGCGGTCTGGGCGATGATGGTGTAGCTGCCGGTGCCGATGTCGGTCATGTCGGTTTCCACCGTGACCACGCCTTTGGCATCGAGGCGAATCCGCGCGCCCGACTTCATCACCAGATTGTTACGGAAGGCGCTGGCCACGCCCATGCCGATCAGCCAGCGCCCTTCGCGCTTCTTGCCCGGTTCGGCGCTGCGTTCCTTCCAGCCGAAGCGCTCGGCGCCGCTGCGCAGGCAGTCGATCAGGCGGCGCTGCGAAAACGACCGGCTCGGTTTTTCCGGATCGACCTTGGTGTCGTTGAGGATGCGGAAGGTGACCGGGTCGATCTTGAGTTTGTCGGCCATTTCGTCCATGGCGATTTCGAGCGCCATCAGGCCCGGTGCTTCGCCTGGCGCGCGCATGGCGTTCCCTTCCGGCAGGTCGAGCACCGCCAGGCGCATCCTGGTCATGCGGTGCGGGCCAGCGTACAGCAGGCGCGTTTGCATCACCGCGGTCTCCGGCTGGCCCCCTGGCAGGTCGCCCGACCAGCTTTCATGGCCGATGGCGCTGATCTTGCCATCGCGCGTGGCGCCGATGCGGATGCGCTGGATGGTGGCCGGACGGTGCGTGGTGTTGTTGATCATCAGCGGGCGGCTCAGCGCCACCTTCACCGGGCGCTTGGCCGCGCGCGCGCCCAATGCCGCCAGCAGCGCTTCCGAGCGCAGGAACAGCTTGCCGCCGAAGCCGCCGCCGATGAACGGCGAAATCAGGCGCACGTTCTCTTTCGGGATGCCGAGCGTCTTGGCCAGGTCGCCGCGGCTCCAGTCGATCATCTGGTTCGAGGTCCATAGGGTCAGCTTGTCGCCTTCCCACGCGGCGATCGAGGCGTGCGGCTCCATCATCGCGTGCGACTGATCGGGCGTGTGATAGGTGGCGTCGAGCCGCACCGGCGCGCCGGCGAAGGCGCGTTCGAAGTCGCCGACCTTGGTGTCGGCGTTGTCGTCCCCCTTGGGCTGTTTGGCCGCGCCCTTGACCTTGTCGAGTTCATACGCGCCCTTCTCTTTCGCGTACGTCACCTTGACCAGGCCGGCAGCGGCGCGCGCCTGCTCGAACGTCTCGGCCACGACCAGGGCGATGGCCTGGTGGTAGTGCGCGATCTCGGGTCCGCCGAGCAGTTTGGCGGTATTGAACTTGCCCTTGCCGAGGGTGCCGGCATTCTCGGCGCTGATGACGGCAATGACGCCCGGCGCGCGCCGTGCCGCATCGACGTTCATCGAGGTGATGCGGCCCTTGGCGACGCCGGCGCCCACCACGTAGCCGTAGGCGGCGTTGGGTGCGGCGTCATTCTGTTCGTAGGCGTAGGGCGCGCTGCCGCCGGTCTTGGCCGGGCCGTCGACGCGGTCGAGCGGACGGCCGACGACCTTCAACTGGTCAATCGGATTGGTGGTGGCGGGTGTGGTGAACTTCATGGTCAGCCTTTCTTCGCATCCGCCAGCACCGCGTGAAGCGTGCGCTGGACCAGCGTGATTTTGAATGCGTTGTCGTGCGTCGTTTTTGCGCCTGCCAGCAACTGGTCGACGACCGCCCTGGCGCCGGCCGCCATTTTCTGTTCGGCCGCTTCGATGCGCCATGGCTTGTGGGCCACGCCGCCGAGCGCGACCCGGCCGCCGCCGCCCGGAATGATCACCGCCGCCACCGACACCAGCGCAAAGGCGTACGAGGAGCGGTCGCGCACCTTGCGGTACACATGGGTGCCGCCGAGCGGCTTGGGCAAGGTGACGCTGGTGATCAGTTCACCCGGTTCGAGCAGCGTTTCGATATGCGGCGTGTTGCCCGGCAGGCGGTGGAAGTCGGCGATCGGAATCGTGCGCGCGGCGCCGTTGGCGCGTACCGTTTCCACTTGCGCGTCGAGCAGGCGCATGGCCACCGCCATGTCGCTCGGATGAGTGGCGATGCAGGCGTCGCTGGCGCCGACAATGGCGTGCTGGCGGCTGAAGCCACCGATGGCCGAACAGCCGCTGCCCGGCTGGCGCTTGTTGCACGCCTGATTGGTGTCGTAAAAATACGGGCAGCGGGTACGTTGCAGCAGGTTGCCGGCGGTGGTTGCCTTGTTGCGCAACTGCTGGGACGCGCCCGACAGCAAGGCGCGCGAGAGCACGCCGTAGTCGCGCCGCACCCGTTCGTCGGAAGCCAGGTCGGTATTGCGCACCAGGGCGCCGATGCGCAGGCCGCCGTCAGCCGTGGCTTCGATCTTGTCGAGGCCGAAGCCGTTGACGTCGATCAGGTGCCCCGGCGTTTCGATTTCGAGCTTCATCAGGTCGAGCAGGTTGGTGCCCCCGGCGATGAATTTGGCGCCCGGCGAGCGCATGGCGGCGGCGGCGGCATCGGCGGCGCTGGTGGCGCGCTGGTAGGTGAAGACCTTCATGCGCGGCTCCCGGCAACGTCGGTAATCGCGTCGACGATATTCGAATAGGCGCCGCAGCGACAGATGTTGCCGCTCATGCGCTCGCGGATTTCTTCGGCCGACAGCAGCGGCTTGGCCATCAGGTCGGCGCTGACGTGGCTAGGAATGCCCTGCCGGATCTCGTCGATGACCGACACGGCCGAACAGATCTGGCCCGGGGTACAGTAGCCGCACTGGTAGCCGTCGTGCTTGACGAAGGCGGCCTGCATCGGGTGCAGCTTGTCCTTGTTGCCAAGGCCTTCGATGGTGGTGATCTTCGAGCCTTCGTGCATCACGGCCAGGCTCAGGCAGGAATTGATGCGGCGGCCGTCGACAATGACGGTGCAGGCGCCGCACTGGCCATGGTCGCAGCCCTTCTTGGTGCCGGTCAGGTGCAAGTTTTCGCGCAGTACATCGAGCAAGGTGGTTCGGGTGTCGACCTCGAGCGCGTGGCGCTTGCCGTTGACCTCGAAGGCGACCTTGTTGGTGACCGGTGCCGCCGGCGGCGCGCCGGCAACCGCGTCGGCCGCGCCGGCCGCACCCGGCACGCTGGCCGCCGTGACAGTAATGGCGCCTGCGATTAACAGTTCCCGCCTCGATAATGTGATGTCGCTGAACTCGTCCATGGGTTGGCATCCTTTGAAGGCGTTGAATGGTGTTTTGCGCGTACGCAAAACGTGCAATTTATCAAGAATGCCCGGTGTGCATAAATCCGTCTGTTAAAAGACGCACACTCGTGCGATAAAGCGCGCGCCGGGCACACGCACCGTACGAATAGAGCGGATTTACTTGCAGGACTTATCAGCGCGGCTACTGAATGCGCCAGTGATGACGTGCGCGCCTCATCGCCGCACATGAGCGAGAACGATCAGGGCGGCGCGGACGGCCTGCCGGTGTTTGCAGGGCTGGTGCGCCGGATCAGGCCTTGCGCGCCTTGATTTCCAGGGCCTTGGAATGCCACCACATGCCAACCCCGAAACCGAACAGCACAAGTGCGATCCCATAGGGACCGGTGAACGGGGGGATAGCCATCGCCAGGCCGACCGCCAGCACAGTGGAAGCGATCACCACCGTGGTCATGCGCCAGCTCGTCACTGCGAACCACACCAGGGTGGCGATAAAGTCTTCCATATGACAATCTGAAAATTTTCGACAGATCATTCTGCGCTTGCGTGCTGGCAACGTCAAGACCTCTGCGGACGTGATTCAGATGGTGGCCGGTGCGCCCGGCTTTCAGGGGAGTGGGATGAATGCGGTGATGATTCTGGCATGGCCGGGCGGGGGTGCCAGGGCAAGCCGGTGCGCCGGCATGCTGGCGACTTCATCGCCAGCAGCGGCGCTGACCTTGCGAGGCTGGCGCCGCTGCTGGCAACTGGACATTACGGCCATGCATGCACACGGCCTTCACTTGTGCCAACAAGCTTACTTGGACGACTTCTTCTTGCGCGACTTGGTTGCCGCCGCCGGCTTGCCCGACGCGGCGGCACTGGCCGACGCTTCCGCCTTGCTGCTGCCCGTATCCGCCTTGGCCGCTGCCTCATACAGCGGCACCACGCGCGGCTGCATCGCGGTCAGCGAAGCGATCCGGGTCGAGTCGGCCGGGTGGGTCGACAAGAACTCGGCATTGCCGGCGCCGCCACCTTCGGCCGCCATCTTTTCCCACACCGACATTGCCGCTTTCGGATTGTAGCCGGCGCGTGCCGCCAGTTCCAGGCCGATGGTGTCGGCTTCGGTTTCGTTCTGGCGCGAATTCGGCAGGGTGAACAGGTAGTGCGACGCTTCGCTGGCAACGGCGACCTGCAAGCCCTTGGTTGGCGCCAGCACGTTGGCCAGTGCGGCCAGGCCGCCGGTGGCCTTGGCCTGCGACATGCGCTCACGGCCGTGCTCGCGCAAGGCGTGGGCGATCTCGTGGCCCATGATCATCGCGATTTCATCGTCGGTCAGTTTGAGCTTGCGAATCAAGCCCGTGTAAAAGGTGATCTTGCCGCCCGGCGCGCAGGTGGCGTTGAGGATCGGCGCGTCGATCAGCGCCAGTTCCCATTTCCAGTCCTTGGTGTCGTCGCGGAACACCGGCACTTGCACCTGCAACGCTTTGGCGATGCGCGCAACGCGCGTGTACTCAGGCCCACTGGTCAGCAGGCGTCCCGCACTTTTTGCCTTCTGATTCTGGTTGCTGAAATCGCTCAGCGCCATTGCATCGACTTCCGACGCTGGCACGATCAACAACTGGGTACGGGTAACGCCGACAGCGCCCGGCTTGGTGCTAGTGGCGCAACCGGCCAGGGCGGCTACGGCGATGACGGCCAGGCACAGCTTGGTTTGCATGGTGTTCAACATTTGTGTTACTCCGAGTTACATAAAGAATTGCCTATGATAATAGTTTCTTATGCAGATGTCATGATTTTTATCAAGATCAATGATATATTTTATATTAATGTCGTTTTTATCAACACACTGATCGCAACTTGGTCTAAACCACCACGACATTGGCCCGAGAACATGCGCGCTTACGTGTGCTTACACTTGCTAACAGTCCGTTAACAAGAAAGACATATTTCTATCTAGAAATTTTACGGCTTTCGTGGAATACTGAGGCTCTGCCAGCGGTTTGCCAGGCATACCGCTTCCCCCGACGAACGACAAGGACCCTGCCATGGCCTACCCAACACTCGACTACCTGCCCTCGTTGACAGCGCAACAACTTGCCCTAGCCCATCCATTGGTGCTTGAAAAACCCGACCAGCCCAGCCCCAATGCCTCGTGGGAACTGACGGCCTTCGTTTACACCAGCGACCCTTACGCCTCCCTGGACGATCTGTACTCGTTCACGGTCGTCGAGAACGCCACCTATAGTTTCTACACCAGCAGCTTTTTCGACCCCTTCATGATCACGCTCTACGATGCCGCCGGCAGGGTGATCGCGGTCGACAGGGAAAGCGACTACGACTATGGCCACGACGTCCTGGGCCGCTTCGCGGCGCCCTATTCGGGCAAGATGTATGTCAACGCGGGCTGGCACCAGGGCTCGGTCAGTCCCCACTTCGGCGCGTCGCTGTCGATTTTCGCCGACCTCGACACCATCCCGCCACTGACCAACACCATGACCGGCACCAGCGGCGCCGACACGTTCATCGCCACCAAAAGCGCCGACCTGGTCGATGGCGCGGGCGGGATCGACACCATGGTCTACAAAGGCAAGCGCGTCGATTACGACATCGTCAAGAGCGGCGCCGAACTGACGGTCTACTCGCTGGTCAGCAACGATGGCGTGGACAAGCTGCGCAATGTGGAAGAGCTGCGCTTCAGCGACAGCGTGACCGACATCGCGCACAGCGATCTGGCCCAGGCACTGTACGTCAGCTACTTCGGACGCGCGGCCGACCCCGGCGGCCTGAAGAATTTCCAGGCGCGCCTGAGCCAGTTCAACGCACCATCGAGCGCGGCCGAACTGAGCGCCCGCTACAACACCGACGCGCGCATCAAAGGCCTGATCGACTCGTTCGCATCGAGCGCCGAGTCGAATGACCTGTATTCCGGCGACAACAAGGCCTTCGTACGGGCCATCTACAGCAACTTGCTGAGCCGCGAGCCGGACCAGGGCGGGCTCGATTTCTGGACCGGCGCCATCAACGCCGGCACACTCACGCGCGCCAACGCGTCGCTGTCGATCATGGCCGGCGCGCAGGGCAATAGCAGCAACCAGGGCAAGCTCGACGCCCTTCTGATCGGCAACAAGATCAGCGTGGCCTTGAATTTCACCTATGGCGTGGAAACCGAAGGCAAGGTGGGCGCCTATAACGGCCTGGGCGCGGCCGCAGTGTCGCGCGAACTGCTCAAGCAGGTCAACGCCAGCACCGATGCCTTCACCTTCCAGACCCAGGTGATGAAAGCGGTCGATTCCCTGCCGACCTCGGCCGGCGGCCTGGCCCCGCTCGCGCACCCGGACGCCCCGGCCATCCTGCTCGGCGGCGTGGACAGCCTGCCGTCCGCCTTCCTGTACGCCTGATTCTACCTCGTGCGCGCCGGCAACTTCCGGCGCGCGCGCCCCCGCCCGCCCCCTCTGTTGTTTTCTTTTCGCCATCTTTACTCCCCCAACTCGTCAATGCCCGCGCCCGGTACGTTACAATCCCCGGCGCAGTAGTCGTACACCTTTGCCGTAAAGAAGCGGCTGGGGTGGCATCTTAAAAACATAAGACTTTAAGCGAGACAATTGAATGAGCCTGTTCCGAACCAAAAATCTGGACGCCATGGTGGCGCAAAGCCGCGCCGCCGGCGGGTTGAAGAAAGTGCTGGGACCGCTTGACCTGGTCCTGATGGGCATCGGCGCCATCGTCGGCACCGGCATCTTCGTGCTGACCGGCACCGGCGCCGTGACGGCCGGCCCGGCCCTGACGCTATCTTTCGTGATCGCCGCGATGGCCTGCGGCTTTGCCGCCCTGTGCTACGCCGAATTCGCCTCCACCATTCCCGTGGCCGGCTCGATCTATACCTACAGCTACGCCACCATGGGCGAAGTGGTAGCCTGGATGATCGGCTGGGACTTGCTGCTCGAATACGGCTTGGCCACCTCGGCCGTGTCGGTCGGCTGGTCGGGCTACTTCCAGTCGCTGATCGGCGGTTTCGGGATCAAGCTGCCGGTTGCGCTCACGGCCGCGCCCGGATCGATTCCCGGTGTCGACACCCTGTTCAACCTGCCGGCCATGATCATCATGCTGCTGCTCACCGCCATGCTCTCGTTCGGCGTGCGTGAATCGGCTCGCATCAACAGCGTGATGGTGGTGATCAAGATCGGCGTGGTGCTGCTGTTCATCGTGGTCGGCGCGCGCTATGTCGAGCCGAGCAACTGGCAGCCATTCATGCCGTTTGGCATGAACGGCACGATGAGTGCGGCCGCGCTGGTGTTCTTCGCCTTCATCGGTTTCGACGCGGTGACCTCGGCGGCGGAAGAAGTCAAGCGCCCCGAGCGCGACCTGCCGATCGGCATTATCGGCTCGCTGGTGGTGTGCACCATCCTGTACGTGATCGTCTCGGCCATCATGACCGGCATCGTGCCGTACCAGCAGTTTGCCGGGGTCGATCACCCGGTCTCGCTGGCCCTGCAGTACGCCAAGCAGAACTGGGTCGCCGGCTTCGTCGACCTGGGCGCCATCCTGGGCATGACCACCGTGATTCTGGTGATGACCTACGGCCAGACCCGCGTGATTTTCGCCATGTCGCGCGACGGCCTGCTGCCGCAGCGCCTGGCCAAGATCCATCCGAAATACGGCACGCCATTCTTTGCAACGTGGATCGTCGGCATCCTGTTCGGCCTGATCGCCGCCGTGGTGCCGCTCGGCGTGCTGGCCGAGCTGATCAACATCGGCACCCTGGCCGCGTTCTGCCTGGTGTCGGTGGCGGTGATCGTGCTGCGCAAGACCCGTCCGGACCTGCCGCGCGCCTTCCGCTGCCCTGGCGTGCCGGTGGTGCCGGGACTGGCCATCATCTTCTGCATCGCCCTGATGACCTTCCTGAGCAAAACCACCTGGATCGCCTTCGGCATCTGGCTGGCGATCGGGCTGGTGGTGTACTTTGCGTATTCGCGCCGGCACTCGCTGCTCAACACACAGAAATAGACGCCACTGGCAACTAGTCAAGCTGCAAGAAAAAAGCCCCGAAGTCGGGGCTTTTTCTTTAGTGGCTGGCGGACCCGATGCGCGGGTCCAAGACGCCCGCAGAAACAAGAAGACCAGCAAAAACTGAAACAGGTGCAGCGTTTCTTCATCCGATCAAGATCGCGACATCATTTTTTCAGCAATCCACCCCAGACGAATTATCTTGCCCAGGTGGCCGACGATTTCATTGTTAAGGGCACCTGTAAGCGTCCGCCTGGGCAAAAGGCAAGCTCACTCCCCGCTCGACAACGACTGCGGTAGGAACATACGCATTGCCATTCAGACTTGCAACCTGGTTTCGAAGCTTGGCAAGCATGTCACGCTTCGCTTCTGCCAGACTACTGTAAAACATACCGCCACTTACCTCGACAACCTGGATGAATTTGCAAGTTGATGAATCATTCGCCTGAATTTGGCGAACTTGCATCCCCTCCTGGGATATCGGAGCGGCAGAACACCCAGCCAACATGATAAGAATCAACATCTTCGGAATTTTTTGCATATCGTGTGATAAACGGCTTCCGGCCGGCTGCGGGCGCACCGGGGCGCATTTTCCGTGAGCAAGAGCTCCGATTATTTACAAATCCATCGAACACTGTGCGAATACTTTTATCAGGCCAGGGCTAAACGGACGTGTTCCGTCGGTAGTTGCCGATCGCGCACGATCCCCCACCACCCGGATGAAAGGATGGGATCGGTCCAATTTTCTCAGCGCGAAAATTGCTGATAAGATATCGGAGCGACAGAAAGGCTACTTCGGCGGCAAGAACTTTTGTGGCGGCAGAAGCTTGCAGATCGCCGGCGGCAACGGCACCGA
The DNA here is from genome assembly GCF_011682045.1 of Massilia aquatica. Taxonomy (GTDB): domain Bacteria; phylum Pseudomonadota; class Gammaproteobacteria; order Burkholderiales; family Burkholderiaceae_D; genus Telluria_A; species Telluria_A aquatica. The sequence goes on along the minus strand of NZ_VVIW01000008.1, from coordinate 182,139 downwards.
TTTTTCGGCGGGAAAATTGACCCAAACGATCTTGGCGCCGCCCTCGGCGTGTAAAGTGCCCGGATTGCCGTCGGCGCCGACCATGCGGATCTGGTGGAACATCTCGAAGCTCGAGCGCCCCGGCGGACCGACGAAGGTGCTGATCTCGATCTCGCCCGGGTACTTGAGCTGTTTCAGGAATGAACAATGGGCGTTAACGATGACCGGTCCCTCGCCGACCGGGTCGGGGGTGCAGGCGATCTCGTCGAACCAGGAAATGCGCGCCTGTTCGATATAGCGAAAGTACACGGTATTGTTGACGTGGCCCATGGCATCCATGTCGCCCCAGCGGATCGGCATGCGCAGGGTATGGACCAGGGTCGGCTGGAGTGTGGTGGCAAGTGTATTTGTCATGCCCCGATCTTACCACCGGCGCCACCGGGCGTGCCAGCATGGCTGGCGCCGGCGCAACGTGGATCTTCTCATTTTATTTGTCAGGACAATCGCATGGAAAAAGAATCAGTCTCGCTGTACCAGACCAAGGGCTCGACCGACAAGGAATACCATTGCCACCTCGACCCGGTCGAGGGCGGCTGGATGGTGTACGGGCGTAATGGCCGGCGCGGCAGCGCGCTGACCCACCAGGCCAAGACCGCCACACCCCTGCCCCACGCCGAAGCCAAAGAGATCTACGACACCCTGGTGCGCAGCAAGCTCAAGGGCGGCTACAGCCCCGACGACGCGGGCGTGCCCTACCAGGGCACCGAGCTGGAATCGGCGTTTACCGGCGTGCTGCCGCAGTTGCTCAATCCCATCCCCGAAGAGCGCGCCCTCAAGCTGCTGCAAGACGATGCCTGGGTCATGCAGGAAAAAGACGACGGCCACCGGCGCATGGTGGCGGTCAAGGCGCCCGGCGAACTGGTCGGCAGCAAGCGCAACGGATTTCCGGTCCCGCTGCCGCTGGGCGTGGTGCAGGACTTGTCCAGCCTGCCGGCCGGCACCATCCTGGATGGCGAAGCGCTGCCCGGTCCGCGCCTCTCCATTTTCGACATCCTGGAGCTGGGCGACCGTAAGCTGCACGAGCTCGGCTTCGAGGAACGCCACGCCCTGCTCAGCGCGGCGGTAGGCGCGAGCGCCAACGTGTCGGTCTCGCCGCTGTACCGGGGCACGGCGGCCAAGACCGAGGCCTTCGAGCGGATCCGGCAAAAGCGCGGCGAAGGCGTGGTGTTCCGCAAGAAGGACGCCACCTACGCCCACGGCCGGCCGGCCTCGGGCGGCGACGCCCTCAAGCACGTGTTCTATGAAACCGGCACCTTCCTGGTCGAGCAGGTCGCCAAGGGCAAGCGCAGCGTGCACCTGGCCGTGTTCGACCCTGCCGGCGCCAAGGTCGACATGGGCAAGGTCACCATTTCGTCGAACTTCGAGATTCCGCCGGTCGGCGCCCTGGTCGACGTGCGCTACCTGTACGCCCATCCCGACGGCAAGCTGCATATCTCGACCTACAAGGGCGAGCGCGACGATCTGGACATCTCGGCCTGCAGCGTCGCCCAGCTTAAATACAAGGCCGACGCGGCCCTGGAAGAAGGCGAAGGCGACGATGAAGAGAGCGACGCCGCAGCCGCCTGAGGCGCGCCCCTTGCCACACAGCCACCGCCCAGGCGGTGGCGTTTTTACGGGCGCAGCCGCGCCTGGTCGACCGGCCCGACAAATATTATTTCGTCAACCGATTCCAGCCGCAGCATAGCAAAAAGGACAATCTTACGTATTTACAATTCTTCCTCGATACTAAGCCCTGTTCCTTAATCGCGCTAACAGCGCGCAATTCCGAGTATTTACTCTAATGACGGGTGCATAAGCTACACCCAAGATATTTCCGTGTAGAATGATTGTTCGTAAAAAGTTATCTATCAACAGGTCGCTGGCAGCTTAGCCGGCGACACTGCCAGCGTTCCAGCCTGCCGTGGCATTGCGCCGCGTTGCAGGCCTGCAAACTTGCCGCGCCAAGCCCGGCATAGCCTGAGATAAACGACACGCCCGCTCACGCTTGCGCCAGCCATGGCGCCGGAGACACGCGGTCGCCACACCCTGAACAATTATCGAACCCGGAAATACTGCCATGTCCTATTCTAAAAAGATCATTTTTGCCGCGATCGTCGCGGCTTCGCCTGCTTTGTATGCACAAACGTCCTTGACCGGCGCCGGTTCGTCGGCCGCCGAAATCCTGTACACCTCGATGGCCAGCGCCTACAGCAAATCGGCGAACGTGAATCTGAGTTACCAGTCCAACAGTTCCACCGAAGGCGTTGCGCAAGTCAAGAACCGCAAGGTCGACTTCGGTGCGACCGACGTTGCCCTGTCCGCCGACGAACGCAAGGCCGCCAAACTGCTGTGCTTCCCGACGGCCGTATCGGGCATCGTCCCGGTCATCAACCTGCCCGGCGTAAGCAGCGGCCAGCTCAAGTTGACGGGCGAACTGCTGGCCGACATCTTCAGCCGCAAAATCACGAAATGGAATGACCCGAAGCTGCAGGCCGTCAACCCTGACCTGGCCCTGCCCGCCCTGGCGATCACGGTCGTGACGCGCCAGGACGGCTCCGGCAGCACCTACAATTTCTCGGACTACCTGAGCAAGAGCAGCGCGCAGTGGAAAGCGGGCTACGGCAGCAATTACAGCATCACCTGGGCGGCCGGCACCACGCCCGTCAAGGGCAGTTCCGGCGCGGTGGCCGCGGTCAAGCAGACCGCGGGCGCGATTGGCTACGTGGACTTCCAGTATGTCGCCAAGAACAAGCTCAGCTTCGCCAGCCTGAAAAACCGCGATGGCAAATTTGTCTCGCCAACCGGCGCGGGTTTCTCGTCGGCCATGAACAACAGCGGCTGGGCCAGCAAAGGGGCGTATGAAGAAATGCTGACCGACAAACCGGGCGCGGCCAGCTGGCCGATCACCGCCAGCACCTACGCCATCGTGCCGCAGGTCAGCAGCACGCCCGACAAGACGGTCGCGGCAATCAAGTTCTTTACCTGGGGCTTCGTGCATGGCGACGACGCGGTCGGCAATACCGCCTTCGTGCGCCTGCCGGACAACGTCCAGGGCCGCATCTTCGGCGAACTGACCACCATCACCGACAGCGCCGGCGCACCACTGAAGTGGTCCCTCACCGACGCTCTGAAGATGCGCTGATTCGGCGACGCTTAATTGCCCCGATAGGTCGAGAAGCCGAAGGGGCTGATCAGCAAGGGAATGTGGTAATGCGCCACCTTGCCGTCGACCACGAACACCACCGGCACTTCCGGGAAGAAGCTGTCGGTCTTCCTGGCGGCGAACCAGGCGCCGGTCTTGAAGGTCACCCGGTAAATCCCTTTATCGAAGCGCTCGCCCTCGGGAAACAGCGCCGGGATGCGTCCGTCGGCATTGGTCGTGCCCGATGCGAGCGCAACCCACTGCTTGCCAGCCTGTTTTTCCAGGGTCACGTCGACCTGGGCCGACGGCAACCCATCCTGCAAATTGAGCACATGCACGCTGAGCGGATTGGCGGCGGCGGCCAGTTGCGCGATGCCCGACAGGATCAGGGCGGCGGCAAACGATTTCATTTTCATGGTCATACTCCTTTAGTTCGATTGAATGGACAGCTTCGATGCCAGCGCTGCGATGGCGCGCGCGGCGCAGGCTTCGTCCATCGCCGCCCCGCCGGCCCCGGCCACGCCAATCGCGCCGATGACCTCGTTGCCCGACACGAGCGGCAAGCCACCGCCGAGCAACAGCAATTCCGGCAAGGTGGCCAGGTTGGCGCTGTCGGGATCGCTGCGCGCCCGTTCGGCCAGCACCCGGGTCGGCGTTTTGGACGACAAGGCCGTGTACGCCTTGCGCTGGGCCGCAAGAGTGTTGTGCGGACCGACCCCGTCGGCGCGCTTGAGCGCCACCAGGTTGCCGCCGCGGTCGACCACGGCCACGGCCGCGCCGCGCCCCTGCGCCTGGCAGGCGGCCAGGGTGGCGTCGACCAGTTCGGCGGCCAGCGGCAAGGCGATATCGGGCCGCAGCAGCGGGGCGGCGGTGGCGCCGCCGCCGGCGAGCAGCAGCGGGAAAAACAGTGAAGCGAGGCGCAAAGCCATGTCGGACCTTCAAGTGGGCAGCAAAGACCCCATGCTAGCGCCCCCTCCCCCACGCCAGCATGACAGCCGCATGACGAATTTGTAACCCAGCCGCAGGCCCGGCTGGGGCATAATCGGGCCAGTGGCGAAGGAGCGGGCATGCGCATCTTATTGGTGGAAGACGAAAGCAAGACGGCGGACTACCTGCGCAAGGGCCTGGGCGAGTCCGGCTACATGGTGTCGGTCGCCTGCGACGGCCACGACGGGCGTCACCTGATCGAGGAAGAAACGTTCGACCTGATCATCCTCGACGTCATGCTGCCCGGCCTGGACGGCTGGCAACTGCTCAAAATCGCGCGCCAGCGCGGCGCCACCCCGGTGCTGTTCCTGACCGCGCGCGACGCCGTCGAAGACCGCGTCAAGGGGCTCGAACTGGGCGCCGACGATTACCTGGTCAAGCCCTTTTCCTACGCCGAACTGCTGGCGCGCGTGCGTACCCTGCTGCGGCGCGGTCCGCCGCGCGAGCTCGACACCCTGCAAGTGGCCGACCTGCACCTGGACCTGCTGCGCCGCAAAGTCACCCGCAATGGCGAACGCATCGTCCTCACCAACAAGGAATTCGCGCTGCTGCACCTGCTGCTCAGCCGCGAAGGCGAAGCGCTCTCGCGCAGCTTCATCGCCTCCCAGGTGTGGCAGATGAATTTCGACAGCGACACCAATGTGGTCGACGTCGCCATCCGGCGCCTGCGCGCCAAGGTCGACGACCCCTACCCCGTGAAACTGATCCACACCCTGCGCGGCACCGGCTACCTGCTGGAAGCGCCGCCCTGATGCGCGCCACGATGTTCCCCCTGCGCTCGCTGAGCCTGCGCCTGGCGCTGCAATTCGCACTGGCCGGCGCGCTCCTGACCGGCGCCATGGGCCTGTATCTGTACCAGTCACTGGCGCGCGAACTGGCCGGGCGCGACGACCAGGCGCTGGCCGGCCGGGTCGAGCGCATGGGCGCGCTGATCGACGACAGCGCCAGCATCGACGCCTTGCAGCGCCGCCCCCAGCTCTACGGGAACATGATGGGCAACCGCGACAGCATGCTGTGGATCGTCGACGACCAGGGCGCCGCGCGCATTTCGATCAATCCGGCGCACTTGCCGGTCCCACGCCTGCCGGGCCGCGCCGAGATCCAGTTCGGCGACCTGCCAGGGCCCACGCCGGCGCGCCTGGCCTGGCGCCGCCTGGAACACCGTGGCGCGGGCCTGACCCTGGTGGCCGGCAAGCTGCTGGCCGAGCGCGACCAGATGATGGCGTCCTACCGCGACAAGGTCCTGCTGGCGCTGGCCGCCAGCGCCCTGCTGATGTTCGCGCTGGGCTGGCAGGTGAGCCGGCACGGACTGGCCCCGGTGCGGCGCCTGGCTGCGCGCGCGGCCGCCATCGACAGCGCGCACCTGCACCTGCGCCTGGCCGGGCGCGACGACGTCACCGAACTGGCCGAACTGAGCGCGGCGCTCGACACCATGCTGGCGCGGCTGGAGCACGGCTTTGCGCAACTGTCGCGTTTTTCGGAAGACCTGGCGCACGAACTGCGCACCCCGCTCAATAACCTGATGGGCCACACCCAGCAGACCTTGTCGCGCGGTCGCAGCATCGAGCAATACCAGGAACTGCTGGCCTCGAACCAGGAAGAATACGAGCGCCTGGCGCGCATGATCGACAGCATGCTGTTCCTGGCCCGCAACGAACACGCGGACGCGCTGGTGCGCCGCGGCCAGGTCGACCTGGCGCCGCTGGTAGACCAATTATGCGAGTATTTCGAGGGCATGGCCGAGGAGCGCGGGATGCGCTTCGAGAACCGCGTGCAGGGCAGCGTAGCGGCCGACCCCGACCTGCTGCGGCGCGCGCTGGCTAACCTGCTGGCCAATGCGCTGCGCTACGGCACGCCCGGCAGCACGATCGGGGTGGCCAGCGCCGTCGTCGACGGCATGGTGGAAGTGAGCGTGCATAACGTCGGCCCGCAGATCGGCACCGCGCATTTGCCGCACCTGTTCGAGCGCTTTTACCGTGCCGATGCCGCGCGCAGCGGCCATGGCGACACCGGCGGGCTGGGCCTGGCGATTGTGGCGTCGATCATGCAGTTGCATGGCGGATCGGCGCGGGTGGAGAGCGGCGTCGATGGCAGCTGCTTCACGCTGCGCTTTCCGAACCCGACGACTTAAAAACCGGCAAAAACAGATGCGCTGCTGGTCATCGGCGCATCGTCCTGCATTACTGCTCCGGACGCTCTACGGGCCGTTCGCGTGCCCAAGGCCGGGAGGGAATCGTCGGATAGCCGCCAGTTCCTTACTCATATTTCGGCGGCGCCGGATTGTCATCGAATAACCAACCCAGATCCATGCTCGGCGACAGCACCGTGCGCGTCGGGATACCGTTCTTGATGACCCATTCAGCAACGTACGACCGGCCATTATCGCCAAATCGCCCACGGAATGCGCAATTGCGGCGATCGTAGCAATATCCGCCGATTCGCTTGATTCCTCCGTTACGCAAGGCAGCGCTGGTATTGAACATGCCTGAAGCGTCAAGCGCGTAGGTCAGGCCGTCAACGCTAATGGAAATCGACTTGATTTCGTCACGCGGTCGACCAGGTCCGACCAAGGGGGGCGCATGGTCGACTATGCAGGTTGGCCCTCTACCGCAACCGCGAATATGGTGTCCGGACGCCAGAAAAGGACCATCCACAACCGTGACAATCATCTCTCCCGGCATGACGTATCGGTAGGTCTCTGCTCGTATGTCGGATGTAACGAACGCCAGGAACGATAGTATAGGCAGTGCCAAGAAAGGTAAGTTCATCGCTGCTCTCCTCATACGGTCATTCCGGTCGCATTGCTTGACTATGACAGACGGCCAGACAACGGCGAAGGCGGTCCGAGGATCAGTTCGGCCATTAAAACGTGCGCGCTGGCAGCGAGCACTTTTCATCCCGCGGTGGCATGCGGTTCTCGGAAAACAGCGTCGAAATATCGATACTGGTAGAAAGTACCGTCCTTGTCGCAACGCCATTTCTGATAATCCATTCTGCCGCGTAGGCTCCCCCGGCTTCGGCAAATCTCGCCCGGAAGGCACAATTGAAACGGTTGGCGCAATAGCCCGCAAATCGCTCCAGTCCGCCAGATTGCGAACTCAGTCCAGGATTGAACATGCGTGACGAAGGAAGGGCATAAGTCATTCCACCGACGCTGACCGTGATCGACTTTATTTCGACGGTAGGAAGCCCGAGTGTCATCAGTGGCGGAAGGTGATCAACCAGGCAGGTATCGGCCTGATTGCAGTGATCAATATGATGGTCACCCTCGTGAAAGGGACCGTCTACAAGCGTCACCATGATTGCGCCCGGCAGATGGCGCTGGTAGGTGTCTGCATGGGCCTGCACGCAGAAACATGCCAGCGCCAGCATCGGTATATTTGTCGCTCTCATCATTGCCCCGGTTGCCGGAATCCCGCCTTTTTGCTTTGGATTTTGTTCCCGGCCCTTGGTTCCCGATTTGCGCGAATTTTTTGCGATCGAGTCCGCGGTCGGTCACATCATGGACAAGAAGCTGGGATCCGCAACCTGGCACTTCCCAGCAAAATCCAACGCCGGCAATTTACGAAAAATCGATCAGCTCGGCCTCGGTAAACCCCGCCCGCCGGCGCGCCTCGATATTGAACGGCCCCTTGAGCACCGGCGCTTCATAACGCAGCGCCAGAGCGGCGTACGCCGCCTGCGGATCGAGCCCGCGCTGGTCGCACAGATAGCGGTACCAGCGGTTGCCGATTTCCACATGCCCTACCTCCTCGCGCAGGATGATGTCGAGGATCGCAGCCGCCGCCATGTCGCCCGCCTGCGCGATCTTTGCGCGCAGCGGCGGAATCGCATCGAGCCCGCGCGCCTCCAAGGTGCGCGGCACCAGCGCCATGCGCGCCAGCACGTCGCCCTTGGTTTTCTCGACCATCTCCCACAGGCTGTCGTGCGCCGGGAAGTCGCCGTAGCCGTACCCCAGCACCCCGAGGTGCGCGGCCAGCATCGAAAAATGAACCGCCTCTTCCTTGGCCACGCGCAGCCAGTCGGTGTAGTACCCGTCCGGCAGGCTCGGGAAGCGCCACAGCGCATCGAGCGCCAGGTTCATGGCGTTAAATTCGATATGGGCCAGCGAATGGACCAGCATCGCGCGCCCCTCCACCGTCACCATCGAACGCCGCCCCACCAGGCGCGGCGGCACCAGCTGCGGGCGTTCCGGCCGGCCCGGTAGTGGACGGGCGACGTCGAACACGGCCCCATGATCGACGCGCCAGTCGCCGCCCAGCTGCGCTTGCGCCAGCATGGCAATGGCCGCCGTCTTGGTGGCCGGATCGGGTTCGAGTAAGCACTGCAACGCATGCGCGCGCAGTTCCAGCGGGTGGGCCATTGGCGTACCTTGTGCGTGAAAATGCGCGCAGTATACCAAGCCTTCATTTGAAACCGCAGCAATCTGTGCCGGCCTGCTGGCCGCACTGACCGGCCGGAGTGCCTCGCCACGGACGACGTTTGCCCAGACGCCGCTCACCGTTTTACCACCTTGCAATAGCACCGATGCGGCTGGCTGCGCCGGCAGCGGCAGCGATGGCTGGACCAGCATCCTCAAGCAACAGCTCAAGACCGCCGACCAGACGGACCTGTTACTTACGCCCAGTCGTCGAGCGGGCACGATGCCATGAACAACGTGGGCGACGGGATTGTGTTTTGCGGCCGCTCCCAAACCATTAAATTTAGTTGTTATTTAATAACTCAATTTTGTTTTGTTAGTTATAATGCATTTTCTACTATGCTTTGGCGGGCCGCATTTGACGCCTTCAAGGTGGGTATCTTGCCCATCTCAAAATAACTCTGACAGAAAGAGGTGACCTGATGCTTATTGTGGACAATCAAGGCTACATTATCAGTGACCGTGTGACACGGACACCGCGCCCGAACATCGAGCACGGCGTGTTAAGCCGGATTCGTGGCATCATCGTCCACCAGACCGGCGGCAATAGTGCTTCGTCGAGCTTGAGTAGCTACCTGCTGCAAAATGCCAACGGCGCGCATTTTTTGATCGACAAGGATGGCACGATGTATCAGGTCGCGTCCTTGCGCAAGCAGACCAGGCACGTGGGTAAGCTGAAGGCGCGCTGTCTGGTCGAGAACCGCTGCACCCCGACCGAGCTCACCGCGCTGAAAACCTTCAGTCCAACCGCCGAACACCGCCGGGAAAGCGCCAAGCAGGTGCCGCAGCGTTATCCGTCGAACGAGGACAGCGTGGGGATCGAGATTGTCGGCGCCTTGACCAGCGAAGGCGTCTATGAAACGGTCAATGCGCAGCAGAATGCGTCGCTTCACTGGCTCGTTGCCGAGCTGACCTCGACCTTGGGCGTACCGATGAGCGAGATCTTCAGGCACCCGGAAGTCTCCCGCAAAACCCCGTCCGAAGCGGCGAGCGCATCATGGTAGGCGCTAGCCTGCTGTTCGCGCTATTGGCCAGCGCGCCCGGGGCGACGGCCGCGGGTTCGGATACCGAACCGGCCATGCGCAATGCGCAGCTTCCGCGGATTACCGCAGTCACCATCCTGGAAAGTGGCGCGACGTCTCCCGCTTCCAAGGAGCCGGCCGAGCAGTGCGCCGGTTTCAAACTCAGCAACAAGGAAATCCGCCAGTACCTCGGCAAGGCCGGCGAAGTCGCCGAGCACGATTACCTGCACATGCTCGACTGGTCGCCCTGCTACGCGAGCGGAGAGGTCAGCTTCAAGAACGGCGTCAAGGGCACCTGGCAGATCCAGCAGTATCGCGCCGGATCGCTCAAGCTGAACAATGGGCGAACCGTTTATCTGTATTGCCCGAAATGCAAAGCGAAAGCCTTCCCGCCTGTTGAGAAATAGCGCCAGGCGTCGCCGTCAGCGACCTGCGCGACCCGTGCGCGGCCATCCGGCCGCGCACGCACTTCCCGATCATTCACGGTAACCGCTGCTTGAGCCACGTACCACTGTCGACACGCGCCGGCATTGCCGCGCGCCTTCGCGTCGGCCAGCTTGCCCTTGTCGTCGATTTAACGTCCGCCCGATGCGCATCGCAGCCCCCCCTTCCACAACGTCAAGTGGAACAATACGATCGGCGCGCATGGTCCACACGGCGCAGATCCGCAGCGCCCCCAGGGGTTTCTTCATCAGCGGGCCAATCTTCACGGCCGAGCGCGGATTCGAGGCCCTGCACGACAAGCGCTTCGGCATGGCCTTGCGCATCAAGGCGGCGCCAGGTGCCTACGCGATCGGCGTGCGCATCACCCCGGATTACCTGAGCTCGACCGACCTTCCCTAAAGACGCTTACTGACTGTCACCGGTTCCAGGCGGCCATGCGGAACCACGGGATTTGCTGGCGCCGCGCGTAGGTTTGGAATCGTCGGCATCTGATCACCACGGCGCGGCCGCGATCCCTGTCGAGTGGTCAGCTCGAAAACTTGTAAAACAACTGCATCACCGCCGCGCGATACGCTTTATCCTTCAGCAGTGCGACCTGGGCCTGGTCGGTGGCCGCGCGTGAGCCGCGCGAGCTGAAGTCGACATCTTCGAACGGCTCCGGCGAGAACATCTCCCACTGGCCGGTCTTGACATCGACCAGCGCCACTTTCAGGCGAATGCGCATGCGCTGGTTTTCATCGGGAACGAGCGCGCCCAGGATCGGCACCCACGACACCACCTTGGTCGACAGGTTTTCACGGCCCGATTCCAAGAGGCCCCAATACACCATGATCTTCTCGGTGCCGCTGCGGGCGGCCGCCATGCGCAGGTGGCCGGCGTAATTGGTCTTGCCCTCGGTCCGTTCGGGGCGGCCGCTGAACGCGATCGGCTGGTAGTACTGCGAAAAGGCCTTGACCATCGCCTCGTCGGGAATCATGGCGCCCGATTGCACCAGCATCACCGGACTGTTTTTGGCAACGGTCATTTTCTGGCGCGATTCGAGCGCGGCGCGAATCGCCTCGTCCGTCACCGGGACGGTGGTGTCGATTCCCAGTACATTGAATTCGGTCAGCTCGCCCTGGTATGCCGTGTTGTGACTGCGCCCGTAGCGTCCGGAGTCGCCCTGGTAACCGGAATCGGAAATCGAACGGGTGGCGCATCCGCTCACGAGCAACAACAGACACAGGCCGGCGGCGGCGCGCACGGCATTAACTTGCGGAAGACGCATGTTTAACTTTCTATTAATAATGTGAGCGGATCATACGGGAATCGACCTGCCTTGCTAAGCAAAGAATGCTGCCTTTTCCGTTTACTTTGTTACGAAAAGTATCGCGTTCAAAGAGCCGGCGCCGGTCTTGCGCGTCTGCGCGCCGATCGCCTGTCAACCGAACCGTGGCGCCATGCGCTATGGGTAGATATGCCGGCCGCGGCGCCACGCAGTAACGACGCGATTAGCCGGCCGCCCGTTTTCATGTTCGACCATTCGAAAGGAATTGCCATGCCCGCACGCCGACACCTGGTCCCGCCCGAGGGCACCTTCATCATCATGCAGCAGCGTGGACACGATCGCATCCTGTTCGAAGTCAACGCGGGGAAAATGATCTCGATCCGGGTCGAACCGGAGCCGGATGAGGCGTCCGACGGCGAAAACGCACACCAGACCGCCTTATCGCACATGGATACCAAGGGTAACTGCTAGCGAAGCGTTTCAAGTGTCAGCCCCGAATCCCGAAAATACAGTACGCTTGTAAACCTGAAAAAATTGTCATGCCGGGGCAGCGCGCCGAGCCGGCGATGGCGATGCAAGCAGACTGAGAGGGATGAGATGACTCTGGCGACCGATCAGAACAGCGGCGCCCGGCCATTGTCCGGCGTCTCGAAGGCACTCGAGGCACTGCGCGAACCGGTGCTGGCGCATTGGGCCATGCTGGTCCGCCGCAACATACGCGGCGCCCAGGCGCTGCTCACGCCCATCCTGGTCAACACCCTGCCCTCGTTCTACGCCAACCTGCTGCAGGCGCTCACGCCCGGCTACCCGCGCGACGACGCCACCAGCCATTCCAGCGCGGCGAGCGCGCACGGCGGCGAGCGCGCCCGCATGACCGACTACGGCGCCGAACAGCTGATCCACGAATACCAGTTGCTCCAGGAAGCGATCCGCGAGGTCAGCGCGGCGCAAGGCGTGGCCATCAGCGGTGACGAATGGCTGATCATCGAGCGCTCCGTCAACGCCGCCATTCGCGAATCGGTGCGCGCATTCACCTCGATTCATGAAGAGCTGCGCCACAAGGTGGCGGCCGCGCTGTCGCACGACATGCGCACCCCGCTGGCCGTCATCCCCAACGGCGCCCAGCTGATCGAGGTGGCGCAAGACCTGGCGCAGGCCAGGCGCCTCGGCCAGAAAATCGGCGCCAATGCGCAGCGCCTCGAGACCATGGTCGGCGAGGTGCTCGATGCGCTCACCGCGCACAAGGGCGCGCGCCTGCCGCTGCGCCTGGCCCGCTTCGACATGCGCGAACTGATCGGGCAGGTGCGGCGCGAATTCGCCGACCGCTATCCGGCCGCGCTGGAAGTGGCCGCGCCCAGCGTCACCGGCTGGTGGTGCCGCGAAACGCTGCGCCGGGCGCTGGAGAACCTGGTGGCGAACGCGATCAAATATGGCGACGGCGGCCCGATTCGCATCGAGCTGACCGAAGCGCATGGAAATATCGTGCTCACCGTGCACAACACCGGCAATCCGCTCGGCGCGGAGCAGCGCGCGCGCATTTTCGATTATCTGCGGCGCGAGCGGCAGGTGCAGGCGCCAGGCTGGGGCATCGGCCTGCCGTTCGTCAGGCAGGCTGCCGAAAGCCACGGCGGCAGCGCGGCCGTGGACAGCTCGGCGGCCGCCGGGACCACCTTCCTGATCGATGTGCCGGTCGACTGCCGTCCATATGTCGACGCGGGCAGCCGCGCGGCAGCGCACGATGCGCCGGCGCTGCCCGCGGCCGGGCTCGCGCCCGCGCTCGAATAAACAGGCCTGCGGGTTAGCGCTGCAGATTGCGGGTCGCCGCGCTGATCTGCTCGAGCGGCACCTTGGGCGTGCGGTCCGCGCAGCAGCCCGTTGGTCTCCTGGAAGATGTCGGCGAACTGGGTGCAGCAAAAGCCGCTTCCGAGCCGGCGCATGCGTAGCCTCAGGTATACTCGCCTGTCGCGCTCCTGTCGAAGGCGATGCCGACGAATTCGGTGAGCACGATCGGCTGGCCGCGCTCGACCCGAACGCGGACAGCGAACTGATTCGCGACATGCAGGCCCTGTGCCCATGACCACCACCTTTCCTGGATAACCACCATGCTGATCCACGCAAGCAGACTCGCGCTGCTCAGCTTCCAAATGGGTCAGCCTGGTGCTCAACAGGGTGCCGATGTTCCTCGGCGCCGCGTTCTGGGTGCTCACTGTCGATTGAGCCGGATGCCTTCACCATGACATCGGACACCTTGCGCATCAAGCTGCTTGAGCGCCGCGTGCGCCAGTTCGCCGCCGCGCTGGACGGACTTGACGATGTGCGCATCAGCCAGCCGGCGCCGGGCGACTTCCTGCGGCACCGCCAGGCGCTTGCGCAGGCGAACGCGCTTGATGCGCCGGGGCTGCGGCGCTGGCCTCATCCGGTCGACCGGGCCGCCGTGCTGGACTTTGTCCGTACCCGCATCGCGCGCGCCGGCCCCGAGGTACACATCCCCTGCGAACAGCCCTTCCACGTGGTGGCGCGGATACACGCTTGCGGCGCCTTCGTCAGCAGCATCTGGCGCCGGCAAGCGACGCTCGACCTGGCCTTGTATTTCACCTCGCCCGCAACCGTCATCGCGCTCCACGATCTCGAATACGAACTGGCATACCTCGAGACAGCGCCCGGCCAAGCACCCTGAAGCAGCGTCATGCTTTCGCACGCGGGCCTCACTAGCCTGTAAAATTGATTTATTGCAACCTTAACGATCAGACCAGATGACCGCCCCTGCTCCATTCATGCTCCACGTGCGCCGCCCGCGCGCACTGATTTGCCTTGCGGCCTCGCTTGCCATGCTGTGCGCAGGCGCGCATGCCCAACAGGGTGACGCACCGGGAGCGGCGGCGCAACGCGCCACGCCAGTCAAGCGCGGCCCCAATTTCGCCACCTGCGCCAAGCCGCTGTACCCGCCCGAGGCGCTGCGCCAGGAGCAGACGGGCACGGTGACGCTGTCGTTCCTGATCGGCACCGACGGCGCTGTAAAGGGATCGAAGATCGTCAAGTCGAGCGGCTTCCCCTTGCTCGACAAGGCGGCCAATGACGGCATCGGCCGCTGCAAGTTCAACCCGACGCTGGTTGACGGCCAGCCGGTGCAAGCCTGGATGCAGATGCAATATGTCTGGACCCTCGGCAGCGGGCCCGACCCGGCACGGGCGGCGGCCGACCTGGCCCACGCTGTTGCGGGCGCCGAACGCGGCGACCCGGCGTACCAGCACCAGCTCGGACTGATCTACATGAATGCGGCCGGACTTGCGCGCAAACCGCGCGAAGCCATGGACTTATGGCGCAAGGCGGCCGAGCAAGGCTATGTGCCGGCGCAGCTGTCGCTGGCCATGGGCCTGCGCGTCGGCCTTGCGGGACCAGCCGACGAGGCGCAAGCCCTGGACTGGTACCGCAAGGCGGCCGACCTGGGCTCGGCGGAAGGCCAGCATGGCCTGGCGACCTTGCTCGCGCGGCGCGATGGCGCCGGCGACAAGGCGCAAGCGCGCGACTGGCTGCGCAAGGCGGCGGAGCGCGGCTACGCGCACAGCCAGGCTGCCTACGGCACCATGCTGATGCAGGAGAGCGAGCCCGAAGCGGTCGCGCAAGGATTGGCGCTGCTGCGCAAGGCGGTCGCGCAAAACCATGCAAGTGGCCAGCTGGCCCTGGCGCGCGCCTACCAGGTCGGACACGGCGTCGAGCGCGACGACACCGAGGCGGCGGCCCTGTTCGAAAAGGCCGCGCTCAATGGCAGCAAAGCGGCGCAGAAAGTCCTGGTCGACCTGTACGAACGCGGTATCGGCGTGACGGCCGATCCGGACAAGGCGGCCCAGTGGCGCCAGATTGCCGCGTCCCCGCCAGCGTCGCCTCGCTGAGGCGCTTTTCTATTCGCCCCAGCCGCGCACCGCGTGCCCGCCAAACACCATGCGCCGGATGGCCGGGCTGGCCAGGCTGTCGGTAAAGCCCGGCACCATGGCGCTGACCGCATCCAGGCGCGCGCGTTGCGCCGGCGTGAGCGTGCAGCCGAGCGCAGCCAGGTTGTCGTTCAACTGCGCCAGCGTGCTGGCCCCGACCAGCACCGAGCCCACGCCCGGCCGGCCCAGCAGCCACGCCAGCGCCAGCTGGGCCGGCGCGCGCTCCTGCTCCGCCGCGACCTCGGCCAGCACATCGAGGATCGCCCAATTCTTATCGGTGAACTTGCTGTCGCCGAAAGGATTGGCGCCGCCCAGGCGCCCCGCACCGCTGCTTTGGCCGCGCTGGTATTTGCCTGACAGGAATCCACCGGCCAGCGGGCTCCACGGCATGACCGCCATGCCCGCCTCGAGCGCGGCAGGCACATGTTCGCGCTCGATATCGCGCGCCACCAGCGAATATTCCAGCTGCATCGCCACCGGGCCCGGCACCCGCCGTTCGCTGGCGATGGTGGCCGCCTTCATCGCCAGCCAGGCCGGCATGTCGGAAAAGGCGAAATAGCGGATTTTGCCGGCCCGCACCAGGTCGCCAAGCGTGTGCATGATTTCCTCGACCGGGGTGACGCCGTCCCAGATGTGCATCCAGTACAGGTCGATGTAATCTGTGCCAAGGCGCTTGAGCGAGGCATCGAGCGCACGGTGGATGTTCTTGGCGCCGGCGCCGCCGGCATTCGGATTGCCTGGCCGTCCCGCCTGCGCAGCCAGCGGGCTGGCCGACCCGTTGAAACCGAACTTGGTCGCCAGCACGACCTGGTCGCGCACCCCGGCGTCGGCGATAAAACGGCCCACCATCGCTTCGCTGGCGCCGCCCGAGTAAATATCGGCGCTGTCGATGAAGTTGCCGCCCTGGCCGAGGTAGGTGTCGAACAGGGTCCGCGCCCCGGCTTCGTCGACGCCCCAGCGCGGCGTGCCGAAGGTCATGGTGCCCAGCGCCAGCGGACTGACAACCAGACCGGAACGGCCGACGGTGCGATATGCGGTAAGGTCCATGTTTGCCTTTCATAGTGATCGTTATTAAAGTCTCGCATGCTTGCGCATGGCGGTCAATCCTTTTTATAATGATTGCTATGAAAGAATCACAAGCGAAGAAAACCGGCCGCCCCCTGTCGTTCGAACGCGGCGTGGCGCTGGAGCGCGCCATGCATGCGTTCTGGCGGCACGGCTACGAAACCACCTCGGTGGCGGAACTAACGGCGGCGATGGGCGTGACCGCCCCCAGCCTGTACGCGGCCTTCGGCGACAAGAAGAGCCTGTTCCTGGAGGCGCTGCGCTTGTACGCGGGCGAGCCGGCGGCCATCGGCGCCGCGCTCGATGCCGCGCCAAGTGCGCGCGCGGCGGTGCTGGCGATGCTGGAGGGGGCGGCTGCGCGCTTCACCGGGGAATCGACGCCGCCCGGCTGTCTGCTGGCTAGCGCCACGGCCAGCGGCTCGGCGGCCAGCGCGGAGGTACAGGCGGTGGTGGCAGGCGTGCGGCACGACATTGCGACGCTGGTGCGGCGCAGGATCGAACGCGACGTCGCGCTGGGACTGCTGGCTGCGGACACGGACGCGCCCGCCCTCGCGCAGCTGGCGATCGGCGTCATCCAGGGCATGTCGGTACTGGCGCGCGACGGACTCGGGCGCGCGGCCTTGCTGGGTGTGGCGGCGCAGGCGATGCACGCATTTCGCGCGGGGCCTGCCGTCTTATTTGCAGATGGCTGAGACCGTGTATTCAGTTGCGTAAACGCGCGACTTGATTTCCCTCACGTCCAGTTTGCAGGAGGTGATAGCCGGCGCCAGCTTTTCCCAGCGCTCGATGTCGCCCAAACCCCAGGAACCACCGCCGTATCGGCATACCAGCCAATTTTCGTGCTGCGGATTGACATCGACGATGGTATACCAGCCGCCCTTGACCTTGACCGGGCCACTTGGCACCACAAACTGCTTTCCGAACAGTTTGCCGAAATACATGTACGCAAACGAGAGATGGCCACGTTTCAGCCGCCCGATGCCGTTCGGGTCGGAAGCGCTGCTCGAAAGCGCCGTCTCGGCCAGCGGATAGATGTTCGGGCAGCCAAGCACCTGCGCCTGCGCACGGGGCGACACGACAAGGGCTGATATCAGCAGTGCTTTCATGCGACTACCGCCACGGCATCGTCCACTGCGTGCCGGGCCGGCTTGCGCGATACGGCAACGCGGCTGATCACTTGCAAACGGCCCAGGCGTTCCAGAGCTGAGGGTTGTGCTTCAACTTG
The DNA here is from genome assembly GCF_011682045.1 of Massilia aquatica. Lineage (GTDB taxonomy): Bacteria > Pseudomonadota > Gammaproteobacteria > Burkholderiales > Burkholderiaceae_D > Telluria_A > Telluria_A aquatica. The sequence goes on along the minus strand of NZ_VVIW01000008.1, from coordinate 164,620 downwards.
GTCTGCTTGACGTGTAACACGCACGAGCTCAATTTGCTGTCGAGCCGTTGCCAGCGTTCCAGGCTCCCATCGCCCCACGTTGCGCCGCCGTACACGCACACCAGCCAGTTGTCGGTGTCCGGAACGACCCCGAACTCGGTGTGCCATCCGCCTTTGACCTTGGTGCGCGGTGGCGGAACCAGTGTCTGCTCGCTGTAGAGCTCGCCGTCGTGGATGTAGGTATAGCTCAGGTGCGCGCGCTTCATCAGGCCATGCCCTTCCGTGTCGGACGCATCGGGCGCCAACTTCAGGGTCTTGGCCGGATAGACATCGGGACATTTGACCTCGACGGCCTGCGCCGCCGGGGACATGATCAAGGCCGCCAGCAACAGCGCTTTCATTGCACGACCACCACGTAGAATTCCGAGGCCCGGTTCGAGGCCTTGAGCAACTTGGGGTTGCCTTTCATTTGTGCCGCCGTCGGGGTGATCACATGGCGCTTGCCGGGAGCCCGGCCGACCCATTGGTCGACCATCATGATCGCCGTCGGCTTGCCCTTGGCATCTTTCCCGATGTCGCTGAAACCATGGAACAACGCGGCGTGATATCCCTCTTCATTGGGATATCGCCATTTTTTATCAACAAGTTTAAAGTTGGCAATCACCGTGCCAGGCGCCAGGGTCGACAGATCGAGCACCCGTTCCCCCCGCTGCCATCGGCTGGTATGGCCAACACTGGTATAGGCCTGAGGCAGGCGCGCGCACTGCCCATTATCAATCTTTTTCGTGTCAGTGCGCTCCCATTCAGCGACCAGCTCGTCCAGGTCGTCACGGTAAACAACGGGGTGGGGCATCGCGACCTCCCCTTACGCGCATTTATTCGACGCGCAATCCCAGCCGCCGGCGGAGTTGCCTTCTGGTCCACCCTTGATGCCCTGGCGGGTGTACTTCCATTTCATCTTGGAATACGCCAGATGCACGTATTCGGTCACGATGCCGCTGTCGCCGCTATCCGGCGTGACGCTGGCCACGATCACATTTTCCAGATCCACAGTGTAATAATTGACCGGCTTGCCGTCACCATCGGCGCGCATGAACTGGAACGACGCTTTCGGAATGGTCTTGCCCATCGCGCAATGCTGTTGCAGAATCGGGGAAGCCATGTCGGCCAGCTTTTTGAAAGACAGGTCCGACAATTCCGCCCGGCCGGTGGTCATGCCGCCGGCCGTCGATGCGGTCGACGCGCCCGGCTGGTACACGCTCCAGGTCACGCGCGACACTTCGATCCAGTCCTTGTGGCCGGCATCCGTGGATTCGCCCTTGATACCGTCGAGTTGCAAGTAGACATCTGTTGCCATGTTGACTCCAAAAATATTAACTAATCAGTATTATGGCTGCAACGCGGCAGCATTGCCAATAAATTAATGTTAAATCCTTGGCCTCGGTTTTCTACAATTGTGGCGGCTGCATCGCGGCGCACCTTGACCGCATACGATTATCGCGGCAACATCCTCGGCTGGGGCACCACCAATATGATCTCCGAGGTGACAGCATGGACGTTTTTGCGGACTACCTGGCAACGATGGACGATGCGGCCCAGCGCGCGCGAACCTGCGGCGTACTGGACTGGGTCGGCGCCACATTCCCCGCGCTGGAACCGAGGATCGCCTAGAACCAGCCCATGTTCACCGACCATGGCACCTTCATCATCGGTTTCAGCACTGCCCGGCATCATCTGGCGGTGGCGCCCGAAGCGGCTGCCATCGCGCACTTCGCCGGCCAGATCAAGCAGGCCGGCTACGATCACACCAAGCTGTTGATCCGCATTGCCTGGAGCGACAAGGTCGACTTCGCCCTGCTCGAAACAATCATCGGCTTCAACATCGCCGACAAAGCCGATTGCGCAACCTTTTGGAGCAAGCCGGCCACGCCAGGCTAGCGGCGGAGCGCGGCGTGGATCCGGGCGATCTTCTCCAGCACCGCCGCCCGCGTTTCGTGCGCGCGCGCCACCACCTGCACGTCGATCGAGAACAAGCGTTCCACGGCGGGCGGCAGCGCGCGATAGGCCACGCCCAGGCGCGAGGTGGCCCGCATCGATTGCGGGCACAGCGCCACGCCCTCGCCCGCCGCCACCGCGGCCAGCAACTGCGTGAAGTCTTTCGGCTCCGGCCGGCGCGCGGCCGCGTAGCCTAAGCGCCTGAAAGCGCGCTCGCACTTGTCGTAAAAGGCCGGATTGTCGGCGCGCGCAAACCAGAACAGCGGCAAGTCGCCAACGTCGGCCAGATCGACCTGCGCGTTGGCCGCCGCCGCATGCGTCTCGGGCAGGGCCAGGATCATCGGTTCGCAGACGAGCGCCTGCAGCGCCAGGTCCGCCCCGGGCGCGACGATATCGCCGACGATCGCCAGATCGAGCGCGCCGCTGCGCACGCGCTCGACCAGCTGGCGCGACCAGGCCCGTTCCAGCGCCCGCCCGCCGCAAAATGCCGCATCGGCAAGCAGCGCATGCAGGGCCGGCATCAGCGAGTGGTTGATCACGCTGGTCAGGCCCATGCGCACGGCGCCGTCGTCGACCGTCGCCCTGGCCGCGCCAATGGCGGCGTCCAGCGCAAGCAGAATGCCGGACGCCTGTTCCTTGAACGCGAGCCCGGCCGGGGTCAGGCTGACACGCTGGGTGTCGCGCTCGATCAGGCGCACCCTGAGCATCTCCTCCAAGCCCTGGATCTGGCGCGTCAGCGGCGGCTGCGACATGTTCAGCAGCTCGGCGGCGCGGCGGAAATTGAGCTCCTGCGCTACCGCCAGGAAGCACTGCAAGGCCCGGGTGCTGGGCAGGTGTTTCGACAGCATGAGCATGACAAGGTCTCCGGGAAGTGCGCCGCGCCGGCGGCATCGACCGGGCGCATTATCCCATCCCAGCGGCCCGCCTGCCGGGCCGGTATAGAATGCCCGCACCGATCATATTCAGATAACGAAGGACCCCGCATGGCCAAGCCCAAACGAAAACTGCTGCCGAAAGATTTTGAGGCGATGCTCGAGAACGGCGATCTCGACGAACTCAAGGCGGTGTTCGAGACGCGCCTGATCGACGCCCGCGGCGACTACGACAAGCGCCCTGCGCTCGCTTTCGACCTGTGTGCGGAACCGCTGGCGCGCTGGCTGCTTGCGCAAGGGGCCGATCTGTACGCGCCCAACAGCGGCGGCGACACGCCCCTGCACCTGCGCGCGTGCAGCTGGCGCGGCCGCGTGGAAGTCTTGCTGGCGCTCGGTGCGGACGTCAACCGTCCCAACGCGTCCGGCGCCACGCCGCTGCACGAAGCGGCGCGCTGCCACCGGGCCGACAGCACCCGCGTGCTGCTCGCACACGGAGCGAAGGTGGACGCCGTTGACGCCCACGGCCTGACGCCGCTGGAACTGGCGCTCAAGACCTGCGGCAACACGGACCTGACCGAGATGATCCTGATCGCCCGCGACCTGCTGGCGGCCGGCGCCCCGCTCAGCGCGTCAATGAAGGACCATGTACGGTCGGTCGGCACGGGTTTCGAAGAGATGCGCGCCGCGTTCAACCCCGACTACGTCGACGCCACCAGCGCTGCGCTCGACGCGCTGTATGTGCTGTTCGATGTGACGCCGGTGGCGCGCCGCATCATGCACGATGGGCGCAGCCCGATCACCGTCGCGGCGGGCCACTGGCAGGCGCAGCACCAGGAACTGTGGGATGCGCTGGTGCGCCCGGAGGGATACGCGGCCACCGTGCAGGGTGAAGTAATCCGCATTTCGGGACGCATCGCACGCGAACTGGATGGCAACGGCGGCTGCAACTGGGACAGCGACTACAAACGCATGGCCGAGGCCCTGCTCGGGCACGTGCAAAGCGGGCAGCCGCTGCCGGCGCCCGCGCTGGCCGAATTCGCGGCGCTGATCGGCGCCGCCAAGCGCCAATCGTGCGACACCGCGCGCCTGGCCGAGTTGTCGGTGGCCTGGGTGCTGCTTAATCCACAGCCGGTGGCGATGGAAAAGCCGGCCTACCGGCGCTAGCGCACGGCCGTCAGCGCGCCGATCAGGGCGCGCGCAGCCGCCGACGGACGCCGGTGCGCCGCATAGATCGCTGAAAAAATGCGCGTGCGCCCGCCCATTTGCGGCAGCAGCTCCACCAGTTCGCCCCGTTCGATCCGGTCGCGCACGATAAAGTCGTAGCTCTGGCACACGCCCAGGCCGTGCACCGCCAGCGACACGACCCCGAGCACATCGTCCGAGACGGTAAACCGCGCTGGCGGCGACCAGTCCACATCGCCCCCGTCATCGCGCAGCAGCCACGGCGACACGCGCCCGGTACTGGGCATGACAAAGCAGATGCAGGCGTGCGGCTGCAACTGGTCGAAGGAAGCCGGCGTACCCGCCCGTTGCAGGTAGTCGGGCGAGGCCACCAGGCGCAGCGGCGCGTCTTCCAGCTTGCGCGCCACCATGCCGCTGTCGGGCAGCTCGCCCAGGCGCACCGCCACATCGAAACCTTCGGCCACCAGGTCCACGTTGCGGTTGGCGATGTTGAGCTCCACCCGCACCAGCGGATATTGCCGCGCAAAGGCCTCCAGCAGCGGCGGCAGGCGGTAATGGCCGTAGGTGGTCGGCACGCTCAGGCGCACCCGCCCGGCCACCTCGTCGGCCTGGCCCAGGATGGCGCGCTCGGCCTCGTCGATCAGCGCGAACGCGGCCAGCGACTGCTCCAGGTACAGCTGGCCGGCATCGGTGATGCTCAGGCTGCGCGTGGTGCGCCGGAACAGCTGGCTGCCCAGACGCTGTTCCAGCCGGCCCAGCGCGCGGCTGACCACCGACGCCGTGGTGGCCAGCGTGACTGCCGCCGCCGTCAAAGAGCCGTGTTCGGCCACCGCCAGGAAAATTTCCACATCGCCCAAATGCCCGTAACGCCGCGCCATTTTTGCCTTCAAAGAACTATTCATTGACCCAGCAGGCAGTTTATCTCCTTTCGAGGCGCGAATATAGTCTTGCATACCCTAACTACCGAAGGAAACCGGCCATGACCCACCTCAAACCCCTGCTCGCCGCCATGCTGCTCACCCTGGCGGGGGCGGCCAACGCCGCCAACGTGCTGGTCGTGCTGTCCGACGCCGACCACCTGGAACTTAAAGGTGGCAAGACCTTCCCGACCGGCTTTTACCTCAACGAACTGGCCCAGCCCCTCAAGCTCCTGCTCGATGCCGGCCATGAGGTCACCTTCGCCACCCCCAACGGCAAGGCGCCCACGGTCGATGCCGGCTCGCTCGACCCCATGTATTTCGGCGGCGACGCGGCCGACATGAAGCGGCACCAGGATCTGGTCGACAAGCTCGCCATCACCTCGCAGCAGCGTTCGCCGGTGATCAGCCTGGCGCGGGTCGAACAGATTGGCTATGCGCGCTATGACGCCGTCTACATCCCGGGCGGACATGCGCCGATGCAAGACCTGATCCGCAGCGCCGCGCTCGGACGCCTGCTGACGCATTTCCACCAGGCCGGCAAGATCACTGCGCTGGTGTGCCATGGTCCGGCTGCGCTGCTATCGAGCTTGCCCAAGCCCGAGAGCGCCATCGCCCGCATGGAGCAAGGCGGCAAGGCCACGCCGCCGGGTTGGATCTACGCCGGTTACCGCATGACCGTGATCAGCAACCAGGAAGAAGCGCTGGCCAAGGCGGCGTTAAAAGGCGGCACGATGAAGCTGCTGCCGCAGACCGCGCTGCAAACCGCTGGCGCGCGCTACAGCAGCAATGCGGCGCCATGGACCAGCCACGTGGTGAGCGACCGCGAACTGATCACCGGCCAGAATCCGGCGTCCGCCGTGCAGGTCGGGCAAGCCCTGCTGGAACGCCTGGGCCAGCCGTCGCGGCAATGAGACGCTTCTAAGCTTATGTGAAATGCGTCGTTCTGATAACGGCGGGCACACTTTATAGTGACTGCCCGCTCGGCCGCAGTGCCGGTGCACCTATCACTGAGGAGTAAATGGAATGAAGCAACACGGTATTGCGCGCGCACCCAAGGGCCTGCGCCTCAGCATTCTGGCCATGTCGATCGCGTCGCTGTCGGTGCCGGCCATGGCCCAGACCAGCGCGGCCGGTGCAAGCGCCGACGCCGCGCCGCCGGCCGTGGTGGTGACCGGCACCCGCGTATCGAACCGTTCCGTGCTCGATACGGCCTCGGCGGTCGACGTGGTGTCGGCCGACCTGATCAACAACAATGGCGTGACCGAAGTCAGCCAGGCGCTGTCGGCCGCCCTGCCCGCGCTCAATTTCCCGCGTCCGGGCCTGACCGACGGCACCGATACCGTGCGCCCGGTCACCCTGCGCGGACTGGCGCCGGACCAGGCGCTGGTGCTGGTCAATTCCAAGCGCCGCCATGCGTCGGCGCTGGTCAATGTCAACGGCACCGTGGGGCGCGGTTCGGCCTCGGCCGACCTGAACACCATCCCGGCGGGCATCATCCAGACGGTCGAAGTGCTGCGCGACGGCGCCGCCGCCCAGTACGGGTCGGACGCGATTGCCGGCGTGATCAACTTCCGCCTGCGCGAAAACCGCAGTGGCGGGGAATTTACTGCCAGCACAGGCGCGCGCATCTCGGAATACGACTACAACACCGGCGCCGTGCCGGCCGGGCTGGCGCTCGACGTGCCCAACAAGCGCAAGCGCACCGACGGCCAGACCACCACCGTGAGCGGCTGGAAAGGCTTTACCCTGGGCGAGGACGGCTTCCTGACCGTGGCGGCCGAGTACAAGAAGCAATCGCATACCGAGCGCAGCGCCTACGACGTGCGCCAGCAATATCCGCTCATCAACGGCAAGTTCGACCCGCGCGAGCAAACCATCAAGCGCTACAACACCTGGGGCGGCGAGCCGGAGCTGACGCAGACGACCTTGTTCGCCAATGCCGGGATTCCACTGACGGGCGACGCCAAACTGTACGGTTCGGCCAGCTACCAGAAGCGCGATTCGAGCGCGGCCGGCTTCTTCCGCCGTCCGCTGCAAGATGAGAACATTGCCTCGGTGTATCCGGACGGCTACCTGCCGGTTATCGCGCCGACGGTGGACGACTTCAGCGCCACCGGCGGGCTGGCCTGGAGCGCGCAGGGCTGGGACTTCGACGCCTCGCTCGGTTTCGGCCGCAACAAGATGGCGTTTACGGTCGAAAACTCGCTCAACCGCTCGCTCGGCGCGACCAGCAAGACCGAATTCGACGCCGGCGGTTTTGCCTACGACCAGCTGACCTTAAATTTCTCGGCCGTCAAACCGGTCAGCGTGGCCATCCTGCCAGCCCCGCTGAACGTGGCAGTGGGCGCCGAAGCGCGCCGCGAAAACTACGAACTGTGGGCCGGCGAAGCGGACTCCTACCGCTACGGCGGCGTCACCTTGGCCGACGGCCGTCCCAGCGCGGCCGGCTCGCAAGTGTTCCCCGGCTACACCCCGGCCAACGCCATCGACAGCGGGCGCCATTCGATCGGCGCTTTTCTTGACCTGGAAACCAAGCTGACTCCGGAATTGCTGACCTCGCTGGCGGTGCGCGCCGAGCGTTATTCCGACTTCGGCAGCAATGTCACCGGCAAGCTGGCCACACGCTACGACTTCACACCGTCGTTCGGCCTGCGCGGCTCGCTGCAAAACGGCTTTCGGGCGCCATCGCCGCAGCAGCAGTTCTACACCTCGACCGCGATGACCTTCATCGACGGCGCCGCGTTCAACATCGCCACTTTCCGGCCCAACGATCCGGTCGCCGTCGCGCTCGGCGCCAAGCCGCTGGAGGCTGAAAAATCGGTCAACGTCGCGCTTGGCGCGGTGGCGCGCATCGGCGCGCTCAGCCTGACCGTCGACGCCTACCGCATCAAGATCCGCGACCGCATCGTATTGAGTGAAAACCTCACCCAAGCCAACGTGCGCCAGTTCCTCGCGGCAAGCGGTTATGCGGGCGTGGGCGGCAGCCGCTTCTTCATCAACGGGGTCAACTCGACCACGACCGGCGTGGATGTGGTGGCGAACTGGCCGCTGCGCAGCACGGCGGGCTTGATCGACCTGACCCTGGCCGGCAACTTCAACACCACCGAAGTGACGCGCGTGCCGGTCACGGAGCAGCTTGCGGCGCTCAACCCGGCGCCGTCGCTGTTCGGGCGCGCCAACGTGCTGGGCATCGAAGAAGGCCAGCCGAAGAACAAGATCAGCGCCAGCGCGCGCTGGAAACTGGCGCAATGGGGCGCGACCTTCAACGCCACACGCTACGGGAAGCTGCTGTCGGCCGGCACCACGCAAGCGACCGACTTCTGGCTCACGCCCAAGACCGTGGTCAACCTGGAAGCGCGCTACACCCTGGCGGGCGGCGCCACCCTGGCGGTTGGTGCGGACAATCTGTTCGATGTGTATTCGGACCCGGTGCCGGCGTCGCTCAACACCACGGCGGCGGTGCCGTACGCCAACCGCGCACCATTCGGCCGCTCGGGACGCTTCGTGTACGCGCGCGCCAGCTACAAGTTCTGACCACCAACCCGGTGCCAGGTCTGACAAACGGACACGAGCTCGAGCATAAAGCAAACGGCTGGCCCCTTATGCTGAGTTCGTGTCCCAATGTCAGACCTGACACCGGATTTAGGCAGGATAAGTTTCATCGAAGTGTTTTATGGAGGCCTCGATTGCGCCTAACTCCTCCATGCTCCTGCATGCGAGCGCGCGGCGCAGTATCGGAACCGCCTTCGCCACAATGGCCTGATGTTCGATATAGCCCGAATCGACGGCAATCTCGGTCAGCATCGCACCCAGAATGTACGGATCGACAATGCTGGCGGCTTCCTCCATGTAGCGGACCGCATCTGGCGCGGACACACCATAAAGAACATCGAACGCGCCTGCCTGGTAATACACATCGCCGATCTGCTCGCGCAGGATCCTCAATGCCACCGCTTGCGCACGCGCTTTATCTAACTTTGCCAGCGCTTGCAGGGCGTCACCGCCTTCATTAAAATCCTCGACGGCAATTGCCTGCCCCTCCAGCCGGGATAGTTCATTCAATGCGGACGCGTCAATTTTTGTCATTTGTGTACAGTATCCGGGAAGGCAGCTTGATCCCAGCTGTCCAAGGCGCCGCGCGCAGCCAGGAAGTCGATGGCCGCGCCGATGCGCTCTTTCGCGCCCTGCATGAGCCCAGCCTCATTCTCACCCAGCAGCGCGCGCATCAATGCCGGCGCGAGGACGATGTCGATCAGCTGCGCGGCGGGCACGGTCGCCCTGGCGATCTCATCGGGCTCGGACGAGCGCGCGGCGATGGCGTCGGCAACCCGTCCCACGCCCATGCGCCAGCGCACCTGGTCGGCGCTCAGGGCCATGCCCTGCAAGCGCGGCGCTTCCGCAACGAGCAAACGCAGCAACGCAACCGCGTCCGGCTGCAAGGCCTGCTCCACGACGCTCAGGCAAGCCGCTGTCATGCGCTCGCGCAAAGGACTGTCGACCGCGTGCACCACCTCATCCGCTGCAAACAGGCGCGCCAGATTACTTTCGATGACGGCGGCAAACAGCGCCCCCTTGTTGGCATAGCGCGCATAAATGCTCGCCTTGCCGGCGCGCGCATCGAGCGCCACCTGGTCGCAACTGGTGGCGTCGAATCCCAGGGTCAGGAACAGCCGCGTGGCCGCGTCCAGCAGCCGGGCATCGACCTCGCCCTTGCGCCCCGCCGCCGGCCGCCCTCCGGCGCCGCGCTTGTCGTGTTCTACCGGGTCCATACTTTCCTTCTCGCACAATCGTTCGTCATGGCAAATTGATTCTGTGTTAATCTAGACTGAACAGTTCAGTTCAGTTTAAATCCAGCAAACCCGCTGATTGTACCCGCGTCCCACCTGCCCTACCGCCGCCGGCCCGCCGATGCTCACCATGAGGGAAACACCATGCCCGACGCAGTCCATCCATTCCACCTGTCCATCCCCCAAGCCGATCTGGACGATTTGCAGCGCCGCCTTGCGCACACCCGCTGGCCCGACGCCGAAACCGTGCCCGACACCAGCCAGGGACCGCAACTGGCCAAGCTGCGCGCGCTGGTGGCGCGCTGGCAGGATGGCTACGACTGGCGCCGCTGCGAGACCATGCTCAACGAGCTGGGCCAGTATCGCACCGAAATCGACGGGCTCGACATCCATTTCCTGCACGTGCGCTCGCCCGAGCCGGACGCGATTCCGCTGCTGCTCACGCACGGCTGGCCAGGATCGGTGCTGGAATTTCGCAAGGTCATCGCCGCGCTGACCGATCCGGCCGCGCATGGCGGCAAGGCCAGCGACGCCTTTCACCTGGTCATTCCCTCGCTGCCGGGCTTCGGCTTCTCAAGCAAGCCGACCAGCGGCGGCTGGAACGTCGGCCATATCGCGCAGGCGTGGACCACCTTGATGAAACGGCTCGGCTATGCGCGCTGGGCAGCGCAGGGAGGCGACTGGGGCGCCGCTGTCGCCACCACCCTGGGCTACATGACGCCGCCGGGCCTGATCGGCATCCACCTGAACATGGTCATGTTCCAGCCGACCGAACAGGAACGGGCCGACGCCACCGCAGACGAACAAGCCATGCTGGACGACGCCCAGCGCTACGAGCAGCAGTTTTCGGGCTACTACAAGCTGCAAAGTTCGCGCCCGCAATCGGTGGGTTTTAGCCTGGCCGATTCGCCGGTTGGACTGGCTGCGTGGATTTATGCGCTGTTCCAGGACGTGTCCGACAGCGGCGGCGATGTCGAGAGCGTTTTCGCGCTGGACGAGCTGATCGACGACATCATGCTGTACTGGCTGCCCAACAGCGGCGCCAGTTCGGCCCGCTTTTACTGGGAATGCATGCAGGCGATGCGCCAGGACGGCATGCCGTCGGCGCCGATGCCAACCCCGACCGGGATCAGTATGTTTCCGGGAGAACAGGTCAGGCTGTCGAAGCGCTGGGCTGAAGCGCGCTTTGCCAGGCTGGTCCATTTCGGGGAGCTGGAACACGGCGGCCATTTTGCCGCGCTGGAACAACCGGCGGACTTTATCGATGAGGTTCGTGAAACGTTCAGGTTTGCCCGCTAAAGCGGCGTTCACATCCAGCGCCAGTCCATGACGCCAGTGCGGCGTTCCACGGTGGGGTGGCTGCACTCCAACTAGTATTCATGGTCCTTGATCCAGCTGTCGAAGTCCTCCTGGGTCGAGATGCTGCCGTAGGCCCAGTTGCCGGTCCAGACGAGCCCATCCGTTTTGGCGCGTGCATATTGCGAGCTTTCAACGGACAAATTCTCGAAATGGGCGCCGCTCAGGTCGGCATCCCTGAAATCGCAGCATTTGATATTGCCATTGACGAATGTTGCGTTACGCAGATTGGCGAACCGGAAACTGACATAGAAGAAGCAGTCCTCAAACACCACATCTTTCAATACCTGGCGCTCGAAACTCTCGCCGTCGATCTCCAGGCCGTGAAAGCGTCGCTCACCGCGTGCGTATGCCGCCAGTACCTCAGAGACCCGATCTGGCATTGCGTATTTCCCCCGTTGCGCAGGCGGCGCGCCCTGTGCAGCGCGCCGCCTGCTACCCCGTCAATCAGCCGCGCGCCGCCAGCTGGCGCCGGCGCACAACACCTGCCGCCAGCAAACCAATCCCCACCAGCAGGAAGCTTTCCGGCTCCGGCACCACCTGCACCGAGCTACCCTCGGCCACGACCGCAATCTCGTTCAGGTTCGCATCGAGGAACAGCACGTCGGAAAAAGTCAGCGCCGCATTGCCGTTGCCAAAGGTATCGAAACTGAACAGCCCCAGCTCTCCGCTTCCGGATGCGCCCGGCCCGGCACCGACCAGCGTGTTGAACACGAACGAAATCGTGCCGGTCGCATTGTCGATCGTGCCGCCGTCGCTGAACGTAGTGCCGGCGCCCGACAAAAACGCGCCCTCCGTGAAACTGTTCGCCTTGAGCAGCGCCGCATCGAAGCTGAGCGTGAACTGGTAGCCGTACAGGTCGGTAATATCCGAAATCTTCACAGCCAGGTCCAGCTTGCCGCCCGATACCACCGGCGCCGGTAACGCACTCACCGACAGCGTCGGAATGGCAAACGCCTGGGTGCTCGCGGCCAGCAGCATGGCAGCGAAGTATTTTTTGAAAGTCATCATCTGATTGGTCCTATTGCCCTGATGGGATTGTATGCGGTAAGGGCCGGCCGGATGCGCGTGCACCCGGACGGCCACGTCGGTCAGTTGCAGGCGGCGCCTTTGGCCAGGCGCTGCGCTACATAAGTCAGGTCGCGCGCGTTGACAACGCCGTCGGCCTGCGCATCGGCACGGACATCGAAGCCGTCCTGGCCGCTGCGCTTGCCGAACGCCGCCTTGACCAGGGCCAGGTCGGCGCAGTCGACGCTGCCGTCGACGTTCTGGTCGCCCGCCAGGTGGATGCCGATGTCGGCATTGGAAATGTCGAAGAACACATTACCCACCGCTTCCACCTTGATCCGCGCAGCCGCCACTGGCGTCGCCGGCAAGGTCACCTTGGCGCTGCCGTTGTTCGGCACGCCTTCGGCCAGCAGCAGCGGCCAGGTCTTGCCGCCGTCGGTCGAGAGCGCAATGTTGACGCTGGCCGCGCCGACCGGCGCCACGTCGGTGTTGGCGACGTTCCAGGTAACGGTCTGCACCGAGCCCGGATCGAGCGTCACCGCGCTGTTGGGCGAGGTCACCAGGAACGGACCGGCCGCCGGCGCCAGCACCAGGCTGGTGCTCGCGCTGTTGACGCCACCGCGGCCGTCACGCGCCGTCAATTTGAAGGTGAGCGAGGCCGGCGCGGCGTTGGTGCCGGCCAGGCCAACGTAGGCGGCCGTCGGCAGGAATTCCGAATAGCACTCGATATCGGCCAGGCTCGGCGGCGTGGCCGCCACCGCGCACGCGCCCGTCACCGCATTGGTGTTGTTCGACAGGATCTGCGCCAGGTCCGGGAACACCCGCGTCGGATCGGTCGTCGTGTGGTTCTCGCCCGGCGAGTTGTATTCGAGCGTGTCGGCGGCGCTGACGGTGGCGCGGGTGCCGAACTGGCGGAACAGCGGGCCGTTGAGCTTGACGTTGCTGGTCAGCCCGGTGCCGCTGGACGCGCCCCGGTCGTTCTGCTCCCACATGTAGGTGAGCGGGTCGCCATCGGCATCGGTGGCGCTGCCGGTCAGGGCGAATGGCGTGCGCACCGGAATCGTGTAGCTGCCCGGGACGGTCACCACCGGCGCGTTGTTGCCGGTCGCGGCGACGGTGCCGCCGCGCCTGGTCGGGCCGCCCACGGCGACTTCGCCCACAAAACCGCTCGCACCCGGCGTAAAGTCGACCAGTTGCAATGGCGCCACATTCACCCCGGCCAGCGCACCGTTGAAGGTCACGGTAAAGGCCGTGTCGCTCAGGGCGCTGACCGTCACCGTGCCGCCTGCGGGCCAGCCCGGGCTGCTTTCCAGCGCAGCCTTGACGCCGGCCGTGGTGTAATTGGTGCCGCGCACGATCGGCGCCGACAGATTGCCGTTCACGTTGATGCGGAATTGCTGCCCGGCCGTGGTAAAGCCGCGCAGCGCGGCGACCTGCACTTCGTTGAGGATCGACTCGGCGCTCGAGGTATAGGCGACGATCTCGTCGAAGCTGCGCTGCGACCAGTACGGGTCGCTGTGCGGCTGCAGGTTGTCGGTGCTGCAAATGCCGGCGTAGGCCATGATCGACGAGCCGCTGCCGACTTCGACCGAGGTACCCGGATTGCGGTTGCCGCCGCTGCAATTGGAAGTAATGCCGTTAAACGTGTGGTTGCCGGCGAACTGGTGGCCCAGTTCGTGCGCCACGTAGTCGACCGCAAAGGCGTCGCCGATCGGCTTGGGCAGGCCGGTGCAGCCCTGCGCCTTGGCGTTGGCGCCAACCACGCCCAGGCTGGCGACGCCGCCGCCGTTCAGGCCGAGCGCAATGTGGCCGACATCGAAGTTGCCGGCCCCGGCCAGCAAGCCGGTGACGATGCGGTTGCGCGACAAGGTGCCGCTGCCGCAACCGGACGCCTGGGTCGGGGTAAAGCACGCCGCCGCGCCGCACGGGCCGTTCGGCTCGGTCATCTGGGCCGGGGTATCGAGATTGAGGGCGTCGGTGGCGTCGATCAGCACCATGCGGATCGAGGTTTCATCCTCATACACCTGGCTGACCCGGTTCATCAGGGTGACCTTGGCCGCCGTGACGTTGGCCGGACCGCCGAAATAGGTGGCGTAGGTCGGGTCGGTGACCAGCGCCAGCCGGTAGGTGCGCAGCTGGTCGCTGACGGCCACGTTCGGGTTCATGCCGGCGTCCATCACGCGGAACGGCGCGGCGCCCGTGCTGTGGCCGTCGGTGGCGGAGAGTTCGAACGCGCCGGCCCGGCCCGCAGGCAGAATCACGCTGATCGCGCCCCTGGCGTCGGCCGTGGCGCTGACGCTGTGCAGCGCGGCCGCGTCGCCTTCGCCGCGCACGGTCAGGTTGACGGTGGCGCCGGGCACAAAGCCGCTGCCGCGCACCTCGACCGGGACGCCTTCTTTATAGAACGAGTGCGCCAGCGCCAGTTGCGCTTCGGGCAGCGCGCCTTCGAGCAGCGGGCCGTGCTGGTTGATCAGGTCGCTGCGGCTGTAGCTGGCGTACAGGCTGGTATCGAGGTGATAGTACGGGTCCACGTACCAGCCGCCGTTGGCCGAGCGCACCGAGGCGTGCAGGCCGAGCGGGGTGATATCCATGCGCAAGGTGGCGCTGGAGTCGTCGATGCCGCGTCCCTTGTAGGTCTTGATCTCGGGGTGTTTCGCGGCCAGGCCGGCTTCCATGATGGGCGACTCGACCAGGGTAAAGCGCTGGTAGCCGCCGTCCGGATGCGGCAGCGAAATGGTCTGGCTGCTGGCCATCATGCTGTTGCCGCGCTCGAGGGGCGCGCTGGCGGTCAGCGAGGCCATGCCGGCCGCGTCCAGGGTGGCGCCGCGAAAGCGCTTGAGCGAGAGGGCCGGCGTTTTGGCGCCGGCGCTGGCGATGCCCATGCGCCCGGTGGAGACGGTCGCGTCCTGCCAGTACGGGGCGGCGCGCTGCGTGGACACCGGCGCGGCGGCGGGTGCGGCCACGGCCGCCTGCGCGAGAGGCGCGGCGGCGGCGAAGGCCAGGGCAATACAGAGGGCAAGAGAGGATTTCTTACAGACGGCGCTATGCGGATGTTGCAACCCGCCGTTGTACAGCGGATTCCAAGGCTTCATTGTCATGCGGTGCCCTTTCGCGGCTTGGTGAATATCTGGTCGTGGTGAGATGTCTTCCTGCGCTTGGTTGCGGATCTGCGGGCGTGTTTTTGCATAAAAAAACCGCCCTGGCCTAGCTGCAATTAAAGCAACTAAACCGACCTAATAGTATTGCTGGATTGCTATTTGACACAAGTCTAATTTTTAGTTTTTGCAACTTCCGGTGTGGACATGCCAGGCACTGATCAACGATCAAGACCCGGCTGCTTGACAAGCCACGTGGCGGCCCAGATGCGCGAAATCGAAAATGCTGTACCACAAGGCATCAACCGCCCGATACGTTCGAGCCTGTTTAAGCTTGACACGCAATAATGGCCGGGCGCGTGCGGCCGAAGTCCAAATCCCAAATACAAGATTGAAATTGCCATGCCATCCGAGCGTCGTCTATAATGATAATCATTCTCATTCACATTTGTCGGTGCAGGGCACCTGACCAGGAATCGTGTCATGTCCGTTGCCGCCCCGGCGCTTCTTCAGCAGCAGGTCCACCAGCTGTACAGCCACCACCACGGATGGCTGCGCGGCTGGCTGCGCAATAAGCTCGGCTGTTCGCAGCGCGCCGCCGACCTGGCGCACGACATCTTCCTGCGCCTGCTGGCGCGCGAGGAGCCGGTCGCGATCGACCAGCCGCGCGCCTTCCTGACCACCGTGGCCCAGCGCGCGCTGGCCAACCACTGGCGCCGCGAGCAGATCGAGCGCGCCTGCCTGGACGCGCTGGCGCAGGTGCCGGCCGCGCTCTCGCCCTCGCCTGAAGAACGCGCCATCCTGCTCGAGACGCTGGTCGAGATCGACAGCGTACTGGCCGGCCTGCCGGCCCAGGTCAGGCGCGCCTTTTTGCTGGCCCAGCTCGATGGCATGGGCCAGGCCGAGATCGCCGCCGAACTCGGCATTTCACTGAGCACCGTCAAGCGCCACCTGGTGCGCGCCGGCGCCCAGTGCTACTTCGGCCTGTCGCTCGACTGATGGGGGCAATCGACGCCAGCGCGCAGCTTCGGACCGACCCCACGCCGGTCCCGGCCGCGGTGGCGCGCCAGGCGGTCGAGTGGCTGGTCGAGCTCCAGTCGGACGAGGCCAGCGAGGCCACCCGCGCCGCCTTGCAGCAATGGCGCGCCGCCCACCCCGAACACGAGCGCGCCTGGCAGCACATCGCCGCCGTCAACGCGCGCTGGCGCGGCGCCGCCGGTGCCTCGCCGCTGTCGCACGCGGCCCTGCTCGATACGCCCGCCGCCCCGGCGCGTCCCCTGCCCCGGCGCGCCGCCGCCAAGACCCTGGCGGCCCTGCTGTGCGCCGGCGGCGGCGCCTGGCTGGCGCAGCAGCAGGCGCCCTGGCGCGAATGGCGCGCCGACGCCCGCACCGGCACCGGCCAGCGCCGCAGCATCGTGCTGGCCGATGGCGGCACGGTCTGGCTCAACAGCGGCAGTGCGGTCGATGTGCGCTTTTCCGCCACCGAACGGCGCGTGCGGCTGGTCGGCGGTGAAATCCTGGTCACGAGCGGCAAGGACCCCGGCGAGCGCCCTTTCATCGTCGAAACCGCCGAAGGCGAATTGCAAGCGCTCGGCACCCGCTTCGCCGTGCGCCAGCATGCCGGCGCCAGCAGGGTCGATGTATTCGACGGCGCGGTTGCGATCCGCCCGCGCAACGCCATAGAGGCCCCGCTACGCATCCTGCGCGCCGGCCAGCAGGCCCGCTTCAGCGCCGCTGCCGTCGCGCCAGCCCAGGCCGCCGATGACGACAGCGTCGCCTGGGCCGACGGCATGCTGGTCGCCAGCGGCATGCGCCTGGCCGATTTTCTGGCCGAACTCGGACGCCACCGGCCCGGCCGCCTGGGCTGCGACCCGGCGGTTGCCAACCTGCGCGTGTCCGGCAGCTACCCGCTGGCCGACACCGGCCGCATCCTCGACACCCTGCGCACCACCCTGCCGGTGGAGATCGATTTCCTCACGCGCTACTGGGTTACGGTGCGTCCGGTACGCCAATAAAAATATATTTTCACAAACCTGAGCTGTTTTCGATTCTCGCGTGACATGGAAGGTGAGCACTCAACATCTTCAACTATTGCACAAGGAATCAACCATGCGGTCACGCAACAAGGCGCAACACCTTTCCATCACCCCCCTGCCGCGCACGCGCTTCACCCAGCGCGCGCTGCTGGTGGCCATCGGCCACGCGCTGGCCACCGGCCTGGTCGCCACGGCCGCCCTGCCAGGCGCGGCGCTGGCCGCCGACGCCACCCCGGCGCGCAAGGCCTACGCCATCCCGGCCGGTCCGCTCGAAGGCGCGCTGAACCGCTTCGGTCGCGAAGCGGGCATCTTGCTGTCGTTTCCGACCGCTACCACCGCCGGCCTGCAAAGCGCGGGCCTGAACGGCAACTACAGCGTGAATGACGGCCTGGCCGTGCTCTTACAAGGCAGCAACCTGACGGCCGTGGCGCAAGCCAATGGCGGCTATATACTGGTCAAGCAGGCGCCGGTCGCCGCCACGGCCGCCGTGGCAGCGCCGGCGCGCACCCAGGCTTTGTCCGAAATTACCGTGACCGCGCGCGCCGAAGGCGACAGCCCGAGCGCGCCGCTGGCCGGCTACGTCGCCAAGAAAAGCAGCACGGCCAGCAAGACCGCCACCGCCACGCGCGAGATGCCGCAGTCGATCTCGGTCGTCACGCGCGACAACCTGGACGCGCGCGGCGTATCGAACCTGGCCGAAGCGCTCGAATACGTGCCGGGCTTTACCCCGCGCACCTACGGCCGCGACGACCGCTATGACTGGTCGATCGCGCGCGGTATCGGCAGCACCAACGGCGGCAACTACCGCGACGGCCTGAAGGACGCCGGCAATGTCTACGCCATGCCGCGCCTGAACAGCTACGGCGTGGAGCGCGTCGAATTCCTGCGCGGCCCGGCCTCGCTGCTGTTCGGCAGCGCCATCCCCGGCGGCACCGTCAATTCGATCACCAAGCGTCCGACCGCGGAAGCGCAGGGCGAGATCCGCGTGCGCGCCGGCGACATCGCCCGGCGTGGCGTGGCCGGCGACATTTCCGGCCCCTTGAACGCGGACGGCTCCCTGCTGTACCGCCTGGTCGGCCTGACCGAGCAATACGACCTGATGACCCCGGGCTCGACCAAGAAAGAGCGCTACTTCGCGCCCTCGCTGACCTGGAAGATCAACGGCGACACCTCCCTGACGGTGCTGGCGAACTACCAGGAAGACCGCATCGCGGGCGACGCCTATCCTTTCAAGTACGTCGAAGCGCTGGGCTACTACGTTCCGGTGGCCGAAAAAGGCTGGGATCACTTTCACCGCGATCAATGGTCGACCGGCGTGCTGTTCGAGCACCGCATCAACGACAAGCTGAGTTTTCACAGCCGCAGCCGCTATGGCAAGGTCAAGCTCGACTACCAGGTCAATTTCCTCACCGGCCTGATCAGCAAGAGCGTTGTGACGCGGCGCGGGCAGCACATCAACGATTACACCGAGAGCCGCCAGACCGACAACTATATGGAATACCAGTGGAACGCCGGCAAGTGGTCGAACACCACCATCGCCGGCGTCGACCTGAGCAAGATCAGTGGCGCGTCGTTCCGTGGCACCACGGCCACCAACCAGTTCGACCTCTCCACCGGTAGCGGCGCGTTCGCCGCGCCGCTGCTCAAGGCCGAGTACGTGGCGACCACGCGCCAGACCGGCCTGTACGTGCAAAACCAGGCCAAGTACGACGGGCAGTTCGTAATCGTGGCCGGCGTGCGCCAGGACCGCTTCCGCGAAAGCGCCGTCGCCGCCTGGGTCGACGGTCCTGTCAACACCAACAAGACCACCGGCCGCGTCGGTGGCGTGTGGCTGCTGCCGAACGGCGTGTCGCCTTACGTCGGCTACGCCACCTCGTTCGAGCCGCAGAACGGCGCCACCTATGATGGCCTCAAGTTCAAGCCGACCAGCGGACGCCAGTACGAAGTCGGCGTGCGCTACGAGCCGGCCGGCAGCAACGCCATGATCTCGGCGGCCGTGTTCGACATCGTCCAGCAAAACGTGGCCGCTTCCGATCCGCTGCACGAAGGGTTCAACGTGCAGCGCGGCGAAGTCGGCTCGCGCGGGATCGAGCTCGAAGCGAACGCCAGCCTGGCGCAGGGCATCGACACCACCGCCAGCTACAGCTACACCGACGCCAGGGTCACGCAAGACACCAAGCCGAATCTGATCGGGCGCAAGAACGGCCTGGTACCGTCGCACAAGGCGGCGCTGTGGGTGAACGCGCGCATCCCGGGCGCGTGGGTGTCGGGCATGAAAGTCGGCATGGGCGTGCGTTATAACAGCAAGGTGCCCGACTTCGAGAACGTGCGCTGGGTACCGGGCGTGACCTTGTTCGATGCGCGCCTCGGCTATCAGATCGGCACGCATTGGGAACTGTCGCTCAACGCGCGCAACCTGTTCGACAAGAAGCATCTGGGCAATTGCAGCGATGGCGATTGCTATCCGGGCGACCGGCGTGAAGTGCTGGCCACCGCCAACTATCGTTGGTAGACAAGCCGGCGGCGCGTTAGCTCAGCAGTACGCGCCGCGCTAGCTCAGCAGTAAGGATTTTTTAGCTCAGCAGTACGGATTTTTTAGCTCAGCAGTAAGCCCTCTCCAGCTCAGCAGTAAGAAGCGCGCCATACGCCATATGGTGCGCTTCCTTACGCTATCGATTCCTCCGTTTTACAACACCCGAAAAAAATAGCTAGCACTCAAGACGTGCGCACCCTTGCTTTGCGTTATAGTTTTTGCATATGAAACTTAGCCATTAATCTATTTTTTCTGGGTGGTGTACCGCATGGAAATTACTGGTTCCACAGTTCTACTTCAGCCTGGCATGTATATCCTGCGCCATCCCAAGCAGGGCATGGCGCCTCTTTCCATCGCACGCGCCCCCGGCGCGCCCGGCGACGGCAAGATGGAAACCCTGGGCACGCCCAACACCCATCACACCATCCTGCGCGACGGCAGCGACTGCATCGTCGTGCACATCAGCGAGGGGCCAGTCAGTCTTCTGGTCACCGCATTTCTCGAACAACAGGGCGACCCGGTCCCGGCGCTGCGCGTCGACCAGATCGGTCTCGACCGCCCCGGCGCATCCGCCCCGCCCGCTCTTGCGCAGCCGGCGCGCAGGAGTGCGCCGCCGCCATCGGCCCGGGCCATCGTTGCCGCGCCGCCGGCGGCCGCCAGCATGCAGATCGGCGCCAGCGGCATCACCCTGATCGGCCATGTGGAGCGCGAGGGCGACGTGGTCGCCGCGCCGGGCGAGCTGCTTGGCGACCCGCACAGCCTGTTGCGCCTGGAAGGCTTCCAGGTGATGTGGCCCGACCGCCCGGAGGGCGTCGACCTGGCCTACAACATCGTGGTCGAGGGCGGCGGCGCCCTGCCGATGGTCAAGAGCGGCAAATTTTGCGGCACCCGTGGCGAAGCGCGCCGCATCATCGCTGTCACCTTCGCCCTGATCGGCCCCCAGGCCAGCCAGTGGCGTCTGGATGGAACAGCTTACTTCAGCGGCGGCTATCAGGTGCCGCTGCAATCTGCCGTACCGCTGAGCGGGCCATCCGGGCTCGAACATCTCACGGCAGTCAACCTGAGCGCAACATTGGACGAGCAGGTCGGCGCCCAGCGCAATCCCTGGCAGGAATCGGCCAGCACCAAGGTGTTCAAGTCGAACGGCACCGCACAGCAGCTCGCTTCGTGAGCAGCATGCGGGCGCAAGGTCCGGCTTGAGCAGGCGTCTCAACGACAAGAGGAGAACTACCTATGTATGAACTACCGAGCGCGAGTGCCACCACGACCCTGCGTGGCATCAATCCCCTGATCTTCACCCAGGGCACCATCGACCGCATTCTGGGGCTCACCGCCGCCACCGATAATTCGGTGCGCTTCGATACGGTCGCTCCCGACACCTACGGCAAGGTCACCGCACCGTTTGGCGCCGAAGTGTTGTTGGTCAACTCGTCCGACAATTTCGTCACCGTCATCACGCCACCGACCAATGCGCCGGTGATCGTGTTCCAGGGCAAGGGCGGCGTCGACGTCAAGTTCCAGGACATCGGCGGTCCCGCGCCCGACAACAAGGTCGACCGCGTTGTGGTCGGCACCAACAACACCGACAAGTTCGTGATCGCCGATTCGCGCGATACCCAGCTCAACCTGGGTAGCGGCAACAGCACCGTGCAAACCGGCGGCGGCAACGACACCGTGGTTGCCGGCCTGGGCAACAGCACCGTGGTGGGCGGCACCGGCAACGCCATCGTCAAGCTGGCGGGCAGCGCGGCCGATTACAAGGTCACGGTCAAGGACGGTCACGCCATCGTGAGCAGCAACACGACCCTGAAAACCACCGACATCAGCAAGCTGCAGTACGTCGAGCTCGACGGCGGCAAGGCGCTGATTTTCGCCGAGGACTTCAAGGAAGCCGGCGTGGCCACCATCTACCAATCCGCGCTGGGCCGTACGCCGGACGCCGGTGGTCTCGACTTCTGGCTCGACGCCGCGCGTGCCGGCGTCTCGCTGGAAAGCATTGCCCAGAGCTTCCTCGACTCGGCCGAGTACAAGGCCCTGCCGGCACTGGACAACCAGCAATTCCTGACCACCTTGTACAAGAACACCTTCGACCGCGCACCGGACGCCGGCGGACTGGCGTTCTGGACCAAGGTACTGGAAAGCGGCGTCTCGCGCGCGTCGGTGCTGTCGGGCTTCGTTTCCGATGCCGGCCAGAGCCTGGACGGCACCGCTGCCCACGTCGAGCCGGTCGTGGTCGGCTCGGTGACCGTCGTCCACAATATCGTCTGACGGTGGTGGCGAGCGCGCCGGTCACGGCGCTGCCATCGGCCTGGCGCTCGCCACGCCTGCGCGACGACTTCCTGTTGTCGCGCGCCGTCGAGGCATTCCAGGCCGGATTTCCGGCCGATGCCCTGCTCGGCGCGGAAGCGCTGTGCCGGCGCCATCCCGAACTGGTGGCGCCGGCATTGCTGCGCGCCGTCGTTCTGCAATCGCTGGGATCAAACCTGGCTGCGGCGGCGTGGCAACGCGCCTGGTGCCGCGATCCGCAAGACCCCAACTTACAAGACAATCTTCTCACTGCCTGGCTGGCCGCCGGCGACCCGGCACGGGTAGCCTCGCTGGCGCCGGTCCTGCTGCCGCAGCGCTGCCGCGCCGGCAACCACGCCAGCCTGCTGGCGCGCGCGCATGCGGCGGGCCTGGCCCCGGCTGGCGCCTGCTGGCGCAGCGGGACCGAGATCGAAGGCATGCTGTTCGATGCCGCGCCTAACACCACCCTGACCCTGCAAGACGAACAGCGCGGCGAGCACTACGAAGTGCGGATCGAAGGCGCGCGTTTTCGCTTCGCGCCGCCGCATGCGGACGGCGTCTGGTCGCTGGCCTTGCCGGGCGCGGCCGCCCTGCCCGGTTCGCCCCTGGTGTTTGCCGCGCCCAGGCGCGCCAGCGCCACGCTGGCACCGCAAGCGCCGCTGACCGTGCTCGTGCCCCTGTATCGCGGCCTCGAACAGGCCCGCGCGTGCGTTGCCAGCGTGCTGGCCAGCCTGCCCGCCAACCAGGTAGCGGCGCGCCTGCTGCTGATCGACGACGCCAGCGCCGACGCGGCGCTCTCAAGCTGGCTCGACACGGTCGAGGCCGACCCGCGCGTGGCGGTGCTGCGCAACCGCTACAACCTCGGTTTCATCGAAAGCGTCAACCGCGGGCTGCGCCACTGCGCCGGGCACGATGTGTTGCTGCTCAACGCCGACACGCAGGTCCAGGGCGACTGGCTCGACCGCCTGCGCGCCGCGCTGTACCGCGCTCCCGGCATCGCATCGGTGACGCCATGGTCGAACAATGGCGAAATCAGCAGCTTTCCCGACATCGCCCGCGCCGCCCCCGTGCCCGATGCGGCCCGCCTGCGCGAGCTGGACCAGGCCGCCGCCGGCCTGCACCGCGCCGGCGCCACCGTGGACGTGGAAGTGCCGGCCTGCTGCGGCTTCGCCATGCTGATGCGCGCCGAGGCGCTGGCCGCCATCGGCACCCTCGACGGCGCCGCGCTCGAACGCGGCTACGGCGAAGAAGTCGACTGGTGCCTGCGCGCGCGCGCGGCCGGCTACCGCCACGTCGTGGCCACCGGCGTGTTCGTCGCGCACGCCGGCGGCGTCTCGTTCGGCGCCGAAAAACACCTGCGCGTGCACCAGAACCGCGCCGTGCTGGTGGCGCGCTATCCCGGCTACTACCCCGAGTACCAGCGCTTCCTGCGCAGCGACCCGCTGGCGGCGGCGCGCGCCGCCCTGGCGCAGCGCGCCGGTCCCGACCCCGGCGCCGCCATCGTTTCCGCCGCCCAGCCGGCGTCGCCCGGCTTCGCGCAGGCGCCGGCCTCGTCGTGCACCCGCATCGCGGTCTGGCGTCACCGCCTCGGCTCGCCCCAGGCGGCGCAAGTGCTGGCCCTGGCGCGCCTGGTGGCCGCCCGCGCCAAGCAAAGCGTGCGCCTGCTGGTCATCGGCGAAATGAGCGAACTGCTGTGGGCGACCGGCGTGGTCGACGCCCTGCCGGTTGCCACCCGCCATGGCGAAGCGCTGCTGGACGACACCAGCCTGCTGGCCATCGGCGCCTGCGCCGTGGTGCTGCTGTGCGAAGGCGACGAACTGCCGGTCGACATCGACACCGTCCGCATCGGCCCCGCCTTCGACGCCCGTTACTGGTTCAGCGCCTGGCTGGGCGCGCCGCCATCGGCCGCGCCGTTCCAGTACGCCCACAGCGGCGCCCGATGAGCAGCGCAGCGGCGCCATGCCTGCCCCCACCACCTGACGCGATCGCCAGCCAGCGCGTGCGGCGCCTGCTGCACGTCGGCTGCGGCGCGCGCAATGGACGCGCACTGCCGGCCTGCTGGCACGGCCCGCACTGGGAGGAAATCCGGCTCGACATCGACCCCGGCGTCGAACCCGACATCGTCGCCAGCATCTGCGACCTGTCGATGCTGGCCGACGCCAGCGTCGACGCGGTCTACTCCGCCCACAACCTGGAACACCTCGACGCCTTCGAGGTGCCGCGCGCGCTGGCCGAGTTCCGCCGCGTGCTGCGCCCGGACGGCTATGCGCTCATTACCCTGCCCGACCTGCGCGCCATCGCCGTGCACATCGCCGCCGGCCAGCTCGACGCTCCGCTGTACCAGTCCGCCGCCGGCGCCATCAGCCCGCTCGACATGCTGTTCGGGCACCAGGCCGCGCTGGCCGCCGGCCACCGCCACATGGCGCACCGCACCGGCTTTACCGCCGCCACCCTGGGCCGCCACCTGCTCGGCGCCGGCTTTGCCGAAGCGCGCGTGCACGAGGGCACCCGCTGGGACCTGTGGGCGCTGGCCTGCATGAGCGCCACCGATGCGGCGGTGCTGGACCAACTGGCAGCGGTGATGCAATGAAGATCCTGTTCATTCACCAGAATTTCCCGGCCCAGTTCCTGCACCTGGCGGCCGACCTGGCGCAGCGTCCCGGCCACCAGGTGGTGGCGCTGTGCATGGAGAAGCGCGCCGCGCCGCCCGGCGTTACCCTGCGCCGCTACCAGCTGCTGCGCGCGCCGGGGGCCGATGTCCATCCGCTGCTGGCGGAACAGGAAACCCATGTGCGCTGCGCCGAAGCCTGCGCCGCCGCGGCCCTGCAGCTCCAGCGCGACGGTTTTACGCCGGACCTGATCTATGCCCATCCGGGCTGGGGCGAAGCACTGTTCATCAAGGACGTGTTCCCGCGCGCGCGCCTGCTGATCTACTGCGAATACTATTACGCGCCGGAAGGCCAGGACGTCGGCTTCGATCCGTCCCTGCCGCCCCTGAGCCTGCCCGAGCGCTGGCGTCTGAGGCTGCGCAACAGCACCAACCTGCTCAGCATGGAGCTGGCCGACGCCGCCGTCTCGCCGACGCACTGGCAGCGCAGCACCTACCCGGCCTGGGCGCGTGACAAAATCACGGTGATCCACGACGGCATCGACAGCGAACGGCTGCGCTTCAATCCCGATGCGCGCCTGGCGCTGCCGGTGGCCGTCGGCGACACCCGCAGCTTCCAGCCCGGCGACGAGGTGGTCAGCTACGTGGCGCGCCACCTGGAACCGACACGCGGCTTCCAGGTATTCATGCGCGCCCTGCCCGAACTGCTGCGACGGCGCCCGCAGGCGCATGTCATCGTGGCCGGCGGCGAAACCGGCGGCTACGGCCACGCGGCGCCGGGCGGCGCCAGCTGGAAGGAACACCTGCTGGCGGAACTGGGCGACAGCATTGATCTTGAGCGCGTGCATTTCAGCGGCCAGCTGGCGCCGGCGCAGTACCTGGACCTGCTCAGCATCAGCCGCGTGCACGCCTACTGGAGCGTGCCGTTCGTGCTGTCATGGTCGTTCCTCGAAGCGGCCATTTCCGGCCTGCCGGTGATCGCCTCGGCCACCGCGCCGGTGCTTGAATTCGCCGCGCGCCTGGACGTGCCGACCGTACCGTTTTTCGATGCCGCCGCCTTTGCCGGCGCCCTGGCCGAACGCTGCGCGGCCGGCGCGCAGGGTGCGCGCGAACCACGCCACCTCCCCGAGACCGACCTGGCGCAGTGCCTTGCGCGCCAGCGCCAATGGCTGGGGGCCAGCTAGCCGCAACCGTCTTTCCAACTCCCTCTATCGATTCAGGAGACAGCATGGATGTCAGCAGCAACGCGGTATCGAACGATCACGCCGGCAACGGCGCACTGGCCGGACGCGCCATCCGTGGCCTGATCGAGCGCATCGGCCCTGACGGCATCAGCGGCTGGTGCCTGGACCTCAATTGCCCGCAGGAGCAACTGGCGCTGGAATTTCGCGCCGGCGGCAAACCGATCGGCTTTACCACTTGCAGCGTCGAGCGCGACGATGCCGGCGGCTTCGGCTTTCACTGGCCGCTGCCGCGCCACATGCCGCAGGTCGCGCTCGACACGCTCGAAGCCTGGGTGTTCGACACCGGCATCAAGCTGGCGCGCGCGCCCGCGCAAGACGGCGGCGCGGCGCTGGTGCACCATGCCACCGGTGGCATCGCGCTCGACCAGGTGGAAGCGGCCGGCATCGGCGGCACCCTGCACGGCGCCCTGCCCGGCCAATGCCTCACTGTCGAACTGTATGCCGACGGCCAGCTGCTCTCCACGCAGGCGGCCGGCCAGACATTCATGCTGGCGGTGCCGGACGCGCTGTTCGACGGCCAGCTGCACCAGTTGACCCTGCGCGTGCCTGAACTGAACGCCCAGCTGGCCCTGCCGCGCGAACTGAGCGTGTTCACGCCTGTCGATGCCGGCAACTACCACGTCCGCAACGGCATCCTGTACGGCTGGATCGATCCGCTGCGGGTGCCCGGGGGCGCGACCGGACTGCGCGTCGACGACGGCCCGCGCAGCCTGGGCCAGATGCCGGCCGGCGCCGGCGCCGAACACGGCGCGGCCTTCGACTTCAAGTTCGAGCTGCCATTGAGCCTGTACGACGGCGCCGAGCACGCCATCGCCATCAACCTGCACGGCACGCGCTACCGCCTGCGCACCCAGGGCGGCGCGCTGTCGCTGGCGTGGCGCCATCCGGTGGTGGGCCGGGTCGACAAGGTGGGCGACAACGGCCTGCACGGCTGGGCGCTCGACACGCGCGACACCAACCAGGTCCTCACGGTCGGCCTGTACGACGGCGAGCAGCTGCTTTGCCAGAGCCAGGCCCAGCTTCTCCGGCCGGACGTCAACAAGCAGCTCCAGACCGAAGGCAATCACGGTTTCGAACTGCTGTTCCCGGTGGCGCTGTACGACGG
Source organism: Massilia aquatica (assembly GCF_011682045.1). Lineage (GTDB taxonomy): Bacteria > Pseudomonadota > Gammaproteobacteria > Burkholderiales > Burkholderiaceae_D > Telluria_A > Telluria_A aquatica. The sequence goes on along the minus strand of NZ_VVIW01000008.1, from coordinate 137,614 downwards.
GCAGGCGCGCCGCATCAGCGTGCGCGTGGACGGCATGCCGCTCAATTTCCGGCTCGAACACGACGTGCCGCTCGTGCTCAAGTCCGAGCAACTGGCGAAGATCGACCCGGCCGAGCGCTATCACGGCCATGTCGAGCAGCTCAACACCGGCATGATCATGGGCTGGGCCTGGGACCGCAAGAACCCGGTGCTGCCGGTGCACGTGGCCGTGTATGTCGACGACGAACTGCTGGCCGTGACCCAGGCCAACCGCTTCAGCGCGCGCCTGCGCGGCGACAACCGCCATGGCCACCACGCCTTCCTGGTCAGGTTCCCGGCGCACCTGATGAACGGCGCGCAGCGCAAGATCAGGGCGGTGATCGTCGAAGGCAACTTAGCCATCAAGATCGAGAACGACAGCCTGCGCTTCCCGCTGGTCGACCATGCCGGGCGCCAGATCGCGCCGCTGCCGGACGGCCACTACACCCACCGCGCACCGCCGCATCTTTGGCAGGGCAAGCGCGCGCGCCTGCCGGCGCCGCTGGCCGAACCAGGCGTGCCGCTGATCTCGATCATCGTCCTGAACTGGAACGGCGCCAATATCCTGCGCGACCTGCTCGACTCCATGCTGCGCGTGGACTGGCTGCACGACTATGAACTGCTGCTGGTCGACCACGGCTCGGTCGACGACAGCCTGGCCGTGGCGGCCGAATACGCGGAACGCCTGCCCCTGCGCATCCTGGCGCGCGGCGTCAATTTTTCGTTCGCGGCCTCCAACAACCATGGCGCCACCCTGGCGCGCGGGCGCTACCTGGTGTTCGCCAACAACGACCTGGTCATGCTGCACGACTGCCTGGCGACCATGCGTGAGCACCTCGACGATCCGCAGGTCGGCGCGGTGGGCCTCAAGCTGCTCGAGCCGCTCGCCACCGGCGCCGACGCCTGGCGCTACGTGACCCATCACCAGGGCGTGCAGTTCAAGGTCGACACCCTGGCCGGCAAGGGCCAGCGCTATTACGCGCCGATGGAAGTGGGCGAACAGGCGCACGCCGAGCTGGCCGGCTGCTACGACCTGCCGGTGGCCACCGCCGCCCTGCTGATGTGCCGCGCCGACGAATTTGCGGCCGTGGGCGGCTTTTACGAAGGCTATGTGTACGGCATGGAAGATGTCGACCTGTGCCTGGCGCTGCGCCTCAAACTCGGCAAGGCGGTCCTGTGCGATACCGCCGCCGTGGCGCTGCACAACCGCAGCGCCACGCGCGACTCCAAGATCCGCGCCGGCACGCACCAGAAAATGTACTCGGCCAAGCTGCATGCGAACAACCGCAAGCTGTACATCGAGCGCTACGGGCGCCAGTTGACCCGCACCATCCTGCGTTCGCTGGTCGAGGGCGAGAGCATGTGGCGCCCGACCCCGCTGCGCGTGACCATCGCCGTGACCGCCACGGCGATGAGCACCCCGGCCGGCGACTTTTTCACCGCGCTCGAACTGGGCGAGGCGCTGCACCGCCTGTACGGCTGGGAAGTCATGTTCGCCTCCATGCCGACCCACCAGTTGCCCGGCACCGACGTGCTGGTGGTGATGCGCCACGATTACGCCATCGAAAAAATCAGCGAAGCCAATCCGGGCCTGATCACGGTCGCCTGGGTGCGCAACCGGGTCGACCAGTGGCTCGACGCCCCGCACCTGCAAGCCTACCAGCTGATCTTTGCATCGTCGCACAAAGCCATTGCCCATATCCGCGACGCCACCGGCATCGAGGCCACGCTGCTGCCGATCGCCGCCAACGCCGCGCGCTTCAAGCCGATGCCGGCAGCGCCCGAACACGCCAGCGACGTCACCTTTACCGGCAGCTACTGGGGCGCCGAGCGCGAGGCCATCGGCCTGCAAGACCTGGCGCGGGATTCCTACCGCTTCGCCATTTACGGCCACGGCTGGCAAGACCGGCCCGACTGGAAGGCCAACTGGCGCGGCGCCGTGCCGTACGCGGCCCTGCCCGCAATCTACAACTCCGCCAGGATCGTGCTCGACGACAGCCACCCGGTCACGCGCAACTGGAACTCGCTCAATTCGCGCGTGTTCGACGCCATCGCCACCGGCAAACTGGTGCTGACCAACTGCCGTGGCGGCGCCGAGGAACTGTTTCCGGACCTGCTGCCGGCCTTCGACGACGAGCAGCAACTGCAAGCCCTGCTGCGCCACTACCTCGACCACGACGAGGAGCGCGAGGCCCTCGCCGCGCAACTGCACCGGGAGGTGCTGGAGAAGCACACCTACGACGTGCGCGCCGCCACCTTCCGCGACGGCCTGCGCGGCCTGCTCGCGCACACCCTGCGCTTTGCGATCAAGATCGGCGTGCCGGCCATGGACCAGCGCGAGCAATGGGGCGACTGGCACTTCGCGCTCGGCATCAAGCGCGCGCTGGAAAAACGCGGGCATGTGGCGCGCATCGACATCCTGCCCGACTGGTACTGCGGCCTCACCGCCGCCGACGACGTGGTGATCGTGCTGCGCGGGCTGTCCCAATACCAGCCGCAGCCGACCGCCATCAACCTGGCCTGGCTGATCAGCCATCCGGACGACGTGACCGTGACCGAGCTGCAGCAATACGACCACGCCTTCGTGGCCTCGACCAGCTTTGCGGCCTGGCTGGGCGAGCGCATGGGCGACCAGGTCAGCCCGCTGCTGCAATGCACCGACCCGGCCCTGTTCTATCCGGAGCTGGACCAGGAACTGGAAGTGCCGGAGGTGGTTTTCGTCGGCAATTCGCGCGGCCAGCTGCGCGAGGTGGTGCAGTACGCGCTGGCCGGCGGCGTCGATTTCAGCGTCTACGGCGGCATGTGGGAAGGCATCCTGCCGCCGCAGATGGTGCGCCAGACATATATTCCCAACGAGCGCCTGCGGCATTACTATTCAGGCGCCAAGGTGGTGCTCAACGACCACTGGAGCGACATGCGCGACCAGGGATTCGTCTCGAACCGCCTGTTCGACGCCGGCGCCTGCGGCGCGACCATCGTCAGCGACGAGATGCAAGCGTGCCGCGCACTGTTCGGCGATGCGGTACATTACTACAGCACGCCGGACGACCTGGCTGCCGGCGTTGCCAAGCTACAGCGCGGCAAAACAAACACTGACAAAGGAGGCAAGCGCTTGCGTGAACTGATCATCTCCCAACATACCTTCCAGCACCGGGTCGACGAGATCTTGCAGGTCGTCGCACGGGTGGCACCGGATACGGTCTCCGCACCGCAGCCTTCGGTCGCCGGGGAGGCAGCATGAGCGCCGTCCTGAACGCCGATACCAACGACGTGCTGCTGCCGCCGGCCAACCTGCGCTTCATGGCCGAGAGTGAAGCGGATTTTTTGCCGATCTGCGACCACCTGTGCGGCAACATCCTGACGCGCAAGGCCAGCCTGACCGCCGACCTGCTCGACGTCGGCTGCGGCTACGGGCGCCTGGCGTACGGACTGCGGCGCGCCGGCTTCAAGGGCCGCTACCAGGGCTTCGATATCCTGTCGCGCCAGATCGACTGGCTCAACGCCAACTTCGCCGGCCCGCAAGACGCGGGGCGCTACCGCTTCGCGTTCCTCAACGTCCATAACGCCCGCTACAATCCGGGCGGCCTGCCGTTCGAAGACCTGAGCCTGCCGTTTCCCGAAGCCAGCTTCGATTGCGCGACCGCGTTCTCGGTGTTTACGCACATGTACGAGGACGATATTCGCCAGTACCTGCGCCGCGTCGGCGCGCTGCTGCGCGAGGACGGCAAGTGGATCTGCACCTTTTTCAGCCTGCCGGACGACTTTTCGCTGGCCAGCCAGCATCCGAACGTGCGCTACCACCTGACCGAGCAGATTTCCGAACACGCCTTCATCCACAACCCGGCCGAACCACTGCACGTGATCGCCTACCACATCGGCTTCCTGCACCGCCTGTTCGCCGCAGAAGGCTGGGAAGTGGAAGACTTCCAGCGCGGCAGCTGGCTGCGCGACCCCGGCAAGGACGAATTCCAGGACTGGTTCGTGCTGCGCCGCCGCAAAGCCGTGCAGGAACCGGCGCCGCCCGCCTGCAACATCTGCGGCGGCGGCGACTTCGGTCCCGGTCCGGCCGGCCGCCTGGCCAGCACCGGCGCGCCGCCCTGCTGCCGCCAATGCGGCGCGCTCGAACGCCAGCGCGTGGTGCGCCAGATGTTCCAGGCGCTGCCGGTCGGCTTTCTCGACTGGCGCCGCAGCCTGCAATTCAGCCCCGACCAGGCGCACAACCCGGCCTGGTTCCGCAGCCATGAAGTGTCGGTGTACGAAGGCGAAGGCAGCCTCGACATCCAGGCGATCGACCGTCCGGACGCCAGCTACGACTACATCACGGTCAGCCACGTGCTCGAATGCATTCCGCGCGACCTGGCCGCGTTCGACGAACTGCACCGCATCCTGTCGCCGCGCGGGCTGCTGCACATCGGCTTCGGCGGCGCCCACACGCGCGCCGTGACCGAGGATTTCGCCGTCCCGGTCGACCGCTACGCCAACCTGCACCGCTACGGGCGCGACGTCTACCAGCGCTTCGGCTGCGCCGCCAAGGGCATGGGCATGCTGGCCGTGCAAGGGACCGACCCGGTAACCGGCGCCATCGACGTGGCCCACCTGTTCGCCAAAGACCCGGCCGATATCGCCCGCATGCGCGCCTGGCTGCTGGCGTGGGACCCGACCCTCGTCATCGTGGAGGAAACGCTGCCATGAACCGCCACCCGGCGCCCACCTTTCAGCGCACGGATGCGCAATGCAATCTGTGCGGGACCGGCATGCACCTGGAGGCGGGCGAAGCGTGTCCGCTGTGCGCCAGCACGCCGCCCCAAAGGGTGATGCGCAGCGTGTTCCAGGCGCTGCCGCATGGCTTGCTGGCGCAGCGCACGCTGGCCCCTGCGCCAGGCCCGCACGGGCTCGATGAACGCTGGTTCGCCGGCCGCGCCACCCCGGCCGATCTGGCCCTCGCCGATCGGGCCGGTGCCATCGACGCGCTCGACAACCTGTCGGCGCGCGGCGTGGTGTATCTCGATGGCGACGGCGGCGCCATCGGCGCACTGCTGGCCCTGAACTGCGCGCCGTGCTCGGTGATCGCCATGGACGTGGCCGAACCGGGCGGCGGCGCGCGCCAGCGCGCCACCCTGCTGCTGCGCGATCCTGCCGACGCGGCGCGCTGGCTGCCCTGGCTGCAAGCGTGGCACGGACCCGGCGCGGTGGCGGCCAGCGTGGTCGAGGACCCGTTCGCGGCGCTGCGCACCGAACTGGCCGTCTGGCAAGCCGAACAGCGCGAATGCAGCTTCTGGTGGCGCGACGACGACCTGGTCGCCGACAGCCCCGCCCTGCGCCGCCTGGCCGCGCTCTCGCAGCGGCACGACGCGCCGGTGCTGGTGGCGGTGATCCCGGCCCAGGCCGACGCCGAACTGGCAAGCGCCAGCGCCGGCGGCATGCCGACCCTGGTCTTTTGCCAGCACGGCTGGGGCCACATCAACCACGCCGGGGCGGGCCAGCCCAACAGCGAATTCGGCCCTGAGCGCGATGCGCACGACGCCGAAGCCGACCTGGCGCGCGGCGGCGAACGCATGCGCGCGCTGTTCGGCGAGCGCTTCATGCCGGTCATGGTGCCGCCCTGGAACAAGCTCTCGCCGGCGCTGGCGGCGCGCCTGCCGGCCCTTGGCCTGGGCGGCGTGTCGCAATACCTTGCCGAGCCGCACGCGCCGGTGGCGGGGCTGGTGCGGGTCGATACCCATCTCGACATCGTCGACTGGCGCAACGGCGCCGGCGTGCGCGAGCCGGCGGCGCTGGTCGAGCGGCTGGTGGCGATCTTGCAGATGCGCCGCAACGGCCAGCTGCGCGAACCGATCGGCGTGCTCAGCCACCATCGCGTGATGCTTGATGGAACCTGGCGCTTTCTCGACCAACTGCTGGCCGTGACGGCCGGATTTTCCTGCGTGCGCTGGCTGCACCCGCGCGACGTCTTCCAAGGAATGACATCCATGATCCAGACAGAAGCGCAATGCGCTGCCTGATCGTCGGCGCCGGCAAGACCGGCACCACGGCGCTGGTGTACGCGGTGGCGCAAGCCATGGGCGGCGAACCGGTGATCCATTTCGAAGACCCCATTGCCGGCCTGCAGACACCCGCGCCCCACACGGCGGCCAAGGTGCTGTTCGAAGACGAGCGCCCGGACGATATTGCCGCCTTCGGCGCAAAGTTTGACCGCCGCATCCTGCTGGTACGCGACCCGCGCGATAATCTCATCAGCCACCTGCTGTACGCGGTCGCCACGCACCGGGTCCAGATGGACGACCCAGGCTGGCTGCGCACCATTGCGCAGCTTTTGCAGCGCAAGCAAAAAGAGCCGGCATCGGTCGATTTGCAGGAGTTCCCGCAATTAAGACCCCCGTCCGCCCTCCTGAACCTGGTCTGCGCGACCAACCAGGCGCTGGCGGCGTTCGCGCAAGCGCATGCCGGCAACTGGTTCATTCTGCGTTACGAAGACATGGTGGCCGGCCGGCTCGACGCCCTGTCGGCCTACCTCGGCATGACGGTGCGACCCGACGCCAAAATCGACCCCACCTACCAGCGCGTGGCGCGCACCAAGGGCACCGGCGACTGGCGCCACTGGTTCACCAGGGACGACGTCGCGCATTACCGGCCGCTGCTCGACCCCTTGATGGCCGCCCTCGGCTACGCCGACGACTGGAGCCTGGCCACCCCGCCGTTGATCACACCCGAGCATAGCTGGGTGTATTTCGAGCGCCTGGTGCGCGAGCGGCGCCAGTTTTTCGGCATGCCGCCGCTGGCGCTGCCCACACCCGATCAAGTTGGCCCGGAAACGCGCGCGCGCATCGGCAAGGCTGACGTGATCAACCGCCTGGTGCGCCAGTTCGGCTTCAAGCGCTATCTCGAATACAACAAGCTCGACGGCGGCAAGTGCTTTTCCGAGGTCGTCTGCGAGAGCAAGACCCTCGCATTCATCCCCGAACACGCCTATCTCGACGGCCCGGTCACCGAGCGCCTGCTGCAAACGGTGGAAAAATTCGGTACCGGCGACATCCTGACCCTGCCGCAACTGCTGGAACGGCATGCCGGGCAAGGCTTCGACATCATCTTGTACGACCCGGTGCATGTGCGCCCCGAGGTCGACCTGGTGGCGCGCGCCCTGCCGGCCCTGCTCAATCCGGGCGGGATCCTGATCGTGCACGACTGCAATCCAGAGAAAGAGGCGATCACCAGCGTCAAGCGCTGTCCCGGCGCCTGGGTCGGCGAAACCTACAAGGCGTTTGCCCTGCTGCGCCATTACAATCCGGGACTGGCGTTCACGGTGGACGAAGATTTCGGCTGCGGCCTGGTCTGGAACAACGGACTGGTGCTGGACTATCCGGTCGAGGCCGACCTCACCTACCAGCAATTCGACGCCCAGCGCGCCTCGTACACCGGTTTGATGAGCTACCACCAGTTCCTCCAAAAAACCGCATCCGGCAAGATCGCCGACCTGTTCGCCGCCCCCGCCGCGCCGGCGCCGCTGCGCTTCCAGAGCGCCCCCCCACCCGCGCCGCGCATGGCGTGCCAGCTGTTCTGGCGCGGGCCGGACGAGGACTTCTGCGAAGAACTGGCGCTGACCCTGCCGATCGTGCTCGATGGCAGCGTGCAGGTGCTGCACTTCACCTTTCCAGCGGGCGTGGCCGGCATCGAGCGCCTGCGCTTCGACCCGGCCGACGGCATCCTGGCGCTGCGCCTGGCCTCGCTGGAACTGATCAGCCCCAAGGGCGCGCTGATGTGGCGCTGGGACGCCGATGCGCACGCCGGCCAGGACTGGCGCGCCGTGCGCTTCTGCGAGGTCGACGGCGCCACCCTGCTGCTGACCACCGGCAGCGATCCGCAATTTCATCCAGCCTTGCCGGCGAGCGTGCGCGCCCGGCTCGGCGCCGGTTGCAGCCTGTCGGTGGTGATGACGCCGCAGCCGCCGCTGGTCGGCACCTTGCTGGGCGCGCTGGAGGCATCGCGCCAGGAGGCGTCGCATGAATGATGCGCAACAAACCGCCGCGCACTGGAACGCGCCGCCGCCTTTGCCGCTGCGCACGCGCTGGTGGCAATCGAGAGCCATCGTGCGCCACATCAACCGCCGCATCGCGGGCGAAGAAAGCGACGGCACTGCGGGCGGCGACCTGGCCCTGCTGCGCGCGCAGAATGGCGGGGCCGCGTTCGGGCGCGCCATTTCGGTCGGCTGCGGCACCGCCTACCACGAGCTCGAACTGCTGCGCGCCGGCGTGGTCGAGCACTTCGACCTGTACGAAATCGCCCCCAGCCGGGTGGCGGCGATCCATGCGCGCGCCGCAGCCCTGGGCTTGAGCATGCGCGTCTCGGTCAGCAGCACCGACGCCTTTGCCAATGTCACGCCCGGGCAGTACGACCTGGTCTACTGGCGCGACGCCCTGCACCATATGAACCCGACCCTGGACGCGGTCGCGTGGAGCCGGCGCGTGCTGGGCACCGGCGGCCTGTTCTACATGCACGAGTGCGTGGCGCCGAGCTACATGCAGTGGAGCGATCACCAGCTCGACCTGGCCGAGCGCGTGCGCCGGATACTGCCGGCGCGCTACCTGGACGATCCGCACCAGCCGGGGCGCCTGCTACCTGCGCGCAGGAGCCGTCCGACCATCGCCGGCATGCGCGAGGCCGATCCGAGCGAGTGCATCGACAGCGCCAACATCCTGCCGAGCTTGCGGGCGGTGTTTCCGAATGCGGCCATCGTGCCGGCCGGCGGCATCGTCTACATGCTGGCGCTGAACGATATGTTGGCCAACCTGGACGAGGAGCGCGACGACGGCCTGCTGGCCGCCTTGCTGGCGATTGACGACATGTACACCGATGCGGGCGACTTCGTGTATGCGGTGGCGCACGCGCGCAAGCTCGATCCGGCCGCCGCCTACGCCTGATGGACAATGCGCCGCTCGCGCAGCAGCACAAGCAGCGCCGCCAGCGCGTCGTCGACCGAGCCGCTGGCGGTGTCGAGCGCCAGGTCGGGCGCGGCGGGCGCCTCGTAGGGCGAGGAAATGCCGGTGAACTGGGCCAGCTGGCCGTCGCGCGCGCGCCGGTACAGGCCTTTGACGTCGCGCTCTTCGCACACCGCCAGCGGGCACTGACAATAGATTTCCAGAAAAGCGCCGTCCGGCACCAGGGCCTTTGCGCGGGCGCGGTCGGCGCCGAAGGGCGAGATGAAGGCGCAGATGACGATCATGCCGGCATCGGCGAACAGGGCCGCCAGTTCGCCGGCGCGGCGGATGTTTTCGCTGCGGGCGGCGTCCGAAAAACCGAGGTCGGCGCACAGGCCGGTGCGCAGCTGGTCGCCGTCGAGCACGTAGCTGCGGCAGTCCATCTCGAACAGGCGCCGCGCCAGCGCCTGGGCCACGGTCGACTTGCCGGCCCCGGACAGGCCGGTCAGCCACAGCACGGCGCCCCGGTGGCGGTTTTGAGTAGCGCGCTCGGCGCGGGTGATGCTGGCGGCAGTCGTTGGCATGGTGGAACTCGGCAAGAGGGGTTGAGCGAACTGGAGCGACGATATATTCACATAAACAATGCCTTCGCGGCGGGTTTTCCGGCCGCGCGGCGCGATTTTTTTCAGGTGGAGCATGGATACGCGCATCGACACGCAACTGGCGCTTGAACGCTTGCAAGCCCCGGGCACGCCCGTTTGCAACCTGTGCGGCGGCACGGAGTTCGGCCCCGGTCCAGGCGGACGCCTCGGCAAGGACCAGCTCGGCCCGCACTGCATCGCCTGCGGCTCGCTGGAACGGCACCGCGTCAGCGCGGGCGCGCTGCAAGCCACGCACAAGGGCGACCTGGACTGGCGCCGCGCCCTGCTGCTGGGCAGCGAGTACGGCGCCGATCCGCGCTGGTTCGCCAGTTGCGCAACGCTGCCTTCGGCGGCTGCGGGCAGCTTGCCGGCGGCGCTGTCCGGCTACGGGGCCGGCAGTGTCGACTTCATCGGAATGATCCACCTGTTCGAGTATCTGGACAACGACCGCAGCGGTTTTGCCCAGTTGCTGCGTTTGCTGTCGCCGCGCGGGTTATTGCAGGTCTGCTTCGCCGATCCGCGTGCGCGGCCGTGGACCGCGATCCAGGCGGGTCCGGCGGGCAGTGTGCGGCGCTGGTACGGGCGCGACCTGGAGCGCCATTTCCGCTGCCCCGGCCGGCGCGTCGGCGTGACCATGCATGAAGCGGCCGACCCCGGCACCGGCGCAGTCCTGCCTGTGCATTTTTTCCACCACCAGCCATGAAAGCACCAGCTTGATGACCACCGACGACATCGCCAGCAAGAAGGACTACATCCGCCAGCGCATCAAGGGGCTGGACAAGGCGCTGCTGCCGCTGGGCGACCCGGCCGGCAAGGACGTGCTGGTATTCGGCTGCGGCCAGGGCAACGAAATCCTGTGGAGCGCACGGCGCGGGGCGCGTTCCGTGCTCGGCATCGACCTCGGCAACCCAATCCATGCACCGCTGGCCGAGCTGATGGCGGAAGAAGGCTTCGGCGATTTCTGCTATGCCATGCACGAATGCAATGTGCATGACCTGGCGCTCGACCATCCGGGGCGCTACGACCTGATTGTCTCGAACGGCGTGTTCGAGCATGTGAGCGACCTCAAAGGCGTGCTGAACGCGATGCGCCCCTTGCTGCGCCCGGGCGGCCGGATTGCCATCTACGCCGACGGGCTGTGGTTTTCGGCCATCGGCGGCCATCTGGGCAAGACCAACTGGGAACACCTGTGGATGGCGCCGCACGAGATCAAGGAGCAGTTTCCGGAGCGCTGGCACGCGTACATCAGCAACCTGAACCGGATGACGGCGGTCGACTTCTTGCAGGCGCTGCGCGACGTCGGCGCGCTGGTGTTGCAGTTCAACGTGCGCAGCGACCCCTATCTGCGCAATGCGGCGCCGCTGATGGAGGCGATCCGCGCGCGCCAGCAAGTCTCGCCGACCGATATGTCGATTACCTCGGTCGGGTGCGAGATCTGTTTTCTGGAGCATCTGTAGGGAAGCTGTATTCGTGCAAATGTTAAACAATTCCATTCCCGCCACGCCGCATTTCACCTAAAATCAGCGTGTCGAATTGCCGACCTTCCAGGGAAACTTCATGATTCTTGTCACCGGTGGCGCCGGCTTTATCGGATCCAATTTCATCCTCGACTGGCTGGCGCACAGCGACGAGCCGGTTCTCAATCTCGACCAGCTGACGTACGCGGGCAACCTGGATAACCTGGCGCCGCTGCGTGGCGATGCGCGCCATGTGTTCGTGCAGGGCGATATTGGCGACCGCCTTCAGGTGGCGCAGCTGTTGGTCAGGCACCGGCCGCGCGCGCTGATCCATTTTGCCGCCGAAAGCCATGTGGACCGCTCGATCGACGCACCCGGCCAATTCATCGCCACCAATATCAACGGCACGTTTTCGCTGCTCGAAGCCGCGCGCGCTTACTGGCAGGCGCTTGAAGGCGCGGATAAGACCGCCTTTCGCTTCCTGCACGTCTCGACCGATGAAGTGTATGGCACCCTGGGGCCGCTCGATCCGGCTTTTACCGAGCAGTCGGCATATGCGCCGAACAGCCCGTATGCGGCATCCAAGGCGGCATCCGACCATCTGGTGCGCGCCTGTTATCACACCTATGGCTTGCCGACCCTGACCAGCAATTGCTCGAACAATTACGGGCCCTGCCAATTCCCGGAAAAACTCATTCCTTTAATGATCGCCAATGCGCTGGCCGGAAAAGCGCTGCCGGTGTATGGCGACGGGCGCCAGATCCGCGACTGGCTGTATGTGGGCGACCATTGCGCGGCGCTGCGCCGCATTCTCGAGGCCGGCCGTCCGGGCGAGGTCTATAACGTGGGAGGGAATAAGGAAATGACCAATATCGACGTGGTGCACACCCTGTGCGACCTGCTGGACGCCGAGGCGCCGGGCGCGCAATCGTACCGCGGCCAGATCGCGCACGTGACCGACCGCGCCGGCCATGACCGCCGTTACGCGGTCGATGCCGGCAAGCTGCAACGCGAACTGGGCTGGGCGCCTGCCGAAAACTTTGCCAGCGGACTGGCGCGCACGGTGCGCTGGTACCTCGCGCACCGCGACTGGGCGGCGGCGATTGCCTCGGGTGCGTATCGGGAACTGCGCTGGCCGGCGGGAGTGGCTCCATGAGCGCGCTTGAACGCAAGGGCATCATCCTGGCCGGTGGTTCCGGTTCGCGCCTGTATCCGGTCACGACCAGCATCTCCAAGCAACTGCTGCCGGTGTACGACAAGCCAATGATTTACTATCCGCTCACCACGCTGATGCTGGCCGGGATACGCGATATATTGATCATTTCGACGCCGCAGGACACGCCGCGTTTTCGCGAGCTGCTGGGCGATGGCAGCGCCTGGGGCATCAACCTGGAATACGCGGTGCAGCCGTCGCCGGACGGGCTGGCGCAGGCCTTCATTATCGGACGCCATTTTGTCGGCAACCGGCCGTCGGCGCTGATTTTGGGCGACAATATCTATTACGGCCACGAACTCGATAACAAGCTGAAAAAGGCCAACGACCACCACGACGGCGCCACCGTGTTCGCGTATCACGTGCTCGACCCGGAACGCTACGGCGTGGTCGAATTCGGCGACGAACAGAATGCGCTGTCGATCGAAGAAAAACCCAAGGTCCCGAAATCGAACTACGCGGTCACCGGCCTGTATTTCTACGACCGCCAGGTGTGCGACATCGCGGCCGAAATCCGTCCATCGGCGCGCGGGGAGCTGGAAATTACCGATGTCAACCGCGCGTATCTGGCGGCCGGCCAGTTGCACGTGGAAGTGATGGGGCGCGGCATGGCCTGGCTCGATACCGGGACCCACGAATCGCTGCTGGACGCCTCGCAGTTCATCGCCACCATCGAAAAGCGCCAGGGCCTCAAAATCGCGGTGCCGGAAGAAGTCGCGTACCGCAAGGGCTTCATCGGCGCCGAAGAACTGGAAGCGCTGGCGCGGCCGATCAAGGACAATGCCTACGGCAAATATTTGCTGCGGGTCTTGTACGACCAGATTTTCTGACACCAGGCGCCGGCCTGGCAAGGTCAGTGCGGCACCTTGTCCCCGGCGCCGGACGGCACCCCGTTCCATTGCTGGTGGCTGGTCGCGGCCTTGCTCTCGCCGCCCTCGCAATCGCCGTCGAACAGGCAGCACCATTGCGGCTGCGGCCGGCATGTCCTGGCCACTTGATCCCAGGTCGTGCGCGGATCGGGCGGCTGCATGCGGAAGTTGCGGTAGTTCTGGCTGACGATGGGCGCGTTCGGCGGGTCGCCCGGAAAGCCGGAAAAGTAGAACGATTGCGGATGGCGGTAGGCCGGCGCCGCCTTGTTATAACTGTCGCGCCGCGCCCGTTTTTCGAAGGCATAGCCGAACAGCGGTCCGGCCCCGCCCGTGGCGTAAGCTTGCAGGCTGCCGCCCAGATGCGCGCTGCGCGCCGCATCGTACGGCAAGTGCTTGATGAAATCGCGCCGGGGTGGGTGATTCTCCAGCGAGAACTGGCAGCACGCGGGCGTGCCGGCGGGCCGGTCCGCATAGCGCAGGAAATATGCCTTGTTGCCGAGCGAAATGAACGCGCAACTGAAGTCGTTTTTCATCGGGAAGATCGGCAGGCAGCGCTTGCGATAGTATTCCATCATCGCCCCGCTGCCGTCGCCATCGCGCGGGCGGTAGTTGGCGTCGTAATACGTGGCGCCGTGCGAAATCTCGTAGTCGGACGGCGTCAGGCCGTCCGGCGGGGAGGCGTACGGCGGCGGGAATCTGTCGGCATTCCTGAACACCCGGTACATGATCCATTCGCTCGACCAGGTAGCCGGATACAGCGGATCGGTAGGCTCGCCCGGCTTGCGCGGCGCAATGCAGTTCGACGGCGGCGTGCAACCTTTGGTATTGTGCACGCCGCCGGTGGGGTACACATGGCGTTCGGCGGGACTTTGCGCCGCCGCCGGCACGGTGGCCGCCATGCTCCAGGCAAACCATGCCGCGGTCAGCGGCAGGTACAGGGAAATCCGGATCGTCATGGCGGGTCCTTTAACGGCTGGCTATTCGGCGCGAGCGCGAAGCAGTTGTTTCATCGTTCTTTCCTTCATCTCGAACGGTGGGATTGGTCCAGCGCTGGATTGCTTGGCTGGTATTGAAAACTTGGCCCGGTCGGGATGTTGCCGTAGGCAACGCCTGCGGCCATGACCTGGGCTTGCAGCTTGAGCGACATCATCAGGCCGATGGCGACGTTGAATTCGTCGCTGTTGTCCCGTCCGTTAAACACCGCTTGCAGCGCATTGAGCAGACTGGTGTAGGTGTAGTTGAAGTTATCGAAGGCGAACAGCTGGTTCCCGTTCGCCGTCTTCTGGTACAAGGCGGCGGTGGGATTGACCGGCAGCCGGTACACTCCGCCCTCGTCGAACGAGATGGCCGCGCCGGCGTAGGCATAGGTGGTGCCCGAGCGCACCAGCATCCTGCCCTTCTTGATCTGCATGAAGCGGTAGTAGTGGGCGTAGCCGTCGCCCGCGCCTTCGTCGGGCGAAAGCAGGCTGCCCTCGCCCTGCTCGATGATGGTGTCGAGCGCCCGCTGCGCGCTCGCCAGGTCGTCGACCACGACCACCTCGCGCATCAGGCCCGGTCCGACCTGGTTGCGCGCGGGCTGGACGAAGGACCCGGGCGGCAGCAGCGCCAGCGCTTCCCTGATCTTGCGGTAGAACTGGCCGATGGTGACCTGCTCTTCCAGCGCATCGCTGGGCCCGCGCCTGAAATGCAGCGGGTGCTCCGGTTCCTCGATCGACAGGAAGGCATCGAGCTGGGTCATCGAAAACGGCGCCAGGTTGACCGTCAACTGGCTGTCGACGCCGCCCGGCAAGGGCCCCGGATAATGCGGCACGAAGTCGGGACGGTCGACCCGTGGGGTGCCGCCCAGCGCATTGAGCACATTCGCCACCAGGGTCATGTGCAGCATCTCTTCGGTGACGACCGACTTGAGAATGGCCGCGATCTGCGTATTGCGGGAGGCGTCAAGCGAATACAGCGCGTACAAATAGGGTGGAATGGTGGCGTGCTCAAGTTCGAGCGCGTTCTGCAGGGCGGTGTGGACGTCGGCGAGCGCGGGGGCCGGGCCATCGAGGCCCGCGAGCAAGCTGTTTTGAATGAGGATCATGCTGTTCTCCTGGTCGATGGGCGATGGGCGTTAGCGCAGGCACAGGCGGCGCGAGGCGGCGTAGGCCTTGCCGCCCCTGGCTTTCATGGCGTCCGCTTCGGGGCTGGGCGCGGTGTTCGCGCGCAGCCGCCGCGCCGGCGCCGCGCCGTTGCCCGACAGCGGGTTGTCGAGCCAGGAGAGAATCGCGTTGCGCTTGGCCGGCGACAGGTCGCGCGTGACCGGCATGGCGTTCGGATTGGACGGATCGAGTCCGAACGCCAGCTTGAGCAGGGCCGCATTGGCCACCACGTCCTGGAAATTGCCCAGGTCGAGAAAGCGCTTCATGACCGGATACAGATTGGCATACTGCTGGAAGATCGGCTGCAGCGCGTCCCAGGTGACCGGGGCTGGCGGGGCGAAATCGCTCCACAGCAAGATGCTGATGAAATTCCACTGGTTCTCGTTGTACGCGAAGCGCTGGTCGGTGAAGCGCACGCGGATCCCGTACACCTGCCCGTCGATACCGTAATCCTGGCCGCCATTGAAGTAGCGCGGCGTGCCCGGGTCGGTCGGCGCCAGCGCCAGCCACGCCACGCCGTTCCTGTCGGTGCATGCGCTGCGCTCGAACGGCATGGCCGAGAGCGGCACGGCGACATTCGGTACATCCTGCGCATTGATACTGTTACTCGGCTGCAGCCCGCCGGCATCGGCGACAAAGGTCAGGTCGGCGCCGGCAAAGGGGCGGCCCCAGCGGGTCGCGTACACCGGCACCCGCACCGTATCGCCCGGACTGAGGCGGTACACATACCGGTCGGCACGCACGAACGCGCCCAAAGGCGACTCCATGATGAAGGCATCGGCCGGCGCCAGGTCGCCGCTGAGCACCAGCGCCTGCTCCTCGACCGCCTTCAATTGCTCCGCAGTCAAGTTGATGACGACCACGCCCGCCGTCCGGCCATACCACGCGGGATCGGTATACCCAGCGGGACCGTGCGGCTCGATCGACCCCAGGCCCGGGGTCTTCCCGTCCGCCGTGGCCACGCCCAGCGTCAACCGCCCGAGGTCGCTCATTGGGCCTCCCGGCGTGGGTGTGCTGAGCGCATTGCCCAGGTCGAGAAAGATACAGCCGGCGGAGGTATCGACCTGGGCGGCGAAAAAATTGATCCCCCCTTGCGGCGCGAAAAATCCGGAAGGCGGCTGGGTGCTGACAGCCATGAACTGGCGCCCCAGCAACAAATGATCCGGCTCGCCGGCAGCGGCCGGACCGATCGTGCCGACCAGGCGCCCGCACATGAATTCGGGGTCGCCGAAGTTGAGGTTGATGCCGTCGACGTTGAACTTGATCGACAGTTTGCCCGAGCCGGCGGCGCCGCGCAGCGCCAGCAGGAACGGCGAGCCCGCGATGTCGCCCCATTGCAGATTGGTCAGCACCGACTGGTACATGGCGCCGGCGGCGTTGTCGCCACCGGAATTGCCGCCGGTGGCACGGTTCCAGATATCCATGAAGGCGGCCGGCGTGTAGTCGCCGAGCAGCAAGGTGTTGCCGGCCGCATCGGCGATGCGCACCTGCAGGCCCCAGATCTCCGACACCATTTGCTGCTCGCTGTCGAGATCGGCCAGCTTGGCGCTGACGCGGCTGTTGGCGTCGGCCACCTGGCAAGCCAGTACCGGGTCGGACGCCGCGACCGCGCCGTCCGGGGTCCAGGCCGCCGTGATCGCGCAGCCGAGCAGGCGCCACGAAGCGTCGCCCTCCGGATTGAACCAGCCGTTGGCCGCGGCGGCAGTCTGCATCTGCTGGTAACTGGGATCGAAGGTGGCATTGTCGAAATGGCCGGGATCGTTGTTGACGGTCGAGACATTGGCCTGGAAGCGGCCGGAAAAATGCAGGCGCAGCGGGTTCAAGTAGCTCATCATGTACTCCCTGGTTGGTCCAAAATGCGGTCTACGCGGCGCTGAACGGCTCCAGCAGCCCGATCTCATTGCCTTCGGGATCGGTGATCATGGCGAAGCGGTAGCCATCGGCCTGGGTAGGGTCCATCAGGCGCCACCCGCCTGCCGCGAGCGCGCGCGCGATGGCCGTCTCGAGGTGCTCGACCGTGAGATAGAAGCGGCAGCCGGGCGCTTCGCCCGGAACGGCCGGGTCCATCTGTCCGATGCCGCCCATGCTGGCCGCGCTGCCGCTGCCGAAATGAACGTAGGCAAAGTCATGGCTGCCGCGCACGAAGGTCCAGCCGAACACCGTGCCGTAAAAGGTCAGCGCCCGCTCCTGGTCCCTGGCGATGATCTCGAACATACGCGACGGGTGGCCATTGCCTGGCGCTGGCGGCGCCGCCGTGCGGCCGGGGCGCACGAAACCGGCCTGCTGCGACAGGAAATCGACCGTCGTATATGGCTTGCCGTGGGACGAGACGAACAGCGCCCCGTACGTTTGCGTGAAGCCGGTGAAGGCCGGCCCGTTCAGGTGCGCCAGGAAGGCGTCGGCGTCGCGGTACTCTTCGAAGAACACCACGCTGTGCGCAGCGGCCGGCGGCAGCGCCTGCAAACGTGCGTCGGCCGTGAACGGGGTGTGCACGCGGTAGATCAGGGTGCCCGGCTCCTGCGCCTGCACCTCCTCGGCCAGCTTGCGCAGGCCGGCCAGCGCCTCGCTTTCGCAACCGGGCCGGATGAACCAGGTCGAGGTCAGGCTGACCGTCGTTGAGTTTGCTTGCTGCATTGCCGCTCCTTTGGTGGGTGGGGATGAGCGTGCTCCAGGCTCGGGAAACTAACTGATCACATCGCTACCGGCCGCCGCGTCGATGCGCGGCGCTTGTCCGCGCAATACCGAGTTGCCGCTGTAGAGGTTGCGCTGGTCGATCGGGGGCGGCGCCAGCCAGTCCTGTTCGCGCATTTCGCCATTGAGCCCGTAGACGGCCAGCGCATTGGCGTAGCACACCTGGTGAATCACCTCGGCCGGGATGCCCCGGCTGGCCATCAGGCGCGCCGATTTGGGCACCGCCAGCGGATCGGACACGCCCCAGTCGCAGGCCGAATCGACGATCAGGCGCTCCGCGCCATACTGCGCCACGATGGCGGCCAGGCGTTCGTTGCCCATCTTGGTCGATGGATAAATCGTGAAGGCGCACCAGTAGCCCCGGTCGAGCACCTCGGCCACCGTCTCTTCGTTGTTATGGTCGATCACGCAGCGCGCCGGGTCGGCCCCGCACTCCTCCAGCACGTCCATGGTGCGCGTGGTGCCGCGCTTCTTGTCGCGGTGCGGCGTATGGATCATGATCGGCAGCTCGAACTGCCTGGCCAGCGCGATCTGGGCGCGCAGGGCCTTGTCTTCCAGCGCCGTCTGCTCGTCGTAGCCGATCTCGCCCAGCGCCACCACGCCCTCCTTGGCCAGGTAGCGCGGCAGCACGTCGAGCACGGCCTCGGCCAGCGCCTCGTTGTTGGCCTCCTTCGGATTGAGGCCGATGGTGCAGTAGTGGCGGATCCCGAACTGGCCGGCGCGAAAGCGCTCGAAGCCGCTGATGGTGGAAAAGTAGTCGATGAAGCTGCCCACATTGGTGCGCAGCTGGCCCAGCCAGAAAGCCGGCTCGATCACCGCCACGATGCCGGCCCGCGCCATGGCCTCGTAATCGTCGGTGGTGCGGGCGATCATGTGCGCGTGCGGGTCGATCAGCATGCCGCTGGCGCCGGGCGGCAGGCGCCGCGCGGCCTGGCGCGCGCTGTTCATCTGCCCCGCCTCGGCCACGATGCGCTCGATCATCGCCGGACTGAGCGTGCCGCCGCAGCAGGGGCAGGCGGCCGAGCGCCCGCCGAACATTTCATCGATCAAGGCTTCGTCGGCGCCGAACTGATGGTCGTCCGCACTGTGTGTCATCGTCTGCTCCCCTCTGATTGAAATGAATGACCGGCACCGCCGCGCCCGGGGCGCTAGCCGCTGGCGGCGGCCAGCGCAGCCCAGCCGGCGCGCGCGGCGCGCTGGTCCAGGCCTTGGCGCGCGCAGGCGGCGCGCAGCAGCGCGGCATCGCTGCCCTCGGCGCGCGCCAGGGCCAGCGCCACGCCGAGGCGCTCGGGCTCGGACCCACCGGCCAGCACCCGTTCCATCGCGGCACAGGCGGCCGGCCCCGGATACGGGGCGACGCAACGCCACAACTCGGCGCTGACCGCGCGCCCGGCGGCCCAGCGCTCATGGGCCAGATCCAGCAGGATCGCGGCCAGGGCCGGATTGGCGCGCCGCTCGATGCCCTGCACCGGCCACAAGGGACTGTCCAGGAAAAACGTCTTGACCACCATCTGGTTCCAGGCCGCCTCGTCGAACTGCTCGGCCGGATACGGATTGCGGTGGGCGATGGCCTCGAACAGCGGGCGCATCGCCGAGCGCACCGCGGCGCGCGCACGCGCTTCGATCGCCGCCGCCGCCGGGTACAGCGGAAAACCGCGGTACAGGGCGATCGCTTCGTTCAGTTCGGCCGTATCGGCCAGGCTGTCGAGGCGGCCCGCGAACGCTTCCGGCTCGCCCCCCAAGCCGGCCAGAATGAAGGCGATGCGGGCCGCCTGGTCGACGCTCCAGAGCGCCGCATCGAGCCCCGGGCGCAGCGCCGCCGCCTGCTCCGCCTCGCTGTCCGACAATCCCAGGTCGGCCTTGCCCAGCTTGCGCGGCGCCCAGCCGAGCGCGCGCGCCAGGGCCGGCTCGCCGCCCTCGTGTGCGACCTCCCGTAGCGCGCCGTCGAACCACTGGGCGCAAGCGGGCGTGACGCGGCGCCGCACCCAGTTCCCCAGCATGGCAATGCGCGCCTTCATGTGCCGGCCACCAGGCGTTGCAGAAGGCGCGTGCACAGATAGGCGCCGGCGCAGGCGCATACCAGCGCCGGCGAAGCGCCCGCCGCCGCCATCACCACCCCGTCCAGCAGCGCGGTGGCGGCGATCAGCTGCGCCACCGCGCCGGGCACAGCGCCGCGCGCGCTGCGGCGCGCCAGGCGCCGCACGGCGGCCGCATTGGCCAGCGCCAGCGCCGCCCAGATCGCCAGCCCGGCGGCGCCGCCGGCCCCCGCCCTCCAGCCATACAGCGCCAGCGGCAAGGCCAGCAAGGCCAGTGGCCACAGCCGCCCGATCCGGTCCAGGCTTTCCTGCTTGGCCGCGTAGGTCAGGCCCGCCACATGGGCCAGCATGGCCAGCGCCGCCAGCGCCAGCGCGCCCGCGCCGCCCGCCGCCATGCCGGCCGCCGCCGCGGCGGCCACATACACCAGCGCGCGGCAGGCCCCCATCACCAGCGGGCTGGCCGGATTGCCCTTGTGCCAGATGTCATACACCAGGATGGTGGCGACCAGTCCCGCGCCGGCCAGTCCGGCGCGCTGGCCGCACAGCGCCAGCCCGAACAGCCCCAGCGCCAGCAGCGCGAAGCCGATCGAAAACACCGAGGCGGCGCTGATTTCGCCGGCCGGGATCGGGCGCTCGGGCCGTTCGCGCGCATCGACCGCGCGGTCGAAGGCATCGTTGAGGTACATGCCGGCCACATAGCAGGCCGACACCGCCGCCATCACGATCGGCAGGGTGGCCGAGGCCGCCGCCGCGCTGCCGCCGCCGAGGTAGACGCCGGCCAGCACATTGGTCCACACGGTGGGCAGGTTCGACACCCGCCCCAGGCGCAGATACACGCCGGCCGCGGGCAGCTTGCGCGCCGCGCTGCTCATGCCGCCAGCGCGTCGATGACGGCCGCCAGTTCGCGCGCGATGGCATGCGCTTTCGGGCCGCCGCGATAGGCGGCGGGCAGCACATCCCAGGTGTAGGTTTCCACTTCGAGGTGCGGCAGGCGCGCCATGCCGCCCAGCGCGCCGAGCACCGCGCGCAACTGCTCGTCGGTCGAAGCCAGCTCGCCGTCCGCGCCGGCCAGCACCGGCACATGGCAATGGATACGCCATTCGCCCTCGGCCTCGCCGCGCCGGAACGCTTGCAGGGCCTGCGGCAGGTCGGTGTAGCGGCGCAGCTGCGCGCCGCGCACCGACACCTGGTGCAGGTAGACGCCGTCGTCAAGGCGCGCCACCGCCTCGGCCAGGCCGGCGTGCATGCGCGCGATGCGCACCGCGCACGAGAGCTGGATCTTGGGCACCGCGATGCCGGCCTGGTGCAGCCGCGCCAGCGCCGCCAGCGGGTCTTCGAAGCCGACCGCGGCGTGACAGACGTCGAAGCACACGCCCAGGTGGCGCCGCAGCAGCACCTGCGCCGCGGCCTCGTCGCAGCCGGCCAGTGCGGCCAGGCGGGCGTTCGCGGCGGGCCCGGACAGGTGCGCCGCAAAGAAGGCCAGCACGTCGTCCACGCTCTCGAGCAGGCAGGCCGGCTCCGGTTCCAGCGCCAGCACGATGCGCTTGCCGCTAGCGCGTTCGAGCGCGGCCAGCTGCGCGACCGCGCCGATCAGGTTGGCGGCAATCGGCGCGCCGGCCTGCTCGCCGGCGTCCCCGAAGGCGCCCGGCACGGTCGAGATGCTGCCCTCGACCCCAACGGGCAACAGCTGCGCCAGGATATGCGCGGCGTGCAGCGTAAAGTCGAGCCGCTGCGCATGGCGCCAGTCCGGCTGGTACACCTGTTCCTTGACGCGTCCGCCGTGAAAGGCGCCGAACGGAAAGGCGTTAATGGTGAACACATAGGCGTCCAGGCGCGCCAGCTGCTGCTGGAAGGCGCGCAGCGCCGGCGCCTCGCTCAGGGACGCCGCCGCCGCCGCGGACAGGCGCAGGCCGATGCCGAACGGCCCCGGCGGCGCATGCCCCGACTGCGCCAGGCGTGCGCGCACCTGCGGAATGTACCGGTCGAGCGCGGCGCCGATCTCGTCCCAGCTCTCGCCCGGATGGATATTGGTGCAGTAGCTCAGGTGCGCCAGCCGTCCCGCGTGGATCAGGCGCATGGCGCCTCCCGGTCCAGTTGCCGCAGCCAGCCGATGGCGTCGGCCACCAGGCCGCTGTCCATCCAGTGCACTTCGACTCCGCTGCCTAGCCCCGCCAGCAGGGTGATGGTCAGATCGCCGCCCAGGTGCTGGCGAAACTCGGCCAGTCCCCGCAGCACGGCCAGGCCGCCATCGTCGCCCCGGCTCAGGAGCTGCTCGTGCCACAGGCGAAACCCGAGGCCGGCCAGCAGACGGTGGATGCGGGCGTCGTCGCCGGCGGGCAGCAAGCCCGCCAGCACCGAATAGCGGGCGTCGAGGGCGATCCCGATGGCCACCGCTTCGCCGTGCGAAAGCGCATGCCCGCTCAGTTGTTCGAGCTTGTGCGCGGCCCAGTGGCCGTAGTCGAGCGGGCGCGCCGAGCCGCGTTCGAACGGGTCGCCCCCGCTGGCGATCTGGTGCAGATGCAGCGCGGCCGAGCGCGCGATCAGCGCCGCCAGCGCGGCCGGCTCGAAGCGCGCCAGGGCCTGCATCTGCCGTTCGATCTGGAGGAAGAACGCGCGGTCGCGGATCAGCGCGACCTTGACCGCTTCGGCCATGCCGGCCCGCTTTTCGCGCGCCGGCAGCAGGTCGATGAAATCGCCGTCGTTGACGATGCCCCAGGCCGGGCTGAAGGTGCCGAGCAGGTTTTTCTGGCCATGCCAGTTGACCGCATTCTTGACGCCCACCCCGCTGTCGGCCTGCGCCAGCACCGTGCTCGGAAAGCGGATATGCCGCACGCCCCGATGAAAGATCGCGGCCGCGTAGCCGACGGCGTCGAGCAGCGCGCCGCCGCCGATGGCCAGCACGTAGGAATGGCGGTCGATGGCATGCCTGGCCAGGCATGCCAGCAACTGCGGCACCAGCTCCGCATCGTTCTTGCACGCCTCGCCGCCGGGCAGCACCACCAGCGCGGCGGCCAGCTCGATATGGGCCGCATGCGCGCCGGCGTAAGCGGCCACCTGGTCGGCCAGGTGCGGCATCGCGGCCACCACGCCGGCGTCGGCAAAGACGATCATGCGGTGGCGCCGGTGCGGCTCGCGCAAGGTGAGCAGCGTGCACAGATGCGGATTGGCGGGATCGAAGGCGCTGCGCGTAAACACCACCGGGATGCGGTACTCGACGCTGAACGCCACCGTGCGCAAGGCGTCGGACAAACTGCTGTCGGCCCGTTCCATCATGTGCTTTCTCTCCCGGATAGACATCGTCGATCACTGCGGAAACCCAAGGCATGCACGCCATAACATTCTTGATAGACATGAATATACACAGATTTTATTGTGAAAAAACCAGCGAATGTCGCAATTTAAATAAATAGATGAGCGTAGCGATATTGTTAGACTTTCCGCAAGAAAGTGGAGTAAGCTCGGGTGCCGCGATGTCCTGCCAGCGTTGTCCCGATCCGTCACCGAATGCGAGGTACGCCGATGCAAACCCTGCTTATCCTGAACATCGTCGGCCTGACGCCGCGCCACCTCGGACCCTTGACGCCCAACCTGGCCGCCTTTGCGGCGCGCGGCACGATGCGCCCGCTGACCAGCGTCACGCCGGCCGTCACCTGTTCGGTCCAGGCGACGTTCATGACCGGCCTGGCGCCGGCCAGGCATGGCATTGTCGGCAACGGCTGGTATTTCCGCGACACGGCCGAGATCGGCTTCTGGAAGCAATCGAACCAGCTGGTCGCTGGCGAAAAGCTGTGGGAAAGCGCAAAACGGCGCGATCCCGCTTTCACCTGCGCCAACCTGTTTTGGTGGTTCAACATGGCGTCCAGCCATGATATCGGCGCCACGCCGCGTCCCATCTACAAGGCCGACGGCCGCAAGCTGCCCGATTGCTATACCAAGCCGGCGGCCTGGCGCGACACGCTCGGCGCGGCGCTGGGCAAGTTCCCCCTGTTCCAGTTCTGGGGTCCGGGCACCTCGATCGCCTCGAGCGCCTGGATCGCCGCCGCCGCGAAGATGGCGATCGACGAGCATGACCCCACCCTGACCATGGTCTACCTGCCCCATCTCGACTACGACCTGCAACGCCATGGTCCGGACGAACAGCATGCGGCGGTACGCCAGTCGCTGGCCGACGTGGACCGGGTGGCGGGTGAGCTGATCGCGCACGCCCAGGCCGCCGGACGGCGCGTGCTGGTGCTGTCGGAATACGGCATCACGGCAGTCGACCGGCCGGTGCACCTGAACCGGCATCTGCGCGAGGCGGGCTTGCTGGCGGTGCGCGAGGAAGACGGCGCCGAACTGCTCGACCCCATCGCCAGCGCCGCGTTTGCGGTGGTCGACCATCAGCTGGCGCACGTCTACGTGGCCGACCCCGGCCAGGTCGAGGCGGTACGCGCCCTGCTGGCCGCAGTGCCCGGAGTCGAGGCGGTCTGGAGCGGTGCGCAGCGCGCCGCCGTGGGCCTGGACCATCCGCGCTCGGGCGAACTGGTGGTGATGGCCGACGCCCGTTCCTGGTTCAGCTATTACTACTGGCTCGACGAGCGCCGCGCGCCCGACTTCGCGCGCACCGTGGAGATCCACCGCAAGCCCGGTTACGACCCGGCCGAACTGTTTTTCGATCCGGCCCTGCGCTTCCCCAGGCTGGCGGTGCTGGCCCGCCTGCTGCGCCGCAAGCTCGGTTTGCGCACCTTGATGAACGTGATCGGCCTGGACGCGTCGATCGTCAAAGGCTCGCATGGACGTCCGGTCGACGACCCGGCCATGGGCCCCCTGATCATGACCGACGCCCCCGGCGCGCTGGCCGGCGGCGCGGTGGACGCGCGCGAGGTCAAGCAAATCGCCTTGTCGATCCTGTTCAAAGAGCCAGGCCTGGCGCAGGTGGACAGCGGCGAAGAGCTGGCGCAGGGCGCCGCAGCGATCTGAACGTTTTTGCCAGTGGGCAAACAGCACGCGCGCAGCTATAATGCCCGCATGAGCACCCTGGCAAAGCGACAAACACTGCACATCTGGATCGCCTTCCTGGCCATTCTGTTCAGTGCCTTCGCGCCCGCCATCGGCAGCGCCGCCATGGCCTCCGCGACGATGGAAGTATGTACCAGCGAAGGCGTCAGGCTGATCCAGGTCGACGCCAACGACGACGGCTCGGCGCATCACGCAATGCAGCACTGCGCCTTCTGCACCACCCACGCCGGCACGCATCTGCCGCCGGCGCCGCCCACCGGCATGCTGATGGTCGATATCGGCCGCAGCCCCTACCCATCGCTGTTCTACCGCGCGCCGCAACCGCTGCACGCCTGGTCCGCGGCCAACCCGCGCGCCCCTCCCCTCCTCGCCTGACCGTCCGTACCAGTCTGGCCACCGGCATGCCGGGGCCTTGTGCCGCCTTTTGCGCGGCAACCTGAAACCTGTGTGACGAGGATTTACCTTGAAACCGACCCCTGTCGCTTCGGCGACCACGCTCGCCATCGCGCTGCGCACGCTGCGCTGCTTTAACGCCGCCGCCTTCACCGCGCTGGCCTTCTTCTACTTTGCGTCGTACTGCCTGCCGGCGGCGCCCTTCTTCGCACTGCAACTCGTGCCGGCCGCCGCCACGCCCCTCTTCACCACGCCATCGCTTTCCGCCAGCAAGGACGCACCATGAAACACCTTCACCTTCCCACCCTGCTGGCACTGGCCGGCGCGGCCCTCAACGCCGGCGCCCAGGGCGCACCCGACGGCCCGATCGAACCACGCATGCGGGTCATCGTCTCGGCCATCGGCGAAGGCTGGCGCGCACCGCACAACGGCAGCGGCGACGCCGCCTCGCTGCTGGGCGCCACGCCCGGCTACAGCGTGGCCCAGGGCGGCGGCGTCTCCGGCCTGCCTTTCATCAACGGCCTGGGCGACGACCGCCTGAAAATCCGCATCGACGGCATGGAAATCACCTCCGCCTGCGCCAACCACATGAACGCGCCGCTGTCGTACATCGACCCGACCCAGATCGGCCACATCGAGGTGCTGGCCGGAGTCACGCCGGTCAGCGCCGGCGGCGACAGCACCGGCGGCACCCTGACCGTCAAGTCAAACGCGCCAGTCTTTGCCGACCAGGCCGAGCGCCTCGTCACCAGCGGCAAATTCACCCTGGGAGGGCGCAGCAACGGCGAGGCGGTCAACGCCGGCCTGTCGGCCAGCATCGCCAGCGAGCGCATGAGCGTCGGCTACAGCATCGCCCAGGCGCGCGGCCACAGCTACGAGGACGGCAGCGGCCAACGGGTGCTGGGCAGCCTGTACCGCAGCACCAACCAGTCGGCCGTGCTGGCCCTGCGCGGCGACGGCCAGCGCGTGACCCTGCGCGCCGGCACGCAGCGCATTCCCTACCAGGGCTTCCCCAACCAGTACATGGACATGACCGGCAACGACGTCACCTTCGCCAACCTGAACTGGCTGTCGACCTTCGGCTGGGGCGACCTGGACGCCAGCGCCTACTGGCAGTCCACCAAACACGACATGGGCTTCTTCACGCCCGAGCGCCCCGGCACCATGCCGATGCTGACCGACGGCCGCAATGCCGGCTATGTACTCAAGCTCAGCGTCCCTGCGGGCGATGCCGTCAGCGTGCGCCTCGGCCACGAACTGCACACCTTCCGGCTGGACGACTTCTGGCCCGCCGTTCCCGGTTCGATGATGATGGGACCGCACACCTATGTAAACATCAACGATGGCCGGCGCGACCGCATCGCGGTCTACGGCGAAGCCGAAACCCGCCACGGTGCGCGCTGGACCTCGCTGTTCGGCGCGCGCTGGGAATCGGTGACGATGGATGCCGGCGCCGTCCAGCCGTATTCGAGCAACATGATGAACGCGGCCGACGCGGCGGCGGCCAGGGCCTTCAACGCGCGCGCGCGGCGCCAGCGCGACGGCAACCTGGACCTGACCGCGCTGGCCCGCTTCGAAGCGGACGCCAATACCACCTACGAGCTGGCGGCGGCGCGCAAGACGCGTTCCCCAAATCTGTACGAGCGCTATTCGTGGGGCCGCGGCACGATGGCCATGACCATGACCAACTGGTTCGGCGATGGCAACGGCTATGTCGGCGACATCGCCCTCAAACCCGAAACGGCCACCACGCTGGCGTTTACCGCGCACTGGCATGGCGGCGGGGCGAACGGCTGGTTCGTCAAGCTCAACCCCTACTACAACCGGGTCAGCGACTATATCGACGCCGATACGCTGGGCCAGTTCAATCCGTACATGATCAAGAGCGCGCGCGGCGCCCTGCTGCGCTTCGCCAATCACGACGCCAGGCTGTATGGCGCCAATTTGTCATGGCGCATGCCGCTGACAGGCGCGCTGGCATTCACCGGCAACGCCGCCTACACGCGCGGCAAGCGCGCCGACGGCGGCGACCTGTATCACATCGCGCCGCCCAACGCCCTGCTCTCGCTCGACTACAGCAGCGGCGCCCTGAGCGGCCAGTTCGAGTCCAAACTGGTGGCGCGCAAGGACCACGCCGATGCGCGCCGGCTGGAGCCGCACACGGCAGGCTACGCGCTGCTCAACGCGCGCACCGGCTACCAGCTGCGCAAGAACGTGCGCCTGTCGGCCGGCGTGACCAACCTGCTCGACAAGCAGTACGCCGATCCGCTCGGCGGCGTTTATCTGTCGGGCCTGATCGCGCAGCGCGGGGCCTTGCAGGCCTTGCCCGCGCACGGCCGC
Source organism: Massilia aquatica (assembly GCF_011682045.1). Lineage (GTDB taxonomy): Bacteria > Pseudomonadota > Gammaproteobacteria > Burkholderiales > Burkholderiaceae_D > Telluria_A > Telluria_A aquatica. Next base: position 109,905 of record NZ_VVIW01000008.1, on the reverse strand, counting down.
TCGCTGGAACTGGGAATAAGTGTTGGTTTTTAACTCCTTCCATTGAGCAAAATGGTGCGTGAACGCACACAGCTTTGAAGGTGCCCGTGAGAACCTAGGCAGTCTTGCCACAGGACTCCTTCATGAAGCGCACCATCTTATCCGCAGCACTGGACGCAGGTAGCGGCCAAGCCGTCATAGACCAATTGCAGCGGCTGGTCCATGACCGGCTGGACCGCCTGCCCCTGCCCGGCGCAGGCGCGACGCTGGAGCGCTGGCAAGCCCTGGCGCTGGTCGGGTCGCACAACCTCAGCCTGGCCAAGCTGTACGAAGGCCACACCGACGCCCTCGCCATCCTGGCCGAGCTGGACCAAAGCGACGGCCCGGCGCACGCCATCTGGGGCGTCTGGTGCGCCGAACCGCCGCAGGCGCGCCTGGCGCTGGTCGAGGGTGGCGACGGAAGCTTCCATGTCAATGGCAGGAAATCCTGGTGCTCCGGCGCCCACGGAGTAACGCATGCCCTGGTCAGTTGCTGGAACGCCGCCGGCGAAGCCTGCCTTGCGGCGGTCGACATGCGCCACTCGGGCGTCACGGTCAGCAGCGACGGCTGGCCGGCGGTCGGCATGCGCGACAGCGCCAGTGTCGATGTGCTGTTCGAGCGCGTGCCGGCGCGCCTCATCGGCCAGCCTGGCGCCTACCTGGCGCGGCCCGGCTTCTGGCATGGCGGCGCTGGCGTGGCCGCCTGCTGGTACGGCGCGGCGACCACGCTGGCGGCGCAGTTGTGGGCAGCATGCGCCGACGCTCCCGAACACGAGTTGCGCCTGGCCCAGCTGGGCGAAATCGACGTCGCCCTGGCGTCTTGCGCGGCGCTGATCCGCAGCACCGCCGACGCGATCGACCGCGCCCCCCAAGCCGACGCCATGCGGGACGCGCTGCGCGTGCGCCTGGCCGTGGACAGCGCCGCCACGGCAGTATTGTCGCTGGCAACGCGCGCCCTGGGCGCCGGCCCCTTGTGCAAGGACGCGCGCTTCGCGCAACTGGCGGCGGACTTGCCGGTGTTCCTGCGCCAGGGCCACGACCAACGCGATTTCGCCGCACTCGGCAAACAGATCAGCCACCTGGAGCATGCACCATGGCAGTTGTGACCCAGTCCGGCTCGCGCCATATTTCCGGCGCCGGCACCACGGCCGAGGCCTGGCACGCCTGCGGCCTGCTGGCAGCGGTCCCTTTCATCGCAGCCGCCGAACTGGTGCCGCCGGGCGCGCGCGCCATCATCGTCGCGCCCCACCCCGACGACGAAACCCTTGCGTGCGGCGGCTTGATCCAGGCTTTGCACGCGGCCGGGCGCGACGTGCGGATCATGTCGGTCACCGACGGCAACGCCAGCCACCCTGGCTCGGCGCTGTGGCCGCCGGCGGCGCTGGCCGAACGGCGCGCGCAAGAGCTGCGCGCGGCGCTGGACCGCCTGGGAATGCCGGCGCTGGCGGCGCAGCGCCTGCACGTGCCCGACGGCGCCGTGGCGCAGCATGAAGCGGCGCTGCATCGCGCCATCGCCATGTGCATGCAGCCGGGCGACGTGCTGCTGACCACCTGGCGTTTCGACGGCCATCCCGACCACGAGGCGTGCGGGCGCGCCTGCGCCGCCGCTGCGGCCGCGAGCGGGAACCGGCTGATCGAGTTTCCGGTGTGGGCCTGGCATTGGGCCACGCCGGATTCGTCGGCCCTGCCCTGGCCACGCGCCAGGAAACTGCTGCTCGCGCCAGACCAGAAGGAGCGCAAACGCCGGGCCGCCGCCGCGTTTTGCAGCCAGACCGAAGAACGCGACCATGACGGCCCGGTGCTGCCCCAATCGGCCCTGGCGCGCCTTGTCACCCATCAGGAACTCTACTTTTTATGACATCGATGACGCAAGCGGGACTGGACCATTTCGAGCGCCTCTACAGTGCCAGCGACGACCCCTGGCGCGTGCGCGAGAGCTGGTACGAACAGCGCAAGCGCGCCCTGATCCTGGCCGCGCTCCCGCTCAAGCATTACCGCAACGCGTATGAACCCGGCTGCGGCAACGGCGAATTGAGCGCGGCACTGGCGCAGCGCTGCGCGCGCTTGCTGGCCAGTGACGCCAGCCCGGCGGCCGTGGCCCTGACCGAAAAGCGCCTATCCGGCCCAGGCGAAGCAAGCGTCGAGCGGCACGTGCTGCCGCGCGACTGGCCCGCACCCGAACGCGGGCCGTTCGACCTGATCGTGGTCAGCGAACTGGCGTACTACCTGGGCCCGGACGGCTTCGATCAACTGCAAGCGCGCATCCTTGCCAGCCTGGCGCCGGAAGGCACGCTGGTGTTCTGCCACTGGCGCCACCCGTTCGACGACCGCCTGCAAGGCACCGAGGCCCTGCACGACGCCATGACGGCGCTGCCCGCACTGGCGCACGCGCTGCATCATCGGGAAACCGACTTCCTGCTCGATATCTGGACGCGCGCGCCGGGAGAGGCGGCATGATCGGCATCGTCGTCCCTGCGCACAACGAAGAAGTCCTGCTCGGCGCCTGCCTCGACGCCCTGATCGCGGCGGCAGCGCACCCCGCGCTGCTCGGTGAAGCGGTCGAGATCGTGGTCGTGCTGGACGACTGCGACGATGGCTCGGCCGACGTGGTGGCGCAGCGCGCGGGCGGCGCCGGCTGCACCATCACCGCGATCGCCCTCACCTGCCGCCAGGTCGGCACCGCGCGCGCCACGGGCGCCCGCCATCTGCTAGCCGCCGATGCGCGCTGGCTGGCGTTTACCGACGCCGACACCCGCGTTACACCCGACTGGCTGGTGCAGCAGCTGGCGCTCGACGTGGACGTAGTGTGCGGCACGGTGGCGGTAGACGACTGGAGCGCGCACGCGTCGCATGCGGCGCAGTTGCAGGCGCATTTCAAGCGCACCTATCACGACCGCGACGGCCACCATCATATCCACGGCGCCAACCTGGGCGTATCGGCCGCGGCCTACCGCAGCGCGGGCGGCTTCGAGCCGGTCGCCTGCCATGAAGATGTGCTGCTGGTGGCGGCCCTGCAGCGCAGCAGCGCGCGTTTTGCGTGGAGCGCAGCGCCACGGGTGGTCACCAGCGCCAGGACCGATGCGCGGGCGCGCGGCGGCTTCGGCGACACCATGGTGGCGATCGTGGCGAGCGACTTTGCCCGCCCGGCGTAGGCGCTTGTTGGGGTGCCGCGCGGTTCAAGCCAGGTCGGCGTACCACTGCGCGTAAGGCGTATTGGCGACCATGCGCCGGTTGAAATCAAGCGCGCCATCGGTCCACCACACCGGCCCCCGTTCGCCCAGGGCGCGCTTGGCGGCATCGACCGCCGCGCGGGCGGCGCGCTCGGCGTCGGCGTCACCGGCTTTTTTGGCGGCACCGACCTGGCGCCTTGCCGTCATGAGCTGATCGACCAACTGCTGCCTTAGATCCGGCGCCAGGTCGGGATTACTGGTGCGCCACAGGCGGCCGGCAACGACAAAATAGCGGCCGTCGGGCGTGGTCGGATACTTCACTCACTCACCCGCTTGCGCCACGCTCGGCAAATAGGCGTCCAGGAACTCGGGCGGCATGCGGCGCACCTTGCCGCTGCTGATGTCGATGCACACCAGATCCCAGCGCCCGCGCAGCACGGTGGCGCCATCGCGCTCCCGGATCAGTTGAAAGCGGCGTTCCATCGCAATCTTGCCGTCGCCGCCGGTCAGCCACGTCGCCAGGGTCAACGACTCGCCCAACACCGTCGGCAACAGGTACTCGTACTCGCCGCGCCGGATCGCCATGGCCCGGTCGAGGCGGCGGTAATCGTCCAGGTCCAGGCCAAGCTGCTCCGAATGCGCCCAGCCGATCTGCTCGCACCAGCGCACATAAACGGCATTGTTGGTGTGATCGAGTCCGTCGATATCGCCCGCTTGCGGCGTGATCGCCTGCACGAATGGATTTTCATAGTCCCAGTCCAAAACAGTCCCTTTTCAAAAGATCAGCCGAAGCGCGCCTGGTAGTCGCTCGGTACCACGCCCAATTGCGCGGCGAAGGCACGCCGCAGATTGTACTCGTTGCCGAAGCCGCTCTGGCTGGCGGCGCGCTTGACCGTCATGCCGGGGCGCTCCAAGAGGCCGCAGGCCGCTTCCATGCGCAGCCGCAGCAGCAACTGCGCCGGCGACAGGCCGGCCGCCTGGCGCAGCTGGCGATGCAGGGTGCGCACCGACAGCGCGCATGCCGCCGCCATCTGCTCGACGTCGATCTGCTGGCGCAGGCGCGGGCGCAGCCAGTCGGTCAGCTGGGCGTGCACATCCTGCGGATCGGCCTGCGCCAGAAGCTGGGAACTGAACTGGCGCTGGCCGCCAGGGCGCTTGAAGTACACCACCATGCGCTTGGCGACCGCCAGGCCGGTAGCGCGGCCCTGGTCTTCTTCCACAAGACTGAGCGCCAGGTCCATGCCGGCGGCGATGCCGGCCGAGGTGTACAGCGCACCGTCCTTGATATAGATCGCGTCGTCGTGCACGTCGATGGCCGGGAACTGCGCCTGCAACAGCGCCGCGTCGCGCCAGTGGGTGACGGCGCGGCGCCCGTCCAGCAGGCCCGCGCGCGCCAGAACGAAGGCGCCGGTGCACACCGCGCAGCAGCGCGCCACCCGGCCTGCGGCGCGCGCCACCCAGCGCGCCATGGCCGGGTCGTGAGCGCCGTGGTCCGCCAATTCGACGCCGCTACCACCGGAGACAATCAGCGTGGCCCCGGCCAGGTTGCGCCCGGCCGGCGGCAGCGGCTCGGTCAGCACCGTCACCCCGCAGCTCGACGCCACCGGGCCGCCGCCGGGCGCGATCATGCGGATTTGGTAGGACTGCGGCAGCAGCGCGTCGCGCGCCTCGTCGTTGGCGCTGCCGAAGACCTGGGCGGGGCCGGTCGCGTCCAGCAGGGCGAAGCCGGGGAAGACCAGCAGCCAAATGTCGATTATGTTCATGTGGCAGATATTCCACCATCAATGTCATTTATGTCAATCGCGCCCGTGACATGATGGGTTTTCTTTCAAGGAGCGAGCATGACACGCACCATCGGTATCTATGTTTTTGACGACGTTGAAGTACTCGACTTCGCCGGGCCTTACGAAGTGTTCACCTGCGCCACGCGCATGGCCGCCAAGCTCACGCCGGATGCGGCGGCACCGTTCCGGGTGCGCACCATCGGCGCGACGACGGCGATGCTGCGCGCGCGGGCCGGCCTGAGCGTGCTGCCGGAAGCCGATTTTACCGATGCCGGCGCCATCGATGTGCTGATCGTGCCGGGCGGCGTAGTCACAAAGGAACAGTCCAAGCCTGACGTCATCGCCTGGATCGCCGCCACCGCCGCCAGGTCGGAACTGACCGCGTCGGTCTGCACCGGTGCCATCCTGCTGGCGCAGGCGGGTCTGCTCGACGGGCAGGAGGCCACCACCCACTGGGCCGACGTGGAGGAGCTGCGCGCAGGGTTCCCGCTGGTACGGGTGCTCGAGCGGCGGCGCTGGATCGACAACGGCGCCATTGTCACCTCGGGCGGCATTTCGGCCGGCATCGACATGTCGCTGCACCTGGTCGAACGGCTGGCGGGGCGCGAACTGGCGCTGCGCACGGCGCACCTGATGGAATACGATTGGAACGAGGGATGAGGGGGCGAAGATGAGAATCGTGCGCAGCAAGGACTACGTTGGCGCGCGCGCCTGGGACGCGCAGCTGATCGCCGCCATGCAAGACGCCACCGTGCGCCTGCACTGGACCGACCAGCCCTACCCCTGGCACGTCAACGACGGCCAGGAGGTGTTCGCGGTGCTCGATGGCGAAGTGGCGATGCACTACCGCGAAGATGGGCGCGAGCTGGTGGCGCACCTGGGCGCGGGCGACATTTTCTACGCCGCCGAGGGCGACGCCCACAGCGCGCACCCGCTGGGACAGGCGCGCATCCTGGTCATCGAGCGCGCCGGCAGCGTGTGACGGCCGCGCTCAGAACACCTGGATGGTCGGGCGCAGCACGATTTCGTTGATATCGACATCGGCCGGCTGCTCGATCGCAAAGGCGATCGCGCGTGCCACCGCAGAGGCGGGAATGGCCTGCTTGTAGAAGTCGAGGATCGCCTCGGCCGAGGTGCCGGAAGTGCTGTGTTTCAGCTCGCTGTCCACGGCGCCCGGCGCAATCGAGGTGACCCGGATCTTGTCGCCGACTTCCTGGCGCAGGCCTTCCGAAATCGCCGAGACGGCAAACTTGGTGCCCGAATACACCGTGCCGCCCGGTGCGAACACCTTGGTGCCCGCCACCGAGCTCAGGTTGATGATATGACCGCTCTCCTGCGCGATAAAACGCGGGAGCACAGCGGCGATGCCGTACAGGGTGCCTTTCAGGTTGACGTCGATCATCTGGTCCCACTCGTCGGTGTTCACTTCCGACATAGGACGGATCGGCATCAATCCGGCGTTGTTAATGAGGACGTCGACCTTGCCGAAATCGGCCACCGTGGCGGCAACCACCGCCTCGACCTGCTTCTTGTCGGTGACGTCCATGCTGTAAGCGCGGGCCATCCCGCCGCTGGCCTCGATGGCGGCAACCACCTCGTCGAGTTTGTCCTTGCGGCGCGCGGCGATGGCCACTTTGGCGCCCTGGCTTGCCAGCAGGCGCGCCACTTCGGCGCCGATGCCGGTGCCGCCGCCCGTGATCAGGACGACCTTGTCTTGAATACCTTTGCTCATGCTGCTTTCCTTGTGATTGCGGCAGAATCTGCCTGTGAATACGTGGGGTAGTCGGTGAAGCCTTTTTCCGTTCCGCCATAGAGCGAGCCGGCGTCGACGGCGTTGAGCGGCCAGCCGTTCGCCAGGCGAGCCGGCAGATCGGGGTTGGCGATGAAGGTGCGGCCGAAAGCGACCAGGTCGGCAACCTTGGCGTCGAGCAGCGCGGCGGCGCGTTCGGCGGTGTAGCCTCCCGCGTACATGATGCGACCGGAAAATGCCGCCCTGACCGCGCGCCGGAACGTCACCGGCATCTCGGGCGCATTTTCCCAGTCCGCCTCGGCGATCGACAGGTAGGCCACGCCGGCCTGCTCCAGTACCTTGACCGCTTCGAGGTAGGTCTGCTGAGGATCGTCTTCCACGAAGCCGAGATACACGCGTTCGTCGTCGGTACTGGTAAACAAGGGCGAAAAGCGCACGCCCATGCGCTCCGGCCCGACCACGGCGGCGACAGCGGCCACCACCTCGCGCAGGAAGCGCAGCCGGTTTTGCAGCGAGCCGCCGTATTCGTCGCTCCGCGTATTGGCGTGGTCAGAGATGAACTGATTGACCAAAGAGTGACTTGTTTTGCATGGTGTTCCTTGTTAATGACGCTGTCCACCGGCGCGGCGCCGGTGGACAGCCAGATACTTAGGCCAGTCGCTTGACCAGCACGGCGGCCCCTTCCGCCGACGACGCCGGGTTCTGGCCAGTGATCAAGAGGCCGTCGGTGACCACGTACGAGCCCCAGTCAGCGCCTTTGGAATACACGCCGCCGTTCGCCTTGAGCATGTCTTCCACCAGGAACGGCACCACATCGGTCAGGCCGACGCCGTCTTCTTCCGTGTTGGTGAAGCCGGTGACCTTTTTGCCTTCGACCAGCGGACGGCCGGCCGGGGTTTTGACATCGCGCAGCACGCCTGGCGCATGGCAGACCAGCGCCACCGGCTTGTTGGCGGCGATGAACGCTTCGATCAGGGCGATCGAATGCTTGTCCTTGGCCAGGTCCCACAGCGGGCCGTGGCCGCCCGGATAGAACACCGCGTCAAAGTCCGATTGCTGGACACTGTCTAGACGCACGGTCGCTGCCAATTGCGCGATCGCTTCGGCATCGGCCTCGAAACGGTGCGTCATCTCGGTCTGGTTGGCCGGTTCGTTGCTCTTCGGATCGAGCGGTGGCTGGCCGCCTTCGGGCGAGGCCAGCACCAGTTCGACGCCAGCATCCTTGAATGTGTAATACGGCGCGGCCAATTCTTCCAGCCAGAAGCCGGTTTTGCGGCCAGTGTTGCCAAGTTCGCTATGCGAGGTCAGTACGATCAGAACTTTCATGGTATTTCTCCTAAGTAGATCAAAATGTGGCGCCGAGTAGACCGGTCGTCTAGTTCAAGGGCGAAAAAATCGGCGGTTGAACCGCCATCAAGCTCCCCTTACTCCGGGGAGAGGTGCAACAGTTGGCGCGTGGTCGACAGCGCCCAGTCGAACGGCTGGGTATTGCGGCCGATCTTCACCATGATGCTCGCGCCCAGCCACAGCTGGTACAGGCTGTTGGCGGTTGTATCGACATCGCTGTCGATCGACAGCGATCCTTCCGCCACGCCGGCCTCGATCGCACCGGCCAGGCGGGACACGATGCCGGAGGTGCCGCGCTTGAGCGACAGGCGCATCGCCTCGGACAAGTCCGCCACTTCCGCGCCCAGCTTGACGGCCAGGCACTTGCCCTGGCATTCGAAGGACGATTGCGCGGCCTGCCAGCTTTTCCAGTAATTCATCAGGCGCTGTGCCATGTCGATGCCGGGCGCGCTGAGCGTGGCGTCGATTTGCGCGAGGTAGTCCTCGAAATAAGCTTCAAGCAAGGCTTCCCCGAACGCATCCTTCGACCCGAAGTAATGATAGAAGGAGCCTTTCGGCACCCCCGCGGCGAGCAGGATCTCGTTCAGGCCGACCGCCGAGAACCCCTTCGCGGCCATGATGCGCTGGCCGGTGGCGAGGATGTTGCCGCGCACATCGGCAGAGTCGGATGCAGTTCTTGTGTTCATGTGTTCACTATAACCGAGATTAGACCGGTCGTCTAGCTCATTCTCAACTGGGCGTTGCAGAAGAATCCCGGCGGACGAGCACGTCAAGGCCCGCCTGGAATGGCGACACGACCTTGAGTGCACGCGCAGGATTCGCGCTATTGGCCGCTCTGCGCCAGCACCATGGTCCAGCGCTGGCCGTCAATGACGATCAGAACCTCGAACGGCAGCGCGCCGGCCGGAGCGGCCGAGACATCGAAGCTTTGGGTCTGCGCGTTGTAGACCAGCCAACCCGGCAAAGGCGACGCGTCGGTGCGGGTAACCTGCACCGACGCACCGCCAACGGCCATCGCTGCGCTCAACTGTTTCGGCAAGGCGATGCTGAAGCGTTCGCCGCTGCCGATGATTTCCTTGGGAATGCCTACCGCGACCAAGCCAGCCGCCTGGCTTGATGAGGGACGCACCAGCGACACGGTGATGGCTTCTCGCGTTTGCGCACCGGCGACCCGCTGCACACCCGCGCCTGGCACGGGCGGGAGCTCCAGTTTCAACGGCGACGGTACCCTGGTCGCCACCGGGGCGACTGGCTGATTTACCGGCAACTGAGGCAACACAAGTTCGGCAACTGCCGCCGGAAGCGGCACCACCGGCGGCGGTTCCGGCGGCACTGTTGGCACGCTGGGTACTGTGGGTACTGTTGGCACGGTGGGCACTGTTGGCACGGTCGGTACTTCAGGAACCGTGGGAACCGGATCGCCCGCAGCGGGAACAATCGTGGCGGTCGTGATGGCCGAGGTCGTGAGCAGCGCATAGTTCGGCGCATCGAGCCCGGCGACGCCGATACCGTTCACGTTGATCCGTTTCGCAACGCCGGGGGCGGCGTCGACGAAATTGGCGCCGAGGCTGGCAAGCTGGAGGACGTCGCCGGCGACCCGGTCGTCGCTCAAGCGCACTGAGGCAATGGTACTGCCATCAAACACCCGATCGATCCCCGCAGCGCCGACCGTCAAGGGCCGTGCGCTGATACTTGCGGTGGTGCTTGCAGTGGTGTCCGCCGGCACATAGTTAGCGGCGTCGGGGCCGCTGACGGCAATCCCGGAAACGCGCAACTCCTTGGCCACGCCCACCCGTTTGTCCGCGAACCTGGTCGTGCCGGCAAAAGCGAGCACGTCGCCGGCGATGCGGTTGTCGGCAAAGGTCGCCGTGCCGGCCGTGGTGCCGTCGTAGACTTTGTCGTTCCCCTTCACACTGATCAGCAAACGGCGCGGCGCAATGCTCGCCGCGGCGGCCGCCGTCGTCGAGAACGCGTAATTGCTACTGTCGGGCCCGGTGAGCACGATATCGGTAATATTGACGCGTTTCGCCGTACCGGCGTTCTTGTCAATAAAATTGCCGTTACCTGTCAGGGTCAGATTGTCGCCCGCCACACGGTCGTCGGCGAACGTGACGGCATCGCGCGTGGTGCCGTCGTACTCGCGGTCGGCCGCGCTAGCGCTGATATTGAGCAAGCGGGGCGTGATCGCTCCGGTCGCCGTCGCTGTCGAACTTGGCAAGCTGTAATTGGCGCTGTCGGCACCGCTCATCGTGATCCCGCTGATGACGATCGCCTTGCCGGTGCCGACGTTCTTGTCGGCAAAGTCGCTCACGCCCCCGGCGACCACCAATTGGTCGCCAGCGATGCGGTCGTCCGCCAGCGTCGCGCCGCTGGTCGTGGTGCCGTCGTACACGCGGCTGGCGCCGCTGGCGCTCACGGTCAGCGGGCGCGGCGTAATGCTTGCAAATGCGGTGGCCACCGGATTGAAGCTGTAGTTGCCGCCATCAGGGCCGCCGAATGCATATCCGCTCACGCTGATCGGCTTGTCGACGCCGACGTTCTTGTCGTTAAAACTGCCTGTGCCCGGACTGACGCTCACCGCATCGCCATCGATCAAGCCGTCGCCGACGCTGATGGTCGCAGTGGCGGCGGTGCTGCCGTTGTACTGGCGACTGGTGCCGAGCGCGCTCACGAGCACCGGCCGCTTGGTGATGTTGGCCGTGGTGCTGGCGCTGGTGGCGACCTCGTAGTTGGCAAGGTCGGCGCCGCCGGCGCTGATGCCGCTGAGCGTGACCGTCTTGCCGTTGCCGGCATGCTTGTCGGCGAAGTTGGCGGCGGTATAGGCCAGGGTGACTTCATCGGTGCCGAGCAGCCCGCTCGGCGCGAGCGTGGCGGTCGCGATCGTGGTGCCGTTGTATTCGCGGTTGGCGGCGACAGCGCTCAATTCCAGTGTACGCTTGGTGATCGTGGCCGAGGTGTTGGCGCTGGTATTGACCAGGTAATTGCCGGCATCGGCGCCGCCGAGCGCGATGCCGGTGACCTGGACAGGCTTGCCAGTGCCCGCGTTCTTGTCGGCGAAACTGGCAGCGCCATAGGAATACGTCAGGATATCGCTCGCCACGACAGCATCGTCGGGGAGCAGCGTGACGGTGGCGGCGACCCCGCCGTCATACGGCCGGTTGATGCCGCTGGCGAAAATTTCCAGGTTGCGCGGGGTGATATTGCCGCTGGTGGTCACGCTGGTGTTCGGCGCATAATTGCCCGCGTCAGCGCCGCCGAGGGTAATGCCCGACACCGTAATGGTCTTGCCGACGCCCACGTTTTTTGTGTCGAACAGCGCGGTATTGTTGATGGTCAGCACATCGCCGTTGAGCCGATCGTCGAACAGCGACACCGTGGCGTTACGGCTGCCGTCATACACGCGGCTGTTGCCTTCCGCGCTGATCGCCAGCGCGCGCGGCGTGATCGTCGCGCTGGCATTGGCGCCGCTCAAGACATAGTTGGTATCGATGGCGCCGGCCAGCGCCAGCGTACCGAGCGCCAGCGGCTGTATTCCGGCGCTGACGTTCTTGCTCGGCACGCTGCCGCTGCCGGTCAAGCCGCACGCGGCAAGTCCGCCGGCGCAATCGCTGCCGACCAGATTGGTGGCGCCGATGGCGGCGGCATTGAACACCGTGGTGCCATCGTAGGGACGGCTGCCGGCCAGGGCCAGCGGCCGTTTCGAGATCGTGTAGGCGACCCCGGCGCCTGGCACGAAGGCGTAATTGTCGGCGTTGGCGCCGCCCAGGGTCAGCCCGGAGCTGTACACGATCTGGTACAGGCCGGCGTTCGACGTGGAGGTCGGGGCGCCGCCGAACAGCGCCGTGCCGCCGACATTGAGCCCGAGGGCGGCGAGCGCGCTGGCGTCGAGCAGGTTGGCGCCGTTAAACAGCGAATAGGTCAATGTGCCGACCGGGTCGCCATACACATTGCCGGCCTGGCTGGCGTTCACCCGCACCGACAGCGGCTGCGAACTCGGGCACGACGCGAACACCGCCAGGCAGGGATAGCCATTGTTGGCGCCCGGCTTGATTTGCCAGACCGGCGCCAGGAAATCCCATCCGGCGTCGGTGAAGGTGGCGCGCGCCTTCATTTGCGCGCTGGTCTTGCCCACCCCGCCGGCGCTAGCCGCCTGGCCGGACGTGTTGATGTCCCAAAAGCTGTTGTTGATCTCCGACGTCGTGACGCCCCCGTCCATCGTTTCGTAGCCGACCAGGCCGCCGACGCTGGTGTTGCCGTTGCCAATGGTCACTGCGCCGACCGCGTAACTGTTGGTGATCACCGAGCCGTTCTCGCCCACCAGGCCGCCCACATTGGTGTTGCCCGACACCGCGCCGAGCGCGTACGTATCGATGATATTGCTGCGCGTGCCGCCGGCGGCCTGATTGATGCCAACCAGCCCGCCCACCGACTGGCTGCCCGTCACGGCGCCGCTGGCGTAGCTGCGCCGTATGGTGCCGAAATAGTTCAATCCCGCCAGTCCGCCGATAAAGGCCGTGGTCCCGGTGACGCTGCCGGTGGCATAACTGTTTTCGATGATGCCGGTATTTTTTCCGACCAGCCCGCCCACCTGGCTGGTGCCGGACACGGCGCCGGTGGCATAGCTGTTGGTGATGATGCCGGCCCGGTTGTCGCCGACCAGCCCGCCCATCTCGTTGAACCCCGTCACCGCCATGGTCGAAAAGGCATTGCTGATGGTGCCGTAATTGATGCCGACCATGCCGGCCGCATTGGTGCCGCGATTGACCGACCCGCCCAGCATGCCCAGATTGCGCAACTGGACCGTGTTGTTGCCATACAAGCTGGTGATCATCGCCGGCCCGCTCTGGTTGATGAACATCCCGCTGATGGTATGGCCCAGGCCCTCGAACGCGCCCCATGACACGCCGAAGGGCGTGAAGCCGGTGCCGCCATTGCCATCGTTCCATCCCGCCGTGGCGGACGCATCGATATCGCTGCCGAGCGCGTAATACGCATTCTGGCTCAGTTGCGCACCCTGCAGGGTGCCGGGCGTCATGTCGCCGCGATCCGCCCCCAGGCTGTTGATGACGGTGTACAGATTGCCATTGATGGTCAGGGCACCGCTGCCGCTGAAATTGACTTTGCCGGCAAAGGTATTGTTGGCGCCGAACGCGGTGTTGACTTTCAGGCTGGCCGGCGCCAGGTCCAGGCTGGCGCTGCCGGTGGCGCTCATGACCGCCTTGATGTTGATGGCGTTGGTGGCGGTCAGGGTCAGCTTGTTGGCGCTCCAGCTGACCGCGTCATTGACGTTGATGCTGCCATCGCTGCCGCTGCCGCCGGTGCTGGCCAGCGCAACGTCGGCCAGCGCCAGGTTGCTGCTCAGGGTCGCGCCGCTGATATCGCCGCCGCTGGGCGCAATCGTGAAACCATCCGGGTCGAGCAGCCAGGTCCCGGTCTTGCCGGCCATGGCGCGCGCATCGACCCGGGCGGCCGCACCAACCGCCAGGCGGCTGCCCGAGGTTTCCACAAAGCCGCCGTTGCCGCCGTTTTCGCCGCCACGCACGCTGATCGCGCCATCGACCGTGGTCTTGCTGGCGTGGTTGCCCAGGTCGCCCATCAGAACCACCGAACCGCCGCTGCCATGCGATCCGGGGGCGGCGTCGGCGCGGATCGTGCCGGCATGATTGACCTGGCCGGACCCGCTGAGCAGAATGCGCCCGCCGTCGTTGACCAGGCCGCTCGCCTCGAGCACGCCGCTGTTGTTCACCACCCCGCCCTGCAAGCTGTTGCTGGCCTGGGCCGACAATACGATCAGGCCGCCGGGTGCGATCACCGCCTGGCGATTCTCGACCAGGGCCGCGATCACCGACGGCGTGACGCTTACCGAGGCCAGGGTATTGCTGTCGTTGAACTGCAAGGTGAGCGCTTCGCCGGCGGCGAACGCCACCGCACCCTGCTGCGCGAGCACGATGCCGCTGTTGCGCACCTCGGGGGCCAGCAGCGCGATATAGCCGCCCAGCGACGCCTGCAACCGACCCTCGTTGACGACGCTCCCGGCCGCCCCGGCGCGGGTGAACGTATTGCTTCCAGCCATGAAGTCGGCGGTCGACATCGCATGCGTGGTCGCCACCAGCCCGCCCACGTCGACCGTGGCCGAGCGGCCGAAATAGACGCCCGCCGAATTCGACAGGAACACCTGTCCGTTGGCCGTCAGTTTGCCGAAAATCTGGCTCGGGCTGGCGCCCAGGACGCGGTTGAGCGTCACCGAGCGGCTCGACGGCTGCACGAAATTGACGCTGGCGCCCTGCCCGATATTGAAGCTCTGCCACTCGATGGCGCCGCGTTCGGTACTCTGCTGGATCGACATGGCGGCGCCGGCCTGGCTCACTTGCGCGTTCCCAGCCACCACATTGGCCCCGCCCGGCAAGACGCCCGCGGCCGGCGCCGTCTGCGCCAGCGCCGCATCGGCGAACCCCGCCACCAGCCCCAGCGCGGCGAGCACGGCGGCGAGCGGCCGGCGCCCGCCCTTGCTCCGCCCTTTGGCGTGCTCGGCAACGGCAACCCAGCAGCCGTACTGGTCGCTCCAGATCAGGCGATAAAAGCGGTTCATCGAAGCATGTGCGAACATGATGACTCCCTTCATTCAAAATGGCAGACTGGCTTGCAGCCAGAAGCGGTTGCGGGTCAGCGAACCATCCTGGTCGCTACCGCTGGCGCTCGGATTGGGATTGGCGCCGATCCGGCGCGCCCAGGTGGACTTGAGGCTGACGCCTTTGGGCGCCAGCCAGCTCAAGGCAATACCGGCGCCGCGCAAGGAATAGGCATTGCGCGTTTCGGCCCCGGCGAAGCGGTTGTCGTGGTTGATCCTGACATGCCCCCAGTCGTAGAACCCGGCCAGCGACAGGCTATGCGGCAACTGGGCGCGCAGCTCGATGCTGGCCAGCTGGCCGGACGCGCCGCCGCCTTCATTGATGGGATAGGCGCGCACGCCGCTCGGGCCGCCCAGATAAAATTTTTCGGCCGAATCGAGATTCTTGCGCGCCGCCTGCCCCGCCACAGTCATGTACAGCAGCAGGGCGTCGCTCAATACCTGGGTGCGCGCGGCCGCATAGCGCAGCTTGGTGAAGCGCCCGGCCGATTTCACCGTGGCGGCGTCGGCCGCGCGCGTGGGCGAGTCATCCAGGTCGACCTCCCCGCGCACCAGGCTCAGGCTGCCGGTGTTGTTGCCGCCGCCGCCCAGCTGATCGAGCACATTGCCGTACAGCGAAGCGCTCAAGGTATCGATGCGGTAATCGCTCACGGTGGCGCCAAGGGCGTCGTTGTCGAAACGGCGGTGATCGTAATTGACCGCGAGCGACAGGTTTTTCAGGCGCGAGCGGATCAGCGGGTAGCTGCCATCGAGCCCGCTTGTCGAGGATTTGCCGCGCGCGTCGAGCGCCGCCGTGTCATCACTGACGAGCTTGTATCGCAAGGCCGACACATGGGCGCCGGCGCGCGCACCGCTGCTGCCGACGGGCATGCTGGCATCGAGCCGCGCATAATCGATTCCTTCCGAATGCTGCAGGCTTAGTCCGATCTGGTCGCCCAGGCGAAAGGGGCTGTTAAGGTAGATGTCGCCGCTCGCGCGCGCCCGTCCGGTGGAGCGCGAGCCGGCGTTATCGACGCTCACGACGCCGCTCAGCAGCGGCGCGTCTTCCACTTTCAACAGCAGATCGGTTTCGCGCTCGTTGCGGCCGGCGCTCAGGCTGCCGGTCACGGTGACGCCTGGCAGGTCGCCCAGCAGCAGCAGGGCCCGGTCGAGCGCGTCGGCATTAAGCAGCGCGCCCTTGCTTTGCGCCGCGTCGACCATGGCGACCAGGCGCTGCGGCGCGATGCGGGCCGCAGCCGCGCCGCCGTCGAGGCGGACTTCGCCGAAGATCGCTTCGACAATCTGGATCGTGACCACGCCGTCGACAATTTCCTGGTGCGGCAGATAGGCGCGCACAATCCATCCGGACTGGCGGTACAGGGCGGCGACCGCGGCCGGCGCCTGTTGCAGCTGGGTGAAGTCGAGTGGCCGTCCGCGCAGGCCGGCGAGCGCCGCGCCGAGCTGATCATTACTGAGCAGCGTATTGCCGACGAAGCGAAACGCCGTCACTGTGACGGCCGAGCCGCTCAAGGCCCGCATCGGCGGCGGCACGCCGACCGCAGGCGCGCTGGTCCTGGGCGGCGGCGGTGGACGCCCTTTTTCAATTTGCTGCAGCAGGGAGCCCGCATCCGGCGTCGTTTGGGCGTGAACGGTTTGCAAGTAAAACAGTGCAACGGCAACAAGGCATTTCCGATGTCGAACGAGTGGCATGATCTGGTCCCATGGTACGTAAAGGTACGCAACAGGCGTACCCGGACTGGCTCATCCGTGACAAGCGCGTACGCTCAGCGCGTGACGTGATATCGACGGACCAGCATGGTCAATCAGTGCTGCGATGGTGGCTGTGCTGCGGGCCGGAATTGCTCGGGCCCGACTGTAGGATGCTGGCGTTTCTGCGCGCAGCATGTTTTTGTAGTGCAGGATTTGACAATACGCAAATTCGCATTGAACGACCAGTATGTTCGTTACGTGCGCATGCATATTTACACAAATGTGCCGCCAATGACACATTTCGCCGTCGACGTTGCCGCTAAGCGAACTCTGCATTAGCGGCGGCAGCCGCACCGCTGCCGATGCCCGGCAGCGGCCGCTTGCATGAGCCGTATCAGGCCGCCATCAGTAACGCCACTGCACCGTCAGTTCCGCATGGCGGCGTGCGCCAAGCAGGTACTGGCTGCCGCCGTACGAGGTGCTGGCGTACAGTCTGTCAGCCAGGTTGCGCAGGTTCAACTGCACCAGCACGTGGCGGCTGGCCTGCCAGCCGGCGCTGGCGTCGAGCACCGTGTAGGCCGGCAGCGACTGCGTGTTGGCGTTGTCGATGAAGCGCTGGCCGACATGGCGCGCGCCGCCTCCCGCGCGCCAGTCGCCGCTGCGGTAGCTGAGCCAGAGGTTGGCCGAGGACTTGGGCGCGTCGGACGGACGGTTACCCGCGCGCGACACGTTGCCGGCTTCGAACAACTGGTCGAATTTGGCATCGAGGTAGACCGCGTTCGCTTCGACCCGCCATGCCGGCGCTAAAGCCACGCTCGCGCTCAGCTCCACCCCGCGCGACGACTGCGCCCCGCCCTGGATCGACAGCGCCGGGTTGGCCGGGTCGCGCGTGATGATGTCATCCTTGCGAATGCGGTACAGCGCGGCGGTCCACTCGGCGCGGCCGCCGGCCAGCGATTGCTTCACGCCCGTTTCGACCTGGCGCGAGCGGGTCAGCTTGTAGCGGCTGTTGGCCAGGTTCAGCGACAACAGGCTGGTTACCGGATCGCTGCCGCTGCTGGCCTGCGCGTACAGCGAGGTCGCGGGCAGCACCTTCCAGCTCAAGCCCAGGCGCGCCGCAGTCGACTGCAAGCGCGCATCAAATCCAGCCGCCCCTTGCAGGCTGGTGCGCTCGACCTTGTAGCGGTCGTGGCGCAGGCCCGCCAGCAGCAGCAGGCGCTCGCTGAATCGATACGCGTCTTCCGCGTACAGCGCATGCGTGGCGGTATCGGTGCTGAAGTTCGGGCGCAGCGGATCGGGGCTGTCGAACACGCCCGGATCAAATCCCGTCGGCGCCACGCTCGAAGCACCGCCATAAGGCGCGTTATTGGTATGGGTGAAATTGATGGTGGCCGCCTCCCAGCCGGCCACCAGCCGGTTGGCGCCGCCGTCCCAGCGCGCCTCCAGGCGGTTGCCGGCCTGCTCCTGGTCGTGCGCGATGGCGATATAGTCGCTGCGCTCGACCAGCTTGCTTGTCGGCTCATACGCATAGCTCTCCGCATTGCGCCAGTGGCGGCGCGCCTTCAGGTAAGCCAGCTCGTTGCTGATGGTGAGCGCCGGCGCCACGCGCCACGTCAGGCGGGCCAGCGCCTTGTCGTCGTCGAAGCCGATGTCGGCGTCGGCAACGTTGTAGTTCTGCCGGCGCAGCGCGCGCGCCAGGCCGCCGCCGACCAGCGGCGTGCCGAAGTAGCGCTGCGGCTTCTGTTCCAGGTGGTCCAGCTGGACATCCAGATCGAGGCCGGGCGCCAGCGCATACGCCGCGCTGGCCAGCAGCTTGCCATGGCGGGCGTCGCCGCGCTCGATCAGGCCGTCGCTACGGTCGGCGTACGCGTCGACCCGGAACGCCCCACCCTGCCCCAGCGCCCCGCTGGCGCCCACCCCGGCGCGCAAGGCGCGCCCCGCGCCAATGCCGGCCATCGCCTCGAACGCAGCAGCGCGGGTGGGCGCCTTGCGCACGGCGTTGATGGTCGCGCCCGTGGTGCCGCTGCCGTGGATCACCGAACCCGGGCCGCGCAGTACTTCGACGTATTCATAGCCCCACGGATCGGACGGATACGTCGCCGTGCCCGATCCCACCTGCGGGCGTTGGCCGTTTTCCAGGATGGCGATGGCGCTGTTGCCGCTGAAACCGCGTGCCGAATAGGCGATGCCATTGCCGGGCGAACTGATGTCGGTCAGGCCGGTGGTACGGGTGACGGCATCCTTCATCTGCACGTCGCCGCGCGCCTCGATGCTGGCCGCGCCGAGCGACTCCACGCTGGCCGGCAAGTCCTGCGCCGCCAGTGCGAGCCGGCTGGCGGTGCCATTCTCGCGCTGCAGGCCCAGGCCCTCGTGCGCCGCCTGGATGGTCACGACCGGCATCGTCGCCGGTGTCTGGGCCCAGGCGGCTGGGACGCACAGCAGTGCGATGGCGGCGGCGATGGGGCGAATGGGTGTGGAACAGGCGTGGCGGAAATGGATCATGGAAGCGTCTGACGTAGTAAATGGCCGGTTCGGCCGGCGGTTACGTTCGCGCATGCGAGCGCCAGCGCCATGGCACGCGCCGCACACGCAAAGAAAAAATGCGAACGGGGACGCGTACGCCGGCGGCGTGCGATTGCATTGGCAGAACAAAAAAGGACGACAAATAACAGGCAACCCCACACCCCGGGCGTTGCGCGTGCATCGTGACTGGCCGGTCTTCTGGCTCGCCGTCATCCTTCCCTGGTCTTGCCTTCCCATGCGATGCACAGTGGCGTTCGATCAAAGTCGTCAGGCTTACAGCAGCGGGGGCTGCGCCGGACTGGCGCAAGATGAAAATCTCGCGCGTCACCGGCTTCCCGTTTCACCCTCCAGCCGACAAGCGGGAGGGCACCATTCACGTATTGGCGCGCATTTTACATCTGGAAAAGCATTGTTGTCACATTTTTCCCGCGCCAGCCGCATGGATGGCGGGAGGATGCAGGCCTCCTGCCCCCACTGCATATTTACAACAAATCCACCGAATATTGATGTTTCCTGTACAAGACGATTGGTTAATTAGCACGCCTGTTCGTATTTGCAATACATTGGGACACCCGCGTTCAGGATCTTTTGCATGAGCAGCCTGGCAGACGGGCCAACTAAAAAGGAGACGCTTCATGAGCAACCGCTTTCGTCGTTCTTTGCACACCCTGTTACCCTTCCTCGTCCTTCTCGTCCCGGCTGCCGACATCGCCGCCAGCACCATCACCCAGAACGCCTCGTGGACCATCGACCGGGCCGGCACCAGCACCAAGTACCGCTCGGTGGCGTATGGCGATTCGATCTACGCCGGCTTTAACGGCTCCGTCACCAGCGCGGCAAAATACGCGGCGCCCACGGTCAACGCCGAATATCTCTCGGCCCAGTGGGGCGCCGACATCGAAAGCGTGCGCCGCACCAAGTCCGGGGCGATTGCCGAGGATGTGTACAACAACAAGATCGTGGCCGAGCGCTCGTACATGCAAGCGAGCAGCACGCGCGTGGTCACCTTCGAGATGTGCGGCAACGATGGCTTGCAGGCGCGCGCCAGCTTCAAGAGCCAGACCGGCACCTGCAACTACAACGTGCTGGCCGCCGCCGAGACCAGCTGCAAGAAATACGTGACGGCCGCGATGGACTACATTAACGCCAACGCCTATGCGGGGGTCAAGCTGAAGATCATCTCCAACCTGCACTACCCGGGCTATGCGGTCGACAATGTGCAAAGCACCTGCAAGGATGCGGGCACAGGCGCCACCGTCAAGATGCAGGACAAGTTCCTGCCGGCGCTGGCCCGCATGAACTTCATGATGTGCGACGTGGCGCGCCAGAAGGGCTTCCAGTGCGCGGATAATTTTGCCCAGTACATGGGCGCCGACTACGACAGCAACGGCGACGGCCGCATCGACGCCGAGGGCTTGCGCTATGTGAGCGGCGAGAGCGAAACGAGCTACGTGACGCGCCTGACCACGGGACTGCGCTCGACCATCCGCGACGCCAACACGCACTTCGTCTCGTCGGGCAGCAGCTACGACTACATCCAGTCGGACGACACCCACCCGACCTACAGCGGCAGCACCGTCAGCTCCGGCCTGTTCGGCAGCGCCACCGGCAGCGGCGCGCCGCGCTACAGCACCATCAACGGCGGCAAGAGCCCGATCTGGAACCAGTACGGGCATGAGCGCATGGGCTGGGCGGTGTCGACCTACAATCCGGCCACGCCGTAACCCCGGGCGCCGACTTGGATACGCCACCGCGTTCCAGGCCAGCGCCAGCCAGCAGCGACACAAGCGCTGCTGGCCGCGCCTGGCGACCATCGCACGGCCGCATCGCCATCGCGCTGCTGCTCGCCATTGCCGCCGGCGTGGCGCTGGCGATGCTGTGGATGCCATCCGGCCCGCCGGCCGGTCAGGCCGACGTCGCGGCCGCCCCCGCACCCGCGCCGGCGATGCCGCCGCCGGCCGCCCTGCCTGGCCAACCGGGCCAGCCCGGCCAGCTCGCGCGCGCGCAGGCAAAGCCCGACCCCGAGGTCGATGCCGACCCCACGCCCGACCTGCGCAATTACGTCGCGCGCGGCGACAATCCCAGCATGGCGCAAGTGATTGAGCGCCTTCACGAGCGCGGCATCCATTCCGGCCTGGGCGCCTTTTCGCCGCCGGGAACCAGCCCGCCGCTGGTAGGGCTGGCGGTACCGGAAGACTTCGTGCTGCCCAAGGGCTATGTGCGCCACCACCAGGCCACCGATGACGGCCAGCGCATCGAAGCGGTCCTGATGTTCGCACCTGATTTTCAACTACGCGACGCCAGCAACAAGCCGGTCGGGATGCCCAAGGATTTGGTCGTGCCGCCGGAACTGGCGCCGCCCGGCCTGCCGATCCGGCGCATTGTGGTTCCCCCCGCAAGTACGGGGCGCTGACCATCATGAACATATCGACCAACGCGACAGTGCGCAGTGCCGGGGGCATCCTCGCCAGTGGCCTCATGGTGGCGCTGTACGCGCGCGGCGGCGCCGCCTGGCTGCTCGGCTTCGTGCTGCTGGTGCCGTGGCTGCGCACGCTCGACGCCAGCCCCACCCTGGGCGCAGCGTTGGTGCGCGGCTGGCTCATGTCGGTGGCCTACACGGCGGCGGCCTTCGCCTGGTTCGGCAGCGCGCTCGGGCTGTACGCGCAGGTGGGCGCGGCCACCGGCGTGGCGCTGCTGCTGATCGCCGCCCCGCTGTTCCAGCCGCAGTTTTTGGTGTTCGCGCTGGTGCGCCACATCACCCTGCGCCACCATGGCGCGCTGCTCGGCGCGCTGGCTGGCGCGGCGGCCTGGGTGGCGAGCCAACGGCTGGCGCCCGGGCTGCTGGGCGACACGCTCGGCCACGGACTCTATCCCTCCCGCCTGCTGCGCCAGGGCGCCGACCTGGGCGGCACGGCCGGCTTGACCTTCCTGCTGCTGCTCGCCAACGAAGGCGTGGCGGCGGCGCTGGCACGGCGGGCCGATGGCTGGCGCGCCGCCGTCCGCCCGCTCGCCGCCGCCGCACTGGCCCCCTTGCTGCTGGCCGGCTACGGCCTGATGGTGCTGTCGGCCAGCCCCGGGCCTGCGGCCAAGCCGCTGCGGGTGGGCTTGATCCAGTCGAACATCGTCGCCTACGACCGCCAGCGCCAGGAACGCGGAACCCACGCGGTGGTGCGCGAAATCCTCGATACGCACTTCGCCATGAGCTACGACGCCGTCGTGCGCCAGCGCGCCGACGCGGTGCTGTGGCCGGAGACCGCCTACCCCACCACCTTCGGCAATCC
Organism: Massilia aquatica; assembly: GCF_011682045.1. GTDB lineage: Bacteria > Pseudomonadota > Gammaproteobacteria > Burkholderiales > Burkholderiaceae_D > Telluria_A > Telluria_A aquatica. The sequence goes on along the minus strand of NZ_VVIW01000008.1, from coordinate 87,715 downwards.
GAAAAGCGAAGCCGGCGCCGATTTCGACCGCGAGATCCTGGCCATCGTCAACGCCGCCGGCGTGCCCTTCGTGTTCGGCACCTACGATCGCGACAGCGCCGGCGAATACAACGCGGCCGCGTTCGTGCAGCCGGGCACCGGCCTGATGGGTTTTTATCGCAAGACGCACCTGTTTCCGCTCACCGAAACCGTGCCGGCCTGGCTGGACGGGCCGCGCCTGCGCCGTGCCCTCCCATGGACTGGCGACTGGCGGGCCGGGAACGGCGCACGCGTGTTTCCCCTGCGCCTGGCCGATGGACGCGAGATCCCGGTGCTGCCCCTGATCTGCCTCGACGATGTGGTCCCCGCCATGGCGATCGACGGGGCGCGCCTGGGGGCGCAAGCCATTCTCACCATGTCGAACGATTCCTGGTTCAGCGCCAGCCCGTTGGGCGCACGGATGCACCAGACGGCGGCCGCATTTCGCAGTATCGAAACCCGCCTGCCGCAGTTTCGCGCCACCACCAACGGGTTCAGCGCGGTGATCGACGCCCATGGCAGCGTGCTTGCCGGCACCCGCATGGGCGAGCGCACCCTGGTCATCGCCGCCGTGCCGGTGCACACTCCCGCACCGACGCTGATGGTGCTCTGGGGCGACTGGGTCGGACTGGCCGCCGCTGCCTTTCTGGTGCTGCTGGCGGCGTGCTCGGCCATGCCGTCGTGGCGTCCGCATGCCACGCATGCGCCGGCAGCGCTCTGCGGCGTGCTGGCCCCGGCCGATGTGGCCGTACTGACGCCCCCCGCCCGTCTCGTGGCAGGCCTGCTGCGCGCGTGCGCCCGCGCCGGCCTGCTGTGGATGTGCGTGGCGCTGCTGCTCGACGACGCCTTGCGCACCAACACCTTGGCGCAAATGCGCATGTTCGCCGCCGTCTTCCTCGCCCCGGAAGCGGCTGCGTGGTGCGTGCTGTTCATCTTCTCCGCCAGGGCGTCGATCGTCGATGGCCATCTGGTCCTGCAAAGCGACGCGCGCCGGCTCGATATTGCGCTGGGCGACATCACCACCGTGCAATGCTGGCGCCTGCCGCTGCCCTGCCCCGGGATCTCGCTGCGGCTCGCTGGCGGGCAGCGTTACGCGCTGGCGCTGTCCGACCCCGGCATGCTGGCCGCGCACCTGGCGGCCGCCGCCGGTCCCGCCGTCCAGGAACGCACCCCGGCGCGCGCGGCGATGCAGGCGTATGCGCAAGCCGCCCTGGCGATCCGGCGCTCGCGGCTCGATCATCCGGCCGCCAGCTTCGTGCTGCTGCCGCTCGCGCTGGCGATTCCGGCCTTCCACCTGCACCAGCATATTTCGTACGGCGGCCCGTTCGGCGAATACTACAGTTTCGGGCTGCGGGCTTACCTGACCGCCTTTGCGCTATGGTGGGCGGCCTGGACCATCGGCGTGGTGCTGAGCGGCGCACTGTTGCGTTCGGCCATTGAGAGCGCTACCCTGCTGGCGGCGTGGCTGCGGCCCGCGCGCGCCGTCGACATCCGCCAGCGGCTCGAACGCGGCGGGCACGTTGCGCTGTTCGTCGGCCTGCCGGCATGGCTGCTGCTGACCATCTTCCGCGCTTAGCCGACAAAAAAGGAAATTGATGTGAGTATGCCTTCCGCCGCAGAGATGTCGAGTGCGATCGAAATTGCCACCCGCAGCGCGCTTGAGCAGCTTTTCAACACCGTTCCCGAATCCTTTTACTACTGCGTGCTGATCACCACCGGCGAAGGACTTGCACCCTGCCTGGCGGCATGGTCGTGGGAGGCCTTGGAGCGCGCGGCCGGCCAGTCCGACGCGCAGGCGCGCCAGTGGCTGCAATGGTCGTGGGGCGATTCCCCCTATCTCGCGTACGGAGACGAGTTTTTCGGGCCGGTCAAGGACCTGTTTTTGAAACGAGACGCCATGATGCGACTCCGCACGGATGAGGAAAGTGCGCGTGAGCTGGATGTTCGACTGGCGTGCATGGCCAAGGCGCTCGCCAATCTTGATGCACAGGGATTGTTCGGCAGCGGCGAACGGCGTTCGGCCATCCTCATCAGCGCGGAAGTGAGCCCGCCCGATTACACCAACACCGAGCGCGCCGTGCTACTCAATCCAGCCGGCGCCCTGCTGGACGACTGGCTGCGCGACTGCGCCGAACCGCCGCCAGTCTAAGCGTCCTTGAAGGCATCGTATTCATCGTAGTGGAACACCGCGTCGACCAGCTCTTCCAGGGACGCGCCGGGATGGCGTTCGAGCCAGTAGACGATGATGTCTTGCACCACGGGCGCCTCCAGCCAGGACTGATAATCCTTTCCGGCGATCTGATACGGGATGCCACCGCCGCTTTCTTCCGAGTAGCCTTCCACCTCGCGGCTGGGAACGACGACAAATTCCGCGTCCATGATCGTGCCGCGTTCAATTTTCGGCCGCGTGAAAATTCTTCCGGCCGGTGGAAACTGGTCTATCGTCTGTCTTAGAGCAAAAAAACCGTGGTGGATCGTCATCATTCAGCCTCCTGGCGGTCTCGGGTTGTCGCGCTGCCCGCTGCGGGCGGCATCCCCGATTGTACAAGCCGTGTACGCGGTTATTGATAAGAGGGAACTCCGGACGCCTGCGCCACCACACAGCTTCCAACGACCCTCATTCGCGGAGCTGATCATGTTTGGCACGAACTTAATTTCCCCTTACGTCGCCGCCGCCATGCGCCCGCACACGCCAGCGCCAGCGCCAGCGCCGGCGGCGTCGGCCGCACCGCCGCCCCCGCCCCCGCCCAACAGCACTGCCGGCGCCGCCGTCAACCCGAACGATGCGCAGGCGCCGGCGGCGCGCAACGCGCGCCGTCGCGACGGTGTCATGCGATTCCTGCACTTGCGCGCGGCGCCGGCCGCCGCCCCAGCCGCCCCGGCAGGCACCGCAGGCACCGAGATGGAGGTCCTTGCCCCGCGCCCTGCGCAAAGCCCAGCCGCCGCACCCGCGCCCGTCCCCGCACAGGAAGCGCAGCAGCCGTCCGAGCCGCCCGCGATCAAAAAAGAAGACCGCTCGGCGGGCATGCGCCGCATGCTCGAGCGCACGCCACAGGTCGATATCGATATCGGGCCGAAGGGCGAAACACGCACCGGCAACATCGCGTCGGCCGTCGCTGCCGCCAGGCTGAAGCCAGCCGCGGCCGCGCCCCCGAAGCAAAAGGAGCATGGCGTGGTCGGCAGGCACTTCGGCTCGGTCGCGCGCTCGGACGCCGCGCGCGACCGCCTGCTCAAGACACCCCCTGGCCGCGCCCAGGGCATGGTAAACGCTTCCAGCGCGGCGCGCGCGGCCATGCTCAAGTCGCTCGACCGCAGCGCGCCCATGGTGCAGGACCGCATGCTGAGCGCGCGCAGCGGCAACGCCGCCTTTCGCCAGAGCATGGACCAGCACCTGGGCGCCAGCGAAGCCACCCACGAATTGGCCGACGCCCTGCTCCAGGACCATGCCGACCTCCCCGCAGTCGGGGACGCCGCGCCGGTGCCAGTACCGGTTCCGCTGGAGTCGGTGCTGGTTGCGCAGGCGCTCACCGAGCCGACCGTGCATGACGCCGCGACCAGCGAGCGGCGCCCACCCAACGGCGCCGAAGCCCTGGCCGCAGCCGCGTACCTGACCACAGAGATGAACTGGAACGCCCTGACCGGCCCCGCCCCCACCGACCGGCCCGACGCGCAACTGGCCTGGCGCGCCGCCGAAGTACTCTCGCGCAGCGACGCCGGCTTCGGGGTCCTGATGGACTTGATGCACAAGGCGCCCGAAGCGTACAAGCGCGACAGCCTGCACACCTTCCTGCAAGCCGCCGATCAGCTGCGCCAGCAGCCCAGGCTGGCGCATAACCAGCACGTCATGCCGCACGCAATTCTGCAGAACGCCGCGCGCATGGGCAACTCGCCCGCCGGCCGCGCCTTGCAGGCCAGCGCCGCGGTCCTCAAGGACAGCGCCGCGCCCGGTTTCGCCCATGCCATGACCAGCAAGGAGTCGTTTAGCCGCCTGGCCACCGCGCAGCTGGGCGAGAGCGACGCGACCGCCACCCTGATCAACAAACTGTTGCCGGCGACCCATGCCGAGGCGCCCGACAAGCTCGGCAGCGAAGTGCTGCTGGCGCACGCCCTGACCCCGCCGCTGGTGCGCGACGGTGCGGCGCCAACGCTGCTCACCGGCGGCGATGCGCTCAAAGCCCTGGCGTACATGACCGAGACGATGGACGTGAGCCAGCTGACCACGCCGGCCAGAACGCGCCCGCCCGAGGCCGCGCGGGCCTGGCAGAGTGCCGAAGTACTGTCGCGCACCAGCCACGGTTTCGAGGTGTTGATGGACAAAATGGCGCATCCGCCGCCGCCCGGACCGACGCGCGAGGCGATGCGCTCGTTCCTGCAGGCGTCAGACACCTTGCGCAACACGCCCCAGCGTGCGACTGTGCGCCCCGACGAGCATCCCAACGCCATCATGCAACTGGCGTCGACCAACACCTTCGGCGATACCCTGGCCAGCCGCACCATCCGGGCCAGCGCCGACATCCTGTCCGGCACCGCGCCGCGCAACCAGGCCCGCGCCGAAAAGGCCAAAGGCGACCTGTTCGCATGGCGCCAAGGCTTCCGCGAAGACGGCAAGGGCAGCACCCACGCGATGCTGACGGGGCGTCTGCGCAAATTCGTGAAAACCGCCGTGCCGCGCGCGGAAACGACCGGCAAGACCAAGGCGCTGAAGAATATGGCGGGCATCAGCAATTCGGCCCTGACGCCGCTGGCCAAGGGCGTGCAGGGCACGCACCTGGCCAACCTGCCCAAGGAACTGGAAAACTACTGCGGCGCCTTCCAGGACGCTTGCGACACCTTGGGCGACGCCGTGGCGGACATGCCGGCGGCCTCGCCCGGCCTGGCTGCCGACGAGCGCGCCGCCGTGGCCGGCCTGCTCGACCAGTGGGCCGGCATGACGCCCAAGCCCAAGACGCCCGACAAATTCTCCTGCGCCGCGCTGGCCGGCGCGCCCGAGGGCTCGGCCTTGCGCGAACTGGCCGACAAGCCGGTCACGCTCGACCTGCTGACCCATCTGGCCAAGCACGTCAAGCTGCCCGCGCCCGCCATCGAGAACACCTTGGCCGGCGCGCGCGCGATGGAGCAAGCCGCCGACCTGAAACCGGCGGCCATGACGCGCGACGAGATGGCCGCGCTCATGAACACGCTGATCGGCAAGATGCAGTCCAATTCGCGTCTCAAGCTGAGCGACGGCGCCATCAAGGGCATCAGCACGGCGGGCGCCTCGGCCATCGTGTCCAAGGCGCTGGAGGGCGCCCTGATGGTGGGCGTGCGCGCCGACCTGCGCTACGACTACGGCCGCCACACCACGATGGAGCTGGCGCGCACCGGCCAGGGCTACGAGATTTTCCTCGGCACCACCGATAACCATCGGGCCCAGGGCGGCGTGGGCGTCAAACTCGGGCACGATATCAAGGTCGGTTCCAAGGACGCGGGCGTGCAGACCAAGGTGCGGGTGGGCGCCGGCGCCACGGTCACGCCGGTCGATTACGAAAACAGCCACGGGCGCGGCATCATCTTCCGGGTCGAGCGCCCGGTCACCGACGCCACGCGCCCCAATCTGGACAAGGAATGGGCCTCGGTCGCCTTCGACGACGCCCGCATGATCGACACCACGCAGCGGCTGATGGGCTTCCTGCTCGACGCCGGCAGCAGCGGCATGTCCGAAGAGGGACTGTGGAACAAGCTGGCGGCCGACTTCGGCGAGGGCGTCTCGGTCGGGTGGCAAGACAATAAAACCACGACCAACCGCCAGAAGCTGGCGATCGACTTCGGCGCCGCCGCCTCGGCAAAGTTCGGTGATGTAAGCCTGCGCGCCGGCGCCAGCATCAACCTCGCGGCCGAAAACACCTCGGGCCAGCACAACACGGTCAGCGAAGTGGGCGGCACGGGCAACCTGGAACAGCGCAAATTCGGCACCGCCGCCAACGTGACCACCGGCGTCAATATCGGCATGGGCATGGGCACTACGGTGGGGGCGAGCGATCCGAAGGCCAGTGGCAGCACCGGCGCCGTCGCCGCCGAGGCGGAAAAGAAAAGCGGCACCGCTATTTCGAGCGGCGGACTCGACCTGCTCAACGCCCAGACCGTCCTGGCGGAACAGAACCAGTCGGTCAAGGTGAGCTTGCCCACCCTGGACGGTAAACTCATCAGCCGCTCGACCTACCTCGATCACGAGTTTGTCGGCGTCGATGCCTACGTCGAGAAGCTCGAGCAGCAGCGCGAGCTGTGGGTCAGGACCATGACCAGCGTGCACGTGCGCGACCGCGGCGGCGCCGGGGTGCCGAAACCGGAAATTGGCGAGGCCATGTTCAAGGCCTTCACCACGGAAGACAAGGCCGAAGGCACGCGCCAGTTCGATGAGCTCATCGCCACCGCGCGCGCCGAGGCCAAGCCCAATTTCAAGTATCTGGTGCGCATGCGCATGAAGCCGGAAGCGGCTGAAAAATACGACCATCTGTCGGATATCGCCAAACAGGCCGGCAGCAAGTTCGGCCAGGGCGACTGCGAGGAGCAGAAACGCCTGCTGCTGGCCGACCCTAAGAGTTGGCTCCCGGCAAAACTGGCAACCAGCGAGAAAATCAGCGACAAGGATACAACCGGCCTCAAAGCCGGCCTGCGCGCCTTCGGGGTGCGCCAGGCCGAGGGTGCGCGCGAATTGCGGGCCTTCAAATGCGAGTAAGAGCGCGCCGGCGTGTCATTGCGTCGTAATGCAACTGTGTCACATTAGCGTTTCGTGGCGTATTACGGCGCCAAGGTCCGCGATGAACGCGTTCCAGACGAAAATGAATGCAAGAATGAACTCAGTGACCGATATGTTTAGTATGAGTAAGTCCGCGCCTGGCGCCAATGCCGACCTGACGAGTCTGTTTGAAAATTACCGTCACCTGCTGGTCGGCTTCATCACGCGCTATACGCGCTGTCATGCGGATGCGGAAGACGTGGTGCAGACGGCGTTTGTCGAGGCGCTCTCGAACGGGGCCGGCTGGCCGCCGCAAACCACCTTGCCGAGGTCGATGTTCGGGACCGCGCTCATGCTGGCGCGTGACGCCAGGGATGACCGCGCCCTGGAGCACGCGGCGCTGCCGGACGACGCCGCGCAGGACCCGTGTGCGCAGCCGGATCCCTTCGATCTGATCGTTTTACGGCAGTTGAAAAACACGGTCTAGACTTCGGCGTCGCTGCGGGCACCGCCGCAGCCATCGACGCCAGGGCGGCCTGCCGCAGCAGACCTGCCTGCACCCGCCCTCAGGCGTGCGCGCCGAACTGTTCGCGCACGGCGGCGCGAACCCGCGACACGCGCGAACGCACGGTGCCGACCGGCACATCCAGATAGACAGCCGCTTCCTCGTAGGTGATGTCGTGGCTGACCACGACGTCGAAGGTCTCGCGTATCTTCGGCGGAAAACTGCGTAGCAGCGCGTCCACCCTGGCGCTGAACTGGCGCGACTCGCACAGCTCGGCCGGATTGGCGCGCAGGTCCATGATCTGCTCGAAATATCCCTCTTCCACCGCGTCGTACAGGTCGGCGCTGTTGCGGCGCATCTGGTTGCGCGCCAGGTTCAGCGCAATGCCGAACAGCCAGGTCGACGCTTTCGACAGGCCAGCAAAGCGCTCCGCGCAGCGCATCGCTTCGATGAAGGTATTCTGCACCACATCCTCGGCGTCTTCCAGGCTGCGCGTGTAGCGCTGCACGAAGCGCAGCAGCTGCTGGCGGTGTGCCAGGAACAGGCGCTCGACGTTGACGGCCGGTTCGGCGGGCGATACGGCGTCGCAGGAAACTGGGGCGAACATCATCACTTTATCTCCATGGGGTGGCTGGCTGCGGCAGGGTGGCCAGGTTACTACTTGGCAGCCCTGATTCTGACCTATTTTTCCGTGGTTATTCGTTAGATTTTGAACATCGTTGAGAAGTTGCTCAACATTCTCATCAAAACAACATGCGACGAAAAAAAGAGGCACAAACAGCCATGTTGTCAGCGGCGTGTCAGGCAACGCTGCCGAACTGCTGGCGCACGGCGGCGCGCACCCGCGACACCCGCGAACGCACCGTGCCGACCGGGATCACCAGGTAGGCGGCCGCCTCTTCGTAGCTGGCGTCGCCGTTGACCACCACGTCGAAGGTTTCGCGGATTTTCGGCGGCATGCTGCGCAGCAGGGCGTCAACCTGCAAGGTGATCTGGCGCGACTCGAACAGGTCGGCCGGATTGGCATGCTGGTCGGCGATCTGTTCCATGAAACCCTCTTCCACCGTTTCATACAGGTCGGCGCTGTTGCGGCGCACCTGGTTGCGCGCCAGGTTCAGCGCAATGCCGAACAGCCAGGTCGACGGCTTCGACAGGCCCGAAAACCGGTCGGCGCAGCGCATCGCTTCGATGAAGGTGTTCTGCACCACGTCCTCCGCGTCTTCCAGGCTGCGCACGTAGCGCTGAACGAAGCGCACCAGGTGCTGCCGGTGCGCCATGAACAGGCGCCGGACGTCGATCGCGGGGGTGGTGGTGTTCAGGGTTGCGGCGGGTTGGGCGTTCATGATGCGAGCTCCGTTGGTTGGCTTCGTTGAGATGGGCAATGCGCGCCGCTGTCGGCTGGTTTCGCAGCACCATGGAACTCAAGATATCAGCAAAAAAATGGCTTTTTTTGAAACTATGAGAATTCGTGAGACTTTGAAAAACGTTGAGGAAATCGGCCAAAAATGCCGCGCCGGCGCTGGAACCTTCGGCCGGCCGGCGTCCACTGCGCGAGGTCCGCCGCATAGTTGACGAGGCGAGCGCGGAACCAATCCGTCGCCGCCGGCACTTACCGGTATCCAACCAGAAACCGGGACCACACCATGCTTGAACTGCGAATCCTCAACGGCCTGCATCGCGGCGCCACCTTGCCGCTCGATGCGCAGGCCGTCGATATTGGCGCCGGCGAGGCGGCCGACGTCGTCATGGCCGACCACGGCATCGAGGACGACCATGCGCACCTGGCGCCGCACGGCGACGGCTGGCTGCTCTCTTCCAGCGGCGGCGCCGTCTACGCGGCCGATCACAGCGACGCGCGGGAACTGGTCGAACTCCAGGCCGGCGAGTGCGCGCGGGTGGGCGACATCTGGCTGTGCATCGACTGGCAGGATGCGCCTTGGCAGCCGCCACCGCCGCTGCCCGCCCCCGAACCGCAGTTCGATGCGCGCGCCGCCGCCGAGGAAGCACCCGCCGAAACACCGGCCGATACGCCCGTGCCGCCACCCCGGCCGCGCGGGCATTGGCGCCGCCGTAGTGCGGGAGCCCTGGTCGCCGCCGTGGCGGCGATGCTGGCCGCCACCGCCTACGCGCTGACCACCCGCGCACCGCTGCCGGCGCCGGCCGCGCCCGACCTGCGGACGCTGGACCATGCGGCGCCACGTCCCGTGCCCAAGCCGGCCGCGCCGGCGGCGGCGGCGGCGCCAGTGGGCCTCGACGCGGCGGCGCTGGCCGCGCTGTTCCGCAAGCGCCTGACCGACGCCGAATTGATCAACCGCTTCGACCTGACGCTCGATCCGAACGACTGGAGCATGCAGGCGCACCTCGACGACGACGAATCGGCGCGTTTCGAACGCGTCCTGAACGCCTTCATCAAGGAACACAACATCACCTTCCCGGTGCGCGCCAAGGCGGTGACAGCCGAAGCGATGCTGCCGTTTCGCATCGGCCAGGTGATCTCGGGCGCCAACGCCGCCGTGGTCACAAACGACGGCGCGCGCCTGTACGTGGGCGACGACTATCGCGGCGTGCGTCTGGTGGCGATCGCGCCCAGCCGCGTGACCTTCTTCGGCAAGCGCAAGATCGAGGTGATCTGGTGAACCGCGACCCTGCGGCGGCGCAGCGCATGGCGGCGCTGGCCGCGCACGCGCCAGCCTGGCTGGCCGGCCTGCCGGCTACGCCGGGACTGCAACGCTACGGCCGCGTGGCGCAGGTGCTGGGCACCCTGATCGAAGCGCACATGCCGCCCGCCCGCATCGGTGAGCTATGTCACCTGCACAGCCCCGGCGCGCAGCCCATGCTGGCCGAGGTGATCGGCTTTTCCGAGCAGGCCACGCTGCTGTCGGGACTCAGTCCGCTCGAAGGCGTCTCGCGCAGCACCATCGTCGAGCCGCTTGGGCGCGTGCACACCATCGACAGCGGCGAACACCTGTTCGGCTGCGTGCTCGATGGCTTTGGCCGCGTGCTGTTTCGTTCCCCGCACGCGCCGCCGCTACGCGCCGACGGCTGGCGCGAAACGGTGCCGGTGGTGCGCGAGGCGCCCGCCGCCGTCGACCGCCCGCGCATCGCCACCGCCTTGCCGACCGGCGTGCGCGCCATCGACGGCCTGCTGACCCTGGGGCGCGGCCAACGGGTCGGCGTGTTCGCCGGCCCTGGCTGCGGCAAGACCACGCTGATGGCGGCGGTGGCGCGCGGCTGCCAAGCCGACGCCATCGTGTTCGGCCTGATCGGCGAGCGCGGGCGCGAACTGAACGAATTCCTCGAACATGAGCTGGACCCCGAACTGGTGGCCAAGACCATCATCGTCTGCGCCACGTCCGACCGCACCTCGATGGAGCGCGCCCGCGCCGCCTTTACCGCCACCGCGATTGCCGAAGGCTTTCGCGCGCGCGGCAAGCAGGTACTGCTGCTGGTCGACTCGCTCACCCGCTTCGCCCGCGCCCAGCGCGAGATCGGCCTGGCCGCGGGCGAGCCGCCGGCGCGCGGCGGCTTTACGCCCTCGGTCTACACCATGCTGCCACGCCTGGTGGAACGCGCCGGCGCCACCGCCGGCGGGGCTATTACCGCCATGTACACGGTGCTGGTGGACGGCGAGTCGGCATCGGACCCGATCGGCGACGAAGCCAAGTCGCTGCTGGACGGGCATATTGTGCTGAGCAAGAAGCTGGCGGAACAGGGCCACTACCCGGCCATCGACGTCCTCGCCAGCATCAGCCGCACCATGGGCAACGTGACCGAGGGGGCACACCGCAAGGCGGCGTTTCGCTTCCGCGCGCTGCAATCACGCTACCAGGAGATGGAATTGCTGATCCGCCTGGGCGAGTACCGCAGCGGCGGCGATCCGCTGGCCGACCAGGCGGTGGCGCTGCGCGAGGCCCAGCTCGACTTCCTGCGCCAGGACACCAGCGGCCAGACGCCGTACGCGCAGACCCTCGAACGCCTGACGGCGCTGGCCGCATGATGGCGCGCGGCGCGGCCCGGCGCGAACCGGTGGAACTGGCCGAGCCGCGCGTTCCCGACCGCACGCTCGAACGCCTGCTGGGCGTGCGCAAGCACCGGCTGGAACGGCTCGAACGCGAACAGCGCGACGCCCGCGAGCACTGGCGCGAGCGGCGCGGCGCGCTGCGCCAGGCCAAGCTGCTGTGGCGCGGCGCGCGCCTGGCGGCGGACCGGCACTGGCAGAACGCGCGCCGGCAGTTCTTTGCGATGGAAACCGACAGCCGCCAGTTCCGCGCCGACCAGGGCGGCTACGAGCGCATGAAGCGCGACACCGGCCAGCGCCTGCTGGCCTGGCGCGAAAGCGCCGTGGCCGGGCGCGCGGCCGGCGCCGTGTTCTTCGCCGCCCACCGCCAGCTGCGCGAGGCCCGCCGCCAGCAGGAAAAGCTCGACATCCTGCGCGAACACATCAAAGCCACGGAGCGCCGCCATGACGATTGAGATCCGCGCCCGCACGCCCACCCCGGCGCGCGAGGACGACCCGGCGCCGCCGGTGCGCCGGCGCCCGCCGCCGTATGCACCCAGGGCGCAGCCGCAGGCCGCCACGCCCACGCCGGCGCCCGCGCGCAGCGCCGTGCCACCAGCGCGCGCCAGAACGCGCGAGGCGCAGTCATCGCGCCAGTCCGACCAGCGCCGCGATCCGCCCGGCCACGAGCCGGCCGGCGTCAACGTGCCCACGCACGCCGCCGCCCTGCGCGAGCACTGCGCGGACAGCGGCGACGATGGCGCAGGCGCGCACGCCGGTGCGGCCGGGGCGACGGGCGCAGGCCAAGCGTGCGCTGACTTCGATGCGCAGGCCGAACTGGAAGCCGGCCTGCATGGGCTGGAGGGGCGGCAAGGCATTTTCGAGCTGCTGCTGCCAGGCGGGCAGTCAATCGGGGTGGTGGTGCAATCGGCGCCGGGCAGCATTCATTTTCTACTCAGCGCCGGCGGCGGCGCGCTTGAACAGCGCCTGCGCAAAAATAGAATGGAACTGGAACGGCGTTTACAGCAACGTATGCAGAAGGATGTGCGGATCGCCCTGCTCTAGCGGCCCACCCTTCCCCGCCATGCGGGCGCCGCCATCGCGACGCCGCCGGCCTACCCGGATCGATGACCATGCCGAGCTGCCCGATTATTCCGTTCGCAAGCACGCACCCCGTGCGAGCGCTACCCGTGGCCCGCGTCAGCGCCGCCCAGGCCGAGCTGGCGCGCCTGACCGGGCGCGGACGCCAGGCGGCGCTGCCAGAACTGGCGCCCGATGCCACCCTGACGCTGCACGCGGCCACCGGGGCGGCGCCCTCGTGGCCCGATCCGCTGACCGTGCATGGCAGCTTTGGACAAATAGAACTGGTGCGCGGGGCGCGCCTGCTGCGCGCCCTCACCGGCATCGACCTCGGCGACGACGGCCATGGCCCGCACTGGGAATGGCTGCAAGGCGCCGTGTGCGCGCGCCTGGCCGCTACGCCGCTGGCCGGCGCCGTCGGTCTGTTCCTCGAACCGGTCGACGCGGGACCTGACATGGTCACCCTGGGCCTGACCCTGCGCGGCGGCGGCCACATGATCTCCACCCACGGCCGCGCCAGCGCCGCCGACTGGCTGCAACTGCTGGCCGGCCCAGGCTGGCGGCATCTGCAAGCGCCGCTCGACACCTACGCCGGCCTGGCACCGCAATGGCCGGTACGGCTGGCGCGCCACAGCCTCCCGCACGCCATGCTGGCCGGCCTGCGTCCCGGCGACGTACTACAGCCCGACAACAGCGCCTTCGATAGCAGCGGCGAAGGCCGCCTCACCCTCGGTGGCCTGAGCGCCACCGTGCGCTACCAGGCGCCATGCAGTTTGATCATTTTAGCTTTGGAGAACCGGATGGACGCATCGCACGACATGGCGCTGGACCAGCTTCCCGCCACCCTCGACATCGAACTGGGCAAGCTCACGCTCAGCCTGGGCGCGCTGCGCAGCCTGGCCGTCGGCAGCACCCTGCTGCTGGCCGGCGCCGACCCGGGCGCGCTCGAGATCCGCTGCGGCGGCCAACTGCTCGGACGCGCCGAAGCGGTCGACGTCGACGGCCGCCTGGGCGTGCGCATTACCGAGTGGAGCGCGGCATGATGAGCAGCCAGTACGACGTCGTCTCGTTTGCGATTCTGCTCGGGATGATGTCGCTGATTCCTTTGATCGTCGTCGTCACCACTTCCTTCCTGAAAATCTCGCTGGTGCTGCTGGTGCTGCGCAACGCCATCGGCGTGCAGCAGGTGCCGCCGACCATGGCCATCTACGGCATTTCCCTGGCCATGAGCATCTTCATCATGGCCCCCACCGCGCAGCAGATCGGCGTGCGTGCGCTGGCCATCGAGGCGCGCGGCGTTTCCGGCGGCAGCGGCCAGTTGCTGTCGCAGGGACGCGAGGCGATCGAACCGCTGCGCGAGTTCATGCTCAAGTTCAGCAATCCGGAGCAGCGCGAGCTGTTCCTCGACTCGGCCAGGAAGCTGTGGCCCAAGGACATGGCGCAGGCCGCCACCTCGGGCGACCTGCTGGTGCTGGTGCCGGCGTTCGTGGTCTCGGAACTCCAGACCGGCTACCAGATCGGCTTCCTGATCTACATTCCGTTCGTCGTGATCGACCTGCTGGTGTCGAACCTGCTGATGGCGCTCGGGATGCAGCAAGTCAGCCCGCAGACCATCACGATTCCGCTCAAGCTGCTGTTGTTCGCCATGGTCGGCGGTTGGGGCAAGCTGCTCAACGCCCTGGCCATGTCGTATCTTTGATCTATCACTCTTAAGGCGCGCCATGGGCGATACCCTCCAATTCTTCCAGCAGGGCCTGTGGCTGGCGATCGTCATCTCGGCGCCGCCGCTGCTCATCGCCACCCTGTTCGGCGTGCTGGTCTCGCTGGTGCAGGCGATCACGCAGGTGCAGGACCAGACCCTGCCCTACGTGGTCAAGCTGATGTCGGTGGCGCTCACCGTCGCCGTGCTGGGGCGCTGGTTCGGCGCCGAGATCATGCAGCTGGCCGACAAGGCCTTCCTGCTGATCCCCACCATCGGACGCTGACATGCAAGCTTCGCTGGCGGTCGACATGCAAACCTTCCTGGTCGCGCTGGCGCTGACGATCCCGCGCACCGCCGTGTGCCTGGCGATCCTGCCGGGTTTTTCCGGGCGCACCTTGCAGGGCCAGATGCGCAACGCGGTGGCCGTCGCCATCGCGCTGCCGGCGGTGGCGCCGGCCTTCTTGTCGCTCCAGCAGTCCACGCCCGGCCTGCTGGTGGCCGCCGCGCTGGCGCTCAAGGAAGCCGGCATCGGCCTGATGCTGGGGGTGCTGCTGTCGATCCCGCTGTGGGTGGCGCAGTCGATCGGCTCGATCCTCGACACCCAGCGCTCGCCGATCCAGATCCAGTCCAACCTCGACCAGGACGCCAGCGCCCTGGGCAGCATGCTGCTCCAGGCCGTGGTGCTGGTCATGGTCGAAGCCGGGCTGTTCGTGGCGCTGGTGCGCGTGCTGATGGACAGCTACGGCCTGTGGCCGGCGCTGAGCCTGACGCCCCCGTTCGAGCCCGGCCACCTGGACCTGTTGATCAAGCGCTTCGGCGAATTCTTCTGGCATATCGCGGTCTACGGCGGCCCGGTGATCATTCCGCTGCTGATGATCGATTTCGGCCTGGCCGTGATCGGCATCTTCGCCGCCAACCTGCAGGTCTCGTTCCTGTCGGCGCCGCTCAAAAGCCTGGTGGGGCTGTTCATCCTGCTGGTCTACTGGCCGATCTTTTCGCACTACGTGGCGGGCGACTTTGCCCACATGCTCGACTTCATCCCGCAAATGCTGGACTACGGCCGCCAATGAGCGACGAAAAAACAGAACAACCCACCGACCAGAAGCTGCGCGAGGCCCGCGAAAAGGGCCAGATCGCGGTCAGCCGCGACCTGGCGCGGGTGGCCATGCTGATCTGCGTGGCGGAGCTCGCCCTGGCCACCGAACCGCAGTGGCGCGCCGCGATCGACGCCCTGTTCGAGCTGTCCCTGCGCCAGGCCGGCCAGCCGTTTGCCACCGCCATGCCGGTCGTGCTGACGGCCGCCGGCACCCTGCTGCTGACCGTCTTCGGCGTGTTTTTCGTGATGTGCGTCGTGGTTGCCTTTGCCGCCCACTGGGGCCAGTTCGGGGTGCTGATCGCGCCGCAATCGCTGATTCCCACGTTCGACAAGATCAACCCCGTCAACGGCGTCAAGCAGCTGTTCGCCATGAAAAAAGTGGGCGAACTGCTGATGGCGGTGGTCAAGGCAGGCACCCTGGGCCTGATGATCTGGTTCACGGTGCGCGGCCAGCTGCCGTCGATCCTGCAGATGGCAAACGGCGAGCCGAAGGATATCTATTTCGGCTTCATCGCGCTGCTGCGCATGGTGCTCCATCCGGTCGTCGGTGTGTGCCTGGTGCTCGCCATCATCGACTTCGCGCTGCAAAAATACTTCCATATCAAGTCGCTGCGCATGGACATGGAAGAAATCCGGCGCGAGTACAAGCAGGCCGAGGGCGACCCGCACGTCAAGGCGCACCGAAAGGGCATGGCGATGCAGCAGTCGATGGAGGCGCCGGCCGCGAAGACCGCCGGCGCCAACGCGGTGGTGGTCAATCCGACCCACTTCGCAGTCGCCCTGTTCTACGACGCCGCGCAGACGGCCGCGCCCATGCTGCTGGCCAAGGGCAAGGACGAAGTGGCACAGGCGATGATTCGCGAAGCGCGCGCCCGTGGCATTCCGGTCATCCGGCACGTGTGGCTGGCGCGCACCTTGTACGCGACCGGCAAGGCCGACCAGTATGTACCGAAGGCCAGTTACGAGGCGGTGGCGCATGTGTACGCGGTGGTGCAGGAACTGATGGAGCAGAACGATCCCGGCCGCGATGTCGAGCTGGAAAGCCGCGGCGAGCCGCCCCAATCCCATGCGCCCTGAGCTCGCCATTGGCATCCTGGGGGCGGCGGGAGCGCAGCAGGTCGGCGCTGGCACTCTCACGCCGCGCCGGGTGACGCGCGCCGGCGCCAATGTCGATGCCGAACGCGACGAGCGGGACGAGCAGGACGCCAAACAGGTCGACAACGAGGTCGGCAGCGGCGCCGACCGCATGCACCACCTGGCGCTGGTGGCGGTGACGCTGGTGCCGCCGCTGCGCAAGGGTTTGGTCAAACGCGAACCCACCATCAAGCCGGTCAAGGCGGCCAGCCACAGCGCCGGCCTGCGCGAGCGCGACGACGACGCGTGCGATCCGTGCCTCGAGAGCGGCTGCGGCGGCTGCGAACTGTGCCAGCCCGGCCGCGACCTGGTGTAAGGCGGCGCGTTAGCGCTTGTTCAGCATTTCATGCAGCTCCAGCCGGTTGTACGACGAGCGCATCGCGTCCTTGCTGCCGATCATCTTCTTGCCGACCAGCTGCGCCAGCACGTCGTTCAGGCTGCGCGACATATTGTCTTCCTTGCGCTTGAGGAAATCGGCGATCAGGTGCAGCTTGGACGGATCGCTGATCAGCGGCGCCACCTGCTGGTTGTGGTTGAAGATCATCTCGCTGGCCAGCACGAAGCTCTTCCCGTCTTCGCTCGGCAGCAGGTTCTGGTAGATCACGCCGATCAGCGAGTTGGCCAGCGCGGCGGCGCGCTGCGCCTGTTGATCGGCCGGAAAATACCCCAGCAGCTTGCCGATCGCGCCCAGCGCGCTGTTGGTATGCATGGTGGCCAGCACCAGGTGGCCCGATTCGCCGGCGTGCAGCACGGTGTCGGCGGTGTCGAAGTCGCGGATTTCGCCCACCATCAGCACATCCGGCTTTTGCCGCATCGCCTCGCGCAGGCCGCTCGAGAAGCTGGCGGTGTCGGTCGGCACCTCCTTTTGCGAAATGATGGCCTGGTCGCGCCGCAGGTAGTACTCGATCGGTTCTTCGATGGTGACGATGTGGGCACTGCGGGTGCGGTTGATATGGTCGAGCAGCGCGGCCATGGTGGTGGTCTTGCCGGAGCCGGTCGGGCCGGTGACCAGGATCACGCCCTTGGTCGCCTCGAGCATGGTGCGCACGTACGACGGCAGCCCGGTCTTCTCGATCGAGATCGGATCCATCGGCAGGCGCCGGATGGCGATGCCGATCGCGCGCCCGCCCGACATGCGGTACAGGTTGCAGCGCAGGCGGCAGTTGGTCAGCACGAAGGTGCGGTCGATGGCGGCGCTGAGTATCTTGTCTTCCCAGTCCTCGTCGATGGCCGCCAGGAGCGGCGTCATCTCGGCCAGCGTGACCGGCTCCTCGCCCGCCGCAGTCCAGCCGCGCGGCGTCTTGATCATGATGCGCGCGTCCTGCTCGATATGGATATCGGAGAACACCTCGCCCTTGTTGACCAGTGCAATCAGCTCCGACAGCAAATCGCGTCCCGCCAAAAATTCGTCGCCCATCATCTATCCCGAAAAATGACGCCCCGGCGGCGCCGCTGCCTGTTGCCCTGTGGCTATGCAACACCAATCATACTTGGCCTGCACCGGCGATTCCTCAACAAATCTCAGCGCCCGGCGCGCGCGACGAAAAAGCCTGTGGGACGACGGAACTTATGTTCGCGGCGAAACTACTCAATCAGGACCGCCGCAGCCGCACATGGCTGTGGCGGCGACCTCACTCAACCTTCAAGGAGCAAGTCATGGGCGCAGCAGTCACAGGAGCAGCAGCAGCAGGTACCGCAACGGGCCTGGCAACGATCACCGCGGGCATGGCCGCCAATGAGGCCCTCAGCGCGGCCGAGATGCTGGCGCAGATCCAGAAGAAGGCCAACACCGCAGCCGTGAACGCCATCTAAGAAAAAAGCAGCGGCAATGGAACTGATTGCCGCCGCAGCACGACTCAAGCAGGACCACCACCGCCGTGGATCGCCACGGCGGCAATGAACATCACCTTTCAGGGAGCACACCATGGGCGCAGCAGTCACAGGAGCAGCAGCAGCAGGTACCGCAACGGGTCTGGCAACCATCACCGCCGGTATGGCCGCCAACGAGGCGCTCAGCGCCGCCGAAATGCTGGCGCAGATCCAGAAGAAGGCCAACACCGCAGCCGTGAACGCCATCTAAGCAGCGCTGAAGGCCGGACCCCGCTCCGGCCTTCGGCATTTTATCCCTGTAGATACCGGAGGTCGCGATGACTTATCTGAATCAACGTATGCAGCAGTTGCCCGGCCAGGCCAATGGCCCCGCCCTCGAGCGCCCGGCCGCCCTCGGCAACGAAGCGGACCTGGTGCTGTGGGCTGCGGCGCAGGGTCAGGCCCTGTCCAAGCTGCAAATCTTCAGCACCATGGCCAAGCAGGTCAACGAACAACAGTAATCCCGATCACCCTTCAAGGAGAACCTCATGGGTTCAGCAGTCGCAGCGGCAGCAGCAGCGGGTACCACAGCGGGCCTGGAGAAGATCGCCAAGGCGATGGCGACCAGCGAGGCGCTCAGCGCGCAGCTGAAAAATCGCCAGCAGCAGGCGAGCACACCGGCCGGGCAGCAGAAGTAATCCAGGAGCCACCAGCTGGCGGCTCCTGTTCGTGCTGAAAATGCGCAACGCGCAGTTTTCTTGCGTTGGCCCGAGGGCCGGCGCTGGCAGTCTCCTCAAGTTCGGCTTCGGAGTCCGGGTTGCTTGCCCGCGCGCCCCGGCTGGCGACCCCGCTCGCCCCACTCCCCCTTCACCAGCATCTCCCTCCCCGGCACATGCCGCGCCAATGGCCGCCCCTGTCGACAAACCGTTGACGACAATGGGGAACGCTGCGCCGTTTTTGAACCACAGAAACAGGCGTTTGCACAATGCATCAGCACGCGTGATCGTCACAGCGCGCCAGCGCCCTCGCTACCGGGGCTGGCGGCACTGTTTGACCTTGGCGATCGGGCGCGGAAGGCGTAGCATTCGACTAACGCTCCTTGCCCTGCGCTCCGACCCATTACTTATACGACAAGGTATTATGCAGCAACACGACTATGACCCGCCGGAGCAGTTCGGTGGTTCCGCCTCAGCGGTTCTACGCTGTCTGCGCGAGCTGGTCGAACTGACCGGCCAGGACCGTACCGACGCTCCTCCGGTGCTGGAACTGCAGTTCGGCGACATCCTGACCCTGACGTCGCTGGCGTTCGATGCGCCGCAGCCGTTCTTGTGCGTGTCCGTGTACCTGCCCAGGTGCGCGCTGGTGGCGGCGGCGGCGCCGCCGCTGGCCAGCCCCGCCTATCCCGGCGCCGAATGGCTGTGGGATGCCAGCGAAGGCCGTTATATCATCCTGCACAGCATCGAAATCGCCCAACTGGCCGACGAGCCGGGCCTGCTCGACGCCATCCTGGCCGCCAAGGACCGCGCCGGCGCCTGGCTGCTGTCGGTATCGGGCCAGCGCGCCTAGGGCCGCCCGCAACAAGAAAAAATATGGCGCCGTGGCGCCACCGCATGGAACCTTGTGCCGCCGTCCACCACTCATCTGTACTCCAACCGGAGTTGTGTTCAACCTCTCACAAGGAACTACCATGCCAATGATCGTCCCCGCCCTGACCGCCCTGTCCACCGTGATGTCGATGGTTCCA
This sequence comes from Massilia aquatica, assembly GCF_011682045.1. GTDB lineage: Bacteria > Pseudomonadota > Gammaproteobacteria > Burkholderiales > Burkholderiaceae_D > Telluria_A > Telluria_A aquatica. The sequence goes on along the minus strand of NZ_VVIW01000008.1, from coordinate 67,915 downwards.
CCGCCACCGCCGCCACAACCACCAGCTGGCTCGGATGGCGGCGCAATCGTCTAAATCCGGCACTGGCGCGGGGCCGCACGCAAGCGGTCCTGCGCGTTTCACCCTCCGCAGTTCCCCCCAAATGTTCCCTCTTTTTCCGCACGGAGTTGCCATGGCCGACCTGCGCCTGACCGACAAGGCCGATCTGGGCCTCATGTACGACATCGAATCGCCGCGCTACGACAGCGCCGTGACCGAGCTGGTCACGCGCGAGCGCGCCGTGGCCCATTACGCCGGGTGCCCGTCGGTCGGCTACGAGATCGATGGCGTGCCCGCCGGCGGCGCCATCTTCGACGGCCGCGAATTGCACCTGGCCGTGCTGCCGCGCTTCCACGGCCGCTGGGCCTGGCTGCTCGCGCCCACGCTGGACTGGCTGTTCGCGCTGTGCGACCCGGTGCAGGTGCGCATCGAGCGCGATAACGCGCGCTGCATCCGCTTCATGGACGGCGGCGGCTGGCAGCGCATCGGCGAAGACCCGCAGTACATCACCTATCTGTTAAGCAGCACCGCGGCGCACGTGTTCCGGCGCCGCCGGGGCGGCGGCAGGGCATCGGGCCAGTCTCATTGAGCGTTGAGCAAGCGACGCCGAATCAAGGCCTCGAGGTTGCGGCTGGTATGAGCAATCAGATGAACATACACAGTATCGTTCTGTGCGTGCTCGATGATGATGCGATTCTGACCGGCCAGAAGTTGACGGTGAGCCGTCAGATGAAGGTCTTCCAGCTCTGGCACAAAAGTGCCTTTTGTTTTCCAGCCTTTGAGAGAATTAACTTCAGCCAGAATCTCTTGAGTCACCTTCATCACAAAGGCGGGGGATTCGTTCCTTTTGAGATGTTCCCGGATGTCTTGCAAGTCGTTCAGTGCATACTGAGTCCAAATGATTTTCATTTGACTAATAAGGCCTCGTTGTCTTCCGCCTCAAGAAGCGCCATAACGTCATCGTGATCAACTACCTTGCCTTCCTCAATCTGCTTTTGGCCAAGAGCAAGGATGCGAAGCATCGCAAGTTGGTCCTGCGTCTTTTGATAGCTGACATGGTCCTGGACCACTGCCTGCACCCTACCGTTCACCGTGATCGCTATCGGGTCTTGGGTTTCCAGCACTTGTTTGATCACGTCGCTCGTGTTCGTTTTCAAGTAGCTAATTGGTTGAATGTTGGAAAATTTCATAACGCCTCCCAAATTGATACAGTGATCGTAGCACGTCGCAAGCAAATTACGTACTGAATTTAGCACATTACTTCCACCTCTGGATTTCCAGGGGACGGCTGGGGGATGGCTACATCCGCTATAGGATAAATAGCCGTTTCAGCCCGCGTCGCGCGGCAGGTTGCGGTACACCTTGAGCGCATACGCCAACCGCTTCTTCGGGTCGGCGGCGTTGTAGGCCCCCACCGCGTCCCACGAATTGCCGAGCCGGCGCATGTTGTGCGCCAGGATCCACGCGCCGACGTGGATGCTGGTGCAGGCGTCGTACAGCTGGCTCTCGTCGATGCCGTGGCGGCGCAGGGTCGGCAGCCAGCCGCTGTTGATCTGCATCAGGCCGATGTCGTAGGAGCCGTTGGCGTTCATTTTGCCGCGCGCCAGCGGATTGAGGCCGGATTCGGTGCGCCCGATCGCGTACAGCAAGCTGGCGTTCACGCCAAAGCGCTCGGCGGCATCCTGCCAGCAGGCGTCAGCCTGCCCGCACAGCAGCCCGAGGGCCAGCAGCCACCGATGCGGGCGGCGCGCGCTCATTGGTTCAGCGAGCCGTCGATGTACCTCCACACGGCGTGGTCCGGATGGCTGCCGGTGCAGATCAGCGGCAGCGGCGGCGTCGAGGAATCGAGCGCGATGGTACCGATGATGTCGATGCGCTGCGGCGGCTTGGCCGTCGCCGACCATTTGTTGCAGCCCGCACCCGGCGCATACCGGCCGCCCATCGAATAGGTCATCGCCCACATGTAGTCGTCGGCGACCACGCCGTTGGCCTGGATCTTGTCGACCACGTTCAGGTCGCCCTTGATCGAGCCGTCCCTGACCGCCGTCAGATCGCGCCCGGCATTGATGTCGCCAGCGGCGTTGACGTCGGCGCCGGCCGTGAGCGTCCCCGCCATGTCCAGGTTGCCGTTCTGGTCCACCGCCAGCGGGCGCCACGCATTGGTGGCCGCGCTGTAGCTGAAGGCCAGGCCCAGGCCGGTGACCAGGCGCACGTCGCCATCCTTGCTGTTCGGCTGGAGCGCCAGGTCGGCGTAGGCGGCCACCGGGTTCTTCCAAGAACTCAGGCTGACCCGGCGCCAGCGGTCGTCAACGGTGCAGTTCATCAGGTTGCGTTCGGCGTCGATGGCGATGCCGGCGCCGCTGCACGCATCTTCGGCCGCCACCACCGTCGCCGCGCCCATGCCGATCGGCGCGTTCATCTGGTTCAGCTCCGGCATGCCCGGTACCTTGTTCCGGTACAGGAAATCGCCAGCCTGGCCGGCGCCGTCGAAGAACAGGGCCGACACCAGGCTGCCTATGCCGGCAGCCGTGCCGCTGCAGGTGGCGCCGGTGAAGCTGGCCAGGGTGGGCGAAGTGGCCGGACCGAGCGCCCAGGCGCCGGCCGCGCTCTGCGCCCGGGCCGGGTCGCGGCTGCTGATGAAACCGGCGCCGGCGCTGGCGGCGGCAAAGGCCAGCACCCGGTCCGGGATCGGCGCGCCTTCGCTCACCACCAACGCATCGAGCACGATGGTGGCCGGCGCCGCCGCCGATTTCACACGCGGGCGCACCAGCAGGCAGGCGCTCTGGCCGTAGGGATTGGCGTCGGACATCCCGGGGGGCAGCATGCCGGCCGCGTCCAGCATGGCCGGGGTGATCACCAAGGTCTTGCCCACATTGGCCGGCAGCGCCAGCGCGCCATGGTGCTCGGCCAGGTAGGCGCTTGCCGCCGCCGTCATGGCCGACTGGTATTGCGCGCTGCGCTGGGCCTTGGCGTCTTCGAGGCCGGTTTCGATCATCGACGACAGGCCAGCCACCAGCATCGCCGCGATCAACAGCGCGCCCAGGATTTCGATCATGGCGATGCCGCGCTGTTTGAAGTGCATGGCAGGTGTCCTCAGTTGGCCGCAGCCAGCCACACCGGGCCGCCGTTCGGAATCGCCACCTCTGGTGCGGCGAGCGTGCCGGACCCGGGCGACAGCGCCGGCCGGAACACGCCGCCGCTGAAGTGGCCGACCATGCGCGAGCGCTGCGACAACGCCAGCAGCTCGCCGGTCAGGCCGGGCTGCGGCGCCAGTGCGTAGACCACAATGGTGCCGTCGTCCAGGCGGTAGTTGGCAAAAGCGCCCTCGCCGGCCTGCGCCATCGGCGCGCCGGGCGCCATCAGCCCGGCGGTTGGCGCGGCCCGGTAGCGGTCCGGATGGGCGGTAAAATACGCCACCACCGCCTGGCGGTAGGCCGCCATGGCACTGGCCTGGCCGTGCTGCGCGGTGTGCACGGCCATGGCGCCGGCGTCGATCCGCGTGACGCTGTACCAGGTGGTAAGCGCCAGCAGAACGGCGATGAGCATGGCGTTGAACATGGCCGGTCGCTGATGGCTTAATTGGAGGTGAAGGTCAGCGCATTGCCGCCGGCGGCGGTGACGCTGCAGGCGGTGGCGGCGGCGGCCGGCGCGACCGGGAAGGTCGTGATAGTCGCAGCGCCGGGCGCCGAGATCTTCTGCCAGCCGCTGGCCGCTACCAGGGTGGCCAGGCATACGTCCTGCGGCAAGCCGGGGTAAGCGATGGTAAAAGTGCCGGTGGCGCCGGTGACGACGACATTGCCGCCCCAGACATTGGTCGCGGTGCCGTCCGCCGCCACAGCCAGGGTGCCGGGAAAGGCGCCGGCCTTCTTGAGCGTCTCGTTGATCGCCACGGTGCCGTAGCCCTGGCCCATGTACAGCTTGCGCACGGCGGTGCGGATCGCCGTCACTTCCTCGCCGGCCTGGTTCGATTGCGCACTGCTGAACGCGCCGGTCAGCAGCGAGACCGCGCCCAGGATGACGATGGCGGCGATGCCGAGATAGGCAATGGCTTCGAGCAGCGAAGCGCCGCATTGGCGGCGTGGGTAGCGGACTTGTTTCATGAAGTTCTCCAGTGGATGGTCAAAAAATATCAAAAATAATATCGGCAGCTGCGGCGCCGTTCAGCGTCCGGTGCGCGCCATGCTCGCGATCTCTTGCTGGATGCCGAAAAACCCGGTCACCAGCCAGGCGATTACCAGCGCCAGCGCAATCACCGAAAACCCGTTCAGTACTTTCATCTGGGCGCTCACCGTCTCCACACCCTCGGCCAGCCATTCGTCGGCCAGGATCTTGAGCGCGTCGGCAAAGCCCTTGTATTCGGCATACACGCACAAATCGTCGACCACTTCGGGCGACGGAAAACCGTAGCCGGCGTTGCGTAAGGCTTCGCCGCAATTGAGGCCCGACTTCACCCCCAGCAGCGCGCCGTCGAGCCGTTCGCGCAGCCATGGCGGGGCCTGGCCGGACAGGCGCTGCAAGGATTTTTCGACCGTGATGCCGGCGAACTGCAAGGCCGAAAACGCCATCAGGAAGCCGCTCCCGACCTGCAACCGGTAAATCGAATACGGCGCATAGCGGTCCAGCACCACGCGCACATTGCCGCGCCAGCGCGGCATCGACAGTCCGATCGCGACCAGCACCAGCAGCATGCCGGCCACGATCGGCAGCATCCACTGCTGCACCAGCTGCGACATGACGTACAGGGAGCGCGCCGACCCGCGCCACTTTTCCGGATCGACCATGCGCGCGAACTGCGGCACCACGGTCACGCCGAACACATACAGATAGGCCAGCACCATGCCGAAGATCGCCAGCGGATACGACAGCCCGCCGATGATCACGCGCTTGATTTCCTTTTGCGACTTGACCACCCCGGCCAGCACCTGCAAGGTGACCTCCAGCCGGCCGGACTGTTCGCCGGCCAGGATGATCATGCGCTCGGTGCTCGGTATCCAGTATTCCAGGCCGTCCCCGAGAAAGCGCCCGTTCTGCACCGTGCGGCGGCAGTCGGCCAGCACGATGGCGAGCGGCTCCTGCGGCTTGCGCCCGTCGAAGGACGCCCGCTCCCACAGTTCGTCGAGGATTTTCAGCAGCGGCACGCCGTTGCCCAGCATGGCGGCGATCTTGCGGTACACGCGCAGCCGCACCCCTTCGCCGAACTGGGCGCGCGCCCACCAGCGGTTCAGGTCAACCTGCATGAACCGACCCCACCACGTTCAGGCGGCGCTCGACGCGCGGCGCCTCAAGCACCACGTTCAGACGGCGCTCGACACGCGGCGCCTCAAGCGCCAGATGGCCGACGATTTTCTCGGCCATGCGCGGATCGACCAGGCCGGCCGCGACCTTGGCCAGCGTATGTTCGAGCAGGGTCTGGCCGCCCAGCTCGCGGCGCCAATACTCCAGCGCCTGGCTTTTGGCGCCGTTGCGAATGAACTCGAAAAAGCGCGCGTCCGGCGTGATGACCTCGGCCACCACGCTGCGCCCCGCCGTACCCTGCTGGCGGCAGGCCGCGCAGCCCGGGCCGGCCAGGCATACCTGGTCGACAGCGCCGCCGGTGGCCTGGCGCACCCGCGCCAGCATGGGCGCCGCCAGCGCGTCGGGCGCATCAACCAGCTTCACCTTGCAGTGCGGGCAAAGCAGCTTGACCAGGCGCTGGCTGATCAAGCCGGTCACCACCGTATGGTCGGCCACCATGTTCATCGGCAGGCCCAGGTCGAGCAGGCGGTCGACGATGGCAATGGCGCTGTTGGCGTGCACCGTGGTCCAGACCTGGTGGCCGGTCATCGAGGCCCGCAGCGCGCTCTGGGCCGAGGCCTTGTCGCGGATCTCGCCGATCATGATGGTGTCCGGGTCGAGCCGCATGGCGTTGCTGATCGCCGCCGAAAACAGGCGCGAACGCTCTTCCTCGCTGCCGGCGTTGGTCACCGAGGTCTGCACCGCGCCGTCGATCGGATACTCGACCGGGTCTTCCACGGTCAGCACGTGCAGCTTGTACTCGGCCTGCACGATGGCGCCGCTCAGCACCCGCTGCAAGGTGGTCGATTTGCCGGACCCGGTCGGGCCGCTGATGATGTTCATGCCGGTCGGCTGCTCTTTCAGGCGCTGCAAGCGCTCGGCGTGCGCTTCGCTGAAACCGAGCGGACGCAGGTCGACGGCGTCGCCGGCGTCGTTGTACAGCAGCCGCAGCACCATCAGCGTGCCCTCGCTGGTGGGCGCGGTGGCGATGCGCACGCCGTACAGCTGCGGCGGCAGCTTGTCGCGATCGGCGATGCTGGCGTCCTGGCGCTCGGTCGGTTTGTACGAGCTGTCGGAGACCGAGGTCATGGCGCCGTACAGGGTGGCCAGCAGGCGCTCGCCGTACTCGGTGGTCTGGCTGCCGATCCTGACCAGGTCGTTATGGATGCGGAAATAGGTCTCGGTGCTGCACCGGCGCACGCGGATGTGGATGTCCGAAGCCCGTTCGCGGCAGGCGTGATTGAGCAGCTCCTTGGCCGTGACCTGCATCATCGAGTGTTCGTGGCGTCGGCCGCCCTGCTCGCCCGCGCCGTTGTTGTACAGGGCGGCGATGGTTTCGATGTCGACCACGCTGACGGTGAACTCGCGCGCCATCTTCTGCAAGCGCGCGCGGTACGACAGCACGTGCGGATTGGATTGCTGGCCGTGCGCGATCAGCAGCCGCCCGTCCGACAGCAAGCACAGCAGCTTGCGTTCCTCGGCGCTGCCTTCAAAGGCGCCGGACCGGCTCAATACCTGCGGCGCGGCGGCGCTGCGCGGTGGCGCCACAGCCGCCCTGGCGTGCGCGCCGCCGCCGATGCTGATGAAGGGTTTCATCGCTCGCTCCCTTTGGCGCCGGGGTACAGCGGCGGCAGGCCCGGCGCGGGACGTGCCAGCACCGGCGCCAGCGGCGGCGGCAGCGACGGCGCCGCAGCGAACGGCGCCGGCGCGCTGCCCGCCAGGTGCAGGCGCGTGCGTTTCTTGTTCGCCGTTTCCACCGTCACCCCATCGCCATCGATGCGCACCACGCGCAGGCCGTCGGGCAGCACGTCACCGGCGCGCACTTCGGCCACGGCGCCGCTCTCGAACAGCAGCGTCGCATACTGCTGCTTGCCGATGCCTTCGAGCGACTGCACCACCGGATTGACGCTGGCCGGCACGCTGAGGCGGCGCACGCCCTCCTCCTGGCGGCCGGCGATTTCGCTCTGGCGCTGCATGATCGCCGCCTGCACCGCCAGCTGGCGCTCGCGCGCCTTGAGCACCAGCGTCTCGGACTCGATCCGGGTCAGCGCATCGGCGGCACTGGCCGTGGCCGGGGCTGAAACGGGAGCAGCGGGAGCGGCAGCGAGCGCGCCGGCCGCCGCGGACGCCAGCAGGAAAAACAGGCGCAGGCTATTTTGCATAAATGACTCCTTCCAAAGACCAGATTCCGGCGCGGTAGCGCATTTTCTCGATCCGGATGCCGGGCATCTCGAGCATCGCTGCCACTTCCAGCGGCGAGACGCCGACCGGACCGATGACATAGGTATACGTGTTCCAATCGGGCGACGCGGCTGACGCGGCGCCGTTCTCTGGCGCCGGCGCGGCTGGCGGCGCTTCCCTGCGGGCCAGCTGCATGTTCAGGTTCATCAGCTGCAAGCGCGAGCGCAAGCCCGCCACCAGCTGCTGTTGCGGCAGCAGCGCTTCGTCGACGCCGGGACCGGGCTTGAACGGGCGCGCCAGGGTCGCGGTGTCGCCGCCGATATCGACCTGTGCGTCCGGCACCCGCGCCAGCAGGAACGCGACTGTCGATTCGTTGCGCGTCCAGGTGGAGCGCTGCTCGGGCGCGCCGCAGCTGTATTCGCTCAAGGCCCAGCCGCCGGGCGTGAGCTGGGTCAGTCCGGCCATGCAGGCGCGCGCCACGCTGGTCGGACCGGCGCTGTGCGCCCACGGATGCGGGGCCGGCGTGGCTTTCGGTGCGGCCGGTTGCGCCTGGCGTACCAGCGCGGCCGCGTCGGCCAGCCGCAACGCCTGTTGCCGCTGTTGATGGTGACGCCAGCCCAGGCCCGCGCCCAGCACCAGCAAGGCGCACACGCCGGCGCCGGCCGCCATCATGCGCGGCGAGATGCGCGCAGCGGTCGGGCGCAGCAGCCAGGCTTTGTTGACCTTGATCTGGCCGCCGCCAGGTTCGCCCAGCACTTCCTCGATGCTGCGCTCGCGGAAGTTGTGAAAGCCGTAGTGTTCCAGCTCGGCGTCGCCGATCACCAGGTTCCAGCCGCCCAAGCCATAGTCGCCGTGCAGGCGGTCGAAGACTTCTTCGCGGGTGCCGGCAAAGTCGCCATTCGGCAGGAAGTTTGCATCGCGCACCGCGAAATAGGCCCAGTTACCGTCCGGCAGGCGAAACGCCGCCAGCCAGTTGTGCACCGGCTGGTTCTCGCCGTCGTAATGGGCGCCGTCGCGCGCCAGCCGGCTGGCCACCGCCGCCGCCAGCGAATACAGGGCCTGGCGCGGACCGCTGCCGCTGTGCGCGAACCCGGCTTGCGCGGTGGAGTACTCGCGCCGCAGCACCGCCAGGTCGCAATCGATCTTGCGCGCCAGGTCGGCCGCCTCGCGCGCCAGCTCGCGCGGGCGCGAGAGCGACTGCCAGAACAGGCCACAGACGAACTTGTGGCGCCCGAGCTGGATGACGGGACCGGTCATGGCACTTGCCTCACGACCCGGCCATGGCGGTCGGCGTGACCAGGATGACGATTACTTCCTTGTTGCTCTTGCGCGCCAGGCCGCCGAACAGGATGTTGGCCGGATGGCCGACGCCCTGGCGATCGAGGTCGTCGTCGGTCTGCTCGAAGCCGCTGATGATGAGCGTTTCGTTCGACTTCATCGCCACCCGCTGCAGGAAATTGCGGGTGTCGAGTTCGGGCGACTCGATGCTGGTGCTGTCGGCGCCGCCGCTGTTGACCCGGCGAATCTGGCGCAAGGCCGAGATATCGGTGGAAAACTGCAGCATCACCGTGCCGTCTTCGAGCAGATGCGGCAGGATGCTCATGTTAAAGCCCGAGGTCACCATGCCGGGGGTGAGCGTGGTGGTCGACCCGGCCAGCGGCGAGGTGGTCGTTTCCGACGACTTGAGGTAGCTGGTCTGCTTGGCCACCTGCACCGGGACCGGCTGGTTGTTCAGGGTCACCACGGTGGCGCTGGTCTGGCGCCGCACCTTGCCCTGCTGCGAGAGCGCCTGGATCATCAAGGTGCTGCCGGCGAACTTGCTCTTTGACGACGCCAGCACGCCGGCCGAAAACGCCACCGGATCGCTGCCGGGCGTGCCGGCCAGCGTATTGCGGATGCCGTAATTATGCAGCAGGTTGTTGTAGACCAGGTTCCAGTTGATGCCGTATTCGTCGGCGTCGCTCAGGGTCACCGACAGCACCGTCACATTGATCGCGACCTGGCGCGCCATGGCTTGGTTTTCACTGTCGATGAAGGCGGCAATGCGTTCCATGGCGTCCGGCGTATCGACCACGGTGATGCTGCCGGTGGCCGGCGACGCCACCACCTGCCCGTATGCGGAGAGCATGGCGCCGATCGATTTTTGCAGGTTCGAGTAGACCGACAGCTGCGAGCTGACGGCCGTATTCTGATTATTGATGGTGCTCACGCCGCCATTGCTGCCGGCGCTGCCGCCGCCGCTGCCGCTGGACACGCCGCCGCTGGAACTGGCGCCGCTGCTGACGTTGGCGCTGAAACTCGCGTCGCCCGGCAGCGCGTGGATCTGGAACGATCGCACGTCGGTATGGAAGAACAAAATGGTGCCGTTGGCGTATTTCCAGTAGACGCCGTAGCGCGCGGCCACCGTGTCGAGGAAGTTCTGGAAGGTGCCGTTACGGTACGAGATGCGCACCGGCTCGGCCCTGGACGCGCCATTCTTTGACGGCGGCGCGCCAAGCGGCGGCACCATCGGCGCGACGAGTGGCGGCACGCCGGCGACGGCCGGCGCGCTTGCGGCAGGCGCGGACGATGGCGCCTGCGTGCCGCCAGCCACCGCCAGGGCACCGGGCGTCACCTTGGTCGGAATCCCCGAGCGCATGGTGATGCGCTCGGCCAGTTCCGACAGCGACGAGACAGTGCGGTCGAAGTTGGCCTGCTCGCGAAAGACCGGCGGCAGCACCGGCTCGCTGGCCAGCTTGACCACTTTGTGGCCCAGCCAGATGCCGTCCGCATGCACCGCCGCCGGCCCGGCGGCCGGCTTGGCCGTGCCCACCTGGCGCGACAGCTCCGCAATTTTTCCGCCCGGGTCGCCGAAATCCTGGCTGCTGCGGCGCGCAATATCCGAACAAGCGGCCAGGCAGCAAAGCATCAGCAGCGCCGGGGTCAGGCCGGCCCTCATGCTGGCGTCCCTTTGACCACAATGCGCACCACCCGGTTGGCTTTGTAAAAAATGGCTTGTAACGGCGTTTCGGCGCCGGCCATGCTGTGCGCGACCGCTTCGATCGCCTGTTCAAAAGTGCCGCTGATGGCGGTGTCGCGTTCGACCGCGTAATCGACCGGCGCTTCCCACACCAGTTCCCAGGCTTCGCTGGCGGCCCAGCGCACCAGCGCCGCCTTGACAGTCTGGTCGCCGACCCGCAGATGCCAGCTTTGCGGTGCGCGGATGGGTGCTTGCGGCGCCGGCGCGGCCACCAATGCAGGGCGCATGGCCAGCGGCTCGTTCACGCAGCCGGCGGCATATATCCATTGTGCATAGCCAGGCGGCAGCGCATCGGACGTGCCGGCGGCGGCCAGAGGCGCCATGCAAGCGCCCAGCCAGAACAGCACGCCGGGCCGGGAGTGAAATATCATGAACTTAAACATAAGCAGCATCAATCAGAAGCATCACATGAAAAAATGAACCCAGCTTCACCACCGAGGCCGCCGCTTGCGGCGCCTCTGCTGCCAATGAGTGTCGGCAAAGGTGAATCGGTTCCATTAAAACGCAAATATTCTTTGCGCATACGCAGACAGGCCGTCGTTATTGGCTCTAAGCAAAAATGCCTTGCGGCGCACCATGGTTTGCTGATACAACAGCGGCTGCGACAAATACCTCTTCATCAAAGCGTTTTACGGGAACCGACTGGATGCTGATTCAATCCGAGAGCATAGGCTGCTACATACGTAGCGACAGCCTGTTCGCCAGGCTGCAGGCAACATTGCAGCAGGCCGGGTTCAGCTGCGAGCGCTTCGCTTCGGAAAACAGCCTGTCACGCATGCTGAGCCGGCGCGGGTTCGCGCTGCTGATGATCGACATCGGCAACCATCGCGAAGACAGCGAGGATTTCGTTTCGTGGCTGAACTGCCGCACCGGCGACAGCACGCCTGTCATCGCCCTGTCACATGGCACGCCGGAGATGGCGGCGCTGGCGTTGGAAGCCGGGGCCGACGACTTTATCGGCGCTCAGTTCGAGGCGGTGGAAGCGATCGCGCGGATCCGCGCCGTGATCCGGCGCCGCAACCCGACCACCGTGCGCCGTACCATCGCATTGGGGAAGTACACCCTGGACCGCGAAGCGGCCAGCGCCGCCTACGATGGCGTGGTGGTGGAATTGACGCCGCGCGAATTCACCATGGCCTGGCTGTTCTTTTCGTCGCCGGGGGTGTTTATTTCGCGCGGCACCATCGGCGCCTCGATCTGGAGCGCCGACAGCGATGTGGCGGGACGCACGATCGAGCAGCATGTCTACAAGCTGCGCAAGAAGCTGCTGTTCGGGGTGGAGCGGCGCGTGATCATCCGCACCTCGTACAGCCAGGGCTACCGGCTCGAATACACGCCGGAATAGCCAGGCAACGCGCCGCCTTAGCGAACGCGCGCCAGTTCGCGCTCCAGCGCCGCGACATCGCTGCGGCGGCGGCCGATGCTGTCGGCAGGGGCGCTGCCGGCCAGCAGGCGCGCCAGGTCGGCCTGCGCCGACATCAACTCGGTGCCGAGAATGTATTTACGCTCACTATCGAGCTCGCGCTGGCGGCGCGCGTCGATGCGCGGGAAGCTGGCTGGGCCCACCACCGCCACAGCCACCGCCGCCCGTGGGCTGGAACTGGCAAGCGCCACCGGCCTGGGCTCCCTCGGCGGCGCCACGCGGCGCGGCGCGGCTTCGCGCCGCAGCACCAGCTCGCGCAGCACCAGTTCGCGCGCGCCCCTCTGGGACGGGCGAAAGTTGGTGTAGCTGGCCACCCGCGTCACCGGATCGACATACTTGAACAGCGCCGCCTGCGCCGCCGGCATGGTTGATGCCGCCAGGAGCAGGCAGGCCAGGCGCGCCACGGCGCCGCTCAGTGCCATGCCAGCACCTGCCGTTTGTAGGGCACCGAGGGCGGTTTGACCGGCGGTTTGCTCGGCCACATGACATCGGCCAGCACGGTAGCGCGAAGCATGTGCGGCAGCACGTTGACGGCACCCGGGGTTTTCTCTTCGGTGGGCGCAGTGGTGACCGCGGCGATGGGCACGGCGACTGGTGCTTTTGCCGGCGCCGGCGCCGGCGCAGATATCGGTGCGGGTGCGGGTGCGGGTGCGGGTGCGGGAACCGCCACCGCCCCGCTCGCGCGCGCCTGCTGCCGCTGTTCGGCGGCCGCCAGCCGGCGCGCCGCCTTGTTCGCCTTCGACAGCTCGGCCGCCGCCATCCCCACGCTGGTGGTAATGCGCGGCGTGATCAGGAACAGGCGCTCGCGCGTGCTGTGGGTCTGGGTCGAGCTGCGGAACAAGCCGCCAAGCAGGGGCACGTCGCCCAGCACCGGCACCTTCTGGTTCTGGCGCGAGACCGACTCGGCGTGGTAGCCGCCGATCATCAGGGTCTGCTGGGCGTCGACGATCGCCTGGCTGCTGATGTTCGAGCGGGTCACGCTATGCTTGGGACTGTTCTTGTCCATCGACCCATCCTCGATATCGATCTCCAGCCGCACCCGCATCACCGACCCCTCCTGCACGATGCGCGGGACCACCCGCAGCATGGTGCCGACGGTGATATCGGCCAGGTCGGCCACGCGCTCGCCGACCAGCGGCACATAGGCGGTCTGGCTCAGGTCGAGCACCGCCGCCACGTTGTCGAGCGTGAGCACGGTCGGCTTGGCCAGCACGCGGGCGTCGCCGCTGCCCTCCATCGCTTTTAAGCGCGCATAAAAGCGGGCCGCGTTATTAATCAGCAGGGTGGCGCCGGGCAGCGGCAGGTCGATGCCCTGCGATTCGCCGGCGCCGGCGTTCACCGTCGTCGTCGTGTTCCCGCTCTTGATGCCCCACTCCACCCCCAGTTCGGTCAACTTGCTGCGGTCGATGTCGACAATCAGCGCCTCGATTTCAACCTGGCGCGGCTCCACGTCGAGCTCCGCGATCAGGTTCTGGTAAGTGGCGCGCTTGGCCACGTCGTCGTAGATGATGATGGCGTTGAGCGACGGGTCGGCGTCGATGCGTATCCGCTCACCGCGCGCGCCGGCTCCCTTGGCGCGGCGCTTCTCGCCTTGGCGTTCGGCCGCATCGGCGCCATCGGCGCCGTTCTCGGTGCGCTCCTGGGCGCTGCCCTTGCCGACCGGGCCACGGCGCGAGTGCTTGACGCTGCCGGCGTCGAACTCGTTGCCGGGCACGACGCTCTCTTTCGGCGTCATGTCGCTGTCGAGCACGCGGCTCAGGATGGTTTTGATGCCCGGCACCATTTCTTTCTGTCCGCGCGTGGTGATGGTACGGTCGGCGGCGCTGGCGTACTTCAGGCGGAATACCATTACCTGCCTGCCGCTGAGCGGCGCCTCCACCTTGCGATCAGGCAACAGCAGCGCGCGCACCAGGTCGACGTAGACGCGCGGCCCGCTGACCATGACCACGCCCTCGTCGGGCAGTTCGCCCCAGCCGAAGCGCGCATCGAACAGGCCCACGCCGACCAGGGCGGCCTTGGCGTCCTGCACCGCGTCCTCGCCGACCTGCAAGCGCACCGAGACCTGTTCTCCGCGCGGCACCACATACACGGTTTCGTTATAGACGAACCAGCGGAATCTGGCGCTGACGGCGAGGCGGTCGAGGAACTCGGTGCCGGTGGCGGCCTTGATCCGCATGGACGGCAGCAGCGCATCGGGCACGCGGCTGTCGACCTGGACGCCGTAGGCGGCGCCGAACTGGTCGAGCACGCGGCCCAGGCGCAGGCCATTGGCGTCAATGGCGAAGCCGGTGTCGTTCCAGCTGGCGGGGGCCACGGCGGCGGCCGGCGCGGCCTGCATCAGGCAGGCCGCCAGCAGCACGCCGCGGGCGATGAGGGACAGGCGCGGGGGCATCATGGCCGCGCTCCGGCCAGCATGGCGCGCATGCGCTGCTCGTGGCGGGCGGCGCCGCCGGCGGCTGCGCGCTGCTGCGCTGGTGGCGGCGCCAGCGCGGCGCGCCATGCGGCTAGCTGGTCGAGCAATTGCTCCAGCGCCGGGGCGGCCTCGCTCCAGCTGTGGCACGACGGCAGCCAGCAGCTCAGGAGCAGGCCACGGCCGTCGTCGGCCAGCGCGAGGCCGGCATCGAAATCGCGGGCGCTGGCGAAACCGTGCCGCAGCGCCGCCTGCACCTGCTCGCCGCTCGGATCGGACCACAGGCACGCCGCCAGTTCCGCGCCACCCTCACCCGGCCGCAGCCAGGCCGATTCGCCGTCGATGGCGACGCGCGCCCCGAACGGCTGCGCGGCAAGCCAGCCGGCCAGTTGCTTATGATCGTCCACGTGGTTGTCCATCGTTTACTTGGCCTCGGTGAGAACGGTCTTGAGCGGCTTTTCATGCAGCTTGGTTTGCGCCTCCATGGCGCGCCGGCTCACCGAATGCTGCTCCAGCATTTTCATGAAGTCGGCCGGGTCGGGCTCTTCGCCGGCGGCGTCGGCCGCTAGAAAATCGCGCATTTTCATGTCGCTCTCGTCGTAGTGTTTTTCCAGGCGCCGCAGCGCATGCGTGATGTGATTGTTATGGTGTGACATGCTTTTTCTTCCTCGTAGCGGATGATGAACGGCAGCGGCAACAGGGCGGCAATGTGGTTGAGTGGGAGCCTCCCCGCATTTGGTTCACGCCGATCGAAAAAATAGTTCCGGGCTGGCCGGAACCATCCACGCGAGGCCAACACTTATCCAGTGCATTCGCAACGATCGACCCGATCATTTCCTTCCCTCACCCTGCGCGAGTAAAGCCATGCAAATTCCAGATAGTCTGATCACCAAGATACCGGCCGCCGCCCCGGATGCCGCGCCGGCTACCGCCGGCGGCAAGGACGTGCTGCGCCTCGCCCCCGTCAGCGACACCGAATTTCGCGAGATTATGGCGCGCCATGTCGGCCAGGATGGCGGCGCCGTGCCCAAGGCCAGCGCGGCGGCGGCTGGCGCGCACCCGGGTTCCGGCCCGGTCTCGCTTGGCGAGCACGTCATGCAGCGCGCCAAAAACCTCTCCGGCGAGCTGCAAAAGGACCAGCAATACATTTCCAGGACCCTGGAGCAGGCGACCCGCTCGGGCGACTCGATGCAGCTGATGAAAGCCATGCTGTCCCTCTCCGACTACCAGACCCGGGTGCAGTTCGTCTCCAAGGCTGCCTCCAAGGCCGCCGGGGCGCTCGACCAGCTCACCAAGCTGCAATGACCATGAAACCGCTCCGTCCCCTCCTGCCACTGCTGCTGTGCGCCCTGCTGGCCGGTTGCGGCAACCGCGCCAACCTCCAGGTCGGCCTGAACGACGCCGACGCCAACGAAATCGTCACCCTGCTCAACCGCTACGGCATCGAGGCCGAGAAAGTGACCACCAAGGAGGGCGTGACCCTGACCCTGGACGCCGACGACATCGCGCGCGCCACCACGGCCATGCAGGCGGCCGGCCTGCCGCGCCGCGCGCTGTCCGACCTGGGCAAGATCTTCAAGAAAGACAGCATGATCTCGACCCCGCTGGAAGAGCGGGCGCGCTATATTCACGGGCTGTCGGCCGAACTCGAATCGACCTTGCAGCAGTTCGACAACGTGATTTCGGCGCGGGTGCACGTGGTGCTGCCCGAGCGCATCGCGCCGGGCGAGCCGATCCAGCCCTCCTCGGCCGCCGTATTCGTCAAGTACCACGGCACGGTGGACGAAGACCTGCTGCTGCCGCGCATCCGCCAGCTGGTCGCGTCGAGCATCCCCGGCCTGTCGGGCGAAGGGGGCCGCGCCAAGGTATCGGTGGTGATGGCGCCCACCACCGCCTACACCGCGCCGGATATCGAATGGACCGATGTGGGGCCGTTCCGGGTGCAGCCGGGTTCCGCCAGGGCGCTCGGCATGACCCTGCTCGGCCTGGCGCTTGCCGTGGCCCTGGCGCTGGCCGGCCTGCTGTTCGCGCTGGGGCGCTACCATCCGGCCACGGCGGCCTGGTTCAGGAGCCACTTCGGCAAGCCGCCGCCCTTCAGCGCCGACACGGCCGTGCGGGACTAGCCGATGATGCCCGCCGCGCCGCTGTGCGATGACTTTATCGACTGGTGGTTCGCGCCCTGGCGCGCTGCCGCAGGTCCGCCGCCGCATGCCGCCATGGCCGGCACGCTGTCGCTGCGCGACGGCTATCACGCGTGGTGCGCGCAGCAGGACCTGGCACCCGCACTGCCGCCCGACTTCGACGCCGCCTGGGCCGAGGCCAGCGGCACCGATCCGGCCGCCCTCGGCGCCGCCGCGCGCCTGTACGGCGGCCTGCTGGCCGCGCGCAACCAGGACGCGCCTGCGCTGGCCACGCTGCCCGCTCCCGAGCGCAGCTGGTGCCTGAGCACGGCCGCCACCCAGCCGCTGGCCTGCTACGGCCGCGTACTCTACCTCGCCAGCGACACGCTGGCACTGCGCGGCCTGTGCGAGCTGGCCTGCCATCTGCAAGCGGCGTTTCCCGGCCTGTGGCCGCGCCTGCGCTGCGGCGTTGACGGCGCCAGCGCGGCGCGCATCGACGAACTGCTGGCCGCCATGCCGCAGCCGCTGGACGGCGCCGCCGCACACCGCGTCAGGCGCTGCTGGCTGCTGTGCCGCGCGCGCGCCATGCGCGCTGCCTGAAGCGGCGCCGACTCCTTCAATCCGAACAAGGCTATTCCATGAACGACTTCTGCGTTGCCAAGATCACCACCGAGTCCCTGCTGCGCGCCGATCATGGCGTGTGGCGTGCCGAGTCGCTTACATTGACGCGCGACGCGCGCGCAGCCGCCGGGCATATCGTCAACGAGGCCAGAGGCGAAGCCGAACACCTGCGCCTGCGCGCCGCCGGCGAGGCGCTGGAAGCGGTGCGCGAGGCCGAGCAAGAGGCGCTGGCGCGCATGGCCGCGCTGCTGGCCCAGCTGGAACAGCGCCACGCGCAACTGCTGGACGGGGCGCAGACGCTTGCCGTCGACCTGGCCCTTGCCTTGTTCGAGCGCGTGCTGGCCGAGACCACCCCACGCGAGCGCGTCGCCGCCAGTTGCCGCCGCCTGTTGCAGGAAGCTCCGCGCAGCCTGGCGCAGCCGGTGCTCTACCTGCATCCCGACGACAGCGATCTGGCGCCGCCGGATGTGGCGTGGGAGCGCAAGACCGACACTACCCTGGCGCGCGGCGCCTGCCGCCTGGAAGCGGGCGGCGGCGAATGGCGCGCCGACTTCACCGCCGGCGCCGCCGCGCTCAGGGACGCCTTTCACGGCGCCGCCCTGCCGGCACTCGATTTCCCCACCGACGCATTGCAGCACGCTTGACCTCCCCCACCACTCTTACCGGAGACACCATGACTGAATCGATCGACAACGGCATCGCGCAGCGCATCAGCGAGCTCGCTGTCCTGGAACAGGAACGGGCCACCCTGGCCAGCCAGCACGAGGGCATGCTCCCCCCCTCGGCCAAACTCAAGGTCAAGGAACTCGACGTGCGCATCGCCATGCTGGCCGATAACATCCTGTCCGACCTGAACGTGAGCGCCGATATCAACAGGCGCGCCAACCGGATCGCCGTCAGAAGCATCTGATCGAGTCCGGTTGCAACGACAAACGGCCCGACGGGCCGTTTTTTTACCATCCGGGCTGTCATTCCCGCCACTGGCGTAAATGACTTCCCGCCACTGGCGTAAATGACTTCCCGCGCAGGCGGGAATCCAAGGCATCTTTGCTAAGCGACTGTGCCTTGGATTCCCGCCTGCGCGGGAATGACGGAGCTTAGTTTCGGGACAAAAGCACTTTAACTCAGGAGCGTCAGGACTACACCTCGATCATGCCCACCGGCTGCACCCGGCTGTGCTGGGTCAGTTCGGAGAATGCAAACACCGGCACCGAAAAGAACTCTTCCTCGATCAGGTTGCGCACCGCGCGGCGGATGTCGGCCGCCGTCACCAGCACCGGCGGCGCCGATGGCGTGCCGCGGGTACCGGAGAACTCCCCGAGCCGGCTCAGGATCGTCTGTTCCAGTTCCGGTTCCAGCTCCAGATAGGTGCCCTGGCTGGTCTGGCGCATCGCCGCGCGCAGTTGATCCTCGAGTTCGGGCGCGAGCAGCACCACCTCGATCAGGCCGTCGCGCGCCACCTCATGGCACAGCTGACGCTTGAAGGCCAGCCGCACATAGTCGGCGATGACGTCCGGGTCGCGCTCCTTGGGCGCCCATTCCAGCGTGGTTTCCAGCAGCAGGCGCGCGTTGCGCAGCGAGACGCCCTCGCGCGCCAGGCGCTGGATCACCTCGGTCAGGCGCGGCAGGGTCACGCTCCTGGCCAGCTCCTTGCCCAGTTCCGGAAAGCGGCGGTCGGCCCAGGCGGTGAAACGCTGCACCTCGTGCACGCCGATGAACATCTGGCAGTTGCGCAGCATTTCGACCTGGACGTCGCCCGCGAACACCTGCTCCCAGCCCACGTACTGTACGCCGGCCTCCTGCAAGGCCGCTTCGTCGGCCAGCTCCACCCAGACGCGCTGCTGGCGCGTGCCGGCCAGCTTGTCCTCGTGCGCCGCAAATCCCAGTTCACCCAGGCGCTCGACCGATTCGGCGGTGGCGGCCCAGCCGCTGCGCATCTCGACGTCGATCAGCGGAATATCGGCCATCAAAAAATGAATGCGGCCGGACGGCACCGAGTCGCGGTAGTCGAATTCGATCGGCTGCAGGTCCGGTATGCCTTTCTGGTCCAGCACATTGTTGCGCATGATGCGCAGCGCGCAGGTGACGGTATCGGCCGCCTCGGTGCCGCGCATGTCCGGCGCCATGCGCACCGCGAACGGGCGGGTGGCGGTGAAGGTGGTCAGGTCGACGATGCCGGCGTTCTGGCGCTCCACCTCGGCCGTCTGGACCATCTGCGCCGCCATCGCGCGCGGCTTGAGCATGCCGGCCGCGCCACCGCCGCCCAGCAGCAGCGCCAGCAGCATGAACACGGCGGTCGGCATCCCCGGAATCATCCCGAACAGCAGCATGATGGCGGCCGCCGTCAGCAAGGCGCGCGGTTCGCCGAACAGCTGGGCGGCGATGTCCTGGCCGATGTTACTGGGGCCGGCGTCCGGATCGTCGTCTTCCACCGGCACGCGGGTGGTGATCATGCCGGCCGCGAGCGAAATGAGCAGGGCCGGGATCTGGGCGATCAGGGCGTCGCCGATCGACAGGATGGCGTACAGGCGCACCGCCTCGCCCGCCGTCATACTGTTCTGTAACATGCCGATGGCGATCCCGCCCACCAGGTTGACCACGACAATAAAAATGCCGGCGATCGAGTCGCCCTTGACGAACTTCATGGCGCCGTCCATGGCGCCGTGCAGCTGGCTCTCCTGGCCCAGCAGCGCGCGTTTTTTCTTGGCTTCTTCGGCGGTCAGGATGCCGGCCCGCAGGTCGCTGTCGATCGACATCTGCTTGCCGGGCATGGCGTCGAGCGAAAAGCGCGCCGACACTTCGGAGACCCGCTCCGAGCCCTTGGTGATGACGATGAACTGCACCACGGTCAGGATCAGGAAGATCACCAGCCCGACCACCAGGTTGCCGCCGACGACGAAGTTACCGAAGGTTTCGACAATGTGGCCGGCATCGCCTTCGAGCAGGATCAGGCGCGTGGTGGCCACTTCCAGCGCCAGCCGGAACAGCGTGGTGAGCAGCAGCACCGTGGGAAAGGTGGAAAACGCGGTCGGTCCGGACATGTACATCGACACCACCACCATCAGGCCGGCCACGCACAGGTTGAGCGCGATCAGGATGTCGAGCAGCCAGGCCGGCATGGGCAGCACCAGCATGAAGACGATGGCGATCACCAGGCCGGCGGTCGCCAGTTCGGCGCGCTTGGCCATGCGGGCGGCGAGCGCGTTGATGGACATGACGATTTTGTTGAGCATGAGATTCCTTGCGCGGTGATCGAAGTGGAACGGGTGGGTCCGGTGCTGCGGGTTCGGCTCAGGCGCTGGCGCGGCAGCGGCGCGCCAGCACCGAAGTCCAGGATGGGCAGGCGGCGTCGCGCGCCAGCAAGCCCAGGGTGTCGTCGTCGGGGCCGTCGAACAGTTCGACCTGGGCATAGGCCACCAGCAGCGCCAGGCGTTCGTCGTCCGGCCAGATCTGCCGGCACACCCGGCCGAGGCGGTAGGCCTGGGCGAACTGGCCGGTGTTCAGGTGGCCCCACAGCAGGCCGATGGCCACGCTCAGGTCGACCTCCATGGGAACGTGGCGCTGGCGCAGTTTCATGCCGCCGCTCCCTGGTCGGCGCCATAACGGGCCAGGTCCATCTGCTGCAGGCGCAGGCGCAGGCGTACCGCGTCTTCCACCACCATGATGGCGGCCAGGCTGTCGCCGCGCTCGGCCTGATCGAGCGCCAGCGAATAGTCGACCAGGCGCTTTTGCAGCGCGCGCAGGCCGGGCAAGGGATCGCGCGACCAGGCCGGATTGGCCACCGTCAGCGCGGCGCCGAGAAAGCGCGTGAGCGGCGCCAGCGTTTCCTGGCCGGCCGGGTGCGCAGGCGGCAGCGAGGCCGTTTCTTCCCACGGCGACAGGTCGTTGCGGTTGACGGCCGGACTGCGGCGCGGCGCCAGCGGTTCGGCGATGCCGTCGTAGCCGTCGCCATGCCGTACGTCGGCGCGGCTGGCGCCAGTCGATGAGATGCGGCTCATGCCAGCAGCTCCCGCGCCGCCTGCCATTGCGCGGCGTCGGGCAGCATGGCCTCGCCGGACGACTTGTCGCGCAGGCGCCGCACCACGTACCAGCTGCCGTCGCCCAGCATGGCCGGCAGCCAGGCGCCGTAGCGCGCCGGCATGGATGCGCGCCGCTGCAGCACGCTGTGTGGCTGCACGCGGTGCGCGTGCTCGCGTGCGAAGCCGAGCGCCACCAGGGCCCCGTCCGGCAGGGGATAGGCCAGCAGGCACAGGCCATCGGCCTGCGGCTGGCGCATCACGACCTGGCCATCCCTGGCCTGGCGCACCAGCTGCGCCGCTGCTTGCGCTACTGTTTGCGCTGTTGTTTGTTCCACTGCTTGCTCCATCAGGTGCTCCCGGCGGTGTGGTGGTCATGTCGCAGGCGCGACTGCAACGCGTCGGCAGGCGCGCTTGATACGGTCGGTAACGCGGCATGCTGTTCGACGGTCATTTCGTGTAACTGGTCGAGCAGCCGTTTGCGCTGCGGCAGCGCCTCGCCGCCCCACATGGCGTCCGGGCAGCGCGCGATGACGCCGCGCAGCGCGCCGCAGGCACCGGCGCGCTGGCGCGGTGTCAGGCGCTCCATGTCGGCCAGCTGGCGCAGCAGGGGTTCGGCATGGCCGACATCCGGCTCGCCCAGGCGCAGCAGCAGCCGGGCCAGGGTGTCCTGCGCGGCCAGCGGCGTGGTGGCCGCCCGCTCCGATATCTCGCGGCGCAGTTCGCCGGCCAGCGCGTAGCTGGTGTTGACCAGCTGGAAGCAGGCGGCGTCCTGTAGCGACAGCCACAGACGCGGCCCGGCGCGCCCGCGCTGGCGCAGTTCGGCGTGCAGCTGCGCCGGCGGACGGCCCAGCGCGGCGGCGGCGCCGGCCTGGCCGGCCCGGCTGAGCAGGATGTCGAGCAGAGCGGATGGCACCAGCGGCGCGGCGCGGCCGCCATCGGCAACGGCGCCGAACTGGCGCCGCAGGGCCGACAACGAGGCATCGCTCGCGGCCGCTGGCGTGGCCGCATGGAGCGCGGCCAGCACGCCTTCGAAGGCATCGGCATGCTGACGACCCTGCGCGATGGCGGGGCCGTGGCGCGCGGTCAGGGCAGCCTGCATCGCGTCGAGTCTGGCGCCGACAGCCTCGCGCTGGCCGCTGCCATCGTCCGATTGAAGCTCCAGCATCTCGCGCGCCTGCTCCAGCAGCATCTGGCGCTGGAGCGCATCGTCCGTGTCGCGTCCGCGTTCGAGGCCATCGTCCCCATGTCCCGACAGGGACGCGATCAGCTGCGCGGCCGCTGTCTTGAGCGCCGTGTCGTGATCGTCGTGGGCGGCGGCAGGCTGCGGGGACTGGGTGCGCGACAGGCGGCGCGTCAGCGGCACGCGCACCTTGGGCAGGTGCGCCTGGACCGCGTCCATGCCGGCCAGGTCGTCGAAGCCGGCCCTGCCCTGGGCATGGCTGGCGGCGGCGGCCGTTGCGGTGGCCGATGGCGCCAGCGCGGCGTGCCTGAGCGCGGCCGCCTGGGTCTGTAGCGACGAAATCGCTAGCGTGGCCATGATGCGGCTACGGCTGGCGAGCGTCAACCGGGGCTTTGCGGCCCAGGCCGCGGTGTCGCCGCTCCGCATCCGGGGATGGATCTGGCGTGCGCGTGGCAAAGCTTGCGGGGATCGGTGACAGGTGTGGCGCGCGTGAAGACGATGGCATGGTGTCGATGTGGACGCTTCCCGCCGGCGGATGTCGTCCGCACCGGCTTTCGGCGTACCCTCCGTATGAGTGGTCAGGGATGCCGGGGCCGTCCGCGTGACGACTCCCTTGCCGTCATATGTAACGCGTGAGCGCGCTTGGTTCCATGCCAGGCAATCTGATTGGCCGACGATGCCATGTCGCGCTGACGGCAACTACGGTTCAATGTCAACCTGCGCAAAGCCCGCGTCCATCAAGAACTGCTTCACTTTGATGACAAGTGGATCAGCTTCCGACATCTTGCTTTTACCTTGGATTGCTTGCATGAGCGTGCGACGACGTTCCAGCACGACACGCCATTGACCATAGTTGGGACGACTGGGTTCATGAAGAGCATAGCCGCCGACGCAAATGAGATAAGAGGAGCCAGCGAACCTGGCCCTGTTCACCCAGCCAAAGTCTTCCATGCAGACGACCCGGGCCTCAATTCCCTCGGCACACAGCGCCGAAACTAGCCAGTAGGAAACGTCTTCACCAAAACAGCAATCATTGATGAAATTATCTCCAACCACGGACAGGTTGAATCGATCGGTCATGAATGCGACACTGACGGCCATGGAACGCCCCCTTCGATATGGCGGATTGATAGTAAGCTTATGCAATTAAGACGGCTTGGCCTTCGAAACGCAATAGCCTGGCAGCTCAAGCCACATCAGCCCCTGCTTGCACGCATCCCGCTTCTGCTAGACTTGAAGCCTTTCCCATTGTCGGGTTCGCACCAGCTTCCAAGCCCGCATAACGCCAACGCCATTGATGACACCAGACAGCTTCAGCGCTCCCGGCGCCGCCCTGCCCCTTGACGCCGGGCACATCCACATCTGGCTGGTCTTCTACCAACATCTCACCGAGCCTGCCCTGCTGTCAAGCATGCTCGCGCTGCTCAACGACCAGGAGCGCGCGCAGCAGCTGCGCTTTCACTTCGCCGACGACCGTCTGCGCTACCTCGCTACGCGCGCCCTGGTGCGCAGCGTGCTGTCGCGCTACGCTCCGCTGGCGCCGGCCGACTGGCGGTTCACCCCCAACGATTACGGACGCCCCGCCATCGCCAACGAGCACGCGCAGGCGCGCACGCTCGGCTTCAACCTCTCGCATACGCGCGGCCTGATTGCCATGGCGGTCACGCGCGACCGGGTGCTGGGGATCGATGTCGAGAACCTGACGACACGCCAGGTCTCGGAGGGCATCGCCGAACACTTTTTCTCGCCGGCGGAAGTGGCGGAACTGGCCACGGTGCCCGCCGAACGCCGCCAGGACCGTTTCTTCGAGTACTGGACCTTCAAGGAGGCGTATATCAAGGCGCGCGGCATGGGCCTGTCGATTCCACTTGACCGCTTCAGCTTCGATTTTCCCGACGAACGCCAGGTGCGACTGTCCGTCGAATCCGACCTGGGCGACGCCCCCGAACGCTGGCGTTTCTGGCAGTTCCGGCCAGCGCCAGGCTACCTGCTCGCGCTGTGCGCCGAGCGACTCGATGGCGCACCGCCGCAGCTGACTGTGCGCAGCGCCATCCCGACCGTCTCCGACGCGCCCTTTGCGTGGACGCCGCTCAAAGTTTCCGGTGCGAACGACGCCGCGCCCTCGCCCCAAGCGCAGGCGGCGCCTCCTTGACCAGCCACCGCGGCGCCCTGGCGATGGCGCATGTCGCAGCGGTCCTGTTCGGCCTGACCGGTATCTTCGGGGCGCTGATCCACGCCGACGCCACCGTCATCACGTTCGGGCGCGCCGCCTTCGCCGTGGCCGCGCTGGCGCTGTTCGCCCTTGTCCAGCAGCGCCCCCTGCTGCGCGGCCTGGACCGCTACAAGCTGTGCATGGTGATCCTCAGCGGCCTGCTGCTGGCGGCGCACTGGGTCACCTTTTTCATCGCCGTGAAAGTCGGCGGCGTGGCGGTCGCCACCCTCGGTTTCGCCAGCTTCCCGGCCTTCATCGCGCTGCTGGACATGCTGGTGTTCCGCGAGCGCATCGGCGCCCGCGAAGCGGCCCTGCTGGCCCTGGTCAGCCTGGGCCTGGTACTGGTCGCGCCGTCGTTCGACATGGGTGACCGCGGCACCGTCGGCCTGTTGTGGGGCGTGCTGTCGGGCCTGACATTCGCGCTGCTGGCCGTGGCCAACCGGCGCGGCGCGCGCGGCATGGATGCGCTGCAAGTCGCATTCTGGCAAAACCTGGTGGTGACGCTGGCGCTGGCGCCCTTCGCGGCCGCCGGCCTGGGTGCGCCGGCGCCGTTGGACTGGCTCTATCTGGCCCTGCTAGGCGTGTTCTGCACGGGCCTGGCGCAATACCTGTTCGTCAAGAGCCTGGAAGGCTTGAACGCCCGTAGCGCGGGCATGATCATCGCGCTCGAACCGGTGTACGCGATCGCCTGCGCCTGGTGGCTGTTCGCGCAACAGCCGGCGCCGCGCATGCTGGCCGGGGCGGCGCTGATCGTCATCGCCATCGTGCTGGCGGCGCGCGCCAGGGCGCCCGCGCCGCTTGCGCCAGACACTGCCGCGTGAGCGGCGCGCCCCTTCCTAACGCGGCAGCGCCAGCACGCCCGGCGCCGCCAGCGGGCGTGCATCGAGCGCGCTGAGCTTGAACGCCTGCGCCACCTGGGCCAGCGCGGCCGCGTCTTCCTGCATCGAAGCGGCGGCCGCCGCGGCCTGTTCGACCAGCGCGGCGTTTTGCTGGGTCACCTGGTCCATCTCGATGATGGCCTGGTTGATCTGCTCGATCCCGGCGGTCTGCTCCTGGCTGGCCGAGACGATGTCTTTCATGATGTCGGTCACTTTCTGGACGCTGGCCACCACATTGTTCATGGTGGTGCCGGCCTGATCGACCAGCCGGGTCCCGGCTTCGACCATGTCGACCGAATCTTCGATCAGGGTCTTGATTTCTTTCGCCGCCGCCGCCGAGCGCTGCGCCAGGTTGCGTACCTCGGATGCCACCACCGCGAAGCCGCGCCCCTGCTCCCCGGCACGCGCCGCTTCGACCGCCGCGTTCAGGGCCAGGATGTTGGTCTGGAAGGCGATGCCGTCGATGACGCTGATGATGTCGACAATACGGCGCGAGGAAGTGTTGATCGAGCGCATCGTCGAGACCACCTCCGACACCACGGCGCCGCCTTTTTCCGCCACCTCGGACGCGCTCAGCGCCAGTTGGTTGGCCTGGCGCGCGTTGTCGCCGTTGCGCCTGACCGTGTCGGTCAGTTCCATGATCGAGGCGGTGGTTTCTTCAATTGAGCTGGCCTGCTGTTCGGTGCGGCCGGACAAGTCCATATTGCCCCTGGCGATCTCGATCGAAGCGGAAAGGATCCGGTCCGAACCCGCGCGCACCTTGCCGATGGTCTTTTCCAGACTGGCATCCATGTCGCGCAGGGCCGCCAGCAACTGCCCTGTCTCATCGGTGGAGGTCACCTCGATATGCTCGCTCAGGTCGCCCGTGGCGACCCGGTTGGCCACTTCGACCGCGCGCCGCAAAGGCTTCTTGATGGAACCAATGACGATGTACGACAGAAACGCCCCCAGCACCAGGCCCAGTCCCAGGGTCGCCAGCATCAGGGTGCGTGCGGTCGCGCTCGTCTTGTCGGCGGCCGCAAAGGCGCCTTGGGCTTCGCCCTTCTGCTGCACCATGCGGGTCAGCAGGGCTGCACGCGCGGCTTCGAATTTCTTTTCGGAATCGACCTTGAGCTGGGCGCTGGCCGCCTCGTAGTCGCCGCTCTTGGCCAGGGTGACCACCTTGTCGCCGGCGGCGGCGTACTGCTCCCACGCCGCTTCGAAGACGCCGGCCTGGGCTTTCGCATCGCTCGACTGCAGGGAGCGCTTGTAGCTGTCCAGGCTCTTTTTCAACTTGGCGTTGACCAGCGCCACCTCGCGGTAGGACACCTCGGCCGCCTCCGAATTTTCGGCCCCCATGCCGCCGATCACCAGGGTGCGCGAGCGGTACATATCACCGAGCACCTCGCCCAGGCTGACCAGCGGCACGGTGCTGTCTTCATAAATGGTGCGCATGCTCTCGTTGCTGGCGGACAAGCCGCGCAAGGCGACCAGGCCCACCACGGCCAGCGCGGTGAGCAAGGTACCGGTCAGGATCATCAGGCGGGTGCTGATATTGACGTTGTATAACATGGGCGGGCGCTCGGCAAGGTTGGGGAAATTACTTCACTTTAAGGTAGTCGGCCAGCTTCTTGGCCGCGCCCGTGGGTGCGCCGATGGTGACCAGCCCAAGCGGACGCGACATGGCAGGCGCGCCGATGGTCTTGCTGTCGCCCGCTCCGGCCTTGACATGCACGTCGGCGGCCGGCCCGAAGCCGCCGGGCGTGCGCGAGACCCAGGTGATCACTTCGCGCGGCGACTGCGCTTCCAGCGCGCCCTTGGCGTACTCGGCGCCATCCATGATGGTTTTCTGGAACACCAGGCTCGGAATCATGCCCGCCTTGGTCACCACCACCTTGATCGGCAGGTCGGCGCCGCCGACTTCTTTCCAGTTGGTGATCTTGCCGGTGGCCATATCCTTGAGCTGGGCCTTGCTCAGTGCCGTGACGCCATTCGATTTGTGCACCACGACAACCAGCTCGTCTGTTCCGATTTGCGTGAATACCAGGTTGTCCGGAATCTTGATGTCCTTGCTGGCGGCCTTGGCGGCCTTTTTGCCGGCCTCGATCGAGTCGGCCAGGGTGTCCCCCACCGCCGCCACGCTGACCTTGCCTTCGGCCAGGGCGACCATGCCGTTGCCGGTCCCGACACCGTTGACCTTGATCTCGACGCCGGTGGCCTTGAGGATTTCCGCCGCGCGCGGCTCGAGCACGTCTTTCTGCGGGGTGGTGCCGCCGGAGATTTCCAGCACCTCCGCAGCGCCGGCGCCGCCGGACAGGCTGGCGATCATGAGGGAGAGCAGTACGAAGGCAGGCGCTTTCATTGTGTATCCTTTATGGGAGTCGATCATCGGGAACGGCAAGGTCATCTGACATAGTTTCCATGCGCCAACTGACAAACCAGTGTACGGCGGCTCACCGGAACACACAAGAAAATGCGAACTGGGTGGGTGCGAAATGTGTCGTGTTGTTGGAAACATGCGATAGGCGCGGCTTTCGCTTTGCTTGGAAGCATGTAATCGAACGGATGAGGAGCAAGCGCATACTGTTGAGCGCGGCGAGGACGAAACAATCAGTTTGCCAGATCGTCTACGTTGCAGACACGGCTCGCGCGGTGCTTCGCCACCCGCAGCGGCTATTCCGGCCTGTCACGCTCCGCGCGGGGACACTTGAAGTACCACTGGCAGGCACCGGTTTGCGCGCCGCCTTGGCCAGGTGCGCGGCTGCTTGCGCTTACAACGACGTTGCCTGCCCGGCACGCGGATACGCTTTTGTCAGGCTAAAGGCGGTATGGATATCGGGACGCAGCTTCTTGATATTGTCAGCAACAGCGCTCTGCAACAGGCAACGCCGGAGAATAGCGCGCCACCGTACAGGTAGAGCCCGTTCTGTTGACTCAGGACACCAACATGGAGTCTTTTCATTGGCCCACGCCGCGGACGGGAATACATGCCGCGGGCGGCGCGATCGACGCCTGCTCCGGAAAGCCTGAACGCCGTCAGGCGCTGCGCCGCTGCGCGCTCTCCACGGCGGCCGTGGCCGCGGCCGCTGCGTCGAGTATCCGCAATGACCACACGCTGTGCGGATCGCCATGGCGGCCGCGCCTGAGGGCCGCCCGCGCCATCGTCCAGAACGCCCAGCCGGCGCCCAGCGCCACCGCGTTCACGCTCACCACCACCGACTCGCCGCGCCACAGCGACAGCAGCGGATTGACGCCGCTGGCGGCCCACTGCGCCAGCGGAATGGCCAGCGTCAGCGCGGCGCACAGGGACAGCAGTTCACAGGCGGCGCGCGCCGGCGGCCGGACGAACGCCCACGCAACAGCCAACAGGAACACCGCATAGTAGCCGCGCTCTTCCCACAGCGGCAGCTCGCCCGGTGCGGCCGGGAACAGTTTATTGACCAGGAAAACCGCCGACACGCCCGCCACGCAGCCGAGGCACACGCCCAGGGTGGCCTGGGCCATCAGACGCCCGCTCAGCGGCTGGCGCTGGGCCAGGCGCTTGCGGCGTGCTTCGATCCACAGCAAGTTCCCGCTGTAGAACAGGAAGGCGCCCGCCAGTCCGAGCAGGAAATACAGCCACTGTACCGGCGCATGGCCAAAATTTCCATAGTGCAGCGTTTGCAGGCCGCGCAGGAAGGTCGTGCCGGGGCTGTACTGCTGCGGCGTGATCACCCGCAGCACCGCGCCGCTGGCCGCCTGCACCACCACCGAGGCGGAACTGGTCAGCGTGCGCTGTCCGATGTCGCCATACGCGACGACCTGCGCATTGGCGTCGCCCGCGTGCTGATAGTGCACTTGCGCCACCCTCATGCCCGGCGCCGCCTGGCGTATGCGCGCCAGCAGCTGGTCCGCGCCCAGCGGCGGCGCGGCCACGCCGGCCGCCCTGGCGGGTGCGCTGGCCGCGATATCGGGCTGGATCAATTGCAGCAGCTTGCCGTCGAACACCAGGAACTGGAACGGCGCCAGCAGCAGCACGCCCAGCGCCAGCACCGCCCCGCTCCAGGCAAACATGATATGGAACGGCAGCGACAGGATGCCGATCACGTTATGCGCATCCTGCCACATGCGCTTGAGGTTTTTGCCGACGCGCAGCGCAAACAGATCCTTGAGAAACTGCGGCGCGTACGCCACCACGCCGGACGCCAGCGCCAGACCGTACAGGATGCAGACCACGCCGAGCACGTAGATGCCCCAGCTGGCGGGCAGCCCGGCTGTGTAGTGCAGGCGGTACAGGAAATGCGACAGCTCCGATTGCGGCTTCTCGTCCTGCAGCGTGCCGTCGGACGCCAGGCGGAACTGGTGCTCGGTCTCGCCGCCGCCCTTGGCTTGCTCGTGCCAGTCGAGCGTCAGATGCGGTTCGTTCAGGCTGGGCAGATGCAGGGTGAACGATTCCTTTGCCTGCGGGTGCTGGTGCAGGACGGCGTCGATCAGCGCTTGCGCGCCCGCCTCCGACTGCATCGGCGCGCGCGTCGACGAGGGTGTCTCCCAGGTATGCAGTTGCTTGTTGAAGACGCTGATGGCGCCGGCGTAAAAGGCGATGAACAGGGCAAAGCCGGCCACCAGGCCGACCCAGGTATGCAGCGCAATGTAGGTCTTGAGGGTGGATGACTTCATGCCGCGATCCTCAGCAGGCCGGCCGCCTTGAGTGCATGGATCAGGCCGAAAACGGCCAAGGTCGCGCCGCCCATCCACAGCCAGGCACGCAGTGCGGTCTTGAAATGATAGGCCAGCGCCATCGCCCCCACCCAGGCCGGGAAGAACATCAGCAGGATCGGCAAGGTGTCGCGCTGCTGGTTGCCGCTCAGCAGTGCCAGCAAGCCCACCACGGCCACGCCGAGCGGCGGCGCGAGGAAGATGGCGGCGAATGATTTACCCCACATGGCGCCTCCGGCTCCAGGCGTCCAGGTACGGCAGCGCCACCAGCGCCAGCATCAGCGCGGACAGCGAAATGAAGACGCCGCACCAGAAACCGTAGCCATGGCTGGCCGCCAGCACCGAGGCGGCGCACAAAGGCAGCGCCAGCGCGCGCAGCGGGCGCCTGGGCGCCGCCGCCCACAGGCACTGGTGCGGCGAGGCCAGGTAAAGAGCAAGCGCGGCCAGAAAGGCCGCGCCGATGGACATCCAGATCATGTGACACCTTTTGAATGAGACTTATTCTCAATGGCAGGAATGATAACGGAATATACGTCCCGGAAACAGGAAATTTTGCCGAGATGCTACTTTTTATCGGCGACCTTGATGTGCGGCGCCTGAGCCGGGCTGGCCTCGCGACTGCATGGCGGCGCGCATCGGGGACTGGCCCGGGAGCCCGCCTGTGCGCCTGAAGCGGGAATGCGGCCCGCTGGGTCGGGGCGCATGAAAATATTGCCAAATGTCTCAGCAGGCCGTATGATCGGCCCGTTTTGGTGCTCGCGGCCTGATTCTGACGGCCGCAGTTAAACGGGAAACACGCGCTGGTTTCAGCGGCAAACGTGTGCTGTCCCCGCAACGGTAAAACAGGCGCCGCATGTCATCGATGTGCGGCTGGTTGTCTCAGTAGTCCACTGTGCCATCGGCATGGGAAGGCGAGGCGATCCGACCTGTCAGCCCGGATACCGGCCAGGACGCATGGAAGCTTAGCGACCGGGAATTGTCGTGTTTGTGGATCGCCCGGGACCGCGCGTCATGCAGCCGTCCCTCATCGCCATCGACTCACGCGCCGGTATCGGCCGCTACTTCTTTTTTCTCGGTGCACGGGGATGTGCGCCGTCCAAAAAACG
Organism: Massilia aquatica; assembly: GCF_011682045.1. GTDB lineage: Bacteria > Pseudomonadota > Gammaproteobacteria > Burkholderiales > Burkholderiaceae_D > Telluria_A > Telluria_A aquatica. The sequence goes on along the minus strand of NZ_VVIW01000008.1, from coordinate 36,780 downwards.
GCCGGCCGGTCCGGTCTTGACAGAGAGTACCCGTGAAACATACCCCCCTTCCCCCGTCGCCATGCGGGCTGCGCCTGCTGTCGTCCATGCTGCTGGCCTTGCCCGCCTTTGCCAACGCCGCCGTCGATGGCGATACCCCCTCCCCGCTCCAGCAGGTGCGCGTCTCGGCCAGCCTGATCCCGCTCGGCGTGGCCGATTCAGCCAACCAGGGCACGGTCACCGCCCGGCAGATCGAAAACCGCCCCCTGCTGCGCACCGGCGAACTGCTCGAAGCGGTGCCGGGCCTGATCGTGACCCAGCACGCCGGCGACGGCAAGGCCAACCAGTATTTCGCGCGCGGCTTCAATCTCGATCACGGCACCGATTTCCGCACCTCGGTGATGGGCATGCCGGTCAATTTGCCGACCAATGCGCACGGCCAGGGCTATTCGGACCTGAATTTCCTGATCCCGGAACTGGTCAGCACCATCGCCTACAAAAAAGGCACCTACTATGCCGAGGAAGGCGATTTTTCGACGGCCGGCGCGGCCGCCTTCGACTACCTGCGCCAGATGGAGCAAGGCTTGCTGAGCGTGGAGGCGGGCCAGCATCGCTTCAAGCGCGTGCTGCTGGCCAACTCGAGCACGCTGGCCGGCGGCACGCTGCTGTATGCCCTCGAACGCGCCGGCCAGGACGGCCCCTGGGAGACGCCGGAAGACTACCGGCGCAGCAACGGCGTGCTGTCGTACAGCTGGCGCGGCGGCGATGACGAACTGCGCCTGACGGCGATGGGCATGCGCTCGTCGTGGACCTCGACCGACCAGGTGCCGCGGCGCGCGCTCGAGGCCGGCTTGATCGGCCGCTACGGCACGCTGGCCCCGACCGACGGCGGCGCGACCGCGCGCTACAGCCTCTCCGGCGAGTGGAGCCGCCAGTATGGCGACGGCAGCGCCAGGGTCGATGCCTACCTGATCCGATCGCGGCTCGACCTGTTCAGCGACTTTACCTACGTGCTCGACGACCCCGAGCACGGCGACCAGTTCCACCAGGCCGAACGGCGCCGCATCATCGGCCTGGACGCGCAGCGCACATGGCGCCATGCGCTGGGGCCGTTTGCGTCCGAGACGGCGCTCGGGCTGCAGGCGCGCGCCGACCGCCTGGCCCCGGTCGGCCTGTACGCGAGCCAGGCACGCCAGCGCCTGGCCACCGTGCGCGAGGACCAGGTCAGGCAGCGCAGCGGTGCGCTGTACCTGTCCAACAGCACCGTCTGGACGCCCTGGCTGCGCACCGTGGCCGGCCTGCGCGCCGACCGTTACGGATTCGACGTGCGCAGCGACACCGGCGCCAATTCCGGCAAGGTCGATGCGGGCATCACCAGTCCCAAGTTCAGCGCCATTTTCACGGCCGGAAAGCATGCCGAGATCTACCTGAACTGGGGACGCGGCTTTCACAGCAACGACGCGCGCGGCGTCACCGCCAGCATCGATCCGAAAACCGGGCTGGCGCTCGACGCCGACGGCGCGCCGATCGAGCGCGCCACGCCGCTGGTGAAGGGGACCGGCAAGGAAGCCGGCTTGCGCCTGGCCGGCCTGGTGCCCGGCATGCAGACCACCATCGCCGCCTGGCAGCTCGACCTCGATTCCGAACTGATCTTCATCGGCGACGCCGGCACCACCGAAGCGGGCCGTCCGAGCCGGCGCCACGGCATCGAGCTGGCCAATTTCTACACGCCGGCCAGGGACTGGATCGTCGACGCCAACCTGGCATGGTCGCACGCGCGCTTTCGCGACAAGGACCCGGCCGGCGCCTTCATTCCCGGTTCGATCAGCCGCACCGCCTCGCTCGGCGTGTCGGGCAGCGCCGGGGCCTGGTCGGGCGGCCTGCGGCTGCGCTATTTTGGCCCGCGCGCCCTGGTGGAAGACGATTCCGTGCGTTCACCCGGGTCCGCCCTGCTCAACATGAAGCTTGGCTACCGGCTCACACCGAGCGTGAAGCTCACCGTCGAAGTGCTCAACCTGCTGGACCGCCGCGTCAGCGATATCGACTACTACTACGAATCGCAGTTGCCGGGCGAGCCGGCGCCGGTGGCCGACATCCATACCCATCCGGGCGAAATGCGCACCTTGCGCGCCGGCCTGGCATGGCGCTTCTGACCTTGGCGCGGTTGCCGGCTGTGGGCGCGCGCTGCTACAATCGGCGCATGACCATGACCAGACCAGCGCAGCAATCGAGGGCGCGCCATGCGTGCCCGGAGTGCCAGCGATGCGCGTAAAGCGCAGGGCAAGCGCCCTGGCGTCGTGGATGGCCATGCTGGCCATGCTCATGGCCATCCTTGCGCCGGCGCTCTCGCACGCCTTCGCCGGGGACGCCACGGCGGCTTACCTGTCGGCCGACATCTGCCGGGCCGGCAGCGCGGCGGCGGCCGCCGACGCGGCTGCGCCCGGGTCGCACGAAGGGAAACCCAAGCACTGTCCGTACTGCCACCACGGCAACGGCATGCTCCTGTTGCCGCCGGCGCCGCGCGCGCTGGCGCTCGCCGTGGCCGACGCGCCACCGGCCGCGCAACTGCCCGCTGCGCCCAAAGCCCGCTCCGCGTGGACTCCGGCGCAGGCGCGCGGCCCCCCACTGGCCTGATCCGGCAGGACCCCGCTCACGCATCGGTTCAAGCAAGACCGGCAGGCGCCACGCGCCTGTGGCCTTGCCACGCCCGCTGCGTCCAGCGCTTGTGGCGCCTATGGCGCCCGTCTCCACTCGCCTGTATCCAGGCAACAGAACAAGAGCAAGACATGACGTCAACCCCCTTCCATGCGGCCGCGCTGCCATTCGCGCTGGCCCTCACCTGCACCGGCCCGGCCCGCGCCGACGAACCCTTGCCCACGGTGGAAATCACCGGCACGGCGCCGCGCGCCAACGGCAAGCTGAACCTCGACACGGCCAGCGCCACCGGCAGCCGGCTCGGCCTGACGCCGCGCGAAACGCCGGCCAGCGTTACCCTGGTCGAGCGCGCCACGATCGACGCGCGCGGCGCCCAGGATACCCAGGAAATCCTGCGCGCCATCCCCGGCGTGACCGCGCACAATGCGCCGGGCAATATCGGCGTCAGTTACCGCGGCTTCGGCAGCGGTTCGGTCAGCCAGCTGTTCAACGGCATCAACGTCCAGTATGCGATCGCGGCACGCCCGGTCGACAGCTGGATCTACGAGCGGGTCGAGGCCATCGGCGGGCCGTCCAGCTTCCTGTTCGGCGCGGGCGCGGTCGGCGGTTCCATCAATTACATTACCAGGGTGGCCGAACGGCGCAACGCCGGCCAGGCGCAGCTGCGCTTGGGGACAAATGGCTTGAAAGAAGCGTCCGTCGGCCTGAACCGGCAGATTGGCGGCGCGGCCGATGCCGGCCATTACCTGCGCATCGACCTCAACCACCGGGATGCGGACAGCTGGATCGACGGCGCCGGCGCCCGCTCGACGCAGCTGGCGGCGTCGCTGCTGTCCGGCCTCGGGCCGCGTGTAACCCACACGCTGGCCTACGAGTTGCAGGATGAAGACGTGGCGCGGCCCTACTGGGGCACGCCGCTCCTCAATCCGGTGGCCGGCCGGGCGCGCATCGACCCGGCCACCCGTTTCAAGAACTACAACAGCGCCGACGGCGTCTACGCCCAGCGCGTGCACTGGCTGCGTTCGGTCACAGAATGGCGCGCCTCGGCGCAGCTTGAACTGACCAATACAGCGTACGCCTACGATGCGGTGCGCGACTACCGCAACGTCGAAACTTACCGCTTCAACCCGGCCAACACGGCTGTGGCGCGTTCCGGCATCCTGTTGCAGCACCACCAGCAGCGCATGCTCGGCAACCGCCTCGACGCCACCTACAAAGGCACGCTCGCGGGCCGGCGCAGCGACTGGGCGCTCGGCATCGATGTCAGCGTCAACAAGCAGACCCGCTTTCCGACCAGCCTGGCGAGCACGCTGGGCGAAGTCGATCCTTACGATGTTGCGACCGAGCGCTTCTTCGACATTCCCGGCATGAGCCCGGTCTTGCGGCCCGACCGCGACAACAAGGTCAGCACGCGCGCCGCCTACCTCGAAAACCGCACCGCCGTGGCCCCATCGCTGCACCTGGTCACGGCGCTGCGCCACGAGCGCATCGCGCTCGGCCTGGTCAACCGGCGCGAGATCAGCGCCGCCAGCCCGGCCAGCTTCGCTCGCCGCTACCGTCCGACCACCGGCCGCGCCGGGCTGGTGTGGGACCTGGCGCCGGCGGCCAGCGCCTACATCCAGTACGCCACCGCCGCCGACCCGCCGTCGGGCGTGCTGTCGACCGCCTCGTTTGCCGACGTGCGCAACAACAGCGAGCTGACCACCGGGCGCCAGGGCGAGATCGGCGCCAAGCTCGACTTCTGGCAAGGCAAGGGCTCGGCCACCGTGGCCGCCTACCGCATCGAGCGCAAGAATATCGCCTCCCAGGACCCGGACAACAGCGCCCTGACCGTGCTGGTCGGGGAACAGTCGGCCAAGGGCGTCGAACTGGCGCTGGGCCTGCAGCCGACGCGCCAGTGGTCGGTCCAGGCCAACCTGACCCGGGTCGACGCGCAATACGAACACTACCGCCAGGGCGCCGTCTCGCTCGCCGGCAAGACCCCGGCGAATACGCCGCGCAGCGTGGCCAACCTGTGGCTGGGCTACGCGGTCACGCCCGGCATCAAGGCCAGCGTGGGCCTGCGCCGCGTGGGCAGCGTGTATGCGGACGCGGCCAACAGCATCGGCTGGCCGGCCTACACCCTGCTCGACCTGGGCCTGAGTTACCAGCTCAGCGGCGATGTGGCGCTGGTCGGACGGGTGCGCAATGCCGGTGACCGGGTGCACGCCGTCAATCTCGGCGCCAGCATGGCCTACCTGGGCGCGCCGCGCACGGCCGACCTTGCGCTGCGCGTGGCGTTTTGAGGCGGGCCATGGGAACGTCTTTCAAACGCCTGCTGTTCCTGGGCCACCGCTGGCTGGGCATCGTCCTGTGCGCTTTTTTCGCGATGTGGTTCGTCTCCGGCGTGGTGATGATGTACGTCGGCTATCCGAAACTGACCGAGGCCGAGCGCCTTGGCCATCTGCCGCCCTTGCAGGCCGGCGCGCCGCTGCTCGGGCCGCAGCAGGCCATGGCCCTCGCCGGCATCAAAGGGCCGCTCAAGGAGCTCAGGCTGGCGGCCGCCAGCGGCGGGAATGCGGTCTACCTGGCCCAGCCGGCTGGGTCCAAGGGCGCCGCCATCGCCGTCGATGCGCGCAGCGGCGCCCGGCTGGCGCCCACCGGCGAAGCGCGCGCCATGGCCAGCGCCGCCGCTTTCGCAGGGCCGGGTGTCGGCGCGCGCTACCTCGGCCCGGTGGACGAAGATGCGTTCACCCACTCGCGCGGCCTGGATGCCCACCGCCCGCTGCACCAGGTGCAGCTGTCCGACCCGGCGCGGACGCTGCTGTATGTGTCGGGCCGGACCGGCGAAGTGGTGCGCGACGCGCCGCGCAGCGAACGGCTGTGGAACTACGCCGGCGCGTGGCTGCACTGGCTGTATCCCTTGCGCGGCAACGCGTTCGATCCGTACTGGGGCGATATCGTCAACTGGCTCGCGCTTGCCGGCACCGTCATGGTGCTGGGGGGCATGGCCGTGGGCCTGTTGCGCTGGCGCTTCCGGGCGCCCTACCGCAGCGGTTCGCGTTCGCCCTACCCCGGCGCGCTGATGCGCTGGCACCATATTGGCGGCCTGCTGTTCGGGGCGGTGACGGCCACCTGGATCTTCAGCGGGCTGATGTCGATGAACCCGTGGCGCATTTTTGACGGCGGCGCGCCACCGCTGCGCATGCAGGCGCTCGAAGGCGCGGCGCCGCTGCCGTCCGCAGGCGACGCGGCGCCGGCGGCGCTGCTGGCCGCGGCCGGTCCGGATATCCGCGAGCTCAAGTGGACTCGCGTGCTGGGAGGCACGCTGGTGCTGGCCCAGCCGGCGACCGGCAAGCCGCTCGTGCTCGACAGCCAGACCGGCCATCCGGCGGCGCTCGACAGCGGCGCGCTGCTCGGTGCCGCGCGCACGCTGCTGCCGCATGCGGTGGCGAGCGTCGAACGGCTCGATGCGTACGATCTGTACTATTACAGCCGCGACGCCCACAGCATGACCGGCGGCGCCGGCAAGCCGCTGCCGGTGTGGCGCATCGCCTTTGCCGATCCGCACCAGAGCTGGGTGTATGTCGATCCGCATACGGGCGCGCTGGCAGGCCGCAGCGACAGTCACAAGCGAACCAGCCGCTGGCTGTTCGCCATGCTGCACAGCTGGGATTGGCTGCCCTTGCTGGAGCGCCGGCCCTTGTGGGACCTGGTGCTGCTGGCGTTGAGCCTCGGCGGCGCCGTCCTGAGCGTGAGCGGCATGGTGATCGGCTGGCGCAGGCTGGGGCGCAAGTTGGGCACCGGCGGAAACGGGCGTGCGCAGGCGGGTCGCGGGCAGCAGCTACCAAGCGGCGCTGCACCAACGAAAAAAATGGCGCTGAAGAATCAAGGCGAGTGAGCAGTAGCGCAAGAGCGGACGGCAAATCGGGAGTGACGCTCGGACCGGATAAGATGCACTGGCTCGAACTTGACCTGACGGACTATGTCAGGTCAAATCCAGTGCAGCCCTTTCCGGTGATTGACCGGGATCGTGTTTTGCGATATTTACCACGTCAGGCCACCTAAAGGAAAATTCCATTGAGAAGTCAACTTCGCTTCGTGATGCATCCTGATGATGAATCTGAATTCGCCACGTTGATGCTCGCGGATGAGCATGTACATCTGATCGACGGTCCGCGCTGGAAGAGTGCATCCCCACGGCAATTTCGTTCGCTCGACCAGGTCACGGGACGTTACTGCATTATCTGGTCTATGCAAGATTGTCCAACGCTAAGTGCTCGCTACATACCTGCATGTGATGACTGGTACTGCAACTCGGAAGAATTCACAATTCAGTTTCTACGCTCCGACACCGTTGGGGCGGTCATCACAGAAGGCCGGATCGCGGTGAGTACCCCGGCTACGGAAAGTGAGGGTACACAAAGCCTTGAGCGGCGCTTCAAGCAACTTGCTCGCTTTATTAAAAAGCACTCTACCAATTCAATAGTTCAATGGTGCAATCCAGACTTGCCATTTCTTCCTGCGGTTCCAGGCAGATCAGCGAATCCCAGCAAACCAGACCCGCAAGTCTGGATCGGGCGGCATGCGGTAAATTGGTTGCAAGAAGACAAAGAACGGCGCGTGAAACAGTTTGCTCAATCCTCGGTCGAGGCGCGCCTTATCGATTCGTTTGTTTTGCCGGCCTGACTGCCCGACCCGGCAGTACACCATTACGTCGTCCCACATATTGGCGAAATAGCAGGCGGCTCCTGCCGCCACCAGCACGGCCAGCGCAACGCCATGACCATGCGCCGGCATGAAGCGGGCCCCGTCACGCGGCGCTTACTTCGACTGGCGCTCCGCAGGGCCGCTGTCGGCAGCGGCCGGCAAGGCTTGAGGAAGCACCCGCGTGTCGCGCGTCCATGTCAGCCCGCCGTCGGCACTCGAGGAGATGCGGGCATCGCGATCGATATACAGCAATACCGATTTGGTGACGACCATGCGCATGGTTTTTACCGGCGTCTGGTCGACCAGATCGGCCCAGGTCTTGCCCCCGTCCTTCGAATGCCGGATACGCGAGCCGGTCACAAAGGCGCCACTGACATGGCAGAGCGACCATGCCTCATTCTTGTCACGCATGGCGAAGTCGTACATGAGGGTCGAAAAAAAGCCACCGCAGGCATTGCCAGGTTTGCTCCAGCTTGCCCCGTCATCCTGGGAAACGTAAGGCTTCTGGAAAAAGCCGGCGGCATACAGCGACTCGCCGGTGCTGGTGACTTCCTTGATCTCCTGCGGCACGGGTAACACTGTCCAGGTACGCTGCGCCAGATCGAAAGCGTGCATTTCCTTGCCCGGAAGGACCAAGAGATACTTTCCCTTGTGAATCGTGGCTCGGCTTGGCAAGCTTGTGTACGCCAAGGTGCCCATCCCTGCAAGATTGGCCAGTTCGCTCCATCGGCTGCCCGGCGTGTTCATGCGGCCGTGCACGTAGAGTCTGCCTTGAGCGAGACTCATCACCAGCAGCTCCCCATTGATTTCGGTCATATGCGCGATCAAGCCATTTTCGACGGGGAATGCCAGGTCCACCCAGGTCAGCCCGCCATCGGTCGACTGCTTGAGCATGCTCTCCTCGCCGCCCACGGTGATGTGCTTGCCGCTGCGCGCATACAGGGCCGTGATTTCGCGCGGGTCGTCGAGGTCGATATTGGTCCACTCGCCCGACTTGCTACGCGACAGTAATTGCCCCAGATTGCTACCGACCAGCAGCGCACCGTCAGGCAATTCTTGCGCCGCATTCAAGGAGTAGGTGCTGGCTTTAGAGAGCATGACGCGCAAGGCGGGATCTTTCGCGTCGGCCCAGGCGACGCGTTTCTCGGTTTCCGACATCTTGTCGGCTATGTGGAAAAGCACTGAACCGGTCAGGCCGTACTCAAGCGACGGAATTTCCTGGCCGGAAGCGCCCACGCTGTTCGCCGCCACCTGGCCCCAGCCAAGCACGGTGGTGTCGTTGAGGTCTTTTGCCAACGCCGGAAATTCCTTCGCCACGACACGGGCGAGAGCGGCCGGCTTGTCATCCATGACGAAGGTCGCCTTTCCTTCGCCGATCGGTTGATAAATGACCGTTCCAAGGTTGGTCAACGCGCCCTGCTTGACCGCGAACGCGAACCCCGGCCCGATCTCGGGGTTACTTTTCATGCCGATCAAGCTTTTCAGGCGATAATTTCCCTCAGGAAGATAGCCGGCAAAAATCTTCGATGTATGGCGGCTATCCGAAGCCTTGATTTCCAGCTTCAATTCCTTGTCTGTCGCGGTAAGGACAACGAGATGCGTCCAGGTATGCGGCTCCATGTCCAGAGTGTTGGCGAACACGCGCAGCGCCACGAATCCCTGGCGTTCGGTGGCATTCTTATCCCCTTCCGCTGCGGCGGCAGAGCCCGAAACGCAACAGGCAGCGATGAGCAGGAGGGTCAGCAGTTTTTTCATTCTTCTTTCTTTCAGTGGAGGATCGCCAACGCTATCGCCAGCGCGCACGGTCACGTGGCGCCGCGCCTGACCGATAAAAAAAGCCTCCGGAACCGGAGGCTTGATTGGTGCGGCATGCATGCAATGCGTTTCAAGAGCGTCAGCCATGCAGTTTACCTTGCTAGCAATTACAGTCAAGCAGGCAATCATTGTTGCTTTATCCGCAGTGTAGCGCCGGCGCCTCCCCCAATCCCGGTTAGCGGCGTCAAAGAACATGGAAGTGCGGTCAAATCGGTCACCGCGTGACTGTATTGCGACAGCCGCCCAGGGGCAAACGGCAGGCGACAGTCGGGACCGGGCAAATAAGCGCAACTGGCGCTTGCGCCGGCGAAGGACTGGCGATATATTCGCCGCATTACCGCCGGTAAAAAATGGCGCCTCACCCAAAGGCGCCTTTTTTTTGCCATCCTGGTTGCTATAAATTAAAGGTTTGCATGAAAGCATTTATTGCCCTGGCAGCACTGACGCTGCCTTCCCTTGCCGGCGCCGCCTGCACCCTGCCCAAGACCACCACCTTGCCGATTTACTACGGCGGCAGCATCATCGTCACGCCCACTGTGCGCGGCAGCATCAATGGCGCACCCGCCGCGCTGTGGGTCAACACCGGCTCGGCCTCGACAGTGCTGACCCGCACCGCTGCCGAGAAATACCAGCTGACGGTGGCAGCCGGCGCACCGGGCCGGACCAGGCTGGCCAGCTTCGAGCTGGGGCCGATGCGCGGCGCGCTCAACCTGCCGGTGGTTATCGACAGCGGCTACCCGCCCGGCTTCGATGGCATTCTCGGCGCCGACGTACTGATGCAGGCCGACCTTGAAATCGCGCTGGCCGATAAGGAAATGCGCATCGGCTGCACGCCGCCTGCCTGGACCGCCCGCGCCATCAAACTGCCGATGCTGCCCCGCCCCAGCGTCGACAAGCGCGTGCGCGTCACCGTCAAAGTCAACGGCATGGACCTCGAGGCGCAATTCGATTCGAACACGCCCCAGAGCAGGATCACCGACGATGGCGCCGCCAAGGCCGGTGTCAAGAGCACCGCCCCGGATGGCTTCTGGAGCGCGGTCTTCGCCACCGTCGCCGTCGGGCCGGACAGCGTGAAAAACGTCGACCTGCCGATCCGCGCCACCTACGGCAGCAATGCGGGCGAACCGGACGTGGTGCTCGGCGGAGACTTCTTCCGCGCTTACAAGATCTACTTCGCCAACAGCGAGCGCCAGGTCTACCTGAGCCGCACTGGCAACGGCGAGGTATTTCCCAAGCCGGCCACCAGCCCGGCAGCCTGGCTGCTCAAGGAAGGCGAAGGCGGCAATGCCGACGCCCAGCTGGCACTGGCGAACTACCGCTATGCCGATTGGAAGGTCGGACGGGCCTGGCTGGAAAAGGCTGCCAACCAGGGCCAGCAGCGTGCCCTGATCGAACTGGCGCGCATCTACCGGCGCGAGAAAAAGGCCGCCGAGATGGTCCCGCGCCTGCGCAAGGCGCCGGCCGCGCCGCGCATCGCGCTCGAATTGTTCCTTACGCAAACCGCCGCCGGCGACAAGGAAGGCGCCAAGCGCGATCTGGCGGCCGCCAACATCAAGGGCTGGCCCGCGCCGATCGCCGACTTCTACCTCGGCCGCCTCAAGATGGACCCCATGTACGATCAGGCCGAAGCGTTCCCCGCACTGGGCAAGGCGCGCCTGTGCGAAGTGCACCTCTACACGGCGCAGCTGAGTGAAGCGCAGGGCAACCATCATCATGCCCGGCAGTTGATGGAAGCCTGGCAGCGCGACTGCAGCAATTTCTGACGCCAGGCCGGCAAGGCACTCGACCGGGGCGCGCAGGCGCGCTTGCGGCCCCGGACGCCGTTGACGTCAGGCGCCGAACGCGAGCACGACACGCGACGGCACGTCGCCGCGCTTGAGGCGGTCAAACACGTCATTGATGGCCGATAATGGCTGCAACTCGATATCGGCCTTGACCTTGCCGTCCACGCCAAAGGCCAGTGCCTCGGCCATGTCGAGCCGGCTGCCGACGAACGAGCCGCGGATCGTGATGCAGTTGGCCACCACATCGAACAGCGGCGTCGGAAACTCCCCCGCAGGCAAGCCCACCAACACGCACGTGCCGAACTTGCGCGTCATCCCCACGCCCTGCCGGAACGCCACCAGCGACGGCGCCGTGATCAGCACGCCGTGCGCGCCGCCGCCGGTGATGCTTTTCACCAAGTCGATGGCGTCGGCTTTGCGCGCATCGACCACGGCGTCGGCGCCCAGCAGTGCGGCATGCGCCAGCTTGCCTTCATCGATATCGACCGCGCAGACGTGCAAACCCATGGCCTTGGCATACTGCACCGCCAGGTGTCCCAAACCGCCGATGCCGGAAATGACGATCCACTGCCCTGGCCTGGCCTGCGTTTCCTTGATGCCCTTGTAGGAGGTGATGCCGGCGCAGATGAGCGGGGCCGCGTCGCGCGCGGCCAGGCCCGCCGGGATATGCGCCACATAATTCGGATCGGCCACGATGTACTCGGCGAAACCGCCGTTTTTGCTGAAGCCGCCAAACTGGGCCTCGGCGCATACCGGCTCATGGCCGGCAAGACAGTATTCGCAGTGCCCGCATGCCGAGTAGAGCCAGGGCACGCCGACCCGGTCGCCTTGTTTGACTGCCGTTACGCCCGCACCGAGTGCGGTGACGATGCCAATGCCCTCGTGGCCCGGAATGAACGGCAGCGCAGGCTTGATCGGCCAGTCGCCGCTGGCGGCGTGCAGGTCGGTGTGGCAAACGCCGCACGCCTCGGTCTTGACCAGGATCTGGCCGGGCCCGGGTACGGGAATGGCCACTTCCCTCAACACCAGTGCTTGTCCATATTGCTCGACGAAAGCGGCCTGCATGGTTTGTGACATGAATGACTCCTGAGATAGATTGTCTTGAATGAATTCCGTTGACGCAAATGCATAGACGGTCCGGGACCAGTCGGCTCGACGACATGGCCGGGCAAGCTGCGGGCACGCGTCGATAATGCACCCGCGAGCACGATTTCTGTGTGTGGCGCCGCGCTTTGACCACTTTCTCCGGGGAAAATACCGGGCGGCCGGCCAGCACGGGTCGAAAGCGCGCAAACACACTGACAGGCCGTTTGTCCACGCGCAAGCTCTGGCGAAACCGCCGCGCCTGGTCCGATCAAAGGCGTGGTGCACAGGCGCGATCAGCGCAGCCGGGTCCGGCGAGCGTCGCCTGGCCGGCAGTGCAAACAACACGACAAGGGAACAGATATGCATTACAGCAGCGGAAATTATGAAGCCTTCGTACGTCCGCGCAAGGCTGCGGGCGCCGACAACAAATCGGCGTGGTTCGTCGGCTCCGGGCTGGCCAGCCTGGCCGGCGCCGCCTTCCTGATCCGCGACGCGGGCGTGGCCGGCCAACGCATCACCATCCTCGAACAGCAAGACATCGCCGGCGGCGCGCTCGATGGCCTGAAGGTGCCCGAGAAGGGCTTCGTCATCCGCGGCGGACGGGAAATGGAACAACATTTCGAATGCCTGTGGGACCTGTACCGCTCGATTCCCTCGCTCGAGATCGAAGGCGCCAGCGTCCTCGACGAGTTCTATCGCCTCGACAGGGACGATCCGAATGTATCGCTGCAGCGGGTCACGCAGGACTGCGGCGGCGATGTGGCCGACAAGGCGCTGCTGACCTTGAACGAGCGCGCACAAAAGAACCTGCTTTCGGTGTTCCTGGCCAGCCATGAATCCATGGAAAACAAGCGCATCGACGAGGTGTTCGGGGCGGATTTCCTGTCAAGCAATTTCTGGCTGTACTGGCGCACCATGTTCGCGTTCGAGGAGTGGCATTCCGCCCTCGAAATGAAGCTGTATCTGCACCGCTTCATCCATCATATCGGCGGCCTTGCCGATTTCTCTTCGCTTAAATTCAACCGCTACAACCAGTACGAATCGATGGTGCTGCCGCTGGTGAAATGGCTGCACGAACACGGTGTCGTGTTCCGCTACGGCGTCGAGGTCACCGATGTGCAGTTCGACATCGCGCCCGGGCGCAAGCAGGCAACCAGGATCGACTGGCGCGAGCACGGCGTGGCCGGCGGCGTCGACCTCGGCGCCGACGACCTGCTGTTCGTCACCATCGGCTCCCTGACCGAGAATTCCGACAATGGCGACCACCATACGCCAGCCAGGCTCAATGAAGGGCCGGCCCCGGCCTGGGACCTGTGGCGGCGCATCGCGGCAAAAGATGGAGCGTTCGGCCGGCCCGACGTATTCGGCGCGCACATCGCCCAGACCAAGTGGGAATCGGCCACCATCACCACGCTCGATGCGCGCATTCCTCCCTACATCGAGAAAATCGCCAAGCGCGATCCGTTCAGCGGCAAGGTCGTCACCGCCGGCATCGTCACGGTCAAGGATTCGGCCTGGCTGATGAGCTGGACCGTGAGCCGCCAGCCGCACTTCAAGCAGCAGCCGAAACACCAGCTGGTCGGCTGGCTGTACGCGCTGTTCGTCGACGTGCCGGGCGACTACGTCAAAAAGCCCATGCAAGATTGCAGCGGCGAAGAAATCACTCAGGAATGGCTGTACCACCTGGGCGTGCCGGTCGAAGATATTGCCGAGCTCGCTGCTACGGCCGCCAATACGGTGCCGGTCATGATGCCCTACATCACCGCCTTCTTCATGCCGCGCCAGGCCGGCGACCGTCCCGCCATCGTGCCGGCGGACGCCGCCAACTTCGCCTTCATCGGCCAGTTTGCCCAGACACGCGAGCGCGACTGCATTTTTACCACCGAATACTCGGTGCGCACGGCGATGGAGGCGGTCTACACCCTGCTCGATGTCGAGCGCGGGGTGCCGGAAGTGTTCAATTCGACCTATGACATCCGCACCTTGCTGGCGGCGGTGACACCGTTGCGCGACGGCAAGCAGCTCGACATTCCGGGGCCGGCCTTCGTGCGCGAGTATTTCCTGAAAAAGCTGGAGGGAACCGAAATCAGCGATCTGCTCAAGGAGTTCAAGCTGATTGCGGACTGAACCCCGGCGCGCCGGCGGCGGTTTCCGCCCGCCGGTACCGGCGCGTAAGGGACTCTGTCCAGGGCGTTGACGCGAGAATGAATGTGCGCCAGCGCACGGACTTATTGAGCGCACAAGCACAAGGTGATGGTCTGCGCACGGTCGCGTGCGCCACATATCAGGAACATTGCCATGCTTACCATACTCAGTCCGAGCAAAAATCGCCTGTTGGCGGAACTCGAGCGCGCCGAGTATCACCGCCTGTCGCCCTATCTGGAACTGATCGCCCTCGAGCGCGGCGATGTGCTGTACCAGGTCGACGGCAAAATGGACTACGTCTATTTCCCGGTCACGGCAACCATCTCGATCGACTATCTGCTGGAAAACGGCGGCACCTCCGAAATCAACCGGGTCGGCAATGAAGGCATGCTCGGCGTCCCATTATTCATGGGCGGCGACCGGTCCGCCGGGCGCGCCGTCGTGCAGAGCGCCGGCTACGCCTACCGCCTCGGCGCGGCGCGACTCATGGCGGAGTTCTACAACAAGGGGCCCCTGCTGCGCCTGCTGCTGCGCTACGCCCAGGCACGCCTGATGCAGGTTTCGCAGCTGGCGGCATGCAACAGCCACCACAGCACCAGGCAGCGCCTGTGCCGCTATTTGCTGCAAATGCTGGACCGCTCATCATCGAACGAGCTGGCCGCAACGCAGGAGGAAATCGGCGGCATCATCGGGGTGCGCCGCGAAGGCGTGACCGATGCCGCCCGCTGGCTGCAGGAACGGGGCATCATCCGCTGGCGCCGCGGCCATGTCACCGTCCTCAGCCGCAGCGGCTTGCACGCGCATGTCTGCGAATGCTATGACGTGGTGTGCCACGCCACCGCGCTGCTGCTGCCGGACCTGCCGGCCAGTTCAGCCCATCTTTCCGGCATCTGGCGCGCCAGCGGCGCCCTGCCGCCCTACCAATTCACGGACGACCGGCGCCACGCCGACGGCTGCGAGCACGCCGCAGCAAGCCATGCGGGCCAGGCCAAGCTGGCATTCTTGTAGCCGGCAAGCGGCCGACAGGGGGAGCGGCGCGCCAAACATGCCATTAACAACATCGAAAGCGATGGCTATGCATGGCTGTCCGCGGGGACCAGGCTTCCAGCGTCCCACCTTTTGCGCGCTACATCTTCAATCCAAGAACCCCCACCAGCCGGTTCAGGTCGCCCTCCTCCTTGATGATTTCGGTGATCAGTTCCGGCAAAGGCATGCTGCCCCAATGTAGCGCGCGCCGTATAAGAAACGGAACGGGACTGTGTGGTTCAAGCTCCATCAAATAGCGTGCCAGCGCGTCGAGCGTCACATAGGCTTCAGCGCGGTTGCGCCAGCCGGAGAAGGTCACGTCGGCGGCGCTGTGCGCCGGCACGGGCATCGCACCAGTGTTGGGAAGCACGGTTTCAAGTACGGGTTGGTTTTCCATGTCAGTCGCTTTCAGTTCAGGATGCAATTGCACCAGCACGCGCTCGGCAGCTTCCAGCGTCGACAGCAGGCGTGACATATTGGGCGCCTCATCCCCCAGCCGTTCATTGAGCAAGGTGCTTATCGCGGACAACGTTTCGCGGCTTTGCGCGACGGCAGAGCGCGTCGCGCAAAGCTGCGCCTGCGACTGGGCGGCACCGGCCAGGACAGCGGCCCGCGTGAGCTGGGAGTCGGGGTTGCCGTGCGCCTCGCCACGCGCTTTCTCGTCTGGACCGGTCGGATCTTGCGCCGACATGCGCTCCCAGTCCGCCAGCGTCAGGCATGGCGGCTTGCACTGGGCCAGTGGCAGCAGCACCGCGTGGATGCGCACGTCGACGCTGAGCGATTCATTGAGCCACTCCAACGGCGCCAGGCGCAGCTCGCAGTCACCCTCCTCGTCGATCATCGGATGGATCGAGTCCCAATAGCGGCGCAACAGCGCCTCAAGCATTCCCAGTCCCTGGCACAGGCCGGCAAAGCCGCGCTGGCGCATCCATGACTCAATCAGCCATGCGGCAAACTGGAGGTGTTTGGAGCGCGTGCACAGCATCTGCGTGCACAACGCATCGATCTGCGCCCAGTCGGCCACCTTGAGCGGCCGCTCCCATTGCCTCATTGGCAGGCTGGGGTCATCCTCGTCGCGCAGCAGGCGTATTTCGGTAAAGACGGGATCGAAGCGTACTTGCGCGCCGCAGGGTGCATCGGGCGCCAGCGGCGCAAGAATGTCAGCAACAAGCTGCCGGTCCACCTCGTCGACGGGAAAATCAGGTATCGCGTTCATTTGGCATTCGCTTCAAGTTGGTTGGGTAACAGCGCGGCGCTGCTGCTCAGCGCCGCGTCCTGCCAGGCTGGCACATGCGCCAGGAAGACCGTGGGCCAGGCCAGCGGCGCACGCTTGCCCGGCGCGCTCACACCCAGACGCAGGAACACGCGTGTGCGCGCCGCCAGCGGCACCACGTTCACACCCGGGCCAGTGTGCAGCACGGGAAATTCAAAGCGCAGCAGCGGACCGCGGCGATCGCCCTCGGCCACCTCGTTTTCGCGGTAAGCGCCGATAAAACTGAACAGCGCCCATGGATCGTCAAAGCGATAGTTCACGGTGCGATCAGTGACCGTCATATTGACGTGGCCCGGCTCGGCCCGGGGTTGTCCGCTGCCGTCGCGCGCCAGGCGCAGCGACAGCATTACCGGCGTGCCTGGTTCCCAGCGCAGTGCGCGTGCAGGCTCGCCAAGGCGCAGCGTACCCGCCCCGATGGCCAGGCTCCAGTCGATGATCTGGTTGGCCCCGGCATCGGGCACGCCTGCGGGGCGAAACTGCACCGTCACGTCCAGCCCGCCCGCCTGCCCCGGTTCGACCGGATACAACGGCGCCAGCACCTCGCGCATGTGGCGCAGCTGCTCGCCTGCCTCGCGCACCGGGGCGCGCGCGCCTGCCATGCCTGGCTCGCGCTCGGCCAGCGCAGCGGCCGCACGCGCCCGGTCAAACTGCTGCATCGCCGCCCCCACCGCGTCCCGGTCGGCCGGCAGCGCCACGCCGTTCGGACGCGCGTCGAACGGTGCCCGTCGCGCAAGGTCGCGGTTGTACAACCCGGCAAAGCGCTCCCACTCCTCCCGGTAGCGGCCGGCCGCCAGCTCGCGGCAGCGCGCCAGCACGCCGTTCTGCAGATTGAGCAAGCGTTCGGCAAAGACATCGGCGCCACGCCGCTGCACGCCGCGTGAACCGAGCTTGTCGGTGCAGTTGCCCAGGTCGATATCGGCACTGCCGCTGAGAATGAACTGCTCCAGCGCCATCAGCGAACTGGCCGGACTCTTGAGCCGATGGCGGCGCAAGTCCGCCACGATGGCTTGCCAGCGTGTCACCATGGGGTTGCCGGTGGCGAAACCGGCCAGCTGCGCCAGCACGCCTTCGGCCTGGCTGGCCGCTGTATCGACAAACTCATGCTGCTGGGCGACGTAGGCGGCAAGCACGGCGGCGTCGCCATTGCCAAAGGCGTCGAGCAGGACACCTTTTTCGCCGTTCCACGTCTGGAACGTGCGCTCGCGCGGCACGAACACCTCAGCCCCGCTGACGATGTCGTCCAGACGCTGAAGGCGCGACAACGCATCGGCCACCAGCACCGCGTCCAGCTCCGCGCTGACATCGCCTGCTCCGATTTCCAGCAGCCAGGCACGCACCCGCAGCACGCTGGCGCGTTCGGCATCGCTGGCGCCACTGGGCAGCTCGACCGGGGCCACGCTGAGCGCCTGCATCAACAGCCGTTGCGCATTCGCGGCCAGCGCCAGGTCGGCCAGGGCGGCGGCCGGTTGCTGGAGCCTGGCCGGCAGCGCCATGAAAGGACCGGCCTGGAAGCGCTTGCGCGCCTCGGCAAGCCCGATCGCCTGCTCCAGCAGCGCCTTGTTCCAGCTGACGGTGGCGCCGCGCGCCAGCGTCGGCAGCTGCGCCGGCCCGCCGGCGCTCATCCACGGTTGCGCCAGCAGCGCCGCCACCGACGCTTGCAACGCCTGGCGCGGCGGCGAGAATGCCCAGGCGCCGCCAGACCACACCAGGTTGTCGGCCGTGCCGTCGATCGGACTGGGCGCCGACAGCGCGGTATCCCTGGCCACGACAAAGCGTCCAAAGCCCTCCGCCACGCGCCGCCGCGTTTCCTGCACGGCGGATTTTCCCAGCAGGGAATTGGCGCCGATACGCTCCATCATGATCTCGTGCGCGGCGCCGAGGTTGACGCTGCTCTGTATCATCCAGCCACCCTTGCCCCCGGCGAGCTGACTCTGCTGAAAGTTGAGCGCGTCGCGTAGCGCGTGCCACGCCGGCAGCTGGCCAGCCAGCCCGGCGCCAGGCTGGGCGCCGGCGAACAGCGCGGCGCTGCTGGCGGCCACAAGGCGCTCCGAACGCAGCAAGCCGTTATCGTCGAACAGGCGCTGGTACAGCGCCGTGCTGGCCCGTCGCAGCGAACAGCGCGCCGCCGCCTGCATCGGTTCGAGCGCCAGCGACGGCTCGCGCTGTGCCACGGCCCGAAACAGCGCGGCGGTCCGCGCCGGAGCGCCATTGAGCTCGGCGCCAAGCAGGACCCGCACCACCAGCGCCAGATCGGTGCCCGACGCCGGCCCGGCATCGGCATGCTTGAGCCGCAGCATCGCGCCGATCACGCGATCGAGTTCGTCCAGGCGCGCCAGATACCCCAGGGTGGCCCCGAACTGCGGCAAGTCGTCGACATTGAGTGCGCTCCCGCTTTGCGCGGCCACCTGTTCGCTCCAGCCAGCGGGCATCGTGCATTCGGCGCCGCCGATCAGCGCGCCGGAGACCGGCTCGATCGGCACCCCCGTCAATTGGCCCAGCCGGCTGAACGCGGCGCGCCGCAACGGGTCAAAGGCGTTGTCGGCAAAGCCCTGCTCGAGCCGGCCAACCACGCGCTGGTGCAGATCGTCGAAGAGCGGCCATGAACCGGGCATGAAGACCGAATTGAAACGCGCGCTCCCCAGTTGCTCGATAGTGAGCAGCGCGTCGGTGGCGCGCTTCTGGCTGCGCCGGGCATCGTCCATGCCGGTGCGCGCAGTGTGCAGGCTGCGCCGGGTATCGCTATTGAGCGCGTTCAGATAGCCCACCAGGTCGCCGCCCAGTTGGTGCAGGCGTACGGTGGAGACGACCAGTGCGGCGGCCCACAGCAGCGGCAGTGCCAGCACCGCCCAGGACGCCACGCGGCTCGCGGCAGGGCGGCGCATGCGCTGCGAGCAGGACTGCACCAGCCCCGCTTCGGCAAACACCTTGCGCTCGAAAATATCGCGCATGAAGACCGGCATCGCGTCCGCCGTGGCCGCTGCCGCGGGCTCGCCCGATCCTGGCGCGGCCAGCGAAAGTGCGGCCAGCGCACCGGTGGGCGCTGCCGGCATGACGGCAAGCAGTGCGGCCGCGTCGCTGCTGTCGCCGCTCAGGTACATGCCACGCAACAGGAACGGCTCATGATAGGCGCTGGGCCGCATCAGCTCTTCGCAGAACAGCTTGAGGCCGCAGCGCAGGCGTTCAAGTTCTCCGGGCAGCATGAGGTAAGCGCTGCTGTCGGCGCCGGGCGGCTCCAGTGCGCTCAGTTCCGCGCAGTGATCGCTTGCCGCCCGCACGATGTCGTCCATGGCGCTGTCGGCCCACTGGGTGCGAAACGGCGCCACCAGTTCGTAGGGCGACGACCAGCCCAGCATCGATCTGCGCAGCGCCTCGGGCAACGCGCCGCCAAAGTTGGCAAAGCCCGGCAGCGCTTCGCATTCGGACACCACCAGATAGATCGGGAAGCGCAGCGCCAGGCGATTTTGCGCCAGCCAAAGGCGACGGTGAATCGCCTTGGCGCGCGCCATCAGGTCGAGCTGGCCTTGCGGGTCGGTTTGCAGCAGGGCCGCGCACGGCACCGCCAGCACGATGCTGTCGAACGGGCGCTGCGGCCGGTAGTTGCGGCACAGGCCCAGAAAATCGTCCCACACCCCGTTACTCGAGGCGCTGTCGGGATCGGGCGAACCGAGGTGCCCGGTCTGCAGCTGGACGATCACGCCGCTGTCGAAGAAATGCCAGTCGATGCCTTGCGCGGCCGCGCTCAGGGTACTGTCGGCGCTCAGCGCGCTGGGCAGGCCGGACTGCGCCAGCGGCAACGGGCGTTGCGCGCTGTCGTTGAGCAGCAAGGTCCACGACAGCTTGTAACGCTCGTGGCGCGCGGCCAGGTTCGATTCGATCAGTTCAACCGCGCTGCGAAAGGACTGGCGCAGCGACTCCGCGCCCAGCGTGCGCAGCTTGCTGTCGGCCGGGGCGGCGCCGCCCTGGGCCGTCCCGCGCAAGGCCGCGTTGATAATCAGACCAAGCAGGATCAGCACCAGCAGCGTCACCAGCAACAGCGTGGCGATAGCCAGGTTATCGGACAGAAACTTCATCATGGCGCCACCCCGCCCGGCGCTGGGGCAACGGCTGCGCCGACTGCCTGGCGCACCGGCCACGACTGCCAGAGCCAGGCGATCTCGGACAAGCCCAGCAACAGCAGCATCACCAGCGCCAGCGTCATGCCGCGCCGGCTCAGCTTGGACAGGCGCCGCGCACCGCCATGCGAGAGCGTACTGGCATACGCTTGTTCGGCCACGACGGCGTCGCGTCCGCCCAGGTCGGCGGCGCGCTGGTAGATGAACTGGAACAGCTCGCGCCGGTAGTCGGCAATCCGTCCCAGCGCGTCGCTGCCGCGATAGCGTCCCTGGAAACCGAGCGCCAGCAAAGACAGGTACAGACGGGCCACGCCGCGGCGTGCCGGTTCGCGCTCGCGCAGCAGCTGGTCGACGTCGGCGAACACCTGCTGGCCGGCGTGCGCCGAATTGAACAGCTTGGCCTCGAGCAGCACATGGCGCCAATGGAGCCGACCGGCCCAGTCGGTGTGCAGCAGCACTTCGTCGGCCAGCGCCGCTTTCAGGAAGCGCGCCTGCAGCTCCGCCTCCAGGCCGGCCTTGCCGCCGCGCCGCCCGGACTCCAGCGTTTGCAGTTCGATCAGTTGCGCCAGTTGGCCGCTGAGCGCCTCGGCGCCGCTGCGCGCTTCATTCTCGCCCAGCTTGGCCGCGGCCTGCGCGGCTTGAGTGAGCACTGCCGTAAAGTGGCGGAACTGGACCGACGCCAGGTCGTCGCCGCCGTCCCGGCCCGGATTGTCATGGAGTGTCATGGTGAGCCTTTGATGAACAGGACAAGTTCCTGCGGCCGATTGGCGGCCAGGTGTTCGTTGATATTGCTGATCTGGAGCGCCTGGTCGGCAACGATGAACTGGTCCGAGGTATCGACCCCGAACAAGGTGTAACCGGCGCTGGCGCGCAAGCCCAGTTCCGGGGCGTCGTCGATCCTGGTGCGCGCCGCGCCCAGCATGCGGCGCTCGCACAGCGAGGTCCAGATGGTGCGCGAGCCGATCACGGCGCCCCCCATCCACTGCCCCAGCTCGCGCTCGCCGTGGCCGCGCATGCCCACCACCAGGCGCTTGCCGAGCCACTCTGCGCGCATCGGCAGCGTGAACGCCTGGCCGTCGAAGTCGAAGGTGCAGCTCTTCCAGTCCTGGCTGACGTCGTCGACCAGATCCTGCAAGGCCAGCAGCACGGCGTCGAACGCGGCGTAGCTGTCGGCGTGGCGGTACGGCGGCGGCGCCATCGGCACCGTGCCGGGGCGCAGCGCCGCAAGCGGTCCCAACTGGGCGCACAGCGCCAGGTACAACGGTTGCGGCTGCAGTACCGGCGCGCGCAGCACCGCTTCGAGCAGTGGCAGGTGCAGCACCAGGCCAGTGAGCCGGTTTTGCTGCTCGAGCAGCGCCAGACGGTCTTCCAGGCGCGACGATGGCGCCACGTTCTGACGCGCCAGGAACAGCGCCTTGCTGCGCATGTGCGCCGCCAGCTCGCCCGCGCGGCGGCACAGGCTGGCGTCGCCCGGCACTTCCAGCTGGGCAGGCCAGAACGCGCCGCGCCGCACAATTTCGTTCTCTTTGCGCAGATTCGCCAGGTGCAGCGCGACATACGCGGCGCCGGGCGCCTTGCCTGCGATGAGCTGCAGATTGGCCGTCATGCGCGGCACCTCGCAAGCGAACGCCTGCGACACCTCGTCGTCGACGCTGCCGCCCTCAAGGCCGCGGAACATGGCGGGCCGGCCCGGCAGATTGAGCGCGCGCGCCGCGCCGACCGCCAGATAGACCGCCAGATCGCCTTGCTCCATGCGCTGCGCATACGGCGCCAGGTCCAGTTCCAGCTCGTGCTCGCAGGCCCGCGCGGCATCGAAATGGACCGCCATGCCGTTCGGGAGGATCGCTTCGAGCGCCAGGATGCGCAGCGTGCCGGTGGTCAGGCGCGCCTCGTCCAGCACCAGCCGGCGCACCCCCCAGGCAGCCGGCTGGCCCGCCAGCGACTGCCACCCGACCAGCGCATCGACGCGCGCGCTCTCCTGCTGGAACTGCTGTGGACTGAGCAGCATGCCCTCGTGCCACTGGATACGGTCGTACAGTTGTGCTTCGGCCATGACAATGCTTCCTCGGTTAACGGGCGCTGCCCGGCTTGATATCGCTGGCAATGAACGCTTGCGCGTTCAAATGCAGCACATAGCCCTGGCTGTCGAGCGGCAGGCGCAGCCTGTGCTCGCCGGGGCTGGCGTAGTTGGCAAAGACCAGGGCGCCCCAGGCGCGCTGCTTGCCGAAGCGCTGGCCGTCGATCCGGATTTGCTGTCCCGGCGTCATTTCGATCGCCAGCACGGTGAGCGCGTCGGGGAACGTGCGTTGCAGGTCGGCGCGCGCGCCGAAGTACCTCGCTGCCGACATCGCCGACAGGCTCTCGAGCAGGGCCTTGTCCTTGACCAGCACGATGTCGATCGCCAGCGCGCTGTCGGCATTGGCGTCGGCGGCGGCGGCCAGCGTCACGCTGGTCCAGCCAGGTTTGGCCGGCGCGGGCGCCAGGCCCACCAGCGCGCGCGCGCCCGCGACAGCGCCGCAAGCGGCCAGCGTTGCAACGGCGACCAGCACGGCAGCGAGGCGGTACCATCTGTGAAAAAGTATGAATCGCATGGTTTCTCCAATGTGCGGCAGATCTTGCGGTGGACCCGGTTTTACAAACCAGGCATGAGCATCTTGCGCAGGCCGAAGCCGACGCCGGCGCCGAAGAAGGCCAGCAAAGCGGCCGTGAGCAGACTGGCGCTCAGCCAGGCCTGGCGCCGCGACAGCACCATCGGCCACACGGGCGCCGGCTCGGCCGCACGCAGCACCGCCGTTTGCAGCGGGCGCGCGGTCGACACCAGCGCCACCAGCACGGCGGCGCTCAGGTAGGTCACCAGGTTGCGCGGTCCGGCGCACAGCACCTCGACCGCGGCCAGCGACGGCAGCAGCGCTTCCATCGGCAAGCCCAGCGACGCTTGCAGCACGCCCGACCACAGGACCGTCTTGACCCCGACCGTGCCGATCGAGCACAGCGCGCTCCAGCACGCCAGCAGCACCACCATGCCGCACTCGCCCAGCGTCAAGGGCCGCCCGTACAAATTGGCGATGAACACGGCCAGCACCGCAAAAAACAGCGCTTCGCCGCAGCGCACGAACACGGGCGCCACCGGCATCACCAGCTCCGACGCGCCGCGCCGCAAGCCGAGCCGCACGCTCAGCGCGGCGATAAATTCCGGCAGCGCCGCTGCCCCGGCCGGCGTAAACAGGCACACCGTGACCGGTTCGCGCAAGGCCGTCAGCACCGTCCACGGGTGCGCCTTCAGACGCCAGCAGAGCAGCGCGCCCGCCGCCAGGCTGGCTAGCAGCACCGCGGCCAGCCAGGTGGCAAGAAAGCCGATCAGCAGGCCGCTCGATCCCTTCCCCGCGCCCGCACTGGCCGCGGCGGCAAGCACAAAGGCGATCAGCGGCAGGCCGGCATTGAGCGAGCCGATGGCCGTTTCCAGTGCCCGATACACCGCTTCCAGAATGATACTCAGCTGATTGCTTGCGTCGCGCCGCTGCACCGCCACGGCCGCCCCGAACAGCAGCACGCCGATCAGCACCGAAGGCAGCGCGCCGGCCGCCAGCACCGCGTACAGGTTGCGCGGCACGAATTGCGCGATCTGCGACGTTGCCGCCAGTGGCGGGTCGGCGCCGTACAAGCTCATTGCCGCGTCGCCCGCGCCCAGCGCCATGCGTCCCAGGGCGGTCTGCTGCGGCAGGTCCAGGCCGGTGCCGGCCGCACTGACCCCGGCCAGCAGCACACCGCCGAGCGCGCACAGCGGCATCGCCAGCAGCGCCGGCACCGTCAGCGCCAGCCAGCGCCGCCAGCGGGCGCCGGCGGCCGGCATGCGCTGTAGTCCGAAATACACGGCCAGCACGATGTACGGCAGCGCGAAGGCTTGCAGCAGCGCCAGATAAATGCCCGACAAGGCGGCGAACAGCCCGGCGCCGCCCGGCCACAGCGCGCCCACCCAGAGCCCCAGCAGCAATGTACCGAGCAAGGCGGCCGGATGCCGTCTCATGTGCGTCAACAGTTTCATGCTCATCTCCTATAACTGAACCGGGCGCGCGCACACCAGCGACACCGCTGCGCAATCGACGATCACGGTCACCGCCGTACGCGCCATGGCGCAGATCGGATCGACCGCCATGAACAGCACAAAGGCTGCCTCGAACGGCAGCGACAGGCCGGTGCACACGGCGCCCATCAGCGACACCGTCACCAGACCGGCCATGCCGGACGAGGCAAACCCCGCCAGCGCGGCCAGCACCACCAGCAAAACCAGGTCCGCGGGGCTCAGGGCGCGTCCGTACAGCGCCGCAATGAACAGGGAACCGCAAGCGAAGTAGGCGACCGGACCGGCACGCAGCAGTGCGACGCTGAGCGGCACCAGCAGTTCGACCCGGTTGCGCGCAAAACCGAGGCGCTCGACCATGGCCGCGACCATGGCCGGCATGCAGGCGGCGCTGTTATTGGTCGCCACGCCCAGCGCAAAAGGTTCGCGCAGCGCCGCGGCGACGGCGCCGACGGTGCCGCCCGCGCGATGGCGCACCAGCAACAGCGCCAGCACGATGACCAGCACGCTGACCGCCAGAAAGCCGATCACGAAGCCGGCCATGGCGGCCAGCGGTCCGACACCGGTGCGCGCCACCTGGCCGGCCGTCATGCACACCAGGATCAGCGGCAACGGCAGATTGATCCAGCGGGTCAGCGTCTGGCAGGCGCTGTAGACGGTCTCCAGCGCGTCCTGCAGGCCGGTCGCAAGGCGGGTCGGGACTTGCCCGACCGCGAAGCCGAACAGCAGGGCGAACACCAGCGCCTTGAGCGTTTCGCCATTGGCCAGGGCGGCGAAGATGTTCGACGGGATCAGCATGCGCAGGATGTCCTGTCCGCTCGCGCCGGGCGGCAAGGGTTCCGGTGTGAGCAGATACATGGGCATGTTGCCGTGATCGATGTCGCCGCCGACGATCTGCCCCAGCGTGGCGCGCAGGTCGTCGGTCATGCCCCCGCCCGGGTGAAACAGCAGCGTGGCGGCCGTCGCGACCAGCGCGGCGCCCAGGGCCAACAGCGCAAATACCAGCACCACGCGCTGGACGATCCGGGCCGCCCCGCCCTCGCGGTACAGGTTTTGCAGGCTCATGATGACGGCCGACATCATGAACGGCAGCACCACCATGGTCAGCAGGTCAACGTACACCGCCCCGACCAGGGCGAGCGGACCGGCCGCGCCGGGCGCCGCCCAGCCGATCGCGGCCCCCAGCATGACGCACGCCAGCACCATCCATGGATTGATGGCCAGGGCCTGGAAGCGGCGCACGGCGGGAATGATTCCGGTCTGGTTCATGGCAACACCTTCAATGGAGGTACTACTTGATCAAGGTGAGCGCTGCGCTCACGCTGGGCTTGTCGGTACGCGATGCAATGACTTCGTTGACGAAGGCCAGCAAGGACGTGTCGCGCACGCCGGTCATCACACTGAGCGCGGACTGTGCGTCGTTGAAGGTGACCGTGCGCAGCGTCAGCGCCAGGCCCGGGTCGCGCTGCAGCACCGCGCGCACCTCCAGTTCGTCGCGATAGGCCGCGGCGACCTGTCCGCGCCGCACCGCGTCGACCACCGCCGGCCAGTCCGGAAACGTGACGATGGTGGCCTGCGGGAAGTGGCGCCTGCCGTATTCTTCCCACGATGTATTGGCGATCACGCCGATGCGGCCCTTGAATGTGCGCACCACCTGGGCCACGGGCCGGTCGCCGGACATCTCGGCCATCCGCAAGCGGTTGATCAGCATGGCGTGGCCCAGCATCAGGTACGGCGTGGAGAACAGCACGATCTGGCTGCGCTTGACCGTGCGGCCAAGGCGGCTGATGGCCAGGTCGGCGCGGCCGCTGCCGACCATGTCGACCACGCCGTCCACCGTGGCGCTGCTGCGGTCGAAGCGCACCGCCACCCCCAGTTCCTTGCCGATCAGGCGCGCCAGGTCGACGTCTATCCCGCTCAGCACGCCGTTCCGTTCCACGAAAAACGGCGGACTGTCGGTCTTGAACATGGCCACCACCAGTTCACCATGCTCGATGATGCGCGCGATATCGGGCGCCATCAGGCGGCCGTCGGCCATCACCACCAATGGCGACGCAGCACTTGCCCGGACCTGGCACGCGGCCGGGGCGCCGGCCAGCAGGCCGGCCGCCAGGACGGCGGCGTGCATCCAGGCCAGGGGCCGCAGACCCTTTAACGTCGCAGCGGCGCTCATGGCGCGGCCTTGGGCGCCGCTGCGACGCGTTCGTGCGCGACGGGTGCGGGCGCGGGCGACTCTGCAGCCATGCGTACGCCCAGCTGGAAACCCAGCGAGAACAGTAGCACCAACAGCGCCACGCCGGTGAACAGCCCCAGCGCCACCAGGCGCGGTGTAAAGTTGAATCGGTATTCCATCATTGGCCTCGCCAGACGAAGTTAAGGAACCGCCACGGTCACCTGACCGGGCACACAGATCTCGATCACGCCGCCGGCCATGCACATCAGCTTCGACGCGTTGTTCAGCGCGGGCATGCCGCCCACCAGGACCGTGGGCGAGCCGGGGACCCACGGCGCCGTGGTCAGCGGAATGCACGGCATTGGCACCAGCACGCCCAGCGCCGCCGCGGTCGCCGCCGCGACCAGCGGGTTGGCCAGCGAGGTGCACATCCCGAACGGCATGACATTGACCATCGGCTTGTTGTCCATGATGCTGGCGTCCGGCATGGCGGTCATCACCTGGCTCAGCGGCAGTACATTGAGCACGCCGGGCGCCAGGCCGAACGAGCACTTGAGCACGGCCCCGCTGCAAACTTGTTGTCCCATCATTCCCCCCTTAACAGTTGTTTGACACGATCGAGCAGCGCCGGCGCCGCAGCGGCGTTGCCCAGCCGCTTGCCGCGCTGGCTGAAGCGGCTTGGTTCACCATCGGGCACGCCGTCGCGATACAGCGTTTCTTCCATCAGCGCCCCGCCGGGCCAGTAGCGCCGCACCGGCCCATGCAGCACATTGGCGCGGTAGGTGCAACGCTGGACCACGTCGCCGCGCGCGTCATGGTCGACCGATTCGCCATCGAGCAGGCCGGCGCGGTAGTGGGCGCTGCGCACATGGCGGCCCTCGTGATAGAAGCGCGCTTCCCCTTCCAGCCTGCCGTCCGCCAGCGCCAGCTGCGCCGTCATGTGGCCGGCTTCGTCGAACGACAGCGACACGCCGCTGGCCACACCGCCGGCCATGCACTGGGCCGCCACCCTGCGCCCGTTGACGAAGGTCTCCATCAAACCGTCTGCGATTCCGTGGCAATAGACGCTGCGCTGCAGCAGCGCGCCGTCGGCGCCATACACCGCCATCGCGCCATGCAGCTTGCCGTGCTCGAAGTTGGCCGTCAGCGCGGGAAGGCCGGAAGGGCCGAACTCCTCGAGCGGGCCATGCAGCACGCCGCCGGCCATGACGCAGCGCAGCAGCAAGCGGCCGTTGTCGTCGTGTTCCTCGATCGTCGTGTTCATCTAGTTCACCTTGGTCATGGCGCCCTTGAGCGTCAGGCTGGCGCCGGCTTCCACCGTCTGCGTGGCATCGGCCTTGCTATTGATGATGGGTGCCTTGCTCTCGATTTTCATGCCGGCGCTTTGCAGCAGCGCCTTGCCGGCCTTGCTGGTCAGGTCGGTGCCGGCATCGCAAGTGAGCGCGGTGCCTGCCTTGCTGGTCAACTCGGTCCCCGCCTTGTTGGTCAGCTCTTTACCGGCTTCGTTGGTCAGCGCCTCGCCCGCCTTGGCCAGCAGCGTTTTGGCCGCCTCCAGCGACAGCGCATCCTCCGTGACCACCTTGATCGCTCCCTTGACCGTGATGGTCAGGCTGCCGTCGACGGTCAGCGCGTAGTCGCCCTTGACGGTGTGCGTAAATTTGGCCTCGTTGGCATGGGTTTCGTCGCCCGTCGCGGTCAGCGCGCGCGTGCCGGCCACTTTATGGATCTCGTTGCCCTTCTTGAGCTCGAGCGTGCGGTCGCCCTCTTCCAGGGTATGCATCTCGGCGCCCTTCCTGACCGTGGTGGTGAGCGCGTCTTCGATCTCGACCAGCATGTCCTTCTGCGCGTGCAGGTACAGCTGCTCGGCGTCCTTCTTGTCTTCGAAGCGCAGCTCATTGCCGGCGCTACCCTGCTTGATCGAGCGCGTGCGCAGGATCGACTGGGTCTGGTTGGCAGGCAGCTCGGCCGGCGTGACGTTGTTGCCGTTGTAGACGCTGCCGGTGATCAGCGGCCGGTCCGGGTCGCCGTTCAGGTAGCTGATCACCACCTCGTGCCCGATTCGCGGCAGGAACAAGGCGCCGAAGCCCTTGCCGGCCGAGGCCTGGGCTACCCGCACCCACGGCGCCCGCTCATGGTTCGTCGGGCCCCGGTCCCACGCAAAACGCACCTTGACGCGGCCGTATTGGTCGGTCCAGATTTCCTCGCCCGCAGGCCCGACCACCAGCGCTGTTTCGCAGCCTGCCGCATGCGGCCGCGCGGTGCGCATCGCGGGCCGAAACGGCAGCGCCGCCGGAAACGCCTCGAAGGTATTCGCATAGCTGTCGGCGCGCGCAGTGTGGCGCACGCGGCGCAGCACGTAGGCTGCGTTCAGCGTTGGCACGAAATGGCCCGACAGCGTGAATCTGGCGCCTGCGCTGAAGGCATGACAATGGCTGTCGCCGTGCAGCAGGCGCGCGCCCGCCTGCCCCGCTTCCACCCGCAGCCGGGCCAGCGCCCTGGCGGCATCGACGCTCGGCTGGCCGCTGGCGAATTCATAGGTCGCGCCCTTGCCCGCCGCTGCCGAAAAACTGCCTTCCAGCGAGGTGTCCGGCGTGCGGAACTCGTAGTCGCTCACGGTTGCTTTCTGGAGCGCGATGCTCTGTTCATGGGCGAAGCGCGTTACCGCGTCGACCGGCTTGCTCATCCCGGTGGCGGGCCAGAAGCGGATCGCCGACCCGCCTTCGCACTCGGCGAACTGCGCCGGCGCATCGGCAAGGACCATGCGGTGACCGCTGCTACTGAAAGTAAAGAAGTAGCAAATGCCGGCCTGCTCCATCAGCCGCGAGATGAAGTCGAACGCGGATTCGTCATACTGCACGCAATAGTCACGCTTGGGATAAACGCCGCTTAACTTCGAGTCGAACGAGAGGCCGAACAGGGTCAGCACATCGCCCACGATGGCGTCGACACTCATGTTGGAGAACACCTTGCGGTCGCGCGACAGGGTCAGCAACCATAAAGCGGGCACGAGCTGCGCCTGGTAGACGGCAAAGTCCCGGTCCTGCCCGGTCTGGATGAAGCGCGCCACCATGCCGCTGAAGTGGCGCGTCGCGGCGCCGGGGACTTTGAGCGTCACGGTCATGTACTTGCCGACCACCGACTCCGCACTGAGCGAGGTACTGCCCGAGCGCATGTGCAGATCGAACTGGAACAGCTCGGACAAGCCTTCGCTGCCTTCCATGCTGTCGAGCAGCAGCTCGTCCGGTCCCAGCGGGGAACTCAGTTGCAGCAGGGCCCTCGCCTGGGTGAAACTGGTTTTCATGCCGCACCCCGCGCCAGGCTGTCGCGAAAGCGGTACGCGAACTGGCCGCCATCGACGTGCATGTGGACCGCGCTGAAGGCCGACGCGGTGGCCATGCGCTCCAGGACCTGCGACGCCAATTGGGGCAGTACGGTCTGGGTCAGGATGAAGTCGATATTGCGCGCGCCGCTATCGACCTCGGTGCAACGCGCGGCAATGGCGGCGCTGACGCTGTCGTCCCAGCTCAAGCGCGCCTGGTAATTGGCGCTGAAGCGTTCGGCCAGCCTGGCGAGCTTCATGTCGACGATGACGCCGATGTCGGCGTCGCCCAGCGGGTAGTACGGCACCAGCACCACGCGCCCCAGGAATGCAGGGCTGAACTGGCGCAGCAGCGCCGGACGCAGCCGCTCAACCAGGGATGGCGCGTCGGGCCGCGCTACCCGGCAAGCGTCGGCGATGACGTTCTGCGCCGTGTTCGATGTCAGCAGGATCAGCGTGTTCTTGAAATCGATCGACACGCCCTCGCCATCATCCATGGTGCCCTTGTCGAACACCTGGAAGAACAGTTCAAGCACGTCCGGGTGGGCTTTTTCCATCTCGTCGAGCAGCACCACGCTGTAGGGCCGGCGCCGCACGGCCTCGGTCAACACGCCGCCTTTACCATAGCCGACGTAGCCCGGCGGCGCGCCTTTCAGGCTGGAGATGGCATGCGGCTCCTGGAACTCGGACATGTTGATGGTGATCAGATTGCGCTCGCCACCGTAGAGCATGTCGGCCAGCGCGCACGCGGTTTCGGTCTTGCCGACGCCGCTGGGGCCGACCAGCATGAATACGCCCACCGGCTTGCCCGGATCGTCCAGCGCCGCGCGGAAGGTGCGCACGCGGCTGGCGATGGCGTCGAGCGCCTGGTCCTGCCCGACCACGCGCTCGCACAGACGCTCGTGCAGCTGCAACACGGTGTGGATGTCATCGGCCAGCATTTTGCCGACCGGGATACCGGTCCAGCCCGAAATCACCTGCGCAACCGTGGCCGAATCCACGCACACCGGCACCAGCGCTTCGCCGTCCTGGATCGTTTCCAGGCCCTTTTGCAGGCGTTGCAGCTGGGCCGCGTCGGCTTGCCGGTCGTCGGCGGCGCCGCTGCGCCCGGCGATGCGGCGGCGCAGGGCCAGGATCTCGTCGACCGCGCGCCGTTCATCGGCGAGCTTGTCGCGCAGCTGTGCGCGGCGTGCGTGCAGCCGGCCCAGCGCGGCATCGGCCTGGTCGGCCGGGGCACACCCGCCCTCGCCGCGCGCCATTTGCTGGCGCAGGATGCGCAACTCTTCCGCCGCCAGCATGATGTCGTGCTCGACCGACTCGAGCTGCGGCGGCGTGCCCGCCAGCGCCAGCGCGACGCGCGCGCAGGCGGTATCGAGCACGCTGATCGCCTTGTCGGGCAGCTGGCGCCCGGTGATGTAGCGATGCGACAGGCGCACCGCGTCGCGCACGGCTTCGTCGAGGATTTCCACCTGATGATGGCGGGTCAGGACGTTCACCATGCCGCGCAACATGCCGATGGCCGCTTCCGGCGTCGGCTCGTCCACCTTCACCACCTGGAAACGGCGCGCCAGTGCCGGATCACGTTCCACATGCTTTTTGTATTCCGCCCAGGTGGTGGCGGCGATGGTCCGCAATTCGCCGCGTGCCAGGGCCGGCTTGAGCAGGTTGGCGGCATCGCCCTGCCCTTCGGCGCCGCCGGCGCCGATCAGCTGATGCGCTTCATCGATAAACAGGATGACCGGCGCGGCCGACGCGTGCACCTCGGCGATAACGGATTTGAGGCGATGTTCGAACTCCCCGCGCACGCCGGCCCCGGCCTGCAACAGCGCCAGGTCGAGCGAGCAGACCCGCACATCGGCCAGCGCCGGCGGCACGCTGCCCTCCGCCACGCGCAAGGCGAAGCCCTCGACCACGGCGGTCTTGCCGACCCCGGCCTCGCCGGTGAGGATGGGATTGTTCTGGCGGCGGCGCAGCAGGATGTCGATGATCTGGCGGATTTCGGCATTGCGCCCGCGCACCGGATCGATGCGTCCGGCGCGTGCCAGCGCGGTCATGTCAACGGTGTACTGGTCCAGCGCCGGCGATGCGCCGGCTGGCGCCGCGGGCGGGCCCGATGCGGGGCCGGCGTCTTCGGGTGATGCGGCCAGCAGTTGCGCCAGGTCGGCTTTCAGGCGGTCGCGCCCAAGCTTGAGCAGGGCCGGGGCGGTTTCGATCAAGGCGCCGCGCAGGCTGTCAAGCTCCAGCAGGGCGAGCAGCACGGTGCCGGAACGGATCTGCTGCACGCCCAGCTGCATGGAGCCGACCAGCCAGGCTTCCTGGAACAGCGCAGTGAAATTGGGCGACATGGCTGGGGTGCGGCTGTTACCGCGCTTGAAGCCGTCAAGGCTGGCCTGGGTTTGGGTGCGCACCGCCTCCATGTCGACGCCGAAGTGCGCGAGCACCAGCGTCAGGTCCGGCGCGCCCGCATCGATAAGGGCCAACAGAAGGTGCTCCAGTTCGACGTTGAAATGGGTCTGCTGCACGCACAGTTCGGCGGCGCGGCCCATCGCGCGCTTGCATTCGGGGTTCAGCTTGGCCATGAGCGTGCGGATATCAACTTGCATGGCTGTCGGCTCCAGTCGGTGTGCATTGGGCGCGCAGGTCGAAGCGCGGTTGCTGATACGCGCGCGCGCTGCTGGCGGCGCTGCACAGCCAGGCGCTTTGGCCCAGGCGCGGCGCCAGCGCCTGCGCGCGGCCAAGGCGCGTGGCCGGCTGGGCGGCCAGCGCCGGTTGCAGGCTCACGCTGATGTCCTGCTGCAGGTGGCGCGCCACCAGTTTGCCAAGCAGGCCATACAGCTCGCCTGACGGCAGCAGCGCGGCAAACTGCGCGCTCGCCAGCGGCGGTGTGGTGAGCGCCATCGCCGCCGCCTGGTCCCAGGCGCGCGCACCGAGACTGGCGCCCATGCCGAGCCGTTGTTGGCCGAGGCGGGCATGCTCGGGCGGCACAAGCGCATGCCAGCGGCCGACCATCTGCTCCCCGGCAAAGGCGATGCCGATGCGCTCGCGCAGCAGTGCGAGCAAGGTCGCCATGGAGCGCGGCGCGGCGCTTTGCAGGCCTGCGTGGCGCAGCCAGGCTTGTTCACCGGCCGGACCGGGAGTCCCTTGTGCACGGCCTGACTCCGACAGGGCATCGAGTGCCCGCACCAGCGAAGTGCTGTTCTGCGCCAGCGGGCGCAGCGACAAATGCTGCTTGCAGCGGGCGCGGTACCAGAAGCCGATCAGGCGTTGATTAAAGATGTCGAGAAAATCGAGACCCGCGTGATCGCGCTGGCGGCGCTGCTCCAGCAGCATTTCCGCGAACGGCGCGGCGATCGGACCATGGCCGCCCGCCAGGGTCAGCGCGGCGGTGCGCAGCATCAGGGGTGGTCCGGGCCGGGCGCTCTCGCCCAGGCTGGCAATGTCGCTCGCCGGGAAGGCAAAGTCGGTCTGCCCGGCCAGGCGCACGGCTTCATCGATACCATGGGCGGTGCCGACCGGCGCACGCGATGGTTCGCTCCGTTCGAGCAGGCTGATGGCCTGGAACAGGTTGAAGTCGTGCGGCGCGCGGCGCAGCTGTGCGATCAGATCAGGCATTGTCGTCCCACCATGGCTGGCCATTGTTTCCAGGGTTCGCCACGCCGCACAACAGAGAGGCGCACGAACGAGTTGGCGCTTGTGTAGAGCGCGAAAAAGCGTGCCAGCACCGCGGCCAGCACCAGCGGCGACGTTCCGGCAAAGGCATCGGCATCGAATTCGAGTTCAATGTCGGTGCCGCGGCAGTGTCCGCGCCAGGTGTCGCTGCCGATGCGCGCCATGGTGCCGGTCGTGTGCAGGCGCTTGATGCCGCAGATTTGCACCTGGTCGCGCGCGCTGCCGCCGGCAAACAGCATCAGCATTCGTTGCAAGGTCGGTGCGGTGCCATGGACCAGCGAGTGGTGATTCAGTCGCATCAAGGACACCAGTGACCACAAGGCTCTGGTGGAGGCAACCGGGGCACGCTGGGCGCTTGGCTGGTACAGGGCGCGAATGACAGTGGAAGCGGCGATGCCGTCGCCGTAGAAGCGGGTGCCCGGTCCGATCTGGTCGGCCAGCTGGCGGTTGGTGCACAGCAGTTCCGCGTACATGACCTGCTCGGGCAAGGCGCTGCGCACGTTGGCGCTGTCGATGAAGCTGAGATAGGCGTCGGTGCCGTGAATACCCTTGCGCAGGCTGCTTTCGCGCCGCATGGTCCAGCTCAATGGCAGGCCCTCGCCTTGCGTATCAGCCTCGGCGAAGGCATTGGGAAGCTGCACGCTACGCTCACCGTGCGGATCGGACGCGGTCACCGAGACGATCGAGTGCACCTCCATGACGGCGTCGCGGCGGCGATCCGGCACGATCAGGTATTCATAATGGCGGCGGTTGAAGGCGATCGGCTCGCTGGTGACCGGGAACAGGTTCACCGCCGGCACGCAGTTGAGCAGCACATTGTCGTGCGTTAGCAGCGACAGCACGGGCGCACTGTGGGTGAACACCAGGCGCAGCGAAAAGCCGGCACCGCTGCCCAGGCGCCCGCGCAAGCCGGTCAGTTTGAAGAACTGGAACTTGCGCGGGAAGGCGAAATACTCCTGCAACAGGCCGTAGGCGGGATGGGCATGGCCCGGCTTGCACAAAATGGCCTCGTGTTCGGCGAAACCGACTTCCGTCAACTGGCATGGCGCCGGGCGGTGCACGCCGCTGCTGCCCGCCAGCTCCACGCTTTCCAGGGAGCCGAGCAGCATTTCGTGCAGGGGCATGGTGGTCATCATGTCCCCCGCCAGGTGCAGGCACAGACTGTCCAGTTCCAGGTCGGCGACATCCGTGCCGGCGTCGGCCTGGATGTCCAGGCGCAGCGTGCGCGGGCCGTCCTGCGCGATACTGGCCACGCGCAGCGGCCACAAGGTCGTCTCCCACGCCACCTGGAAGCGGCACTGCTCGCCCGTTGCGGCACTGGCCGACAGCATGCTCGCGCGCCGCACCGGCATGCCGGCAGTGACCTTGCCTTCGGCAGGATCGAGCGCCATTTGCACGACCGTCATGGCGGGCACCGGCTGGGTCAGATGCGGACACAGATTGTCGAGCAAGGCGACGGCTGCGGCGGGAAGATCGCGATCGAGGTCCCGGTGCAGGCGCGCGGCGACGAAGGCGACCGATTCGATCATGTGCTCGGTGTGCGGGTCGGCTGACTCGGCGCCGGTGAGCACCAGGTGCCTGGCGACCTTGGGATAGCGCGCGGCGAAATCGGCCGACTGCGTGCGCAGGTAGCTCAATTCGCGGCGGTAGTATTCGAGCAGCTCATCCTGGGTGTTCATGGTCATGGTCCTCACGCAGCCGCAGGCAGGTGCGTGCTGCCGTCGTTGAGGACGACGTGAAAATACACGCGGCACACGTGCCATCCGAGGGCGACGGCCGCGTCGATGTCGATGCGGGCTGCCGTCGGGTGCCTGGCGTCCTGCGTGATGTGCACGTGTACCTGCGACAGGCGCGGTTCGTACAGTTTGATGGCGCGGGTGACTACCAGCTCCCAGCGCGCGAGGTCCGCTTCCGATTGGGGCGACAGTCCCAGGGTATCGGGCAGGCCGTAGTGGAGCGCGGTTGGCGAGTCGCTCAAGAACTGCTCGATGGTCAGGCCATTGCGGACGTTGAAGAGGCGGACCATGTCTTGCCGCAGCGAGTGTTGAAGGCTGTCTGAATCAGGCGTCTCATCATCCGTTGCCAGCAGTTTTCCGCACAGGCGGTCGAACAGGGGCATCGGCGGGCTGGCTGGCATAGCATTCATGGGATCACCTCGTCCAAGGTTGCTTGTAATGGAAAAACGGCGCTTCGTAGATCGGGTAGTTCGAAGTGAATGGTAGGCGGCGGCGCGCGCGTAACACTAGTAACACGTGCGTATCTGATGATCGCGGGGCTGAGCGCGCAAAGGTGTGCGTCGAAAAACGCCACATTGTAGTGTTGGCTTAACGAATGAAACTGTGCGGCGTCGCTAGCCTAATCGAAAAAAATTCGTGTAACCGCCTTGTTACTTGTGTTACGAGCCCAACGCGACCTACCTTCCAGTCATATTGAATTTTCGCACCGTGGTTTCGCCCCCGTTGCGCCGCTTCCTCAGATGCATAGTTACGCAGAAATTTCCCATGAAGACGAAGCGCACCTTACAACGTGACATGGAGTGGGAAGGGGATGTCTAGGCATGCGCCACAGACAGCAAGGTATGCTGTGGTCTAATTTGCTCGGACACCTCAATAGGTGGAAAATCCACCATCTGAGGAGTAATACATGGCAACAAGAAAGCGGAAGACATTCGATCCCAGCCTGAAGCTGGAAGTGGTTCGAATGATCAAAGAGCAGGGACAGAGCATCCAAAACGTCAGCGAGAGCATGAGCATCGGTCAGACCGCAATCCGCCGCTGGCTGACCCAGTACGGGGCTGAGCAGAGCGGCCAGCGGGGCATCGGCAAGCCACTCACTGCCGAGCAGCAGAGGATCCGGCAATTGGAGGCGGAAAATGTGCAGCTTAGACAGGATGTGACTATCTTAAAAAAGGCCTCGGCCTTCTTTGCCCGCGAAATGAAATGATGTATCAGCTCATTGTTCAACTGCAAAAGGAGGC
>NZ_VVIW01000089.1 GCF_011682045.1 Massilia aquatica | reverse complement strand
CTCAAGCGCCTTAGAATACTCATCTCGCCCACCTGTGTCGGTTTGCGGTACGGTCTCGTATGACTGAAGCTTAGAGGCTTTTCTTGGAACCACTTCCGATTGCTTCAAGACCTAAGTCTCTCGTCTCAACCCCTTGAATTCCGCGCCCGGATTTGCCTAAGCGCCTTCTATGAGTCAAAAACCAGCACTTCCAACCGCTGGACAACCTTCCGCGATCCGTCCCCCCATCGCATCATACGACGGTGC
>NZ_VVIW01000088.1 GCF_011682045.1 Massilia aquatica | reverse complement strand
TAGACCGTCGATGCGATCAGGTGAGGGCAACAATGTGGGCGCTGACAGTCTAGGCATTTGACGGGGTTGTGCTTTACCTTTCCCCTGCCGCGCAGCGGTGGGGGCGGTGTGTCAGACCCGGCCTCGCGTTGCTCGGTCGGGGATTTATCCACAGGCGGCTCTTGGTAGAAAGAAGGTAGAAAGAAGGTAGAGAGCGCTCCGACCTCTTGAAAGCCGCTGTCCATGCGGGTTTAAACAGGGGGGGGGGGAC
>NZ_VVIW01000087.1 GCF_011682045.1 Massilia aquatica | reverse complement strand
ATAGGTCAGGTGTGGAAGTGCAGTAATGCATTAAGCTAACTGATACTAATTGCCCGTACGGCTTGTCCCTATAACCTTAGCAGGTGCAGAGATAAGAAATGCGCGTTGTGTTTTGTGCGATATGCACGATCACTACCCAGGTAATACAAAATAAAACAATACTTCTTCCAGATTCAAGGTACTGCTGCCCAGTTGGGAGCAACTACCTGTACAAGTTATGCCTGATGACCATAGTAAATCGGTACCACCC
>NZ_VVIW01000086.1 GCF_011682045.1 Massilia aquatica | reverse complement strand
GTAATGCATTAAGCTAACTGATACTAATTGCCCGTACGGCTTGTCCCTATAACCTTAGCAGGTGCAGAGATAAGAAATGCGCGTTGTGTTTTGTGCGATACGCACGATCACTACCCAAGTAATACAAGATAAAACAATACTTCTTCCAGATTCAAGGTACTGCTGCCCAGTTGGGAGCAACTACCTGTACAAGTTATGCCTGATGACCATAGTAAATCGGTACCACCCCTTCCCATCCCGAACAGGACCGTGAAA
>NZ_VVIW01000085.1 GCF_011682045.1 Massilia aquatica | reverse complement strand
CAGTCGATGAGACTGCCCACATCGTCGTGGCGGCAGAACTCGTCAACAGTGCCGCCGATAGTGGTCAATTGGCGACGGTGCTGGCGGCGGTAAAGCGCAACGTCGGTGACGATGCTGAGCTGGTGCTAGCCGATGCAGGCTACCGCTCGGAAGCAATGCTCGAGCAACTACGCGATCACCCGTCCGAACTGATTGTGGCACTCGGCCGGATTGGCAAGCAGGAAGTGGTGATCGATCCGAAAAAACGGCCTCTGT
>NZ_VVIW01000084.1 GCF_011682045.1 Massilia aquatica | reverse complement strand
CTGTTCGGGATGGGAAGGGGTGGTACCGATTTACTATGGTCATCAGGCATAACTTGTACAGGTAGTTGCTCCCAATCGGGCAGCAGTACCTTGAATCTGGAAGAAGTATTGTTTTATTTTGTATTACCTGGGTAGTGACTGTGCATATCGCACAAAACACAACGCGCATTTCTTATCTCTGCACCTGCTAAGGTTATAGGGACAAGCCGTACGGGCAATTAGTATCAGTTAGCTTAATGCATTACTGCACTTCCACACCTGACCTAT
>NZ_VVIW01000083.1 GCF_011682045.1 Massilia aquatica | reverse complement strand
TTGGGCTTACGGCGTGGGAGCTTTTCACTCCCATTATCGCTACTCATGTCAGCATTCGCACTTCTGATACCTCCAGCATCCTTTACAAGACACCTTCGCAGGCTTACAGAACGCTCTCCTACCATATGGATTAAGGTACAAGTACCGAAAAACATATCCGCAGCTTCGGTGACTGGCTTAGCCCCGTTACATCTTCCGCGCAGGACGACTCGATCAGTGAGCTATTACGCTTTCTTTAAATGATGGCTGCTTCTAAGCCAACATCCTGACTGTTTTAGCC
>NZ_VVIW01000082.1 GCF_011682045.1 Massilia aquatica | reverse complement strand
TACCAGAAGTAGGTAGCTTAACCGCAAGGGGGGCGCTTACCACGGTAGGATTCGTGACTGGGGTGAAGTCGTAACAAGGTAGCCGTATCGGAAGGTGCGGCTGGATCACCTCCTTTCTAGAGTTGCATCAGGCTATAGAGCCGGTTCAACAAACGTCCACACTTATCGGCTGTCAATTAAGAAGAACAGCGTTTTGAAAGCGCAAACGTAAGCAGTCATGCTTAGGTTTGATCTTTCAGAGATTAAAAGCTGTTTCGTTCTTTAACAATCTGGAAGAAGTAAAGTTTTAATCGAATCGTCGACAGACGGTTTGATGGGTAGTGATTGTATGTATCAAAACAAAGCAAC
>NZ_VVIW01000081.1 GCF_011682045.1 Massilia aquatica | reverse complement strand
TCGTCGGCTTCTACAACTGCAAACGCATCAATTCAGCATTGGGCAATCTGTCGCCCGCCGTCTACGAACGGAAAATGGCAGTACGCGAACCTATCGTGGTGTCCGAAATTACTTGACCACAGCACTCAGCCAACCCGCCAGACCGAAGCGGGTGAGGCTTGTCCACAAAACTCTTGATGACAGTACGAAACGAATTCTCGCGACGATAGCACATCAGAACATCGTGAAAGCGGCGCGCGGAAGGTTCGATGCTAGGAGTCTGCGCGGCAGACAGTTTTTTCGCTGAGCATGCCAGGCGCGTCTTCGCCGCCGTCGATAGCGATTCACTTTCGCGTGCGAAAGTCGAATGAAATAGAAGCTTCCGGCCTCGAATTGGG
>NZ_VVIW01000080.1 GCF_011682045.1 Massilia aquatica | reverse complement strand
GAAAACCCGGACGAAAAAAAAGCCCGCCGAAGCGAGCTCTAATCCAATGTATTACCAATGCTTTAATCGTGTCCCAGGCGCCCATGCTATCTGCGTGGTGCCCTGACGTGTAAATCGACTACCGTATCCGGAATTACAAATCCAGGCGGTTGCAACCATCTACCTTTGCGACATTACACATATTGCGCGGCGGTGCAGGCTCTGGATAGTGTTTCGGTTCGTCTGAACCTCACCACTGAACGTAGTGTAACACACGTTTGTGCGATGCAGCAAACTTTATCCGACTTTGTCACAAACGTGAAGAAGAAAACCCGGACGAAAAAAAAGCCCGCCGAAGCGAGCTCTAATCCAATGTATTACCAATGCTTTAATCGTGTCCCAGGCGCCCATGCTATCTGCGTGGTGCCCTGACGTGTAAATCGACTACCGTAT
>NZ_VVIW01000007.1 GCF_011682045.1 Massilia aquatica | reverse complement strand
ATATTCTTGATCGCCTTGGAAGAAACGAAATCTTTCTGCGTGTTCGGATCGATAACCGCCGTCAGTGCATTCTCGACGTCTTCTACTGTGATGCTCATGTAAATCTCCAAGGAATATGATGCAGAAACATGCCGAAGTTTAGCGCAAATCGCCCTGTGCGGCCTTGCCTGAATGGCAAATCCGGGCAATCCCCCGTGCGCAGTCGGGTCATCCGCTGGTAAAATGGCCCTCTGTATTTCCTAATAAACTTATTAAAAAGCGCATCTTAACCATGACTCGCAAGCTGTTCGTCACCACCGCCCTGCCTTACGCCAACGGAGCTTTTCATATCGGCCACATGATGGAATACATCCAGGCCGATATCTGGGTACGCTTCCAGCGAATGCAACGCGACGGCGACGCAGCCCGTGAAGTCCACTTCGTCTGCGCCGACGACACCCACGGCACGCCGATCATGATCGCGGCCGAAAAGAAGGGCATCACGCCCCAGGAATTCGTGGCCGAGATCGCCGCCGGCCGTCCGCAGTACCTGGACGGCTTCCATATTGCGTTCGATAACTGGTATTCGACCGATTCCCCGGAAAACGTGGAGCTGTCGCAAGGCATCTACCGCAAACTGCGCGAAACCGGCCTGATCGTCACCAAGACGGTCGACCGCTTCTTCGACCCGGTCAAGGGCATGTTCCTGGCCGACCGCAACATCAAGGGCGAGTGCCCAAAATGCGGCGCCAAGGACCAGTACGGCGACAATTGCGAAGTCTGCGGCGCGGCTTACCAGCCGACCGAACTGGTGAACCCGTTCTCGGTCTTCACCGGCTCGACCCCGATCCTGAAACCATCGGAACAGTATTTCTTCGCCCTGTCCGACCCGCGCTGCTACACCTTCCTCAAGGAATGGCTGAACACGCCTGGCCGTTTGCAGCCGGAAATGGTCAATAAAGTGTCGGAATGGCTCGGCGAGGCCGGCGAGAAGCTGGCCGACTGGGATATTTCGCGCGACGCGCCCTACTTCGGCATCCCGATTCCCGATGCGCCGGGCAAGTTTTTCTATGTCTGGCTGGACGCGCCGGTCGGCTACCTGGCCAGCCTGAAAAACTATTGCAGCAAGAAA
Organism: Massilia aquatica; assembly: GCF_011682045.1. GTDB lineage: Bacteria > Pseudomonadota > Gammaproteobacteria > Burkholderiales > Burkholderiaceae_D > Telluria_A > Telluria_A aquatica. Next base: position 306,579 of record NZ_VVIW01000007.1, on the reverse strand, counting down.
GGCATCGACTTCGACGCCCTGCTGAACGATCCGGACACCGAGCAAGTCCATTTCATCGGCAAGGATATCGTGTCCTTCCACCTGCTGTTCTGGCCGGCGATGCTCAACTTCGCCGGGCACCCGGTGATCGACAAGCTCAAGGTCAACGTGCACGGCCACCTGACCCTGAACGGCGAAAAGATGGCCAAGTCGCGCGGCACCGGCATTTCGCCGCTGCGCTACCTCGACCTGAAAATGAATCCGGAATGGCTGCGCTACTACATCGCCTTCAAGCTCAACTCGAAGGTGGAAGACCTCGACTTCAACGGCGACGACTTCATTGCCCGCGTGAATAGCGACCTGATCGGCAAGTACGTCAACATCGCCAGCCGCTGCGCCGGATTTATCGCCAAAAAGTTCGACGGCAAGCTGACCGCCACCCTCTCGCCCAAGGCGCAGCAGTGGATCGGCCGCGCGCTGACGGTCGACGGCAACGAACGCCAGGCCCGCATCGCCGCCAACTTCGAGAACCGCGAATTCGGCAAGGCCCTGCGCGAAATCATGGAAATTGTCGATATCACCAACCAGTATGTCGATGAAAACAAACCATGGATCCTGGCCAAGGACCCGGAAAAGATGGCAGAACTGCACGATGTGTGCACCACGGCGCTGATTCTGTTCCGCCAGGTCACCATCATGCTCTCGCCGGTGTTGCCGCAAGTTGCAGCCAAGGTCGCCGCCTTCCTGCGCGACGATGCCTTGAGCTGGAGCGACACGACGGGCGCGGCCGTCTACGAAACCATGCTCGGCCGCGAAATCGGCGCCTACGACCACCTGATGACCCGCATCGACCCGAAAATGGTCGAAGCGCTGATCGACAAGCCGCCGGTGGCAGCCGTGGCGGCGCCGTCAGCAGTCGCAGCCCCCGCGCCAGATGCGCCGGCGCGTGGTGATATCGAGGAACTGGCGCCGGAAATCAAGATCGACGACTTCACCAAGATCGACCTGCGCATTGCCAAAATCGTCAACTGCGAGCACGTGGACGGCTCCGACAAGCTGCTGCGCCTGACCCTGGACGTGGGCGAGGGCCGGCTGCGCAACGTGTTCTCCGGCATCAAGTCGGCCTACACGCCAGAGCAACTGATCGGCAAGTTGACGGTGCTGGTGGCCAACCTGGCACCGCGCAAGATGAAGTTCGGCGTCTCCGAAGGCATGGTCCTGTGCGCCTCCGCCGCTGACGAAAAAGCGAATCCGGGCCTGTACGTGCTCGAACCATTCCCGGGCGCGCAGCCGGGCATGCGCATCCGCTAAAGACGACAGACGCCCATGAACCTCGTGGTGCGCCCGGCTGTCGACGACGACGCCCAGCTGATCGCCGACCTGACCCGCGCTTGCTGGGCCGGCACGGTGACGGTGACGTCGAGCGGCCACCGCGAGAGCGCCCAGCGCGTGGCCGAACAGCTGCGCAGCGGCGGCGCTTTCATCCTGCTGCTCGATGACGCGCCGGTCGGCTCGGTCCGCTGGGCCCCGCACGAGTTCGAACCGGACGTGTGGGAAATCCGCCGCATGGGCGTGCTGCCGCGTTGCCGTGGCGGCAACCTGTCGCAGCACCTGCTGGAAGCGGTGATCCACCAAGGCCAGGCCAGCGGCGTGCAGGAACTGCGGCTGGCCGTGCGCGACGACCAGCCCAGGCTGCTCGACCTGTACGCGGCGTACGAATTCGAACTGGCCCACGAACTCGAGTATTCCCATGCCAATCCAGCCGAACCGCCGCCGCGCGTGATGCGGCGCGTGCTGCGCCATTAACAGCAACGCCATCCTTGCATTGAATGAGCGCGTCAATACCGAAACGCCGAAATCGGGCGCTATAATGTCGCGCTTGACGAGAAAAACAACATGCCCCGCATGCCAGCCGCCAGCAACATGGCGCCTGTGCGGGGTGGTGGGCCCGGCGCCCGAACCTTCTTACTTTTGAGTGGTATCTATGACCGAATTGACTTCCTTGAGGCACATCCCGCAGGCCAATCTGTTTCGCAAAGGCGACGTGTTCGTCCTGTTCGGCGAGCTGTTCGGCCGTGGCTATGCTAACGGCCTGATCGACGAGGCACGCAAGGCCGGCATGACCATCGTCGGCATCACCGTCGGCCGGCGCGACGACAACAACGCGCTGCGCGCACTCAACGAAGAAGAACTGGCCGAAGCCGAAGCCAAGCTGGGCGGGCGCATCATCAACGTGCCGCTGATGGCCGGCTTCGACCTCGACGCGCCCGACGGCGAACAGAACCCGACCGAGATGCTGTCCGGCGTCACCCTCAAGGGCTGGCAGGAAGAAAAACTGGACTGGGCCGCAGTCGAGCGCTGCCGCGAAGTCGGCGTGCGCCGCTTCGCCAGTTCCGCCGCGCAAGCCATGGCCGAGATCGACAAGCTGATCCCGGACGGCAGCAATGTCTTCTTCGCCCACACCATGGCCGGCGGCATTCCCAAGATCAAGGCCTTCCTGGCGATCGCCAACCGCATCTACAAGGGCCGCGGCGAGCGTTTCATGTCGTCACGCGAACTGCTCGACAGCGACCTCGGCAAGCTGATCCTGATGAACTTCGACGAAGTCACCGCCAACACCCTGCAACACCTGATTACCGCCAGCGCGGCGATCCGCGAACGCGTTACCGCCAAGGGCGGCGAAGTGCGCTACACCGCGTACGGCTACCACGGCAGCGAAATCCTGATCGACGGCAAATACCAGTGGCAAACCTACACCAATTACACCCAGGGCTACGCCAAGATGCGCCTCGAAAGCGTGGCGCAGGCTGCCTGGGCGCAAGGCATTGCCGCAACGGTGTTCAACTGCCCTGAAATCCGCACCAACTCCTCGGATATTTTCGCCGGCGTCGAGTTGTCCTTGTTCCCCCTGCTGACTGCCCTCAAACGCGAAGGCGGCGCCGCCTGGGCCGAACAGCAATGGGCCGAATGCCAGGAATTGCTCAATGACGACGTCTCGCTGCAAAGCCTGATCGACCAGATCGAGGCCTACAACAACGACCCGGTCAGCGCCAGCTTCCGCAACTTCGACGCCTGGCCGATGGACAACACCCCGGCCCTGGCCGAAGTGATGATCGGCACCTCGGACGACATGACCAAGCTGCACAAGGACCGCAAGGCCCTGATCACCGACCACCTCAGTGCGCTGGTGCTGGAAAGCGCCGGCCCGCTGATGTTTTACGGCGCCGCCGAGAAAATCGCCCCGGTGGTGTGGCTCAATCACGACATCATCGCCAAGCAACTGAACGCACTGCACCCGTAAGCGCCCGCACTGTACTGTCGTCGGGCTACCCTGGGGGCGCCCGACGAATCCCCCCTGCCGCCTTGCTCGCGGTAAAATAGCATTGTCGCTATCCACGTCGCCACCCACTGCCCTATTATGAAACTGACCAAACAATTCCAGCTCTACGAATCCGACCACACCAAGTTCATCCGAGAGCTCAAGGCCAAGAATCCCGAGATGGAAGCGGGCCAGATCGCCGGCCGCGCGCTACTGTGGGACAAGGCGCCGATCACCCTGGCAGACCAGGACAAGACCAAGGAATCGCGCGTCCAGCAGCAAGCGTACGTGTACCAGAACAAACTCTGACGGTTCAGGGCGAGACCATGTTGCCAGAAGAGGCGGCGACGGAAGAACTCGCCACCGAGCCGGGTGGCTCGCTCAGCGATGCACCGGCCGCCCCGGTCGAATTGCCGGCCGTCCTAGAGATACCGCCCGAGACGCCCGCGTTTGCCCGCTTGTACGGCGAACCGCTGCTGCGCATGCCGACCGACCTGTTCATCCCGCCCGACGCGCTCGAGATCTTCCTGGACGCCTTCGAAGGCCCGCTCGACCTGCTGCTCTATCTGATCCGCAAGCAAAACTTCAACATCCTCGATATTCCGATGGCGCAGGTCACCCTGCAATATCTGAAATATGTCGACCAGATCCGCCTGCACAACCTGGAACTGGCCGCCGAATACCTGCTGATGGCCGCCATGCTGATCGAAATCAAGTCGCGCATGCTGCTGCCGCAGCGCGTGGCCGACGATGACCTGCTCGACACCTACGACCCGCGCGCCGACCTGGTGCGGCGCCTGCTCGACTACGAGCAGATCAAGCTGGCCGCCTACGAAATCAACGCCATTCCCCAGCTCGACCGCGACTTCACCCGGCCCTCCCTGTTCGTCGAACAGAGCAACATTCCGACCTGGCCGGATGTGGACCCGCTCGACCTGCAGCGCGCCTGGCTGGACGTGCTCAAGCGCGCCAAGCTGACCCAGCACCACCGCATCAGCCGCCAGGAACTGTCGGTGCGCGAGCACATGACCTCGATCTTGCGGCAACTGCAAAGCGCCCGCTTCGTCGAGTTCGCCGATTTGTTCCAGGGCAAGGGCGGCGTGCCGATTGTCGTCGTGCACTTCGTGGCCATGCTGGAACTGGCCAAGGAAACCCTGATCGAAATTACCCAGGCCGAGCCGTTCGCGCCGATTTACGTGCGCCTCGCCTACTCCCCGGCATAAGCCGATTCATTTGATACCCGTTTGAGGAAAGCCCCATGAAAATCATCTCTTCCGTTGAAGAACTGCGCGACCAGCTCAGCGGCCAGCTGCGCACGGCCTTCGTGCCGACAATGGGCAACCTGCACGAAGGGCATCTTTCGCTGATGCGCCTGGCGCGCAAGCATGGCGACCCGGTGGTGGCCTCGATCTTCGTGAACCGCCTGCAATTCGGGCCGAACGAAGACTTCGACAAATACCCGCGCACTTTCCAGGCCGATGTGGAAAAGCTGGAAAAGGAAGGCGTCTACGTGCTGTTCGCGCCGACCGAAAAGGACCTGTACCCGGAGCCGCAGGAATTTCGGGTCAGCCCGCCGCAAGACCTCGGCAACACCCTGGAAGGCGAATTCCGCCCGGGATTTTTCACCGGCGTGACCACGATCGTGCTGAAACTGTTTTCGTGCGTGCAACCGAAGGTCGCCGTGTTCGGCAAGAAGGATTATCAGCAGCTGATGATGGTGCGCAACATGAGCCGTCAATTCGCACTGCCGACGCAGATTATCGCGGCCGAGACCTGGCGTGCGGACGACGGTCTGGCGCTATCGTCGCGCAATATGTACCTGTCGGAAGCGGAGCGGGCCGAAGCGCCGGCGCTGTACCAGACCCTGAACGCGGTCGCGAACGAAGTACGCTCGGGCCACCTGGACGTGTTCCAGCTCGAACACAAAGCGATGGACGAGCTGGCGCGGCGCGGCTGGAAGCCCGACTACATCTCGATCCGCAAGCAAAACGACCTGCAACCGCCGACCGCGGGCGACCTCGCCCAAGGCGCCCCGCTGGTCGTGCTCGCAGCGGCCAAGCTCGGCACTACCCGCCTGATCGACAACCTCGAAATCTGACCTGTTGTGTTGCAAAACCGTTGCAAAACCGGGGACAGACCCCGGTTTTGCAACGACCAGCATCGGGATCGGACCTCGGTTAGGAAACGGATTCATCCTGGAAAGCCGGGCGTGTTCAGAACCTGCCCTTGAACTTGCAGTTGCCGGCGCCCCGCTTGCGCGACTGGCAGCGCACCACGCGGGCGGCGCCGTCCGCGGCGCCGGCGATCTCTACCGCAAACAGGCGGCCATCGACGCAACGCGCACTCCACAGCGCCGTGCCGCCCTCGTCGCTGCCCTGGTAGATCGCGCGCTTGATGCCGATGCATTTGATACCGGCATGCTCCACCATCTCCCCAAGGGCCGCCTGGCGCTTGGTTTGCGTCATCTTGGCAATCCGCAGATGGACCGGATTGGCACAGGCCGCGCCAGCCAGCGCAGCCATGACGAATCCCGTCACCACGCGCGAGATAAAACGTTTCCCCACAAGACTTTCCTTATTCAGCGCCAGCCCTGCCGGCGTAGGCTTCGATTGTGCGGATGCCCGCCTGCATCTTTTCACATGCCGACGCATTGGCCGAGTGCACCCGCATTGCCGGCGGGCGAAAGCCGGCCGTCATGACCTGCTCCTCGATCCACAGCACCACGTCGTACCCGGTGCCTCGCACATCGTCGCCGAGATCGTGATCGAGACTGATCTCGGTCACCTGGCCCGTGCGCAGCAAGGCAATCGCCTCCTGCGGCCAGTACACGCGTACCCAGCCATCCGGGGTGCGGCGCTCGTCGTCGAGGTAGACTTTTATCCGCGCCGTCCTTGCAGGCATCTCAACGGCATGGGGGGCATGCTTTTCCAAGGGATTTCCAATATATTATTGCAATCAGGAACCGACATCGCCGGCCCCTCCAGCACCGGCAACGCAGCGCAACCCAGCGCGTGCCTCCATTGTTCTAATTATATCTTTTGGGATACCTTACTGCTCAGCATTTATCGTCGCCGTAAAACCAGCGTTGTCAACGGCACCGGGGTCAGTCCTCCGGTTCGAATGATGTCGAATCGGAGGACTGACCCCGGCAGGCCTTCTGTAAACTATAGCAAGCGTGGCGCTTACGTCGTCAGGTTCTGCGCCCAGGCCAGCGCCGACAGGTGGGCCTTGTTGACGTCCACCGGGGCAATATTGATCGACTTGGCCAGCGAGGCCACCAGCTGCGAGTTGAGCTCGCACGCTTCGGCCAGCGCCAGGTACGGGCCGTAGGCGCCGCCACGTGTCAGCAGCGCGCGCACCACTTCATCGGGCAGCTGGATGGTGTCGAGCACTTCTTTCATCGACAAACCGAGCAGGCGGTCGAGCAGGGAGAACATGCCGGTCATGAACAGGTTTTCGCTCTCGCTGCGTGGCAAGCCCTTGTTGCCAAGCAGTTCGGTCAAGCGCCCGCGCACCACCGCCGTTTCCATCAGCACCGGCGAGTAGCCGCTGGTGCTGGCCGTGGCCAGCAACAGGGTCAGCCAGCGGTACATCGGCGAATAACCGAGCATGGTGATGGCCTGGCGCAAGGATTGAATCTCGCGCCCGACCCCGAAACCCGCCGAGTTGATGAAACGCAGCAATTTGTACGAGAGCGCCGGATCGCGCTTGAGCACGCTTTCGATCTTGGGAATGTCTTCGTTCTTTTGCACCATCTGCATCAGTTGCAGGATGATGGTCTGGGCCGGGTTCATGCCCTTGACCGGCGCGCCGGGACGCGGGGTCAGGTGCAGCTTGCCGACGAAGGCATCCAGGCCGAGCGCGGCGCAGGCGTCGAAGTCGGCCCAGGTGGTGACCGGACGGCCGACCATGCGCACCGACGATTGCTTGGCGGCGGCATAGGTGCGGGCCTGGGCCGCCACGTCGGCGCCCGAGAAGCGCACTTCGATGTAGGAGGCGCTCATGCCGAGGTTCTTGCCGAGGTGGGCCAGGTCGCCGTCGCGCACCGAAATGCCAACGCCGCCGGCGCGCAGGCCCTGCACCGCCGCCAGGGTGTCGGGGTCGGCCAGGTCGGACGCTTTCATGGTCAGCACGGTGCGCTCGGGCGGCATGGCGAACAGCGCATCGGTCGAGAGCATGTCCGGGACTGCGTCCAGGAACAGGACTTTGTCTTTGAGCAGCCAGCCGTGCTCTTCGTCATTGACGTTCTCGGCGACGAAGCCGATCAGGGCTTCGAGTTCTTCGTCGGTGACGGCCTGGCCTTCATGATGCTGCCAGGATAATTCATAACCGATCACGCGCTGCTTGGGATCGAGCAGGGGTTCGCGGACGATAAAGTTTGATTCGTGCATTGTATGGGTCGTGTAGGTGATGCCATGCGAAAGCGGGGCAATGCGCCCCGCCGCCGGCTGAAACTCTCGGCCGGCTTAAAAGCCCAGACTGTCCAGCAGATCGTCGACCTGGCCCTGGTTCGAAACCACGTCGTGCCGGGTGGGGTCGATCTGCGGGCCATTGAGCAGCCCGTTGTCGTATTCGCGCTTGACCTCGGCCGGCGCAAAATCGACCAGCATTTGGACCAGTTGCTGTTCCAGGTTGCGGGTAATGGTGGTCACCTTGGTGATCACCTGCCCGGTCAGGTCCTGGAAATCCTGGGCCATCATGATGTCCATCAGGTAGCCCTTGGTGGCGCTGCTGGCCGTGCGGGCCTGATTCATGGCGGCTACGCTGCGCTCGGCCAGCGCGCGCCATTCGGCGTCGCTGGTGGCGGGCGAATCGAGCAGCGACTGCCACGAGGCGGCCAGGCCGCCCGCGCCGCTGTCGATCTGGTCCTGCAGCGGGCCGGCCGCTTCGGTTGCGGTGAGCACCTTTTGCGCAGCCTGTTCCGACAGGCGCGCCACATAGTCGAGGCGATCGCGCGCGTCAGGAATGTCGCTGGCGGCTTTTTCGATCAGCTTGTCCAGGCCCAGGCCGCGCAGGCTGTCGTGCAGCGCGCGCGTCATGTGTCCGATGCGGCTGAGGAACTCGTCGTGCACGCCCGGCTCGTCCGACCCTGCGGCCGACTGGCCTGCGCCTGCGCTGAGGTGCTCGCTCATGGTCACGCTCCGCTTTTTTCGAGCTTCTCGAAAATCTTGTTCAGCTTTTCATCGAGCGTGGCCGCCGTGAACGGCTTGACGACGTAGCCGTTGGCACCCGCCTGGGCGGCAGCGATGATGTTTTCTTTCTTGGCCTCGGCCGTGACCATCAGCACCGGCAGCTTGGCCAGCGCCGGGTCGGCGCGGATGTTCTGCAGCATGGTCAGGCCATCCATATTCGGCATGTTCCAGTCCGAGACCACGAAGTCGAATGTTTCGCTACGCAGCTTTGCCAGCGCCATGACGCCGTCTTCCGCCTCGTCGACGTTGGCATAACCCAGTTCTTTCAACAGATTACGCACGATGCGGCGCATCGTGGAGAAATCGTCAACAACTAAAAAACGCATCTTTGGATCGGCCATTAAATTACTCCGTTGATTCTCTTACTATGGTTATTGACAGACTTCCCCGACGGGGCGGAAGCAGACTAAAGGATAGCAGTTTTGTTGCTGTGAAGCGAATAAACGAGCAGCAAAAAGACAGTAATTCGGCGCAAACCGGATCAAACGCGCAACGCACGGCTGCCATGCGTTGCCAGATAGCCAAGGACCATGCCCGGCAGCGCGGTTAACGCCCCCACTTCGTGGGTGCCACCCATGGCGATCGCTTCGCGCGGCATGCCGAACACCACGCACGAGGCTTCGTCCTGGGCGAAGTTGTGGGCGCCCGCGTTTTTCATTTCCAGCATGCCGGCCGCGCCGTCTTTTCCCATGCCGGTCAGGATCACGCCGACCGCGTTCTTGCCGGCCGCCTGGGCCGCCGAGCGAAACAGCACGTCGACCGAAGGCCGGTGCCGGTTCACCGGGTCGGTCTGTTCGATGCGGGTCACATAGTTCGCGCCCGAGCGCGCCAGCAGCAAGTGCGAGTGGCCGGGGGCGATGTAGGCGTGCCCCGGCAGCACGCGCTCGTCGCCGGCCGCTTCGCGCACGCTGATCTTGCACAGGGTGTCGAGACGGCGCGCGAACGAGGTGGTGAACCCTTCCGGCATATGCTGGGCGATCAGGATGCCGGGGCAGTCGGACGGCATCTGCATCAGGAATTCGCGGATCGCCTCGGTGCCGCCGGTCGAGGCGCCGATGATGATCAGTTTTTCGGACGAGGTGAGCGGATTGCGCAGGGCCGGCAAAGCGCCGCTGGGTTTTTCGGCGCTGACGGTGCGCGGCTTGATGCGCGCCTTGGACGCCGCCCGGATCTTGTCGGAGATCAGTTCGGTGTACTCGCGCATCCCGCTCTGGATCGAGATCTTCGGCTTGGTCACGAAATCGACCGCGCCCAGTTCCAGCGCGCGCATGGTGATTTCGGAACCGCGCTCGGTCAGGGACGACACCATCACCACCGGCATCGGGCGCAGGCGCATGAGTTTTTCGAGGAAATCGAGGCCGTCCATCTTGGGCATCTCGACGTCGAGCGTGAGCACGTCCGGGTTGGTCTGCTTGATCAGTTCACGCGCCACCAGCGGGTCCGGCGCCACGCCCACCACTTCCATGTCGGGCTGGCTGGAGATGATCTCGCTCATGACGCTGCGGATCAGCGCCGAGTCGTCCACGATCAGTACTTTGATCTTCATATAGTGCTTTCAGTGCTATCGGTAGTGTGGTCGGGACGGTCAGAACAGGTCGATCTCGCCGCCCACCGGCTGCACCTTGAGGCGGCTGGCGTAATCGAGTTCGCGCCGCGCCAGGGTGTCGTTATGGGTCTGCATGAGCTTCTTGACCAGGACTTTTCCGGTGCGCGGGAAAAAATACACCTTGCGCGGCCAGATGTCGTTCAGGTCTTCGGCCACCACCCGCATTTTTTCGGTCTTCAGAAAATTCATCACGAACGCCGCATTGCGCTCGCCGACGTTGATCGCGGTGAAGCCGCGCAGCACCGCGCCGCCGCCGAACACTTTCGCTTCCATGTTCTCGCGCCGCGCGCCGGCCTTGAGCAGGTCGTTGATCAGCACTTCCATCGCGTACGTCCCGTAGCGCATCGAGGCCGAGATCGGGCTGTTCGGGTCACTCCCGCCGTCCGGCAGCATGAAGTGGTTCATCCCGCCCAGGCCGGTGACCTTGTCGCGGATGCAGGCCGACACGCAGGAACCGAGCACCGTCACGATCAGCATGTCCTTGGGCGTGTAGTAGTACTCGCCCGGCAGGATCTTGGCCGCGTCGCAGTCGAAGGTACGGTCGTAATACACGTTGGTCGCGAATTGTTCTTTGATTTCGATAGCCATGTTCAATTCTCAGTTCGGTGCGGGTCGCGTCAAGGTTTGCGACCATCGAGTTCGTACACGGTTTTACCACGCAGCTTGAGGGACTCCGAGACATACAGGAAGTTCTCGGAATGGCCGGCAAACAGCAGGCCATCGGGCTTCATCAGCGGCACGAAGCGCGCCAGGATCTTGCGCTGGGTCGCCTTGTCGAAATAGATCATCACGTTACGGCAGAAAATGACGTCGAACGGGCCTTTCACCGGCCAGCCGTCGCCCAGCAGGTTGAGCTGCTTGAAGGTGACCAGCGCCCGCAGTTCGGGGCGCACGCGCACCATGCCGTCCTGGTCGCCCTTGCCGCGCAAGAAAAAGCGCCTGGCGCGCTCGGGCTCCATCTTCTCGATGCGGTCGATCGCATACACCCCGTGGGCGCCCGTGGCCAGCACGTTGGTGTCGATGTCGGTGGCGATGATCTGCACCGGCGGCGTGAGCGTGTTGAAGGCTTCGCACACGGTCATGGCGATCGAGTACGGCTCTTCGCCGGTGGACGCGGCCGAGCACCAGATCTGGATCGGATGGTCGCGCAGCTTCTTCACATGCTCGGCCAGCAGCGGGAAGTGGTGCGCTTCGCGGAAGAACGAGGTCAGGTTGGTGGTCAGCGCATTGGTGAACGACTCCCACTCCTCGCCCAGGCGCCCCGCTTCCAGGTCGTCCAGGTAGCGCCCGAACGAGACGATACCGGTGGCGCGCAGGCGCCGCGCCAGGCGGCTGTAGACCATTTCCTGCTTGCTGTCGGCCAGGGAGATGCCGGCGCGCTGGTAAATCAGCGCGCGCACGCGCTCAAAATCACTCTTGGTGAAGTTGAACTCCTTGACGGTGTCGGTTTTCGTTTGCGTCACTGCTTCACCCTGTTTTCATGTTGACTGCGCGTGGTGCCAAGTGGCCGCAACGTTTAAAACTCTTCCCAGTCGTCGCCCGGCGCCGAGGTGGCCACCTTTTTCGGCTTCGGCGCTTGCGCCGGCCTGGCCACGGTGGCCACCGCGCGCGAGACGCTCTTCGGCGCCGCCGCCACGGTGCGTACCGGCGCCGGCGTCAACACCTTGCGCTCGTCGCCACTGAGCTTGAAGATGCTCACGGCGGCGGCCAGCAACTGGGCCTGCTCCTGCATGCTCTCGGCGGCGGCGGCGGCTTCCTCGACCAGGGCCGCGTTCTGCTGCGTCATTTCGTCCATCTGGGTGATGGCCTGGTTGACTTCTTCGATGCCGTTGCTCTGTTCCTGGGTGGCGGCGGTGATCTCGCCCATGATGTCGGCCACCTGCTTGATCGAGGTCACGATCAGGTCCATGGTCTGCCCCGCTTCGTCCACCAGCTTGCTGCCGGCATCGACCTTGTCGACCGAGTCGCCGATCAGCGCCTTGATTTCCTTGGCCGCCCCGGCCGAGCGCTGCGCCAGGTTGCGCACTTCGGACGCCACGACCGCGAAACCGCGACCCTGTTCGCCGGCGCGCGCCGCTTCCACGGCGGCGTTCAGCGCCAGGATATTGGTCTGGAACGCGATGCCGTCGATGACGCCGATGATGTCGACGATCTTGCGCGAGCTTTCCTTGATCGAGCCCATGGTATCAACAACCTGCGATACCACGGCGCCACCCTTGACCGCGACCGACGACGCCGACACGGCCAGTTGGTTGGCCTGGCGCGCATTGTCGGCATTTTGCTTGACGGTGGAGGTGAGTTCTTCCATCGAGCTGGCGGTTTCTTCGAGCGAACTGGCTTGCGACTCGGTGCGCGAGGACAGGTCGGCGTTGCCGGAAGCGATTTCCTGCGAGGCCACCGTGATCATCTCGGTCCCGGAGCGCACGTCGCCCACGGTTTTCGACAGGCTGTCGTTCATGTCTTTGAGCGCCTGCAGCAGTTCGCTGGTTTCATCCTTGCCCGCGACCCGGATCTCGGAAGTCAGTTCGCCGGCGGCGACCTTCTTGGCCACCGAGACGGCGCCCAGCAGCGGCAGCGCGATCGAGCGCGTGATCACCAGTGCGCACACCACGCCCAGCGCCACGGCCAGGGCGCACACGACGAACATGATCATGCCCACGCGCTGGTCGGCTTCCACCGATTTTTTCAGGAAGTCGTCGGCTTCGACCTGCTGCTTGTCGACCAGCTTGTTGAGCACTTCCAGGGTCTTCTGGTTGAGCGGGTCGATGCGCGTGGCGATCACCTTGGCCGCGCCCTCGCTGTTAAAGGCCAGCACCTGGCCGATGGCTTCTTTAAAGGCGGCGTCGACTTCCTTGTCGAGCGCGGCGACGTCGGCCAGCAGCTTGGTTTCGGCGTCGTCCAGGCCGGTGGCCTGCAGGCGCGTGCGCGCCTCTTCATAGCGCTTGCTCTGGGCCTTGACCTTGTCCTGTTCCTTCTGCATCAGCGCCACGTCGGACTGCAGGCCGATATTGCGCATCGCGATGCCGGTTTCCAGCATCGCGCTTTTCATGCTGGCCGCATGCAGGTTCTGGGCGCTGGAACTGGCCAGGCCCGTCATCAGGCTGTTCTTGTTACGCGAGTTCAGCACACTCGCCATCAACGCCATCGCCACCAGGATCAGCAGGATACTGCCGAAACCGAACGCCAGGCGCGTACCAATCTTAAAATCGCGCAGATTCATGGTTCTCTCCTCGATACTTCATATGTTATTGGCACGGCGGCTTCTGTCGAACCGCTCGCGCCGGCATTGCGGCCGTGGACAGGGTTGATTGCGTGCGTCTTACGCGGCCAGTTTTTCGATCAGGCCCATTTCGCCCGACGACATCAGCTTGTCGATGTCGATCAGGATCAGCATGCGCTGGTCCACGGTGCCCAGGCCGACCAGGTAGTCGGAACCGAAGGCGGTGCCCATTTCCGGGGCCGGCTTGATCTGCTCGGGGGTGAGCGTGGTCACATCCGAGACGCTGTCGACCACCACGCCCATGATGCGGCCACCGATGTTGAGGATGATGACGACCGTGAACTGGTCGTACACCGGGGTGCCCAGGTTGAACTTGATGCGCATGTCCACCACCGGAATGATGATGCCGCGCAGGTTGATCACGCCCTTGATGAATTCGGGCGCATTGGCGATGCGGGTGACCGCTTCGTAGCCGCGGATTTCCTGCACTTTCAGGATGTCGATCCCGTATTCTTCGGAGCCGAGCGTGAAGGCCAGAAATTCGCTGCCTGCGCCATCCTTGACGTCGCCGTTCTTGGAGGAGGTTGAAGTCATTGACATGATAAATCCCTATCTGGTTGCTGGTATTGGTTAGGAGAAGATGGCGTCGTCGGCCAGCTGGCGCGAGGAGCGCATCAGGGCCGTGACGTCGAGGATCAGCGACACGCCGCCATCGCCGAGGATGGTGGCGCCGGAAATCCCGGTCACCTTGCGGTAATTCGATTCGAGGTTCTTGACCACGACCTGCTGCTGGCCGACCAGGTCGTCCACGAACAGGCCGGCCTTGCGTCCGTCGGACTCGAGGATCACGACGATCCCTTCGCACGGGTTGGTAAAGCGCGGCGTAATGTCGAACATCTGGTACAGCGGGATCAGGGGCAGGTATTCGCCGCGCACCTTGATCACCGGTCCGCGCCCCGAAATTTCCTTGATATCGTCCGGCGCCGGCTGCAAGGACTCGACCACGAAGCCGAGCGGCAGGATATAGACTTCCTCGCCGCAGCGGATCGACATGCCATCCAAAATGGCCAGCGTGAGCGGCAGCGAGATCGAGATCGTGGTGCCGAAACCCTTGGCCGAGCGGATATCGACCGAACCGCCCATGGCCATGATGTTGCGCTTGACGACATCCATGCCCACCCCGCGCCCGGAGACGTCGGTCACGGTTTCGGCGGTCGAAAAGCCCGGCGCGAAGATCAGCTGCCAGACATCGGCGTCGCTCATGTTGTCGTTGACCGGCAGGCCGTTCTGCAGCGCCTTGGCCAGGATGCGTTCGCGGTTCAGGCCAGCGCCATCGTCCGAGACTTCGATCACGATATTGCCGCCCTGGTGGCCGGCCGAAAGGAACAGGCGCCCCGCTTCGGTCTTGCCGGCGGCGGCGCGCGCCTCCGGCATTTCGATGCCGTGGTCGATACTGTTGCGCACCAGGTGGGTGAGCGGATCGACGATCCGTTCGATCAGGCCCTTGTCCAACTCGGTGGCGGCGCCGTTGGTGATGAAGTCGACTTTCTTGCCCAGTTTGGCGGCCAGGTCGCGCACCATGCGCGGAAAGCGCGAGAACACGAAATCCATCGGCATCATGCGGATCGACATGACCGCTTCCTGCAGGTCGCGCGTGTTGCGCGTGAGCTGGCTGACGCTGTTCAACAGGCGTTCGTGCACCATCGGGTCGAGCGCGTCGCTGCGCTGCTCGATCATGGCCTGGGTGATCACCAGTTCGCCGATCAGGTTGATCAGCTGGTCGACCTTTTCGATCGACACCCGGATCGACGACGATTCGGCGGCGGCGTGCTTGTCGTCTTTTTTGGCGACGGCTTTTTTCTCGGCCGGTTCGCCCGTCTCGGGCGGCTCGGCGCGCACCTGCTGCACCGGTGCGGCGCTGGCCGCGCTGTTACCCGTGGGCGCCACGATGCCGGCCGTGGCGCGGATATGTTCGATCGGCTGGAAGAAGCCGTAACCGCGCTCCTCCTCGCTCTGTTCCTGGGTCGGGGC
Organism: Massilia aquatica; assembly: GCF_011682045.1. Lineage (GTDB taxonomy): Bacteria > Pseudomonadota > Gammaproteobacteria > Burkholderiales > Burkholderiaceae_D > Telluria_A > Telluria_A aquatica. The sequence goes on along the minus strand of NZ_VVIW01000007.1, from coordinate 291,232 downwards.
GTCGATCGGATCGAAAAAGCCGTAGCCCATGTCGTCTTCGACCTTGGCCCGTTCGCGGTCTTCGATGATCTGCTGCTCCGGCGTCAAGGCCGGCGCCTCGAAGATTTTCAGGTCGTCGGGATTGAGCACGAACGAGCAGATCGCAATAATATCTTCCAGCGACTCGTGCGTGGTGACGGTAATCGCATGGCGCTCGCCCGGCAGCGGCATGACCGACACGCGCCCGAGCAGGCCCAGTTCAGCCGTCAGCGCATTCACATCGCGCTGCTCCACGTGCGGCATCTCGATGCGGTAGCGCCGCCCGCCGGTGCTCACGTTGGCCTTGATCGCGCTTTGCACGAACGACGGCGCCGGCGGCGCGGCCACCGGCACCACGTCCTGCGAGAGCTCTTGCAGCATCATGCGCACGTTGGCCACGGCATCCTGGTCGACGTGGGCGCCGTTGCGATGGCCGTCGAGCTGCATCTTGAGGATGTCCTTGGCGGCCAAAAAGGCGTCGACGTGTTCGGCGGTGAGCGCCATTTCGCCCTTGCGGATGCGGTCGAGCAGCGACTCCAGGAAATGGGTCACTTCGGTCATGTCGTTCAGGCCGAACGTCGACGAACCGCCCTTGATCGAGTGGGCGGTGCGGAAAATGGCGTTCAGGTCTTCCGGATCCGGCGACGCGATGTCGACGGCCAGCAGCAGACGCTCTTTTTCGGCCAGCAGTTCTTCGGCTTCATCGAAGAAGACCTGGAAAAACTGGCTTATGTCGATGGTCATGGTCGGACTCCGTGAATTTCGCGATGCATCATTGCGCGTGCTCCCACCCGGTTCATCAGCCGATGACTTTTTTGACGACTTCGATCAGGCGCTGCGGGTCGAACGGCTTGACCAGCCAGCCATTGGCGCCGGCGGCACGTCCCTTGGTCTTCATTTCGTCGGACGATTCGGTGGTCAGCATCAGGATCGGCACCTTCTGGTACGCCGGCAGGCCGCGCAGCAGTTTGATCAGCGACAGGCCGTCCATGCGCGGCATGTTCTGGTCGGTCAGCACCAGGTCGACCGTTTGCTGCTTGGCTTTTTCGAGCCCGTCCTGGCCATCGACCGCTTCCACCACGAGGTAGCCCGCGGCCTTGAGACTGAATGCCACCATCTGGCGCAGCGAACTGGAATCGTCGACTGCGAGTATTGTTTTAGCCATTTTTGCTCCTGCTATTTTTAAATCGGGGGGGCACCGCGCCCATAATCATCGAGAGTGAACCTTAGAACAGTTCTATGTCGCCACTTTCCAGATGCTGCTGATTGACTGCTTTTCTTAGTACACTGCGTAATTCGAGCGACTGGATCGCCAGCGCCATGCTGACCTTGCCGAGCAGGTCGACGATTTCTTCGCTGTTCGTCTCGGGCACGATGTCGGCGCCGTGCGCGCCCAGGGTGCCCAGAAATTCGCGCAAGCCGGTCACGCGCTTGAGCGTGCGGTCGATCAGCTGGCTCGTCATGTCCTGGAACTGCATGCTGGTAATGGCCGTGTTCACGTGCGCGCCGATCTCGCCCGACATGGCGCCCAGGCGCGCGCTGTCTTCCGCGCTCGGCGTGCCGCCGGCCAGCAGCAGGTTGATGGTGTCCTGCTGGGCACCGACCGCCGTGTGGATCGCCATGAAACTGCTGGTGAGCTTGTCGATGGCCTCTTCCAGCAGCAAATGGGTCTGGAGCAGATCGGTTTCGACTTCCGTCAAGTGCTTCTTGCCGTGATCCGACACGCCCGACAGCAAGCGCTTCACGTGCGAGCCCAGTATTTTCTTTCTTGTCATTCGCCCTCTCCCGTAACTTCCCTGGCCATCATGGCGCCGCTTTCGGTTCTGCCGCCGGCGTAGCGACGCCGGGCTGCTCTGGCACGTCCATCGAGGCGCCGTCGCGCATGACCGCGTCTTCGGTGCGCTTGTTCATGACGATGATGCTGATGCGCCGGTTGGCCGCCGAAAACGGATCCTGGCGGTCCAGCGGCGCCGCCGAGGCCAGCCCCACCACGCGCAGGATCTTGGCGTCGCTCATGCCGCCGATGACCAGTTCGCGGCGCGATGCGTTGGCGCGGTCGGCCGACAATTCCCAGTTGCTGTAACCGGTGTCGCTCATGTACGGCGTCGAATCGGTGTGGCCCGACAGGCCGATCCGGTTCGGCACTTCATTCAATACGATCCCGATCACGTGCAGGATGTCGCGCGTGTACGGCTGCAGTTCGGCCTTGGCCAGGTTGAACATGGGCCGGTTCAATTCGTCCACGATCTGGATCCGCAAGCCTTCGCTGGTGATATCGAGCAGCAGCTGGTTCTTGTATTTTTTCAGCAGCGGATTGGCTTCGATGGTCGCTTCCAGCTTGGCCTTGAGCGTCTTGAGGCGGTCCGCCTCGGCCGCTTCCAGCGCCGCCTTGGCCGCCTTCAGGTCGAACGACTTCTTGTCCGGGTTCTCGCCGCGCTTGACCTGGCCGGTGCGGCGCGACAGATCCTGGCCGCCGCCCTGCAGGATCGAGGAACTGTCGCCGCTGCCCGAGCCGCCCGCCAGCGCCACCTTCAGCGGGGTCTGGAAAAATTCGGAAATGCCGTTCAAATCACCCTTGCTGGTCGAACCGAGCAGCCACATCAGCAGAAAGAAGGCCATCATCGCCGTCACGAAGTCGGCGTAGGCGATCTTCCAGGCGCCGCCGTGGTGGCCGGCGGCGGTCTTTTTGATGCGCTTGACGATAATCGGCCGCAGGCCTTCATCGGACATACGCGCTCCGTCTGGTCGGCATCATGCAAGGGGCTAAGTGGCTGGGCATGATGGGCTTATTTGGTCTTCGATTTCTTGATGTGTTCTTCCAGCTCGGCGAAGGTGGGCCGCTCGGTCGAGTACAGCACCTTGCGTCCGAATTCCACCGCCAGCGCCGGCGCGTAGCCGTTCAGGCTCGCCAGCAGGGTCACTTTCACGCACTGGAACATCTTGGTCGACTCTTCCAGCTTCTGTTCGAGCAGGCTGGCCAGCGGGCCGACGAAGCCGTAGGCCAGCAAGATACCGAGGAAGGTGCCGACCAGCGCCTTGGCGATCAGGATCCCCAGTTCGGCCGGCGGAATGCCGACCGACTCCATCGTGTGCACCACGCCCATCACCGCGGCCACGATGCCGAAGGCCGGCAAGCCGTCGCCCAGCTTGGCGATGCAATGGGCCGGCACCGCGCCTTCATGGTGGTGCGTTTCAATTTCGTTATCCATCAGATTTTCAATCTGAAAGGCGTCCATATTTCCCGATACCATCAAGCGCAGATAATCTGTCATGAATTCGACAATATGGTGGTCCGCCAGCACGCCGGGATATTTGGAAAATACCGGGCTTTGTTCCGGATTTTCGATATCGCCTTCAATCGACATCAAGCCTTCCTTGCGCACTTTGGAAAGGACATCGAACAGCAGCGACATCATTTCCATGTACAGGTCCTTGGTATAACGCGAACCCTTGAACAGGCCGGGGACGGCCTTGAGCGTGGCCTTGATCGACTTGCTATTATTGCCCACAAAAAAAGCGCCGAAAGCCGCGCCCCCGATCATCACCAGTTCGAGCGGCTGGAACAGCGACGCGAGGTGGCCGCCACTGGCGGCAAAGCCGCCGAAGACCGAACCGCAAACGATGATGTATCCGAGTATGACTAACAAGTGCGGGAACTCCCAGGTTGGAAAGAGCTCGGGCAGCGCCCGACGTTTTAAAGATAACAACGCCAATATATGAATGGCAATGAATGCTGTCGTTTCTTTAAATGGCTCGATTCATTTAATTTACATACGGAACTACAATAGCGTGAGACGGCCCGAGCGGCAAGGAAAACCCTGCCGTCTGTCTCCTAAAAGTGCCATCCGTAGAGAGGCGCGCCACGCCCTGTAGGCATAAGAATAATATCCGGCGTTTTTTCCGTTATCAGAAACTCATAACTGAGCAAAATGCTACCGGGACGCATCTCTTTTGAGGCCTTGTTCCATAAAGCACTCATTGGCGCCGGCGACAGATAAGCGAACACCGCATCGTAGTTACTTAAATCAAGATTGTCGTAATCGCCACGCACAAAACGTGCGCGACTTGCGGTTATCCGGGCGCGCAGAAAACTCAGCAGCCAGGGCAGCGGCGCCAGCTCGATGCCCACAAAAACCGACTCAGGGCGGCGCCGCGCCAGCTCCATCGTAAAACCGCCCAGCCCGCTGCCGATATCGATCACCAGCAAGGGCTTGTCTTTGGGCAGCAGCTTGTCGACTTCATTCCAGACCCACTTGCCGGACGGGTAGTACGGCACCTGGGTGCGGAAGGTGGACCAGTACAGCGCCAGCAGGAACAGGAACACGCCCAGGAACAGCGGCGGCGGGATGTCCAGCTTGAGGGTGCCCATCAGCGCCAGCGGAAACACCAGCTGGATCCCCAGCCACCACACGGCCAGGCCGCGCAGGCGCGTCATGGCGCAGGCGAGGACGCCCTGCACCAGGGCGCAATCGGCATACGAGAGGACTGCGCCGCTGCGCGCCAGCAGGAACACGATGAGCAGGGTCAGCGGAAAAGCCAGGCATTGCAGCAGCAGCGCCTGCACGGCGGGAGCGCGCCAGATGCGGCGAAGGGCAAGGCTTGCGCCCTGCCCTTCGGTGGATGTGCGGGAGGAAGGTTTTGCGGTCACGCCGGGGCGGGTCACGCGTTCAGGAGCGCCGTCGCGGCGCTGTGCGCATCTTTCGCGTCCTTCGCATCCTTGGCGTCCTTGACCTTCTTGGTCTTGCCGGCGCGTGAAGGCATGTTGCACAGACCGCACTGATAAGCGTGGTTCAGGTCGAGGCAATCGACCACGAACTTGCCCTGGCACTTGTCGCACGGGGCCATGGCCAGCATTTTGCTCTGGAAGAAGCGCACCAGGGTCCACGCGCGCGTGAGCGACAGCAACGGTTCGACGCCGGGCTCGGGCGGCATTTGTTCGAGGTACAGCTTGTAGGCCTTCATGACCGCTTCGATGCCGGTGGCGCCGGCGTGATCGACCAGGAATTTATGGATATTGATGAACAGCGAGGCGTGGATGTTCGGCTGCCAGGTGAGGAACCAGTCGGTCGAGAACGGCAGCATGCCCTTCGGCGGCGACACGCCCTTGAGTTCCTTGTACAGCTTGAGCAGGCGTTCGCGCGAAAGCGAGACTTCGGTCTCGAGCAGCTGCAGGCGGGCGCCCAGGTTGATCAGCTCCATGGCCAGGCCGATTTCCTGTGCTTCCGATACCACGCTTTTCTTGGACATGAGGGCTCCTGTTGCTGTTTTTGGCTGCGACTGCTGCAAAAAAGACAAGGCGCTTACACGATTTCTTCGACTGCCTGGCCGGCCATCAGGATGGCGGCGTGGGACTGGGCGAGGACGCGGTCTTTGCTGTTGCTGGTCAACATCGACAGGATAGCACTATCGTCGAAGCGGAAGCGCGCCAGCATCATGTTGCCGCCGGCCAGCTTCAGGATCTGGGAATTGCTCATGTTTTCGATCAGTTCAGCGATGTCCGCCGAAATCCCGAGACGGAAGATCGCGGTCACTTTGTCGGCGCGAATCATCTGCTGGGCGAGCATCAGGTAGCTCAGGTTCGCATCACGAATTTCAGCCATCATGTCGTTCGCAGTCATTTTCCGTCTCCTTCAATCCGTTGAAATCTGGCGCTGTGTTCGTATTGCCAGTGAGATAGATTCTGACTGTACAGCAACAATACGAGAATAGGCGCGCGCCTGTATTTTGGGTGAGGTACAGATGAGGCAAGTCCGTAGGTGTTCGTCCTACGAACCCTGCCGGATCATGGTCGCGCCCCTATGAGAACGGGGCGGAAAAGCGGATTGTGGGGCGCGGTGTCACTGACCCGTCGACGCGGTTTTTCTGTCGTCTTGTACCGGTTACGTCAAACTTTTGCGGAACTTGAGGGTTTTTTTAAAATAAATTCAAAAAATCTGAAAATATTTTAAATTCCCGCGTGTCTGAGTCATTTACGGCGGCTGGGGGCGGAACTTGAGGGTTGTTTGAAAAAAAATTCAACCGGGGAACAGCCGGGACGCCGTGGCGCGTCCCGGCCGGATTGTTAACGATTAAGCATGCTTGCGATTGTGCTCTGGATAACCGCATCCATCTGTTCGACGTAGGTCAGCGCATTGACCGTTTTCAGCATGGCGCGCGCTTCGGCGGTGGAACGCTGGTAGCTGGCCACTTCGGCCGGCTGGTCGAGCGCATTCGTGAAGTTGGTCGCCACTGCCGCTTTTTTATACAAAGTGGCACCGTCGTTGTACTGCTCCAGGAAGGAAGCGATCGCCAGCGCGAGCCTGCCACGCGTCATGGCTCCGCTGTCGAGTTGGCCTTTCCAATAGGCCAAAGCGCCCGCGTCGGGAGTGCGGTTGACGATATTCTGGTACATCGCCGTCACGAAGGCCGCGTTGTCGCCAGGGTAAAGCGCGCTCGCTTCGGCACTGGCCCCGACCGAGTCGACCAGTGAGCGGATCTGCGTACTATAGTCGTACAACCTGTTGAGCTCCATGAGCGTCGATGGTGCGCCGGTGTCGCGCAAACCATGGGAGAACCCGAGCAGGCCGCTTGGGTCAGCGGGGCGCCCCAGCAGGCTGATGTAGAACTGCTGCGTCACGGTGACGTAAAACACGCTGTTGAGCGACGCCATCAAGTCCAGACGCGGAATGCGCGGAGTCGGTTTCTGGCCCTGCGTGTGGGGAACGATTTCGAGCCCGGTATTGCTTAGCCGTCCCCAGGTCTGCTCCACAGTGTCCCCAGGCGCCGCGTCCGGAGCGCGAAGTACGGCGACGGCACCGGCGACGTGCGGTGCCGCATACGATGTGCCGGATTGGCTGCCGGGCAGGTGGCTGCCGGTGTAGATGATAGCGCCCGGTGCGGCAATATTCACCCAGGGATAACGAGCTGAAAAGCAGGTCATCTGGTTTGTCCGGGCATTGTCATCGTTGCATCCGTGTCCACCTGCATACTTCATGTTTTGGTCGTAGACGGCCCCGACGACCGCCGCCGTTTTGCCCACTGCGGCGCACGCAGGAAAATTCGGCCTCCCGTTCAGTTCGAAGTTATTGCCGGCAGCGATGACGGGAAAGATCCTGAGCGCCCTCAGCCGGTCGAGTGTAGCGCTCATGATTGCGAGGTCGCTGTTACCCGGAGTACACAAGCCGCCGCCACTGTCCTCATATGCCGCGTTCAAATTCAGGGCCACGATATTATATTTCGCCTGATTCTCGATGGCCCAGTCGATACCGGCAAAAATGAGCTTGGGACTGGACGTCTTCCGCACGAAAATGTCGACAACGGCGATCTTCGCCCCTGGCGCCGTCTGGGCCACGACAGCTGCCGCCGTGGTGCCATGATCGGCATCGTCACCGGTCGTGAATCCCGCTTCCGACTTATCGACGATCTCGACTATCCGGCAGGACGGCGGCGGAACCGGGACACCGCAAAAGCCAAGCGAGGGATGCGCGGTTTCGACACCGACGTCAAGCATGGCAACCGTGCTGCCTGTGCCGCGGCGGCCGGTTGCGATGACCTGTGGCTGATGAATTAGGGGCAAGCTCTCGCTGGTCTGCGGCTGCATGGTGACGTTTTCACCGACATGGACGACCAGGGGATGATTCAGCAAGCTCATCAGCCCGGCGTTGTTCTCTACCCGTACCACGGCAAGTGGAAGATGCTTATATTCACGCAGAAACACGACATTGGCGGCGCCGAGTGTTGCCTGGACATTGCGGCGCGTCGCGCCGAACGCATCTTTCTCGATCGCTAGACGCTGCGCCTGTTGCTTGACGGCTGCAGCGCCCGACTGGTCTTGGAACATCACGATCACCTCGCGCTGCTCGCCTCTCGACACCGCGTCGAGCAATTGGGGACGAATCTTTTTCGATGCGGCGGGCGTCAGCCCCGCTTTCACCTGGGCCAGGCTAAGCGATGGCACGGCTGCGCCGGTGGCGGCCTGGGCATATGCCAGGGGTATCCAAAGCGTCAAGGCGAGAACTGGCAAGTGTTTGATTAGTTTCATAGTCACTTTTCTCAAGTAGTAAATCAGGCTGGAAATGTAGCGCAGACAGACCTGCCCACGCATCGACCGGCGTCCGGCGCTCTGGCGGCATGCCCTTGCGACCGACGACAAATCCATGATAAATGACTATTTAATCAATAATTCTTACATTTCAACTTTTCATTTCTTGCAATTTTTCTGAATTCGCGAACAAGCTTTCCGGAGAAGCCCGAATTCTTGTTAAACTCCCGCATTGGCTAAATAGATGAAGCCTAAAGTATTTTTTAAGGTGAACAATGAACCGTAACGACTGCCTGGCCCTCGACGCCGGCGACGCCTTGGCCCCCCTGCGCCAGCAATTCGACCTGCCCGACGGCGTGATCTACCTCGACGGCAACTCGCTGGGCGCCCGTCCGCGCGCCGCCCTCGCGCGCGCCCAGGACGTCATCGCGCGCGAATGGGGTACCGACCTGATCACCAGCTGGAACACGGCCGGCTGGTTCGACCTGCCCAAGCGCCTGGGCGACCGCCTGGCCCCGCTGATCGGCGCAAAAGCCGGCGAAGTCGTGGTCAACGACACCACCTCGCTCAACCTGTTCAAGGCGCTTGCCGCCGCCCTGCACATGCAATCGGGCTCGCCCGAGCGCAAGGTCATCGTCACCGAGCGCAGCAACTTCCCCACCGACCTGTACATGGCCCAGGGCCTGACCAGCTGGCTCGACCGGGGCTACGAAGTGCGCCTGGTCGACTCGGTCGAGCAGCTTGAAGGCGCCATTGGCCAGGACTGCGCCGTGGTCATGCTCACCCATGTGAACTACCGCACCGGCGCCAAGCACGACATGGCCGCCATGAGCCGCCACGCACACGAACAGGGCGCGCTGATCCTGTGGGACCTGGCCCACTCGGCCGGCGCCGTGCCGCTCGACCTGCAAGGCGACGGCGCCGACCTGGCCGTCGGCTGTACTTATAAGTACCTCAACGGCGGCCCTGGCGCGCCGGCCTTTATCTGGGTGCCCGAGCGCAACCAGGCCGCCTTCATCCAGCCGCTGTCGGGCTGGTGGGGCCACGCCCGGCCGTTCGCCATGGCGCCCGAATTCGAGCCGGCCGCCGGCATCGCGCGCGCCCTGTGCGGCACCCAGCCGATCGTCTCGCTGACCCTGGTCGAATGCGGACTGGAGATTTTCGAGCAAACCAGCATGCAAGCCATCCGCGCCAAGTCGCTGGCCCTGACCGACCTGTTCATCGCCCTGGTGGAAGAACGCTGCGCCAGCCATCCGCTCGGCCTTGCCACCCCGCGCGAGCACGCGCGGCGCGGCAGCCACGTGAGCTTTACCCACCCGCACGGCTACGCGGTGATGCAGGCCCTGATCGCGCGCGGCGTCATCGGCGACTACCGCGAGCCGGCCATCATGCGCTTCGGCTTCACGCCGCTGTACACCAGCTTTGCCGAGGTCTGGGACGCGGTCGAGATCCTGCGCCAGATCCTCGATGACCGAGCCTACGATATTGCCGCCAGCCGCGGCGCAGTCACCTGAACCAACATCCTGAGAGCACACCATGTCCGATGAAGCAACATGCCCGGCCCAATGGCACGGCGCCAAGATGGATTTCAGCGAAGCGATGAGCTACGGCGACTACCTGGGACTCGACCAGATCCTGGGTGCCCAGCATCCGCGCTCGCCCAACCACAATGAAATGCTGTTCATCGTGCAGCATCAGACCAGCGAGTTGTGGCTCAAGCTGATGCTGCACGAACTGCAGGCGGTGCGCACCAACCTGCGCGCCGGCGAACTGGCCCCGGCCTTCAAGATGCTGGCGCGGGTGGCGCGCATCATGGACCAGCTGGTGCATGCGTGGGACGTGCTGGCCACCATGACGCCGCCCGAGTACACCGCCATCCGTCCGTACCTCGGGGCCTCGTCGGGCTTCCAGTCGCACCAGTACCGCGAACTTGAATTCCTGCTCGGGAACAAGAACGCGGCGCTGTTGAACGTGCATGAAACCGCGCCGGCCGCGCACGCGGTGCTCGATCGCGAACTGCGCGCGCCCTCGGTCTACGACGAAGCGGTCATGCTGCTCTCGCGCAGCGGCTTTGCCATCGCGCCCGAACGCCTGAACGCCGACTGGACCCTGCCCACGCAAGCCGACGAATCGGTCAAGGCGGCCTGGCTCGAGGTGTACAAGGACCCCTCGCAGCACTGGGCCTTGTACGAACTGGCCGAAAAGCTGGTGGACATGGAGACCGCCTTCCGCTTCTGGCGCTTCCGCCACGTGACCACGGTCGAACGCATCATCGGCTTTAAAACCGGCACCGGCGGTACGGCCGGCGTGAGCTACCTGCGCAAGATGCTCGACGTGGTGCTGTTCCCCGAGTTGTTCGCGCTGCGCACGGCCCTGTAAGCAGCGCAAGACCCGATCCCGACTGCACTTGCCGTGAGTCAGTGTATCTTGCATGACGCAGATCGGGAACGTTTCCATTGACTTCGTCCTCCCCCTGATGTCAAATGCTCCACAGTCAACTGAAAACGATTTCAAACCTAAATCAGAGACTACCGCAGCGCCATGCGCGCCGAGCAAACATCGAGATGGCAGCAAGCCCGATCCCGCCACTGGCCCGTCGCCCCTCGCTCACCGACATCCATTCAGGAGACAATAGCGATGAGCATGACCCTCAAGAACGCAGCAGCATCCCGCACTTTGACCCGCCTTGCCGGCGCCCTTGCGCTGTCGCTGTGCGCCGGCGCCGCGCTGGCCGACGTGCCGGCGCTGTCGGTGGCCGGCAACCAGGTGCTGGTCGGCGGCAAACCGGGCAGCATCAGCGGCAGCAGCCTGTACTGGTCCAACAACGAATGGCCCGGCGCGCGCTTCTACAACGCCGGCGCGGTCGGCTGGCTCAAGGACGACTGGAAGGCCACCCTGGTGCGCGCCGCCATGGGCGTGGAAGACAAGGGAGGCTATATCGAGTTCCCGGCCGAGAACAAGGCGCGCGTCAAGGCCGTGGTGGACGCCGCCATTACCAGGGACATGTACGTCATCATCGACTGGCACTCGCACTACGCCTTCCGCCACCAGAACGAGGCGATCGCGTTTTTCCAGGAGATGGCGCGCACCTACGGCAACAACAAGCACGTCATCTACGAGATCTACAACGAGCCGAAGGACGACGTCACCTGGGACGCCCACGTCAGGCCGTACGCGCAGGCGGTGATCGCGGCGATCCGCGCGATCGACCCGGATAACCTGATCATCGTCGGCTCGCCGCACTGGTCGCAGGACGCCGACATCGCCTCGCGCAACCCCATCACGGGGCACTCCAACATCGCCTACACCCTGCACTTCTACGCCGGCAACCACACCCAATACCTGCGCGACAAGGCTGCCACCGCCATGAACAACGGCCTGGCCCTGTTCGTAACCGAATGGGGTTCGGTCAATGCAGACGGCAACGGCGGCGTGAACTACCCCGAAACCAACGCCTGGATCGACTTCATGCAGAAGCACAAGCTGAGCAACGCCAACTGGGCGCTGGACGACGCCCGCGAGGGTTCGGCCAGCCTGGTGCCGGGCGCCAGCTCCACCGGCGGCTGGGCCAACTGGGACCTGACCGAATCGGGCAAGCAGGCGCGCGAGACGGTGCGCAACTGGCCGAAGGTGACCGACGCCGGCTGCGCCACGGCCGGCGTGCCGTCGACCATCCAGGCCGAAGCCTGGTGCCAGATGAGCGGCGTGCAGCTTGAAACCACCCTGGACGCCGGCGGCGGCCAGAACGTCGGCTATATCGACAGCGGCGACTGGATGAACTACACGGTCGACGTGCCCGCCGCCGGCCTGTACACGGTTTCGTACCGCGTGGCCAGCGCCAATGGCGGCGGCAGCATCAGCCTGGAACGGGCGGGCGGCAGCCCGGTGTTCGGCACCATCGCGGTGGGTGCCACGGGCGGCTGGCAAAACTGGAACACCATCTCGCACAATGTGCAGCTCCCGGCCGGCAAGCAGTCGATCGGCATCGCGGCCAAGGCCGGCGGCTTTAACCTGAACTGGATCGGCATCGCCGCCGCCGGATCGGGCGGCCAGATCGCGCTGATCCAGGCCGAAGACCACGCCAGCATGAGCGGGGTGGAGTCGGAGCAGACGACCGACGCCGGTGGCGGCAGGAACGCCAGCCATATCGAGACGGGCGACTGGATGTCGTACACCAACTCACCGGTGACGATTCCCGAAACCGGCACCTACACCATTGAATTCCGGGTCGCCAGCCCGAGCGGGGGCGAACTGAGTTTCGAGGAAGCCGGCGGCAAGCCGACCTACGCCACGGTGGCGCTGCCGGCCACCGGCGGCTGGCAGAACTGGGCGTCGGTCAACAAGACCGTCACGCTCAATGCCGGCAGCCACTCCTTCGGGGTGTATGCGAAACAGGGCGGCTGGAACCTGAACTGGATCAAGGTCAGCAAGGGCGCGCGCTAAGCCGGACAGGCGCCACACCAGGCGGGCGGCGGCGCTGTGACGATCTGCGCCGCCGCTCACCACCTGCGTTACCATGTCGATAACAATCACTTTATCGATGCGGTGCTCGCGGCCGTCCATCGCACCTGAGAAGATGCAACTGATAGCGGAAAAACTCGGCAAATCCGACAAACTCGACCGCCTGCGCTACGTGCGCGACGACGGCAGCAGCACCCAGACCGCGATGCCGCGCCAGGGCATCCTGCCGCACGACCTGGTTCACTACGTGGTCGAATCGCGGCTGGGACTGCGCAACGGCTTCACCGGACTGGTTGCGCGCGGCGCCGAGGCCAGCTTCGCCATGGAGATCGCCCACGATCCGGCCGGCAGGCAGGTGGAAACCGAGGCGATCCAGGTCGAAGCAGTGGTCGAAGCGCTCCAGACCCAACTCTGGAGCGGCCGCTTCGACCAGGCCGACTTCACCGAAGCGGTGCGCACGGCGTGCATGGCACGCGAGCGCGCGCCCTTTGACCTGGCCGGGATCGACGCGCACGCACTGCTGTACGAGGGTGCATTGGCGTTGACGGCGCGCTGGGCGTCCGTGCCCTTTCATGGATCGCTGACCCTGTCCTTCTGAGCGCGCACCCGCACGCCCGCGTACGCGACCGGTGCGGTGTTTAGTCGTACAATCGATCCTATCGACTCACTTACGGCGGAGGGCTAATGGATTGCGATGTACTGACTTTGGCGGGGATCTGGAACTCGGGCCCGTCGCACTGGCAAACGCATTGGGAACAGCGCAACCCCAAGTGGAAGCGGGTCGCGCATCGCGACTGGAACAATCCCGATTGCCACGAATGGGTCGATGAACTCGACGCGGCCATTGCCATGAGTGAAGGGCCGCCGATTCTGGTGGCGCACAGCCTGGCGTGCGGTTTGGTGGCACACTGGGCGCGTTCGGAATCAACGCTCGGTATCGGCGGGGCCTTGCTGGTGGCGCCGGCCGATGCCGATGCAAGCTCGTTTCCATCCGAGGCGGTGGGGTTTGCACCGATGCAGCTGCAAAAGCTGCCATTTCCGAGCATCGTGGTGGCCAGCACCAACGATCCCTACGTGTCGATCGAACGCGCACGCGCGTTTGCCCAGGCGTGGGGCAGCCGCTTCGTCGAGATTGGCGACGCCGGACATATCAATGGGGAGAGCGGGTACGGCGACTGGCCGGAGGGGGAAAAACTGTTGGGGGAGTTGTGCGAGCAGGTGTCGGTATAGACAGCGCTGTCAGTTAATACCACGCTATCCTTAAGACCGTCGTTCCCGCGCAGGCGGGAACAACGGTTTTCGGGTTTATGGTGCTAGATAAAAGCCTTACTTCGCCCCGGCCAGCAGCATCTCGTTCAAGCGCTTGACGAACGTCGCCGGATCGCTGAGCGAACCGCCTTCAGCCAGCAGCGCCTGGTCGAACAGGATGTGCGCCCAATCGCCGAACTGGGTGCTGGCCGCGTCTTCGTTCTTCAAGCGCGTCACCAGCGGGTGGTTCGGGTTGATCTCCAGGATCGGCTTCGATTCCGGCGCACTCTGCCCGGCCGCCTTCAGCATGCGCAGCAGGTTCCCCGACAGCTCGTTTTCATCGGCCACCAGGCAAGCTGGCGAATCGGTCAGGCGGAACGTCACGCGCACGTCCTTGGCCTTTTCGCCCAGCGCCGCCTTCATGCGCTCGACCAGGTCCTTGTAGGAGGTCTCGGTTTCTTCGTGTTCCTTCTTCTCGGCTTCGTCTTCCAGGCCGCCCAGATCGAGGCCGCCCTTGGCCACCGACACCAGTTCCTTGCCTTCGAACTCGGTCAGGAACGACAGCATCCATTCATCGACGCGGTCGGTCATCAACAGCACTTCCACGCCCTTCTTGCGGAAGATTTCGAGGTGCGGACTGTTCCTGGCGGCGGTGTAATTGTCGCCGGTGACGTAGTAGACCTTCTCCTGGCCTTCCTTCATGCGCCCGATATAGTCGGCCAGCGAGGTAGTCTGGTCGGCGTTCTCGTTGGCGGTCGAAGCGAAACGCAGCAGCTTGGCGATGCGTTCGAGGTTGCCGGCGTCTTCGCCAATGCCTTCCTTGAGCACCTGGCCGAATTCCTTCCAGAAGGTGGTGTACTTGTCCTTCTTTTCCTGCTCTTCGGCGTTGGCCAATTCTTCGAGCATGCCCAGCACGCGCTTGGTCGAGCCTTCGCGGATCACCTTCACATCGCGCGACTCCTGCAGGATCTCGCGCGACACGTTCAGCGGCAGGTCGTTCGAGTCGATCACACCCTTGATGAAGCGCAGGTAGGCCGGCATCAGCTGCTCGGCATCGTCCATGATGAACACCCGCTTGACGTACAGCTTGATGCCGCCGCGCTTGTTGCGGTCCCACAGGTCGAACGGGGCGTGGCTCGGCACATACAGCAGTTGCGTGTATTCGCTGCGGCCCTCGACCCGGTTATGGGTGTGCGCCAGCGGCGCCTGGAAGTCGTGCGAGACGTGCTTGTAGAATTCCTCGTACTGCTCGGGCGTGATGTCGTTCTTGCTGCGGGCCCACAGCGCGCTGGCCTGGTTGACCGTCTCGACTTCGTCCTTGACGACGGTCTCGCTTTTCTCGGCGTCCCACTCGTCCTTTTGCATCACGATCGGCAGCGAGATGTGGTCCGAGTACTTGCGGATGATCGATTTCAGCTTCCAGCTCGACAGCAGCTCGTCCTCGCCTTCGCGCAGGTGCAGGATGATGTCGGTGCCGCGCGCGGTTTTTTCGATCGCTTCGACGCTGTAATCGCCCTCGCCGGCCGACTCCCAGCGCACGCCCTCGGACGCCTCGGCGCCGGCGCGGCGGGTTTCGACCGTGATCTTGTCGGCCACGATAAAGCCCGAATAGAAGCCCACGCCGAACTGGCCGATCAGGGCCGCGTCGGCCTGCTGGTCGCCGGACAGTTTGCCGAAGAATTCCTTGGTGCCCGACTTGGCGATGGTGCCCAGGTGCGAAATGACTTCGTCGCGGCTCATGCCGATGCCGTTGTCGGAAATGGTGACCGTGCGCGCTTCTTTGTCGAAGGCGACGCGGATTTTCAGTTCGTGGTCGTTGCCGTACAAAGCGTCGTTATTGATCGCCTCGAAGCGCAGCTTGTCGGCCGCGTCGGACGCGTTCGAAATGAGCTCGCGCAGGAAGATCTCCTTGTTCGAGTACAGGGAGTGGATCATCAGTTGCAGCAACTGTTTTACTTCTGCTTGAAAACCAAGGGTTTCTTTTTCGGCAACAGCCATTTTTAGTCCTCGTGTAAGACGGGTTGAACGGATTGGGCAGAAATGGGGGTGTTCCGGGCGATTTCAAGGCCTGCGAACTCAGCGCCCCAGTTCCCGGGCCAGAAATTCCCAGACATCCGGCTCCTGGGAGGTCGAGACATTCATGCGCATCCGGGTCGACGGCAGCTGGCTGGGCGAAAACAGCGCCCCCGGCGCCAGCAGCAAGCCGGCGGCCAGGGCGCGTTCGGCCAGGGGAATGGTGTCGATGCCGGCGTCGGCCCAGATGAACATGCCGGCCGGCGGCGCCACGGCGATCTGCAGGCCGGCCTTCTCCATCTGGCGCGCCGTACGCGCGCGCACCGCGTCGAGGCGGGCGCGCAGGCGGTCGGCGTGCTTGCGGTACAAGCCCTCGGAGAGCACCTTGTACACCACGCGCTCGCCGATATCGCTGGTGGTGAGCGTGGCCAGCATCTTGCGGTCGCACAGGCGCTGCGCCCATTCGGGCGAGGTGGCGATAAAACCGACCCGCAGGTTGGCCGCCAGCGACTTGGAAAAGCCGCCCAGGTAAATAACCCGTTTGAGCTGGTCGAGCGCGGCCATGCGCGTGGCCGGCTGCACCGCGCTGCCGGGATGCAGGTCGCAGTAGATATCGTCTTCGACGATGGTAAAGCCGTGTTCCTCGGCGATGCGCAGCACCTGGAACGCCTTGGCCGCCGACAGCGAGGTGGAGGTCGGGTTGTGCAGCACCGAATTGATCACGTACAGCTTCGGTTTATGCAGCGCCGCCATGGCGGCCAGCTGGGCGATGTCGGGGCCGTCGGCCAGGCGCGCAATGCCGACCACCTTCAGGCCCATCGCCGCGAACGCGCCGAACATCAGGAACCAGGCCGGGTCGTCGACGAAAATGGTGTCGCCGGGGCGGGTGAATTCGCGCGCCACCAGGTCCAGCGCCTGGGTCACGCCGACGGTGGTGACGAACTGCTCGGGCGCGGCATCGATTTCGAGTTCGGCCAGTTTCAGCTGGAGCTGCTGGCGCAGCGGCAGGAAGCCCTGCGGCATGCCGTAGTTGACCAGCAGCGCGGCGCTCTGGCGGCTGACCGCGCGCAGGGCGTTGGCGATCATCGGGCCGTCCAGCCATTCGGACGGCAGCACGCCGGAACCGGGCACGCGCTGCGACGGCGCGGGACGGAACATGTTGCGGATCAGCCAGACCACATCGAGCGGCTTGGTTTCCAGCGGCGCCGGGGCGGCGTCCGGCACCGAGCGCTCGCCGGCGTTGAGCGGCGAGCGCTCGCGCACAAAAAAACCGGCGCCGCGGCGCGACTCCACGTAGCCCTTGGCCACCAGCTTGTCGTAGCTGGCCACCACCGTGAAGCACGACACGCCGTGGGTCGCCGCGAACTGGCGGATCGACGGCATGCGCGCACCGCTGCGCAGCAGCTTGTCGTCGATGCGGCTCGAGACCGAGCGCACGATCTGGTCGATCAGCGTTTCGCCCGAGCCGCGCGTGAGCAGGCCGATGGCGGGAATGCTTGTATTGGTCATGGCACCATCACAGTATGCGTAATTATGTGGATAAGTGTATTTGTACTGTACTGGTTATATCGTCTAGGATACACCCATCGATCCACCTTTGAAAGCGCGCCATGTACTTGCCGTCCCTCGCCGACCTCGATGCCGCCGCGGCCCTCGTTTACCGCGCCATGCCGCCCACGCCCCAGTATTCGTGGCCGCTGCTGAACGAGGCGCTCGGCACGAACGCCTGGGTCAAGCACGAAAACCATACCCCGCTCGGCACCTTCAAGGCGCGCGGCGCGGTGGTCTATCTGGACGCGCTGGTGCGGCGCGCGCCCGAGGTGCGCGGCATCATCGCCCCGACCCGCGGCAACCACGGCCAGGCGATCGCCTTCAGCGGCGCGCGCCTGGGACTCGATGTGACGGTGGTGGTCCCGCACGGGAACAGCGTCGAAAAGAACGCCTGCATGCGCGGCCTGGGCGCGCGGGTGATCGAACATGGCCACGACTTCCAGGAAAGCCGCGAGCACGCGCTGGCCCTGATGCGCGACGAAGGCCTGCACATGGTGCCCTCGTATCACGAGGACCTGGTGGCGGGCGTGGCCAGCGGCTGGCTCGAACTGTTCCGCGCCCAGCCCGACCTGGACCTGGTGCTGGTGCCGATCGGCCAGGGCTCGGGCATCTGCGGCGCGATCGCGGCGCGCCACGCGCTCGGGGTCAAGACCCGCATCATCGGCGTGGTGTCGAGCCATGCGCCGGCCTACCAGCGCTCGTTCCGGGCCGGGTACAGCATCGAGGCGGCGGTCAGCACCGTGGTGGCCGACGGCCTGGCGTGCCGGGTGGCCGACGCCGCCTCGCTGGCGGCGGTGCTCGAATGCGCCGACGACGTGCTGGCCGTGAGCGACGACGAAGTGGCGCGCGCCATGCGCCTGTATTACCGCTGCACCCACAACCTGGCCGAGGGCGCGGGCGCGGCGGCGCTGGCGGCGGCCATGCAGATCAAGGACGGGCCGCTCATCCGGGGCAAGAAGATCGGCCTGCCGCTCACTGGCGGCAATGTCGACGCCGCGCTGTTCCGCCACATCCTGCAAGGAGCCTGAGCCATGACGACCACCTTGACGATAGCGGCGCGCCCGGGCATGTCGGACGAGAGCGCCGGGATGCTGCTGGGGCTGGCCGGGGTCGCCCTGTTCAGTCTGACGCTGCCCTTCACGCGGATGGCGGTGGCCGGGCTCGAGCCGGTCTTCGTCGCGCTCGGGCGGGCGCTGGTGGCGGCCCTGCTGGCGGCCATCTGGCTGCTGTGGAAGCGCGCTCCGCTACCGCCGAGATCGGCACTGTGGCCGCTGGCGATGGTGTCGCTCGGCTGCGTGATCGGCTTTCCGTGGCTCACTTCGATTGCCCTGCGCAGTTTGCCGGCATCGCATGGCGCGGTGCTGGTCGGCATCCTGCCGCTGGCCACGGCGCTCGCCTCCGCGCTGCGCGGCAACGAAAAACCGTCGCTTGGCTTCTGGCTCACCGCCTTGGCCGGTTCCGCCATTGTGATCGGTTTTGCCCTGCGCCAGAGCGGTGGCAGCTTCCACCAGGCCGACCTGCTGATGTTCGGCGCCGTGGCGGCCGCCGCGGTGGGCTACGCCGAGGGTGGCAAGCTGTCCCGCAGCATGGGTGGCCAGCAAGTAATCAGTTGGGCGCTGGTCTTGTCGGTGCCGCTGGTAATGCCGCTGGTTATTTGGCTGGCATGGCCGCAGCTGGACCGTATGGCCGAGGCCGGTGCGCGGGCATGGATCGGCTTTGCGTACGTGTCGGTATTCTCGATGTTCATTGGCTTTTTCTTCTGGTACCGAGGCATGGCGCGCGGCGGCATTGCCCGGGTGGGTCAAGTGCAACTGCTGCAACCGTTCATGACCCTGGCTGGCGCCTGGCTGCTGCTGGGCGAACCGCTGGAGCTGGCCAACATCGGCTTCGCCCTCGCCGTGATTGCCGTGGTCGCCATCGGCCGCCGCATGCAAATCAAACGCTAACCCCGCCAACCGGGGTCAGAGCTCTGATTTGCAACTTTTTTGTTGCAAAACCGGGGACAGACCCCGGTTTTGCAAGATTTTCTCGACCGTCCCTGCGCGTACACAGTTGGCGCGCTATCCATGCAAGCGATCGAAGGCGATCAACGTTAATCCAAAGAAAAAATTTCGAATAAAAGCTCTGGCCCGGGTTGCAGGAATTTTGGAAGTTGTTTAACCGGGGTCTGTCCCCGGTTTTGCAACTTTTTGCCTTGGCGCGATTCCGGTGGGCAGCCGGTCGTGCCCGACGTACAATACCGCCTTGTTCTTTCTTTCCGCTTCGAGGAATCCCATGACCGTCTACGACAAACTGAAATCGCT
Source organism: Massilia aquatica (assembly GCF_011682045.1). Lineage (GTDB taxonomy): Bacteria > Pseudomonadota > Gammaproteobacteria > Burkholderiales > Burkholderiaceae_D > Telluria_A > Telluria_A aquatica. The sequence continues at coordinate 271,618 of NZ_VVIW01000007.1, read as the reverse complement.
CAATATCACCCTGAACCCGCCCGCCGCGCCCGTCGCCGCGTATGTGATGTATGTGCAAACCGGGAACTTGGTATTTATTTCCGGACACATCGCGAAAAACGCCGATGGTTCCGTCAACGCCGGTCAGCTGGGCAAGGATGTCACCACCGAACAGGGCATCAGCGCCGCGCGCGCGATTGCGATCGATCTGATGGGCACGCTCCAGGAAGCCTGCGGCGGCGATCTCGGCAAGGTCAAGCGCGTGGTCAAACTGATGAGCCTGGTCAACTCGACCCCCGGCTTCACCGACCAGCACCTGGTCACCAACGGCGCCTCGGAGCTGCTGGCCGAGGTGTTCGGCGATGCCGGCAAGCACGCGCGCTCGGCCTTCGGCGTGGCGCAGAATCCGCGCGGTGCCTGCGTCGAGATCGAAATGATCGTCGAAGTCGCTTAAACCAACATCATCCCGGACGCTGCTTATCCGGCGGCGTCTTTCCAGCCGCTTACCCAGCGTGCTCTATAATCGGCCCGGTGCGAACCCCGCCGTCTTGACTGTGAGACCAGTATGAAAATCGACAATCCCAACCCCATCGAGTGGCGTTTCTCCGAGCGCGCCAGCCAGCTCCAGAGTTCGTTCATCCGCGAAATCCTGAAGATCACCCAGCGTCCGGAGATCATCTCCTTCGCCGGCGGCCTGCCCTCGCCCGCCACCTTCCCGGTCGAGCACATGAAGGCGGCTTTCGACAAGGTCTTGTCCGAAAACGGTAAAGTGGCGCTGCAATACGGCCCGACCGACGGCTATCCGCTGCTGCGCGAATGGATCGCCAATTCGCTCTCCACCGCGACCTGCAAGATCCTGCCGGAACAGGTCCTGATGACCTCCGGCTCGCAGCAGGCGCTCGACCTGCTGGGCAAGGTGCTGATCGACGAAGGCAGCCGCGTGCTGGTCGAAACCCCGAGCTACCTGGGCGCGCTGCAGGCGTTCTCGGTGTACCGTCCCGAATTCAAGTCGGTCGCAACCGACGAGCATGGCCTGGTGCCGTCCTCGATCGCCGCCGTGGCCGAAGGCGCGCGCCTGCTGTACGCGCTGCCGAACTTCCAGAACCCGACCGGCCGCAGCCTGTCGATCGAACGCCGCCAGGAGCTGGTCGAAACCTGCGCCCGCCTCGGCCTGCCGCTGATCGAAGACGATCCGTACGGCGCGCTGAGCTACAAGGGCGAGCCGTTCCCGAAGATGCTGAACATGAACCCGGACGGCGTCATCTACATGGGCTCGTTCTCGAAAGTGCTCACGCCGGGCATCCGCCTGGGCTACGTGGTGGCGCCGCTGCCGCTGGTGCGCCGCCTCGAACTGGCCAAGCAGGCCGCCGACCTGCACACCGCGCAGCTGACGCAAATGGTGGTCTACGAAGTGGTCAAGGATGGTTTCCTCGACCAGCACATCCCGACCATCCGCGCGCTGTACGCCAACCAGTGCCAGGTGATGCTCGACGCGGTCGCCGAGTTCTTCCCGCAAGGCGTCACCTGGACCAAGCCCGAAGGCGGCATGTTCATCTGGGTCACCCTGCCCAAGCAGATCGATGCCATGAAACTGCTCGACCAGGCCATCGCGGCCAAGGTGGCTTTTGTTCCGGGCGCGCCGTTCTACGCCAACGAACCGGAAACCAATACCCTGCGCCTGTCGTTCGTGACGGTGCCGCCGGAGCGCATCCGTGAAGGCGTCGCCATCCTCGGCAAGCTGATCGCCGCGCAGATGTAAGCCCGGCCGCGGCAACCCCGGCGCCGTCCCCCAGGCAACTGGCGGACGGCGTTTTGCATGTAATTCGCTGCGCCTGGCGCCATGCCGGGATTGCGGCGTCAGGGCGGTCCGATCAGGGTGGCCACATACTCGCCGCGCGCGGTTTCGATCACCGCGCTGGCGCCCTCCAGGCGCACCCCGCCCAGCGTGGCTTGCGGCCCCGGCGCGCAGATCGACGGCGGACAACTGCGCTGCCCCTCGAAGCGGGCCAGCGGGCGCAGGCTTTTGCGGTCGAGCACATACACCACCGGGCGCTGGGGGGTGTCGCCGGAACGGGCCAGGTCGCCGGCCAGTACCACATAGCTGGCGGAACAAAAACCCGACATGCCGCCCATCCTTCCCGCCGCGATCACTTGGCGCCCGTCCAGCGAGCGCAGGCCCGCGATGCCATCGATGTCGGCGCTGCCGATGGGGCAGCGCTGGCGCGCCGTTTCGGCACGCACCAGCGGCTTGTCCTGCGTGAACGGCAGGCCCTGGCCCATGGCATGCAGCAGCACCCTTCCATACTCGAAGCGCAGGCCGACATTCGGTGGGCGCTCCATGAGCGGGCAAAGACTGCGCGGGCGGGCATGGCCGTTGTCGACGCTGGCCAGCCGCTGCTGGTACAGCACGCGGCGCGGTTCGCCTTTGAGCAAACGCAGCACGGCGCCGTCGCCTTGCGCTTTCACTTGCAGCACCAGAGTGCCGGGCTGCGCCGCCTGGCGGATCATCAGGCTGTCGTCGCGGTCGGCATACGCGATCCAGGCCGAGCCGTCGGCATGGGCTTCGGTGAACCCGCCCGGCAGTGCCAGCGCCGGCCCCGCGCCCGCCGGTTTCAGCACGCGCACATCGAGGTCGAGCACCAGCGGCTCGCCGCCCGGAACGTCCGGCGGCGGCGAGATCAGCGCGACCGGGCACAAGTCGCTGGTGGTAAAGATCATGCCGGGCGGCAGAAGCACCTCCCGGTCCTCATCGCCAGCGGCGCGCCACTGGCGTCCATGCAGCGTCACCGCCGCGACGAAGCTCAACACCATGAGCAGCCCCAGCACCAGTGCGCCGCGCACGCCGATGATGCTGCGCCTGGCCGCGGTGGCGGCGGTGAGCAGCACCAGCGACCACAGCCACATGAAAGCGCCCCATCCCCAGCTGACCGCCTGCGGGCCATGCCCGATCGTCACGCCGGGAATGCCGTTCAACAAGGCAAAGCTGGCGGCGAACAGCAGCATGAGCACGATGGACTTGCGCGGAACCTTGCCCATGCACAAACGCCACGCCGCGTACAGGAAGAAGGGATTGGCATACACCGCCCAGCCGTTCGCGGCCCAGCCGAATAACAGGCCCAGCAGCAAAATGCCACCGCCCGGCAGCGGGGGACTGTACGCCCCGGTGGCAAACACCGGGCTGCCCATGGAAATCATCCAGGTGAGCAGCGCCGCGCCCAGCAGGACAACATCCACCGGCCGCAGGTTCTCGGATGGGCTTGCGGATGGACTTGCGGGTGTGCATGGAAAAGTCATCGTCGATTGCACCAGAAAATGCCCCTCCGGAAGGTTTCCGCTCACGGGCGGGCGCCATTATACGAGGCGCGCGGGGAGCGACTTACCCATCTGGCATAAATCCACGCAATCGGCATCAAAGACACAATTGTATTGATAACAGGAATACAATAAGCCGACAACAGCGCGCTCTGATAGGTAGAGGAGCCAACACTGTGCTCACTCGTGGATGCGCCATGAATATTCAGCAACGCAACAACGTGAATTTTTACGGAACAGGTTCCTCCACCCTGGTGTTCGGCCACGGCTTCGGCTGCGACCAGAGCATGTGGCGCAAGCTGCTGCCCGCCTTTTCCGGCCGCTACAAGATCATCCTGTACGACCTGGTCGGCAGCGGCGGCTCCGACCTGTCGGCCTACAACGAATTCGACTACGCCACCCTGCACCGCCACGGCGAAGACCTGCTCGAGATCATCCACGAATTCGCCAACGAACCGGTGCTCTTCATCGGCCATTCGGTCAGCGCCATGATCGGCATGCTGGCCGCGATCCGCGAGCCGGCCATGTTCGCCGGCCAGGTGATGGTGGGGCCGTCGCCCTGCTTTATCAACGATGGCGATTACATCGGCGGCTTTAACCGCGAGGATATCGACACCCTGCTACGCCTCATGCACGACAATTACCTCAAGTGGGCCGCCAACATGGCGCCGCTGATCATGGGCGCGCCCGACCAGCCCGACCTGCAACAGGAGCTGAGCGCCAGCTTTTGCCGCAACGATCCCGCAATCGCCAGGCATTTTGCGCGCGTCACGTTCCTGTCGGACCACCGCGCCGACGTGCCGCGCTCGCACACGCCCACCCTGGTATTGCAAAGCACCGACGACATGATCGCCCCGCGCGAAGTGGGCGAATACATGCGCCTGCACCTGCCGGTGAGCTGGCTGGCGTTTGTCGACAATATCGGCCACTGCCCGCACATGAGCGCGGCCAGCGAGAGCGCGGAGCTGATCGAGACCTTTATCTCGCGTTTGCTCAAGTAGCCGGGCTGCCCGATAATGGCGGCACCGGCGGCGCACTTTGCGCCGCCCGCCACCTGCGAGAGAATCGTGACCGACCAATTCAGCCAGGACGACATCGACGCCGTCTACCGCGCCATCGCCGCGCGCCGCGACGTGCGCCATTTTGTGCCCGGCGCCATCGACGAAGCGCTGTTCGCACGCTTGATCAAAGCGGCGCACCAGGCGCCCAGCGTGGGCATGATGCAGCCGTGGCGCTTCATCCGCATCCGCAGCGCCGCCGTGCGCGAAGCCATCGTGCAGCTGGTCGACGAGGAACGGCTGGCCACGGCCGAGGCGCTGGGCGAGCGCGGTTCGGAATTCATGCGGCTCAAGGTCGAGGGAATCCGCGAGTGCGGCGAATTGCTGGTGGCGGCGCTGATGGACCGGCGCGAAGACTATGTGTTCGGACGGCGCACCTTGCCCGAGATGGACCTGGCGTCGGTCGCCTGCGCGCTCCAGAACATGTGGCTGGCCTCGCGCGCGGAAGGGCTGGGAATGGGCTGGGTGTCGCTGTTCGATCCCGCCAGACTGGCCGCGCTGCTGGCCATTCCCGAGGGCGGCAAGCCGGTGGCGGTGGTCTGCATCGGCCATGTGGCGCAGTTTTATCCGATGCCGATGCTGGAAATGGAGGGGTGGGAAACGCGCCGCAAGCTGGGCGACATGGTGAGCGTCGACCGCTGGGATTTTGCACCCGTCAAGGCTTCTGCGGATACCCCGTAATCTCCGCAATCCGCGCATACATCGGCTGCAAGCGCGCGTACATCTTGCGGTACACCTGCTTGTACAAACGGTCGTACATGACCCGGTTCGCCGCAACCGGCTGGAACACCCGGCCGATGCGCGTCATGCCCGCAATGGCCGCCGCAAAGTCCGGATACAAACCCAGCCCCACCGCCGCCGCAATCGCCGCCCCCAGTCCCGAGGTTTCATACACATGCGGGCGCGCCGTCGGCAGCCCGAAAATATCGGCGGTCAGCTGCATCGCCGCGTCGCTCTGCGAGCCGCCGCCCGAGACGCGCAGTTCGGTAATCGAGACCCCGCTGCGCTTCTCGGTACGCTCCTTGCCCTCGCGCAGCGCGTAGGCCAGCCCTTCCAGGATGGCCCGGTACACATGCGCGCGCGTGTGCACATCGCCAAAACCGATGATCGCGCCCTTCGCCTCCGGCCCCGGCACCCGGATGCCCGGACTCCAGTAGGGTTGCAGCATCAGCCCCATGGACCCCGCCGGCACCGCGTTGACCAGTTCATCGAACAACTGCTCCGGCGCGACATCTTCTTCCAGTGCGCGCGCGCGCTCGTGGTGGCCGAACTGCTCCTTGAACCAGTTCACCATCCAGTAGCCGCGAAAGATCTGCACCTCGGTGCTGTAGGTATCGGGTATGGCTGCCGGGTATGGCGGAATGAAGGGCGTCACCTCCACATAGCGGCGGCTTGTCGTATTGATGGTGGCCGTGGTGCCGTAACTGAGGCAGCCAATATGCGGCGCCTGGCAGCCGGCGCCGATCACTTCGCACGCCTTGTCGGCGGCCGCCGCCAGCAGCGGCGTGCCGGCCGGGATGCCGGTCATTGCGGCCACCGCAGCGTCGATCTTGCCGATCACCGTGCCAGGGGCCACCAGTTCGGGCAGCATCTGCGGCGTGATCGCGAGCGCTTTCCACTTCCAGTCGCGCGGCCCGGCCCAGCGCTGGCGCTTGTAGTCGAACGGCAGATACGCCACCTGCGAGCCGGTCGAATCGACATAGCGCCCGCACAGGCGGTAATTCAGGTAGCCCGACAACAGCAGCACCTTGTGCGTGCGCGCCCATACCTGCGGCTGGTGCGCCTTGATCCAGTTGATCTCGGCCTCGCCGCGAAAATAGTCGATCGTGCCCTTGACCCGCGCCAGCCGGAACGCCAGGTTCCACCACATGCCCACGTGCGGCGCCACGTCGGTGCGGCGCTGGTCCAGCCAGGTGATGGCCGGGCGCAGCGGCAGGCCGTCAATGCCGACGTTGATCACCGTGCCGCGCTGGGTGGTCACGGCCACGCCCGCTACAGCGGCCTTGTCGGCGCCGGGCTGCCGCCACAGCTGCTCGCAGGCGCGGCACAGCGACTGCCAGTAATCCTCCGGGTCGTGCTCGGCCCAGCCGGGATGCTCGGAAAAGTAGCTCTCAAAATGCACCTGCGCCTTGGCGACGATATTGCCTTTCAGGTCAAACAGGATCGCGCGCACGCTCTGGGTGCCGTTGTCGATGGCGAGGATGGTTTGATGGATCATGGCTGGCTCCCCGGAACGCCGTAGTGCGCCTGCCACAGCGCCAGATAGGCCGCTTCGCTGGCGATCCAGCGCGCGTCGTCCCATTCCAGCTCATGCTGGCAGATGGCGCGGATGCGCGCCAGGTGCCGCACTCCCCCGCCGCGCAGCTGCAGACCGAGGCGGGTGCGGCGCAGCAGCAGGTCTTCCAGGTGCTGCACCGCTTCGGCGCGCGCGGCCCAGCGCAGTTCGGCCCACAGCGATTCCGTGCCGGGGATGGTTTCCAGCTCGCCGGGGCGGGCCGCGTCGATCAAGGCCTGCGCGTGCACGCCGTAGCGGCCGCGCAAACGCCGCACCAGCGCAGGCCGCAGCGGCGCAACCAGCGCCGGCGATGGCGCAAACACGGCGCGCGGCGCCAGGTCGTCGCGCCAGCCGGCTAGCTGCGGCATGGCGTGACGCAGCGCGTCGAGCGCGATCACGCGGAAGGTGGTCAGCTTGCCGCCGGTGACGCTCAAGAGTCCGTTCTCAAGCCACACCTCATGGTCGCGCGACGCCTTCGACGGGTCGCCGGCGCCGCTGTCGATCACCGGGCGCACGCCGGCGTAGGTGGCGACGATGTCGGCATCGGTGAGCGCCAGTTGCGGGAACTGCGCGTGCAGCGCCGCCATCAGGTAATCGAGTTCGGCGCGGGTGATGGCCGCTTCGCCAGCCAGTTCGTCGCCATGATCGATGTCGGTGGTGCCGACCAGGGTCACGCCTTCCCACGGGTACGCGAACACCGGGCGGCCATCAAGCGGGTGCATCAGGCTGACCGCCTGCGCCAGCGGCAGGCGCCACGCCGGCAGCACCAGGTGGCTGCCGCGCAGCGGACGTAGTCGCGGCGCGCCGCCCGCCTGCCCGCGCAAGCCGTCGGCCCAGGCGCCGGTGGCGTTGACGACCACGCGGGCGCGTACTTCGTGGGTGGCGTTGTTGCGGCCGTCGAGCAGCACTGCGCCGTTGACGACGGCGCCAGAGCGCAGCAGTTCGCGCGCGGCCATGTAGTTGACCGCCACGCCGCCATGGGCCTGGGCTTCCTGCAGCACGCGCAGTACCAGGCGCGCGTCGTCGGTCTTGGCGTCGGTGTAGAGCATGCCGCCTTGCAGGCCGGCGCGCGCGACGTTGGGCGTCATCATGCCGAACGCATCGCCATCGACATAATGGCGTTCGCGCTTGCCGGCCATGAAGTCATAGATGGCCAGGCCAAGCAAAAAGGTCTTGCGGCCCGGTTTGCGGCCCACATAATCCCCAAAAGCGAAGCCTTGCGGCTCGACCAGGCCGGGGGCGCCCGCCAGCAGCGCGTCGCGCTCGTGCACCGATTCGCGCGTCAGGCCGAAGCGGCCTTCTTTCAGGTAGCGCAGGCCGCCGTGCACCAGTTTCGAGGAACGGCTCGACGTACCCCAGGCGAAATCGCGCTGTTCGACCAGCAAAGCCTTGAGGCCGCGGCGCGAAGCCTCCAGCAGAATGCCGGCGCCGGTAATCCCTCCGCCGATGATCAACAAGTCCCATTCGCGCGCCAGCAGCAGCGGCAAGGTGGCGTGCCAGCCGTTCTGCCAGTGCGCGCTCATGGCGACACCAGTTTGCCGGGGTTCATGCGCCCGTCCGGATCGAAGTGACGGAACAAGGTGCGCATGGCGCCCATGCCCAGCAAACCCTTTTCGGACGCGAGATACGGCGCATGGTCGGCCCCGACGCCGTGCTGGTGGCTGATGGTGCCGCCGTTGACGACGATCGCTTCCGACACGGCACTCTTCAAACGGCGCCAGCGCTGCAAGTCTTCCTCATAGCTGCCCGAGAGGCGGTACACGAAGGTGGTGTAGACGCTGGCGCCCTGCGCATACAGGTGCGACAGGTGGGTGTAGGCGTGCACCCGCTCGCCGCACGAAGCCATGGCCTGCGTCGCCGCCTCTTCCAGCGCGTGCATCATGGGCGTCACGCCCGGCCAGTCGACCGCCGTTTCCACCGTGTCGATGGCGTAGCCCTGCTGCCAGGCGGCGTTGCGCAGGTAGACGTTGCGGAAGCGGTTCTGCTTCCATTTGTCGCCCATGGTGCGGCCCACGTGCACGCCGCCGCCGGCGCGCGCGATGCTCAGGGCGGCACGCAGTGCGTGTCTGGCGTTGGGGGCGCTGCCGCTGGCGCCGATCATCAGCATGCATTTGCCGTTGGCGCAGCCGCGCCAGCGCAGCCAGGTTTCCAGCGCGCCGATCAGGCGCTTGTGGCCGGCCAGGGTCAGCATGGTCAGCGTTTCCAGGGGATTCGACAGGCGCAGCATCGACAGCGGCAGCCTGGCCTGCGCCAGTTCGCGGGTGGCCGCCGCCGCCGCATCCCAGCTCGGGAAGAACACCGCGTGAAAGGCTTCGTACTGCGGCAGGCGGCTGATGCGCACCGTCGCTTCGGTGAGGATGCCGAGCCGCCCTTCGGAGCCGAGCACGATTTCGCGCATGTCGGTGCCGGCGGCCGACGCCGGAAAGGTCGGCAGATCCAGGGTGCCGGCCGGTGTTTCGACCCGGCCGCCCGCGAACAGCTGTTCGATGCGCCCGTAACGCAGCGATTGCTGGCCCGAGGAGCGCGTCACCACCCAGCCGCCCAGGGTCGAATATTCGAACGATTGCGGAAAGTGGCCGAGCGTGTAGCCGAAGGCGCGCAGCTGCGCTTCCAGGTCCGGCCCCAGCACGCCGGCGCCGAAGGTGGCCAGCTGGGCTTCCTTGTCCAGATCGATCAGGGCGCGCATGCGCGTCAGGTTGATGGTCAACACCGGCTTCGGCCCGGCATCGACCCCCACATGCCCGGCCACGCTGGTGCCGCCGCCGTAGGGAATGACGATGGCGCCGCAGTGCGCCGCAAAATCGAGCAGTTCGCGCACTTCTTCGCCGCTTTCGGGATAGGCCACGCCGTCCGGGGCGGCGTCGATTTTGCCGTAGCGCAGACGCAGCCAGTCGGGCAGGCTCTGGCCGAGGGCATTGGCCAGGCGCGCAGCGGCCGAGGTGTCGATCAGCGCATGCGGCGGCAGGCGGCTGGCGCCGATGCGCGCGCAGGCGTCGGCATGGCTGGTCTCGGCGCCGGCCGTCCCGGGACCGAGCCGTTCGCCCAGAAATGCCAGCGCGTCGTCGTTGAGCGCAAATTCAATGGCATCGTCGCCCCATCCGTTCCACCGTTTCATCGTTTTTTCCCGTTATACTTGTCAGTTCATCCACAGCCGCCAGCGTATGCAAAGGCGGGCTTTACGTATTGCGCTTTCATGACAACCGCTTTGTTCAAACATGCCAGCGACCCTGCCAGTCCGCCGCGCTGACGCGCGCCGCGTCACCGGGTCCTACCTGCAACCGCTGCTGGAAGCGGCGCAGGCGCGCGGCGTCGGCCCGGCCGCTTTGGCCCATGCCGCCGGCCTGCCCGCGACGGCGCTCGAACGCCTGCCCGAATCACTCGGGGCGGCCGACTACGTGCGCCTGCTGGCGGCCGGCGCCGGGCTGGCGGACGACCCGCATTTCGGCCTGCACGTGGGAGAACGGGTCAGGCTCGGCACTTATAGTGTGTATGGCTTGATTTTGCTGTCGTGCCGCGATTTCGGCCAGGCTTTCCAGCAGACCTTGCGCTACGAGCAGCTGGCGCACGACCTGGGACGCTCGGTGCTGCACCTCGACGGCGGACAGGCCCAGTACGAATGGGTCAGCAACTACCCCGACGGCAGCCGCCACCTGGTCGAAAGCGTGTTTGCCGGCATACGCACCTTTACCACCTGGCTGGCCGGCGCCGCCCTGCCCCTGCCGCACCTGGGCTTTACCCATCCGCAGCAGGCCGACGGCGCCGAGTACGAGCGCGTATTCGGCGCCCTGCCGCGCTTTGGCGCAGCGGTCAATGCGGCCGGCTTCGACGCCAGGGTGCTTGGCTGGCCGGTGCCGAACGCCGATGTGGGCCTGTACCCGGTGCTGCAACAGCACGCCGAACAACTCCTGCGCCAACGCAGCCCCCCTGACGATGGGGTGGTGGCGCGGGTGCACGCGGCGATCATCCGCAACCTGGCGCACGACCGGGTGCGGCTGGCCACGATTGCCGACCAACTGGCGCTCTCGCCGCGCACCCTGCAGCGCAAACTGAGCGAGGCCGGGGCCAGCTTCCAGCAGGTGCTCGACCAGGCGCGCTATGCGCTGGCCATGGATTACCTGCGCCAGGGCAGCCTGTCGCTGGTCGATATTGCGTTTTTGCTGGGCTACCAGGAGCAAAGCGCCTTCTCGCACGCCTTCAAGGAATGGTCCGGGGTAAATCCCGGAGCGTGGCGCGACAGCGGCCATTTGCGCCTATAATACGTCGCTGTTCCGATCTACGCTAACCCTGCGCTTCCTGCGCCAAAACCTGGCAACGCCGTGAATCCACATCTCGACAAACTGCACCCCTACCCTTTTGAAAAACTGCGCCAGTTGTTCGCGGGCGTGACCCCGAACCCGGATTACGCGGCCATCAGCCTTGGCATCGGCGAGCCGAAACACCCGACGCCACCCTTCATCCAGAAGGCGCTGGCACACGGTGTGGCGGGACTGGCCAACTACCCGAGCACGGTCGGCAGTGACGCCTTGCGCGGCGCCATCGCCGGCTGGCTGGAACGGCGCTACGGCGTGCCGGCCATCAATCCGGCCACCCAGGTGCTGCCGGTGAACGGTTCGCGCGAAGCCCTGTTCGGGATCGCCCACTGCGTGATCGACGCATCCAAGCCGGCGCCGCTGATCGTCTGCCCCAACCCGTTCTATCAGATCTACGAGGGCGCGGCCTACCTGGCCGGGGCCGAGCCGTACTTCGTCAACTCGGAACCGGGCCGCAATTTCGGCTGCGACTATGCCAGCGTGCCGGCCGATATCTGGCCGCGCGTGCAGTTGCTGTACCTGTGCACGCCGGGTAATCCGACCGGGGCCACGCTGGCGCTGGAAGACTGGCAGCAGCTGTTCGCGCTGTCCGACCGCTACGGCTTCGTGATCGCCGCCGACGAATGCTATTCCGAGATTTACCACACCAGCGCGGCGCCCCTGGGCGCGCTGGAAGCGGCGCACCAGCTCGGGCGCAGCGGCGGCGCGGCGCCGTATGCCAACCTGATCGTGTTTTCCAGCCTGTCCAAGCGCTCCAACGTGCCGGGCATGCGCTCGGGCTTCGTGGCCGGCGACCCTGCCGTGATCAAGAAATTCCTGTTGTACCGCACCTACTGCGGCGGCGCCATGTCGCCACCGGTGCAGGCCGCGTCGATTGCCGCCTGGGGCGACGAAAGCCACGTCCAGGAAAACCGCGTCAAGTACCGCGAAAAATTCGCCCTGGTCACACCCTTGCTCAAGGAAGTGATGGATGTGGAGCTGCCCGACGCCGGCTTTTACCTGTGGGCCGACGTGCGCCGCAGCGGCTTGTCCGACACCGAATTCGCGCGCCGTCTTTACGCGGAATATAATGTGACGGTCCTGCCGGGCAGCTATCTGGCGCGCGACGCGCACGGCGTCAACCCGGGCAGCAACCGCATCCGCATGGCGCTGGTGGCCGAAGTCGACGAAGGCGTCGAGGCAGCCCAGCGCATCGTCCAGTTTTGCAAGACCCTCAAGTCAGACTGATATCCGCCACACCACTTACTAAAAAAACGATCATGACCCAACAACTCCAAAACATCATCGACACCGCCTGGGAACAGCGCGCCGACATCAATCCAGCCAACGGCACGGCCGAACTGCGCGAGGCAGTGGCCCACGTGATCGCCGGCCTGGACGACGGCAGCATGCGCGTGGCCCAAAAAACCGGTGCCGACTGGGTCGTCAACCAGTGGATCAAGAAAGCGGTGCTGCTCTCCTTCCGCCTCGAGAACAACAGCGTCATGACTTCCGACGGCACCATGCAGTTCTACGACAAGGTACCGACCAAGTTCGCCAACTACACGGCCGACGATTTCGCCCGTGGCGGTTTCCGCGTGGTGCCGCCGGCGGTGGCGCGGCGCGGCAGCTTCATCGCCAAGAACGTGGTCTTGATGCCGTCGTACGTCAACATCGGCGCCTACGTCGATGAAGGCGCCATGGTCGACACCTGGGCCACGGTCGGTTCATGCGCGCAGATCGGCAAGAACGTGCACCTGTCCGGCGGCGTCGGCATCGGCGGCGTGCTCGAACCGATGCAAGCCAATCCGACCATCATCGAAGACAACTGCTTCATCGGCGCCCGCTCCGAGATCGTCGAAGGCGTCATTGTCGAGGAGAACTCGGTCATTTCGATGGGCGTGTACATCGGCCAGTCGACCAAGATCTACGACCGCGCCACCGGCGAAGTGAGCTATGGCCGCGTGCCGGCCGGTTCGGTCGTCGTCTCGGGCAACCTGCCGTCGGCCGATGGCAGCTACAGCCTGTACTGCGCCGTCATCGTGAAACGTGTGGACGCCCAGACACGCTCGAAAACAGGTATCAACGAATTGCTTCGCGGTATCTGATACAGTAAAAGTCCAAACCAGGAGAAAAAAAATGGCAATGGACCGCTTGTTCCATCTGATGAAAGAAAAAAACGCGTCGGACATGTTCTTCGCGGTCAATTCTCCCGTCCACATCAAAATTAACGGCAACCTGATTCCCATCAACCAGCAAAAGCTGGAGCCCGAAAATATCACCGCCCTGCTCGCCGAAATCTGCACCCAGGAGCAGATGGACGAGCTGATGCGTGAAAACGAGCTGAACATGGGTATTTCGGTCGCCAACCTGGGTCGCTTCCGTCTGTCGGCATTCCGCCAGCGCGGCTCGATTTCGGCCGTGTTCCGCTTCGTGCCCGCGATCATCCCGCCGCTGGAAGACCTCGGCCTGCCGCACGTGCTGGCCGACCTGATCATGGAAAAGCGCGGCTTGCTGCTGCTGGTCGGCGCCACCGGCTCGGGCAAGTCGACCACCATCGCCTCGATGCTGGACCACCGCAATGAGTTGCGCGCCGGTCACATCCTGACCCTGGAAGACCCGATCGAGTACCTGTTCAAGAACAAGAAATCGATTGTCAACCAGCGTGAAATCGGCAGCGATGCCAACAGTTTCTACATCGCACTGCGCAACTCGATGCGCCAGGCGCCCGATTGCATCCTGATCGGCGAGATCCGCGACAAGGAAACCATGGCTGCGGCTCTGGCGTACGCCCAGTCCGGTCACCTGGTGCTGGCGACCTTGCACGCGAACAACTCCTACAACGCGCTGAACCGTATCATCAGTTTCTATCCGATCGAAAACCGTCCGGCGCTGCTGCAGGATTTGTCGTCGGCGGTCAAGGCCATCGTGTCGCAGCGCCTGGTGCGCTCGGCGGCCGGCGGCACCCGCCAGGCGGCGGTGGAAATCATGGTCAACACGCGCTATATCGCCGACCTGATCGACAACGGCGAAATCGGCCAGATCAAGGAAGCGATGGAAAACAGCCTGTCGCCGGGTTCGCAGACCTTCGAATCGGCCCTGTACGAGCTGGTCAAGAGCGGCCTGATCACCCAGGAAGAAGGCCTGGCCAACGCCGACTCGGCAACCAACCTGTTGTGGCTTCTTAACAACGGTCCGGACGTGCGCGCCACCAGCGCTCCGGAAGCGCCGCCCAAGCCGGTCGAGGAAGCGCCGTCGACGTCGTTTACCGAATTCACGCTCAATAGCTGATCGGGGCGGCAACTCGCCGCCTCCTCCCCAGGCCACCGCGCTATCGAAGGTGCGCCTGTGGTATCCTCCCGGGTTCCCCAAGAATACTCAGGCAGTCACGCCCGCACGCCGGGCGCGGATCGCCGCGCTCCTGATCGACCATGAAAACTACCCTGTACGGCATTCCCAACTGCGACACCGTCAAAAAAGCCCGCACCTGGCTGGCGGACCACGAGCAGGCCTTCGACTTCCACGACTTCAAGAAGCAGGGACTCGAACGCGCCACCGTGGCCGCCTGGCTCGACAAACTGGACTGGGAAGTGCTGGTCAACCGCAAGGGCACGACCTGGCGCAAGCTGCCCGACGAGCGGCGCGCGGCCATCGTCGACAAGGCCGGCGCGCTCGAACTGATGCTCGAACAGCCGTCCGTCATCAAGCGCCCGGTGCTGGCCGGCGCCGGCCAGCTGTCGGTCGGTTTTTCGGACGACCAGTACCGCCAGATCTTCTCACTTTAAGACCCGTTTTCTAAGACCACGATGACCTTTTCCCGTACCCTCGCGCTGACCGAAAAACTGATCGCGCTGTCCTCGATCACGCCCGACGACAAAGGCTGCCAGCAGCACCTGATTGACCTGCTCTCGCCGCTCGGCTTCGTGTGCGAGACCATCGAGTCGAACGGCGTGACCAATCTGTGGGCGCGCAAGGGCAGCGCCTCGCCGGTATTCGTCTTTGCCGGCCACACCGACGTGGTGCCGACCGGCCCGGTCGAACAATGGCAGTCGCAGCCCTTCATTCCGACCCAGCGCGACGGCAAGCTGTATGGACGCGGCGCGGCCGACATGAAGACCTCGATCGCGGCCATGGTCGTGGCCTGCGAAGAATTCATCGCCGAGCACCCGGCGCACACCGGCTCGATCGCCTTTTTGATCACCAGCGACGAGGAAGGCCCGGCCACCGACGGCACCGTGGTGGTCTGCCGCCTGCTGGAAGAACGCGGCGAGAAGATCGATTACTGCCTGGTGGGCGAGCCGACATCGGCCAACACCCTGGGCGACATGATCAAGAATGGCCGGCGCGGTTCGCTGTCGGGCAAATTGGTCATCAAGGGTATCCAGGGCCACATCGCCTACCCGCAGCTGGCGAGGAATCCGATTCACCAGGGCGCGCCGGCGCTGGCCGAACTGGCCGCCGAGCAGTGGGATGCGGGCAATGAATACTACCTGCCGACTTCCTGGCAGATGTCGAACATCCACGCCGGCACGGGCGCCAACAACGTGATCCCGGGCGAGGTGACGATCGACTTCAACTTCCGTTTTTCGACCGCCAGCACGTTTGAAGGCCTGAAAGCGCGCGTGCATGCGATCCTCGACAGGCATGGCCTGGAATACGAGCTGGCGTGGACCCTGTCGGGCCTGCCCTTCCTGACGCCGCGCGGCACCTTGTCGGATGCGCTGTCGAACGCGATTTTGTCCGAGACTGGCGTGACGACCGAATTATCGACCACGGGCGGGACCTCGGACGGGCGCTTCATCGCCCGCATCTGCCCGCAGGTGATAGAATTCGGCCCTCCGAATGCCAGCATCCACAAGATCGACGAGCACATCGACGTGCGTTTCATCGATCCGCTCAAGAATATCTATCGCCGCACGCTCGACAACCTGCTGGCGCCTGCGCCGCACAACACCTGACCCGAGAACAGCCATGACGACTACCCTGTTTACATCGACTTTTACCACGCCGCGCGACCTGCTGCGCTATGCGATCACCCGTTTCAACGGCGCCAAGCTGTTTTTCGGCCACGGCAGCGCCGAAGCACTGGACGAAGCGGCCTACCTGATCCTGCACACGCTCAAGCTCCCGCTCGACAAGCTCGATCCCTTCCTCGACGCGCGCCTGCTGCCGGACGAAGTGCTGCACGTGCTGGCCGTGATCGAACGGCGCGTGAGCGAGCGCGTGCCGGCCGCCTACATCACCAACGAAGCATGGCTGGGCACCTATGCCTTCTACGTCGACGAACGCGTGATCGTGCCGCGTTCCTTCATCCACGAACTGATCCCGCACCAGTTCAGCCCGTGGGTGGAAGATCCGTACGCGGTCGAGAACATCCTCGAACTGTGCACCGGGTCGGGCTGCCTGGCGATCATGATGGCCGACGCCTTCCCCGACAGCGTGGTCGACGCGGTCGACATCTCGGCCGACGCGCTGGCCGTGGCGGAACAGAATATCCGCGAATACAAGCTCGAAGGCCGCGTCAATCCGATCGCCTCGGACCTGTACCAGAACGTCCCGTTCAAAAAATACGACCTGATCATCTCCAACCCGCCGTACGTCAATTCGGCCTCGATGGCGTCGCTGCCGCCGGAGTACCTGCGCGAGCCGCAGATTGCGCTCGACGGCGGCGCCGACGGCATGGACCTGGTGCGCAAGATCGTTGCCGGGGCCGCCGAACGCCTGACGCCGAACGGCATCCTGATGGTCGAAATCGGCAACGAGCGCGAGTACGCGGAAGCGGCCTTCGGCCACCTCGGCCTGACCTGGGTGACCACCAGCGCCGGCGACGACATGGTTTTCCTGCTCACCGCAGAGCAGTTGCAAGCACAGTAATCCCACTCATACCAAAAAGTAGAACATGATCCGTTTCCTGAACGTTAGCCTGATGCGCGGCACCAAGCCGCTGCTGGAAGGCGTCGACCTTACCCTCAACCCGGGCGATAAAATCGGCCTGATCGGCGCCAATGGCGCCGGCAAATCGAGCCTGTTCGGCATGCTGCGCGGCGAGCTGCACCCGGACCAGGGCGAGATCGATTTCCCCGCCAAATGGCGCATGGCGTACGTAGCCCAGGAAACGCCGCCGCTCGAACGCGCGGCGCTCGATTACGCCATTGACGGCGACGTCCACCTGCGCAAACTCGAAGCGGAACTGGCGCGCCTGGAATCGGAGCCGGAATCGACCGAGAACGGCATCGCCATCGGCGACATCTACAGCGCGCTGGCCGACGCCGACGCCTACACGGTGCAGTCGCGCGGCGAACAGCTGCTGCTGGGCCTTGGCTTTTCGCTGTCGCAGATGCAGCAGCCAATCGCCAGCTTCTCGGGCGGCTGGCGCATGCGCCTGAACCTGGCGCAGGCGCTGATGTGCCCTTCCGACCTGTTGCTGCTCGATGAACCGACCAATCACCTGGATCTGGACGCAATCATCTGGCTGGAAGACTGGCTCAAACGCTACGCCGGCACCCTGATCATCATTTCCCACGATCGCGACTTCCTCGACGAAATCGTCAACGTCATCGTGCACATCGACGAGCGCAGGCTGAAACGCTACTCGGGTAACTACTCCGGCTTCGAGCGCCAGCGCGCGGCCCAGATGATCCTGGCCGCCGGTGCGCTGGCCAAGCAGCAGCGCCAGCGTGCCCACCTCGAGTCGTTCGTGAACCGCTTCAAGGCGCAGGCCTCGAAAGCGCGCCAGGCCCAGAGCCGCATGAAGGCGCTCGAGAAAATGGAAGAACTGGCGCCCTTGCGCGCCGCCGCCGAATTCTCGTTCGAATTCCGCGAGCCGCTGGCCGCACCGAATCCACTGCTGGTGATGGAAGACGTGGACGCCGGCTACCATATCCTCGACGAGCATGGCGACAGGATCGGCGACAAGGTGATCGTCTCGAACATCAAGTTCTCGCTGCAGATCGGCCAGCGCATTGGCCTGCTGGGTGTGAACGGCGCCGGCAAATCGACCCTGATCAAGACCATCGCCGGCGAACTGATGCCGCTGACCGGCGACGCCACGCTCGGCAAGGGCCTGTCGATCGGCTATTTTGCGCAGCACCAGGTGGAAATGCTGCGCCATGACGAGTCGCCGCTGTGGCACTTGTCAAAAATCGCGCCGACGGTGCGCGAGCAGGAACTGCGTAACTTCCTGGGCGGCTTTAACTTCCCCGGCAATATGGTCACCAGCCCGATCCGCCCGTTTTCCGGCGGCGAGAAAGCGCGCCTGGCACTGGCGCTGATCGTCTGGCAGCGCCCCAACCTGCTGCTGCTCGATGAACCGACCAATCACCTGGACCTGGAAACCCGCGAAGCGCTGACCATGGCGCTGGCGCAGTTCGAAGGCACGCTGGTGGTGGTATCGCACGATCGCCATCTGCTGCGCGCCACCACCGACCAGTTCATCATCGTCGCCGACGGCAAGCTGCAGCCGTTCGACGGTGACCTGGACGACTACAAGGACTGGCTGTTCCAGACCAAGCTTGGCAAGGGCACCACCGTGCTGCCGGCGGCGGGCAAGGACAACAAGACCGCGTTCCCGGTGGCGGCGGCGGTTGCGGCGCCGGCCGCGCCGGTGGTCGACAAGAAGGACCAGAAGGAGCAGAAGCGCCAGGACGCGGAGCAGCGCCAGCGCACGGCAGCCTTGCGCAAACCGATCGAGGGCAAGATCAAGCGCCTGGAAGAGCAGATCGCCAAGCGCAACGAGCAGAAGGCGGACGTGGATGGAAAGCTTGGCGAAGCGAGCATCTATGAAGCGGCCAACAAGGCCAAGCTGAAAACGCTGCTGGCGGACCAGTCGTTCTACAAGAAAGACCTGGCGCAGCTGGAAGCGGAGTGGATGGAGTTGCAGGAGCAATTGGAAGGGTTGGGAGCTTTAGCTTAAAAGAGGCTGATCCCTTACCTTCAAGCCGCTTACCTTAAGACCGTCGCCCCCGCACAGGCGGGGCGACGGCTTTGAGCGAATCGAAAAACGGATACTGATACAGGTGCGGAATCAAGCCGCCTTCTGCGCCCCCGCCACCGTCTCGCGCCGGATCGACATCAGCTTGTCGATATCGACCAGGATCAGGCGCCGCCCGTCGGCGTCGCCCAGCCCCACCAGATAGTCGCAGCCGTTCTCGCCGGTCATGCCCGGGATGGGGGTGATCTGGTCCGGGTATAGTCGCACCACATCGGTCACCCCGTCCACCACCATCCCCATCACGCAGCTCGACAGTTGCAGGATGATCACGTCGGTCAGTGGCCCGGGCGAAGCGGCGCGCTCGTTGAACGCCACCCGCATATCGACCAGCGGCATGATCACCCCGCGCGACACCGCCACGCCCTTGACGATCGCACCGTCCGCAGCGAAGCGCTCGAGCGACTGGAAAGTGCGCAATTCCTTCACCTTGCGGCAATCGACCCCGTATTCCATGCCCCCCAGCTGAAAACTCAGGAACTCCATCTTGACGATGGGGGCGGACTGCGTTGAAATCGTGTGCATGGTGGTCCTTTCGTCTCGGCGGGAGCTGCGGCATGGTCGCGAAACCACATCGTAATGCGCGGGTGCAAGCGTCTCGTTGAGCGCGATCAAGGTTTGCGGCACGCTGGCCCGCGCTTGCAATGCAACAGGAAGTCTTTACAATGGGGCGGCAATATTCCAGGGGGATAATTGCGAACTTGAAGGATGGACAATGTACCAATGGGTGAAGCGACTTTTTTCTGCTTCCGAGCCGGCGCCCGACGCGCCCGGCGCGGCGCAGGCCAGCCAGCCACCAGCCGCAGCAGCCGTCGGCGACGCGCCACGCGGATCGGCTGCCGCCTTATCGTTCGAGCAGCGCGACGGCGTCAATGGCACCTATTTCAGCTGGCTGTTCGAGAATGCCGACGTCACCGGCCTGGACACCACGCCGCACGAAAACCAGGTGCTCGACGCGCTCACGGCCATCCTGGCGTCGCAGCAGTCCGGCGCGGCGCTGGTGCGGCGCCTTCCCGGCCTGCTGCCGCAACTGCTGCAAAGCCTGCGCAGCGATAACTTCTCGGGCGCGCAGCTTTCGCGCACCATCTCCAACGACGTGGTGCTGGTGGCGGCCGTGATCCGCATGGCCAATACCTCGTTCAAGGGCAGCGGCACCACCATTACCAGCGTGGAACACGCGGTCATGCTGATCGGCCAGGAGGGCTTGCGCCACCTGATCACCAGCGTCGCCTTCCGCCCCATCATCGACCTCAATTCGGGCCAGTACACACGCTTGCTGGCGCCGCGCATCTGGGACCAGTCCGAGCGCTGCGCGGTGGCCAACCGCATGCTGGCCGAAGCAATGGGGGTCGATCCCTTCGAAGCCTTCCTCGCCGGCCTGGTGCAGAACGTGGGGCTGATCGTCACCCTGCGCATCATGGACCAGATGAGCCGCGGAGAAAAGGAACTGGGCTCGGAGATGTTCTGCGCGCGCCTGGTGCGCGACGCCCGCATCCTCACATGCAGCATCGGGCGCGAATGGAATTTTCCGGAGAGCGTGGTCACGGCCATCGGCGAACAGGCCGGCATGCGCAAAGGCGTGGCGGTGTCGCCGCTGGGCCAACTGCTGACGCAGTCCGATTACCTGAGCAAGGTGCGCATCCTGGTCGACAACGACCGCCTGGAACATGACGATCCGGTGCTGTTCAAGGGCTTGTCGGCGCAGGCCATGGCGTGCTACCGCCAGCTCGACGCGATCGAAGACGATGTCGTGGCGACGCCCTCGCCAGCCACGCCGGCGCCGTGAGCGCGTTGATCGATCCGGGCGAGGTGGAGTTTTCCGCCATCCGCGCCCAGGGACCGGGCGGGCAAAACGTCAACAAGGTCTCGTGCGCGGTACACATGCGCTTCGACGTGGGCGCCTCGTCGCTGCCCGAGGCGATCAAGGAGCGCCTGTTGGCCCTGTCGGACCAGCGCATTACGCAAGCGGGCGTGGTGGTGCTCAAGGCGCAGCAGTCGCGCAGCCTGGAACAGAACAAGGAAGACGCGCTGCGCCGGTTGCAGGAGCTGGTAGACAGCGTGGCGGTGCTGCCCACGGTGCGGCGCGCGACCAAGCCGACCAAGGGCTCGCAGCGCAGGCGGCTCGATTCGAAGACCAAAAGCGGGCAGACCAAGGCGATGCGGGGCAAGGTCAGCGAGTAGTCAGCGAATAGCGCGTCTCACGCCCCGCTCTTCCAGTCGACCACCCCCGCCTCCCCGGCAAAAATCACTTCCCCCTCGGCGCGCCTGGTGCGCAGCTTGAGCTTGATGTCTTTGGCCGGCAAATCGTAAATGCTGGTGCCGTCCGGGTTGTAGCTCATCCCCCGCACCACCGTCTCGCCCTCGATCCGCCTGACCTTCACCGAACTGACCCCGGCGCTGTCGGCGCGCTGGCGCACCAGTTCGGCCACCAGGTCGGCGCCGGCCTGCTGCTCCGTCTGCGCCGCCTTCACGTCGAGCGAGACCCTGGCGATGGCCTTCAGGGCCGGCCCCGCCGCCAGTGCCATTTTCTGGAACATCGGCACCTGCTCCTCGGTCAGGATCAACTCCTTCTTGCGCACCTTGGAAGCGAGCATGACGTACTTGCGCACCTCCGGTTCATTGGTCATCGCTTCCAGTTCGGCCTTGCGCTGCAGCGCCAGCGCGGCGAACTGCGCCACCCGTGCCGTCATCGCCACGATCACCTCGTCCAGGCGCGCGCTGTCGGGCTGCAGGGCGAAGATGTTCATCTCGCTCTGCCGGCGCGGCCCGGCGCTGTTGACCGTCACCGTGCGCGCCGCGATGGCGCAGCCCTCGGCCTGGCTGATCGTCACTTCCTCGCCCATGATCTCGCAGTTCACCGCATGCAGGATGCTCACGCGGGTGCCGGAAATGACGCAGCTTTCGGCGCGGTTCAGCGTCACCTGGCCGGCGCTGGCCTGGATCACCGAGCCCGATGCCACGCCCTTGACGCGGATGTCGCCGCGCGCGTTATGCGCCGTGCCGCCCACCAGGTTGCGGTTCAACAGCACCATGCCGCCGCGCGAGATGATGCTCCCGAAGACATCGGCGTGGATCGTGATGCCCTCGCCTTCTACCACGCGCTTTTCCTGCACTTCGCCGAATTCCTCGAAGTCGCCGGTCAGTTTCAGGTTGCCGGTGGTGCGCGCGCTCACGCCATCGCGGCTGACGATCTTGTCGCCCACCGAAATCTGGCCGCTCTTGCTGTCCACGTTCAAAAAACCGGCGTGCTGCGCGATCAGGAATTCGCCGTCGCCCGACACTTCGACCACCGTGCCCGGTCCGGCCATGGGCGTCACTTCCGTATCCTTGGGCACGGGCGGCTCGATGCGCAAGCCGGACAGCTCGAACCCCGGCGTGCCCGCCACGCGAGGCACTTTCTTCAGCAGGCGCACGCCCTTCTCCACCTGCGGAAAGCGGTTCTGGAACGCCATCAGATCGAGCTTGCCGTTGGCCAGTTGCAGCGGCGCGTCGCTGCGATGCAGGTCGCTGGTCACTTCGATCACGTGAGCGTCACGCCCGGGGCGCGCTTCGAGCATCCTGGCCACTGCCACCCGTTCCGGCTTGGCGGCGTCGATGGCCTGGCGCACCGCCTCGACGTCGATCCCGAAGCGGATCCCCTTGACCCACATGTCGGCGATGAATTCATCCACATCCAGGTGCTCAAGCTTGTCCGGTCCGTCCGGGTCGGCGGGGTCGGCCAGGTACACCGGCTCGAAATAATACTCGGCCTTGCCGCGGTTGATCTTGACCGACTTGTAGAGCGGGCGGCGCTGCGGGCTGAAAGGGACGATGGCGGAGGCCAGGCGGATGATCACGTGGCCGTCGGGGGACTTCGGCAATGGCGGGCCGGCGCCGTAAATGGCCTTGATCAGCAGCGGATAGTCGAGGTCGGCCAGGTAACTGGTGGCGAAGATGCGGTCGATGGCGGCGCCGAACGTCGTGCCGAGCACGCTCGGGTCGCCGTAGACGCCGTCGGGACGCTCGATGATGCAGTGGTCCAGCTCGGGCATTGCGGCACCCGCGCCGGCAGGCGGACGGGGCGAACTTGCGCCAGAAAATTCATTCGACAAGACGGCACTCCATTGCTGAGGCAAGCTTATACACCTGGCAAGTATATTTCGCTATTGGTAAGTTTTTTCTAGCGTAACAGGTTGTCCCACCCAAATAAACAATTGGATGCGCGAAACTCAACAAAAGTAACAGTTCGGGGAAAGGGGATGGAGCGAGGGAAAAACCGCGCGGGGCGGGAGCGGGCGCCGTGGCGCGCCCGGGAAGACGGTCAGCGGCGCGGTGCGTTGCGGTAGATGTCGGAACCGGCTTCGTTGATCTGGCGCCGCAGGTCGCGCCGCTCGTCGGGCGTCATGCGGGAGCCGCTGCCGCGGCGCGCCGCCTCGGCGCTCTGGGCGTTTTGCTCTTGCTGGGCCTCCTGGGATTCCAGGCGGCGGCGATTGTCATCGGCGCGCATTTCAAACTGGCGCTGCTGCTGCTGGGCGCGCTGGGCGTCGGCGACGCGCTGCGCATCGCGCTCCTTGTCGCCCGGGTTGGCCTGGGCCACTGACAAGCCGGCGCAAGCGAACAGGCAGCACACAGCCACGCGACGCACGAACGCCTGCCTGCAACGATCTGCGAGGGTGGCTGTCTTGGTGTCGGTGTGTGCGTTATTCATGGTGATCCTCTTCCGCAGTGCCTGATAAACATATAAGCTTGACCTGCTACTGGACTCAGTGTATGACCATTTGCATGTGGGCATAAGCCGAATTGGGTAAAGTTTGTAACAGTATGTAATGACCTTCGCGCATCATGTTCTATCGGGCGATAAGACGTTACCATAGCGATATGAATCTGACAAATCTGACAGCCAAATGAACACACCAGCCACGCCTATCTCAAGCAACAATACAACGCAGGCGAACGCCAATGGTCACGCCGCCAAGATTATGGTAGTCGACGACGATGTGCGCCTGCGCGACCTGCTGCGCCGCTATCTGACCGAACAAGGGTTCTCGGTGGTCACCGCCGAAAGCGCGCCGGCCATGAACAAGCTCTGGCTGCGCGAGCGCTACGACCTGCTGGTGCTCGACCTGATGCTGCCTGGCGAAGACGGCCTGTCGATCTGCCGCCGCCTGCGCGGTGCGGGCGACCAGACGCCGATCATCATGCTCACCGCCAAAGGCGAAGACGTGGACCGCATCGTCGGCCTCGAAATGGGCGCCGACGACTACCTGCCCAAGCCGTTCAATCCGCGCGAACTGGTGGCGCGCATCAGCGCCGTCCTGCGCCGCAAGGGGCCGGACGAAATTCCGGGCGCGCCGTCCGAAACCCCGCAATCCTTCGAGTTCGGCCAGTTCGTGCTGGACCTGGGCACGCGCACCCTGAAAAAAAACGGCGAAACGGTGCCGCTGACGACCGGCGAATTCTCGGTGCTCAAGGTGTTTGCGCGCCATGCGCGCCAGCCGCTCTCGCGCGAGAAACTCATGGAACTGGCGCGCGGGCGCGAATACGAAGTGTTCGACCGCAGCCTGGACGTGCAGATTTCGCGCCTGCGCAAGCTGATCGAACCCGATCCCTCGTCCCCGCTGTACATCCAGACCGTGTGGGGCCTGGGCTATGTGTTCATTCCTGAAGGCCAGCCAAGGTAGTGTTTGCACGCGATTCGACCACGCCGCACAGCACGCGCATGAGCTGGCTCAGGAGCGGCCTGTTCTGGCGCACCTTCCTCCTGCTCAGCATCCTGACCACGGTCTCCATGGCCTCGTGGATCGGGATGATCAGCGCCGTGCAGCGCGGCCCGCAGGTCGAACAGACGGCCGACCTGGTCATCTCGGTCGTGACCATCACCAAAGCCGCCCTGACCCACTCCGCGCCCGAACTGCGGCGCGAACTGCTGTTCGAACTGGTCAGCAACGAGGGCATCCGGATCTTCACGCTCGAAAGTTCCGATGCGGTCGACCCGCCGCCGGACAGCGCCCTGATGCCGGAAATCGAAGCCATCATCAAATCCAAGCTGGGCGCCGACACGCGTTTTTCGAGCCGCGTGAACGGCACCGCCGGCTTCTGGATCAGTTTCAAGATCGACGACGACAGCTACTGGCTGATGCTCGAACGCGAACGCCTCGAAGGCCTGACCGGCGTGCAGTGGCTCGGCTGGGCCACGGTGGTGGGCGCCTTGTCGGTGGTGGGCGCGGCACTCATTTCGAGCCTGGTCAACCTGCCGCTGGCGCGCCTGACGGCCGCCGCGCGCGCCATCGCCCAGGGCAAGAAGCCGGACCGCCTGCCCGAAAAAGGCTCGAAAGAGATCATCGAAGCCAATCGCAGCTTCAACCAGATGGTGGAAGACTTGCAGCAGGTCGAATCGGACCGCGCCGTGATTTTGGCCGGCATTTCGCACGACCTGCGCACCCCGCTCACGCGCATGCAGCTCGAACTCGAAATGGCCAAGCTCAGTAACGAAGCGCGCGAAGGCTTGCAGTCCGATATCGGCCAGATGGACGCCATCATCGGCCAGTTCCTCGACTACGCCAAGCCGACCGAGGCAGCCACGTTCGTACCGGTCGACATCGGCGAACTGCTGAAAGACGCCGCGCGCGAGGCGGAGCGCATGCTCGACATCCACGTGACCACCCACATCGAAGAAGGCGTGCACGTGCTGGGCAACGCCACCGACCTGCGGCGCGTCTTCAACAACCTGGTGGAGAACGCGCGCCGCTACGGCAAGACGCCCGGCAGCGACTTTACCGAACTCGATATCTCGTGCCGCATCAAGCCGCATGGCCTGGGCAAGCGCGCGGTGATCGAAGTGCAGGACCACGGCCAGGGCGTGCCGGACGATCATATCGAACTGCTGCTCAAGCCCTTTACGCGCATGGACAGCGCGCGCGGCCAGGCCAACGGCGCCGGCCTGGGGCTGGCGATCGTGGAACGGGTGGTCTTGCGCCACAACGCCGAACTCCAGGTCAGCAACCGCGAAGGCGGCGGCCTGCGCATCGCGCTGGTGATGCCGCTGGCGAGCTAATTGCTTTCCAAAAAGCGCCAGGTGCCGCTCTTGCCGTCGCGGTCGCGGGTAGTGCTTGCCGACACGCAGAACAGATTTCGCTGGCACCCCGCGTCCCGGGTATCCAGATACGAAAAATAGCCGTACGGTGCAAAGTTATTCAGCAAATGAATCCCCTGGCCCGAATAAACACGGTGGCGCGGCGCTTCCACTGTCCAGATACTGGAATCGATGCCGGTATTTTTGGTCAGCGAGGCCGATACGCAGAACATATTCCCCTGGCAGCCAATGCCGCGCACGTCAAGATAACCGCCGAAAAGGCGATAAGGCGGCATGTCGTCATTTGCCAGCGGATATTGGCTTTTCAAATAGACTTTATCTCCCGGCCTGACTTGCTCACCGGCCATCTTGGACTGCGCCGAGACAATCATCCAGGTACCGGTCGATCCGTCGCGATGATCCGAGGCCGACGTGGAAACACATAAAGTATTCCCATTGCAACCGCTGTCGCGCACATCCAGATAGCCTCCACCCCAGTTCCCGTAGCCGTTCTGCACATGATAAAGCTGGCCGTAACGGACGACGGGACCATGGGCACGCGCCTGCGCAGTGACCATTGAGCACCACACCGTGCCGGTAATCTGGCCAGGAACGCCTTTGTACATGCAGACATTGGCGTCATCTTGCAAGGCGAGGAAAAATGGCCCGTCGCCGCGCGCATGGTTCGACAGGCACCACGCAACATAACCGTCGGTCCTGTAGGTACACAGATTGCCGTCGGTCTGCACATTGGTGGCATAGGTTCCGGCGGGCGCCGCTGACGAACGCGTGCACCAGATATAGCTACCGTCAACTTCATGGTAAACGCAGAAATTTCCGTCGGCCTGCGTGAGCAGGTAAAAATCTCCTTTAGGTGAACTGAGATATTCCCCCATCTTGATGGAACTTCCACCAACAACGGTTGATCCTTTATCGACCTCGGCCGCGAAGACAGGCGCCATGGAGAACAGCAGCAGCACGGCCCCCATCAATGCGATCAGCTTCGACCATGTGATCGCACTCGGCGCAGGGAATCTAAAAGTGTTATTAAGCATGTTTTACTCCAGTTGAGATAGCTGCATGAACATGAATGACACGTCTATTCGCTGCGCTGTCTTTACTGGACGAGCCCGGCTTGCGCTGATTCTACCGGGGATAAAATTGTTATTTAATTAATTTCTGCCGTGACCGATTCTTTGTGTTTCGATGTAGCTATAGCGCGACATTTAGTCGAATGAAGGCGGTTGAGCACTACAAACACCAGCAAACTCAGGTGCGCAAGACGTAGTTGCCGATGTCAAAGCGGCGCGTGGCCCAGCGGTAGGCAAAGGTGAAACCCGGCCAGATGGCGTAATTGCGGCCCTTGCCATCGAGGTACCAGTTCTTGCAGCCGCTGCTCCACACCCCGCCGCGCAGCTTGCGCTGCATGCGCTCGTTCCAGGCGCGCTGCACCTCTTCCTTCACCTCGACCGAGAGCAGCTTGCGCGCGCGGATTATCTGGATGGCGTCGACCGCGTAGTTCACGCCGGCCTCGATCATGTAGATCATCGAACTGTGGCCCAGGCCCGTATTCGGCCCGACGATCGTGAAGTAATTCGGGAAGCCGGCCACCGTGCAGCCCTTGTAGGCTTCCAGGCTGTCGGCGAACATGCGCTTGCCGGCGCGGCCGCGCACATCGACGGCGTTGAGCACCCTTTCGACCTCGAAACCGGTAGCGAAAATGATCACGTCGGCCGCCCGTTCGGCGCCGCCGGTGGTGGCGATGCCGTTGGCACTTACCTGGCTGATGCTGTCCGTAATCAGCCTGACATTGGGGCGCATCAGGGCCGGATAAAAATCGTTCGCCATCAGCACCCGCTTGCAACCCATCTTGTAGTCGGGCGTGAGCTGGCGCCGCAGCAGCGGGTCGGCAACCTGGCGCGCCAGGTGCCGCCGCGCCACCCACTGGGGCAGCGCCAGCAGGCGCGGGGTGTACAGGAACAGCGGCGCGCGCGATTCGTACAGGAGGTAGTTCAATGCGCGGTAAGCGAGCCGCAGCGGCGCCGCGCGCGCCAGCAGCGAACGCTCGCGCGGGCCGATCATGCGCTCCGGTCGCGGCATGATCCATTGCGGCGTGCGCTGATAGACATCGAGCTGCGCCACCTGCGGCGCGATGTGCGCAATGAACTGGATCGCGCTGGCGCCGTTGCCAATGACGGCCACGCGCTTGCCGCGCAGGTCGACCGCGTGGTCCCAGCGGCTCGAGTGAAAGGCCGGGCCGGCAAAGTCGGCCAGTCCCGGCAAGGCCGGAATGGATGCGCGGCTCAGGGCGCCGGGCGCGCTGATGACCGACCGGGTGCTCATCTCGCCGGCGCTGGTGCGCACCAGCCAGTAGCCGCCCTCCTCGTCGAACTGCGCGCCTTCGAAGGCGGTGCCCAGGCGCAGGTGCGGCGCCAGGCCGAAGTCGCGCACCACCGAGCGGGTATAGGCCAGCAGTTCGTCCTGCCCCGCGAAGCGGCGCGTCCAGCGCGCATTGGGCGCGAACGAGAACGAATACAGATGGCTGGGAATGTCGACCGCGCAGCCGGGATAGGTGTTGACCCACCAGGTGCCGCCAAAGTCCTTGTCCTTTTCGAGAATGACAAAGTTGTCGATGCCGGCCTGCTTGAGCCGCACGCCGGCGCACAGGCCGCCGAAGCCGCTGCCGATGACGATGACTTCGAACTCGGGCGCGGCCATCAGGTGCGCACCAGGTAGTTGCCGATGTCGAAACGGCGCGTGGCCCAGCGATAGGTAAAGGTAAAGCCCGGCCAGGCCGCGTAATTGCGCCCGCGCCCATCGAGGTACCAGCTTTTGCAGCCGCTGTTCCAGATGGTGCCGCGCAGCTTGCGCTGCACCTTTGCCACGAAGTCGCGCTGTACCTCGGCCTTGACCTCGACCGAGTGCAGGCCCTGCGCGCGGATCGCCTTGATCGCTTCGACCACGTAATTGACGCTCGACTCGATCATGTAGATCATCGAATTGTGCCCAAGCCCGCTATTCGGCCCGGTGACGGTAAAGTAGTTCGGAAAGCCGGCCACGGCGCAGCCCTTGTAGCAGTCCTGGTCATGCTCGAACAGACGCCTGGCGCCGCGCCCGCGCACCTCGATGGACGCCAGTGCGTGCCCCACATGAAAGCCGGTCGCGTAGATCAGCACATCGGCCGCCCGCTCACTGCCGTCGGCGCAAACGATGCTGTTGGCGCGCACCTGCGCCACCGCGCTGGTGACCAGGCTGACATTCGGGCGCGTGAGCGCCGGATAGTAGTCGCTCATGACCAGCACCCGCTTGCAGCCCATGGTGTAGTCGGGCGTGAGCTGGCGCCGCAGCTGCGGATCGGCCACCTGGCGGTGCAGGTGGCGCAGGCCGACCGCCTGCGCCAGGCGGAACAGGCGCGGAAAAAAAACGTACAGCGGCGCGTTGATTTCATACAGGGTGTAGTTGAAGGCGCGGTACAAGAGACGCATCGGCGCGATCCTCGCCAGCAGCGAGCGTTCGCGCGGGCCGATGGCGCGGTCGTGGCGCGGCACGATCCACTGCGCGGTGCGCTGGTACACATCGAGCTGCGCGACGGTGGGGGCAATGCGCGGGATGAACTGGATCGCGCTGGCGCCGTTGCCGATCACCGCCACGCGCTTGCCGCGCAGGTCCACATCGTGCTTCCAGCGGCTCGAATGAAACGCCGTGCCGGTAAATGCGTCGATGCCGGGCAAGGCCGGAATGGCCGCGCGGTTCATCGCGCCCAGGGCCGAGACCACGCACTTGGCGCTCAATGGCCCGGCGCTGGTGCGAACCTGCCAGTAGCCGCCCTCCTCCTCGAACTGCGCGCCTTCATAGGCGACGCCAAGGCGCAGGTGCGGTTCAAGGCCGAAGTCGCGCACGATGGCGCGCGTGTAGTCGAGCAGTTCGGACTGGCTAGCCAGGCGGCGCGTCCAGTCCGGGTTGGGCGCGAACGAAAACGAATACACGTGGCTGGGAATGTCGACCGCGCAGCCGGGATAGGTATTGACTTGCCAGGTGCCGCCGAACTGCGCGTCTTTTTCGAGGATCACAAAATTGTCGATGCCGGCCTGTTTCAGCTTGACGGCGGCGCACAGGCCACCGAAGCCGCTGCCGATGACGACCACCTCGAACTGCGGCGCGGTCATCGGTTGGGCACGCGCGTTTGCAGCAGTTCGGCCCGAAAGCGCGGCTTGCCGTCGCGCTCGAGCACGTAACTGAGTTTGCGTCCGTCCGGCGAGACCGAGAGCGTCCAGACGTTGGCGGCGGCGGCGGGAATCAGACGGGCGGTGTAGGCGTCGGCGCGAAAGCGCTGGGCGATGGCGCTGCCGTCGCTGCCGGCGGCGCCGCCGTACATGGTTTGCTCGTCGGGCGAGCCGTCGGCGTGGCGGTGGTCGTGCTGCAGGGTCAGGCCGGCCGGCGTGCGGGTGACGATCCAGGTGCGCGAGGCATCCTCGCCGACGACGAAGGGAATCCGGATCTCGCTGGCGCTGCAGGCGCTGACGGTGGCCACCAGCTTCTTGCCGGCGAAAGCTTCACCGCCGTCGTCGGGCGCCACGGAAGCACCTTCGTAGACGGCGCCGCACAGTTTGCCGAGGTTGGCGAAAAAAGCGTCGCGCGCGTCGCTGGCGGGAGCGGCGTGGCCGGGCAGCGCCAGCAGGCCGGCCAGGACGATGGCAGTGGTGCGCAGGATCATGGAGCTCGCTCTCGTGTGGTGTCGGTGGCGATGACGATAGGCGCGGGCCACGCAAATGTCAACGTTTTGCAATAGCAACGCTATGAGCGAATTCGCACATACATGCACTTATGCAAGCTGTATAAAGGTCAGACACTATTCGATACCAGGAGAAGAAGATGATGAAGAAACTGTTAATTGCCGCCCTGATCGCCGGCTCGCTCGGCAGCGTCGCCGCTCCCGCCATCTCGGCGGTGATCATCGTGCGCGAAGCACCGCCGGAACCGCGTGCCGAACGCACACCGCCGCCACGCCGCGGTTACGTCTGGGCACCGGGACATTGGGACTGGCGCAACAACCACCACGTGTGGGTGCGTGGCGCGTGGATTCGCGACCGCAAGGGCTACCATTACACCGCGCCGGCCTGGCAGGAACGTGATGGACGCTGGGAAATGCAGCGCGGTAACTGGGCACGTGGCCAGCGCGACAATGACGGCGATGGCGTACCGAATCGTCGCGATGAGCGCCCGAATAATCCGAATCGCCAGTAATGAATGTTGCGCGCGGGAGGCGACGCCCCCTGCGCGGCGGCGGCAGCTTGCGAGGCCTGCTTCAGGCCGGAGAAGCCTGTCCGCCGCATTGCATGACCAGATAGTCGCGCACGGCGCGCACATCGGTAAACGGCAGTTCACCGATCACCTGGCGAATATGCCGTAGCGCATCCCACAAAAATTCGTAATGTCCCTCGTTCACCGGAACCAGGCTGTACACGCCCGTGGTGGTGGTGAACAAATGCCGCTCGTTGGGCACGAGGAAGGCCGGCATCAGCGGCGCGCCCTCATCATCCCAGAAACGCCATAGGCTGGACGCGACATCGACCGCGTCGCAATAGACTGACGCCGTCAGCGCGTCTGGGAAGACAAGCAGCGAACATTCTTCGGTATCGGCGGCAAAGATCATGATGTCCTCGTGGGAGCGGGATGCCGCATTTTTTAGCAGCCCCCTTCCCTCCACCGTAACACATAAAACAACATTGCGCGACTGCCTGACCCGCAAACGAAGCGGCCTCGCGCCAGCGCACGGACTGGTTGCCAGCGCTAGGCGTCGAGCGCCTTGCGCACCTCGGCCACCTCATCCGGGCGGACCACGCGCGCGACTTCCTTGCCATCCTTGATCACGATGACCGTTGGCCACAGCTTGACCTTGAACGAGCGGCCGAGCTTGCGTCCGCTGCCATCCTCGACCTTGATATGGCGCGCATCTGGCGCGGCGGCGAGCGCCTGTTCGATCAGCGGCGCCGCCGCACGGCAGTGGCCGCACCAGTCGGTGCCGAAGTCCAGCACCAGCACGCCCGGCGTGGCATCGATCTCGCTGCGTTCCGGCTGTGCCGGGGAATAAGTTGTGCTCATGCGGCTGCTCCTGATGTCATTCGCATAAGCCTACCGCAAAACCGCATCGCGGGCTGCACGACTCGTAAGTTTGAATTGGAAACATTGCCAAGGACCAATTAGAGGTCTACAATAAACCCTTTCCTAGGTAGGGTTATCATGGCGATCGAACTGTTCAATAATGGCAAGCACATCTGCCTGATGTTCTCCGATCTGGTCGACGAAGGCGAGGCCTCGGTCCAGTCAAACCAGTTTTTGATTGTCCAGGATGGCACCGGCATCCTGCTCGACCCGGGCGGGGTGCTGACCTACAACGATCTGTACATGGAAATGAGTAAGTACTTTCCACCAAAACAGCTTCGCTATGTCTTCGCGTCCCACGCCGACCCCGATATCATCGCTTCGCTGCCGCGCTGGCTGGCAGGATCCGAGACCAAGCTGCTGATCTCGTCGATCTGGTCGCGCTTCGTGCCGCACTTTTGCGCGCAGGGCAAAACCGAGGGACGCATCATCGCGATTCCGGACGAAGGCAGCCTTTTGCCCTTGGGCGAGACCGAATTCCAGATTCTTCCGGCCCACTTTCTGCATGCGGAAGGCAACTTCCAGTTCTACGATCCGGTCAGCCGCATTTTATTCTCGGGGGACATGGGGGCGTCGATGCTGCCGGACGGGCTGGCAATGGACCCGGTGCAGGATTTCGACAAGCACCTGCCCTACATGCGCGGCTTTCACGCGCGCTACATGGTGTCGAACAAAGTCTGTCGCTACTGGGTCGAGATGGTGCGTAAACTCGATCCGGAATGGATGGTGCCGCAGCACGGCGCGCCGTTCAAGGGCCGCGAGATGATCGGCCGCTTCCTCGACTGGATTGAAGCGCTTCCCTGCGGCGTCGATCTGATGACCCAGGAAATGTATCAGGCTCCGCGCAAGATCACCATCAGCCTGTAACACACGCCCGAGCGCCGCATCACGCCCGCGCGGGCAGGCTCAGCGCGTGAGCACCGTCGCGCCGAGCCGCTCCGCCAGGAAATCGACCAGCGCCGCCACGCGCGGCGCCAGCGCGCCCTGCTTGTAGAACACGGCCCACACCGGCTGCGACCATGGCAGGGTCAGCGAATCGAGCACCGGCACCAGCCTGCCCGCCTCGACATCGGTGCGCGTCAAAAAATCCGCCAGGCAGGCAATGCCCGCCCCCGCCAGCACCAGGTGGCGCAGGGTTTCGCCGCTGGAGGCCAGCACCGCCGGCGTCACCGCCACCCCTTCGCTATCCGGGCCAACGGCCTCGTCCGCCAGCGGCCACGTATTGAGCGAGACCGGCGCGCTGAAGCCGAGCAGGCGGTGCGCCGCCAGTTCCCGCACCGTGGCCGGTGTGCCGTGGCGCGCCTGGTAGGATGGGGCCGCCAACAGCCGCAGCGCACTGCTCCCGAGGCGGCGCGCATTGAGGCTGGAATCGGCCAGCTGGCCGATGCGAATCGCCACATCGGCGCGCTCTTCGATCAGGTCGACCAGGGTTTCGCCGCTGGCCAGTTCGAGCCGGATCAGCGGGTAAGCGTCGAGAAAGGCCGGCACCAGCGGCGCCACCAGATGATCGAGCGCGGGCGTGGCGGCGTTGACGCGCACCAGGCCGGACGGCTGCGAGCGGCGCGCCGCTACTTGTGCTTCGGTGTCTTCCAGCTCCGCCAGGATCTTGCGCGCGCGGCCGAGCAGCCAGTCGCCCTCTTCGGTCAGGTCCTGGCGCCGCGTGGTGCGGTGCATCAGGGTGATGCCCAGCTGGGATTCGAGCCGGGCAATGGCGCGGCTGATGCCGGACGGCGTTTGCCCGAGCCGCTCGGCAGCGGCCGAAAATGACCCGGTATCGATGACTGCGGCAAACGCCCTGAGCGCGTCGACGTCGATCATGTCTTTCTCCCCAGTCAAAAGGCGATTGTACCGGGAAGCCGCGCTCGCCATCCTGATTAGTGACTCCGAGTCAAAAGTATAGTGTGCTGCGGGGCATTTTTCTTCCCGGTCATTGCGCGCAGACTGCATGGCATCGCACACCGCCTCAACTGGAGAATCCATGCCACTCGCACTCTGGGCGCTGACACTCAGCGCTTTCGCCATCGGGACGACCGAATTCGTCATCGTCGGCCTCATTCCCACCATTGCCGCCAGCCTCGGCGTGTCTGTTCCCTCGGCCGGCCTGCTGGTGAGCCTGTACGCGCTCGGCGTGGCCATCGGCGCGCCGGTCCTGACCGCCCTCACCGGCCGCGTGCCGCGCAAGCAATTGCTGCTGGGATTGATGGCACTATTCACCATCGGCAACCTGGTGGCCTGGATGGCACCCGGTTACTATGCCCTGATGGCCGCGCGCGTGCTCACTGGTCTTGCGCACGGCGTCTTCTTTTCAATCGGCTCCACCATCGCCACCAGCCTGGTCAGCAAAGAAAAGGCCGCCAGCGCCATTGCCCTGATGTTTACCGGCCTGACCGTCGCCCTGGTTACCGGCGTGCCGCTGGGAACTTGGATCGGCCAGAGCTTCGGCTGGCAATCGACCTTTCTGGCGGTGTCGCTGCTGGGGGTGATTGCATTTATCGGCAGCTATATTCTGGTGCCGTCGACCATCGCCATGAGTAAACCGGCGAGCCTGCTGACGCAACTGGCCGTGCTCAGGAAACCGCGCCTGCTGCTGGTGTACGCCATGACCACCCTGGGCTACGGCGGCACGTTTATCGCGTTCACCTATCTGGCGCCGATTTTGCAGGAAGTATCCGGCTTTTCGGCGTCGAGCGTGAGCCTGGTGATGCTGGTGTATGGCGTGTCGGTTGCTTTCGGCAATATCTGGGGCGGCAAACTGGCTGACAAGAAAGGTCCGATCAAGGCCTTGCAGATTGTCTTTGCGCTGCTGGCGGCCGTCTTGTTGCTGCTGACCTTCACCGCATCGAACATGTGGCTGGCGCTGGGCACGGTGCTGCTGTGGGGTGCGGTGGCGTTCGGAAATGTGCCGGGATTGCAGGTCTACGTAGTGCAGCGCGCCGAACGCGACGCGCCGCAGGCGGTCGACGTGGCATCGGGCCTGAATATTGCCGCATTCAACGTCGGCATCGCACTCGGCGCCTGGGGCGGCGGCCTGATCGTGGCGCACATGGGCCTGATGGCCACGCCATGGATCGGGGCCATTGTCGTGGTCGGCGCGCTGGGACTGACCACGCTGGCAGGCTGGCTCGACCGTCGTGACGGACTGGTGCATGTGGCGGGCACAAGCCGGGCCGTCGGGGCGCACTAAGCGCAACACCACCGTGCTGCGCGTCTGTTCAAGCGGGCAGCACGTGTTCACAGCATGCCTGGATGACCGAGCGCAGTCGCAGCCATAGCCACCCAGCCAGCCGGCCGCAGTCAGTGGCAAGCGGTCAGCGGTCCAGCTCCGGATAATGCCGGAAAATCCCGTCTTCGTTAAACGCAATCCTGCGCTTCGACGCCAGGTAGGCGGCAATATTCGGCCGCTGCGCCACCTGATCGTGCAAGGCCACCAGCGCCGGATAGTCGCCTTCCAGCCGCTTCATCGCCTTGGGAAACGCATAGCGCAAACCCTCCATCACCTGGAACATCGACAAATCCGCATACGACAGGCGCGTACCTGCCAAAAAGCCACCGCGGCGCTTGGGCTGCTGCAGCACGCCCTCAAAGTAAGACAAGAACTTCGGCACCCGGTTCCCCAAAAAGTCGGCGGCGCGCCGTTTGGCTTCCTTTTTCTGGTCTTCGTAGTACAGCGACACCCCCACCGGATGGTGCGTGTCGTGCGCTTCGTTGACGAGGTCGGCAATGGTCAGCTGCAACTGGTGGGTCCACAAGCGCCCCGCCTCCGCGCGTGGCGCCAGGCCGTGGCGCGCACCCAGATACAGCAAGATATTCGCCGTCTGCCCGATGGTCAGCGCGCCGGCCTTGAGAAACGGCGGCGCGAACGCCGGGGTCGCCTGCGTGGCCAGCTCGGCCGCGACCTTGCCGGCGCCGTTCTTCTGGCGGCCGATGTCCACATACGCCGCGCCCGCTTCCTCCAGCGCCAGGCGAACGAATTCGCCGCGTCCCTGGATCGTTGGCCAATAGTAAAGTTCGTACGTCATCGCGCCTCCCAGGCATGGACCGGTTGTCCGGCGATTATCGCCGATCCGCTTGAACGGGCCGCGCACGCCGTGCTAATCTGCCAATGCTGCCAATCCGACAGCGGCTGCTCCGACATATATATAAGGGGAACGCACATGATCAGACGGATCGCACTGGTGCTCGTGTTCTTGTTCATTGGCATTCTGGGCATGGCGGCGATGCAGCCGGACACGTTTTCCGTGACCCGTTCGGTGGCCATCAAGGCGCCGCCGGAGAAAATCCTGGGCCTGCTCGGCGATTTCCACCAATGGCAGAGCTGGTCGCCGTGGGAACGGCTCGACCCAGGCATGCAGCGCGTCCACAGCGGCGCGCCGAGCGGCAAAGGCGCGCTGTACGCCTGGACCGGCAATGACGACGTCGGCGCCGGCAAAATGGAAATCACCGAATTCACGCCGCCGTCCAAAGTCGTGATCAAGCTCGATTTCATCAAGCCGTTCGAGGCGTCCAACATGACCGAATTCACGCTCGCGCCCAAGGACGGGCAAACGCAGGTGACCTGGACCATGTCCGGCCCGATGCCCTTCGTCTCGAAAGTCATGAGCGTCTTCATGAGCATGGACCGCATCATCGGCAGGGATTTCGAGAAGGGGCTGGCCAACCTGAAAGCCGAGGCGGAAAAGTAGCGCGTCCGGATACGCCGCGTTTTAAGCCGCCCGCCGCAAGAATCGCGCGCTTGAGCGATAATCGTACATCAATCGAGCCAACACGAGGATCCATTTTGCTTAACTTCGACTTCTACAATCCGACCCAGATCCTGTTCGGCCAGGGCCAGATCGCCGCGATTTCCAAACACATTCCCGCGTCCGCGCGCGTGCTGCTGGTCTACGGCGGCGGCAGCATCAAACAAAACGGCGTCTACGACGAGGTCATGGCCGCACTGGCCGGCTTTACCGTCACCGAATTCGCCGGCATCGAACCGAATCCCAGCTACGAAACGCTGATGCGCGCCATTGCCCAGGTCAAGGCCGAGAAGATCGACTTCCTGCTCGCCGTGGGCGGCGGCTCGGTCATCGACGGCACCAAGTTCATCGCCGCCGGCGCCCTGCTCGACACCGACCCGTGGACCATCCTGGAAAAGCGCGGATCGAACATTAGCGCCGCCCTGCCGTTCGGTGCGGTGCTGACCCTGCCCGCCACCGGCTCCGAGATGAACAGCGGCGGCGTCGTCACCCGCAAATCGACGCACGAGAAGTACTCGTTCATGAGCCGCAAATGCTTCCCCGCCTTCGCCGTGCTCGATCCTAGCAAAACCTATTCGCTGCCCACGCGCCAGGTCGGCAACGGCGTGGTGGACGCCTTTGCGCACGTGATGGAACAGTACATGACCTACCCGGTGGGCGCCAAGGTGCAGGACCGCTTCGCCGAAGGCCTGCTGCTCACGCTGATCGAAGAAGGCCCGCAGGCGCTGGCCAACCCGGACGATTACGACGTACGCGCCAACATCATGTGGACTGCCACCCTGGCCTTGAATGGCCTGATCGGCGCCGGCGTGCCGCAGGACTGGGCCACGCACATGATTGGCCATGAGCTGACCGCGCTGCATAATCTCGATCACGCGCAAACGCTGGCCATCGTCCTGCCAAGCATGCTGCGCGTGCGCAAGGATGCCAAGCGCGCCAAGCTGCTGCAATTCGCCGAACGCGTATGGAACCTGTCCGGCGGCGATGAGGACACCCGCATCGAGGCGGCCATCACCCGCACCGAAGAATTCTTCGAGCAGATGGGCGTCAAGACCCGCCTGGGCGACTACGGTCTGGGCGCCAGGGACGTCGACGGCGTGCTGGCGGCGCTAGAGGCGCACCGCATGGGCAAACTCGGCGAGCAGCGCGACGTCACACTCGAGGTCAGCCGCAAAGTACTTGAAATGAGCCTGTAAGCCGCACTGTAGTTGCACCCGATACGGCTGGCGCGGGCCTTTTGTGCCCAGAGCCTATCTCAGTGGATCGGGGGAAGCTGGTGGCGATGCCTGACAAGCGCGGGCAAGGCGCGAGGAGGCCGCATGGCTAGCCATGCAACGACGAACAACGCAGGCCCCGCTTGCAGGCGCGCCAGCAGCGACTCCGATCTACTGAGATAGGCTCTCAGCCAGCTGTGATAAAATCGACTTTCGCTAGGGGTCCTGGAATTTATTTTCCGGGTGAGAGATACCCTCCGTACCTGATCTGGATAATGCCAGCGAAGGAAAGCGCAAAGTAGTTCCCTCCTTTGTTTGCTCCCCCCGTTGGCTCCGGCTTTTTCAAGCAACGCCCCGCACGCCGGCGCGTAATACGAGCACACTATGTCATCGCCAAAATTCAAGCAGTCCGTCATCGCCCTGGCCATCGTCCAGGCGTTCGCCTTTTCCGCCCACGCGCAAAGCACGTCGCAATCGATGCCTGAAGTCGTCGTCACCGGCGCCAAACAGGTCGCCGCCGACCGCGCCGGCGTGGCCGGCTTTTCCGACACGCCCCTGCTGTACACGCCGGCCACGGTGGTGTCCATCGGGCGCGAGCAGATGCAGGACTACAGCATCCGCAACAGCACCGACGCCATGAAGTTCGACGCCAGCGTCAGCGACTCGTACAACGCCATCGGCTACGCCGAACAATTCTCGATCCGCGGCTTCATGCTCGATAACGGCGCCAGCTACCGCAAGGACGGCATCGCCATCTCGGGCGACACCCAGATCCCGCTCGAAAACAAGGAGCGCATCGAAATCCTCAAGGGTTTGTCGGGCCTGCAGGCCGGCGTGACCGCTCCCGGCGGCATCGTCAACTACGCGCTCAAGCGCCCGACCGCCGCGCCACTGCGCTCGGTCACCGTGGAAGCGCGCGAGCGCGGCACCGTGTACGGCGCGGTCGACCTGGGCGGCCGCTTCGAGGACAAGCGCTTCGGCTACCGCGTCAACGCCGCCGGTGAACGCCTGCGTTCCTACGTCAAGGGCGCCGATGGCGAGCGCTCGTTCGTCTCGGGCGCGTTCGACTGGCAGATCTCGCCGCAGGCGCTGCTGCAGCTCGACATGGACTACCAGAAGAAATCGCAGATCACGGCGCCGGGCTATCAGCTCATTCGCGGTGTCGCGCTGCCGACCAACATCTCGGCCAAGACGCTGCTCAACAACCAGCCGTGGACCAAGCCGGTCGACACGCGCAGCAGCAATATCGGCCTGCGCTTCGAATACCAGATCAACGACGCCTGGCGCACCACGGTCAGCGCCAACAAGCACGAATTCAAGCGCGACGACTTTACCGCTTTCCCTTACGGCTGCGGCAACGAGGGCGATGGTTTCTACCCGGGCTACTGCTCGAACGGCGACTACGACGTCTACGATTACCAGAGCGTGGGCGAGCGCAAGTCGCC
This sequence comes from Massilia aquatica, assembly GCF_011682045.1. GTDB lineage: Bacteria > Pseudomonadota > Gammaproteobacteria > Burkholderiales > Burkholderiaceae_D > Telluria_A > Telluria_A aquatica. Next base: position 232,107 of record NZ_VVIW01000007.1, on the reverse strand, counting down.
GCTCGGCGCGCAGGCCCTGTTGCAGGGTAAGTTCGCCACCGGCGCCATCGGCCACGAGCTGACCTTGGGCGCGACCTACCTCGAACGCAGCGACAAGGCGGGCGAGTATGTGTACGACTACGTCGGCTTCAGTAATATCTACAACAACCTGGTGGTGCCACCGGTCGACGCCAGCCGCGTCACCGGCCCGCTGACCGAGCGCCGCAACGACCATGAACGCGGCTTCGTGGTGCAGGACATCCTGTCGCTGGGCGCGCAGTTCAAGCTGCACACCGGCTTGCGCTACGTCGGCATCAAGCGCAATGCGACCACCGACACCACCTTCCTGCTGCCGAACGTCGCCCTGGTGTACAACCCGACGCCCGACTGGACGGTGTACGGCTCGCTGGCGCATGGCATGGAGCACGGCGGCGTGGCGCCCAAGCGCACCGCCAACGAATTCGCCTCGCTCGCGCCAAGCCGCTCAAAGCAGGTGGAGTTTGGCGTCAAGGCCATGGTCAATGATGCGCTCAGCATGTCGGCGTCGGTGTTCAGCATCGTCAAGGGGCTGGAATATACCAACGCGGCCAATACGTTTGTTCGCAGCGGCGAACAAAAGCACAATGGACTGGAACTGGCTGCGCAGGGCAAGGCTGGCAAGGACCTGAAATACAGCCTCTCGCTGATGGCGCTCGATACGCAGCAGGAAGGCACCGGCACCGCCTCGCTGGACGGCAAGCGTGTGACCAATGTACCGAAGTTCAAGACGGCGGCCGTGCTGGAATACGCGGTGCCGGCGCTGCCCGGCCTGAAGGTGAACGGGATGTGGCAATACACCGGCAAGAAAGCGTTCGATATCGAGAACAAGACGCTGGTGCCGGGGTACAGCGTGTTCAATCTGGGCGGCGCGTACGCAACCCGCATCGCGGGTGTATCAACGACAGTGCGCGCGACGGTGGACAACGTGGCCGACAAGTTCTACTGGCGCGATGTGACGCAGGAGCTGGGTGGCTATCTGCTGCCGGGTGCTCCGCGCACGATACGGGTGTCGGCGCAGTTCGACTTCTAAGCACCGCCCCACAGGCCGTCGTTCCTGGCAAGGACGACGGCCCGCCGGTTAGCAAGCAAGCGTACTGCCTGCGTCATTCGATCCTCCAGAGTGCCTGTTACCAGCGCATACCCGATCCCGCGCTCATCGAGCATCTGCACCACCTGCTCATGAATCGTCTGGCGCACCGCCTCCGATTCGCGCTGCAACCCATCCGCCTCCCACGGCCCGTCAGGCGCCGTCACGAATGTCAGCGCATAGTCATGGCGCTGCTCCAGCACCGACAACTGCGCATCGACCCTGTTCCAGTACCAGCGGCTGTAAATGGCCGTCATCAGCGGCGTGGTGTCGCAAAACAGGAACCGTGTAGCCTCGCGCGCCGCCGCGTCTTCGCGCGCCATCTGCGTCAGTGCGATCTCGCATTGGTCTTCCTCGCGTGGCACGCGGCCCGTGGTATCGACAAACTCGCGCAGATACTCCGGCACCCACACAGTGCCGAAATGCGCTGCCAGCGCCGCCGCCAGGGTCGACTTCCCCGACGATTCCGCCCCCAGGATGGCGACCCGCAAAACCGGCATCATGGCTTGCCGCCCGCGACGCGTGCCCAGGCGCGCCATCCGAACACCGCCATCACCACGAAGGCCGCATACAGCGCCGCTGTGGCATGCAGGTCCTTATGGATGTACAGGCCCACATACAGCACATCGACCACGATCCACACGATCCAGTTTTCGACCTTCTTGCGCGACAAGAGCAACTGGCCAAGCAGGCTGCCCGCCGTCAAAAAGCCGTCGATATGCGGTACATCGGTGTCGGTGAATCTGCGCAGCGCATAGCCGATCGCCGCGAACAGCAGCAGCCAGCCGACGATGCCGCCGATCCAGCCGGCACGGCTAGAGCACGTGGCCGTGAGCGGCGCATGCTGCTCGCCACCATACAGCCACTGATACCAGCCCCATACCGACACGGCGATGAACACGCCCTGCAAACCCATGTCGCCATACAGGCGCGCGTTAAGGAAGACGATGCCGTAGACCGCCGACGAGGCGATCGCGAACAGCCACGCCCAGTGAGTCTGGCGAATATTGAGTACAACGGTGATGACCGACAGGACCAGCGCCGTCAGTTCGAGCGGTGTGGTGGCCAGGCCAAGCAGGACAAAGGAATCGTTCATACGGAGGGAGTGGCGGAAAGTGGCGCAATTGTAGCGTATGCGCCGCTTTCCAAAAGGCGGGGACGGCGTCCCTGCCCCGGATTTACCTGGCTTACTTGCGCGGGTACTTGATGGTCATTTCCTTGAGCAGGTTGTCGGCATGGTCGACTTCCTTCATCACCCACAGCATGTAGCGGATGTCCACGTGAATGGCGCGCGTGATGTCGCTGTCGAAGTACCAGTCCTTGGTCACCGATTCATAGGTCGAATCGAAGTTCAGACCAACCAGTTCGCCGCGCTTGTTCATCACCGCCGAACCGGAATTGCCGCCCGTGGTATCGGCGCTGGACAGGAAGTTGACCGGCACCGTGTTCAGCACAGGGTCCTTGAACACGCCATAGCGCTTTGCCTTGACCGCGTCGAGCAGCGGCTTCGGTGCGTTGAACGGCTCGGCCGCGGTGTGCTTCTCGACGATGCCTTCGACCGTGGTAAACGGGCCCTTGACGATGCCATCGCGCGGCGAGTAAGGCGCCACCGTGCCGAAGGTCACGCGCAGGGTCGAATTGGCATCGGCGTAGACCGGTTTGCCTTGCGACTTCTTCCACGCGATCACGGCCGACATGTACTGCGGGATGATGCGTTCGAGGTTGCCGTCGATTTCCTTGCGGCGGTTTTCCAGCGCCATGGTCACGTCATGCAGCTTGACGGCCAGCTTGATGAAGGCGTCGTCCGACTTGGCAAACGCCGCCGCATCCTTGCCGATCCAGCCAAGGCGCTTGGCAGTTTCGCCCAGTTCCGACTGTTTGTACAGCGCGCCGATGGCACCCGGCGCCGGCAGCAAGGCGTCCAGGCCTTGCGGATGCATCTTCGCAGCCAGCTTCTGGTAGCGCTGCAGGCCGGCGGCAAAGCGCGCCTCGTCCACGCTGCCGACATACGACTGCTCAAGGCGGGTCAGGCGCGCCTTGATGAACGACAGGTCGCGTTCCTGGTAACCGGTTTCGCGCCTGGCATCGGGCTTGGCGCCTTCCAGCGCCAGGCGGTACAGCGTGCGCGCCGTTTTCAGCATATCGCTGTTGCCGGCGACCGACCAGGCGAATTCCTGTTCCGACAGCGCCATATCGGCGGCGATGGCGGCGTCCAGGTCGGCCAGCAAGGTCGGCGACACCTCTTTCTGGTTACCGGGCTTGTTGAACCAGGCGCGGAACTCGGCGTCCTGCACGTCCTTGATGGCGGCGATGTCCTTGCGCGCAAAGCCGTCGAGCAGGCCCTGGGTTTTCTTGAGCACGTTGTTGATGCCCTTGACCACGCTGGCGTAGCGCACGTCGTTGGCAGGGCTGCCCTTGGTGGCGGCGGCGATGACGGCCAGGTCGGCCTGCATTTCGGCCACGCGCACCGGGAAGTTGGCGTCGCGCGCGAAGCGGATTTCCGAGGGCAGCTTGTAGCGGCTGGTGCGGCCCGGGTAGCCGGCCAGCAGGATCGGATCGCCGTTCTTCAGGCCTTCGGCCGACACCACCAGGAAGTCTTTCGACTTGTACGGCACATTATCTGGCGACGGATCGGCCGGACGGCCATCCTTGCCGACGTAGGCGCGCAGGAAGGAGTAGTCGCCGGTCTGGCGCGGCCATTCGAAGTTATCGACGTCGCCGCCAAAATTGCCGATCATGTCGGACGGCGCGTACACCAGGCGCACATCGCGGATCATCAACTGGCGAATGCGGTAGTACTCAAGGCCGCGGTGAAAGCTCGGCACCGAACAGCGGTATGCCTTGTCGGTTTCGCATTCGGCGGTCAGCGCCTTGATGCGGTTCTGGACTTCTTCATTGCGCTCGCGCCCGGACATGGTCGGCGACAGGCCCTTGAGCACGCGGTCGGTGACGTTTTCGACTTTTTCGGTCACATACACCAGCGTATTCGGGCCGCCCGGCAGTTCGGCGTCGCGCGTCTTGGCCAGGAAGCCATTGACGATGTAGTTCTTTTCCGGAGTCGAATTACGCTGGATGGCGCCGTACGCGCAGTGGTGATTGGTGACCACCAGTCCATCGCCGGACACGAACGAAGCCGAGCAGCCGCCCAGCGACACGATGGCGCTCATGGGGTGCTTGGACAGGTCGGCCAGCTTCTCGGCGGGGATGGTGATGCCGATGCGTTTGAGTTCCGACGACAGTTGCGGAAGCTGGTATGGCTGCCACTGGCCTTCATCGGCATTTGCGGTAGCAAATACGCCAAGCAGGGCGACGGGTAAGGCGATGGATTTCAACAAGATATACCCCAGAAGATAAAAGCAAGCGGGGAGTATATCGCTGATGCAAAGCGCTGGAAATGATTTTGTCGGCGCCGTATTGACGGCGCGTGACGGGCATCGGCCTGTGACACCGGCAAAAGACGTGCGTTACAATCAACTGTTAACAAATAATCACAATCCTGTCCGATGCCGACAACGCCCCTCCTCGTCCGAAACTACTTCCATCATGATGGCGCCGATGCGGAACTGCTGCTGGTGGCCGATGGCCACGTCATCGCGCCGGTCACGCCGTTACTGCAGGTCGGCCATTTTACGAACGATGGCCGGGGCGGCATGATCGCTGCGGCGTACACGCTCGATGGTCAGGCCGGCTACATCGACGCCGGCGGCGCGTGGCTGGCCGGTCCCGGCATGGAGCACGCGCGCGCTTTCAGCGCCGACGGCCTGGCGCGTTTCTGCGAAGGCGGCCGGTGGGGCTACGTCAATCTGATTGGCGAGCGCGTCATCGCGGCGCAGTACGCGGAGGCGGAAGGGTTTTCCAACGGCCTGGCGGCGGTCAAGGTGACGGACGACGAGTGGCGCTACATCGACCAACACGGCCAGTTTGCCTTCGACGGCAGTTTTTGTGGTGCTTGCGAGTTCGATGCGCTTGGCCTGGCGGCGGTAAAGCAGGACGAAGACCAGCCGTGGGGTTACATCGACCGGCAAGGGCGGTGGGCGATCGACGCGCAGTTTTACCGCGCCTGGCCATTTACAGCCAGCGGCGTCGCTCCGGCCAGCGCCGACGAGGATGAATGGGGGCTGATCGATACCAGCGGCGAGTGGATCGTGCCCGCGTCCTTCAACTTTATCTACCCGTTCAACGACAACGGCTACGCCTATTTCCGCGACCGCGATTCGGACGACGAAGCCGAGGGCTACCTCGACGCGCACGGGTTCAAGGTCATCACCGGCAGGTTCGTATCGGAAGAGATGCACGCCGGCGTCGCGCTCAACGGCGACCGGAACTTCATCACCGCCGACGGGTCATTGACGTTCCCGGTCAATCTGAGCTGGGTACGCCCCTTCGACGACAGCGGCTACGCTCTCGTGCGCAGCTCCGATTTTGCGCCGGGTCCCGGTGCGGTGCCCGCCGAGCCAGTGTGGGGCTTCGCGCACCGCGACGGCCGCTTCGTCCCGGTGCCGCCGAATGCGTTGGAACCGCTTACGAGCGACGGCTGGATTCCCGAAAACGAATCGGGCACGCCGCTGACACCGTTCCTCATGTGCGATGGAGAAATCCACCTGTTCGACGGCGAAGCGCGCACGACCTTCATCTGGCGGCGCGAGCAGTGCGCCGGCGGCATGCGAGCGATCCTGCACGACCATGCCGGACGGCCGCTCTGGCACGCGGCGCCTGCCGACGCACTGGTAATCCCGGCACCCTTCTTCAATGCGCCGCCGGAATCCTTCCTGGAAGGCTGCGACGCCTTCGAACAGGTAACCCGACCTGGCCATCTCCATGCTCGAGGAGGTAGAGCGCAAGCTGCATGCGCTGGCGGGCGGCGAGGACGATGTACCGGCAGCGCAAAAACAGACGCGCATCTCTCGCCGCGTGGCGCGCGTCTACGTCAGCGAGCCGCACAACACGCACTACGACTTCCTCCTCTCGTACCGCGCGGGCGATAGCAGCCTGGCGCACAGCGGCATCGTCACCGCACTGGAGCAACGCTTCGGCACCGCGGATCCGGATCCCGACATGGCGCGCATCGCTTATCGCAGAGTGTCGCTGGCATGGCCGGTGCAACTGCGCCAACCGCTGGCGGCGCCGCAGGGGGCGAGGCAAGACTCGAACAGGATGTGGATTGCTGTTTACTGCAGCGAAGGCGACGACGATGGCGATGCCTGGTTCGACGTCTGGATGGACTGCGGCGCGAGCATCGAAACACTCGAAGTGGCGTCGGCGGTCGGCATCGCCGCGCAGGAAGCCGGTCCGGGCGAAGAAGATGAAGAGGAAGATGAAGAGGAAGATGAAGAGCAAGAGGGAGAGGACGAACAGCAGGCTGCCGCCCTGTCTCCCTACGACGAGTGGATGGCCGAAGTAAGCCGCAGCTACCACAGGATCGAAGACGTTCCGGCTGAACTCATGGATGACGCCTTGTGCGACGCCGCCCTGGAACAGAATTGTGATGCGCTGACCCATCTGCCCGCGCACTGGCAGACGGCCGACCGCCTCGCTGGCGTCATCGGCAACAGCGTCGATAGCGCAATGGCCGTGCCGCCCTGGTGCATGACCGCCGCCGGACTGGCCCTGGCGCGCTCGCTGTACTCCACCAACGCCGCATGGCAACGCGCCGACGCCGCGTTATCGACGGTCCCGGACGTGATGAACGACTACACCATGCGCAAGGTGTGGGGATGCCTGCTCGATCCCGCCATTTGCCTGCGCGCGGTCAAAGCGCGCGTGAGCCTGGCGTATATTCCGCGCTGGCTGCACAGCCCCGAACTCATCGCGCTCGCATTGGGTAAAGATATCGGCAATATCCGCTGGATTGAAAAGAGCGGCATCACTGCCGATATGGCACGGCACGCGGTGTCCCGTCGCTACGCCAACGTGGTGAGCTACATTCCCGCAGCCGTGATGACGGCGGAACTCTGGCAGTTGGCGGTGCGTACCGATCCTTCAACGCTGCGCATCATGGCGCCCGCCCTGCGTACACCCGAGGTCTGCGCCATCGCCCTGGAGCAGAACGAGAACTACCTTCCCGACGTACCCACCGCCATTCGCGAAGCGACAGTGACGCTCCTGATCGACACCGATCTGGAGTCGCTCGAGACGCGGCGCGACGGACGCACCGCCAGCAGGTGGCATCATCTGCGCGCCTGGGCCAGGCTATGGAACAACGATTACCATGGCGCCATCGCCGACGCCACGCTGGCGGTGCAGGCAATGCCGGAATCGGCGCACCCCCACTACATCCTCGCTCACGCGCTCGACGAGATCGGCGAGCATGACGCCGCCATGCGCGAAGCCGTTCTGGTGCTGTCACTCGACAGCCAGTACCGCATGCAGTTCAATGAAGACGCCTCCATCGGCTGGCTGCGCGCGCTGGCAAAAAGGGCGATCGACGAGACCGACGACGCCACCTTGCTAATGCAGCTGGCAGCCAATCCGGGCGGCCTGGCCAACATACCACGCTGGCGCGTAACGCGCGAGATGGTCGACCTTGCGGTCGGCGCCGATGCGGCGAGCGTCGCCTTCGTCCCCAAGCGCCTGATGACGTCCGCGCTCTACGAACTGGCGCTCACCCAGGACATCAAGCGCTTCGTGCAGGTGCCCACGGCGTTCATGACCGAAAGTCTCTGTCTGTGCGCGGTAAAAAGCTTGAGCTTCGGTCTCTTCCTGGTCCCTCAATCCCTGCGCACACTCGCGCTATGCGTCGCCGCAGTACGCCACAGCAGCACGGCGCTCGATCATGTTCCGGCAGCCCTGCTCGACGAAGTCCGCGCCGCCTTGCCACCACATGAGAGCCGAAAAGCATGACGATCACCGCAGCGTTCATCCGAAACTACTTTGTACCGGCGAACCAGGAGCCGGACCTGCTGGTGCTCGACGCGGGTCGAATATACGTGCCCGCCCCCGGCATCGGCGATGTGATCGGCGAATTCACCGATGACGGCCAGGGTGGCGGCATCGCCGCAGCCCGGGCTGTTAACGGCATGTGGGGCTACATCAATACACGGGCCGAGTGGATCGTCGCGCCGACCCTGGACAACGCCCGCAGCTTCCTCGACAACGAGCTGGCGCGCTTCTGCGACGCTGGTCTGTGGGGCTTCGTCAACCTGGCGGGCGAGCGCGTCATCGCGGCGCAGTACGCCGAGGCGCAAGGGTTCTCGCACGGCCTGGCGGCGGTCAAGGTATCCGAAGGTCATTGGCGCTACATCGACTGCCAGGGGCGGTTCGCGTTCGATGGCGTCTTCGCCCATGTGGGCAAGTTCAGCGCCTGCGGCCTGGCGGCGGCCGCGCCGGGGGAAGACCAGCCATGGGGCTACATCGACCGGCAGGGCCAGTGGGCGATCGCACCGCAGTTTTACCGCGCATGGGCCTTCTCGGCCGGCGGCACTGCCCCTGCCGGCGCCATTCAGGAAAAATGGGGGCTGATCGATACCGGCGGCCACTGGATCATGCCCGCATCGCGCGGATTCATCCGGCCGTTCAATGACGACGGCTACGCATTTTTCTCCGGCTCCGGTAGCGGCGAGGAAGCCCAAGGTTACCTCGATGCGCGCGGGGTCAAGGTCATCAGCGGGCAATGGGTGTCGCACAAAATGCGCGCCGGCGTCGCGAAAAGCGGCGATCGTGGCTTCGTCAATGCCGACGGGCCCATGACGTTTCCGGTCGAATTGCGCTGGGTGCGCAAATTCGACGCCAGCGGCTACGCACTGGCACGCACGTCCGACTTTGCGCCCGGGGCAAACGCCCAGCCTGTCGCAGCGGTGTGGGGCTTCGCGCATCGCGACGGGCGCTTCGTGCCGGCGCCGGAGGACGCGCTCGAACCACTCACCCTCGATGGCTTCATCCCCGATTCCGAATGCGGCACGCCGTTGACGCCTTTTCTCATGCGCGACGGGCGAATCTACTTGCTCGACAGCGAAGCCCGCACGGCCTTGGCCTGGCAACGCGAAGACTGCGCTGGCGGCGCCTGCGCAGTCTTGTCCGACCACGCCGGCCGGGTGCTCTGGCGCGGTGCGCCGTGTGACGCCCTGGCTGGTTATCCACCCTTTTTTGTGCTGCCGCCGGAATCATTCCTGGTCCCGGTGGACGCCTTCGAACAGATTCCAGGGTATGCGGCATCCCTCCTCGACGAGGTAGAACGCGAGCTGCATTCGTTCGTGGAACGTCCGGGCGACGCACACTGGATGGCGGCGCGCACGCGCAGGTCGTGCCGGCTGGTGCGTGTCTACCTCAGCGAACCGCACAACACGGAATACGATTTTCTTGGCCCGGTGCGCGCACGTGCCAGTGGCGTGGCGCACGCGCGCATCATCGCCGCTCTGGAAGAACGCTTCGGCCCCGGCGACACCGATCCCGACCTGGCCGGGGCCGGCGAGCGCACGGATTCGATCGGGTGGCCGGTGCAGCTGCGGCACGCCCTGGCGACGCCGCACAGTTCGACGGACGACGCCAACCGCTTGTGGATCGCCATCTATGTCGATAATGGCAGTGACGATGCCGATGCATGGTTCGACATCTGGATGGATTGCGGTCCGAGCCTCGAAACATTGGAAACGGCGTCCGCGGTCGGGATCGCGCAGCAGGAAGACACGGACGATGACGATGACGATAGCGATCACGACGACGACGATGACGACGATGACAACGAACAGGAAGATGAGGTCCCCGCAGGCACCCCTTACCAGCAATGGACCGCTGCTGTAAAACGACGCGACTATGCCATCGAAGAAGTCCCCGCCGAACTGATGGACGACATCCTCTGCGATACCGCGCTGGCGCATGGCAGCGGCGCACTGCTATACCTGCCCGCACGATGGCATACACCGGAGCGCCTGGAATCGTTGATCCGCAAGGATGTCTACACTGCGGTGCGGATTCCGCCCGCCTGCATGACTGCCGCCGGATTGGCGCTGGCGCGCTCGCTGTACGCCACCGACACAGACTGGCAAGAGGCCGATGCCGCGGCGTCCAAAGTGCCGGAATACCTGAACGACTACAGCATTCGCGAGGTGTGGGGCTGCCTGCTCGATTACGAGCAGTGCCTCCGGGCGGTCAGGGAGCACGCCAGCCTGGCGTCGATGCCGCGCTGGCTGCGCACCCCTGAACTGGAGGCGATCGCGCTGGATAACGATATCGGCGATATCCGTTGGCTCAACAAGAGCGATATCACACCCGGCCTGGTGCGGCGGGCACTGTCCGATCCCGAGACCGATGCCGTGCGATACATCCCTGCCGCGCTGCTGACGACGGAGATGTGTTTGCTCGCGGTGCGCACCGAAGCGAGAGCGCTGCGCAGCATGGCGCCTGCCCTGCGCACGGCCGAGATATGTGCCGCCGCCCTGGCAACAGACCCGTACATCGTGGCCGATGTACCGGAAGCAGTGCGCGAGGCTGCCGCCACGCGCCTGATCGACGAGGACTTGGGTTCATCCAGCGCGCTAAGCGAATATCGCAATTTCAGCAAATGGCACAAACTGCGTGCCTGGATAAAGTCGTGGCAGAAGGACTACCAGGGCGCCATTGCCGACGCTACCCTGGCGTTGCAAGCGATTCCCGACTCGGCGGACGTCCACTACATACTGGCAGACGCTTTCCGGCAGACCGGCGAGCATGACGCGGCGGCGCGCGAAGCGTTTCTCGTACTGTCGCTCGATAACGACTACAGCGAGGAGTTCGACCGTAACGCCAGCACATACTGGCTGCGCGCCCTCGCCAAGCGGGCGGTTAACCATCTCGATGACGCCACCCTGCTGGCCCAGGTGGCGGCCAATCCTGGCGCGCTGGCTGGCATGCCGCGCTGGCGCGTCACCCGCGAGATGGTCGACCTTGCGGTTGGCGCGGATCCGGCAACCGTGGCGTTCGTCCCCAAGCGGCTGATGACGCAACCGCTCTACGCCCTCGCGCTGGCGCGTAAAGTCAAGCAGTTCAAGCAGATCCCCGCCGCGTTCAAGGACGAAGCCTTTTGCCTGGCAGCGGTGCGGCATTCGAGCTTCGGACTCTACTACGTTCCAGAAGCCCGGCGCACGCTCGCGCTATGCATCGCCGCCGTGCGCGACAGCAGAACGGCGCTTGACTATGTTCCGGCAGCGCTGGTCGACGAAGTCGCGCGCGCCACCGGCGTGAGGAGGTCCTGAGATGAGCGCGCATCCTGTCCTGATCCGAAACCCGATGCAGCCAGACGGCAAACCGTCCGAGCTGCTGCTGGTTCACGATGGCAGGGCTTACCAAAGCCGCCCTGCCCTGTATTACGTCAACGGGCCATTTGTCGACGATCGCGCCGGCGGCGCCATTGCGGCCGCAATGGCTGCCGACGGCGGCCGTGGCTACCTGAACGCGCGTGGCGAATGGGTCGTCGCACCGACCCTGCAAGACGCCCAGCCTTTCGGCCCGGACGGCCTCTCGCTGTTCCGCGACCAGGACCGGTGGGGTTACCGCAACCTCAAGGGCGACGTGGCCGTCGCCGCTCAATACGAAAAAGCCGAGGCATTCAGTTTCGGCCTGGCGGCAGTCATGATCGGCGAGCGCAAATGGCGCTATATCGACACCAGCGGACAGTTCACGTTCGACGGCTTTTTGCGCCATGCCGGACCATTTACCGCAATCGGCCTGGCCGTGGCGCGAGGTGGAACCTACAAATGCGGCTACATCGACCGCAGCGGCGCATGGGCCATCGCCCCACGCTTCGAGCTTCCGGCGCCATTTTCAAGGCACGGCGTGGCGCCCGCCAGCGAGAACGGCAGGCGTTTCGGCATCATCAACCAGCAGGGCGAATGGGTGCTTGCGCCTTGCTACGACGAGATAGACGCCTTCAACGACGACGGCCTTGCATGGTTCAAGGCTGATGACAACCAGGAGGACTATCTCGATGCCGCCGGCATTCCCGTCATTCCCGACTGCTACGACCTGTCGCGCACCATGCGCCACGGCGTCGCCGTAGAGCGCGCGGCGCAGATGTGGTACCGGAGCGCGGATGATGTGCGCGAATTCGGCGAGGCGTTCGACTGGGCCGGCGACTTCAACACCCACGGCTTTGCGCTCGCCCGCGCCGTCGATCAGGAGCGCGGGCCGGTGTGGGGCATTGCACGCCTCGACGGCACCTTCGCCGTCGTGCCCGCCGACGTGCTCGAACCGCTGCCGGACTGGGATATCGATATCGGCTACCCCGAACCGGGCACCCCGCTGATCGCCTTTCTCGCGCGCGATGGCAGCATTGCCCTGCTCGACCGCGATGCACGCCTGGCCTTCCGGCTGCGCGCCGAATCGGAGGATGGCGTTGAGCGCGTGGCGCTGTACGACGAGACCGGGCGCCAGCTATGGCAGGATGCACCGTGCGCGGGACTGCACACACCGCAGCCCTACTTTTCCGCGCCGCCCGAGGCATTCCTGGCTGAAGTGGGCCACGTCGACGAACTACCTGCCTACGCCGAGACGATGCTGGCGGCAACCCGGGCCAAGCTGCTCAACATCGACGCCCTGAAACAGGCGGCGCACGACGGCGAGAAGGAAACCGACGACGCGTACGCGTACAAGTCGGGCCCCGATGACTGCTTCAACGGGTACAGCGACACCGACGACGAAGGCCGGCTGGCAAGGCTGGTACGCACCCGGCGCCGCATTTTCCGCATGTACCTCGGCGAGGCTGAACTGATGCGTTATGAGTTCCTCGGCGACGACCGTTATCCGATGGTGTTGCGGATGCTCGAGCGCTGCGTGGCACGACTGAGCGCGCATTTCGGCGCGCCCGTGTCCGATCCCGACTACGCCGGGGCCGAGCCCGACCGCGACACCCTGGCATGGCGCGTCGGCGCGCTGTGGCTTGGCATCGCGGGCGTCCACCAGAACGGCGACGGCGACGCGTGGCAGCATATCTGGCTGGTGTGCGTTCCCAGCCAGACGGCGTTCAATGCGGCGCTGGCCGGACAGCAGCCATCCCCTTTCGATCTCACCTGAGCACACCATGTTTATCCAGCCTGTCCTCATCAGAAACTACATGTCCCCGCCAGCGGCCTGGAACGAACTACTCATTCTCCACAAGGCAAAGGTGTATACCTCCTCTCCCGGCCTGGCGCAGGTGTTCGGCCGATTTATCGACGACGTCGCCGGCGGCGCGATTGCGGCGGCGATGGCTGTCAACGGCAAGTACGGCTATGTGAACGCCAGCGGCGGCTGGGTGCTCGAGCCGGCCCTGGAATACGCCTTTCCGTTCAGCGAAGGCCTTTCGCATTTTTGCGAAGGCGGCTTGTGGGGTTACCGTGGGCGCGATGGCAAGGTGGTCGTGCCGGCCCGGTTCACGCGGGTCGAGCCGTTCCGGCATGGGCTCGCGGTTGTCGAGGTCGAGGGCGGCAAATGGCGCTACATCGACCGCAGCGGCGGCTTTGCGTTCGACGCCAGCTTCACTATGGCCGGTTCATTCAGCGCCGTCGGTCTGGCGCCCGCGCGCGGCTCGTCCAGCAAATACGGCTACATCGACCGCACGGGCGCATGGGCGATAGCGCCGCGCTTCCTGATGTCGCTCGCTTTTTCCGACGCGGGCGTGGCCCCGGCCGCCGAAAAAAAGAGACAGTATGGACTGATCGACCGGCAAGGCAAATGGGTGCTCGAACCGTGTTACGAAAGTATCAGGGAGTTCAACGACGACACGCTGGCCTTTTACAGCGAGAGCTACGACTATGCCGGTTATCTCGACACAAACGGGGTAATGGTCATCCGCGACATGCGCAGTCCGTCGGCGCACATGCAATGCGGGATCGCGGTTGACTCGAACTACATCTGCATGACCGCACGAGGCAAGCTGGAATTTGACCTTCCCCTCGACTGGTGCGACGACTTCAACGAACACGCTTTCGCCGTCGCGCGCAGCGCCGACGGCCACTCGGCCCCGGTGTGGGGTATCGCGCGCGCGGACGGCACGTTTGCGGCGCCGCCGGCGGGCGCGGTCGAGCCAATCACGGTGCGCGGCCGGCACATCGCTCCGTGCGAAGCTGGCACTGCGCTGGCCGCGTTCCTGGAACACGACCGCAGCGTCGTGCTGCTCGACCGCGATGCGCGCGTGGTGTACCGCCTGCGTACCGAAAGCGGGCCGCAAGGCACATACGCGGCACTGTACGACGCCGCCGGTAGCCAGCTCTGGCAAGGCACACCTTTCCCGGCCCTGCGATCGCCCCGGCGTTTCTTTACCGCGCCGCCGGACAGCCTGCTCGCTGAACTGCCAGGCTTCGATGCGCTGACCGCGCTGGCCGTCACGCTCGTGCAGGCGACAGAGGAAAAACTTCACAACGCCGGTGCGCTGCTCGACGCCTTCGACAACGGCACATACGCACCCGAGGCCATCTACAACAACGACCACGACGACCATGAGGAGGAAGACGATGGCCTCAGCCTGAACGACAAGGTGGCGCAAGCGGTGCGCTCGCGGCGCCGCATCTTCCGATCCTATCTGGACGAAGACGAACATGGCCGCTATTCATTTCTATTCGAAGAACGCATCGTCATGGCGCAAGCGGTGCGCGCCCGCTTTGTCGCCATCCTGACTGCGCATTACGGCCCACCGGAGCGCGACCCGGACTATGCTGGCGAAGCGGCTACGGAAGACGCCACCGCCTGGTGCATCACGCTCGCGCAAGCGCTGGCGGAGCCCGAATCGGCGCGCCCGGAGTCGAACCAGCTCTGGCTGGGGCTCTCTTCGGTCGTCGATACTGGCGACGGCGACGCCTGGAACCACATCTGGCTGGTATGCGCACCATCGAAAGAGACGCTCGACGCCGCCCTCACCGGCCGCGCTGTAGAGGCGCCCGGCGGCGACGACCATCCTGCGCCGGATGACGGCATCGACTGGGTGGCGCGCGTGAGCGCCTCGCCCGATGCCATCATCGGCATTCCGGGGGAACTGATCGACGATGCCATCGCCGATGCCCTCATCGAATCCGAGATCCGCGCCTACCGGTTCCTGCCGCCACGCCTGCAAACCCCTGCCCGGCTGGAAGCGCAGATCCGGCGCAACGCCAAGGCCGCATCACGCATTCCACCGGTGGTCATGAGCACCGGTGGGCTGGCCCTGGCACGCTCGCTGTATGCCGACGACGCCCGCTGGCTACGTGCCGACAAGCGCAACTCCACCATTCCGACCAGATTGCACCGCGACTGCCTAGAGCACGTGTGGGGCTGCCTGCTCGACCAGCAGACCTGTCTGACCGCGGTCTGCAACGATGCCGACATTCGCAATGTGCCATGGCGGCTGCACAACGAAGACATCGTCGAAATCGCGCTTTCCAAGGACGCTGACAATATCCGTTTCGTCGATCCATCCGCGATCACGCCGCGCGTGGCCCGATTCATGGCCGGCCGGGGCGACGCCACGCTCCTGGCACGCATCCCGCCGACATTGATGACCGAAGAACTGTGTGCGCAGGCGTTGCTGAAAGACGACAACGCCTTCTCCGGGGTGCCCGATGAACTAAAAGAGGCGGTTGCCGATCGTCTGATCGACGGCGACGCAGACCGGGCCTCCGACGGCGGCAGCCGCTGGCATGCCCTACGCGCCTGGAACCGCCTTTCCGCAGGCGATGCGGACGGCGCGATCACCGCTGCGCAGCTCGCGATCGGCAACACCAGTCGGCCGGTGCACATGCACTACGTGCTTGCCAGCGCCTGGCGCCTCAAGGGTGACGTGCAGCGCGCCGCGCTGGAAGCGGCCAAGGTGCTGTCGCTGCGCAGCGACTACACGCCGCAGTTCGGGGCGAACGCCAGCATCGCCTGGCTGCACGTGCTGGCGCAGGGAGCGGCCAGCCAGGCCGACGACGCGACCCTGCTGCGCGAACTGGCCACGCAACCGCAGATGCTGGCAAAAATTCCTGGACGGCGCATCACGCGGGCGATGGTCGACCTGGCCGTCGAACTCGATGCAGACGCCGTGCGCTTCGTACCACGCCGCCTGATGACGACGGCGCTCTACGAATTGGCTCTCAGCCACGGACACAAGCGTTTCGAGCAGCTACCGGTGGCCATGATGAGCGAAGCGTTCTGCCTTGCAGCGGTGCAGAGACACGACTACGAACTCAAATTTGTTCCGCAGGAGCTGCGCACGCTCCCCCTGTGCATCGCATCGGTAAGCAAACACTACTGGGCGATCGACCATGTTCCGGTGGCGCTGCAAAGCGCCGTGCGCGCCGTCCTGACAACAACCTGACTACACATACTGATGACAATCCAACCCACCCTGATCCGCAACTACTTTGCGCCACAAGGCCTGGAGCCCGAACTGCTGCTGCTCCACGGCGGTCAGGTTCATGTGCCCGTTCCCGCCCTGGGCGACGTCTTTGGCGAATTCGTCGGCGACGGCCAGGGTGGCGCGATCGCCGCAGCAATGGCAGGCGGCGGCATGTGCGGCTACATCGACACACAAGGCGCCTGGGTCGTCGCGCCGACGCTCGACGACGCGCGCACCTTCAGCGCCGATGGCCTGGCGTGTTTTTGCGACCAGGGGAAATGGGGCTACCTGGACGTGCGCGGCAAGGTCGTGATAGAACCGCAGTACGCGCAGGGTGAGCCATTCCAGCATGGCCTGGCGGCGGTGCAGACGGCCGCAGACGGATGGCGCTATATCGACACCAGCGGCAAGTTCGCCTTCGACGACAGTTTCGCCAATGCCGGTTCATTCACCGCCGGCGGACTGGCGGCGGCCCGCATCGCATCCGGCCCGGTCGGCTACATCGACAGATCCGGCGCATGGGCGATTGCGCCGCGCTTTGCATCGGCACAGCCGTTTTCGCGCGACGGCGTGGCGCCGGCCAGCGAGGACGGCAAGCGGTTCGGCATCATCGACCGCAAAGGCGCATGGGTACTGGAACCGCGCTATGACAGGATCGACGACTTCAACGCCGACGGCCTGGCCTTTTTCAAGCACGGATGGAATGATGCTGGCTATCTCGACACCACAGGCGCACCGGTGATCGTGGCGTTCAACCGCCTGTCGGAGTCGATGCACTGCGGGATCGCCATCGAATCGGCCCACACCTGCATGACGGCGCAGGGGAAATTGGCCTTCGACGCGCCCCTGTTATGGTGCGGCGACTTCAACGAGCATGGTTTCGCAATCGCCTGCGCCAGGGCCGCCCAAACGGACAGTGATGCGGCGCCGGTGTGGGGCATTGCCCGAGCCGACGGCAGCTTTGCGCGGCCACCGGCCGACGTGCTCGAACCGCTGACCCAGGGCCGTTACCACGATATCGCAACCCAGGAAGCGAACACCCCGCTGGTTGCCTTCCTCGCGCGCGACGCAAGCATCGCATTTCTCGACCGCGATGCGTGTGTGGCCTGGCGCCTGCGTGCCGAACCAGCCCCTGGCGGCGCCGGCCCGGCGCTGTATGACGCTGCGGGCCGGTTGCTGTGGCACGGACAATCCCACTCCACGATTGCGCCGCCGGCGCTGTATTTTTCGGCCCCGCCCGAGTCCCTGCTGATCGACCTGCACGACCTCGGCGACCTGGCCGGACTGGCCGACTCGATGGTGCTCGCAAGCGCTAACAAACTGTGCAATATCGACGCGGCGCTGCAAGCACCGGCAAGCGGAGATGAGGACGAGGAGGATCACTGCACGCTTCCCGGCGACCGCAACGAGTACGGGGCCAACGTCAGTGCGGCCGACCAGTTGGCGAAGTCCTTGCGCACGCGGCGCCGCATCTTTCGTTCGTACCTTGACGAACACAAGCACGCGGCTTACGAATTTTTTGCTTCCACGCGGGGCGCCGTGATGGATGCCACATACGCACGCTGCGTGGCGCGCCTGACGGAGCATCTCGGACCGTCAACGCGCAATCCCGGCAAATCCGCTCCGCCCGACATCACGGCGTGGGGCGTCCCCATCACCCCGCCGCTGGCCGGGCTTGACGCGGCCCGGCCGGGGTCAAACCAGATGCGGCTCGTGCTCTTCACGCAAGCTGGCTATGGCGACGGCGACGTGTGGCACAACATCTGGCTGGTCTGCTCGCCCTCGATAGAGACGCTGGCGGCAGCCCATGGCGGGCGCGTCCCGACGTATCCGTCTTATGACGATGACGACTATGACGACGATGACGAAGATGACGAAGATGACGACGACGCACCAGCGGCTACGGCCGCCAGTTGACGTCATTGCCGACATGCCTGGGCAATGGCGGTCAGCCAGCCTTGGCGCGCTTGCGCTTTTTGGGCGCCAGCATGGTGCCGGTGCAGGTCGGCGCGCCGCAGCGGCACTCGAACGCTTTTTTGACAGCCGGCGTGTGCCGCTCTTCGTAGATCAGCGCGTAGTTGTATTTGAGTTCTTCGTCGCGCATGATCGGGTGCAGGGCGTAGATGAACACCCTGCCCTCGTCTTCCTGGGCTTCGCAATTCGGTTCGCAAGCGTGGTTGATGAAGCGCGAATCGTTGCCGCCACGGCCACCGTCGATGACCATGCCGTCGGCCAGCGAAAAGAAAAACGTGTGGTTGACCGGCCCGCCGCCGGCTTCGGCGCGCAGCGCCGATTCGTCGGACGTGATGCGCTCGCCCGTGTATTCGGCGATCTGCTCGCCCGGCTCGATGTCGCGCGTGGCAAAGACGCCGTTGCCGTGGATGGTGGAGCGCCGTACTTCGTAGCAGGCGGGCTCGGTGTTACTGGATGGGGAGGTTGTGCTGTTCATCCATCTATTTTACTGCGCTTGCCAGCCGCCGCCCAATGCCTGGATTAACGAAATCGCGGTGCTCTGGCGGTCGCCCTGCGCCTGCACCAGCGCGCGCCGCGCCGACAGCGCGCTGGCCTGGGCCTGCACCACTTCGCTGTAGCTCACCTGCCCCGCCTTGTAGCGGTTGAGGATCTGCGCCTCGACCTGGTCGGCCGATTCGGATGCCTGGCGGCGCAGCACCAGCTGCTGCGCCAGCACGCGCGTGGCGGAGAGCTGGTTTTCCACGTCGCCAAAGGCGTCGAGCACCGTCTGGCGGTAGCGCGCCACCGCTGCCTGCTGACTGGCCTCGGCGCCCGCCACGCTGGCGCGCGTGGCGCCCGCGTTGAACAGGCTATGCGCCGCGCTCAGGCCAAAGGACCACAGCGCGTTCGAGGCGCTGAACAGGTCCGACACGCGGCTGCCACCGTTGCCCACGGACGCGGTCAGGCCGATGTTCGGATAGTAGGCCGAGCGGGCGATGCCGATCTGCTCATTGGCCGACGCCACGCGCCGTTCGGCGGCGGCGATGTCGGGCCGGCGCTGCAGCAGCGCCGACGGCACGCCGGCCGGAATCTCCGGCACGAACGCCTGCCATGGCGCGCTGGCCAGGGTAAAGTCGGCCGGCGCCTTGCCCAGCAAGATAGCGATGGCGTGTTCGAACTGGGCGCGCTGGCGCGCCAGCGACAAGGCGTCGATTTGGGCGTTGGACAATTGGGTCTGCGCCTGCAAGACGTCGGACTTGGTGGCAATGCCGGCGTCGAAGCGGTTCTGCGTGATCTGCAGCACCCGCTGGTAGCCTTCGATGGTGGTCGCCAGCAGCGCCGCCTGGGCGTCGGTCTGGCGCACCACGAAATAATTGGCCGCCAGTTCGCCCTGGGCCGACAGGCGCGCGGACGTCAGGTCGGCGGCGCTGGCCTGGGCATTGGCGCTGGCCGCGCTCACGCCGGCGCGCAGGCGGCCCCACAGGTCGGGCTCCCAGCTGGTGCCGATGTTGAGGCGGTAGTTGTTATCCGCTCCGGCATTGCGCGTGCCCGAACGCTCGCCGCTGGTACTGAGCGACACGCTCGGAAACAGCGAGGCACGCTGCTGCGCTACCTGCGAGCGCGCTTGCGCATACGAGGCCACGGCGGCGGCCACGTTCTGGTTCGATACGTCGATCTGCGCCGCCAGCCCATTGAGAATCGGATCGTTGAACAGGGTCCACCAGGAGCCCCGGTCGAGTGCATCGGCCGGGGCGGCGGGTGACCAGCCCTGCGCTTCCTTGAAGGCAGCCGGTTCAGGCGTGGTGGGCTTGACGTAAGCCGGGCCGACGGCGCAGCCGCTCAGCAAAAAAGCGGCCAGCGGCAGAAGATGAAGGAGCTTGTTTGCGCACATAGGATTACTCATTGTGGATTAGGTGAGGCAGCGTTGTCGGCGTGATGACCGGGCTGGCGCTCGGCGGGGCTGCGCCGGCGCAGCTTGTCCATGACGACGTAGACGACGGGGGTGGTGAGCAGGGTCAAAACCTGGCTGGCAATCAGCCCCCCGATGATGGCGATGCCGAGCGGGCGGCGCAGCTCGGAGCCTTCGCCGAATCCGATCGCCAGCGGCAAGGCGCCCAGCGCGGCGGCCAGGGTAGTCATCAAAATCGGGCGAAAGCGCAGCAGGCACGCTTCGCGCACCGCCGCCAAAGGCGACAGGCCGCGCGTGCGCTCGGCCTCGAGCGCGAAGTCGATGATCAGGATCGCATTCTTCTTCACGATCCCGATCAGCAAAAACACGCCGATCAGGGCGATGATGGAAAACTCCATCTTGAACAGCAGCAGGGCCAGCACCGCGCCCACGCCGGCCGACGGCAAGGTCGAGAGCACCGTGATCGGGTGCACCAGGCTTTCGTACAGGATGCCGAGCACGATATAGATAACGACGATGGCCGCCGCAATCAGCATCGGTTGTTCCTTGTTCGATTCGTCGGCCGCGCGCGCCGTGCCCTGGAAGCTGCCGCGCACATTGTTCGGCATGCCGATATCGGCCTCGGCCTGCTTGACGGCGGCCTGGCCGGCGGCCAGGTTGCTGCCCGGCGCCAGATTGAACGACACCGTCGTCGCCAGTTCCCCGTCCTGGTGGTTAACGGAAGTGGGCGTCGAGCTTTCGGCAAAGCTGGCGATTGCCGACAGCGGCACCATCGTGGTCGCTTCACTGCTCAAAGCCTGCCCGCTGGATGGATCGCGCGAGGCGGTGGTGTTGGCCGGCGTGGCGGCGCCACCGGAACTGGATGTGCCGCGCGAGGGCACGTACACATCGTTCAGCGCTTCGGGCGACTGCTGGTACTGCTTTGCCACGCCCATGATCACGCTGTACTGATTGAGTTCATCGTAGATGGTCGTCACCTGGCGCTGGCCGAAGGCGTTGTAGAGCGCATTGTCGACGTCGCGCGGGTTGATGCCGAGGCGCGCGGCGCTGTCCTTGTCGATCTGGACGAACATCTCGACCCCGTTTTCGGCCTGGTCGGTGTCCACATCGACCAGCGCGCTTTGCCGCTTCATGGAATCGGCCAGCTTGCCGGCCCATAGTTTGAGGTCGGCGCGGTTGTCGCTCTTTAAGGTGTACTGGTAGGTCGAGTTGGACTGGCGCCCGCCCATGCGCAGGTCCTGCACCGGGTTGAGGAACATCGACACGCCGGTCACCCTGGCCAGTTGCGGACGCAGGCGCGCAATCACGGCCTGGCCGCCATCGGTACGTTCGGATACCGGTTTAAGGTTGATGAACATGAAACCGCCCCCTGCCCGCCCGCCGCCGGTAAAGCCGACCACCGTGGCCACCGCCGGATCGCGCCGGATGATGTCGACCAGTTGCTTCAACTTGGCCTGCATGGCCTGGAACGAAATGCTCTGGTCGGCGCGGATGCCGCCGCTGATCTGGCCCGTGTCCTGCTGCGGAAAGAAGCCTTTCGGCGCGGCGGAAAACAGGTACACATTCAGGCCGATGACGAACACGAAGATCAGCATCACCAGCGCGATGCTGTCCAGCGCCCAGTCGAGCGAATGCTCGTACGCCTTGTGGATGCGGTCGAAACCGCGTTCGGCCCAGCGCGCAAGGCGGCCGGGCTGGCGTTCGATATCGGTCGGTTTAAGCAGCCAGGCGCACATCATCGGGGTAGTTGTGAGCGAAATGACCAGCGAAATCATTACCGCCGCCGACAGGGTGACGGCGAATTCGCGGAACAGGCGGCCCACCTGCCCGCCCATGAACAGCAGCGGAATGAACACCGCCACCAGCGACAGGCTGATCGAGAGCACCGTAAAGCCCACTTCGCGCGCGCCGAGCAGCGCCGCCTGCATGCGGTCCATGCCGTTTTCGATATGGCGCGCGGTGTTTTCCAGCACGACGATGGCGTCGTCGACCACGAAGCCGGTGGCCACGGTCAGCGCCATCAGCGACAGGTTGTTCAGGGAAAAACCGAGCATGTACATCACGCCGAAGGTGCCGAGCAGCGACACCACGGTGGCCACCGCCGGGATGATGGTGGCGCGCACGCTGCGCAGGAACAGGCTGACGACCAGCACCACCAGCAAGATCGAGATGATCAGGGTCAGCTCGATTTCGGCCAGCGACGAGCGGATGGAGTTGGTGCTGTCGGAGGCCACTTCCAGCTTCACGTCCTGCGGCAATTGCGCCTGCAATGATGGAATCAGGGCGCGCACGCCGTCCACCGTTTCGATGACGTTGGCGCCGGGCTGGCGCGTGATCAGCACGATCACGGCCGGCTGGCCGTTGAACAGACCCAGTGTATTGACGTTTTCGACGCCGTCGATTACTTCTGCCACGTCGTCCAGGCGCACGGCGGCGCCGTTGCGCCAGGCGACCACCAGGCTGCGGTAGTCGGCCGCGCTGCGCCCGCCGGTGGCGGTGCTGGCCTGCGAGTAGATCTGCAGGCGCAGGCCGTTGCCTTCGATGGCGCCCTTGGGGCGATTGGCATTGGTCGACTGGATCGCGGCGCGCACGTCTTCGGTCGAGACGCCGTAGCGGTTCAGCGCATACGGCAGCAGCTCGACGCGCACCGCCGGCAGCGAGCCGCCGCCGATTTCCACGTCGCCCACGCCCTGCACCTGCGCCAGCTTTTGCTGCACCAGGTTCGATACCGACTCGAAGATCTGGCCGGGCGACTTGGTTTTGGAAGTGAGCGCCAGGATGATAATCGGCGCGTCGGACGGATTGGCCTTGCGGTAGGTCGGGTTGCTCTTGAGCGTGGACGGCAGGTCGGCGCGGGCGGCGCTAATCGCCGCCTGCACTTCGCGCGCGGCCGAATCGATCTTGCGGTTCAAGTCGAACTGCAGGCTCACGCGGGTCGAGCCGCTGCCGCTCGACGAGGTCATTTCGTTCACGCCGGAGATGACGCCGAGGCGCCGTTCCAGCGGGGTGGCCACGCTGGTGGACATGGTGTCGGGGCTGGCGCCCGGCAGCGATGCGCTCACCGAGATGGTCGGAAAATCCACCTGCGGCAGCGGCGAGACCGGCAGCACGAAGAACGCGCCGATGCCGGCCAGCGCAATGCCCAGCGTGAGCAGGACGGTGGCGATCGGGCGCCGGACAAAGGGTTCGGACAGGTTCACTTGGCAACCTCGCCCGCAGAAACGGGAGCGGCATCTTTACGCGACCAGCGCCGCGCCAGGCTGTCGAAGCCGAGGTAAATCACCGGCGTCGTAAACAGCGTGAGCAGCTGGCTGACGATCAGGCCACCGAAAATGGCCAGTCCCAATGGGCGGCGCAATTCGGCGCCCTCGCCCCAGCCCAGCATGAGCGGCACCGCCGCGAACAGCGCGGCCAGGGTCGTCATCAAAATCGGCCGGAAGCGCAGCAGCGCGGCCTGCTGGATCGCTTCGCGCGGGGCCATGCCCTTCTCGCGCTCGGCCTCGATGGCGAAGTCGATCATCATGATGGCGTTCTTCTTGACGATGCCGATCAGGAGGATGATGCCGATGATGCCGATCACGCCCAGGTCCTGCCCGCTGATCATCAGCGCCAGCAGCGCGCCCACGCCGGCCGACGGCAGGGTGGAGAGGATCGTCAGCGGATGCACATAGCTTTCGTACAGCACGCCCAGCACGATGTACACGCACACCACCGCCGCCAGGATCAGCCACAGCTGGTTCGACAGTGACGCCTGGTAGGCGCCGGCCGCACCCAGGAAGGTCATGGTGACCGATGCCGGCAGCTTGATCTCCAGCGCGGCGGCGCGGATCGCTTCGACCGACTGGCCGAGCGAGACGCCGGGCGCGGTATCGAAACCGATGGTAGTGGCCGGGTATTGCGCGACGTGGGTGATTTGCAGCGGCGCCGGCTGTTCGGTGATGGTGGCGACCGCCGACAGCGGTGTGGTCTTGCCGGAGGCGGTCTTGATCGGCAACTGGCCGAGCGTGGCGATCGACATCTGCGCGTCGCGCTGCGCTTCCAGGATCACGCGGTACTGGTTGGTCTCGGTGAAGATGGTCGAGACGATGCGCTGGCCGTAGGCGCTGTACAGGGCGTCGTCGATCGAGGCGGCGGTGACCGACAGGCGCGAGGCCGTGTCGCGGTCGATGCTCACGAACGCCGAGGTGCCGGTGGCGCCGGCGTCGGTCACCACGTTGGTCACCTGCTTGTTTTGCTGGAGGTGCTTGACCAGCGCGCTGGCCCACTGGCTGACGGTGGCGCTGTCGGCCCCTTCGAGCGAGACCCGGTACAGGGTCGGGCCGCTTTCGGCGTCGATGGTCAGATCCTGGGTCGGTTGCAGGTACAGGGTAATGCCGGCCACGTCGGCCACGCGGCGGCGCAGGCGTTCCATGATCTCGGCCTGGCTGGACGCCTTGTCGTGCTTCAGGTTGATCAGCATGCGGCCGGTGTGCAGCATGGTGTTGTTGGCCGCGTCGACGCCGACGTTGGAGCTGAGCGACTCCACATCGGGGTCGGCCAGGATCGCCTTGCCCGCCGCCTGCTGCAGTTCGGCCATGCGGTCGTACGAGATCGACTGGCGCATTTCCACGCGCGCCTGGAGCTGGCCGGTATCCTGGGTCGGAAACAGGCCCTTCGGGATCAGGATGTACAGCACGGCGGTGAGCACCAGGGTGGCCAGGGCGACCAGCAAGGTCAATCCCTGGCGCGCCAGCACCCAGTTCAGGGCATGGCCGTAGCGCACGATCACGCGGTCAAAAAACGCCTGGGTGCGTTGCGCCATGCGGCCCGGCTTTTCGTCCTCATGGCTTTTCAGCCAGCGCGCCGCCATCATCGGCACCAGGGTCAAGGACACCACGCCCGATATCAGGATGGTAATGGCCAGGGTGATGGCGAACTCGCGGAACAGGCGCCCCACCACGTCGCCCATGAACAGCAAGGGAATCAACACGGCGATCAGCGACACCGTCAGCGAAATGATGGTAAAGCCGATCTGCGCGGCGCCCTTGATGGCGGCCGCCATCGGCGTTTCGCCTTCTTCGATGTAGCGCGCAATGTTTTCGATCATGACGATGGCGTCATCGACCACGAAACCGGTGGCAATCGTCAGCGCCATCAGCGACAGGTTATTCAGGCTGTAGCCGAGCAGGTACATGGCGCCGCAGGTGCCGATCAGCGAGATCGGCACGGCCAGGCTGGCAATGACCGTGGCGCGCACGCTGTGCAAGAAAGCGAAAATGACCAGCACCACCAGCGCCACGGCCAGCAGCAGTTCCAGTTCGACGTGGGTGACCGAGGCGCGGATGCCAGTGGTGCGGTCGGACAGAACGTCGAGCCGCAGCGCGCCGGGCAGGCTCGCTTGCATTTCGGGCAGGCGTTCCTTGATGGCGTCCACGGTGGCGATGACGTTGGCGCCGGGCTGGCGCTGCACGTTCAGGATAATGGCCGGCTTCATGTTGGCCCAGGCGCCCAATTTCACGTTTTCGGCGCTGTCGACCACCTTGGCCACGTCCGACAGGCGCACCGGGGCGCCATTGCGGTAGGCGACGATCAGTTTTTCATAGTCAAGCACGGTCAGCAGCTGGTCGTTGGCGTTGATCGCGTAAGAGCGCGTGGGACCGTCGAAGTTGCCCTTGGCACTATTGGCGTTGGCGCCCGAGATCGCGCTGCGCAAGGTATCGAGCCCGAGGCCGTAGGTTGCCAGCGCGCCGGTATCGGCCTGGATGCGCACCGCCGGGCGCTGTCCGCCGCTCAGGGTGACCAGGCCCACGCCCGA
The DNA here is from genome assembly GCF_011682045.1 of Massilia aquatica. GTDB lineage: Bacteria > Pseudomonadota > Gammaproteobacteria > Burkholderiales > Burkholderiaceae_D > Telluria_A > Telluria_A aquatica. The sequence goes on along the minus strand of NZ_VVIW01000007.1, from coordinate 206,108 downwards.
CACCTGGCTGATTTTCAGCGCCAGGCGCGTGTTGACAAGATTCTGCACCTCGGTCAGCGGCACCGTGTCGGACGTGATGGCGAGCGTGAGCACCGGCGCGTCGGCCGGATTGACCTTGGCGTACACCGGCGGCGCCGGCAGGTCTGCCGGCAGCAGCGAGCCGCCGGCGTTAATGGCCGCCTGCACCTCCTGCTCGGCCACGTCGAGCGTTTGCCCGAGTCCGAACTGCAGCGTGACGATGGACACGCCCGAGGCGCTGGTGGAACTCATGCGCTGCAGGCCGGACATCTGGCCGAAGCGGCGTTCCAGTGGCGCCGTGACGGTGCGCGCCATGACTTCGGGGCTGGCGCCCGGGTACAGGGTCTGCACCTGGATGGTCGGGAAGTCGACCTGCGGCAGCGCCGACAGCGGCAGGAACTTGAAGCCGACAAAACCGGCCAGCACGATCGCCAGCATCAGCAGCGAGGTGGCGACCGGGCGGGCGATGAACGGGGCCGACGGATTCATCGCGCACCCCCTGCACCGCGCGTGGCATCGCGCGCCACCATCATTGCGGCGCTCCTTCACGCTGGCGGCGGCGCCCGCCAGCGGCGCCGGCTGCCGGCTTGTCGGTCGGCAGGGTCACCCTGGCGCCGTCCTTGAGGCGGTCGGCGCCTTCGGTAATGACCTGCTCGCCGGCTTTGAGACCGGTTTTCACTTCGACCTTGTCGACCGTGGCCTGGCCGCGCGTGACGGGCCGCACGGCGACCGTGCGTTCGGCGGCATTGAGCACGTACACAAAGTCGCCCGTGCTGCCGTGGCGCAGCGCGGTCACCGGCACCACCACCGCATCCTTGATGGTGCGCAGTTCAAGGCGCAGGTTGACGAACTGGCTGGGGAACAGCGCCTGGTCGTCGTTGGCGAAGCGCGCCTTGGCGCGCACGGTACCGGTCTGCACATCGACCTGGTTGTCGAGCGCCTTGAATTCGCCTTTGGCGAGCGACGTGGTACGGGTGCGGTCGAAGGCGGTGGCGGGCAGGCCGGCGCTGTCGCGGATGCGTCCCTGCAGGTCGGGCACGCGGTCTTGCGGCACGGCGAATTCAACGTCGATCGGCGAGAGCTGGGTGATCACGGCGATGCCGTTGGCGTCGCCGCTGCCGACCAGGTTACCCATGTCGATCACGCGCAGGCCAACCCGGCCCGTGATCGGCGCCTTGACCTGGGTGTAGCCCAGGTTCAGGCGCGCCACCCCTTCGGCGGCGCGGTCGGTCATGGCGGTGCCTTGCAGCTGCTTGACCAGCGCGGCCTGCGTGTCGACTTCCTGGCGCGCGATCGAGTCCTGGGTGAGCAGCGTGCGGTAGCGCTCCAGCGTGACTTTGGCGCTTTCCAGTTGCGCTTCGTTGCGCTGGCGCGTGCCGGCGGCCTGCATCAGCGCCATCTCGAACGGACGCGGGTCGATGCTGGCCATCACCTGTCCGGCCTTGACCAGCTGCCCTTCGCTGAAGTGGACCTTTTGCAGGATGCCCGACACTTGCGGGCGCACCGTGGCCGTGGCGGCGGCGGTGACGGTGCCGAGGGCGTCGAGGATGACCGGGATGTCGGTGCGTTCGGCGGTGGCCACGCCGACCGTGGTGGCCATGCCGCCGCCGCGTCCACCACGCCCGCCCCCACCAGCAGCGGGAGCGCCGCCAGGGCCGGCCGCTCCGGGAGCGCCAGGGGCGCCGCCGGGGCCAGCCGCCGGCTGGTGGGTCAGGTACCACGCCAGTGTGCCGAGTCCGGCCATGGCGAGTACGGCAATCACGCTACCGATGATCTTGGCACGGCGGCTGCGCCGTGGCTGGGAAGGTGATGGGTTCATGCTTTTCCTTGTCTTGATTGCAACGATTATTGAAGCAACTCTAGCATGGAGAAGGCAAAAAGCATGTTTCGCGGCAGGGCCAACGGGCGCCGGAATCGGGCGATTTGTGCACTGTAAGGACGCGCGCGCACCGCCGCCGGAACCAATGGTCCGGCGGCGGCTGCGTTTTCATAGGGAGACGATGGGTTGCGGGCGAGTTTGTAACAGGCTACATGGCGTTACAAAGTCGCTACAAATTGATGGCCTTGCGGGCGGATGGGCAGGGTTTGCCCATCCGCGTCGTGCAGAAAAACCTCAGGGCGCGGTGCACATGCAATGGGTGACCGCCGCGAACGGCTTGCGGCCGTTGGTCATCTCGGACAGCCAGCCCAGTTCCTTGCTCACTTCGGCCACGGCGCTCGATGGCACGCCGCTTGGCATCAGGCCCAGTTTGACCTCGATGTTGACCGCTTGCGCGGCGCTGACGCCGAACATGGTCACGAAGCGCTCGAACGGCGACACATCGCGCTCGATGTAGGCCACGCGGTAGCCCTCGGCCAGCTTGGCGCGCCTGGCGGCCGACTTGAGCGCGTCGGTGTAGCTGCCGATGGTGTCGACCAGGCCGCGTTCCCTGGCTTGCACGCCGGTCCATACGCGGCCCTGCCCCACTTCGTCGATCTTCGGCTGGGTGGTCTTGCGCGCCGCCGCGGCCTTGGTGGTGAAGTCATTGTAAATATGGTTGATGCTGCTCTGGATCACCTGGGTGAAGCGCGGGTCGAGCGGACGCATTGGGTTATAGGCATCGGCCAGCCAGGTGGTGGTGGTGCCGGCGGTGTGGATGCCCAGCTTGTCGACCACTTTTTCAGCCGTCGGCAGGATCGCGAACACGCCGATCGAACCGGTGATGGTGGCGCGGTCGGCAAAGACTTCGTCGGAGGCCATCGAAATCCAGTAGCCGCCGGAGGCCGCCACGCTGCCCATCGACACCACCACCGGCTTGCCGGCGGCGCGCGTCAGTTCCAGCTCGCGCCGGATCAGTTCCGAACCGAAGGCGCTGCCGCCTGGCGAATCGACGCGCAGCACGACCGCCTTGATTTGCTTGTCTTCGCGCGCCTTGCGGATCAGGTTCGCGGTGGACAGGCCGCCGATCGAACCGGCCGGCGCATTGCCGTCGGTGATTTCGCCGGCGGCCACGATCACGCCAATGCCGTCGCCGAACATCTGCGGACGCAGGCGCGCCAGGTACTCGTCGAAACCCACCTGGCGGAAGCTCTTGCCGTCGTCATCCGGGGCACCGCGCGTGATCATCATGGCGCGCACTTCGTCGCGCGTTTTCAGGCCGTCCACCATTTTGGTGGCCAGGGCCAGCTTGCCGGTGTCGCCGCCGGCTTCTTCCATCAGGGCCGGCAGCGCTTCGATTTTCTGGGCGATCCAGCCGGCCGGCAGCTTGCGGTTTTTCTCGACGTCGGCGGTGTAGCCGGCCCACAGGGCGTTGTACAGGAAGGCGTCCGCTTCGGCGGCGGCCGGCGACGGACCGTTGCCGATGTACGGCTCGGCGAAGCTCTTGTAGGTACCGACCTTGATCAGGTTGACCGTCACGCCGACCTTGTCGAGCGCATCGCGGTAGTAGTTGCGATAGCGGCCGAAACCTTCGATGTGGACGGAGCCCATCGGATGCACATACACCTGGGTGGCGTGCGAGGCGATGCGGTACTGGCGCTGGTCGAAACTGCTGCCCCAGGCGATGACCGGTTTGCCGGCCGCCTTGACCCGTTCGACCGCCAGACCGACTTCGTTGAGCATGGCCAGGCCGGCGCCATCCATCTGGTCGAGCAAAAGCAGCACGCTGCTGATCTGCGGGTCTTTGGCGGCGCTATCGAGCACGGTGAGCACGTCGCGCAGCTGGACCGATTTGCGCACGTCGCCGCCGCCCACATTGGCCATGAGCGCGTCGCGCACGTTGCCGCTGTGCTGCTCGACCAGGTCGCCCTTGATTTCGAGGACCAATGCGGTCTTGGCCGCGATCGGCTTGACGCCGCCGCCGAAGATCGCCATCAGCAGGAGAACCACGATGATCAGGAACAGCACGTTGAGCACGCCCCGGCGCGTGCTGTCGATGACGTTCCAGAACATGCCGAAACCCCGGCGTAGGGTGGACAAAGGTTTAAATGACATCGGTACTCCGGCGAAAATGGGGTGGGTAAAAGGCTAAGGGTCTACTGTAAGCGAAATCGCCGCAACCCGTTCGGAAATGCGGGAAGGCGCCGGCCGGGAAATAGCCCACAAGCCGGCAAACACCAATATGCCATTAATCATGAGCAGCTCAAGCCCAAGGCGATAACTTCCCAACAGCAATGTTTGATTATATTCAAAGAAGGCGCAGATAAACGGGCCGCCGACGGTCACCAGCGGCACCCAGCGGTCCCTGAGGGTGCGTTCGGTCAGCATGCCGAAGGCGAACAGGCCAAGCAGCGGGCCATAGGTGTAGCTGGCCACTTTGAGGATCACGCCGATCATGCTCGGGCTGTCGACCAGTTTGAAGGCCATCACCAGCAGCAGGAACAGGGCCGCGAAGCCGAGGTGCACGCGCTGGCGCCAGCGCACCTTGTCCTGCTCCGACAGGTCCTGGCGGCGCGTGAGGCCGAGCAGGTCGATGCAGAAGGTGGAGGTGAGCGCGGTGATGGCGCCGTCGGCGCTGGGGAACAGGGCCGAGATCAGGGCGATCAGGAAAATAATCTGCAGCGCCACCGGCAGGTGGCCCATGACGACGGCGGCGAACAGCTTGTCGCCGGTGGCGGCCACGCCGGCGGTGGGCGCGTACAGGGTCAGCAGGCCGCCGAGGAACATGAACAGCGACAGCACCGCGACCAGGATCGCGGTCAGGGCCAGCAGGTTTTTCTGGGAGTCGGCCAGTGTCTTGACGGAGATTGTCTTTTGCATCATCTCCTGGTCCATGCCGGTCATGGCGAGCACGATGAACACGCCGGCGACGATCTGCTTGAGGTAGAAGTTGGGGCTGTCGACGGCGGTGGTAAAGACGCGCGCCAAGCCCTGCTCCTGCATCCGTGCCAGGCTCTGGCCGACCGACAGGTCCATCTGGCCGAGCAGGATGGCGATGCAGGCGAGCAGGCCGAAGAGCATGCAACTCGTTTGCAAGGTATCGGTCCAGACGATGGTCTTGACGCCGCCCTGGTAGGTGTACATCAGGATCATGCCGAGGATGACCAGGGTGGTGAGCCAGAACGGCACGCCGAGGCTGTCGAGGATGATGGCCTGCAAAATGTTCACGACCAGGTACAGGCGCGCGGTGGCGCCCAGCAGGCGTGACAGGATGAAGAATGATGCGCCGCTCTGGTAGGCGCGCCGGCCCAGGCGCTGGTTCAGGTAGTCGTAGATCGAGGTCAGTTTCAGGCGGTAGTAGAGCGGCAGCAGAATGTACGCGACCGCGATGTAGCCGATCACGTAGCCGATCAGGAGCTGCATGTAGCCGAAGCCATCGCGCCCGACCGCGCCGGGCACGCTGATGAAGGTCACGCCCGAGAGCGTGGTGCCGACCATGCCGAAGGCGACCAGTTTCCAGTTGCTGCTTTTGTTACCGATGTAGAAGCTGTCGTTGGTGGCGTTGCGCGAGGTGGCCCAGGCCACCCCAAGCAGCAGGGCGAAGTAGGCGATGAGGATGAACAGGAGTAAAGCGGGTGACATGGCATTTTCGTTGGATGGGCGAACGGGCAGCAATATACACTGTACCGGGCCTGTGCTGCCGTCACCCCCTCGGAATCAGCTCGACGATGCAGGCCCTCGCCTGTCCTGCCTCGACCAGCACTTCGGCTGCTGTAACCGGCAAACTGAATCGGCGCGGGCCCGCGCTGCCGGGGTTTAGGTACAGCACCGGCCCGCGCTGCTCGGTCAGCGGCTTGTGCGAGTGTCCATACACGACCACCCTGGTATCGGCGGGGAGCGCGGCCGCATCGAGATCGGCGATGTCGTGCAGCGCGTACAGGCGCACGCCGCCCGCCTCCAGCACCGCGCTGGCCGGAACAGCGGCGGCCCAGTCGCCCTTGTCGTTATTCCCGCGCACCACCGTCAGGGGCGCAATCGCGGCCAGCCGGGCCAGGATGTCGGCATTGCCGATATCGCCCCCGTGCACGAGGAAGTCGCTCCCGGCGAGGAAGTCGAGCGCCTCGGGGCGCAGCAAGCCGTGCGTGTCGGAGATGACGCCGATGCGCAGCATCAGATGCCCTGCCCCGCCACGCGCCGGAACGGCCCGATGCAGGCGTCGAACGATTCGGCGGCGCACATCACGAACAAGGTGCCGGACGGGTGAAAGTGAACGAAGTGCGTGACCGTGGCGTCGGGCTTCATGACGGCGCCGGCGCAGTCCTCCTTGCCGTTGCCCTTGACGTAGCGGTCGACCAGCTTGTAGAAGCCTTTGGCGCTCGGCTTGGCCGGAATATCGAAGCGGCTCTCGGACACTTCATCGGCGCTGGTCACCAAGGTGGTGCCATCGCCGCGGAAGCGGTAGGTTTCGGAGCAGCTCCCATCGGGCAGGGTCAGCTTCCAGATGCCCAGGATGGGATGGCTGGCCGCCGGCGCCGTCGCCTGCGCAGCGGGGGCGAGGACGGCCAGGGACAGCGCAACGGCGGTGAGCATACGCATGGCAGTCTTCCTAGTCGGGAGGTCGTGGCAACAAAGTGAAGTTTGCACCATTTTGCGAATGCGTGCAGGGCCCGGCTTGCGTGCGCGCGAACGATGGGACCAGGGCGCTCACTCGCCTGGCGCGAACGGAACGTCGGTATGAAGGGAACGCGGTGGTGGTCGACAGCGGATTGACGGCGTAAATCCGCTGTCGACAGCGCGCAAGGGCATGGCGCCCCTGCGCGTGGTGGTGCCTGCTATTTGCTCTTGGCTGGCGCCTTCGGCTTGGCCGGACGGCGGCTGCGCGGGATCGCTTTTTTGGCTGGCTTGGCCGGTGCTTCTTCATCGCCCTGGTCGGCCGGCAGTTCCAGCACGAGCGGTTCCGGCTCTGGCTGCGCCTGCGCCTCGGGAATCAAGGCCACGTCGGCCTGCTTGGCCGCCTTTTTCGCCGCAGGTTTGCGCGCCGGACGGCGCTTTTCCTGCACCGGCGGCTCTGGCGCCACTTCCGGCTCCAGCGCCACTTCTTCTTCGACCTGCGCAACCGGGTCGTACCATGCGGGGACAGCTTCCACCGGCTCCACCGCTTGCGGCACGCTCGCCTCGACAGCGTCGCTGCGGTTGCGTCCACCACGGCCGCGACGGCGCGACGACTCGGGAACAACCGGCTCGGCGTCCGCCGTTTCCGGCTGCGGGTCGTACCAGGCCGGCACGCTGGCTACCGGCACGGCGTCGATCTGCTCCGCCACATCCTCGGTCTCCAGGCTTTCCGGTGCGATTGCTTCGACGTTGTCGTTGCGGTTGCGTCCACCGCGGCCACGTCCGCGACGCGGCGCTTCCGGCCTGGCTGCCGCTTCTTCGGCTACCTCGGCCAGCGCCGGCGCGTCCTGCATGGCTGGCGCCTGCAGTTCCACGGCGTGCGCCTGATGGTTGTTGTTGCCGGCATTGCTGCTGCGGTAAACATAGGCGCCGGATTTTTCGTCACGGCCGAATTCGAGCATGCCGCGGTTCTGCGCTTCTTCGAGCAGGTTGCCGAAGGTGCGGAAGCCGTAGTAGGTCTCGTTGAAGTCGGGACGGCGGCGCTTGAGCGTGTCCTTGAGCAGCGACGCCCAGATCTTGCCGCTGTCGCCGCGTTCGGACACCAGCGCATCGAACATTTCGACCACCAGGTCGATGGCCTGGGCCTTGCGCGCTTCGAGTTCTTCCTTGCGGCGGTTGCCTTCGTCGGGCGAACGTTTTGCCTGCGGCTGCACCTTGCGCTCGTCGCGCTTGGCGGCCGCGCGTTTCACTTCGCGCACCAGGTCGTCGTAGAAAATGAATTCGTCGCAGTTCGCCACCAGCAGGTCCGAGGTGGACTGCTTGACGCCCACGCCGATCACCTGCTTGGCATTTTCGCGCAGCTTCGACACCAGCGGCGAAAAGTCGGAGTCGCCGCTGATGATCACAAACGTATTGACGTGCGATTTGGTGTAGCACAGGTCGAGCGCATCGACCACGAGGCGGATGTCGGCCGAGTTCTTGCCGGACTGCCGCACATGGGGAATCTCGATCAGCTCGAAGTTCGCTTCATGCATGGTGGCCTTGAAGCCCTTGTAGCGCTCCCAGTCGCAGTACGCCTTCTTGACCACGATGCTGCCCTTGAGCAGAAGCCTTTCGAGGACCGGCTTGATGTCGAATTTTTCGTAGTTCGCGTCACGCACGCCGAGTGCGACGTTCTCGAAGTCGCAAAACACCGCCATGCTGATGTTGTCTGAGGATGAAGCCATATGATCTGTTCTCTAATGATGGTTTTGCCAAGCTGATCTTGGATTATACGCAACAACCCGATCCGGGCAATGGCTGCCCGGTATCGGGAGTGGCGATGTTGGTGTAACCGGACACAAAACGGCTGGCCGCGCCGGTGACGGGGTCGTACACATGGCGCGCAATGCGGCCGATGTCCGCGCCGTACACGTGGATGCTGACCGAGACCGCGCCGGGGCTGGCGTTCGACACGCGGTGAATGTCGCCCACGCGCGGCGACACCACGTCGATCGCGCCGGCGGGCAGATGGTGCGCGCCAAGGGCGGTGAGCGCTCCACCGCCGGCCGCTGGCGCAAATTCCTCGCACTGTTCGGCGCCGCGCAGCACGCCGACCATGCCCCACACGGTATGGTCGTGCACCGGCGTGGCCTGGCCCGGCCCCCAGACGAAACTGACCACCGAAAAGCGCTGTTGCGGGTCGCAATGGAGCAGGTATTGCTGATAACGATCCGGGTCGGGTGCGGCGCATGCGGCGGGCAGCCAGTCGTCATGCGCGATCAGGCAGGCCAGGAGCGGCTTGCCCTGTTCGAGAATGCGCGCCTCGTCGCGCGCGGCTGTATCGACAAGGCTGGTGAAGGCAAGTACGAAGTCGTGCAGGCGGGACGGATTATTCATCGCTTCATCTTCAGGGTGGCCGGTGCAGCGAATATAGCATCTCCGCTGTGCTTGACGTGTCCGCGCGCGGCTGGCACACTGGCCGCTTCGATTGACTTCCACAGGAGACTACACCATGCATACGAATGATATTGCCCTCCTGTCGGCCGCCTGATCCCGCCACAACCCGCCTGCCTGACGTAGTTTCCAGACTAAGTTTCCGGACCGAGTCCGGGCTGAGCTTCGTGTGTTGATGCGCGCCTGATCGCGCGCCGACCTCCGTTTTCCTTTGCTGCGTGCTGTTGCGCGCGGCCTGTGCCCGCGCGCGTCGCGGGCAAACGAATCCGGGAACACACCCTCATCATGATCCACATTGATTTTGAATTACTGCGCACTATCGGGCTGACGCAATCGGTCGCCAGCCAACTCGCCACCATCAACGACGCTGCGGAAGGCACGCTTCTGGCGCGTGTGACGCAAGTCCACCGCGACGGGGCCGTCATCCACGACGGCGTGGCCGAATCGCGCGCGCGCTCACTGAATAAACTGGTGCAGTCGCTGCAAGCGAACGACACCGCCCTGGCCGTGGGCGACTGGGTGCTGGCCGACACCCACGCGCACGGCGAACAGTGGCTGTCGGAGCGCCTGGCGCCGGTGACGCACATTGCGCGCCGCACCAGCGACGGGCGCCGCCAGTCCCTGGCCAGCAACGTCGATACCGCGCTGCTGGTCATGGGCCTGGACCACGACTTCAACCTGCGCCGGCTCGAACGCTACCTGGCGCTGGCCGAATCGACCGGGGTCGAGCCGGTGGTGGTGCTGACCAAGGCCGATATCGGGCATGAGGTCGAGGAGCGCATGCGCCAGCTCACGGAACGGCTGCCGCGCCGGGTGCAGGCGTTCGCACTCAACGCGCTGGGCGAGGAGCCGGCGCGCATCCTGGCTCCCTGGCTGGCGCCGGGGCAGACCTTGATCCTGTTGGGAACCTCGGGCGCGGGCAAGTCGACCCTGACCAATGCGCTGTCGTCAAGCCGCCAGGAGACCGGCGCCGTGCGGGGCGGCGACAATCGCGGTCGCCATACGACCACCGCGCGCTCGCTGCACCTGTGCCCGAGCGGCGCCTGCATCATCGACACGCCGGGCTTGCGCTCGTGGCAGCCGGATGCCGATGAAGAGGCGCTGGCGGCGAGTTTTGATGATATCGGCGAGCTAGCGCGGCATTGCCAGTTCCGCGATTGCGCGCATGAGGAGGAACCCGGTTGCGCGGTGCGCGGGGCGGTTGATGCGGACCGCTTGCTGAACTACCGCAAGCTGCTGCGCGATGCACGGCGCAGCCAGCAAACACCGCTGGACCGGATCGCGGCGCGCAACAAGTGGAAGGTGGTTATCAAGGCGCACAATGCCAGGACACGGCAGCGCGACTGAACGATCAGGAGCGGATCAGCGCGGCGCTGTAATGGCGCCCGCTTGCGGCGGGGTGGCAGATGCGAACTCCGCCGCAGATGGCTGGTGAGGCACCGTTGCCGCAGGCGTGCCGGCAGGTGGCAGGCGAGCCGCGAGATCGAGGATCTGCTTGTTCAAATAGATACCCTGGCCGACCACGCTGAATATCACGGTCATGGCGAGTGCGACGCACCATCTCATCGTGCTCGTCAATGCGGTGTGGACACTGCCATGCAGCTTGCTCATGTCACCAGTCAACGTGGTTCGGAGATCGACATGCATTCTCTCAACATCCAGGCGCAACTCGGCCAGATCGGCTTTGGTGGCCAAGGTCGGCAAGATTGTGTCGAAACGCGTTTCGAGCACTGTTAAGCGGCGGTCCATATCGGTATCGTAAGGCGGTCCGCCGCCGCCCGCAACAGACGCACGTTTGTTTTCCGGATCCGGCGGACCACTGTTTACCACATTCATGCTCATGAATTCCTCCCGTTAACGCGGACATCACCGTACCAACAAGTTTACGCCTGCACGATTGCCGCCATCGGGCTTTCACAGCACGCTTTGTCGTGAATCAGACCGTCAACAAACAGGGGGGACTAATTGAACTTGTCGATGGTCGTAAAGAATGACGTTACGACCCAATCCACTACTCCACTTTGGCGGGTTCAATGGAACGGGTCGATCGGGAACGGATCAGCGCGGCGCTGCGATGGCGCCCGCTTGCGGCGGAGAGGCAGATGCAAGCTCCGCAGCAGATGGCCGATGAGGCGCCGCTGCCGCCGGCGCGCCGGCCGGTGGCAACCGTGCCGCGAGATCGGCAATCTGCTTGCTTAAATGGGCGCTTTGATCGGTAATCTGCTTGTTTAAATAGATGCCTTGGCTGACGACACCAAGGATGACGGTGATGGCAATGCCAATGCACCATTTCGCCATGCTCATCAAGGAGGCGTGAACCTCCGCGCGCAGCTTGTGCATTTCGTTGGACAGCTTGTTAATGTCGTCGTTCAGCTTGGCCTGTAAATTGAAAAACATCCTTTCCAAATCCAGGCGCAACTCCACCAGATCGGCTTTGGTGGCCAAGGTCGGCAAGATTGTGTCGAAACGCGTTTCGAGCACTGTAAGGCGACGGTCCATATCCGCATCATAAGGCGGTCCGCCACCGCCTGCAACAGACGCACGCTTGTTTTCAGAGTCCGGCGGACCGCTGCTCACCGCATTCATGCTCATCAATTTCTCCCGTTGGCGCGGACATCACCGCACCAACAAGTTTACGCCTGCACGATTGCCGCCATCGCGCTTTCACAGCGTGCTTTGTCGTGAATCAGACCATCAAGAAACAAGGGGAACTAATTGAACTTGTCGATGGTCGTAAAGAATGACGCTACGGCCCAACCCGCTGCTCCACTTTGGCGCGTTCGATGAAACGGGTAACGTCTTCGTCGAGCAGCAGGCCATCGTCGCGCAAGGCCCTGGCCGCGATCGCCACCGCCTTGGCGTATTCCAGCCGCGTCTTGTAGCGCTGCGAGAGCGCGCGGCGCGGGTCGCCTTCGCGCGGCGTCGCCGCCAACGGCACCGACAAGCCATTCAGGCCGCACAGCTGGTCTTCGGCAAAGCCGCGCCGGCGCAGGTTCCAGCCGGCGTAGGTGGCCAGCGGCACCTCCACATCGGGCAGGCGAATGCCCGCAATATCGTGGCCGTCCACATCGGCCATCGGCACCAGCACCTGATAGCGCTTGTCCGGCGCAGGCCTGGGCGGCAGGCTGGCGTAATCGACCACCGTCAACTCGTTCACTCCTTCCGGGTAGCCGACGCCGATCTTGCCCAGGTCGGGAAAGCCGACCGCGTCGCGCTGCGGCGTCGTCAGCATGGCGCTGGCGATCTGCGGAAAGCGGCTGGCCGGCGGCTCCTTGCCGCTGCGCGCCCACGCCACCAGATGATCAAGCAGCACGCGCACCGTTGGCCCCTGCTGCGCCGTATTGTTCGCCCACTTGCAGATGCCGACCGTGGCCCGGTCGGCCGCCATGTGCTGGGTGGACGACATGAGATAGGCGCGCACGCCGGCCGGCAGCGCAATGTCCTTGCCGGCGCCGTCGGTCACTACCAGCGAGGCGCGGCCCTGCCAGAATTCGAGGCTGCTATCGACGTGCATCAGCTTCGGGCAGGTGTCGCTGGCCTGGCAACGCGCGAAGATGCCGTCGGTTGCACCACTAACCGGGTCTTTCGTCACGGCGTAGCTGAACGGGAACTGGTCACCATAGGTCCAGTGGTTCAGGTGCCCGGTGGAGTAGCGTTCCGGCCGGCCGAAGCGGCGGTTGACAAAACTCTTGCGGCTGCCGGCGATGAGCGGCATGGCGCCGTCGAACACCTTGCCGCCGCGCGGATCGGCGTTAAAGCCCTGCCAGATCAGGTCGCGCAGAAAACGCCCCGGCTGCGATACGCCCAGCGCCAGCGCCACGTCGGGCTTGATATCGGCCAGCGGGTTGGGCTGGCCGGCGCCATCGGCCATGCCCGACTTGAGATGGCTGGTAACGTCGCGCAGCGCCGCCATGCCCAGGCCCATGACGACCGGATCGCGCGCCTCGTACTGGAACTGGTAGATCGCGCCGGCGTCGAACCCGCGCGGGCGCGTGATCTCGATGCGCGTGGGGCTGGTATAACGCCACGCGTCAGCCGGCAGCGCGACCGGCGTGGCGGTGGCATGCGCGCGCACGTTCAGCAGCGCGCCCGCCTGGCTGGCCGAGGCGGCAGGATAGGCCAGGTCGATGGCGCCAGTGGGTTTGATATCGTCGAACACCTTCTCTTCGACACTCTGGCCGGTGATTGGCTGGTCGCCCAGGCGCGCCGTTGGAAACGTGGTACCGGCCACGTCGCCGTTGCTTGCTAAGCCGATATTGCCCTGCCACCCGATCCACGCCAGCGTGTGCCCGCGCCGCATCAGGAAGCCGTTGCCGGCGTCGCGCGCGCTGCCTTCGTTGACCACGTCGAGCGCCAGCTTGCCGCCACGGTTGGGGATGTCGAGCACCAGCACGCGCGAGGCTTTGGCGGCGTCGCGCGGGCGCAGCAGGATGACATCGGTATCGTACCGGACCCAGCCGCCGCTCGTGGGTGCATTGTCCAAGTCCGTGATGGCGCGGTTGGCCGGATGGTGCGGGTCGATGCGCAGGTGCGCGATGGCGACGATCTTCTCGTAGGCGCCAGCATCGTCGAAGACCTTGCCGTCAAAAGCGGGACCGCGGCTGACGATTTCGAAGCGCTCGACCTGCGCGGCCGGCGAGCCAGGGCCGCCGGGTGCCGCGCAGGCGGCCAGCATGGTGAGTACGATAAGGCATGGCAGATGGCGCAGGCAGGTCAATCTCAGCTCCTTGTGATCTGCCAGACGATAGCATGTCGGACCGGGTCAGGCAAAGACCACCGAGCGGTGCGCCGCCGTGCCGGCCATCACGCCATCGGCAGCGGCCCAGGTGGCATTATGCGGCATGCGCGCCACGTCGCCGGCGGCGAACACGCCGGGCACCGTGGTTTCCTGGAACTCGTTGGTGCGAACAAAGAGCCCGAGTGGACCCTCGTCGAATTCGCATCCGAGCTGCTGCGCGAGGGGGCTGGTGGACACCTGCGTGGCCAGGAAGGCGGCATCGGCCGGCACGCGCGTGCCGTCTTCGAGGACGATACCGTCCAGCGCCGGCGCCACCCCGCCGAGCGAGAGCACCTTACTGTGTTCGATGCGGATGCCGCGCGCGGTCAATACCCGCTCCTGCTGCGCGTCGAGCGCAATGCCGTTGGCGCAGTAGGTGACCAACGGCGACCATTCCGCGATCAGCTGCGCCATGTGGGCCGACATCGGCATCATGCCGATCACGGCGAGCCGGCGGCCCAGGAATTCGTAGCCGTGGCAGTAAGGACAGTGCAGGATCGAGGCGCCCCAGCGCTCGCGCACGCCGTCGATGGGCGGGAACTGGTCGACCACGCCGCTGGCCAGGATCAGGCGCCGCGCGCGCATGCGCTCCCCGCCGGCGAGGACGACTTCGAAGCCGCCGTCGATGGGCGCCGCGCTCTCGACCGTCGCATCGATCACGCTGGCGCTGGGGTACGCCAGTAGCTGGCGGCGGGCGTCGGCCATGATGGCGTGCGGTGCGCGGCCGTCGTGGCCGACGAAGCCGTGGGCGGCGGCGGCGAAGCGGTTGCGCGGCTGGCCGGCGTCGATCACGCGCACCGGGCGGTTGGCGCGCGCCAGCTGAATGGCGGCGGCCATGCCGGCGAAGCTGCCGCCGACGACGATAAAGTCGGTATCCATGTGCTTGTCCATTGTGTGTTCCTTGTTGTTTGGCTGAGCCGGCACACTGCCGAGCTTTAACGTAACAATGATAGTTACGTTAAAAAGTAATGTCAAGCGGCGTATAAACAGCGCGGAGGAACTGACCTCGGAGATGGTTTTTGCTACAGTAGCGGCATCATGAAACCAGAAGACCTCCAGCTGTTGCTGACCCGTGAGATGCCTTACGGCAAATACAAAGGCCGCGTCATCGCCGACCTGCCCGGCCACTATCTTGGCTGGTTCGCGCGCGAGGGATTTCCACGCGGCGAAATCGGCGAATTGCTCGCCCTGATGTACGAGCTCGATCACAACGACCTGCGCAGCCTGCTCGATCCTTTGCGCGGGCGGCGCTGAACGCTCGCCTTACAACGCCCGCCGTGGCCGCCCCGGCTTGCCCGCCTGCCCGATCACGCGCCGGAAAAACGCCACCAGTTCCGGCACATGCGCATCGAACGTAAAGTGCGCGCGCTGCGACCACACCCGTTCGCGCAGCGCATCCATGCCCGCCTGGTCGCGTAGCAAGGCGCCCAGGTGCGCAATCGACTCGTAGAACACCCCCGTGCCGAGCCGTTGCGACAAGGCCTGCGTGGCGACAATCGCCCCCTCGTTACTGCGCTGGATCATCGGCAAGCCGGCGGCGGCCAGGGTCGCCATGCGCGCCGGATAGTTCAGATCATCCCAGTTGGCGCGCCGCAGTTCGCCCTCGTTGGTGCTGGCAAAGGCGTGCAGCCAGCCGGCGTCGTAGCGTGAAAACTCCTCCACCCAGCGCGATTGCTCGACGTTGGCGTGCAGGTGAAGGTGGCGCGGCGCCAGGCGGCGCGCATCCTCGATCCATTGACGCCACTGGCCGTGGGTAAAGTCGCCGTAAAAATGCAGATGGATGCCCTGCGCGGCCAGTTCGCCCACGGTATGTGGATGCAGGCCGATCGGGCGCCCCGGCACCACCGTGTGGATCTCGCCATCGCCTGCGGTGGACAGCCGCGGCGTGCGTTCGCCGCCGAACCAGCCGGCCCTGGGCAGGTCGCCATCGAGCACGTGGCAGGGTTTGGAGGTCGACAACCCCGGCAAGACGGTATCGAACCAGTCGCGCATTTCGGGGCTGCTGAAGATGCAGCCGTCGGCCTGCCCGAACAGCTCCACCAGTTGCGGCCACGTGCCTTTTTCGAGGCAGATGAACGGCCCTTCCTTGAAATGCCACACGAACGGCACGCCAGGGGTGGCCAGCATCAGCGCATGGCAAAACGGCACCGCCTGCCAGTTCAACTGGGCGTGGATGACGTCCGGCCGCAGCGCGCCCACCGCCTTGCGCCAGTCGTCGAACGGCAGCTCGCGCACATGCCCGAACGGCAGCGGCCCGACCGTGTTGTACCAGTACGGCTCGCGCATCCACAGCCCGTGCAAGGTGTGGCCCCGCTCTTCCAGCGCCAGCACGCGGTCGGCGTTGTAGGCCAGTTCGCCGGCCAGCAGGATGTTCAGGCCGTCCTTTGCTGCCGGCGTGGGCGCGCGCTCGCGCATGGCGCGGTATTGCGCCACCTCGTCGATCGCGTTGCCCGTCGTGGTGTGAAAGCGCAGCGGCTCGCTCACCCGGTAGTGCTGGCGGAATGGATTGATGCCGCCCACCGGTTCCTGCATCAACTTGTGGCGCTGGGCCGGGTGGCTGGTCCATTCGCAGCTCACCTGACCGGTAGCGATGAACGCTCCGCGCGCGCGCAGTCGGCCCCAGAACAGCCGTTCGAGGTCGTCCGATTCGAGCTCGCCGCGCGCGCTCCAGCGCAACGCGCTGCGGCGGTGCATGCACTGGACCAGCTGCAGCGCGACGCCGGCCAGTTGGCCATCGGTCTCGCGGTTGTAATGGTGGCGCATGCCCGAAAATGCCAGCACGGCCGCCGGATCGTTGTCCAGCGCCGCGCGCAGCGATGCCAGATGGTCGCGGTAAAACACATCGTCGCTGGGCAGGCAGGCGATGAGCGGCGCGCGCGCCTGGTCCAGCGCCACGTTCAGGGCGTTGCCAAGGCCCGTGTTGTGCGGCAGGCGCTGGTAGCGCACGCGCGCATCGGGCAGGAATGGGGCGAGCGCGCGCGCCGTGTCGTTGCCGGGCGAGCCATCGTCGATGACGATGGCCTCCCAGGCGGTGAACGACTGGGCCAGCAGGCTGTCGAGCGCGCGCGGGAGAAAATGGGACTGGCCGTAGGTCGGCATCAGCACGCTGACCTGCGGAGTGGTTGGGGGTGTAGTTGTCACAGCGAGCTCTTCATAGGATGGTTGACCTGTGAAGAAAGCATGCGCGGAAAATGCGCGCCTTGTTTGATGCTGAACAGAGGTGTGCGCTATCGGCTTACTGTCAGGCGTTTGCTGTCGCGCTGCATGCGGGCGAACTCATCGCCGCTGACTGCCGGGCTGAACAGGTAGCCTTGCAGCTGGTCGCAGCCCAGATCGCGCAGGAATGCCATCTGCTCGGGCGTTTCCACGCCTTCGGCCACGATTTCCTGGCGCAGCTGCTGGGCCATGGTGACAATGGCGCGCGCGATGGCGCAATCGTTTTCTTCGTACGGCAGGCCGATCACGAAGGAACGGTCGATCTTGAGTGTACTGATCGGAAATTTTTTCAGGTAGGCCAGGCTCGAATACCCTGTGCCGAAGTCGTCCAGCGCCAGCGCCAGGCCCATGGCCACCAGCTCGTTCATGATCGCGATCACGCTGTCGGTGCCGCGCACCAGCAGGCTTTCGGTAATCTCGAGCATGATCTGCGCCGGTTCCACGCCGTGCAGGTCGAGCACTTCGCTCATGCGGCCCGGCAGGCTGCGGTCGAACTGGCGCGCCGAGACGTTGACGGCGACCGGCGGCATCGACAGCCCGGCATCGTCCCACGCGCGGATCTGGCGGCACGCTTCATTCATGACCCAGTTGCCGATATCGAAAATGAGACCGGTCTCCTCGGCCAGCGGGATGAACACGCCCGGCGAGACCATGCCGCGCTCCGGATGGCGCCAGCGGATCAGCGCTTCGGCGCCCACAATGCGCCCGCTGCGCAGGCTCACCTTGGGCTGGTAGTGCAGCTCGAACTGGTTCTCGGCCAGGGCGGTGCGCAGTTCGGTCTCCAGGCGCAGGCGTTCGCGCGCGCGCTGGTCCATCTCGTCGCGGTAAAACAGGAAGCCGCCCAGGCCAAATTCGCCGGCCTTGGCCAGCGCCACCTCGGCAAAGCGCAGCAGCGAGGCGGTGTCCATGCTGTCGTCGAGGTACAGCGCGATGCCGATATTGGCGCTCACCTGCAAGCCATGGCCGGCCACCAGCAGCGGCGCGGCCAGGGTGGCGAGCAGTTTTTGCGCGACGATGCCGGCGTGCTCGCGCTGGCCGATGGTCGGCAGCGCCACCGCGAATTTGCTGCCGTCGATGCGCGCCAGGATGTCGGGCTCGCGCAGCACGCCGCGGAACTGGCGCCCGACCGTGCAAATGACTTCGCTGGCCACGTCGTGGCCGAGCGTGTCGCTGATGGCGCCGACGCGATTGACTTCGATGACCATCAGCGCGCCATACTCATTGCCACGGCGCGCTTCGTTGAGCACCTGCCCGACCAGGTGATTGAACAGGGAGCGGTTGGGCAGCCCGGTCAGGCCGTCGTAATTGGCCATGCGCTGCATGCGCGCCTCGGCATCCTTGTGCACGCTGATGTCGGAGAACAGCGAAAAGGTATGCGTGATGCGGCCCTCGGCATTGCGCACCACGCTGATGGTGACCGACTGCGGAAACAGCTCGCCGTTCTTGCGCTTGCCCACAATCTCGCCGCGAAACGGGCCGTTGCCCTGCATGGCGGCGCGCACCTTGGCGCGGAAATCGGCGTCGTGCACGCCGGAGCGCAGCAGGTCGGGCGTCTGGCCGATCGACTCGGTGGCCGAGTAGCCGGTGATGCGGGTAAATGAACTGTTGATCGAAACAATCCGCTCGCCGGCGTCGGTAATGAGCACGCCCTGGTCGCTGTCTTCGATGATGCGCGCGTACAGGCGGATCTTGTCTTCCTCGGTCAGATGTTCGGCCAGCGGCGAGAGGTGCACCAGCATGCCGATCGCTTCGCCGTCGTCGTCGCTGATCAGCGACAGCGCCAGCCGCACCCAGATCACATCGCCGCTCTTGCGGCGGCGCCGCACTTCGACCAGGCAGCTGCCATGTTCGAGAAACAGTTCGGCCACGCCCGGGTCGTCGGCGCCGGCATCGTCGGCATACAGGAACAGCACGTGCTGGCCGATCGCTTCCTCGCTGGTGTAGCCGAACACCGCTTCGGCGCCCCGGTTCCAGCTGGTGAGGTAGCCCGACAGATCGAGCACGATCACCGCATCGTCGGACTGCTCGTAGGTGTCGGCGTGGTGCTGCAGCAGGCGCCGCGCCAGCGGCAGTTGCGCCTGTTTGGCCAGAACCAGTTCGGCTTCGAGCCGCACCAGCATCTCGGCCAGCGCATTGCCCTGCATGGCGCGCGCGTTGCGCACCAGGTCCAGGCTGCGGTCGAGCGCCGATTCAGCCATGGCTACCCGCCCCGCTGTCGCGCAGCGCGCCGAGCATCCAGCGGTGCGCTTCCAGGATGGCGCCATTGAAGTCGGCCGGCGCGATCTGCAACCCCGTCAGGCGCGCCGCCAGGGCATCGGTGTCGCCCCGTTCGGCCAGTTCGACCAGGCCCAGCAGCGCGCCCAGTTCACCGTCGTGATGCAGCAGCGCGCCCTGCACCGACTCGCTGATCGACAGCGGCGCCAGCAAGTTTGCCAGCGGCAGTCCGAACAGGATGCCGAGCAGCGAGAACATGCCGGTCATGAAGGCTTGCTCTTGCGTGAGCTTGTCCAGGCCGCGCGTGCGCGCCAGCAGTTCGAGGGCGCGCGCACGCACCGCCACGCGCGCCAGCAGCATGGGCGAGCGGATGTCGCCTTTCTGGGCGGCGAACAGCATCAGGTTGAGCCAGCGCCGCAGTTGCTGGCGTCCGAGGATCAGCAGCGCTTGGCCGAAGCTGGTGATGCGGCGCACCGCGCCCATGCCGAGCGAGTTGACCAGGCGCAGCAGCTGGTAGGACATGGTCGGGTCGAGCCGCAGCAGCGCTTCGATTTCGTGGGTGTCGGCGTCGGCCGCGACCAGTTGCACCAGTTGCAGCGCGAGCGTGCGCGAGGCGGCCTGGCTGGCCAGCACCTTGGCCGGCGCGCCCAGGCACCAGTCGCCGTCGATCCAGCGCGCATCCGGCGGCAGCGGCATGCTGGTAAAGCGCTCGCCGGCGCGGAACAGGGTGCGCTCGGCCAGCTCGGTCCAGCCGTGGCTGGCCAGCCCGGCGGCCAGCTGCGGGTCGGCATCAGGGCGGTACAGGCAGGGAAAATCCCGGCACAGGGCGCCAAGATCGTCGATGACGGCACTGGCCAGGCGCGCTTCGCCGGAAGGTGCGACAACGTCGATCAGCAGGCCGGACGGCAAGCCGCGACGGTCTGCCAAGACGCGGAATACAAGCAAAGGGGCCGGGCTCGAGCAGGTCATCGGGATCGAGATGGTGGGTGGCAACGAATTTCATGTTACCCCCGAGGAATTCACCGTCACCAAGGGTTAGATCAACAAGCAAGGCGATTGATGGGAAATTTGCGCGATGTCCTACCCGTGTGTTGCAGATCCGCCCGGAAGATATCCGGACAGTTGCGCGAACAGGCCGGGGCGCTGCATGCGCTCGCGCCACCAGCGCAGTGCCGCGCCCTCCTCGCCCACGCGCCAGGCCACATAAAAGGTTTCGGCGCTGCGCACTTCTTCGACTTGCTTTTCGACCAACCGGCCGTGCTCGATGGCCGGACGGGCGCACGATTCCGGCAAGAAGCCGAAGCCCAGTCCGGCGACCTGCAAGTCGAACTTGGCTTGCATGGTCGGGACGGTCAGCGCGTCCTGGCCCAGCAGCAGGCCGACGGTGCGCGCCGCCATGTTGCGGGCCGAATCGGCCACCACGATGGCGCGGTGGTTTTGCAACTGGTTGCGCGAGAGCGGTTCGGGCAGGCCGGCCAGCGGGTGAGCGGGCGCGACGGCAAACACGAAGGGCATCGTGCCGATCGGACGCGCCACATAGCCGCCGCCGGCCGGACCGTCACCGGCCACGCCCACCAGCAGGTCGACGCGGCGGTCGAGCAAGGCTTCCCACGGGCCGGACAAGGTTTCCTGCACGATGCGCAGGCGGGTCTGCTCGGCCACGTGGTAAAAGGCGCGGATGTCGTCGTGCAGCGCCAGCACGGAAAACATGGAATCGATGCCGATGCCCAGTTCGGTCTCCCAGCCGGACGCGACCCGGCGCACGCGATGTTCCAGGTCTTGCGCGGCCTTGAGCAGGTAGCGCCCTTCGGTCAGCAGTTCGCGTCCGGCCGGGGTGAGCAGGATGCGCGGGCCGTTGCGCTCGAACACCCGCACGCCCAGATCCTCTTCCAGCTTGGCGACCGTGTACGAAATGGTCGAGGGCACCCGGTGCAATTCCTGCCCGGCTTTGGAGAAGGAACCGCGACGGTCGATGGCGTCGATGATCAGCAGGGCATCCAGGCTCAGTTTTAACATTCGATTTTTTCGATCATAGCGGGCAAATTTTTCCGTTTTTTGATTCGCTTGACGAGGCCTATACTAGCTTCATCGGTGCAGCGAACTTGAAATCCACCGGTCAAGTGGATTCGAAATTATTGCACATTAACTTAAAAGAAACGGAGCATATCATGTTGGAAATTCGTCAAGGCGCAGAACGTGGCAACGCAAATCATGGCTGGCTGCAATCGAAACATACCTTTTCGTTCGGTCATTATCACGATCCAAAACACACCGGCTTTGGTCCGCTGCTGGTGATCAACGAAGACAAAGTAGCGCCGTCGCAAGGTTTTGGCACCCACGGCCACCGCGATATGGAGATCATTTCCTACGTGCTGGAAGGGGCGCTGGAACACAAGGACAGCATGGGCACCGGATCGGTGCTGCATTACGGCGATGTGCAGCGGATGAGCGCCGGCAGCGGCGTGCGCCACAGCGAGTTCAACGGCTCGGCGACGGAACCGGTGCATTTCCTGCAGATCTGGATCCAGCCGAACGTGACGGGCATTCCTCCGAGCTACGAGGAAAAGCACTTTGCGCCGGAAAGCAAAATCGGGCAATTGCGCTTGATCGCATCCAGCGATGGCCGCCAGGGTTCGGTGCTGATTCACCAGGATGCCGCGATTTATGCGGGGATCCTGAATGGCGGCGAAGTGCTGGAGCACAAGCTGGCCGAGGGCCGCACCGGGTATGTGCACCTGATCCGGGGCTCGCTGATGGTCAACGGCGTGCGGCTCGGTGGCGGCGATGCCTTGAAAATGACGCAGGAGAGCCTTGTCAAGATCGAGAATGCCGAAGCGGCCGAGGTGCTGGTGTTTGATTTGCCTTATTAATCAGTAGAGCCGGGTGCGCGGGAGGACGCTGCGCACCCGGACTTTACCTTGACCGTATGATTTAAGAACCGTCGTTCCCGCGCCAAGGCGGCACTCGGCGGGAACGACCGGTTCTCGGCCAATGGCAAGTGCAGCGTGGCCGGGGTTTAGAGCCCCTCCCCCAACGGCTGCGTCGGTTTTCCGCTACACTTGCGGCTACAGCAATAGATTTGAGAACATCGCCATGCCCTCCCCTGTCACTGAAGAACTCCTCGATTACACGACCTCCTGCGCGCTGCCCACGCCCTGGGCGCAGTTCACCCTGCACGCGTTTGTCGAGCACGCAACCGGCAAGGAGCACCTGGCGATGACCTTGGGCGACATCGGCGACGGCCAACCCGTCCTCGCGCGCGTCCACTCCGAATGCCTGACCGGCGACGTGCTTTTCTCGCAACGTTGCGACTGCGGCGCCCAGCTCGAAGGCGCCCTCAAGCGCATCGCCGAAGAAGGCCGCGGCATCCTGCTGTATCTGCGCCAGGAAGGACGCGGCATCGGCCTGGTCAACAAGATGCGCGCCTACCGCCTGCAGGAAGCCGGCGCCGATACGGTCGAGGCTAACCTGGCCCTCGGTTTTCATGCCGACGCCCGCAGCTACGAGCTGTGCCAGCCGATGTTCGCCCATTTCGGCATCGATTCCCTGCGCCTGATGACCAACAATCCGCGCAAGATTGCCGCGATGGAAAAACTCGGCGTCACCGTCAGCGAGCGCGTGCCCCTGCTGGTGAACCGCAACGCCACCAACAACAGTTACCTGAACACCAAAGAAGCCAAGCTCGGCCACATGATGACCCCGCTGGCCGAGCCGGTCGCACAGGACGGCGAGCTATAAGAGCCTATCTCGGCAGGCCGGCGTCGCAGGTGGCGCGCCTGCCCCCCCGCCCTGCCGATACAGGCTCTAAGGGAACCACGATATCGCGCAAATACGCTAAGCTGGTGGCAAGATAGAAGAAACAGTTCTTGCCACCGAAGGATTGCATGAAATTTGTCAATACCGCAGTGCTTGCTTATTGCCTTGCGACCCATGCTGTCGCGGCGGCGCCGCCCGCCAAGGCTGCGCTGCCGCCCCGGCCGCCCGCTTCCCTGGCCATTCCGGGCGCGATCCCTCCGACCGTCCCCGCCGTGATTCCACCGGGCGCCCAGCCCCCGCCCGGCACCGTGCCCGCGCCCGAGGTCGACGAAAACGCCGCCCTGCCGCCGCCCTCCTCGGCCGCGCAAAAAGTGTATTCCGCCGCCAAGGGCGACCTGTTGCAAATCCGCATGCTGCTCAAGAACGGGCGCAGCCAGTCGAGCGTCGGTTCGGGCTTCATGGTCGGCACCAGCAACCTGGTGTTGACCAATTATCATGTGGTATCGCAAATGGCGATCGACCCGGATGTGTACGTCGGCGAATACATCGATACCGACGGCAAGAGCGGCCCGGTCGAGCTGCTGGCCGTGGACGTGCTGCACGACCTGGCGGTGGTGCGCATCAACCGCAACGGCAGCGGCTTTTTCAACATCCCCGAGAAACTGGTCAAACTAACCCAGGGCCAGTATCTGTATTCGCTGGGCAATCCTCTCGACCTCGGCTTCGCCATTTCGGAAGGGTCCTACAACGGCATCATCTCACGCAGCTTTTACGATCAGCTCATGTTCACCGGCCCGATCAACTCGGGCATGAGCGGCGGCCCCAGCGTGACCGTGGGCGGCGATGTGGCGGGCGTGAACGTGTCGAAACGGCGCGATGGCGAATTGATCAGCTTCCTGGTGCCGGTGCGCTATGCCCAGGAATTGCTGAAAAAAGTGCAGGCGCAGACCAGCAAGCCGAAGGATTTCAATCCCCTGATCGGCGAACAACTGCTGGCGCACCAGCGCGCCATGATCGACCGCCTGCTCGATGCGCCGCTCTCGCTCAAGACCATGGGGCCGTACCAGGTGCCGGTGCGCGAGTCCGAACAGGTGCGCTGCTGGGGGCGCTCCAACGTCAAGGCCGAAGCGACCTTCAATGCCGACACCATGGCCTGCGCGATGGAGTCGGCCATTTTCGTGTCCGACTCGCAGCAGACCGGGCACGTGTCGATGACGCACCAGTACGTGCGCTCGGCCATCCTGGACCCGGTGCGCTTCGCGGTGCTGGCCTCGACCCTGTTCAAGACCGATAACCTGGGCAGCACCAAAGATACGCGCATGACCGGGCCAATGTGCACCGAAAAATTCGTCAAGACCAAGTCGCTGCCGCTGCGCGCGGTGACCTGCGTGCGCGCCTACCGCAAGTTCGCGGGCCTGTACAACTTCACCCTGCTCACGGCCAGCACCGACGACGCCCGCGCCACCTTGCAGAGCCGCCTTGACCTGTCGGGCGTCTCGTACGAGAACGGCTTGCGCACCACGCGCGCCTTCCTCGAAGCGCTGGCACGCGGGAACAAGAAATGAAGGGCCCCTACTTCATCGAAACGCTGGCGCGTAATGGCGACGTGCTGCACCGGCACCAGGTCAACGCGCTGCCGATCCGCTTCGGGCGCGGCTACGACAACGACTTCATTCTCGACGACGCCTTCGCCGCGCCGCGCCACGCCGTGCTCGAAGCGGGCGAGGACGGCCAGGCCGTGCTGCGCGACCTGGGCACAAAAAACGGGGTGATCCACCTCGGCAAACGCAAGTCCAGCCTGGCGCTGAGCGGCGACACGGTGATCCGCATCGGCCACACAACCCTGCGCGTGCGCGGGGCCGACTTTCCGGTCGGACCCGAGATGGTCGACCGCACCATGCACGGCTGGGAGGGCGCCATTCCCGGCGTGGTCGGCATGCTCCTGACCGGCGCCTTTGCGCTGATCACCACCTGGCTGGGCGACACCCAGGCCTTCCAGTTGATCCGCTACCTGCTGCCGCTGGCCTTCGGCATCGGCGCGGGGCTGGTATGGGGCGGCGCCTGGGCCTTCGCCAACCGCCTGTTCGGGCGCCACGCGCGGCTCGGGCGCCACCTGTTCATTTTCGGCTGCGGCCTGACGGCGGTGCTGGCCTACAAACTGGGGGCGAGTGCCGCGGCCTACGCGTTCTCGCTCGAAGCGCTCACCGCCTACAGCGCGCACGTGGCCATCGCCATCGTGGCCGGGGTGATCTTCTTTCACCTGGGGACGGTCAAGCCGCACCAGACCCGCCGCTTCGGACTCGCCTGCCTGATCATCGCCATGATCGGCTCGGGCCTGGTCCTGATCAGCAACCAGCTGCGCTACGGCCGCGTGGCGGACGAACTGTTCATGTCGGTGCTGATGCCGCCATCGACGCGCGTCAGTCCCGATCACAGCGTCGACGAATTCATGACCGATGCCGGCGCCATGAAAGCCAGGCTCGATGCCGAGCGCGGCACCAGGATCAAGGGCGACGGCGGCGGCGACGACTAACGCTGCGCTCAGGTTTTTTTGGCCATGACCGGATGCAGCATCTCGCCACGCGCCAGCATCGCCGCGAAGTTGGCGATGTGGCGCGCGCGCGTGTCGGGCTTTTTGGCGGTCTGGATGCGAAACAGCATCGCGTAGCGGTTCTGCGAATTGAGCGTGGCGAAGAACTCGCGCGCGCCCGGGTGCGCGTCGAAGGCCGCCTCGAAGTCGGGCGGCACCTGGGCCGAACTGGCGGGCGCGTAGGCGGCCTCCCAGCGGCCGTCCTTTTGTGCGCGCTCCACTTCTGCCAGGCCGGCCGGCTGCATCTTGCCCTCGGCGATGCAGGCGAGCGCCTTGGCGCGGTTCACCTGCGACCAGATGCTGCGCTTGCCGCGCGGGGTCCAGCGCTGCAGCCAGTAATGCGCATCCTCGGCCTTCTTCTGGCCGTCGATCCAGCCGAAGCACAGCGCCACTTCCAGCGCTTCCTGGTACGACACGGTCGGTTCAGGCGCGCCCTTCTTCGCATGGCGCAGCCACAGGCCGCGCGAGCCGGCGTGGTGCCCGGCCAGCCACTGGGCCCACGCGGCTTGCGAGGCGAATGCGCGCGGGGTGGCGTCTTGCGCCGGTGCTGTCTCCATCGTGTTTCTCCCTTTTCTTTGACATGATCGAAAGAATACGCAATCATCAGCGCTTCGACCAGCCCCCTACCCGCTCATGCCACTGCAACGCACCACCATCGTTATCGGCGTCGCCTGGCTGCTGTTCTGGGCCTTGATGGTATCGGTCGCGGTCGAGGATTACCTGCGCGACGGCGGTACCATGCTGTGGCAGCCGGTGTTGTGGGAAAGCTCCTCGATGCTGGCCGCGACCGTCCTGCTGGCGATCCAGCGCCGGCTCACGCGCCGCTACGACGATTTGCTGGCAACCCCGTGGCGCTGGTTCGGCCTGCAGGCGCTGCTCCTGCCAATGTACTGGGTGGCCTTCGTGCCGATCGCCTTCGGCATCCGCCATGGCGTGTACGCGCTGGCCGGTTCGCGCTACGAGCACGCGGCCTGGGGGCCGACCTTCCTGTACGAATCGCTCAAGC
Organism: Massilia aquatica; assembly: GCF_011682045.1. Lineage (GTDB taxonomy): Bacteria > Pseudomonadota > Gammaproteobacteria > Burkholderiales > Burkholderiaceae_D > Telluria_A > Telluria_A aquatica. The sequence goes on along the minus strand of NZ_VVIW01000007.1, from coordinate 179,626 downwards.
TGTCGGTGTTCGTCGGCCTGTTCGTGGTGATCGTGTTCGGCATCCTGTCGTACCGCCAGCTGCTCGAAGAGAAGCTGCGCGCCGAACAAGCCAACGCCCTGCTGCGCCAGGCCCACCTGCAGCGCCTGCGCCAGCAGATGCAGCCGCACTTCCTGTTCAATGCGCTCAACACCATTTCATCGCTGATGCACACCGACGTCGCGCGTGCCGACGCCACCCTGATCGAACTGGCCGACGTGCTGCGCGCCACGCTCGACGTGGGCGAGCTGCAGGTCGCGCCGCTGTCGACCGAACTGCGGCTGGTGCGCGGCTACGCCCGCGTGATGGAAGAGCGCTTCGCCGAGCGCGTGGCGATCGCATGGCGCATCGACGACGCCGCGCTGGACTGCGCGCTGCCGGTGATGAGCATCCAGCCCCTGCTCGAAAATATTTTCAAGCACACCGTGGAGAAGCGGCGCGGGACGGTGCATATCGCCATCTCGGCCAGCCGCCACAACAAGCTGCTGGTGGTGACGCTGGACGACGATGCCGGCACCCTGGCGCCGCATGCGCCGCCTGGCGTGGGCCTGTCCAACCTGCGCGAAAGGATGGCGGCGCTGTATGGCGCCAGCGCCAGCCTGGTGCTGGCGCCACTGGCGCCGGCCGGCGTGCGCGCAACGATGACGGTGCCATGCGCCTCCTGATCGTCGACGACGAGCGCCCCGCGCGCGACAAGTTGCGCCAGTTGCTGGCGCAGGAAACCGGCATCAGCGCCATTCTTGAAGCGCGCGACGGCATCGAAGCGATGCAGCAGATCGCGGCGTTCGCGCCGGACGCGCTGTTTTTGGATATCCAGATGCCCGAGGTGAGCGGCCTTGAACTGGCCGCGTCGCTGCCGGCGCCGGCCCCGCTGATCGTCTTTGCGACCGCCTTCGACCAGTACGCGCTCAAGGCGTTCGACGCCAACGCCATCGACTACCTGCTCAAGCCCTACGACCAGGCCCGCTTGCGGCGTGCCCTTCTGCGCCTGCGCGAACGCTTGCAGGCGCGTGCCGCGCAAACCCTGCCGCCCTTGGTTGGCGAGCATGGGTTGCAGCAGTTATTGGTGACCGAACGCGGCGTCACGCGCGTGATCCGCATCGACCAGATCGGATGGATCGAAACGGCCGACAACTACGTGGTCCTGCACACGGCCGGCAAGCCGCTGATGCGCCAGACGCTGGCCGGCCTGCTGGACAAGCTGGGGCCGGGCTTCATGCGCTGCCACCGGCGCGCCGCCGTGCAACTGGCCTGGATCGAGCGGGTCGAGGCGCTCGACAAGGGCGACTGCGAACTGGTGCTGCGCGACGGCGCGCGCGTGCCGTGCAGCCGCCAGTACCGCGCGGCGCTGATGGAACGGTTGTAAGACCGCTTCACCCCACCGTCATCCCGGCTCGCCCCATTGCGCTGGCGTGCAGGCCCGCGTTGATCCAGGCTGGGGTTTTCCACCTGCAAAGCACGCCATGACGACTTCTCCCGCCCGACTCTGGTTTCTCGACTGGGTCCGCATCCTCGCTTTTTTCGTCCTGATTGTTTACCACGTCGGCATGTATTACGTGACCTGGGACTGGCACGTCAAAAGTGCCTTCGCCAGCCACGCCATCGAGCCGCTCATGCTGCTCTCGTCGCCGTGGCGCCTGGGTCTGCTGTTCATGGTGTCGGGCGTGGCGTCGAGCCTGATGCTGGCGAAGACCGGCGCCGCCCGCTTCCTTGGGCAGCGCAGCGCGCGCCTGCTGGTGCCGCTGGTGTTCGGCATGCTGGTGATCGTACCGCCGCAAGCCTACCTGGAAGTGGTGGAAAAACTGGCCTACCAGGGCAGCTACGCCGACTTCATGCGGCTGTACCTGGGCCGCTACCACGGCTTTTGCCGCGGCACCGACTGCCTGGTCATGCCGACCTGGAACCACCTGTGGTTCGTGGCCTATCTGTGGGTATATACACTGCTGCTGGGCGGCCTGGTGGCCGGGCTTGGCAGTCGCTTCGACCGCCTGGCCACGCGCCTGGCGAACCTGCTGGTGGGATGGAAGATCATCGTGCTGCCGGTCGCGCTGCTGTCCCTCGCGCGCATGACGATGCTGTCGCGCTTTCCAACCACGCACGCATTGGTGGATGACTGGTTCAACCACGCGGTCTACCTGTTTCTATTCCTCCTTGGGGCGATGCTCGCGCGTACGCCACAATTCTGGCCCCGCCTGGAGCAACTGCGCTGGCATGCGCTGGGATTGGCGGCGACCGGCTGGGCCGCGCTGACCATCTACTACGCTCTGCCGGATGACGTGCTGTCGGCGCAGGCACAGCAACCCCTGATGCATCTGCAAAGGATCGTGTATTGCTTGTTCGCCTGGAACGCGATGCTGGCCGCGATAGGCTTTGCGCACCGCCACCTTAATCGCGACAGCGCCAACCGGCGCTATCTGGCGCAGGCGGTCTTCCCCGTGTATATCGTGCACCAGACACTGATTGTTGTCATTGCGCATGCCATCCAACCGGCGAAACTGGCGCCCGGACTCGAAGCGCTGGTGCTGGTCGTACTGACCTTGTGCCTGAGCTTTGCCGTGGCCGACATCGTGCGGCGTTCGCGCCTGTTACGGCCGCTGTTCGGCATAGCTCCCCTGCCAGCGGACGCACGGAACGGACGTACGTCACAGCAGGTGACGGCCTAAGCAAGAATGCCAGCGGCAACACCATGGACCGCTTGACGACGCGCCAGGTTGCCGCCGGGGGCAACACGCCCTCCGCGGCAACGGCCTTACCAGTTCCGACCGGCTCTGTGCCGGTCGGGCGCACCCCTCGCGCTTATTATCAGACTAGCGATATCTCAGCCTGCTATTCAGGCATTCTTGCCGGTGCTTGCACTACCCGATTTGCTACCCGTGCTGGCGGTGGTGCCGGACTGGGTTGCCGACGAAGCAGTCGTGCCGTGCGACGAAGCGCTGCCTTGCATGCTGCCGTGCTGGTCGCTCTGGCTGCTGCCGGCCGAACCGCCCTGCACGTTGCCGTTCTGGCCGCTCTGCATGCTGGTGCTGCCGCGCACTTCGGTGCTGCCGTTACCGCGCCAGGCGCCGCCCTGTTGCGTGAACGGATCGCTGAATTTGCGCATGTTTTCCTGCTGGTTTTGCATGCTGCGTTCGGTTTCTTCGGAAGCGACGCGGGCGACTTCATCTGCCAGGGCGCGCGCCGTGCGGGTGGTTTCCTGCACGTGCTGCTCGGTCACGCGGGCCAGTTCGACCTGCGCATCGGCGGCCACGCGCGAGATGTGCTGTTGATAGGCGCGCAGTTTTTCGGTGGCGGGCTGGGCGCGCGATGCGGCAGCGCTGATCACGTCGGTCTGGCGGTCGGCCGTCAGGAATTGCTGGCTGGTCATGGCGGTTTCTTCCAGCAAGGTCTGGGTCAGCTGGATGTTCAGGGCGCACAGTTGCTGGAACGAATTGAACAACGATTTCGACATATCGTTGAGGAAGGAAACCTGCGCGTCGAGGTGGGTACGCACAGCAGGAGTTACCGATTGCGAATATGGAAACATGTAGTCCTCTTTTAAGTAATTGATCAAATACAAGAAGTTGCGGGACCAATAAGCGGCCTTGTATGGGTCGCCCTTCATCGCGCCCCGCAGCGCATGCCTGATGAAGACCGTTTGTCGCAAATCAAAAAAAACCTTGCGCCAGATCGTCTTCAGCACGAGTCACTAGGCTAGGGGACTACCACCTTGTGGGTTTGATATATATCAAACGTGTTCAAGTCGGCAACGTTCTCAACTGCTTTCTGTCTTGAAATGGTGCACGCGTGCTGCGGTGCACCAAAAGCATGCCGGTCAGAGCCGGCTGAAGCGCTCTGCCTGGGGGGATGGGAGCCATGTCACGGGTGGCGCGGAAATTGCTTTCAAGCATAGGCTAATCACCCTACAAAGGAGCGTTGCCAATGCTGCTTAAAAACGACTTGCTCTATTACCCGGCGCAGGAGCGCACGGTCCGCATCTTGTGGATCGACAGCGCCGCCAGCGTCGCCTACACCTTCGACGTGGGTGCGAAAGGCGCCCATCCCGAGATCGCGCAGCTGCAATCGCTGCATGCCGATCTGGGCGCGCGGCGCGCGCAGCTGATGCTGGTGGACCCGTACGCGGCGCGCGGCGATCCGTCCCTGCTGCCGGCGCGCCACCGCCAGGTGCGCGACCGTGCGTGGGCCGTGGTACAGGACCTGACCGCCGACGAACCTGCCATCTACCAGGCGCGCCATCGCGGCCGCATGGTGATGGCGCAAAGCGCGCTGCATGGGATTTCGCACCCGTCCATCTACCGCTATCTGCGGCGCTACTGGGAGCGCGGCCAGCATCCCGATACGCTGCTGCCGGACTATAAAAACTCCGGCGCGCCAGGCAAGACGCGCGGCTCGAGCGCCGGCGTGAAACGCGGGCGTCCGCGCAAGGCCGGCGGCCATCCGGGGCTGAACGCCGACGACGGCATCCGCCGCACCTTTCACGCCGCCGTGGCCCGCTACAGCGCCATGCACACGCAGTTCTCGCGGCGCGGCGCGTACCGCCAGATGATCGAAGACTTCTTCGATCCGGACCAGGCCGACCGCTTGCCGACCTTCGGTCAGTTCAATTACTGGATCGCGAAGGACGCGCCGGGGGCGAGCGCATCGGCGTAAGCCGTCGGCCGCGCCCGGACAGTGCGGCGCGGCGCATCACGGCGGGTCACTCAGTCGGAGCTCTTGTCATACTCGTAGGCAGGCAAGGATTCCCCGCAATCCTTGCAGTACTGCGCATCCGGCTCATGCCCTTCGCTCAGGCACGACGGACAGGTCCGGGTGGTCGGCTTCCGGTTCATGCGCTGCGATGTCATCTCCGCCGTCACGATCCCGGTCGGCACCGCCAGCACGCCCCACCCCAGCAGCATCATGAACGAGGCGATCAGGCGGCCAAGGTTGGTCTGCGGCGTCAGGTCGCCGTAACCGACCGTGGTCATGGTCACCGTGGCCCAGTACATCGCCATCGGAATGCTGGTGAAGCCGTGTTCCGGCCCCTCGACCACGTACATCACGGTCCCCAGAATCAGCACCGCCATCACCACCACCGACAGGAACACGAGGATCTTGCGCCCGCTGGCGCGCAGGGCGCGGCCGAGGTGCAGGTATTCGTTGATGTACAGCGTCAGCTTGAAAATGCGGAAAATGCGCAGCAGACGCAGGATGCGGATGTCGAGGAAGGCCGACGCTTCCGGCACCAGCAGCGCAAAGTAAGTCGGCAGCACCGAAATGAGGTCGATCACGCCGAAAAAGCTGGTGGCGTAGCGCCACGGCTGGCGCACGCAGCACAGGCGCGCGATGTATTCGGCCGTGAACAGCAGCGTGAACGTCCATTCCAATACAGTGAGCGGGTTCTTGAAGGGGCCAGCCAACGACGGCACGCTGTCGAGGATGACCACCACGATACTGAGCAAAATAAGCGCCACCAGCAGCACGTCGAAATATTTTCCGGTGCTGGTATCGGCTTCGAAAATGATGGTGTAGATGCGTCGGCGTAGCCCGCTATCGGGCTTGCCGAAGACAGGCGGGGTGTGCGGAGCGATGTCCGCGGCGGCTGGTGTGGAGGTTTTGCTCATGGTGCCGGCAGGGTAGCATGGATGGGGGCGCCGGAAAACGCCCCCCGCAACTCAGTCGGCGTGGCGTTCGACCCAGACCGCAAAGGCGTCGACGAACTTCTGCAAAAAGGCCTTGGTGCTGTCGTTGGTGAGATTGTCGCCTTCGTACTGGCTGGCGATGTTCGACAGGTAGGCTTCGGGCTGCTGCATGGCGGGCATGTTGAGGAACACCAGCGACTGGCGCAGGTGATGGTTGGCCCCAAAGGCACCGAGCGCGCCCGGCGTCACGCTGACCACGGCGCACGGCTTGCTGCCCCAGGCGCTCTGGCCGTATGGACGCGAGCCGACGTCGATCGCGTTTTTCAGCGCGGCCGGCACCGAGCGGTTGTATTCGGGGGTGCAGAACAGGACACCGTCGAATTCCTTGAGCTTGTCGCGGAACTCGGTGTAGACCGGCGGCGGCGCGGCGTCGTCGTCCTGGTTGTACAGCGGCAGCTGGCCGATCTCGATGATCTCCATTTCCAGCGTGGGCGGCGCCAGCAGCATCAGGGTCTTGGCAACCTTGCGGTTGAAGGAATCCTTGCGCAAGCTGCCAATGATGACGGCGATTTTTCGTGAAGCCATGATGATCCTTTCGGGGGACAGTTGATGGGTCGATTGTAAATCTTAACAATTTTTCCACGGGCGCGGGGACTTTCCCCACACCCGTGTGCCTGGCCACGCTCAAGCCATCAACAAACGGGGCTGATTGGCAGATTCAAAATCCAGACGACACACACAATCAACATCATCTGCAACAGGCAGACTGCACCGAAAATGGCAGGGTACTGACGCGACCTTTCATACCCGGCGAACAAACCAACCGTGAGCAGACAGGGTAGCCAGAAAACGGGGGAAGCACTGAACATCAAGGCAGTCACGCGCGGGATCACAGCACCGTATTCGTCGAGCACCGACCGGTAAGCCGGAATATAGTAGGCGCCGCACAGACCCAGTGCAAGGCTGAGAAAAACTGCCAGTACGGCAAGTGCATACGCCCTGGCGGCACGTGGCGCTACGGGCGGCGTTGCAAGGCGAGCACGTTTGACCGAGAAGCACAGGTAGAACAGCCACCCCGCCAGCGCGCATAAAACCGCGATGAAGGTGGCCAGCTGCGCGGACGATACCTCAGGAGGCCCTCCCCAACAGGCGCATGCGGAGGCTGTCGATGGGCACAACAAGGCCGGGAACCATCTGCGCAAACCCATTGGCATACTCATTTTCAGATTTTGTTAGAGCCGACAGTGTAGCGGTTTGCGGAGCGCCCATGCTGACCGGAATTCCCGGCCAGCGCTGGCGCGGAAAGCGCAGCTTAATACGCCAGGGTAAAACGCTGACGGCTGTGCGCCGGCTGTTCCAGTTCGTCGATCATGGCCACCGCGTAGTCTTCCACCGAAATGGCGCTGTTGCCGGCGGCGTCGGCCAGCAGCTGGTCGCCGCCGAGACGGAACACGCCGCTGCGCTGGCCCGGCGAGATCATCGCGGCGGGACTGAGCATGGTCCAGTCGAGCGAGGCTTCGGCGCGCAGCAGATTGAGCGCCTGGCGCGCGCCTTCGGCACTCGCGCGGTACGCTTCCGGGAAGCCTGGCGTGTCGAGCAGTTGCACCCCGGGCGCGACCTCGAGCGAACCGGCCCCGCCGACCACCAGCAGGCGGGGCGCGCGCGCTTCCTTGACGGCGGCGATGATATTGCGCACGCCGGCCAGGTAATACGCCTGCACGTCGCCCTGGGCGTGGCCGCTGAAGGCCGACAGCACCGCGTCGGCGCCGGCCAGTTGCGCGGTCAGCGCGCTCACATCCATCACATCCGTTTTATGCGCCTGCAAACGCTCGCGCGCGGCCAGTTTTTCGGGACGGGTCGCCAGCGCGGTGACGGCGTGGCCGCGATTGAGTGCTTCATTCAGTAAGGCTGTGCCAATGAATCCGGTGGCGCCGATCAAAACGATGTTCATTGCAATGCTCCTGCTGTTGGGTTGGTATGGAGAGCATCATGCCAGCAAGCATTGATCAGATAAACCGCATTTGGCGAATTTCATTGTTACCGCTTTCTTATCAATCTGGCGAACTGGGCAATGTGATGGCGGCTTGCGCTGGCGCAAAGCGAGCGCCGGTATAACGCCGATTATCGACAACACGCCTGACCGGGCGCATGAAACCGTGTCGCCGCGCGGTGCCGGGCGCCATCCACAGGAGGCATACCATGGACAAACACAGCAGTCTGCAAGGCAGGACCAATAGCGCAAGTTACGACCGGCCGCGCGTGGTCGTACGCTTTCGCGAAGGGGTACACCTGGCCGACCGTCCCGACCTGGGCGAACAGATCGAGAACACCGGAATCGGACCGTGGCGGCGCCTCCTTGCGCAGTTCCCCGACCTGAAACTGAGCCCCGTCTTCACCGTGCTCAAATCCGACGATTTGCAGGAGCTGCAGCGCCGCGCGGCCGCCATGGACACCTCCTACCGGCCGGCCGACTTCAACACTTTCTATTATGTCGATGCGCCTCCCGAGACCGACCTGATCGAACTGGTGCGCACGCTGCTGCGCTGGAACAGCGTGCAGACGGCCTACATCGACCAGGGCGGCCCCGACCCCGCCGTCAACGCGGCCAACGATCCGCGCTCGGTCAATCAGGGCTACCTCGATCCCTCACCGGACGGCATCGACGCCGAATACGCGTGGACCTTCACCGGCGGCGACGGCGCCGGCCAGCGCTTCATCGACCTCGAACGCGGCTGGACGCTGAACCACGAAGACCTGGCCGCGCACGGCGCCTCCCTGCTGCACGGCACCCTGCTCGACACCTCGCGCGCGCACGGCACCGCGGTGCTGGGCGAAATCTGCGCGGTCGATAACGCCACCGGCTGCGTCGGCATTGCGCCGAACATCGCCTCGGTCGACGTGGTGTCGTTCCACGGCAGCACGCGCCCGAACGCCATCATCGCCGCCATCACCAGCCTCGCCTTCGGCGACACCTTGCTGCTGGAAGCCCAGGTCGCGCTCAACGGCACCGCCCTGCTCGGCCCCATCGAAGCCTACGACGCCGAGTACGAGGCGATCCGCCTGGCCACCGCGCTCGGGATCATCGTGGTCGAAGCGGGCGGCAACGGCACCAACAACGGCGGCACGCCGGCGCTGAACATGGATACCTACACCACGCTCGGCGGCCAGGCCATCCTGCACCGCGATCCGGGCAACCCACAGTTCCGCGACTCGGGCGCGATCATCGTCACCGCCGCCACGTCCGCCGCGCCGCACACGCGCCTGGCCTACGGCCCGCACGGCAAGCGCATCGACTGCTATGCGTGGGCGCAGAACATCAATACCTGCTCGTCCAACGACGCCGGGTCCACCACCGGCTACACCAGCGGCTTTTCGGGCACCTCGGGCGCCTCGCCGATCGTCACCGGGGCGGCGCTGTCGGTGCAGGGACGCGCCCAGGCGCAGCTGGGCTACCGATTGAGTCCACGCCAGATGCGCGCCGTGCTGAGCGACCCGGCCACCGGCACCCTGCCCTCGGCGGCGGAGACTACCCAGATCCGCGTCATGCCGAACCTGCGCAAGATCTTCGACACCTTCTTCAACGCCGCGCCGGATGTGTACCTGCGCGACTTCGTCGGCGACAGCGGCCTGCCGCACATGGGCGCCATCTCGGCCAGCCCGGACATCATCCTGCGCCCGACCGCCGTGGCGGCGCCGCAGGCCAGCTTTGGCGCCGGCAGCGGCACCGAAAACAATGCGGGCCTCGGCTACAAGGCCGAAGCGGGCCAGGACAACTATCTCTATGTGCGCGTGCTGAACCAGGGCGGCGCAAACGCCGTCAACGTGCAGGCCACCGTGTACTGGGCGCCGGTGGCCACCCTGATCACGCCGGACCTGTGGAACCTGGTCGGCACCACGGTCCTGCCGAACGTGCCGACCGGCGAGCAGCTCACGGTATCGAACGCGCTGGTGTGGGCCAAGGCGGGCATTCCCGCGCCCGGCCATTACTGCTTCGTGGGGCTGGTGGGAACCAGCGGGGACCCGGCGCCGGGCCCCGCCGACTTCCTCAACTTCGACAACTTCCGGCGCTTCATCCGCGAGAATAACAACGTCACCTGGCGTAACTTCAACGTCGAGAACAACGATCCGGACGTGGACGACCCGACGGTGCCGCGCGGCTTCAAGGCGCTGGCCTTTCTTGCGCCGGGCGCCCCTGACCGCGCCCGCAACATGGCGCTGGAAGTGGTGGCGCGCCTGCCGGAAGGCGCGCGGGCTTTGCTCGAAGTGCCGCTGGTGTACTTCGAGATGCTGCGCGAGCGCCGCCAGTACGGGCGGGTGAAGATCGACAGCGAACGGCGCGTGGCCTATTTGGCGGTCAATGTGAGCGGGCGCACGGCGTTCGGCGAGGTGCCGTTTCCGGCCAAATCGCGCATGGCCATGCGCCTGCTGGTCGAGATTCCGGAGCAGTACCGGGAACGCACCTTCCAGGTCTACGCGCGCCAGCTGTTCGAACGCGAGGAAATCGGCAGGGTCACCTGGCAACTGGCTCCCAGGGGCGAAGGCAATTGATGCGCCAGGCGTCATGGACCATAATGGATTGTTACCCGATCCTTAACAATGTCCATGACGCCCCTCGACCAGATTGACCTCAACAGCCTGACCATCTTCGACGCCGTCGCCGACGCGGGCAGTTTTACGGCGGCGGCCGAGCGGCTGGGCGTGGCCAAGGCCAGGATCAGCGTGCAGATCGCGCGCCTGGAACGCCAGCTGGGCGTGTCGCTGTTTACCCGCACCACGCGCCAGGTGGCGCCCACCGAGGCCGGACGCGCGCTGCATGCGCAGTGCCAGCCCTTGCTGCGCGCCCTGTCCGACGCGCTGGCGCAGGCCGGCAGCGACCAGGGCGAGTTGTCCGGCATGCTGCGCATCTCCACCACGGCGCTGCAGGTGGCCCACTCCATCGGTCCGGCGCTAGTCGCCTTCATGGCGCGCCATCCGCGCATCACGGTCGATGTGCGCACCGCCGACAAGGTGGCCGACATGGTCGCCGAAGGCATCGACCTGTCGTTTCGCATGGGCTGGCTGCGCGACTCGACCCAGCGCGCGATCAAGCTGGGCGAGTTCACGCAGCATGTGGTGGCCGCGCCGGCGTACCTGGCGCGGCGCGGTCATCCGGCCACGCCGCAGGACCTGGCGCGGCATGACTGGGTGGCGCTGTCTTTGATGCGCACCCCGCTGACCTGGACGTTTACCGGCGCCGATGGCGCAGAGGTGGCGGTACAAACCAACTCGCGCCTGCAAGTCGATTCGCCCGCCGCGCTACTGGCCCTGATCGAACAGGGCGCCGGGGTAACGGTGATGGAAGGGCAAACCCTGCAAGCGAGCTTCCAGGCCGGCACGGTGGTCGCACTGCTGCCGCAATGGTCGCTGCCGCGCGGCGGCATGTACGCCGTACTGCCGCCAGGACGCCAGGCGCCCGCGCGGGTGCGCGCGTTCATCGAATTTTACCGCGATTATCTGGCGCGCTAAATCCTGCCGCGCCTGAACTCGGCCAGGAATTTTTTCGCTTGCGCCGCTGTCAGCACCAGCACCGGATCGCCATGGTACGCATACAGGAACGGTGTACCACCCAGGCGGTCGGTCAGCTTGGCCGACAGCAGGAAGCGGGTGCCGGACGGATGCAGTGCCGGGTCCACCAGCGCCCGCGCGCACTGCACGCGCAGGCTGGGGGCGAAGGCCTGCCCCGCCATCGGACGGATGCGCAAGGCGCCGCTGCGGGGGTCTTGGTACGACTCGACCGCGACGTCGCGGTAAGCCCAGGTATCACGGGTCATGCTGATGCTTTCGTCGTAGCGACCGGCGCGCGCACCACATGCGCCTCGCGGATCGGCAGGTTGATCAGGGCGGCCGCCAGGGCCAGCACGATGTCGGCGTACCACATCCAGGTGTAGTCGCCGTAGGTCACGAACGACAGGCCGCCGAGCCAGGCGCCGAAGAAGCCGCCCACCTGGTGCGAAAGCAGGGTCAATCCGAACAGCGTCGAGAGGTAGCGCATGCCGAACAGTTTGCCGACCAGGCCCGCCGTGGGCGGCACGGTGGCCAGCCAGGTAAAGCCAAGCGCGCCGGCGAACACGTAGAAGGTCATGGCCGTTTTCGGCGCCAGCAGGTAGATGACGATGATCACGGCGCGGCTGGCGTACATCAGGGCCAGCAGGGACTTCATGCGGTAGCGGGTCGAGAGCGCACCGGCGCTCAGGCTGCCAGCGATGTTGAATAGTCCGATCAGCGCGAGCGCGGTGGCCGATACGCCGGGCGAGAGGTTGCACAAGGCGACTTCGCCCGGCAGGTGCGTGACCAGAAACGCAATGTGAAAGCCGCAGGTGAAAAAGCCGGCGTGCAGGCACAGGTAGCTGCGGTCGCGCAGCGCGATCTTGATCTGCGCACCGAGCCCGATGCCGGGCGCCTCGGCCGGCTTGGCCAGCGCCACAGTAGCGGCGGCGGCCGGATCGGCTTTGACCAGCCCCGCCCCTTTGCGCAGCGGCCAGGCCAGCGGAATCGTGAGCAAGGTGGTCGCGGCCATGGTCAGCATCGCCATCACCCAGCCGGCGCTGTTAATGATCGCCTGCATCAGCGGGGCGAACACGAACTGCCCGAACGAGCCGCCAGCGTTGATGAAGCCGGCCGCGAACGGCCGGCGCGCGGCTGGCAGGCGCTGCGCGGTGGCGCCGATCAGGATCGAAAAGCTGCCCGCGCCCGCCCCCGCCGCGCTCAGGAATCCCATGGTCAGCATCAGACCCCACTGCGACGAGACGAAGGGCGTGAGCGCCATGCCGGCGGCGAGCATGACGGCACCGAGGATGATGACTTTGGCCGAGCCCCACTTGTCGGCCACCGCGCCGAACACCGGCTGCGCGGCGCCCCACACGAACTGGCCGATCGCCATGGCAAAGCTGATCGAGGCCACCCCGAGCCCGGTCGCGGTATTAATCGGCGACATGAACAAGCCGGTGGTCAGGCGCGCGCCCATGGTGATCATCAAAATCGCCGAAGCGGCGAGGATCAGGAGCCACGCGGCGCGCGGCGTCATCTCAGTCTGGGTGGGCATGGTTCAGGTCCTCGATCAGGGGCGTTAGTTGGACAAGCGTGGATTCCAGTTGCGTATGCAGGGCGCGCACGGCGTCGCGCCCGACCAGTTGTTCGAAGGCTTGCTGGGCGCCGCACCAGACCAGGTAGGCTTCGCCAAGCTTCACCTGGCCGGAATCCGTGATGGTGACGATGCGCTGGCGGCTGTCGGCGCCGGGCCGCGTGGCGACCCAGCCGGCGTCCGCCAGCGGCTTGAGGTTGCGCGTGAGCGTGGTGCGCTCCATGCCGAGGCGCTCGGCCAGTTCGGCCACCGGCAGCGCGCCGCGCGCGACGTTGGCGAGCAGGCTGTATTGGGTGGTCTTGAGGCCCACGGCGGCCATGTGCTGGTCGTACAGGCGCGACATGGCGCGCGTGAGCTTGCGCAGCTTGAAGCAGGTGCAGCCCAGGGGCTTGTCGATCGGTTCGGTCATGGCGGCGGGAAATAGGTGCAGGTACACTGATTGCTCGAAGTATATTACAATCAATCTGCCTTGTGTGCATGGACCGACTTTTTAATCAGCAATCAAAGGATGATGATGGAACAAGCAGATAAACGCCAGCAATGGCTGGACGATGCCGCGGCGATGCGCGCAAACATGGCCGCGCCGGGCGTGGCGGACCGCGCCGACTTGCGCGGCCGTAGCGGGATCGACTTTCTGGAAGCGATCGGCAGCGGCGCCCTGCCCCCGGCCCCGATCGCGCACCTGATGGGGATCGTGCCGATTTCGGTAGAGCCCGGCCGCACGGTGTTCCAGGGCACGCCGGAGCTGGCGCATTACAATCCGAGCGGCGTGGTGCACGGCGGCTACGCGGCCACCATGCTCGACACCGCACTGGGCTGCGCGATCCATACGATGCTCCCGGCCGGCAAGGGCTACACGACCCTGGAGTTGAAGGTGAACTACCTGCGCGCCATGACCGACAAGACCGGGCCGGTGCGGGCCGAGGCGACGGTGGTCAGCGTGGGTGGACAGGTCGGCGTGGCCGAAGCGCGCATCACCGATGCGAATGGCAAGCTGTACGCCTTTGCGACAACAACTTGCCTGGTGTTCGATATCAGCGCTGGGTGACGAGGGAGACATTGCCGCTGCCGTTTTGCAGCACGCTGGCGCTGAAGGCATTGCCGGTTTGGGTGATGCTGGAAAAATTGCCGGTCGTCCAGTTGAGCACGCCAATCTGCACGGCGCTGGCACGGTTGTAGCTGCCCGTCTGGATGATTTCCGACACACTGGCGTTCAAGGTCGCTGTGGCCGAGGCAAAGTTGTCGTTGCCGGTCTGGACGATGGTCGAGCCATTGACCTGTCCGCTTTCATCGGCGCGGGCCACGTTGCGCTCGCCCCGTTGCACGATCGACTGGTCTTCGGTGAACGTGGTGCCGTTCTGGCGCACATAGGCGTCGTTCAGGTTGCCGGCCTGCTCGACCCGCACAAAAGAATAGGCAGCGTCGGACTGCTCGAGGAGCACCTTGTTGGCGCGGCCGACCTGGTCGATTTCCGGCCCGCCGTAACCCGAAAAGTAATGTTGCACCACGATCCGGTTGTCCGAACCGGTCTGGCGCGCCCCTACCGAGAAGGTCGGAATGTCCTTCTGGTTGATGAAGGTGTAGTTGGCGCTGCCGCGCTGTTCGAGGGTCAGTGTCGAGCTGTTCACATTGTCCTGCCTGAACACGGCCACATTGCCCTGGCCGGTCTGGAACATATTGTTGTCGCTGCGGTCGGTGTGGTCCTGCACGATGTTGCCGACATTCGCGCTGCCTTCCTGGCGCACATGCACGCGCGCTACGGTGGCGATCTGGACAATGCCGCTGGCGCCCGTGCCAGGGTCGCCGATGCGGTTGTTGGTGCCGATTTGCACCACGTCGACCTGGACATAGTCGCTGCTCTCGCGCTGCTCGACCAGGCTCTTGTTGCCGCTGCCCTTCTGGATGGTGTTGACGAACACTTGCGCCAGCGCCGGGACGCTGGCCAAGGCCAGTCCGGTGGCGACGGCCAGTGCCGATAATGCGGATTTCATGATCTCTCTCCCTGTGGTTGAACCTGACGAATCAGGTTCAAGTGTAGGGGGCAGGTTTTCAGGTCCGCCTGACGGCGCTCAAGCTTCCCGGCCGCCGGGCCAGGCGGTTGTATGCCAGCGCTCCTTATGCGGCGGCGGACTTGATCAACAGACAGATCGCCTCGGCGGCCATGCCTTCTTCGCGGCCCAGGTAGCCGAGCTTCTCGTTGGTCTTGGCCTTGATGTTGACTTGCTGCGGAGACACGCCAATGTCTTCGGCGATGCGCGACACCATCTGCGCGATATGCGGCGCCATCTTCGGCGCCTGGGCGATGATGGTGGCGTCGATATTGCCGATCGTGTAGCCGGTGGCGACCACGCGGTGCGCCACTTCGCGCAGCAGGGTGCGCGAATCGGCGCCGGCGAACATCGGGTCGGTGTCCGGGAAGTGCTTGCCGATGTCGCCCAGGCCGGCCGCGCCGAGCATCGAATCGATGATCGCATGCAGCAGGACGTCGGCGTCCGAATGGCCCAACAGGCCCATGCGGTGCGGGATTGCGACCCCGCCGATAATCAGTTTGCGGCCCTCGACGAGGGCGTGGCAGTCGTAGCCGGTTCCGATGCGGAACGGCGGTGCGGGATTGTAGGATGCCAGTGCCATGGTCTCACTCATTTCAGGTTAAGGCGCGGCCAGGTACATCTCGGCGATCCGGATGTCCGCCGGCAGCGTTACTTTTAAATTACGGGGATGTCCTTCGACCAGCTTGGGCGACAGGCCCAGGGCCTCGACCGCACTGGCGTCATCGGTAATGACGCTGGCGTCGGTGGCCGCGGCGAGTGCGTCGCACAGCAGCTTGTAGCGAAACATCTGCGGCGTCTGCGCGAGCCACAGGCCGTCGCGCGCGACGGTGCTGACGCTGGTGGCATTCGCGCCGCTGCGCTTGACGGTGTCGACCACCGGCAGGGCCAGGAGGCCCCCGACCGGATGGTCGCCCACCGTGGCGATCAGCTTGTCGATCAGCGCGGCATTGAGGCCAGGCCGCGCCGCGTCGTGCACCAGCACCCAGTCGTGCTCGTGCAGCTCGCCCTCCAACGCCCGCAGGGCGTTGCGGACCGACTCCATGCGACTGGCGCCGCCGCAGCGCAGCACGGTGGCTGCGCCGGGGGGCACGATGGCGTCGATATACTCGTCGCGCGCGCTGACCACGACGTAGGTATGGGCGATCAACCCGCTCGACAAGAATGCATCGAGGGTGTGACGCAGCATCGGCTTGGCGCCGATGGGCAGGTATTGCTTGGGGCTGCCGGATGCCATCCGCGCGCCAATGCCGGCGGCGGGGATCAGGGCAAAATAGCGCGGTGCGGAATGCTTCATGGCTGTTGTCGTCAATGTCGTTTAGCCGGTCTTATAAGGGACTGTACCTCACCTTTGCAAACTTTGCTCAGGCGCGCATACTCTTGCGGCGTATCGATGGCGGCCTGCAAAATCTCTACTTTCGCCATCTCGTTCTTTATGTACGTCATCCAGCCAGTATTGATTTCCTGTTGCAACAGGGCGCGCGCCCTGCCCGCCGGCGCGTAGAGCGGTTTGTTATCGAACCGTTTGGACAGCGCCGCGCGCACCGTGACTTCCACTTTCGGCAAATGGTCGAGATAGGTCTTGAGGTGGCGCATCTCATGCGCAAGAATTTCCTGATACGCGCAAGAACCAGGAGAAAACTCGCGTCCGACGTAGACCACGATGGGGCTGTAGAACAGCGACACCGTGATTTTCGGGGCCACGCACTCGTAGCCGCTCACCGGGTCCTTGAGCATGGCGCCGTTCAGGCCAATCGACATGCGCGACTCGGTGCGGGTCAGTCCGAGCACGAAAGAGTTGCGAGAGCCGCCCGGTTTCATGGCGGTCAGGCCGTGGAAGGACACGCTGTTATTGATGGTGTAGCCGTTCTGCGCGGACGTCAATACCGACACCGCCTTGTCGATCGAATCCTCGCAGCGCACCTGGAACGGCGTGCGCGCGGCCCAGCAGCTGTGCGAGCAAACCAGGGCCAGCGCGAACGCGAACGCGGACGCCAGGATCTTCATGGCGGGTCAGCCTGGCGTCCAGCTTCCGGCGGCCAGTTTTTCGAGCCAGAAGGCGCCGATGATGGTTTTCACGTCGGTCACCTGGCCGGTGCGCACCATCTCCAGCAGTTCGGGCACGGTCGCGCTGAAGGTTTCGAGGAATTCGCCGTCGTCCAGTTTTGCCGGGCCGGCCGTGAGGCCGCGCGCGACGAACAGTTCGAGGTGCTCGTCCGAGTAGGCAATCGCGTTGTGGATGGTGCTAATGAATTGCCAGTCGGTCGCCGTGTAGCCGGTTTCTTCCCGCAGTTCGCGCTTGGCGCAAGCCAGGGTCTCCTCGCCCGCATCGATTTTCCCGGCCGGAAATTCGATGAACACGCGGCCGAGCGGGTAGCGGAACTGGCGCTCGAGCAGCACGCGGCCATCGTCCAGGATCGGCAGGATCACCACCGCGCCCGGATGGTGGATGTATTCGCGGGTGGCGACGGCGCCGTTGGGGAGCGTCACGCGGTCGTGCGACACCTTGAGAAAGCTGCCATCGTAGGCGACGCCGCCGTCGATGCGGGTTTCCTTGAGGTTCGAGTCCATGCCCGGCTCCTTGCGGTTAATATTTGCGCTTGCGCAGATAGCGCATCACGAAGCCCGGGAACGCCAGTACCACGAACAGCGGCACGGTGATCATGTAGAACTCCTTGACCTGCACGAAGACGTTGCCGATGCGCGACTCCAGCAGGTAGGCGATCACGCCCACCACGAAATACAGCACGATCAGTTCCAGGACGCGCAGCCAGCCCGATTTATTCGGCGGCTCACCGGGCACGCTTTTCAGCGGGATGAAGCCGAACAGCCGCTCATTGATGAACGGCAGGTTGGCCGCCGCCAGGGCAATGGCGATGGCCAACCAACTCGATGACGACACGTCCATCAGGAACCGATAGTCTTCGTCATCGCGTTCAGGCAAGCGGCCAGCAGCGGACCGGCGAAGACGCCGAGCAGCACGGTAGCGATACCGTTCAGGGACAGGACCGCGCGCATGTCGAACGGCGCCACGATCGGGGTGGTGTCCGTCGGCTCGTCGAAGTACATGACCTTGACCACGCGCAGGTAGTAGAACGCGCCGATCAGCGAGAACATCACCGCGACCACGGTCAGCCACACGGCGCCGGTCGACAGCACCGCTTCGAGCACCGCGAACTTGGCGGCGAAGCCCATCATCGGCGGCACGCCGGCCAGCGAGAACAGCAGGATGGCCATGACGATCGCGAACCACGGGCTGCGCTTGGCCAGGCCTTTGAAGTCGTTCAGTTCTTCGGCTTCGAAGCCGCTGCGCGCCAGCAGCATGATCACACCAAAACTGCCGAGGGTGGTCAAGACGTAGGTGATCGAGTAGTACATCGCGGCGCTGTAGCTTGACGCGGCATTGCTGGCGTCGGCCATGGCTTTCGGGTCGACCGGATTGGCCACCACGCCGGCCAGCAGGCCCAGCAGCACGAAGCCCATCTGCGCGATGGTCGAATACGCCAGCATGCGCTTGATGTTGGTCTGGGCGATGGCGGTCAGGTTACCGATGGCCAGCGACAGCACGGCCAGCACCATCAGCATTTGCTGCCAGTCGATCGCCATCGGCAGCAAGCCTTCCACCAGCAGGCGGATGCAGATTGCAAAGGCGGCCAGCTTCGGCGCGCCGCCCAGCAGCAGGGTCACCGCGGTCGGCGAACCCTGGTACACGTCGGGCACCCACATATGGAATGGCACCACGCCAAGCTTGAACGCCAGGCCAGCCACCAGGAACACCAGACCGAACACCAGGATATGGGTATTGGCTTTGGCCGACGCCGCCGCTTTCGAGATTTCGCCGATGTCGAGCGAACCGGTGGCGCCGTACAGCATCGAAATACCATACAGCAGGAAGCCGGAAGCCAGCGCGCCGAGGATGAAGTACTTCATCGACGCTTCGGTCGATACCGCGTGATCGCGGCGCAGCGCGACGAGTGCGTACAGCGACAGCGACATCAGTTCCAGGCCCAGGTAAATGATCAGCATGTTGTTACCGGAGATCATGATCATCTGGCCGAGCAGCGAGAACAGCGCGAGCACATAGAATTCGCCGCCCAGGTTCCCCGACAACATGCCGCGCGCGGTGGCGTAGGCACGCGAGTAGACCAGGGTGATGCCGATGGCCAGGTAGGTAAACAGCTTGAGCAGGTTCGACATCGGGTCCGACACGAACATGTTATTGAAGGTGTAGACCGTGGTGCCGGCCGCGTAGTCGGCGTAGCTCAGGACGGCGCAGCCGAGCAGCGCGGCAAGCGAGAGCAGGTACGTCACGACGCGCTTCTCGTCCTTGAGGAACATGTCGATCAGCAGGATGCCCGAGGCGGCGACCAGCAGGAAGATTTCGGCGTAAACCGGGATCAGGTTGGGATTCGTAGTCTGGATCATAGTCTTCTTTAGTGCGGCAGTTTCGACACGGCGACATGCTTGAGCAGGTCGGCGACCGAGGTTTGCATCGTGTCGGTGAACGGCGCTGGGTACAGGCCCATGGCGATCACGGCGATGGCCAGGATACCGAGCATGACGAATTCACGGGTGTTCAGGTCCGTCAGTTCGGCCACGTGCTTGTTGGCGACCTTGCCGAAGACGACGCGCTTGACCATCCACAGCGAGTACGCGGCGCCGAAGATCAGGGCGGTGGCGGCCAGCATGCCGATCCAGAAATTGAATTCGACCGCGCCCAGGATCACCATGAACTCGCCGACGAAACCGGAGGTGGCCGGCAAGCCGCAGTTGGCCATCGAGAACAGCACGATAAAGGCGGCGAACTTCGGCATGCGGTTGACCACCCCTCCGTAGTCGGCGATCTGGCGCGAGTGCATGCGGTCGTACAGCACGCCGATACACAGGAACATGGCGCCCGAAATGAAACCGTGCGAGATCATTTGCACGATGCCGCCCGAAACCGACATCTGGTTGAACATGAAAAAGCCCAGGGTGACGAAACCCATGTGCGCGATCGACGAATAGGCGACCAGTTTTTTCATGTCCTTCTGGACCAGTGCAACGAGGCCGATGTAGATCACCGCGATCAGCGACAGGGTGATGATGAAGCCTCCCATGTAGTGCGATGCGTCAGGGGTGATCGGCAGCGAGAAACGCAGGAAACCGTAGGCGCCCAGTTTGAGCATGATCGCGGCCAGCACCGCCGAGCCGCCCGTTGGCGCTTCGACGTGGACGTCCGGCAGCCAGGTGTGGACCGGGAACATCGGCACCTTGACGGCAAACGCCATCAGGAAGGCCAGGAAGATGAAGATCTGCTCTTTCATCGACAGCGGCAGTTTATGCCACGTCAGGATGTCGAAGGTGCCCGACACGTTGTACAGGTAGACGATCGCGACCAGCGTGAGCAGGGAACCCATGAAGGTGTACAGGAAGAACTTGAAGGAGGCGTACACGCGGTTCTCGCCACCGAACACGCCGATGATGATGAACATCGGGATCAGGGTGGCTTCGAAGAAGAAGTAGAACAGCAAGCCGTCCATGGCGCAGAACACGCCGATCATGAGACCTGACAGGATCAGGAAGGAACCCATGTACTGGGCCACGCGCTTTTCGATCACTTCCCACGCCGAGATCACGACGATCACGGTGATGAAAGCCGTCAGCGGCACGAACCACAGCGACAGGCCGTCGATCGCCAGCGAGTACATGATATTGAAGCGGCCGATCCACGGCGTGCTTTCGACGAACTGCATGCCGTGGAAGGCATTGTCGAAGTGCTGGATCAGCGGCAGCGTGACCACGAAGCTGGCGATGGACGCGATCAGCGCCATCCACCGGGTCATGCCCGGCTTGTCGTCGCGGCCGACCGCAAGGATGGCCGCGCCAAGGACGATCGGGAGCCAGATCGCCAGGCTCAGATACGGAGGGAAGTTAGAAATCGTAGACTGCATCATGTTTTGTTGTCTTTGCGTGTCTGATTAAGCGTGCCAGAACGGGAGGAAGTACATCAGCGCGCCGAGCACCCCGATGATCATCACAAACGCGTAGTGGTAGATATAGCCGGTCTGTCCGAGACGGACGATGGACGAGAACCAGCCAACCAGTTTCGCGCTTCCGTTGACGACCAGGCCATCGATGATGCCCTTGTCGCCGATATTCCACAGGCCGTTGCCCAGCAGGCGCGCGCCACCGGCGAACACCACGTCGTTGAACTTGTCCATGTAGTACTTGTTGTCCAGCAGCGTATGAACAGCCTTGAAGTGGCGGTAGAACCAGGCCGGTACACGCTGATTGATCATGTAGCAGTAGTAGGCCGCAGCCACGCCGGAAATGGCCAGCCACAGCACCGGCGAAGTCAGGCTGTGCGTGACCATGGCCAGCGGACCGTGGAATTCTTCGGCCAGCTTTTCCATCGCCTTGTGGTTCTCGCCGACGGTAATGACCTTGTCGAAGAATTTACCGAACAACATCGGACCGATGGTCAGGTAGCCGATGATCACCGACGGAATCGCCAGCAGGATCAGCGGCAGGGTCACCACCAGCGGCGACTCGTGCGGCTTCTGGCCCGGGGCCAGGCCGTGGTGCGCGTGGTCGTCGTGATCGTCCTCTTCATGGTGTGCGTCGGAATCGTGAGCGTGCACATCGGCGTGCTTGGCGTCGTGCTTCTTGGCGTGCTTCGCATCGTGCTTGGCGTCGTGGGCATGATGCTCATGCGCATGCGCCTTGCCGAAACGCTCTTCGCCGTGGAATACCAGGAAGTACATGCGGAACGAGTAGAACGCCGTGACGAACACGCCGGCCATGACCGCGAAGTAGGCGAAGCCCGAACCCCAGATGGTGCTCGCGTGGACCGCTTCGATGATGCTGTCCTTCGAGTAGAAACCCGAGAAGAACGGCGTACCGATCAGCGCCAGGGAGCCGAGCAGCGCGGTGATCCAGGTGATTGGCATGTACTTGCGCAGGCCGCCCATGTTGCGGATGTCCTGGTCGTGGTGCATGCCGATGATGACCGAACCGGCGCCGAGGAACAGCAGCGCCTTGAAGAAGGCGTGGGTCATCAGGTGGAACACGGCAACCGAGTAGGCCGACGAACCGAGCGCAACCGTCATGTAGCCGAGCTGCGACAGGGTCGAGTAAGCGACCACGCGCTTGATGTCGTTTTGAATGATGCCAAGGAAGCCCATGAACAGCGCGGTAATCGAACCGATCACCAGCACGAAGGACAGCGCGGTGTCGGACAGTTCGAACAGCGGCGACATGCGCGCCACCATGAAGATACCGGCGGTGACCATGGTGGCAGCGTGGATCAGGGCCGAAATCGGGGTCGGGCCTTCCATCGAATCAGGCAGCCAGACGTGCAGCGGGAACTGGGCCGACTTGCCCATGGCGCCGATGAACAGGCAGATACAGGCAACCGACAGCAGCATCCAGTCCGAACCCGGCAGGGTCATCAGGGCCAGCGCTTCTTTTTTGGCGAAGACTTCGGTGTAATTCATGGAACCGGCGTACGCCAGCAGCAGTCCAATACCGAGGATGAAGCCAAAGTCGCCGACGCGGTTAACCAGGAACGCTTTCATGTTCGCAAAGATCGCGGTCGGGCGGGTGTACCAGAAACCGATCAACAGATAGGAGACCAGGCCCACCGCTTCCCAGCCAAAGAACAGCTGCAGGAAGTTATTGGCCATGACCAGCATCAGCATCGAGAACGTAAACAGCGAGATGTACGCGAAGAAGCGGTTATAGCCTTCGTCTTCGGCCATGTAGCCGATGGTGTAGATGTGCACCATCAGCGAGACGAAGGTGACGACGCACATCATCATCGCCGAGAGCGAGTCGATCTGGAAGCCGACTTCCATTTTCAGGGTGCCGACGGTCATCCAGTTATAGATGGTGCCGTTGAAGGTGGCGCCATCGAGCACGGCCATCAAGGTCTGCACCGACAGGACCAGCGCGATCAGCACGCCCAAAATCGTGACGGTATGCGACGTTTTACGGCCGACCAGGTTACCGAAGAATTTTGTTCCGAACAAGCCCGCAATCACCGCACCAGCCAGCGGCGCCAGTGGTACGGCAAGAAGGACGTTAGGGTTAAGAAGTTGCCCCGCCATGTTGAACCTTAATCGTTATGTATTCGAGTATGAATGTAAGCCGAACGGACCGGATTAACCTTTGAGGGTATCGAGGTCTTCCACGTTGATCGTGTCCAAGTTACGGAACATGACCACCAGAATCGCGAGGCCAATTGCCGATTCGGCAGCGGCGACGGTCAGGATGAAGAAGACAAAGATCTGCCCCGCCGCGTCGCCCAGGTAATGCGAAAACGCGATGAAGTTCAAATTCACGGCCAGCAGCATCAATTCAATCGCCATCAGCAGCACGATGACGTTCTTGCGGTTCAAAAAGATACCGACAATCGAGATCGCAAACAGCAGTGCGCCCAGGATCAGGTAATGTGCAAGCGATAAAGTCATTTCGTCTCCTTGGGTACTGCCACCGGCGGGGTCGCTTCTGGCGAACCGGCCTGGGCTTCGGCGGCGGCCAGCGCGGCCGCTTTGGCGGCCGCGTCGATGGCGGGCTGGTCGACCGTTGCCATCTTCACGATGCGCAGGCGGTCGTTACGCTTGACGCGCACGGCGTCGCCCGGATGGAAGGCCTTGGTGTCCTTGCGGCGGCGCAGCGTCAGCGCCACGGCGGCGATAATGGCCACCAGCAGGATGGCGGCGGCGATCTCGAAACCAAGGATGTACTTGGTGTAGATCAACAGGCCCAATTCCTTGGTGCCGCCGATGTTCGCGCCCAAGGCCTCGGCCTCCTGCTCGAACTTCATGAAGCCGCGCCACAGCACCGCCGCCATTTCCAGCACGATGACCACGCCGATACCGGTGGCCAGCGGCAGGTAGGACCAGAAGCCCTCCCGCATGCGGTCCATATTAATATCGAGCATCATGACCACGAACAGGAACAGCACCATCACCGCGCCCACATACACGAGCACCAGCACGATCGCCAGGAACTCGGCTTTGAGCAGCATCCAGATGCCGGCGGCGTTGAAGAACGCCAGCACCAGGAACAGTGCCGCGTGGACCGGATTGCGGGCAGTGATAACGCGGGTCGCGGCGATGAGCATAATCGCCGAGAACACGTAGAACAACACAGTTTTAAATTCCATAACTAACCCAGAGTCTTGCAGTTGAATATGCTAAATACAGCGTTAGCTCAATAATTAGCGGTAAGGGGCATCGGCCGCGCGCGCGGCGGCAATGTCGCCCTCGTAGCGATCGCCAACAGCCAGCAACATCTCTTTCGTATAGTACAGATCGCCGCGTTTTTCGCCGTGGTATTCCAGCACGTGCGTCTCGACAATCGAGTCGACCGGGCAGGATTCTTCGCAGAAGCCGCAGAAAATGCACTTGGTCAGGTCGATGTCGTAACGCGTGGTGCGGCGCGAACCGTCGTCACGCTGTTCCGATTCGATCGTGATCGCCATGGCCGGGCACACCGCTTCGCACAGCTTGCAGGCGATGCAGCGCTCTTCCCCGTTGGGGTAGCGGCGCAGCGCATGCAGGCCGCGGAAACGCGGCGACATCGGGGTTTTCTCTTCCGGATACTGCACGGTGATCTTGCGCGAGAACGCGTAGCGTCCGGTCAGCGCCAATCCCTTGATCAGTTCGGTCAGCAGCATGCTGCTGAAAAAATCTTTCACTCGTTCCATTATCTCTTCCTTACTTCCAAATATTCCAGGAGGTCTGCATCCAGCCTGCGACCAGGACCAGCCACACCAGGCAAATCGGAATGAAAATCTTCCAGCCGAGGCGCATGATCTGGTCATAGCGATAGCGCGGGAAGGTGCCGCGAACCCAGATGAACAGCGAGACAATCACAAAGGCCTTGGCGAACAGCCAGAAGAAGCCGAGAAAACCGCCCAGTACGCCGCCAACTTCGAGGAAGGCGAACGGTGCGTGCCAGCCGCCCAGGAACATGATCGAAGCCAGGGTGCCGATCAGGATCATGTTGGCGTATTCGGCCAGCATGAACATGGCGTACGACATGCCCGAGTACTCGACCATGTGGCCGGCCACGATTTCCGACTCGCCTTCGACCACGTCGAACGGCGAACGGTTGCATTCCGCAAGACCGGACGTCAAATAGACCACGAACAGCGGCAGCAGCGGCCACACGTTCCACGACAGCATCGACACCCCATGCGCCACGCCCCAGCCCATGTTCTGGCCGGCGACGATGTCGGAAAAATTCAGGCTGCCCGAGACCATCAGGATCACCACCAGCACGAAGCCGATCGGAATTTCGTACGAAATCATCTGGGCCGAGGCGCGCATCGCGCCCATGAACGAGTATTTCGAGTTCGACGCCCAGCCGGCGATGATGATGCCGTACACCTCGATCGAGGTGATCGCCATCAGCAGCAAGAGGCCGGCGTTGACGTTGGCCAGGGCCACGCCAGGACCGAACGGCACCACTACCCAGGCGGCCAGCGCCGGCATGATGGTCATGATCGGACCGAGAATGAACAGGCCGCTCGACGCCTTGGTCGGCACCACGATCTCTTTGAACAAGAGTTTCAGCGCATCGGCGATCGGCTGCAGCAGACCCATGGGCCCCACGCGGTTGGGGCCGATACGGATCTGGATCCAGCCGATCAGCTTGCGTTCCCACAGGGTCGCGTAGGCAACCAGGCCCATCAGCGGCAGCAGGACGCACATGATCTTGACCATGGTCCAGATCAGCGGCCAGACGTAGCCGATATTGGTGGCACCCCAGGCGTTGACGCCATCAATCATTTCAGGCAGCGCCATCAGACACCCTCCCCTGCTTTTTCAACTGTGATCGCACCGAACATCGCGCCCAGGGTGGCGGTCAGCGGGTGCGCCGAAGCGACACGCACGGTGTTGGCCGGCAGGCGGGCATCGATGCCGGCCACCAGGATGGCCGAGCCAAGACCCTGCGACACTTTGACCTTGGCGCCGGCCTGCACGCCCAGCCGGGCGGCCAGATCGGCCGGCAAGGTCACCAGCGGCGCGTTGGCGTCGGCGGTGCGCAGCAGCGGCTCGGAACGGCGCGCGATGGCGTCGGCGAAGTAGATCGGCACGTCGGTGACGCGTTCCAGCGCAGCGCTGGTGCCGTAGGCGGCGCTTTTCAGCGCCGCCTTGCCGGTGTTGTTCAGCTTGGCCGACAGGTCGGTCACGCCTTTGCCGAACAGCTCGTCGCGGATCGCTTCCGAGGTATCGTATTCAAAGCCGGACAGGCCAAGCAAGTTGCCCAGCACGCGCAGCACTTTCCATGCCGGACGGGTGTCGCCGAGCGGCTTGACGGTGCCGTTGAAACTTTGCGCGCGGCCTTCGCAATTGACGAAGGTGCCCGAGGTTTCGCTGAATGGCGAAATCGGCAGCAGCACGTCGGCGTATTCGAAACCATGCTGGAAGGCCGACATGACGACGACCATCTCGGCGCCATCCAAGGCGGCGCGGGCTTGCTGCGGATTGGCCGCATCGAGTTCCGGTTCGGCGCCCAGCAGCACGTACGCTTTTTTCGGTACCGAAAACACTGGCACGGCGTTCTTGGCGAACGCGCCGACCAGATAACCGCCGACCGTGTTGGCCGCCTCGGTCAGGTAGCCGAATTTGGCGCCGGTCTGTTCGGCAATCCACTGCGCAGCCGCATGCAGCGCGGACGCTTGCGGATGGTGCGCGGCGGCGTTGCCCATCAGGACCACGCCCGGCAGGTTCTCGTCGCCGGTGTTCAGGCTGGCGGCGATGGCCTTGGCGGCGTCGCTCGCTTCAATGCCTTCGAAACCGGCTGGCGCGCCAACGCCCTTGGCGGCGGCGACAGCGGCCACGATGCCTGACAAGGCGGCGAGCCAGTCGGACGGCGCGGCAATGATCTTGTTGGCGGTCGGGATCAGGAGTTCGTCATCCGAGGCGTGCACCAGGGACAGCTTGGCGCCGCCCTTGACGGCGGCGCGCAGGCGGGTGGCGACCAGCGGGTGATCCTTGCGCACGAACGAGCCGATGACCAGTGCGCGCTTGACCGTCGACAATTCGGCGATCGGCATGCCCAGCCAAGGCGTGACCTGGCCGTCCAGCGCGAAGTCGCTCTGGCGCAGGCGGAAGTCGATGTTCTCGGAACCGATGCCGCGCATGGCTTTTTGGAGCAGGTGCAGCTCTTCGACCGTCGAATGGGCGGTGGCGACGGCGGCGATGCTGTCGGCGCCATGCTCATGCTTGATATTGCGCAAGCCGTGCGCCAGGTATTCGAGCGCGGTCTGCCAGTCGGTCTCGGCCCATTGGCCGCCCTGCTTGATCATCGGCTTGGTCAGGCGCGACTGGTTGTCCAGCGCTTCGTACGAGAAACGGTCTTTGTCGGAAATCCAGCATTCATTGATGCTGTCGTTTTCCAGCGGCAAGACGCGCATGACTTTGCCGCCCTTGACCTGGACGATCAGGTTGGTGCCGAGCGAATCGTGCGGGCTGACCGATTTGCGGCGCGACAGTTCCCAGGTACGGGCGCTGTAGCGGAACGGTTTCGAGGTCAGTGCGCCGACCGGGCACAGGTCGATCATGTTGCCCGACACTTCCGAGTCGACGGTCTTGCCGACGAAGGAGGTGATTTCGGCGTGTTCGCCGCGGCCCAGCATGCCCAGTTCCATGACGCCGGCCACTTCCTGGCCGAAACGTACGCAACGGGTGCAGTGGATGCAACGGGTCATCTCTTGCATCGAGATCAGCGGGCCGGCATCTTTCGGCGGAACCACGCGTTTTTCTTCTTCGTAGCGCGAGTTCGATTTGCCGTAGCCGACCGCCAGGTCTTGCAACTGGCATTCGCCGCCCTGGTCGCAGATCGGGCAGTCGAGCGGGTGGTTGATCAGCAAGAATTCCATCACGGATTTCTGTGCCTGTACCGCCTTTTCGCTGTTCGAACGCACGATCATGCCCGCCGACACCGGCGTGGCGCAGGCCGGCAAAGGCTTCGGCGCCTTCTCGACTTCGACCAGGCACATGCGGCAGTTGGCTGCGATCGACAATTTCTTGTGATAGCAGAAGTGCGGAATGTAGGTGCCCAGCTTGTTGGCCGCGTCCATCACCATGCTACCCGGTGGAACTTCTACCTTCTTACCGTCAATTTCAATTTCAACCATGAGAGTTCTCTGGCCTTAGATATAAGCAGGCACCAGACAGTGCTTGTGCTCGATGTGATATTCAAATTCTTCGCGGAAGTTCTTCACGAAAGCGCGTACCGGCATCGCCGCCGCATCACCAAGGGCGCAAATGGTGCGGCCCTGGATGTTGTCGGCGATCGAGTTGAGCATGTCCAGGTCGTCGGGACGGCCCTGGCCGTTCTCGATGCGGTGGACCATGCGGTACATCCAGCCCGTGCCCTCGCGGCACGGCGTGCACTGGCCGCAAGACTCTTCATAATAAAAATACGACAGGCGCAGCAGCGACTTGACCATGCAGCGCGTCTCGTCCATGACGATCACGGCGCCCGAACCGAGCATCGAGCCGGCCTTGGCGATCGAATCGTAGTCGAGATCGGTGTTCATCATGAGCTCGCCGCGAATCACCGGGGCGGACGAACCGCCGGGAATGACCGCCTTGATCTTTTTACCGCCGCGCATGCCGCCAGCCAGTTCCAGCAGCTTGGCGAACGGCGTGCCGAGCGGCACTTCGTAGTTGCCCGGCAGGTTGACGTCGCCCGAGATCGAGAAAATCTTGCTGCCGCCATTGTTCGGCTTGCCGATGGCGGCATACTTTTCGCCACCCATGTTCAGCAGGAACGGCACGGCCGCAAAGGTTTCGGTGTTGTTGATCGTGGTCGGCTTGCCATACAGGC
The DNA here is from genome assembly GCF_011682045.1 of Massilia aquatica. GTDB lineage: Bacteria > Pseudomonadota > Gammaproteobacteria > Burkholderiales > Burkholderiaceae_D > Telluria_A > Telluria_A aquatica. The sequence continues at coordinate 150,992 of NZ_VVIW01000007.1, read as the reverse complement.
CGAACGAAGCCGGGAACGGCGGCTTGAAGCGCGGCTGGCCCTTCTTGCCTTCGAGCGACTCCAGCAAGGCGGTTTCTTCGCCGCAGATGTAGGCGCCGTAGCCGTGCGCGGCGTGCAGCTGGAATGAAAATTCGCTGCCCATGATCTTGTCGCCCAGGAAGCCGGCGGCACGCGCCTCGTCCAGTGCGTCTTCAAAGCGCGCGTATTCGGCCCAGATTTCGCCGTGGATGTAGTTGTAGCCGACCGTGATGCCCATCGCGTAGGCGCCGATGGCCATGCCTTCGATCAGCGCGTGCGGATTGTAGCGAATGATGTCGCGGTCCTTGAACGTGCCCGGCTCGCCTTCGTCGGTGTTGCAGACGAGGTATTTCTGACCCGGGAACTGGCGTGGCATGAAGCTCCACTTCAGGCCGGTCGGGAAACCGGCGCCGCCACGGCCGCGCAGGGAACCGGCTTTCAGTTCGGCGATGATCGCTTCCGGGGTGATCTTTTCTTCCAGGATGCGGCGCAGCGCGGAATAGCCGCCACGGTTCACGTAATCCTGCAAGTGCCAGTTCTGGCCGTCGAGGCCGGCCAGGATGACCGGGTCGATGTGACGTGAATGGAGCGATGTCATTTCTTGAGTTCCTCGACCAGTGCATCGATTTTGCTGTCCGACATCAGGCTGCACATGCGCTTGTTATTAACCAGCATCACCGGCGCATCGGCGCAGGCGCCCATGCATTCGCCTTCGACCAGCGTGAACTGGCCGTCGGCCGAGGTGGCGCGGTAGCCGATGCCGAGTTTTTCTTGCAGGTAGTGACCGGCGTGCTCGCCGCCCGACAGGGCGCACGGCAGATTGGTGCACACGGAAATCTTGTACTTGCCGACCGGCTTGACGTTGTACATATTGTAGAAGGTGGCCACTTCCTGCACGGCGATGGCGGGCATGCCGAGGTAGTCGGCAACGTCCTGCATCACTTCCGGCGGGAGCCAGCCTTTTTCATCCTGCGCAATGGCGAGCGCCGCCATGACCGCGGACTCTTTATGGTCGGGCGGATACTTGGCGACTTCACGGTCGATTTTTTTGTATGACTGCTCTGATAACAACATGGTTGTGCCTCAATTAATCGACTGCTTAGCGGTCGATACTGCCGAATACGATGTCCTGGGTGCCGATGATGGTGACGGCGTCGGCCAGCATGTGGCCGCGCGCCATTTCGTCAAGGCTTTGCAAGTGCGCATAGTCCGGGGTACGGATCTTCAGGCGGTACGGCTTGTTGGCGCCGTCCGACACGATGTAGATACCGAACTCGCCCTTCGGATGCTCGACCGCGGCATACGCCTCGCCCGGCGGCACGTGGAAGCCTTCGGTAAACAGCTTGAAGTGGTGAATGAGCGACTCCATGTTCGACTTCATCTCGGTGCGGCGTGGCGGCGCAACCTTGTGGTTGTCGGTCATGACCGGACCCGGATTGGCGCGCAGCCAGGCGGAAGCCTGCTGGATGATGCGGTTCGACTGGCGCATTTCTTCGACGCGCACCAGGTAGCGGTCGTAGCAATCGCCGTTGGTGCCGACCGGCACGTCGAAATCCATCTTGTCGTAGACGGCGTAAGGCTGCTTCTTGCGCAGGTCCCACTCCACGCCCGAGCCGCGCAGCATGGCGCCGGTAAAGCCCATGGCTTTCGCCGCTTCCGGGCTGACCACGCCGATGCCGACGGTACGCTGTTTCCAGATACGGTTGTCGGTCAGCAGGGTCTCGTACTCGTCCACATAGGTAACGAAACGCTTGCAGAAGTCGTCCAGGAAGTCGAGCAGCGAGCCCTGGCGGTGTTCGTTCAGCTCGTCGATGGCCTTGGCGCTGCGGATGATCGAGGCTTTATGCTTCGGCATCGCATCCGGCAGGTCGCGGTACACGCCGCCCGGACGGTAGTAGGCCGCGTGCATGCGCGCGCCGGACACCGCTTCGTAGCAGTCGAACAAGTCTTCGCGGTCGCGGAAGGCGTACAGGAACGGGCCCATGGCGCCGACGTCGAGCGCGTGCGTGCCGAGCCACATCAGGTGGTTCAGCAAGCGCGTGATTTCGTCGAACATGACGCGGATGTATTGGGCGCGCACCGGCACTTCAATCCCCAGCAGGCGTTCGATCGCCATCACGTAGCCGTGCTCATTGCTCATCATCGACACATAGTCGAGACGGTCCATGTACGGCACGGTTTGCAGGTAAGTGCGGGTTTCGGCCAGTTTTTCGGTGGCGCGGTGCAACAGGCCGATGTGCGGATCGGCGCGCTGGATGACTTCGCCATCGAGCTCGAGCACCAGGCGCAGCACGCCGTGCGCGGCCGGGTGCTGCGGGCCAAAGTTGAGGGTGTAGTTCTTAATTTCGGCCATTATTTCATCCCGTAGGTTTCTTCGCGGATCACGCGCGGAATGATTTCACGCGGCTCGATCGTCACGGCTTGGTAGATCACGCGCTTCTGTTCCGGGTCGTAGCGCATTTCGACGTAACCGGAAACCGGGAAGTCCTTGCGGAACGGATGGCCGATGAAGCCGTAGTCGGTCAGGATGCGGCGCAGGTCGTTGTGGCCTTCGAACAGGATGCCGTACAGGTCGAACGCTTCGCGCTCGTACCAGTTGGCGGCGCGCCACAGTTCGACTACGGAAGCGAGTACCGGGGTATCGTCGTCTTCGGCAAACACGCGCACGCGCACGCGCCAGTTGTGTTCGATCGACAGCAGGTGCGAGACGGCCGCGAAACGCGCGCCATCCCAGGTGCCTTCGCCGTAGGTGGAGTAATCCACGCCGCACAGGTCGAGCAATTGTTCGAAATGGAGCGCGGGATCGTCGCGCAGGGTCTGCATCGCGGCGTAATAGCCGGCGGCCTTGACCACTACGGTCACTTCGCCCAGCGCCACCGTAATAGCGGCGCCCTCACCCAGTGCTGTGCGCAGGGCGAGTTCAAGGGCTTCGAGTTTTGTCGTCATGGTGGAAACCGCTTCTTAACGTGCGATGGTATTGGTGCGCTTGATCTTGTTCTGCAGTTGCAGAATCCCGTACAGCAGCGCTTCAGCGGTCGGCGGACAGCCCGGCACGTAGACATCGACCGGCACGATGCGGTCGCAACCGCGCACCACCGAATACGAATAGTGATAGTAGCCGCCGCCGTTGGCGCACGAGCCCATCGAGATGACCCAGCGCGGTTCCGGCATCTGGTCGTAGACCTTGCGCAGGGCCGGCGCCATTTTATTGCACAGCGTGCCGGCGACGATCATCACGTCGGACTGGCGCGGCGAGGGACGGAACACGACGCCGAAGCGGTCCATGTCGTAGCGGGCCGCGCCCGTGTGCATCATTTCGACTGCGCAGCAAGCCAGGCCGAACGTCATCGGGAACATCGACCCGGTACGCGCCCAGTTGATCAGCTTGTCTGCTGTCGTGGTGATGAAACCTTCGTTTAATACGCCTTCAATTGACATGGCTTATTCCCAATCAAGGGCACCTTTCTTCCAGATATACCAAAAACCGACCACAAACTCGGCGATGAAGACCATCATCGTCACGAAGCCGGACCAGCCCAGTTCACGCATGGAAACGCCCCATGGGAAGAAGAATGCCGTTTCCAGATCAAACAAAATAAACAGGATTGCCACCAGATAGTAGCGGACGTCGAACTTCATGCGCGCGTCTTCGAACGCTTCGAAGCCGCACTCGTAAGGCGACAGCTTGGCGGAATCGGGCTTATGGGGAGAGAGCAGATATCCCAGGACCTGCGGGACGACACCGACACCGATGCCAACCAGGATGAACAACAGGACGGGGAAGTAATTATCGAGGTTCACTTGATGGAGCCTATCTTGAACGATCGGTTAATGAAACACTGCGTGTCGCAGCGCCCTACCGCACGAACCTGGCTTGAACCTTGCCACCAGGACCGTACGACTGATCCTCGCAAAAAAGCCAGCTTAGGCATAAACATGTTCGCTTATGCAACCTTGCTGGCTTTTATATTCTTGGTGCCGACGGCGAGACTCGAACTCGCACAGGCTTTCGCCCACTACCCCCTCAAGATAGCGTGTCTACCAATTTCACCACGTCGGCATTGAGTCCGCTATTCTAACATTGTTACATCACAGTATTCAATGCAAAATTGCGCGAAAACAAGGATAAAACAGAAAAACTTTACAACCATTTGATACAGGCCAATATGCAGCCTTACTGCCTGCACTAATACTCTGTGCGAGGGCAGTATTCTAACAGAAAACGTTTACTTTGGCAGCTGATTAGCAGGGGTCACAGGAACATTTGCCGGAGCGGCTGCCGGGGCGGCTGCATCAGCCGCCGGAGTGGCAGGCGCCGGGGCTGGCGCAGGCGCTGCTGCCGGTGCTGCCGGTGCTGCTGGCGTGACCACGGGTGCTGCGGTCGGGATGGCGGCCGAACCGGTCACCGGGGCTGGTGCGGTCACGGCAGCGCGGTCCATCAGGCCGCCATTGACGGCGGTGTGGCCCTTGGCGAAATACGCCAGGCCCAGGGTGGCGCCGAAAAACACCGCGGCGGCAACGCCGGTCGACTTCGACATGAAGTTCGACGAGCCGGTGGCGCCGAACAGGCTGCCGGATGCGCCGGAACCGAAGGCCGCGCCCATATCGGCGCCCTTGCCATGCTGCAGCAATACCAGGCCGATGATCGCCAGAGCGGAAAGAACCTGTACAACAACTACCAGATTGAACAACGTGTTCATTGCTTATTCCATTCCAAGTTTAACAACAATAATAGTTCAATTGGCCGCATGAAGAATGGCGAGGAAATCCGCCGCCTTCAATGCCGCCCCGCCGATCAGGCCGCCGTCGATATCTGGCTGGGCCATCAATTCAAGGGCGTTATCGGGCTTCATGCTGCCGCCGTACAAAATCTGCACTGTCTCGGCCGCTACTGCATTCTTTGCCGTCAGCTGCGCGCGCAGCTGGGCGTGGACTTCCTGGGCCATGGCCGGCGTGGCGGTCTTGCCGGTGCCGATCGCCCATACCGGCTCGTAGGCGACGACGATATTCGCCACGCGCTCGCCCACCAGGTCGAGCACGGCGCCGAGCTGGCTTGATACCACAGCCACGGTCTGGCCGGCATCGCGTTCGGCCAGCGTTTCACCGACGCACACGATCGGGGTCATGCCCGCGTCGAGCACGGCGACAGCCTTTTTAGCCACCAGCCCGCTGCTTTCGCCATGATAGGCGCGCCGCTCGGAGTGGCCGACGATGACGTAGGTGCAGGCGAAATCGGCCAGCATCGAGGCCGCGACTTCGCCGGTGTAGGCGCCGCCCGGCTGGGCCGAGACATCCTGCGCGCCCCACGCCACCGGGCCGCCGGCCAGCACGTCCTGGCACTGGGCCAGATAAGGGGCCGGCGCGCACACGGCGCAAGCGGCGTTCGGGATGGCGGCGGCATTCACGCCCGCGACGATGCCGGCCAACAGGCTGGCATTCGCGGCACGGCTGCCGTTCATCTTCCAATTTCCTACGACGAGTTTGCGACGCATAGTAGCCCAGATTTAATTAACCCGCTATTTTAACCCCCGATCCGATGTCGGTCAAACAAAGGCCGGGGTCAGTTGCCAGGCGATCACAGCACTTGCAACATGATCTTCCCGATATGGGTAGAACTCTCCATCAGGGCGTGCGCCTGGGCGGCCTGTTCGAGTGGAAAAGTCTTGAAAATCACCGGGCGGATCTTGCCTGCTTCTATCAGCGGCCAGACCTTGTCGCGCAGCCTGGCGGCGATGGCGCCTTTAAAGGCGACCGGACGCGGGCGCAGGGTCGAGCCGGAGATGGAGAGGCGCCGGCGCAGCACCTGGCCGAGGTCGATATTGGCCTTGGCGCCGCCCAGCAGCGCGATCAGGGCGATGCGCCCATCGTCGGCCAGGCAATCGATTTCGCGCGGGAGGTAGTCGCCGCCGACCATGTCGAGGATCACGTCGACGCCCTTGTTGTCGGTGAGCGACTTGACGACCGCGCCGAAATCCTCGGTTTTATAGTCGATGCCGCGTTCGGCGCCGAGCGACTCGGTGGCGCGGCACTTGTCGGCGCTGCCGGCGGTGGCGAACACGCGGTGGCCGAGCGCGGCGGCGAGCTGGATCGCGCTCACGCCGATGCCGGAAGTGCCGCCCTGCACCAGCAAGGTCTCGTTGCCGGACAGCTTGGCGCGGTCGAACACATTGCTCCAGACCGTAAAGAAGTTTTCCGGCAGCGACGCCGCTTCGAGCGCGGACAGGCCGGCCGGCACCGGCAGGCACTGTTGCAGCGGCGCGGCGCAGTATTCGGCGTAGCCGCCGCCCTGGACCAGGGCGCAGACCATGTCGCCTTTATTGAAATCGCTGCCGGACAGGTCGCCGCCGACGATCTCGCCCGCCACTTCGAGGCCGGGGATGTCGGACGCGCCGGGCGGGACCGGATAATGGCCGAGGCGTTGCAGCACGTCGGGGCGGTTGATGCCGGCCGCGTGCACGCGGATCAGCACTTCGCCGGCTTTCAGCTCAGGAACGGGACGCTCGCACAGTTGCAATACATCGGGAGGACCGGGCTGCTTGATATCGATGGCACGCATGGGATAGGGCTCGCTTGGGGCAAAAGGCGATTGTACGGGATGTGCGGGATGCGTGTTTTTGCACGGCGCCGCCATACGCGATACCAACGATTACGCAGGTAGGAAAGTGCTGATTTAATCGGTTTCTAAGACAATCAGAGACGTGTTTTTCGGCACGACTTTTCGGCGCCAACTTTCAGAATGAAATTCGCCGAAAGCGCGAAATTGACTGATTCGAACGGATTTCCCCCATGCGCCGCGCATAGGACGCAACTTGAGTGTGCTGTCGGCCAAAGAACCTGCGGCTCAACACAAGGTTGGTGACGGCAAACAGTGAGAACAGCTGTTGCTGTGTTCTTTGCCAAGCCGCGATAGCGTGTCTTGCAATGCTCAGACAGGCACCTGATCACGTGGAAGCAATGCTCAACTTTGGCGCGCACACTTGCCTTCGTATGTTCCAGTTTTTCTTTTACACACCCGGCCGGTTTTTCTTGAGCGCCTTGCGCAATCCAGACCGCATTGCCGAGTGCCAGTCAATCGCTTTGCCGGTATTCTCAGGAGGCTTGGCCACGCCTTGATAGCCCGCATCGCCCAGCACAGCCATCTCGCCGCCATGCAACAGCGCATGCGCCTGAGTTACGTCGGACGCGTTACCAGCCGTGCCGACGACCGAATGAACCAGTCCGGTGGCCATGTCTATTTCGACATGAGCGTTCATGCCGAAGCGCCAGTCATTCCCCTTTTTGGACTAGTAGATCGTCTAACTGGATGTGATAGTTTGCCAGCAGACCCGACTAAACAGAGTCAATATTTTGATGTCTAAGCTCCGTGTGCATTTTTACTGGAGTGACGTCATGTTGAAATATCGAATTATCCTGACAGAATCGGAACGTGAGCAATTAACAGAGTTGTTGAGCAAGGGGGAAACATGCCGCGCGTAAGCTGACGCGTGCACGCATTCTGTTGTTGAGCCACGAAGGTCGGACGAACGCCGAAATTGTTGATGCGCTCGGCGTTGGCAGCGCGACGGTGGATCGTGTGCGCAAGCATTGCGCGGAGGAAGGCGTGGAGGCGGCGCTGGTGGATAGGCCGCGACCAGGCGCGCAATTGAAGCTCGACGAGCACACGCAAGCCCGATTGATTGCCGAAGCGTGCAGTACCCCCGACGAGAAGCATGCGCGCTGGATACTCAAATTGCTAGCCGGGCGAGTGGTGGAGCTGGGACTGGCCGATTCGATTTCACCGGAGACGGTGCGATCCTACCTCAAAAAAACGACCTCAAGCCATAGCAAAAACGGGAATGGTGCACACCCGAAGTAAGTGGCGATTTTGTCGCTGCCATGGAAGATGTGTATAGTGGACCCACGATTTGAGACAGCAGTTTAAGCTATGGTCCTCAACGGAGGATGGCCGGTAATGACGGAAGCAAAGAAGCGGAAAGTGCACAGCGCGGAGTTTAAAGCGAAGGTGGGTTTGGAGGCAGTACGCGGGGTCAAGACGGTCAACGAGATAGCGCAACTGCATGGCGTTCATCCAGTGATGGTGAGTCAGTGGAAGAAGGAGATTCTGGCCAACGCCGGCTCGCTGTTCGAAGGCAAGCGCGGCCCCAAGGTGGAGCTGGAGCACGAGAGCGAGGACCGTTTGTACGGCGAGATCGGGCGCCTGAAGATGGAGCTTGATTGGCTTAAAAAAAAGTCAGGCCTGTAAGCGGCGCTGTGCGGTTGGGCTGGATTGAGCGTGAGAGCGAGGTGCCGCTGGTACGCCAGTGCGACCTGGCCGGCGTGTCGCGGGCGACGGTGTATCGGCCGCGCGCTGAGCTGGCCGCCGACGAGAACGATCTGGTGCTGTGCGGGTTGATCGACGAGGAGTACACCCAGCACCCGTTCTACGGCAGCCGGCGGATGGTGGTGATCCTGCTGCGACAGGGCTGGTTGGTGAACCGCAAGCGGGTGCAGCGCCTGATGCGCGTGACGGGTCTGGCGGGGATGGCGCCCGGTCCAAGCACGACGGTCCGACATCCGGGGCACAAGGTGTATCCGTACTTGCTGCGCGGCGTGGCGGTGGTCCGGCCCAACCACGTGTGGAGTACCGACATCACGTACATCAGGCTGGCGCGGGGCTTCGCTTACTTGGTGGCGGTGATCGACTGGTATTCGCGGCGCGTGCTGTCCTGGCGTATCAGTAACAGCATGGATGCTTCGTTCTGCGTGGACTGCCTGGAAGAGGCGTTGATTGGTCACGGCAAGCCGGACATCTTCAACACCGATCAAGGCGTCCAGTTCACGAGCCAGGCATTCACCGGCGTGTTGCTGCGGGAAGGCGTGGCGATCAGCATGGACGGGCGGGGTCGGGCACTGGACAACATCTTCGTTGAGCGCCTGTGGCGCAATGTCAAGCACGAGGACGTATACCTCAACGGGTACGCGACGATGGGCGACCTAACGGTCGGGCTCACGCGCTACTTTGCCTTCTACAACGAGGAACGGCCGCACCAGTCGTTGAACTACCAAACGCCGGACGTGGTATATGCCAGTGGCAAAGGCGGTGGCGCGATGATCGTGGACAAATACAGCAGCGGCTTGGCGGTGGCGGTGGCAACTTCGGGTGCAACGGTGCGGCATGGGGCTCCGCCCCAAACCCCGCCCTGCCGGGAGCAAGCCGCAGTCAATTCCGCTGCCGTTGGAGTGGGAAATTAAGCAAGGCAGGACAGCGCTGTTCCGCTGTACACAGTGGCATGACCATAGCTTAAATTATTGAGCGAATTGTCTTGACGGTGGGGTCCACTTTAGTGCTTGACCTGTATGACGCCCCGTACGATGCCCAACGACCGGTGACCTGTTTCGATGAAACGCCACGGCAGTTGATTGATGACGCCAGACCGGCTCAACCAATGCAGCCAGGCCAGCCAGCGCGGGAAGATACGGAATATGTACGTTGCGGCGTGGCCGACATCATGCTGTTTTGCGAACCGGCGACCGGTCGGCGCGAAGCATGGGTTACCGAGCGACGTACCAAGGCCGATTTTGCACGCGCTATGGAGCTCCTTGTGGAAACCTATCCGCATGCCGAGGTGATTCGGGTAGTCATGGACAATTTGAACACGCACAAACCGGGATCGTTATATGACACGTTCCCTCCCGAAAAGGCGAACTCCCTGTTGAAAAAGCTTGAATTTCACTACACGCCCAAGCATGGGAGTTGGCTGAACATGGCTGAAATTGAGTTTGCTGCCCTGTCGCGTCAGTGCCTGGATCGCCGTACCTCAGCCATCACCACTCTGGCGAGACTGGTCAACGCTTGTCAAGATGCGCGCAATCAGTGCGGCACGCCGATCCGTTGCCAATTCATGTCGCGCCACGCAAGAGCGACGATGGCGCGTTGCTATCCATCACAATCAACTGGATGATCTACTAGTGCATTTCCGGATCACGCTCGCCGTCCTTGTTCTTGATAGAAGGTGGCGCCGCGATCAACGTGACATCAATGATGGTTCCCTCGCGCATCAGCAAGCCTTTGCTGACAAGGTATCCGTTGATTTAATCGAAGATGCGGCGTGCCAGGTTGTTGTTCTCCAGCAGTAGTCGGAACTTCGACATCGTGGTCGCATCAGGTGCCGACTCATGCGTGAGGTCGCCCCAACAAAGGCGCGGATTGCCTGGCTGTCGTAAATCGCATCTTCGATGTCTTCGTCCGACAGGCCGAAGCATTGCTGGGATATACATGCGCAGCATCCGTTCCAAGCCAAGCGGCGGACGTCCACGTCCATCGCCCTTTAGATAGTAAGGCAGCAGAGCTGCAATCAGTGCAGGCCAAGGTGCCGCTGCCTCGATCTCTGCCAGGAAACGATCACGCCGCGTCAGCTTCTTCTTGCTGGCGAATTCGGCGTCGGAAAAACTCGAGTGGTTCATCGTGACTGCGGGAAAATGGGATAGGCTATTGTGCGAGCTTGGCCCGGCGCGAGCGACCAGAAGCGATTAAATCAGCACTTTTCTAGTTCTGCAATCTGCCCATGCAGTTTAGCATACAAAGTCATAGTTTGCCCCAATATGTAAAAATCCTTAATCTGCCATAGTTTTCTAAGCTCGCCGAAAAAAAATCCTAATTGTTAACAAATAAAATTCTCTACTCACGCCTGGTATCCCTCCCGGCAATACCAATCGCTATTTCCGAGAGCTTGATAAAGCGCGGTTTGCCAGGAGTTTTTTTGAATAGCATGCCGTTCAGCAGCTGTTGCTAGTAAATCCTCTCTGATGTCTTGCGCAGTGAATCCATATTGCAACACGTTACGCTTAACGATGCCGTGAATAGCGGCAAGTTCATCAGTCGCTTCCGTATTGAACCTTTTTTCCAGGTCCATAAGCGAAAAATGCGAGCGCACCCGGTCTCCATCATCCCGCTCCCAGTGTCGCGGCGGCTCGACGGAAAATTCAATTGTAAAAGGGTCTGGAACCACGCGAGCAAATAGCCATTGCTCATTGATAAGTAAATGGTCAAAATATGGGTGGATGCTTTGACCAACTCGGTCAATCGCGACGCCATTACGCTTACCGACATTGCACTCATAACATGCGGGGACCAGATTCGATGGAAACACCGCGAATTGCGGGTATTTAGACTTTGGCAAATAGTGGTCTAACGTTTTTGCTTGCCCAAAGCCACACAAAGGACATTTCCCACCTGGTGCAGAGCCTAGAATCCTATCATAAATAGCACGTCCTGGCTTGTTTGCTGCAACCATTTGGTTGCTATAAACATTCGTAAAGTCTTTTTTTCGTGCGCTCCCGAGGTATGTCGCTTCTTTGTCTGAATGATCCTGTGGAAGCTGGTACAAATTTCCCCGCGTAGCTATTTGCACATATGCGGTACACATGTCTCCAATTTTATTTGTTACGCTTATCAGATTGGCTCTCAATCCAAGGTTATCAATAGAGCTTACACAAAGAACATATACGTCACCGCCGTTATCGGTTGGATTAGCCATCACCCTCATATTTAATTACCTCGATTCTTGATGAGCGCACGCAACAGTGCTCTACCTTCATAGCCAATCTGCCCAGCAAAGCGCTCAATAATCTCGTCCATCGACTCCCCGGAATCGACTGCTTCCTTCAAAATACTGTGGTAACCAGAACTAGTTACCTCTAAGCCAAATACATCACGAGTCAGTGTACCGACGTTTTCACCAAATGTTTCATCATCAGGGCGGTCTGCGTTTAACTCTAGGCGATTTCGCCGCAGTTTCCACACACAAACCTTTGGGACTTCCTGCAAAATTACGGGCGAGTGCGTAGCAATAATAGCGACGCCATTACGATTTTTTAGAAGGGCCGAAAGTGCTCTAACGAAAGCGGAAAGCAATGGGGGATGTAAGTGACTCTCTGGTTCATCCATCAAAATTAATGTTTTCTCTTCCGTCCGCTCTACCAATTTAGTTAGCGTAAGCAGCACAACAGCGTGACCGGAGCTCATTCTCGCAAAGAACTGATGCGCGAGTGCATTTCGAGAGTCACCCGGTTCGGAGTGAGCTAACCGAGTCAAGTCCATATCTGCAAAGTTTAAATCTGACTCCAGACTTTCTACAGCCTTGACCCATCGCTCACTTTTTTTCTGCAAGCTCAAACATGCGTTCAGGCTAGATACGAAGTCTTTGGCTAATTCATGAATATCTTTGTGGCGAGATACTCGACCAGTGGCTCCCTGATGCACCTCCTTTAAACCAATATAGGTATATTTCACAGTGTCACTGTCGCCTATTTTATCGATGGGCGGTGTGAAAGGGTCAAAGGCACTGAACGAGGCAGAAATAACGCTTGTAAAATATTGATTATTGATAGGCGTATCTTCTAGCTGAAGATCATAAAAATCCCCGAAATCCGCACCAGAGATAGGCATGTCTACCAACCTTGAAATCATATTATTAAGAAGGGTCGTCTTCCCGATGCCATTTCGGCCAATTAGAACATGTATATTGGTAGATGGCAGGGAGCCTGGCAAAACCTCAAACCTTAGAGCAACACCGGCGCTAGTATGAGTTTGAGCTTTGTAGTAACCAAAATGAAATGGCGTTAGTGCTGCTCCCCCTTCTAAGATACGGGAAAACTGCTCTAGCGCGGTTGATAACGAGACAGTCCTAAGCAAAGATGTTCCAAATACATCAGACGTTTTCGCGATTCTCATTATTTCTGGGTCGAATACAACATCTCTCATCGCAACCAACAACTCATCCCGAATTAACGGAGGAAGCGCACTGATATTTTCGTAATAGCTTTCGTCTTGACCAATCGAGAAAAATCCGTCGGCAAGCATTGGTTGTGAATTTTCTAGCGATTCAAGAGTCCAGCTATTTGGAGGTTGAGCGACAAAACCAATCTTGACATCGCCAATTTCAGTCCAACCTCCAACTTCATCAATAATGCTAAGACGAAAAAGCGTCTTGAAGCTGTAATCATCCCAATTGTTACTATTCAGTGAAACAATGTGGCCGGGAGCAGTCCGACCTCCACTCGAAGATTTTTGGATTGTGATAGGCACGAGTTTATACTCCTCTTTAGAAATTAATTTTTGTGAAACTACAGCGACCACATTGAGGAGTGGAGCTTTTTAGATATTCGACTCGCTTTTCGTACGCTGCCACCCCACAAGTATACCACAGGGGAATACTTCTTCGTCAGCGCCAACCTCAATAAAATCAGAAAAAACTTCACACACTCGATGCTTATTTTGCTCTTTCGGCATTAACACAGTTTGGTCTCGCAGAAGTAATACTTCAAAGAATTCATTCATGGGCATCGGCGTACATACGTGCAAAAATAACATCTGAGCAGTAATCGCACGGTCATTACGGTGGCCTCGTTGAACGAAGCTCGCGACACATCGAAATTCGTTAGATACGAATATGTCCAGTGCCTCCGACGTTACCCCCAATCACGCGCCACGACACGGACGTGAACCCGTTTGACTGGTCAGCATGCGAGTTGCTTCGGCTTAGGGAGGCGGTGATCAATTAACGATTTTCGGTGCAGCGACGTCTTTTTTCCGCGCTGTTGCGCCGGCACCTTGAAGCGCCTTTCGTGACCCCGCTAAAGCCGGTTTTTCAGCGAATTGGCAGTATTCTTTGCGTCTTTTAGCGCTCAGGACGCACTTCGGGTTTCAGTTCTCGTCAATTACCTGCCGGCCAGTACCAAGTTGGCAAAGCCGGACAGCGTGAACAGCTGAGCGGTGTTCTTGTCCAAGCCGCGATAGCGCGTCTTCCAATGGAGAAACAGGTTTTTGACGATGTGGAACGGATGCTCCACTTTCGCGCGGACGCGGGCCTTCAAGTGCTCCAGCTTTTCCAGCTTGCGACCCAGTCGATTCCGCGCCAAGTGCCTTGCGCTTGGCGCGCTTCGTGGCGAGGTGCCATGTCACCGATTTGCCCACGTTTCTAGCCGTTTTTCGACGCCCTGGTAACCGGCGTCGCCCGGCACTGCCGTCTAGCCGCCCTGCAGCAGCGCACGTGACTGCGCCACGTCGGAAACGTTGCCGGCAGTGCCGACGACCGTATGAATAGGGCCCGATGCCGCATCAACACCAATGTAAGCCGTCATACCGAAGTGCCAGTCATTGCCTTTCTTCGACTGATGCATCTCGGAATCGCGCTTGCCATCCTCGTTCTTGGTCGATGGTGGCGCGGCGATCAGCGTCGCGTCCGCGATGGTCCCTTCGTATCATCAGGCCCTTCTCGGCCAAACGACCGTTGATCGTGTTAAAGGTCTGCCGAGTCAGGCCGTTGGCATTCAGCAGATGGGGAACTTGAGCAGCATGGTTGAATCGGGCGCGGTTTCCAGGCCAAGATCGATACCGACAAATGCGCGAATGGGCTGACTGTCATAGATCGCATCTTCGATGCCTTCGTCAGACAGACCGAAGCACTGCTAGGCCACGTACATGCACAACATGCGCGCCAGTCCGATCGGCGTACGGCCGTCGCCCACCACCTTTGGATAGAACGGTCCAATCAGATTGTGCAGCGTGCTCCATGGGGTTACTCTGCGGACTCGGCGAGAAAACAGTCGCGCCGTGTCAGCTTCTTCTTGGCAGCGTATTCGAGGTCAGAAAAACTCTTTTGCATGATCGGTAGCGAGGCGGTTGGATACCTCGATATTGTCTCAGGTCGTCGTCTCGTCGGGGGCATCGGTGGTGGAATAAATCAGCGCGTCCCTAGCTGTTTCCATGCAACCTATAACTGTTTAATCACTTCTTGATTCGCGTAAGCGATGGGGATTAAAACAGGACGCTCAGCTGACCAAGCGCCACCGCAACTAAAACGGCTTCCAAACACAGCCATATCGAATCCCTATTATTGAGGACAACAGAGCGAATATGATGAGATGAAGATCTGCCGCCGCAACCGCCACCCATTCACATCGGGTGAATGCGAAGAGCTAATTCCACGAGTGTCGACATGTCGCGCTTATGTGCATCAGCCACGAAATGCAGTCTTTCCGCGAAAGCGGTATTGTTCTCTCTCATTTCGCGCCCTTGTCCGAAGTAGTCGCGCGCGGATTCAAATGTGACTCGCTCTTCTGCCCCTGGACGCCCGGCCCAATGATGTAGAGAGCGCAAATGATCCTCCGTCATACCTGCATTTTGCAGATAATCCAGATCTTCAAGTAATTGCATAGTTTTCGACATGTAATTTCCTTCACGCATTGTTAAGGGATGCACCGGGACAATCGCATTCGCAGTAGCATCAGAACAGCAAATCCTACTATTTACATTTGTAGCGATTGATACGCAACTATCAAGCTCATTTGAACGCCTGATTTTCCTCCCAGTCCGCGCACAACCTGTCACCTCAAAAAAATTTTGCCCGTGCGAGACTGGCTTTGGCACTGGCTAGTGATGTCCAGCAAAGCGCCCAATTGCGCCATCCTACCCCGCGCCGCCCCCGCTGCGCGACTGCGTCGGCAGCGCCGTCCCCGGCTTCCACGCGCGCGACATGGCCTGCGCCTCGTCGATCTGCTCCTGCGTCATGCGCCTGGCGATCGCCGCGCGCTGCTCCACGGCGTTGGCGTTGCCGCTGGCCGCCGCCAGGTTCCACAACATATACGCCAGCACCTTGTCCTGCGGCATCCCGGCAGCGTGATAGCGGTACATCAAGCCCAGCGCATGCTGCGCCTCGGCATGGCCCTGCTCGGCGGCCTTGCGGAACCAGCCGATCGCCGCCTTGTGATCGAGCGGCACCGCCGTGCCGGTGTAATACATGGCGCCCACCACATACTGCGCATCGGCCTTGCCCTGCTCGGCCGCCTTGCGGTGCCACTGCATGGCCTGCTTGTAGTCGCGCGCGACGCCGCGTCCCATGTAATACATGAGCCCGAGCAAATGCTGCGCGTCCACATGCCCAGCCCTGGCCAGCGGCGCGACTTCTTTCAGCGCGCGCGCATAGTCGCGCGCGTTGTAGGCGTTGGCGCCCTCGGCAAAACCGGCGAACGCGTTGCCGTGCAGGCTGGCGGCGAACAGCATCGCACAGAACAAGGTATGCAGGGCGTGGACGGCCTGGCGCGCGTGCATGCCGCTCATTTCCAGGTGACCTTGCCAAGACCGTCGACGCTGACGTTGCGGCTGGCCGGCTTGCCGTACACCGTCACCGAACCCATGCCATTCACGCGCAGGTTGGCGCTCTGGCGCGCCATCACCGTGGCGTTGCCCAGGCCGTTCAGGTCGAGGTTCACGCTGTCGACCTGGAAGTGCTGCGCATCGAGACCGCCCAGCCCGCCCAGATTGGCCCTGAGCCACTTGGCGCGACCGTTCAGCCGGGCATATCCCGCTCCGCGCAGATCGAGCTCGACGCCCTCGCTGGCTACGCCCTGCAAGTCCAGGCTGCCGACTCCACCAAGGCTGGCGCTGACCACGCGGTAGGTGCAGTTGACCTTCATCGAACCGGCCCCTTCCAGCGACAGGTCGAGCTCGTCGCCCGCGAAGCCGCTGACCTCGGTCGAACCGACGCTGTCGGACGCCACTTCGCGCAGGCTCGGCAGGGTCAGCTCGGCGCGCGCACGGCTGCCGCGCGCGGCGCCGCCAATGCTGATGGTGTCGCCGTGCTGTTCGGTGGTGATGCCGCCCAGGGCGCGCCGGGCGCCACTGATGACCAGCCTGGGCACGGCGCCCTGGCGCAGGTACAGGTCGATCGCGCCGTCGAGCCGGACGCGCTGCGCGCTGGCGTCGACCGCGCGGGTTTCGCTTGCGCTGTCGTCGGCCGGGGCAGCCGTGGCGAGCGGGGCCAGGGCCAGCGCCGCCGCCAGCGCGCCGGCTTGGAAAAATTCCATCATGGTGCGTCTTTCGCTGATTGTTGTTTGATTACTGCGGCAGACGGGCTTTTTCGGCGGCGCTCAGGCGGCGCGCGCTGACCACGACCACCGGCATGGCGGCGTCGGGCATGGCGCTGGCGGCCAGCGGCGCGTGGCGCTGGACCGGCGCCGGCGCGCCCGCAGAGGCAAAGGTGCTGGCGCCGATGACGGCGACGACGGCAAGAAAAATGGCTTCCATGTGCTTGGCGATGTTCATGATGCGCTCCTCGTGTGGGGTTCGGTGGCGTGGCGGTATGGTGTGACTTTAACCACACGGCGCCCGACTCTCCAGCCGATTGCGACGAACTGCATTTTTCGCCACCTGGGCCAGCAAAAATGCGCGATGAGGCGTCAAGCGCGCTTGTGCCAGTTGACGGGCCCGCCACGGCGGCCGATACTCGTGCACCATGCCAGCGCCCACCTCCCCCAGCTCCCCCGCGCCCGACGCGATTGTCGTCGGCAGCGGGCCCGGCGGCGCCAGCGTGGCGCGCGAACTGGCCGCACGCGGCCTGCGCGTGCTGATCCTGGAACAGGGCAGCGCCGCCCCGCTCAAGGGCACGCTGGTCCAGATGGCGCGCATCGGCGCGGTTCCCGGCAAGGGCGCCTTTCTCCACCGCGACGCCTCGCTGCTGGTGCAGGGCATCAACGCTGGCGGCAGCTCCAGCATCAATTTCGCCACCGCCGCCGATCCGCCCCTGACCCGCTTCGCCGCCTTCGGCATCGACCTGGCGCCGGCCTTACAAGCCTTGCGCGCCGAACTGCCGATCGGCCCGCTTCCGGATGCGCTGGTCGGGCCGGCGGCGCGCCGCATCATGCAGGGCGCCCTGGCGCTGGGCCTGGACTGGCGCAAGCTCGACAAGATGATCCGCCCGCAACTGTGCCGCCCAAGCTGCTGGCGTTGCGTCTATGGCTGCCCGTTCGGCGCCAAGTGGAGCGCGCGCGATCTTTTAGACCAGGCCCGCGGCCACGGCGCCATCTTGCTCGACCAGGCCCGCGCCACGCGTGTGCTGGTGCACAACGGCAAGGCAACCGGGGTTGAATACATGCGGGGAGGCAAGCTTAAACAGGCGCTGGCGCCGCTGGTGATCCTGGCCGGCGGCGGCGTCGGCAGTCCGCGCCTGCTGCACGCCAGCGGCTTGCGCGCCAACTCCAGCAGCCTGTTTACCGATCCGGTGGTGGCGCTGATGGGGACCGTTGACGGGCTCGACGGTGGCGCCGAGGTGCCGATGGCGGCCGGCCTGCGTCTGGATGAGGCCGGCATCTCGCTGGCCGACATGACCTTGCCCGGTCCGATGTACCAGGCTTTCACGGCCCAGGCGGGGCGTTTCGACCGCCTGTTCGCGCACCGGCGCACACTCTCGGTCATGGTCAAGATTGCCGACCAGGCCGGCGGCACGGTCGGGCCGCGCTGGGTCGACAAGACCTTGCACCGGCTTGACCGCGACAAATTGGCCGCAGGCGAAGCGATGGCGCGCGCCATCCTGGCCAGTTGCGGCGCCACCCATGTCTTCAAAAGCTGCCATTTCGCCGCGCATCCGGGCGGCAGCGTGCGCATCGGCGATGGCGTCGACGCCAATCTGCAAGCCGGCGCGGCCGGCCTGTATGTGTGCGACGCCTCGGTCATTCCGGGGCCGTGGGGGCTGCCGCCGACCTTGACCCTGCTGTGCCTGGGTACCTGGCTGGGCCAGCGCCTGGCGCGCTGACGCTGCGGCTCAGCCCATCAGGCGGCCAGCGCGCCGTTCAGGGCTTCATGCACCAGGTCGTCGATTTCGCCGGTGATCAGGGTCATCGAGCTGGCCACCACCGAAAACTCCTTGCCGGCCTGGCCGGCGCGCGCGGCGACGATCTGGGCATTGAAAGCGACCATGCGGGCCTGCTTGGCGATGGTCTTGATGTCGCCCATCATCACTTGCAGCTGGCGCTTCTGGAGCTGGGCGTGGCGCTTCGATTGTTCTTCATACACCAGGGTCAGCCCGTTGAGCACGCTCAACAGGGCCGTCGCGCTGCGCACCAGCTCGTCCAGCAGCGCGGGCGCGCCGCGCCCTTCGCCGACGATGGCGTCGAGCGTCGCTTCGGCCAGCGCGATGAAGTCGCGGATCACGCGGTCGCCCTGCAGCACCCCGAAATAGGCGTCGCGCAGCTGGGCGCAGAACACGCCCGGCAAGCCGCCCTTGCCTTCGACCAGGGTCAGGTGCGCTTCGCGAAACTGCGCCAGTGTCTCGCGCGCGGTGCCGGCGGCGCCCTCGTGCCCCATCGAGGCCAGTACCGCGTACAGCACCACCCGCTGCGAGGTGAAGCGGCGCCGGCCGGACAGGTTGATCAGTGCGCCAAAGACGTCGCCGGACAGCTTGACCCCGGCAAATCCATCGTCGCGCGGGCGTTCCAATGTGCTCGCATCTTCCACCATGGTGCTCTCCTTCTCAGTGCCGGCGGCGACTTCGCCGGCCGGACAAAGGAAGCCATTGCAGGTTCCGTGCCAGGGCGCAACGGGGCTTTTTTCCCTCCACTTCACCAAATTGGCGCATTGCAACACAGAGCGAGCACGAAAGCGGTCCGGCACACCCCATCATGATGCGAAAGTGTCGTATTGACATCCGTCAATTGGGCAATAACTTATGAATAACTTAAAGCCCAGCTTCCATAATTTCTCGTCTCTTTGTAGGATTGGGACTACAGACAGAAATGATATGGACACCAATGGTGCTCTGCAACAGACCTAAAGCGAGCTCTTCACTATGAAGATGGGTTTGTAATAGTATTTCCATATCAACTAAGCGTTCTCTGTAGAAAATTGCAACGAGATGTAAAGAAGCAAGCTCATCCTTACCACGGTCACAAGCCAATGTTAGATTGGCCTCTCGCGTACACATACGTGATCCAAGCCACAACCCGGCCTTAACAAAAGGCAACTTTAATAGGTGCAATATGATGAAAAAATCTAAAGTTTTCCTGTCGGCCATCGCGCTGGCATCCGCCGCTCTGGTGTCGAGCCAGGCATCCGCTGTCGAAATCATCAACAACACGACCCTGGAACTGGTAGACAACTTCGCTGAAGCCGACGGCTTCTTCGCGGGCGGCCAAAAAGGCAACACCTTCGTCGACAACTACAGTTTCAACCTGAGCCAGGCTGGCGAATTCGCCGCTGGTATTTTCTCGGTCACCGGCAACGCTAAAAACGGCCTGGACATTACCGCGTTCAACCTGATCGACAGCGCCGGCGCCCTGTTCGGCGGCACCCTGCTGTCGACCGGTGCAACCGACCAATGGTCGCTGTCGACCTCGAGCCTGAGCGCCGGCACCTACACGCTGCAAGTCAAAGGCAGCATCCTGTCGAACGCATCGGGCCGTTACTCGACCAACATCGCTCTGGCACCAGTACCTGAGCCAGAAACCTACGCAATGATGCTCGCCGGCCTCGGCCTGCTGGGCTTCACCGCTCGCCGCCGCAACAAAAAAGCAGCAGCAGCCGCACTGGCAGCCTAAGCTTCACGCGCCCTGCATAGAAACCCTCGCCTCCCAGTGACGCGAGGTCGCTATGCGGGGTTTTTTTCACATGCATATGTTTGCTTAAAAACCAACGTACGTTAAGATACTCCGCCATGCAGCGGCACCGCCACTGCGGCCGAGCTGGTTTCCCAGGTACTTATCGTGAGGTTTTTCATGCGCATGCGCCAACTCCCCGTTCTCATCGCCGGACTTTCCCTGTCCCTGTCCGCATTCGCGGCCACCAGCGACAGCTGGAACGTTCCCGTCAACGTCAAGAAGCTCGACAACGGCCTGACCGTGATCGTCTCGCCCGACCACACCTCGCCCACCGTTGGCGTGAGCGTGGTGTACCACGTCGGCATGCGGCTCGAACCGAGAAACCGCACCGGCTTCGCCCACCTGTTCGAGCACCTGATGTTCCAGGGCACGCCGAATGCACCGAAGGGCGTGTTCGACAAGACCATCACCGGCGGCGGCGGGCGCAACAACAGATCAACCCGGCCCGACTTCACCAACTATATAGAGACCGCGCCGGTATCGTCGATCGAGTCGATCCTGTGGCTCGAAGCGGACCGCATGAAGACGCTCGACTTCAACCAAAAGACCCTGAAGAACCAGCAGGACGTGGTCAAGGAAGAAATCCGCGTCAACGTGAAAAACCAGCCGTACGGCGGCTTCATGTGGATCGACATCAACCAGCAAGCGTTCCAGAAGTGGGAAAACAACCACGACGGCTACGGCAGCTTCGAAGACCTGGAAGGCGCCAGCCTGGACGACGTGCGCAATTTCCACCGCGATTACTACGGCCCCAACAATGCGGTGCTGGCCATTTCCGGCGACGTGACCCCGGCCCAGGGTTTTGCGCTGGCGCAGAAATACTTCGCCGCCATCCCGAAACGCCCGACCCCGCCGCCGACCGATTTTTCCGAACCGCTGAACACGGCCGAAAAGCGCATCGAGCAAAGCGACGCGCTGGCCCAGGTGCCGGCCATTGCCGCCGGCTGGAAAATGCCGGCGCGCGGCAGCCACGACCTCGCACCGATGGCGGTGCTGGGCGAGCTGCTGGCCGGCGGCGACGCCTCGCTGCTGTACCAGGGCTTGGTCAAGGGGCGCGAAGTGGCGCTCAACATCGAGAACCTGTACGGGCTGACCAGCCCGTGGGAATTCGACGGCCCGACCTTGTTTACCGTGTTCGCGCTGTACAAGCCGACCGGCAACGCCGACACCGTGCTCAAGGGCATCGATGAAGAAATCGCCAAGGTCGCTGCCGGCGGAGTCGACCCGGCCACGCTCAAGCGCATCAAGACGCGCATGCTGGCCAACTGGTACAACACCCTGGAAAGCTTCATGGACCGCGCCGACACCCTGGCCAAGCTGCAAACCCTGTGGGGCGACGCCAACGTGGCCAACCAGATTCCCGGCTGGATCGAAGGCGTGACCTCGGAAGACATCCAGCGCGTCGCCAGGACCTACCTGACCCGCGCCAACCGTACCGTGATCGACCGCAAGCCGGTCGCCAAGACCGCCGCCGTGGCCGCGCCCGCCGCCGCCCCTGCCGCCCCAACGCCCGTGAAGAACTAAGGAGAGCCGCCATGAAAAAACTGATGCTGGCAATGAGTATTTCCCTGCTGTTCACTGCCGCCGCGCAAGCCGCCGCCGCTGCAACAACCTCGGCCCCGGCCGCCAGCAAGCTGCCGCCGTACGGCAAGGACAAGCCGATTCCGGCGCCCAGGATCATCAAGAAAACCCTGGCCAACGGCCTGCAGGTGTGGGTCGTGCCGCGCCAGGGCTTGCCGCGCGTGGACTACGTGCTGGCCGTGCGCGGCGCCGGCCTGGCGGCCGACGACCGCAAGCTGCCCGGCTTTGCCAACCTGATGGCCGGCCTGCTCAATGAAGGCAGCACCAGGCGCGACTCGCGCGCCATCGCCGAAACCGCCCAGGGCCTGGGCGGCGAAGTCGGCGCCGGCGCCAGCCACGACGGCGTGGTGGTCTCGGCCAACGCGCTGACCTCGAACGCCGGCCCGATGCTCGACCTGCTGGCCGAAGTGGCGCGCATGCCGGCCTTCCCGCCGCAGGAAGTCGAACTGGGCAAGGGCAACGCGCTGGAAGGCCTGAAAGTATCCGAGACCAGCCCGGGTTTCCGCGCCGAGCGCGCGCTGAACAAAGTGGTCTTCGGCGAGCACCCATACGGCAATACCAGCCCGAGCGTGGAATCGATCAGCGCGGTCACGCCGGAATTGCTGCGCGCCGAGCACGGCAAGCGCTTCCGTCCCGACCGCAGCCTGCTGGTGATCACCGGCCGCATCGACGAAGCCGAAGCGCTCAAGCTGGCCACTGCCGCGTTCGGCGACTGGAAGGCCGAGGGCGCGGCCCTGCCCGAGACGCCGGGCGCCAGCCTGGCCGCCAAGCCGGTGCGCATCATCCTCCAGCGCGACGGCAGCGTGCAGTCGACCATGCGCCTGGGCAGCCCGGGCATGGCCGCCAGCGCCAGCGACTTCGTGCCGCTGCGCCTGACCAGCACCATCCTCGGCGGCGGTTTCAGCAGCCGCGTGAACCTCAACCTGCGCGAAGAAAAGGGCTACACCTACGGCGCCTCGGCCGGGGCGCGCATCTTCCGCAACGGCGGCAGCATCGTCGGCGGCGCCGATGTGCGCAACGAGGTCACCGGCGAGGCGCTCAAGGAATACCTGCACGAGTACACGCGCATCGGCACCGAGCTGGTGCCGGAAGCGGAAATGAGCATGAACAAGCGCTACGTGGCGGGCGGCTACCTGATCAGCAACCAGATGCAGGCCGCCGTGGCCAGGACGCTGGCCAATAACTGGCTGATCGGCCTGCCGCCGGAATTCCTCGGCCAGTACGTGCCGCTGATCCAGAAAGTCACGCCGCAACAGGTGCGCGAGATGGGCAAGAAGTACTTTGCGCCGGAACTGCAATCGGTGGTGGTGGTGGGCGACAATGCCGCCGTGGCCGAGCAGCTGAAAAAATACGGCGAATTCACGGTCCAGCAAAAGTAAGCCGGCAGGGGCGCGCCGCCGCTTCACCGGCCGGGCCGAACGCCGCCTGTGCGCAAGCACCGGCGGCGTTTTTTTGCCTGCCGCATCACATCACGCTGGCATCTAGAGGCAAACGTCGTTTTATTCGAGCAATAGTTGCAATTGGTTATCTTGGTAAGAGATAATGTCAGGCAACTACATCAGGCGCGCCGCTTGCGCGCCATGCCACATGCTTGAGCACATTACTAGGTCCGCCGGCGTGCAAGCGCTGGCGGTTTTCATTTCATGCCGCCCTATCGACTACCTGAAGGCGCACTGCCCGTCCGGATCATCATGCCCAACACCCGCCTTGTCATCGCGCCCTTGCTGCTCGCGTCCCTGTCCGCCTGTAGCACCTACGTGCCGCCACCAAGCAAGCCGACCGCGACCCTGGTCATGTACATGGAAAACGAAACCCCCACCCCGCGCATGCGCGTCGGCATGGCCGTTGCTTACGCCGATAGCGAATGCGGAACTCCGAGCACCAGCCATGTCATCAACAGCGCCATTTCGATGGAGGATGTCGATGAAATACCGCGCAAGCAGATTGCAGCTGAGCAGGAATTCACCTTCGCCATGGGAGCCTCGCACGTTCTGTGGGGCGGCAATTCGGGCTGTTCCGTCACCGCCACCTTCACGCCCAAGGCGGGCCAGACTTATGATGCCCGCATGTACATACGCGGCAACTCGCAACGTTGCGAGATGATCATCGTAGATCAGGACAACCACGAGGTTCCATCCACCAGGCCGGCGTATTCCTGCATGCACACGTTGAACGGCATTAGCAAAAATGGCCAGGGCTGGTACCGGTCGATCAGAGTCGGGGTCAGGTAAGGTATGCGCAGCGCGATATCTGGAATATTCATCATGAAACTCATCAAACCGCTTTCTCTCGCCCTCATGCTGATGCTGGCCGCGTGTGCCGCCGACTACCACCCACGTACCAACCACGTGCTGTTCGCGTCGGACGGCGGCTACCAGGAAGAACAGGGCCCGGGCAAGCTGATCAAGGTCAGCTATATCGGGCCGCGCGGGGTCAACGTGTACATGGCCGCCAACTCGGTACTCTACAGAAGCGCCGAAATTGCCCAGCGCGAAGGAAAATCCTATTTTGCGCTGTACAACGACCTGCCATCGGCGTTGAAAGACCGACGCAGCGATAAAGCCATCTATTCAACCGTGGGCGGCCGCGCCTTTTCATACGCCTACATCGTGCCCTTCCAGGACGATGCGCCCGGCCTGCTGTCGGCTGCGGAAGTCATCGCCCGGCTCGAGATCAAGGTCAAAGGCAAGCCAAGATGACGCCCACATCCGTGCTGATGAAGTGGCGCGCGATCCTGGCTGTCCTGGCGCTGTCGGGCACGGCGGGCTGCGGCGAAGCCCCGATCTACCGTTCGGCTCCCATGGCGGCCGATGCCTCGGCGCTGGTCGACGCCTCCGGCACGATCGTCAAATGGATTTGCGCCAAGGGCGAGCGACACCGCCTGGTGGGCGACGCCAACGGCAATGCGCAGATCCCCGCCGGCGCGCGCGTGACCGTCGGCGCCTATTACAATCAAGACAGACTACGATGCCTGGCAGCGGCGAGCTTCATCCCCCAAGCCGGACAACGCTACCGCATCGACCTGCAAATTGCCGCTGAGCGTTGCAAACCCGCCATTTACATCGACGATCCCGGCGCCGTCATCGGCGTCCGGCTGGCGCCCGGCGTGCAGCCAGCGCGCAGCTGCGATCTCTGAACCGGCCGTCCTCAACGATGGCATATTCCATGCCATGTTGCGAACTTCTGCGCAACAAAATGGGGATTGAGCCAGATCAAAGTTTGTGCAGAAAGAAGCACGTATAGTTGTTTGTAGCAAGCGGGGCTCAACCAACCTTTGAGCCTTGTCAAACATTGTGCAACTTTCTTTGACCGAGGGAACGACGCGCATGCAAGCCCGACTGCACCTCCCGCTCTGGATCCACGCTTTCGAACACGTCAGCGCCGCCCTGTGCGCCAAGGTCACGGCGGCGCTGGAACAGGCCGGATTGCAGCCGGCTCCCGGCGGCGCCCGCCCCTCCGGCTTCGGCCTGGCCCTGCTTGACGGCGTCGACGCCGCCGTGCTGGAGCGGGTGCGCAGCCTGGCCGCCGGCGCCAGCGTGCTGGCCATCGCCGTCGGCGCGCGCCCCCCGGCCACGGCCGACATGTGGGCCTTGCTCGAGGCCGGCGCTTTCGACGTGCTCAACTGGACCGACGCCGCCGCCGACGCCGCCCGCATCCAGGCCCGGCTGGAGCGGCGCGACGCCCTCCAGCGCCTGGCCGGCTCGCCCGAGGTGCGCAGCACCCTGGTCGGCGCCAGCCCGGCCTGGCGCGCGCTGGTGCACAGCGTGGTCGAGGTGGCGGCTTTTACCGAGTCGCCGGTCCTGATCACTGGCGAAACCGGCACCGGCAAGGACCAGGTCGCGCAACTGATCCACCGCCTCGGCGGGCGCGGCGAGCTCGTCGTACTCGACTGCACCACGCTCACGCCCGAACTGGCCGGCAGCGAACTGTTCGGTCATGAGCGCGGCGCGTTCACCGGCGCCGCCAACGCGCGCGACGGCGCTTTTGCGCTGGCCGACGGCGGCGTGCTGTTCCTCGACGAAGTGGGCGAGCTGCCCCTGCCGCTGCAAGCGCAGCTGCTGCGCGTGCTGCAGGAGCACACCTATAAACGGGTCGGCAGCAATACCTGGCAGCGCTCGCGCTTCCGGCTGGTGTGCGCCACCAACCGCAGCCTGGAAGACGAGGTGGCGAACGGGCGCTTCAGGGCCGACCTGTACCACCGCATCGCCGCCTGGCGCTGCCGCACCCCGCCCCTGCGCGAACGCGGCGACGACGTGCTGCCACTGGCGCAGCACTTCCTGGCGCTGCTGGCCGGCCCCGGCGCGGCCTGCGGATTCGACGACGCCGTGCGCGAATACCTGCTGCTGCGCGACTACCCCGGCAACGTGCGCGAACTGCGCCAGACCGTGGCGCGGCTGTGGTACCGCCACAGCGGCCCCGGTCCGATCACCATCGGCGACCTGGCGCCCGACGAGCGGCCCGCGCAGGGCGCGCCGGCCTGCTGGCCCGATATCCGCTTCGAAAGCGCGATCCGCGCCGCGATCGACCTGCGCATCGGCCTGGCGCGCATCAGCCAGGCCGCCGCCGACATCGCGATCCAGCTGGTGCTGGAACAGGAAGGCGACAACAACCAGCGCGCCGCGCTGCGCCTGGGCGTAACCGACCGCGCCTTGCAGATCCGCCGCAAGGCCTGGGCCGACGCTCACTGAATTCTTAGTCGTTCGGAATCGGCTTGACCAGGATGCTGGACGCGGGTCCGAAGCCGTACCGCCGGTAAAGATCGGCAGCGAACCGGTTGTCGTTGAACACATTGAGCATGATCCTGCGCGCCCCGAGCGCGCGCGCGCGCTGTTCGAGCAGACGCATGGCCGCGCTGCCCGAGCCCTGGCCGCGATACTCCGGCCAGATCACCCAGTCGTACAGGTACACATAGGGGTCCCGCGCGGCCTGGCGCAGTTCGAACCAGAGCGCGCCAACGTCCACACCGGCGGCCTCGATGACGTACAGGTGCTGCCCGCTCGCTTCCGGCTCCGCATCCGCGCAGATCTTGAAAAAGGCGGCCTCGGCACTGGCACGGGCAGCCTCGGCGCTGCTGCCGTAGGCACGCGACTGTGCCTCGGCAAGCAGGGGGATGGCGCGCACGGCGTAGGCATCGAAACTGGCGCCCGACATCGGACGCAGGACGACTGCCGCCGTCATCCCGGCACTACCGGCGAACTGCTGTTGGGTTCAATATGGAGTGGATCCATCACGGTGGGAATGATCGAACGGTTGCCCAGGGCGATAGTATAGACGTGGCTTTGGGTCAGCTGCGCACACTTGGTCAAGCGGACCGCCTGGCGGTCATCGATGGCGCAGGTTGGCGTACAGGCCAGGCCGCGCGCGGTCGCCGCCAGCAGGATGTTTTGCGCGATGTGTCCCGCTTCCAGCAAGACCACACGATAGCCGGTTGGGTGCGGATACTTCCACATCGTCCGCTCGAAATGCGCCACCAGCACCACCAGCGCGGCCGTGTGCTCGAACCAGCGCTGCCCCGCCAGCACCTCCGCGACCGAGGGAAGATCCTGGTCGTTCACCAGCCCGAGCGAGTGCTCGCTGGCACTGTAATGATAGACCCCGGGCGCCAGCCCATCGACGCGGCGGGCATACACGAACGCCTCGTAGGGATTGCGTCCGCCGCCGGAGGGAGTCAGCTTGAAGGGCAGTTGTTCCGGCGATTGCGCAAACGGCTTGACGAAGCCGGTGATGCCAAGCCCGGCGAACAGGCATTCGGACAGATGATCGAGCCGCAGCGGCTGGTCCGAGAAGCCGCGATAACTGCGCCGCCGGCACATGAGCGAGAGCGCGTCCGACTCCAGCTCGGGGCGCGGCAAACTGGTGATTGCCGCGTAGCCCTGATTATCCTGGTGCAGCGCGACCGCATCGGTCGTGATCGATTTCTCGACCAGGCGCGAGGCGCTCTGGGCGGGATCCATGTACTCGGTGCCGCGAATCGAAAAATGATAGTAGCCGGCCACCGCCCCCCAGGCGAAGCGCTCTTCGTATTCCTGGTCCTGCGCGGCCGCCGGGCTGTGCAGGCAGACCAGCAAGGAAGCCGACGTCAACAAGGCGATTTCGCGCCCGAGCGCCGCATGCATCGCCTCGGGCAATGCACTGTACAGGGCGTAGGGATGACTCCACTGGTCGCAGGAGGCGAGTATCCAGCGACCCAGCTCGGACAGCGCGATCTCGGTTTTAGCGACGTAATTTTCGGCAATGAGGGCAGCGTTCGAATATCGCAATATGATGCTGCGTGCGCGTCTGATCATCAACGTTTCCTTCTGGCGGGAACTGTGAATCGATGTGCTGCAAGAGTCGCAACACCTGGAACAGCGTAAGAGCTGGCGCGGCCGTCAGCGGCGCAGGTCCGGGTACAAGCCGTTCCCGACAAACGTGGAAAAAGGCGATGGCGGCGCCTGGCCGGGCGCGCCCGCATTGACGGGACGCGCGCCTGCCTCTTGCTGGGCGATCAGGGCATTGTAGGGATCGACGACGCGAACCAGGCGGCCGGTATAGGCATCGAGCACGGCGAGAAAGCGGACAGGAATCAAGCTGATCCGCGGCGGAGTGCAGCGGAAATCGAACATGACATGCACTTCTTCGGCAATCGAAGGCATGCACTGGACGGCGATGAACATATCCTTCGCCTGCATGCGGCGCGCAAAACACTGCTGGACCTCGGGGTGCAGCAGTGCGCTCAATACAAAGCGGTCGCCGCTGGTGCCGCCGTAGTTTTTGACGAGTTCGGAAAATTCATGCACCGCGTTGCGGATGGCAGCGCTCGTCTCTTCGCTGATCGGCGCGTCGGTCGGCGCGGAGGATGTTTCGGGATCGGGGATTTTCTTATCTGTCGGGTCTTTTGGATTTGGCATGAAACTGACTCCTGAAAAAGCGGCAATCGGCCCGCCCCGGCAGCGGCGGGCGTGCTGGATGACCGGATCAGTACACGATCCCGGTCAGCGATGGATGATGATAGGCCAGCGACGGATGATGGGTTGCCAGCGCGGGTAGTGGGGTAGCCAGCGATGGATGATGCACGGCCAGCGATGGATGGTGCGCCGCCACCGATGGATGGTGCGCCGCCAGCGATGGATGGTGCGCCGCCACGGATGGATGGTGCGCCGCCAGCGAAGGATGGTGTGCCGCCACCGATGGATGATGCGCCGCCAGCGAAGGATGGTGTACCGCCAAGGCCTGGGATGGATCTTGCACCGCCAGCGATGGATGATGTGCCGCCACGGATGGATGGTGCATCGCCAGCGAGGGATGGTGCACCGCCACGGCCTGGGATGGATGGTGCGCGGCCAGTGAAGGATGGTGCGCCGCCAAGGCCTGGGATGGATCTTGCACCGCCAGCGACGGATGATGGGCCGCCACGGATGGATGGTGCGCAGCCAGCGAAGGATGGTGCAGCGCCAGCGATGGGTGATGTACGGCGAGCGATGGATGATGTACGGCCAAGGAAGGATGGTGCGAAGCAAAAGCGGGATGGTGTTGAGCGAAGTCTGCCATGATGATTTCCTGTCGAAGAGATGAGTCGTTCTGAAACGAGCCGCCAACCTGTTGGTAATCAGTGCAGCTATCCGAAGCTGATTTTCAGCGTCATAATCTCGATCAACTCCGAAGCGCCACGTCATTCTTCCACGCTTGATCGGTCGAGGTACCTGTCTGAACAATGAGCTTGATATCCTGACCACCGGGCTTGGAAGCGCGCCGGATCGCTCAGTGCCCGATCAGGCGCAGCAGGTTTTGCCCCAGCACCAGCGCCTCGTCGTCCGGCGCCAGGCCAAGCATGCCGATCTTGGCCAGCTCCACGCCCGGATGCAGCCACGGCCCGTCGGATCCGAACAGCAGCTTGTGCGCGCCGGCGCGGCGCACTGCCATCTCCAGCAGGTCGAAGCGGCGCACGCCGGCGCTGTCTGCATAAATATTGCGGTGGCGCGCCAGATGGTCCACCAGCGCCAGCTGCGCACTCCAGTCGTCGGCGAAGCTGCCCAGGTGCGGCAAAATGAAATTCACGTCCGGGAACTGGCTGGCCAGCAGTTCGGCCACCGCCACCTCGCCGGTCACGTCGTACAGCACCGGCAAGCGAAAGAAGCGCGCCGTCTCGCACACCTCGCGCGAGATGCGGGCATCGTGCCGGTGCAGCTTGATGCCTACGAAACCGTACTCCTCGACGGCCACCCGCACCAGCGCGCGCACGCGCCCGCGGTCGCGCTGCGCATGCACAAACGCGAAGCCGTAGAAGCGCCCCGGATCGGCCGCCACGATGCGCGCCACGCTGCGGTTGGCCTGCGCGTAGTCGGAGTGGAACGCGGCCAGCAGCACGGTGCGCGCAATACCGGCCCGGCGCGCCCGCGCCAGATAGCGTTCGAGGCCGGCGTCGCTGTCCCACGGGCCGGAAAAGCCGTCGCCCTGGCCCGCGTGACAGTGGCAATCGATGATCATAGATCGAGCACGATCTGGCCGCGCCCCTGGCGGCGCCAGGTGCCGCTGTTGGCGCGATCAATGGCGCTGGCGCTGGCCGATCCCGGCTGGCGCATGCGCGGCAGGTGGCAGCGCAGCGCAGCGTCGACCGCGTCGCGCGCGGCGCGCTGCGGGTCCATGCCCTGCCCCGCCATGCCGGCCTGCTGGGCGGCGGTGCCGGCGATGCGCACGAAGCGGCGCGCCATGTCCAGCTCGCGTTCTTCGCCATCGAGACCGGCCGCCTCCATCTCCAGCGCCTTGGCGACGGCACTCCCGAGCGCCCCGCCAAGCATCGTGCCGACACCCGGAATCGGAATGAAGGAACCGAGCGCCTTGCCCACGAACGGCAGCGCGGTCTTGGCCAGGCCCTTGAGCACCCCGCCGAGCGGCTTGGCGACCTTGCCGATGACGGAGCCGACCTTTTTCACGCCCTTCCAGATCCCCTTGAACATCTTGCCGAGGAACTGCTCCAGTTCTTCCTCGCTGGCGACCGACATCAACTCCATCGCCAGCGCGATTTCCTCCTGCTCCCCGAAGGGGCCGGGCGCTTCGAACTCCATCACTTCCAGTTCGCCCGACGCAGCCTGGCGGCATTTGGCGCATCCACATCCTGATTCTTGCATGATGATCTCCTTCGGTTGATGAAGCGTTAGCCCCAGAACTCGCCGAGCAGTTCGGCCTCCAGTTCCTTGCGCTGGTTGGTCAGCACGCCCGGCGGATCGCCCGGCTTGCGTTTTTTGACATCCATCTTCGTGTGCAGGTCCTTCTCGGTCTTGCGGCGCGCGGCCGCCGACGGCGCCGGCGCCACGAACACCCGGTGCTTGCCCACGTCAAGCCCCAGCATGGTGGCGCACAGCAGATGCTGGCGCAGGCGCCGCCCCACGTCGTCGCTCTGGCCGCTGTAAGCACGCTTGCCCGCCGGGCCATCGAACTCGATCAGATACAGGCCAGCGAGCTTCGCTCCCACCCTGGCTACCGCGTCGCGCAGCGGGCCGTAGGACTGGTACGCTGGCGCAGCGCTCATCCTGGCCAGCGCGGGCGCGATGCTGGTGGGCTGTTCATCCTGCGGTTCGTCATCCTCGTCCGGGTAATACGCCGGTTCGGGCCACGGCGCCAGCACCGGATAGCGCCAGCCGCCCCACGCCGGCCGGCGCGGCCTGGCCGGAAAGGCGCGGCCCGGCGACGGCCGTGGCCCTCGCCCCGCTCCAGCGCGGCGCCCGCCTCGCTCTTGTTCCATCTCGAAAGCCACCATCTCAAATTCCGTATGCATATTCCCTCCTTGTCTGCCTGCCTGACGGCGCCTGCGCGCGCAGGCAGGCCGCCAGCAGCGCCAGTGCGCGTTCGATCTCGTGCGGCGCATGGCGCGCCGTGACGATGAAACTGAGCGCGGCCTGCGCGCCCGCGCGTTGCAGCACCGCGTCGACCCCGGCGTGGCGCAGGCAGGCGTGCAGCGCCACACTGTCGATGCCGCGCCGGGGCGCGAGCGTCTGCACCGGAAACGCACCCGCACGCAGCGCAATGCCATGCCTGACCGCTCCAAGGCGCCACTGCGCCACGCGGCGCCACAAGCGCCGCCGCAGCCGGTCGCCCTGCGCGCGGTTGATGCGCAGCGCCGCCAGCGCGGCCCGGATCGCCGCCACCGATGGCGGACTGGCATGCACGCGCGACTGGCTCGCCTGCCCGAAACGGCGCACCAGCTGCGCGCTGGCGCACAGCACCGCCAGCGGCGCGCCGAACGCTTTCGAGAGCGAACTGCCGGCCACCACATGCGGCCCCGCCACGCCATGCCGCCGCAGCGAACCGCCCCCGTCCTCGCCGCACAGGCCGATGACCTGGGTGTCGTCGAGCACCAGCCAGCCGCCCGCCTCGCGCATCAAGGCCGCGTAGGCGGCCAGCGGCGGTGGCCGTGGCGCGCCGGGCACATGGCCGTCGGCCAGGATCAGCGGGCGCCGGCCCTGCCTGCGCGCCGCCGTGGCCAGCCTGCGCGCGCCGTCCACGTCGGCATGCGCGAACACCGTCAGCGGCGTGCCGCGCGCCGCCGCGCGTTCGGCGCCGGAGCGCGCGATCGGGTAGCTGGCGCCGTCGACCAGGATCGCCAGCGGCTCGCGCGCCAGCAGCTCGAACAGGTCGCAGAACAGGTGCAGGGTCGATGGCAGCAGGGTCGCCGCCTGGCAGCCGCACAGCAGCGCCAGCGCTTGCGCCAATTGCGCGGCGCCGGGCGGCTCCCTGCTGGCCGCCGGCCGGCCCAGGGTCAGCGCGTCCCAGCCGCCCAGCTCCGCGCTGGGATGGCGCATGCCGAGATACAGGGCGCTGGAAAAGTCGAGCATGGCCTAGGCCATCCGCGCTTGCTGCTCGAGGCGGCGGCGCAGCAGGATCGAGGGCAAGGTGCCTTCCGCTTTCGGATCGCGCGCGTCCACCGTGAGGTCCACGCCGGTGGCGGCGCGGTAGGCGTGGATGTAGCCCTGGATCTGCGGGCGCCAGAAGCGCGCCCAGTTGAAGGCCTGGGTGGGCTCGTAGATGTCGCTCCAGGCGCCGTAGCGCACCGACAGCAGCACCTGTTCGCCGAACATGGCCAGGCTGCGGAAATGCATCACGCTGGTATCGGACCATCCCTGCAGCTTTTTCATGGCGTCGACCCGGTCCATCCACGGCTCGGGATAGGCGACCATGATGCGGGTCGGCAGGAATTCGCGGAACTCGGGCCGCGCCAGCATCCACTGCTGCATCAGCATTTCGATGCGCGCCGTCGACGGCAGGTCGCCGAACTGGTTGTGCGCGCCCTGCGACAGGATCAGGTGCACTTCTTTCAGTCCGTTCAAGACCGGGAAGGCGTCGGCCTTGACGGTGGTGTCGTCATCCTGGCGGTAGAACGCGGTGCACAGGCGCAGCAGGTAGTGGAACGCTTCGAGGAACTTGGAGCGCGTGTCGGCCGGGCGGAAATGCTGGACCGCCTTGCCATCGAGCCGCACGCCGTAGTGGTGGTCGTACTCGTAATTGCGGCGCACCACGGTGAGGCGATGCTGTTCGTCCTGCGTGTAGCCCCAGATCAGGTTATTCAAGGGCCGCAGCGGATCGATCTCGAGGTTCGCCAGCGGGTCGTCGCGGCCCGGCGCACGCACGTTCTGGAAGCGCTGGGTGATCGCGTTCATGGTCTGCACCAGCATGCCCTCTTCGTGCCAGTAGGACCAGATCAGCTCCAGCAGGCAGGGATTGGCCAGCTTTTGCTGGACGATGCCGAAGCACATGTCGGCTTCGCCCTCGATCCCGCGCAGCAGGTGGATCGGCACGTCGGGCAGCTTGCGCCTGATGATCGCCAGGTACGGCAACACCTTGGTGCCGTCCACCGTGGTCTCCAGATAGTCGGCGTTGAAGGTGGTTTCCAGGTCGCGCGTGGCCGGAATGTCGCGCCGGTCCAGATAGGCCTGGTCTTCGGCCGGATTGAACATGTTCGGCTGGCTCAGGACCCCGCAGTTGACCATCACGAACGCCTCGGTCGCCACCTTCAGCACGCGATAAGCTTCCGAATCGTTGAAGGGCAAGGCGCGGCGCTGGCGCAGCTGCTCGAACAGCTGGCTCTTGGCCTCGAACGCCGGGCCGCGGTTGGCCGGGGTGCAGAACAGCGCATCCATGAAGTTCAGGTAGTTCGTAAACGACATCGCATCGGTGCTGTTGCGGATCAGGGTCCATAGCGGCAGGTCGTCGGTCGGCTCGGTCTCGGTGCGCGTCATCGACACGCCGATATTGCCCGAGATCGGACTGGGCGTGCGCTCGTCGGCCACGAAGCCCTGGCGGATGCCGATCATGGCCGGCGCGGCCAGCGGCGCCATGTTGATGCCCGGCGCCAGCGCCCCCGCCGAGGGCCGGCGCTCGAACGCCAGCACCGCCTCGAACTGCTGCGGCCCGGCGTGGCGCACCACGCGCGAGAGCACGTACGGATCGTCCTCGCGCGCGATCCAGCCGGGGGTGGGCATGACCCGCACATGCGGCTTGAGGTCGGACTGGTTACCGGAAAAACGGATGGTCGCCACCACCCGGTCCGCCACCCGCGCCACGCTGCAGGTATTGGCCTGGCAATCGACGGTTTCGTAACTGAGTTCGGCGCGCAGTTCCAGCGCCAGCTGGAAGCAGACCACGGCGCGGCAGCCGCCGTCGACCTTCACGCAGCGCGGTTCGGTCAGCGGGTAGTGTTCGTACACCACCACGTAGCTGCCCGGCGCCAGGTTGGCCACCGTGGCCTCGCCGCCGCTGCCGGTGACGGCGCTCGCTTCGAGCTGGTCGTACGACGGCGTCCAGCGGGCCGCTTCGAAACTGTCGATGCCCTCCGGGTGGCGGTACACGCTGACCGCGCCATTCGACACCGGCGCGCCGGTCTGGGCCTCGTGCACGGTCACCTCGAGCGACCCGCTACGGGCTTCCTTCAGATGGTTCTTGCTGCTCATGTCATTCTCCTCAGTGGAAAGTCAAAGGTGCCCGGGGAAGCGCCTGCGCTGGCGCGTCCAGCGAGGCGCACAGGAAGCTGGTGTCGAGCGTGCTGCGCAGCGCCCAGTGGGTCAGCAGTTTGGCCAGCAGGACGTTTTCGTCTTCCGGCCCGACCAGGCCATCGGCGCGCGCCTGGCCCAGCACCGCGAACACCAGCGATGGCGGGGCGCGGTACATCTGCGCCGGCGCGTTTTCCCAGCGCCGGTACAGCGACGACAGCAGCGCCGGCTGGCGAGACGCCACGTCGAGTACCTCGGGCAGGGTCTTGCCGCGCAGCGCCGCCGGCTTGTGGCGCACCAGCAGCTGCACGAAGGCCGGCATGCCGCGCCGCAGCCGCCCCAACAGATCGATCGTCTCCGGCGCCAGGGTGGCGCTCGGGTAGTAGTCGTGCCACACGTTGGCCAGGCGCTCCCACTGCGGATGCGGGTACAAGGCCTGCCCCATCGCGCAACTGAGCATCACGCGGATCCAGGGAATCGGATGCGGGTCGTCGGGACTGAGGCGAAACACGAACACGCGCGGCAGGCTGACCACCCCGATCAGGCCCAGGGTGGAGACCACGCCGACCCGCGCCACCGACCAGAAGTCGGCCACGATTTCGGAAATCCAGCGTTTCCACCACTGCCACGTGTCGCGCTGGGCCGCGTCGCTTTGCTGCATCGCCTGCAGTTCGGGGCGCAGCGAGTTGACCAGGTCGAGCAGGGCCGCGCCCTGGTGCCCGACCTCGTGGATCAGCGAGGATGCGATGCCGCTGCCGATCATGCGTTCGCGCGGCACCCGCACCACCGCCACCGGGTTCTCGCCGCCGCCCGGCAAGCGGGTGCGCGCGCGCCGGATCGCCGCACCCGGCCCCCGGTCCAGATAGCAGACCACGGGCGGCATGCGGTAGTAGCTGCCCGGCAGCGCCAGGGCGTCGGCCGCGACCGCGTCGAGACCCGACAGCCAGACCCCGTTTTCGTGCTCGCTGCGCTGGGTGATGACGTCGTTGAACAGGTCGAACTGGGTCAGCGTGGCATTGAATTTGAGGCGCAGGAAGGTGAACCGGCGCTGCGCCTCGGCCGCCGTGGCGTTCTCGCGCGCGCCGGCCAGCCAGTGCTGGAAGGCTGCCACCAGCGCCTGCAGCTCGCGCCGCCCCGT
Source organism: Massilia aquatica (assembly GCF_011682045.1). GTDB lineage: Bacteria > Pseudomonadota > Gammaproteobacteria > Burkholderiales > Burkholderiaceae_D > Telluria_A > Telluria_A aquatica. The sequence goes on along the minus strand of NZ_VVIW01000007.1, from coordinate 114,884 downwards.
AACCAGGTAGTGCTCGAGCGCCGACTGGGCCGACGGCAGCAGCGCGGCCGCCGGCACCATGGGCTCGATCAGGGCAAAGGGGCGGACCCGCGCCAGCCTGGTTTGCAGGGAACGCGCTTCCTGTTCGAGCAGCGACGCGGCATACGGGCTCATGGTGTTCAAGCGCCGTAGATGACGATCTTGTTGCCCTGGCGGCTCCAGCGTCCGCTGGCGCCACGCCCGCCGCCGGCACCCATGCCGCCGCCCTGCTGCGCCATGCCACCGCCGCAGCTGCCGCAGCCGCCACCGGAGGCGCCGCGCTTGAGCAGGCCCGGTGCGTGCTGGCGCGCCGCCGCCATGGCCGCATTCTGGGCGATCGCGCGCGGGTCGCCCGAGCCGGATGCCTGCGACGCTTTCTGCACCGTGTCGGCGGCCAGGCGCACGAACTGGCGCGCGCCTTCGTACTCGCGGTCTTCGCCGCTCATTTCGGCTTCCAGTCCGAGCGCGCCGCCGGCGGCCGAAGCCAGGCCGCTGCCGATCTTGGCGCCCAGCGGTCCGCCGAAGTAGCCGCCGATGGCGCCACCGGCCAGCGGCAGCGCTTTTTTGGCCACGCCTTTGAGCACGCCGCCAACGGCCTGCCCGACCGGCGAGCGGATCACGCGCCCGGCGGTGGCGCCGACCTTGCGAATGAAGTCGCCCAGGAACTGGTCGAGTTCCGCTTCGCTGTTCACGTTCAGCAGTTCCTGTGCGTATTCGGCTTCCTGCTGTTCGTTCAGGCCGGATTCGCCGCTCCACTCGCCCTGCCCGAATTCGAACTGTTCGCCCTCGAAGCTGGAGGTTTCCTGGCCATATTCCATTGTCGTACGGTCGATGTCATGCATGATGCGCTCCTTTAGAAAAGTGAAACAACGAAGTAAAACAACACAGTGCCCGGATGGACAATCCTTCCGGATCAGCAATCGTGAAGAATCAGTTGGCCCGCCTGGCGGGTCCAGCGGCCTTGCGTGGCCGGACGCGCGTGCACGTGCGGCAGCAGGCCCGGTGCGTAGCGGCGCGCGGCCGCTTGCACAGCGGCGCGCGCGGATCGCGGCGACGCGCTGCGTGCATTGCCGGCGTGGCGCGCGGCGGCGTCGGCCAGGCGCACCAGCTGGCGCGCCAGCACGAATTCCTTGTCTTCGGCGCTCAGGCCTTCGAGTTCGAGGCCGAACATGCGCGCACCGAGATGGATGCTCACCGTTTTTGCGCTGGCGCCAGACGCCGCGCGGCGCTGCGGCGACAGGATCGGCTGCAAGGCGCGCTCAAGTTCGGTCACCAGCAAGGGTCCCATCGGCGACCGGGCCACGCGCGCACCGAGCACACCGGCGCCGGCGATGGCGCGGTTCAGCACCCGCCGCAGCGCAACCGGCTCGGCCGCTTCGAGCAGTTCGGCGGCCAGCGCCAGGTCGGCGCTGTCGTCCGGCAGCGGCGCGGTATCGAACTCCTGTTCGCCCGGGCGCGGCGCGGCGTTGGTGAAGATGTCGAACACCGGACTGTATTCAAGCAGGCGACGGTTCACGGACAGCCCCTTTAACAAGTGGTGGATGCGCGAAAAAAAAGGGGGATGCTGCTGCGCGTCCTGCTCCATCCATTGCAAGGGCTGTGCCAGCGCGCGCGCGCGGGGCAAATCCGCGATGTGGCGGGAGCGGCGGCGAAACGCGTTTCGGGAAAGCGGTATAGTCATACCGGCACGGCGAAAAGCATTTCGCGATGGCGCCGGCCCAATGGAGAGGAACCTATGCAGAAATGGATGTGCGCAATCGGGGCGATGGTGCTTGCAGCGTCAGTCCACGCGGGTGAGACTACGGATCAGGCGCGCGCTCAGGCAACCGCAGCGGCAACCGTGGTGAAGGCGGCGCCCCAGCCGCAGCTCGGCAGGCATCCGCGCATTGCGGCCGAGCTGTTGGCGATGGTGAAAATCGACCAGGAAGTGCGCGCGCGCCTGACCAGCTCGAATTATTCAGAGACCGTTGCCGCCGAGGTGATGGCGCTCGACGCCAGGCACGAGCCGAGGATCATCGCCATCCTCGCTGAAATTGGATGGCCGGGTGTTGACGGGGTGGGCCCGGAGGCGAATCAGGCGATGTGGCTATTGGTTCAGCATGCGTCACCGGAGTTGATCAAGCGATCGCTGCCGGCGATGAAGGCGGCGGCGCAAAAAGGTGAGCTGCCATGGTCGACCGTCGCGCTGAGCATCGACCGCGACTTGCTCAACGATGGCAAGAAGCAGCTCTACGGCAGCCAGCTGATCAAGAACGCTGCGGGCAAGCTGGAATTGCGTCCGGTCGAGGATGAAAGCCGGCTCGACGAACGCCGGGCGAGTGTCGGCCTGGAACCCATCGCCGCCTACCTGCGCCGGTTCGAAGCGCCCTGACGCGGTATAGTAAAGAACGCATGGCTGCCAAAGGGGCGGCCCCAATCACTGTCCACCATGGAGAAACCATGCAAGTCCGTAACGATATTCTGTTCCACTCGCTGCATGCCGACGGCTTGCTGATGCTGGCCAATTGCTGGGATGCAGGCAGTGCGCGCATTGCGCAAGCGGCCGGCGCCAGGGCGCTGGCGACCAGCAGCGCCGCTGTCGCCTGGTCGCACGGCTTCGCGGACGGCAGCACCTTGCCGCGCGAGCTGTTGATGGCCTCGGTGAAAGGTATCTTGCGCGTCAGTGCCCTGCCCCTCACGGTCGATGCGGAAGATGGCTACAGCGACGATCCGGCGCAGGCGGCCGCGCTGGCGGGCGAACTGATCGACGCGGGCGTGGTGGGAATCAATATCGAGGATGGCGCCGGCACGCTGGCGCTGCTGGCGGACAAGATCCGGGCGATCCGCGCGCTTGCCGATGCGCGCGGGGTGAACCTGTTCATCAATGCGCGGACCGATGTGTATCTGCGCGGGGTTGAGCCTGGCGCGCGGGTGGAAGAAACGATACGCCGCGCCGCCCTGTACCAGGAAGCCGGGGCCAGCGGCCTGTTCGTGCCCGGCATGGTATTGGAGGATGACATTAGCGCAGTGATCAAAGCGACGCCCCTGCCGCTGAACGTCATGGTGCGGGATGGCGTCCCGCCGCTGGCGCGGCTGCTGCAACTGGGCGTGCGCCGCCTGAGCGCCGGCTCGGCCATTTCGGAGGCGACGTTCGGGTGCATTGATGCGCTGACCCGGCAATTTTTGGACAGCGGCACGGTCAACCAGGCCGGGTTTCCGCGGATGGGGTACGGTGCGTTGAACAGCCTGATGGGCTAAAACGTCGAAAAAAACAGCGCGCCTGGCACGGAACCAGATCGGCCACAATATGTCAAAGTAATATTGGGCATGATGGGAGAAGGTGATGGCTGCGATTCCGTTCGACACCTTGAAAATGGCGGAGCGTCTGGAGCGGGCAGGCTTTTCCTTGGAGCAGGCGAAGGTACAAGCCGCCATGCTTGCTGAAATAATCAGCGCGGAAGATGCCAGTATCGTGGAGCGCTTTTCGAGCAAACACGACGTATTACGGGAATTAACTGAGATTCGCTCATCCATCGAGAAATTGGACGCTAAAATAGACCGGACAGTGTCCGAGGCCAAAGCTGAACTGGTGCGCTGGGTCGTTGGCGTGGGGCTGCTTCAGATGGCCCTGATCGCCGGACTGGTCCTCAAGCTGCTTCCCGCATAGCCGACGCACGAGAACGGGAGTTCGGAAATGGTAGGCGCCAGTCCCATGCGCCACACAATCACCTGCTCCTGAAACATAGAGTGTGAGTAAGTCTCCGCGCTCTATAAATCCAGACGAGACCCGCGTAGGCACGGTCGGCCTGTAAAAGGCGAGTAGTGGCGGATTAGGCAGCGGCTAATCCTTCAATCAGTCTAATCCACATGGCGGATGCTCTTGGCGCGCCATGATTAGAGGATTTCATGCCAACAATACCGTTCGATACCTTGAAAATGGCGGAGCGCCTGGAGCGTGCAGGGTTCTCAATCGACCAAGCGAAGTTGCAAGCGGCCATGCTTGCGGAAATCATTACCGCGGAAGATGCCAGTATCGTCGAGCAGCTTGCGAGCAGACAAGACTTCTCCCAAGAATTGACTGTCATTCGCACCTCGGTCGAAAAACTGGACTCTAAAATAGAGCGCACTGGGGCCGAAGCAAAAGCCAGCATCGCCGAGGCCAAAGCTGAGCTGGTGCGATGGGTCGTCGGGGTGGGATTTCTGCAAATAGCGTTCATTGCCGGGCTCGTTTTGAAGCTCGTGCGGTGAGCGCTGACCTGGCAAATGCGTACGCAGCTGCAATCACCATCCTGGCTTTATCACCGTGCCGCAATCTCGCGCTTCCCAAACACACGTTCTTAAAAAATGCCTGCTTGCCAAGGCCGCCCGGCACAGTCACTTCACCTTAAGCCCAGCATCAAAAGAAATAATGTGACGCGCATTTACATATATCTTATGTTGTGACAACATTGCCTGAGCAATACAAACCACGAACAAGAGAACACTTTCCCGCCGGGAAAAGGAAGCGCTCACAAGGCATTCTTCCGGCCGACAACTGGCAGCACACTTTAAGGTTAAAAATGAGCATGTTACGAAAGCACGTAGTGAGCATCACCGCAGTCTGGGTCGCCCTCTCGATGGTCAACGTGGTGTCGGCGGCGGCGCTCGCCATTGGTGCTGCCCCCAAGGGCGACACAAGCAAAGTGGCAGAGAAAATCATCAAGAAGAATTTCCCTTCCTGCAAAAAAATGGGAGCGACGACGCGCAAGGCGGACGGTTCGATCAAGGCGACGTGCAGCGGCGTCGAATTCCTGGTCTTCACAGCCGTGAATCCGAAAGATAACAAGACCATGGAGCTTGCCATGAACTGCACCGCCGCCAAGGCCCATCTCAATATCTCGTGCTAATCTACCCGTCAGTGCTTTCTTAAAACGCCGACTTCCCAAACCGCGCCACGCCCTGGTTCACTCCGGGCGGGTCCAAGGTTTCGAGCTTGAGCGGCAACGGCTCGCCGATCCAGTGCGCCAGGGTGGTGTGGTCGGCCACGTCGTCATCGGTCAACGGATGCACCAGAGCGCGCAGCCCGGACGCTTTAAGCAGCGCAACGACCGCCGGCAGCATCGCCAGGCTGTAGTGAATCTCGTACTCGGGCAGCGGATGCGGCCCAACCGCATGCCCGCCCAGCTCGCCGACAAAAAACAGTTCCGGCAGCGCGCCGCTCTCCTTGGCGTCGAGCAGGCGTGCGCGCAAGGCCTGCGCCTGCGCGCGCGATGCATCGTCGTAATAAATATGTGCGTGGTACGGGGCGTTAAGCTCGTCCATGAAATTCATCCTTTCCATAATGGGTTCAGCCCGAAAAAAACCGCCAGGGCTTGCGCGCTGACGGTTCTTTACAGGCATGGCCCGATAAACGATTACTGAGGAGCCGCTTCCGCGCCTTCAGCAGCTTTCATCGACAGCTTCAGACGGCCGCGGTCGTCGGTTTCCAACACCTTGACGCGCACTTGCTGGCCTTCTTTCAGGTAGTCGGCAACCGCGTTCACACGCTCGTTGGCGATCTGCGAGATGTGCAGCAGGCCATCCTTGCCCGGCATGACCTGGACGATCGCGCCGAAGTCGAGCAATTTGAGCACAACGCCGTCGTAGGTCTTGCCCACTTCGACCGAGGCGGTTAGTTCTTCGATGCGGCGCTTGGCTTCCTGGCCGGCAGCAGCGTCAACCGATGCGATGGTGACGATACCTTCATCGCTGATGTCGATCTGGGTGCCGGTTTCTTCGGTCAGCGCGCGGATGACAGCGCCGCCCTTGCCGATGACATCACGGATTTTCTCAGGATTGATCTTGATGGTGATCAGGCGCGGTGCGAAATCCGACAGTTCGGTTTTCACGTGCGGCATGGCCTTCTGCATTTCGCCGAGGATGTGCTGGCGGCCTTCTTTGGCTTGCGCCAGAGCCACTTGCATGATTTCCTTGGTGATGCCCATGATCTTGATGTCCATCTGCAGCGCGGTAATGCCATTGGCGGTACCGGCTACCTTGAAGTCCATGTCGCCCAGGTGATCTTCGTCGCCCAGAATGTCGGACAACACCGCGAACTTGCCGCCTTCCTTGATCAGGCCCATGGCAATACCGGCCACGTGCGCTTTCATCGGCACGCCGGCATCCATCAGCGCCAGGCAGCCGCCGCAGACGGAAGCCATCGACGAAGAACCGTTCGATTCGGTGATTTCGGACACCAGGCGCACCGAGTAGCTGAAGTCTTCAGGGTTGGGCAAGGCGGCGATCAGCGCACGCTTGGCCAGGCGGCCGTGGCCGATTTCGCGGCGCTTCGGGGTGCCTACACGGCCGGTTTCGCCGGTGGCGAACGGAGGCATGTTGTAGTGCATCATGAAGTCGTCGGTGTACTCGCCCATTAGCGCGTCGATCTTCTGGCTGTCGCGCGCGGTGCCGAGGGTGGCCACGACCAGCGCTTGCGTTTCGCCGCGGGTGAACAGGGCCGAACCGTGGGTGCGTGGCAGGATGCTGGTGCGGATTGCGATCGGACGCACGGTGCGGGTATCGCGGCCGTCGATGCGCGGCTCGCCGTTCAAGATCTGCGAACGCACGACTTTGGCTTCGATGTCGAACAGCACGTTGCCGACGTCGACATTGTCCGGCTGGGCGATGCCGGTGGCGGCAGCGTCGGCGGCCAGGGCGGCGTAGACTTCCTGGAACGATGCCTTCAGCTTGGCGGTACGGGCGACCTTGTCCTTGATCTGGTAGGTTTCGTTGATGTTCGTTTCGGCCAGTTCTTTCACGCGGGCGATCAGCGCTTCGTTCTTGGCGGGAGCGGTCCACTCAACTTCCGGCTTGCCGCCGTCGCGCACCAGTTCGTGGATCGCATCGATCACGACTTTCATCTGGTCGTGGCCGTAGACAACGGCGCCGAGCATGATTTCTTCGGACAGTTGCTTGGCTTCCGATTCGACCATCAGCACGGCCGTTTCGGTACCGGCGACAACCAGGTCCATCTCGGACGTCTTGAGCTGGGTGGTGGTCGGGTTCAGGATGAACTGGCCGTTGGCGTAGCCGACGCGCGCGGCGCCGATCGGGCCGCTGAACGGGATGCCGGAAACGCACAGGGCGGCGGAAGCGCCGATCATGGCGGCGATGTCCGGATCGATCTCAGGATTGACCGACAGCACGTGGATGATGATCTGAACTTCGTTCAGGTAGCCTTCTGGGAACAGCGGGCGGATCGGACGGTCGATCAGGCGGCTGGTCAGGGTTTCTTTTTCGGAAGGACGGCCTTCGCGCTTGAAGAAACCGCCTGGGATTTTACCGGCTGCGTACGTTTTCTCGACATAGTCGACCGTCAGCGGGAAGAAATCCTGGCCTGGCTTGGCGTCTTTGCGCGCAACCACGGTAGCCAGGACAACGGTGTCTTCGATCGACACCATGACGGCGCCGGAGGCTTGACGGGCGATTTCGCCGGTTTCCAGCGTAACTTGATGTTGGCCGTACTGGAAGGTTTTCGTAACTTTATTAAACATGGGTAATCCCTTTCTATTTGCCGACAGATTTTCAGGCGCTGTCGTCCACCTCACCACAGGCAACATTGCTTGCTGCCTTTACTACTTTTTCGGGACTAAAAATGCAAAAATGCCCGCGACAGCAAGCTGTGCAGGCATTTCTTGATCAACTTTGAATCGGCAAAAATTACTTGCGCAGACCGAGTTTAGCGATCAGATCGCGATAACGGGTAGCGTCTTTGCTTTTCAGGTAGGACAGCAGGCTCTTACGACGATTGACCATCATGATCAGACCACGGCGCGAGTGGTGATCTTTCGCGTGGGCTTTGAAGTGGCCGTTCAGTTCGTTGATGCGTGCGGTCAGCAGAGCGACCTGAACTTCAGGGGAGCCGGTGTCGTTTTGCGCACGGGCGTTGTCCGCGATAATCGCGGCTTTGTTGATGTTTTCTACGGTCATGATAGTACCTTTCACATGCGGTGCACGAGTCGCAACCCGACACACCGTGAACTTCGATTGATGAACCGGCCAAAACGGCCAGACCCGCAAGTATATGCGAAAAGCGCCGGGGCTGCCAGAAAAGCTTGCGCCGGAACGGTGTCCAAGGGAGATTTGAGCTTCCCAACGGTGGCGATGGCGCAAAAACCGGGCAAAACCGCTGTGCTTTCACGGCGACGCGCCGGCTCAGGACGCGTACATGGCAACAATCGCTTGCTCGTCGTACCCTTGCGCCACCATGCGGGCGCGTACCGCCGTGACCAGGCTGTCGGGCTCGAATGGCACTTCGTCGGGCAACTTGCCCAGCGCGGTGGCCATCATTGGATGCTCAAGCACCGGATTGTCAAGGCCGAGCGATTGGCGCAGCTTGAACAACAGCAGGATTTCAATCGGCGTGCGCTTCAAGCCGCCAAAATCGGAAAAGATCTGTCTGGGGCTCTGCGGCCGGGAGCGAAACGTATGAATATCGCAAGCGCCGAGGCACAGCGGCACCAGCAAGGCCGGGTCCGGCGTACGCCAGGCGTCGAACAAGGCGCTGAGGATGGGTTCGGATACGGCATCGCCGCTGCCCTGCGGCGCCGCTTCCCCAAGGAAGTCTGCCAACAAGCGAAACATGAAATGACAAACCGGGAAACGATCCGCATTTCCGACATACCCGCGCCGATGCGCAGACAGTTGCATGCGCGCGAGCGTGACCGCCTGCTCCTTGCAGCCGAGCACCAGCCCCAATGCCGTCAACAGGACGCTTTCGGGGCTCAGGGATTGCAAGGTTCTGCCTGGGTGACGGCGTTCAAACTTCCCATGGTTGGCCATATCGATCATTTGCTTCGTGTAACTGGCGGCAAATGCATGAACACCGGTGCTTGACGCCCAGCGTTTTTGTTTGATGCTGCTGATCTCGAACCAGCCCAGCGTCACCATGGCGCACGTGCTCAATGTCGAGCTGAGAAAAGAGGACTCCCACGCTTGCCGCGGCGGATCGGTTGGCTCGGGCGGAAACAGGGGCTGCACGATGGTCGTGCCGCGGGAAGCGAAATGCATCAGCTCGCTGCGATAGGCCGACGCATCATTGCGCCGCATGTCCTCGATAAAACGCCAATGCATTTTCCACGATTTTTCCCACTTCGGGTCGATACCCGGACCCTCGACTGTCTCCATGATGCATTCCTCAACACGCGTTTATCTGTTACCTCCAGTCATTTTGCCTGATCGGCGCCAGCGCGGCCGGAACCGCATGTCGTGAAGATTTCATCGAGCTGGTGCATGATGGGGTTTTGAGCGATCCCAAGGTGGTTTTTATGCAAACACGAGCAAAAATGGCAATCCTGGGCGTGGTGCTGAGCCTGGCCGGCTGCGCGGCGATGATGCGCACCCCGCCGGTGCCGGGCGACACGCTCGACGTGGTGCGCGCCAAGTTCGGCGAGCCCACCGCGATCCACGCCCTGCCCTCGGGCCAGGTGCTGGAATACGCAACCGGCCCGTTCGGCCAGTTCACCTGGATGGCGCGCATGGGGCCGGACGGCAAGCTGGCCGCGTTCGAGCAGGTGCTGGGCGATGTCGGCTTCGGGCGCATCAAGATCGACAAGGCGACCAGGGCCGACGTGATGATCACTGTCGGGCGTCCGGCCGAGCGTTCCTACCTGTCGCTGTCGGACCTGGAAGTGTGGTCCTATCGCTATAAAGAAAGCGGCGTGTGGAACTCGATGATGCACGTGCACTTCGACCGCAACGGCATCGTGCGCAAGATGATCAGCGGACCGGACCCCATGTACGAGGAAAAGCGCGGCTTTTTCAGGGATTGACGGGCGCAGCGCTCAAGACTTCCTTGGGACGCGTCAGGGCGAACTCGACACTGCGCATCACCCCTGCCCGGTCCTCGACCGACAGCACCGCCGTGGTTTCCCCTTCGACAAGTTCGATCCTGGGCGATGGTTGCTTGTACCAGTAGATCCAGTTGGTGACGCTCTCGAATGTTTCCGGCCACTTGGTGCCGAGCAGGCTGCGCTCAAGCAGGCGCTCGCCTTTCTTGTTGAACACAACCAGATGATATGGATTGTCCCGCTTTACCTGGGACACGCCGACAATGTACTTTGATGCCGGATCGATCCACAAATAGGTCAGCGCGGGCACCGGACGGCGGAACAGTTCCGCGCCGGACTTGTTGTCCAGCACGCGCAGGGTGGAAAACGTATTTGCGGCGCTGAACGGGTCTTCGCCGCTTGTCATCATCTTGAAGCGCGCAGGACGGGTCGCGTCGCTCCAGTCATGGTAGTGCTCCACCCGCAAGGCCGCGGACTTGGCAGTCAGCTCAACGACATCCTGGTAGCCGATGCTGTCCGCGCGGGCGGCGGAACTGCCGAGCGCCAGCAAACACAACGCGATGGTAAGAAATTGCCTGCGATAGCCAGAAGCCATGAATGTTTATCCGAGAGAGTTAAGTTGCGCCGCGACTATATCATTGCCGCGTTGCGGCCGGCTTGCGCCGATGCCCACGACCAGCTATTGCGCAGGGCGCTTGCCGGCCTGCTTGTCCGGTGGGCGTGAAAGCGGCGCGAGCAAGCTACTGTCGCTTCCGAGCACGTCCACCGCGCCCTGCAAAAACCGATACAGCTCGGGCCGGCCGAGCGGCACCAGGATGCTGCGCTCGTATGATGCCGTGCGCGGCCGGCTGGCCACGTGCAGCTGCGCCAGGTCGATGAGTTGCTCGTGCTTGAGCGCATTGAGGGTGGAACGGTCGACCACGGTAAAGTCGAGGCGCCGGTGCGCGCCGATCATTTGCAAGGCGTTCTTGATTTGTGGCACATCGATGCGCGTGATCTCGCCGGCGGCGATCAGCGGCTCCAGGTCGGGAAAGCGGTGCCCGCCCGGCGCGCCGAAGCGCTTGCCGCGCAACGAGTCCGGCCCGTCGTACTCGAGCGGCGCCGAGCGCGGCGACACCACCAGCGATTCATCGTTCATCAGCGGCCCGGTCCAGGAATAGCGGGTGCGCTCCGGGTCGCCGAAAAAACGCGGATGGACCCAGGCAACGACCATCGCCAGCTTCCCTTCCTGCAGCAGCACGTCGAGCCGGCGGCGCGGAATGTAGACCGATTCAAAGCGGTAGCGTCCGCCGGACATCTCGCTCAACCGGCTGGCCAGACGCGCGTTGAGGCCGAGCGCAGGCTGGCCCGGCACGAACCACGGCACGTAGTCGTAGTAGGTCACCAGTTGCACCGTCTCGGCCGCTGGCGCAAGGCGCAACGCCAGCAACGGTAACAGCATCGCTATCAGAAACGATCTGAAACGCATGAGCACTCCCAGGCCGGATCAGAGGAACCGAGCACCCCCTATTTAAGCATGATCAGGGCGCGTGCGGCGGCACCATTCGTACCGCCAGGCGCCTCTTTTGTCAAACGATCAAAAGTGGCCAGACCAATTCTGTTACGGGCACGAAACTACCGATATACTCGATGCCATGCTCCCCGCCTATACGCCACCTGCCGCCAAGCGCCGCTATGCCGCCATCGCGCTGACATTGCTCGCGCACGCTTTGCTGGTATTGGGCTGGCAATATGCACGCCGCCTTCCGGCCGTGGACAACGATCCCGGCCACAGCATTCAATGGGTCAAGATCACGCCACCCATGGCGCCGCCGCCACCGCCGCCGAAGCCGGTGTCACAGCCGGCTGCCCGGCAGGCGGCGCGCGCCGATGCTCCGGCGGTTCGGCCGGTTCCGGCCACGCCGGCGGCGGCGCCAGTTGCGCCGATAAGCGAAGCGCCACCCGACACGATCGTGCAAGACGCGCCCCCGGCGTCGCCGAACGCGGACGAGATCATGCGGCTAGCCCGGCGCAGCATCGGCAAAATCGACCAGGACTTGCGCAAGGCCCATCCGGGTCAGCCGATCAGCGCACCGGTCAGCAATGGCGCAACACGTCTGGCGCAGGGCTTGCAGGCGGCCGCCGACGCCGCCCCCAACCGCTGGTACGAGGCGCCCAAGGTCACCGAGATCATCGACCCCGGCCAGTACGACCGGCGCCGCTACCGCGTGGTGGGAGCCGATGGCACCTACTGCATCACGGTCGAATCGAACCACGCGCCGGACGGGCTCGATATTGGAAGCAAAGGCATCCAGCACAAAAAGACCAATTGCGAAAAAAGCGAGCAAGCCGCCACCAGGCAAAAGTGGTAACCGCGCGCGTCAGCCCAGATGCGCCAGCAAGGCCTTCTGCGCAGCCTTGCCTTTGCCAGACAGCTTGAGGCTCCCGATCATGGCGGCCGTCTCCGGCGCCAGCACAACCCCGTGGCCGAGCGACAGTTCCAGCAGCAGTTCGAGCAGGGCGCCGGTATCCTTGGGCGGCGCCTCTTCGCCGCTATCGAGCACTGCGCACAGCAGCGCGCAAACAGCGCCCGGCATGGCCGCATCGGCGCGCGCCGCGCTGGCCAGGCTCCTGGCGTAGCGCGCCGCCTTGCCCAGTCTGGACAACAGGATCTTGCGGATCTCGCCGGCCAGCAGAGCGATGTCGCAGCGCGCTTCGAGCACCACCGCCACCAGGGCGTCGACCGCCATCGCGCTCTGGCCCGGCTCCTTGCCGCCCAGCGCAAGCGCCAGCAGGCTGGTGGCGATGGGCGTGACCGGCGTGGCCGCGTCAAGCAGCACGCCGAGAAACGCCCGGTCATCCCATTGCGCGATACGCCAGTCGATGTTCGAGCCGATCCGGCTCACGCCGCAGGCAAAGAACGCATCGAGGCAGGACGGCAGGATGGTGGCGCCGTACAGCAATTCGCTCTCCAGGCGGTCGGAAAACTCGCCGCGCCAGCGCATGGCCATGTACGGCAGGTCGGCATCGGAGTGCGCCGGCGTGACCGTCACGCGCAGCCTGACAACCGGTTCCCCGTATTCGAGCTCCGGATAGACATCCCACGCATAGCGCGCCGCGCAGGCGCCGTCCGGCCCCGCGATGCCGTAGGCTGCCAGCAGCGCGGCATCGTCCCCGCCGGGGTGGCGGATGCGCGCGGCAGCGGCGAACAAGGCGCGCTCGCTGCCGATGGCGACATCGTCGCCGAGCGCGTAGCGCAGCGCCTGCACGAACGGGCCTTGCGGCAGTGCGCGCGCGGCGGCCCGCGCAGCGGGCCAGTCGCCGCTGGCAAGGCGCAGCAGCGCGCGCACCTGCTCGTCCTGCGACGATGGCACCCCGGCCCCAAGGTGCGCGGCCAGGCGCGCCACCAGCGCGTCGGGCGCAATGAAGCCGCCCCGGTGGGTCGGCGTGCACAGGGACGACAAGCCGCTGTGCCGCCCCGCGAAGACGATCAGGTCGTCGATCCGGCGCGACAGCTCGGCGCTGGCCGATTGCTTGATTTTCCCCGGCGCCAGCATGACCGGGCCGGCGGCAACGGCTGCAAAGCGCGCCAGCGCGGTGGCCAGCGGCTGCAAATACCAGCGCGCATGCCACGGACCCGATGCGAGTACATTCTGCGCGCGCGCAAACACCGGTTGCAGACGCTCGCGCGCTTGTTAGGTCAACGGCAACTGGCGCGCCAGCCCGTCCAGGGCGCGCTCGAACTGGTCGGGGTGGCCTTCGTTCTCGAAGATGGACGCCATGGTTTGCACCAGTTCGTCGATGTCGTCGAGCGGCGCCAGTGCGCGCGCCGGGTCCAGCGGCGACGGCCGCACGCGCGGCGCATGGGGCGTCACCAGCGGCGGCGCCTCGGGCGCTGCTGCGCCCACGCCGACCAGCGCGGCGAGCGCATCGCGATTCGAGGCCGACACCAGCTGCAGGACCGCTTCGAGATCGCTGCGGGTATCCAGGTCGAAGCCCCAGGCAGCCAGGCGCCCGATGACCTTCTTGTGCACCTCGGGGGCCTCGTGCGCCAGCGCCAGCTGCACCAGCGCCGACGCGGCGTGGGCGCTGGCAGGATGCTGCCGGACCACCTGGTCGGCCAGCTTGAGCGCCCTGTCGATCTGGCTCTTGACGGGTGCCGACATCACCGGCGCCAGCGCCCCCAGCACCTGGCCGGCGTCGACGTGGCCACTCTTGAACAGCGCTGCCAGCGCACCCATGGCCATGGTGACGGTCGGCGCGATGCGGCTCTGGCACAGGCCCAGATAGCGCGTGGCGAACGGCGCCATCTCGGCAGGCGTGGGGGCCAGCGTCTCGTGAAAGCGCGAGAACCAGCCGGCCCGCGCCTGCGGCCAGTCCTGTTCCAGCGTGCCGAGCGTGCAGCCAAGCAGCTGCACGCGTGTGAAATGACCGAGCCTGATCCACTCCAAAAAGGCGGCGCTCCAGGTGTTGCCCGATTCGCGGGCCTGGCTGTCGACCGACGCCAGATTCTTCAAGCCGGCCCCCTGGACCTCGAACACGCGCAGTACCGGCCCGGCCAGCAGCGCGGGATCGGCCTGCACCAGCTCCGGCAATGACATGCCCAACGGGGCGAAGTCGGGCGCGCCGATCAGGCCGATGATGTATTCCTCGCCATCGGGACGGTCCGAGCGGCCCTCCACGATCAGGCGCTGGGCGCGGTGGAACTGGTGCGGCGCGCTGCGCACCATCACCCCGGCCAGGCGCCGCAGCGCACCCGCTTCCAGCAGGTCGAGGCAACCGAACACCTTGTCGGTCCAGAGATAGACATCGGCATGATCCCTGGCGGTGCCGCACACGAACACGGCGGCGGCGGCGCACGCGAATTGCTCGGTCGACGCCTGCCCGCCCCACCAGCGCGGCAACTTGCGCGACTTGTCCCAATAGATGTCGCGCAGGGTTTTATCGAGCGCGCGCAGGGAGCCGCGCAGTTTGGCGCGCTGCGCGGGCGAGATTGCCCGCAGCGCAGCGGCCATGGCCTCAAAATCGCCGGCGTGGATGGCCGCTTCGACCGGATTGGCCGGGATGAAGCGTTGATCGGTGTTGATCATGATGTCCTTGATGCTTGCATGGAGTGGGCCGCTTCGGCCGCCAGCACGTGCTTGCACGGTCCGCGCTGGCCCTGGTGCTTGCCGAACCATGGGCAGGTGCATACCAGTTCGCCGCCGACCTCGCGCACGCGGTGCAGTACGGCGCTGCCCTGCACGCTCGCCTCCAGCGGCGCCTGGCGCAGCAGGCGCACCGCGCCGGCGTCGACCAGGGCGCGCGCGCCGGCCAGGCGCGGATGCATGTCCTCGGCCAGGGTCAGGTCGAACGGCAGCACGCGGTGAAAATAACTGCCTTCGGCCACGTCGTAGCCGGCCAGGCCGGATACGCCCAGCACGCGCAGGGCGTCGTCCACCTGCGGCCGTTCCAGCGCCAGCTCGCGCGCCAGCACGGCGCTGTCCAAGTGCGGCTGCCATTGCAGTTGCGCGCGCACTTGCGCCAGCGCGGCATTGTCGCCGGAGCGCATCAGCGCGCGCAGGGCCTGGCCTTCGCCGGAGAAGCCGCGCCAGGTTTCGGCGCTGAGCGCGAGCGTCAGGCGCATGCTGCCGAAGTCGAGCACCCAGGCGCTGGCCTGCTGCGCGTCGTCGGCATACACCGTCAGCGACAGCGCCTTCGGCAGCAAGGGTTCAAGCACGCGCAGGCGGCTGGTATCGGCCACGCGCACGCCAAGCGATTCGGCGCGGGTGGTGGTGCGCAGGCCGCCAGGGCCACCCACCACCCACAGCGGCGTCCTGCTGGTCGACGCTTTTGGCAGCGAGCGGAAAAAGCGCAGCGCTTCGATGCCGCGCGCTTCGAGCTTTTTGTGCATCGAGGCCTGGTAGGACTGCACTTCGAGCATGCCGCGCAGCCAGCGCAGCGGCAGCGTGACCTTTTTCTCGACGATGTCGGCGCTGCCCGAGCGCAGGCGCAGCGCGTCCTGGCCGATCGCAAGAATCAGGCCATCGGCGTCGCGCACGCAAGCCAGCGCAGCGCGCATGGGGGCGTTGAAGTCGACGTTGGTGGTGCCTTTTCCAACCACGTCGCCGTCATAGGCGCCAGGCAGCATGTCTACCCGGATGTAGGCGCTGCAGCAGGACGAAAAGCCTTCAAAGCGCAGCCGCCCGCCGCCGGAGGTGACGACCGGGTCGGCCAGCGCGAGGGCGCGCGCCAGCGTGTTCGATGGCGTGAAAAAGCGCGACCCGACGATGACGTGGACGGCGGAAAGCAGTTCGGCCGCCAGGCGCGGCGCGACCAGGCGGCCTTCGAAGAAGTGCGGGTGTGCGCCTTGCGGATCGGACGTGGCCAGTTGCAGGCGCGGCTGGGCGCCCGCGTCGAGCGACGACGGCGCCAGGTAATGGTAGGCGTGTTGATGGGCCGTCATTGCACAGGCTGGATACGGCCGTCACAGACCAGCCACGGCTTTTTGGTCAAGGTGTGGCCGGGTATTTCACGCCAGTTCTTGCCGCCGGCGAGACTGACCCACACGCTGGAGTAAGTGGCATAACTCATGCTGCCGTCGGCGGCGATATGCAAGGGCGCTTTCGGCGTACTCAAGAGCGGCGTGGGGATATCGAACAGCGTTTCCGTTTTATCGCCGCTCACGCGGTACAAGGTAGTGATCTCTGTGCTGGTGGCGGGAACGCGATGCCCGCCGAGCACGTACAGTGTGCGATCCTGACCGCCCACCAGCCGTTCGTACTTAGGCGCCATGCCTGGCGGATAGCTCGGACGACTGCTTGTCCACGTTGCGCCAGCATCATCGCTGCGAATGAGATGAGATTCTTCCGCAAACCCGCCGGTGGCGTAGAGAAGGCCGGCGCCGTCGGCGTGCATCGCAGAGGCCACGCTTTTGCCCAAGTACTGCGGTGGGATCGTGGCGGTCCAGCTGGCGCCATTGTTCGTGCTATGAAACATGCGGCTGCTGCCGCGCACCCAGACATTGCTCCCGTCGACCCGAACTTCCCGGCAAGTTGAACTGTCATGTGCGTCCTGCTCCAGCAGGGCGGTTTTGCTCCAGCTTCCCGTGGAGGGGGTGTATCTCTCCACCTGCGCCCGGCGCTCATCGCATGCGTACACCGTGCCGGCCGGGCCGGCGGCAAACGCACCACGCGCGTCACCGATCCGGCTCCAGGTGAGACCGAAATCGATGGAGCGGTACAGCCCAGCGTCCGGGGAGTTGCGCGGCCTGTCCCTATTGCTGAATGCGGTCACAAGGGCCGGACCGGCCTCGACCGGAGGGGAACCGTCGACCGGGCCCTCGACCATGCTCCAGGTCTTGCCGTGGTCGCTGCTCAGGAGCAAGCCGAACGTCGTATATAGCAAGATCTTTCCTTCGCTGCTGGTGCGCGCCCAGTAAATGCGCTCCCCGTAGCAGGCAGTCGCCTGCACGTTGCCGGCCAACATGCAGGCCAATAAGCCGTAAGCGGCGATGGGTCGTCGAAAGGGGTACACGTTGCTGATCCTTCAGGTGAAATTGCAATAGCCAGCATATTGGATGGCGCGTGGGTAAGCAATCATAGCCAAGCGGGGAAGGCACATCGAGCTAGCTTCCCGGTACCCGGCCGTTATACGCCAGCCACGGCGTCGTGTACCACTTCCCGGCCGAAGGCTGGCGGGCGCCGGTCTTTGCTGATAAACGTCCATGTCAGTCCGAAATCGCTGCTGCGATAGGATGCGGAGTCGGTCTCCGCAAGAAAGCCGTCGCCTGCGGTGGCAGGCCCAACAAAGGCGATGCACGCAAGCGCGACGAAGGCTGGATTTTACACGGCCCGGCTGGCGCCGGCGGCAAGACCGCACCGGCGTGGTGCAAGCCGGTGCCACGCAGGCGCCTACTGCTGCGGGTTGACGCGCTCGATCTTCGAGTGCAGCTTGTTCAGGCCCGATAAATAAGCCTTGGCCGAGGCGACGATGATGTCCGGGTCCGAACCGACGCCGTTGACAATCCTCCCCGAGCGCGACAGGCGCATCGTGACCTCGCCCTGTGACTGGGTGCCGTTGCTGATCGCGTTGATCGAAAACAGCACCAGTTCGGCGCCGCTGGCCGCTTCTTTTTCGATGGCGTTGACGGTGGCGTCGACCGGGCCATCGCCGTCGCCTTCGCAGGTAAATTCCTTGCCGTCGATCGCGAACACCACCTTGGCGCTCGGGATTTCGCCGGTTTCGGAGCGCTGCGCGAGCGACACGAAGCGGTAATGCTCGCCTTCCTGCGCGTGCTCTTCATCGGACACCAGGGCCATGATGTCTTCATCAAAAATCTCGGACTTGCGATCGGCCAGCTCCTTGAAGCGGGCGAAGGCGGCGTTCACTTCGGCCTCGGATTCGAGCACGATGCCCAGTTCGCGCAAGCGTTCCTTGAAGGCGTTGCGGCCCGACAGTTTGCCCAGCACGATCTTGTTGGCGGCCCAGCCCACGTCTTCGGCGCGCATGATCTCGTAGGTTTCGCGCGCCTTCAGGATGCCGTCCTGGTGGATGCCCGACGCGTGCGCAAAGGCGTTCGCGCCCACCACCGCCTTGTTCGGCTGCACCGCAAAGCCGGTAATCTGCGAGACCATTTTGGAGGCGGCCACGATCTGCGTGGTGTCGATGCCCAGTTCGAGCCCGAAGTGGTCGCTGCGGGTGCGCAGCGCCATCACCACTTCTTCCAGCGCGGTGTTGCCGGCGCGTTCACCCAGGCCGTTGATGGTGCATTCGATCTGGCGCGCGCCGCCGATCATCACGCCGGCCAGCGAATTGGCGACCGCCAGCCCAAGGTCGTTGTGGCAGTGAACCGACCAGACGGCCTTGTCGGAATTGGGAATGCGCTCGCGCAGGCGCAAGATGGTGGCCCCAAACACCTCGGGCACGGCGTAGCCGACCGTGTCGGGAAAATTGATGGTGGTGGCGCCTTCGGCGATCACCGCTTCAAGCACGCGGCACAAGAAGTCTTCGTCGGAGCGGCTGCCGTCTTCGGGCGAAAATTCGATGTCGTCGGTGTACTGGCGCGCGCAACGGATCGCAATCTTCGCCTGTTCGAGCACCTGTTCCGGCTCCATGCGCAGCTTCATCTGCATGTGCAGGGGCGAGGTGGCAATAAAGGTGTGGATGCGTTTGCGTTCGGCCGGGGCCAGCGCTTCGGCGGCGCGCGCGATGTCGCGGTCGTTGGCGCGCGAGAGTGAGCAGATGGTCGATTCGCGCACCGCGCTGGCGATGGCGCGGATGGCTTCGAAGTCGCCCGGCGACGCGGCCGCGAAGCCGGCTTCGATGACGTCGACGCGCATGCGCTCCAACTGGCGCGCGATGCGCACCTTTTCATCCTTGGTCATCGAGGCGCCGGGCGATTGCTCGCCGTCGCGCAGGGTGGTGTCAAAAATGATCAGGCGATTCGAATTCGTCATGGCGGCTCCATTGGGCTAGGTAGAAAAGGCGAGCTTGCGCCGGCCGCCATCGCATCGGTCGATGGTCAGCGGCGTTCGCTCGGGTCCAGAGCTTCGTCGTCGGTTTGCACAATGCTCACCGGCTTGCCCTTGGCAAGGCGCCATGCGTACACCGCGTAGCCGGACAAACCATACAGTACAAACAGCGGCATCAGCACTTTGGGCGGGTCGAGCGAGACCAGCGCCAGCGCCAGCGCGATCAGGAACACGACGATGAACGGCACCGACTTGCGGAAATTGACGTCCTTGAAGCTGTAGAACGGGACATTGGTGACCATGGTCAGGCCGGCGAACAGGGCGATGCCCCACGAGATCCACGGCAGCTGGACGCCGGAATAACCCAGATCGGTCATCATCAGCACGAAACCGGCCACCATGGCGGCGGCGGCCGGGCTGGGCAAGCCCTGGAAGAAGCGCTTGTCGACCACTTCGATATTGGTGTTGAAGCGCGCCAGGCGCAAGGCGGCGCCGGCGCAGTAGACAAAGGCGGCCAGCCAGCCGAATTTGCCGAGGCCGCGCAGCGACCATTCATAGATCACCAACGCCGGCGCGGCGCCGAAGGAGACCATGTCGGCCAGGCTGTCGTACTGGGCGCCGAATTCGGATTGGGTGTTGGTCAGGCGGGCGATGCGCCCGTCCAGGCCATCTAAGATCATGGCGATGAAAATGGCCCAGCCAGCATGCTCGAAGCGCTGGTTCATGGCCATGACGATGGCGTAAAAGCCGCAGAACAGCGCGGCGGTGGTGAAGGCATTCGGTAACAGGTAGATTCCACGGCGCCGCATCGGGTTGCCGTCGGCATCGACCCGGCGGCCAATCTTGCTGAAGCGGGACAGTTTGCCGCCCTTGGCTTTCGGGATGGAGGGCTTTCTGCGGCGTGGGAAGGTCGGCATAGATTTCCGTTTCAAGTAACAGGATCGCTGGGTCTGGCCGCGCCCGAAAGTGGGCGCGGCTGGTTTCACACTTATTATAGTGGGAGCACCGTGAACTTAGCGATCAGATACTTTTACTTGAATTTCACCTTTCCTACAAGACGCATCTGCAGCGTGGTTTCGCCCGGCTCGAAGCTTGGTTCGGCCACTTCGGCGGTTTCAGCCTTGGCGGCTCGCATGAATTGCGGTGCAGCATCTTGCTGGCCGGCATAGTTGCCCGAGCCTTCATAGTCGAGCGTATCGATCACCGCTTCGCTCATCTTGCGGCCCATGGCACTGGCGATCGCGGCGACGCGCTCGTTCAGGTTCTTGTAGGTGGCGATCAGGCGCTGGTCGTCGAGCTTGCGGGTGGTTTCCGGCGACAGCCCGAAATTGAGGCCGTTCAGGGCCAGCACTTTTTGCACGGCGGCGGTCATCTTCGGCAGGTTGGCCAGGTTGGTGGTTTTTACTTCCAGATACTGGCCCACGCGCCAGCCGGTCGGCACGAGCGGGCGCGGCTGTGGTTGGCCGTCCGGGCGCGGCGCCACTTCAGGATAGACCGGATAGGTGTAGTAGCCGACCGTTTTCAGGATCGCTTTCGGATCTTCGCGGCGCACGATCTCGGTGCCCTGCTTCATTTTTGTATTGACGCGCGAAGCGGCGGCGGCCTTGTCCTTGTCGGTTTCTTCGATAAAGAAGGTGGCGACGACCTGGTCGTTCGGATGGGTGACTTCACCGTAGGCGGGAACGATCACCAGCGCGCCGGCGGTCGCCAGCGTGTTCTGGGCGAATGCGGGCATGGCAAAAGCCACGGCGGCGATGAGTGCAATTTTTTTGAGTGACATGATTTTCTCCAGGTAAATGGCAAACATGAGGAGGTATCGCTACCTCATCAGCTTGGTTAACCCGGACGATACCCGGAATCGGACGAACCACGTACCGTTGTAATCAAAATTTGCAAATTTGGGATGATTGCTTACATCTGGACAATGCCATTAGCCTCGAAACCGTCGTTCCCGCGTAGGCGGGAATCCATAGCACATTGGCCCAGCGAAAGTGCTATGGATTCCCGCCTACGCGGGAATGACGAGTTGGCGGGTAACGGTGACAGTAGCGGCTATCGTTACGACAACAATTAGTTCTTCGACTGATCAACCAGCTTGTTCTTGGCGATCCACGGCATCATCGCGCGCAGCTTGGCGCCGACTTCTTCGATCGGATGCTCGGCCGTCAGGCGGCGGCGCGAAATCAGGGTCGGGGCGCCGGCCTTGTTTTCCAGGATGAAGCTTTTTGCGTATTCACCGGTCTGGATGTCTTTCAGGCACTGGCGCATCGCCTCCTTGGTGGCCGAGGTCACGACCTTCGGACCGGTCACATACTCGCCGTACTCGGCATTGTTCGAGATCGAGTAGTTCATGTTGGCGATGCCGCCTTCGTAGATCAGGTCGACGATCAGCTTCAGTTCGTGCAGGCACTCGAAGTACGCCATTTCGGGCGCGTAGCCCGCTTCGGTCAGGGTTTCGAAGCCGGCCTTGATCAGCTCGACCGCGCCGCCGCACAGGACTGCCTGCTCGCCGAACAGATCGGTTTCGGTTTCTTCACGGAAGTTGGTTTCGATGATGCCGGCGCGGCCGCCGCCGTTGGCCATGGCGTACGACATGGCAATATCGCGCGCCGAACCGGACTTGTCCTGGTAGACGGCGATCAGGTGCGGCACGCCGCCACCGGCTGCGTAGGTACCGCGCACGGTGTGGCCTGGCGCTTTTGGCGCGATCATGATCACGTCGAGGTCGGCGCGTGGCACGACCTGGCCATAGTGCACGTTGAAGCCGTGCGCGAAGGCCAGTACCGCGCCCTGCTTGGCGTGCGGAGCAACATTCTCGGTGTAAACCTGGGCGATGTTTTCGTCAGGCAGCAGGATCATGATGATGTCGGCGGCTTTGATCGCGTCGTTGACTTCGGCAACTTTCAGGCCGGCCTGCTCGACCTTGGTCCAGGAAGCGCCGCCCTTGCGCAGGCCGACGGTGACGTTGACGCCCGAATCGTTCAGGTTCTGTGCGTGCGCGTGGCCTTGCGAACCGTAGCCGATGATGGCAACGTTCTTGCCTTTAACGAGGGAGAGGTCGCAATCTTTGTCGTAAAAAACGTTCATGATAATTTTCCTATAATTTTTGGTGTGGGACGTGCCCGGGACGTGCCCGCAGGTACGGATTAAACTTTGAGGATGCGTTCGCCGCGGCCGATACCCGATCCACCGGTACGCACCGTTTCGAGGATGGAGGCGCGGTCGATGGAATCGATGAACGCGTCGAGCTTGCCCTTGTTGCCGGTCAGCTCGATCGTGTACGTCTTTTCCGTGACGTCGATGATGCGGCCGCGGAAGATGTCGGCAGTGCGTTTCATCTCTTCGCGTTCCTTGCCGACCGCGCGCACCTTGATCAGCATGAGCTCGCGCTCGATGTGCGCGCCTTCGGTCAGGTCGACCACCTTGACCACCTCGATCAGGCGGTTCAGGTGCTTGGTGATCTGTTCGATCACATCGTCCGAGCCGCTGGTGACGATGGTCATGCGCGACAGGGTGGCGTCTTCAGTCGGGGCGACGGTCAGGGTTTCAATGTTGTAGCCGCGCGCCGAGAACAGGCCGACCACGCGCGAGAGCGCACCGGCTTCGTTTTCGAGCAGGACAGAAATAATATGGCGCATTACAGATCCTCCGATCCGAGCAGCATTTCGGACAAGCCCTTGCCGGCCTTGACCATCGGCCAGACGTTTTCGGACTGGTCAGTGATGAAGTTCATGAACACAAGGCGGTCTTTCATGCCAAAGGCTTCTTTCAGCGCGCCGTCGACGTCGCCCGGTTTCTCGATCTTCATGCCGACGTGGCCGAACGACTCGGCCAGCATCGAAAAGTCCGGCAGCGAATCCATGTACGACTCGGAATAGCGCGAACCGTAGTCGATCTGTTGCCACTGGCGCACCATGCCGAGGAAGCGGTTGTTGAGCAAAATGATTTTCGGCGTCAGGTGATATTGCTTGCAGGTAGCCAGTTCCTGGATGCACATCTGGATCGAGCCTTCGCCGGTGATGCAGGCCACGGTGGCGTCCGGATTGGCCATCTGCACGCCCATGGCGTACGGCAAGCCCACGCCCATGGTGCCCAGTCCGCCGGAATTGATCCAGCGGCGCGGCTTGTCGAACGGGTAGTACTGGGCCGCCCACATCTGGTGCTGGCCGACGTCGGAGGTAATGAAAGCGTCGCCCTTGGTGATTTCCCACACCTTTTGCACGACCGACTGCGGCTTGATGACCAGGTCGGAATCGGCGTATTTCAGGCACTCGCGCCCGCGCCATTCGCCGATCTGCTTCCACCAGTCCTTGAGCGGCGCGGCGTTGACCTTGGCGTCGGCGGCGTCGAGCTGCGCCAGGAATTCGATCAGCACGTCCTTGACGTTGCCGACGATGGGAATATCGACCTTGACGCGCTTGGAAATCGACGATGGATCGATGTCCACGTGGATAATCTTGCGCGGGTTCGAGGCGAAGTGTTTCGGGTTGCCGATCACGCGGTCGTCGAAGCGCGCGCCGATGGCGATCAGGACGTCGCAGTGCTGCATCGCCATGTTCGCTTCATACGTGCCGTGCATGCCGGGCATGCCCAGGAAGTTGTCGCTCGAGGCGCGGTAGGCGCCCAGGCCCATCAGGGTATTGGTGACCGGAAAACCAAGCTTGTCAACCAGCCGGTTCAGCTCGGGCGAGGCATTGGCCAGGATCACGCCGCCGCCGGTATAGATCATCGGCCGTTCGGCTTGCAGCAGCAGTTGCACGGCCTTGCGGATCTGGCCCGAATGGCCCTTGTCGATCGGCTTGTACGAGCGCATTTCGATATCCTTCGGATAGTCGTAGGCGCACTTGTGCATGCTGATGTCTTTAGGGATATCGACCAGGACCGGACCGGGACGGCCGGTGCGCGCAATGAAGAACGCTTTCTTGATCGTGGCGGCCAGGTCTTTCACATCTTTGACGAGGAAGTTGTGCTTGACGCAGGGCCGCGTGATGCCGACCGTGTCGCATTCCTGGAAGGCATCCTGGCCAATCGCGGTGCTGGGCACCTGGCCGGAAATGACGACCATCGGAATCGAATCCATGTACGCCGTGGCGAGACCCGTGACGGCATTGGTGACACCGGGACCGGAAGTGACCAGGGCCACGCCGACGGTGTTCGAGCTGCGCGAGTAGGCATCTGCCGCATGCACGGCGGCCTGTTCGTGGCGTACCAGGACGTGCTGGAATTTGTCTTGCTTGAAGATGGCGTCGTAGATATACAGTACGGCGCCGCCTGGATAACCGAAAACGTGTTTAACGCCTTCTTCCGCCAGACAACGGACAAGTATTTCGGACCCCGTGATGGTGGCCGATGCTTCGTTGTTCATGATACATTCCTTTCAAGACCCATTGGGAGGTGATCGGATGCTCTTTCCTAACGAAATTCGCGTGGCGCGACAGTGCTCAGGCTTCCCTTCTTTCTGCGGTCACGGCGATCTTTCACGTACCCATAGATACGTTACGAACCGGCGCTAAACGCAACTCGTTTGGCGTGAGTTTCTGTAGCGATTACTGCGAACCTCTCGCGCTTGTGGCGCGGGTTAGAGCAAACTGCCTACATATGAAAGCGCGTCACGTCGATGTTGGCCTTGTGTGGCGTTTTCGACTTGACCATACAGCTTCGGGGTTGCAAAGCGTCATATACCTTACTGCGTCGCACCATTGCGGTCAAGTTAAATCAGGCGGGGCCGGCTGCTTTCGTGGCGTTTTGCGGCCCGATCGCAGCAAATACCAAGCAAAAACGCCCATTCTTTGCTAGCATGCGTCAGTTTTCTCGAATGCCCCCAGGCTATGTACCAGGGGTGCTCCCTACCCCACTCCGGTTCGCATGGCCACAGACAAAGAGTTATCCGATTTTCTTGAGAATGTCGAGCGGCGCGCTTTCAAGCAAGCCGTGTACGCCGTGCGCAAGGATGAAGCTGCGCTCGATATCGTGCAGGACGCGATGATCAAGCTCGCCGAAAAATACGGAGACAAGCCGGCCGCCGAATTGCCGATGCTGTTCCAGCGCATCCTGCAAAACACCATCCTCGATTACTTCCGCCGCGAAAAGGTACGGAATACCTGGGTCAGCCTCTTCTCGGGCATGGGTAAACGCGAGGGAGAAGACGAAGAATTTGATATACTTGAATCCTTAGAGGCGGAACAAGGTTCGGCCTCGGCGGAGTCGAGCGCGGACCAGGTCGAGCGCCAGCAGACCTTGAGCCTGATCGACGCCGAAGTACAAAAACTGCCGGCGCGTCAACGGGAAGCCTTCCTCATGCGTTACTGGCAGGACATGGACGTGGCTGAAACAGCCGAAGCGATGGGATGTTCCGAGGGAAGTGTCAAAACGCACTGCTCGCGAGCAACTCATACCCTCGCCGAATCGCTGAAAGCCAAGGGAATAAAATTATGAACACCGACGATCTGAACTTTGCGTACAAGGTACGCCACGCCCTGAACGACCATCTCGACGGGCTCCCTGCTGCGACGACCGAGCGCTTGTCGGCCGCGCGCAAGGCCGCCATGGCACGCAAGAAGCCGCACGTCCCGGTGCAGGCTGCGCAAACCCAGCTGGCCGGCAATATCGGCGCCCTGTTCTCGTTTTCCTCGCTCGGCCGCATGAGCGTGGCCATTCCGCTCATGGCGCTGGTGGCCGGGCTTGCCGGCATCTATCAATACGAAGAACAGCAGCGCCTCGAAGAAATCGCCGAGCTCGACGCGGCTGTGCTGTCCGACGAGTTGCCGCTGACGGCCTACCTGGACCAGGGTTTTAACGCCTACCTCGCCCAGCGCGCGCAATAAGGATGACACGCGCAGCTTCGTCCCGGCATTTCCTGGCGCTTGCGCTTGCATTGTTGACAACAAGCGGCATCGCCGCAGCCCAGGGTGCCGCACCGGCGCCCGGCGGCGCCCCCCTGCCCGCGCCTGCCGCCGTCCCTGGCCAGCCGGCAACAAAGGTGATCGCACCGGTCTCCAAGCCATCGCCAGCTGTCGCCGCCGCACAAGCAGCGGTTGCCGGCAAGCCGATGTGGAAAGACCTGTCGCCGCCGCAGCAAATTGCGCTCAACCCGCTCAAGGGCGAATGGGACCGCATGGAATCGGTGCGCAAGCAAAAATGGCTCGATATCGCCAACCGTTATGCGTCCATGAAGCCCGATGAGCAAGTACGCATGCAGGAACGCATGCGCGCCTGGACCCGGCTCACGCCCGAGGAACGGCGCGTGGCCCGAGAGAACTACACGCTGAGCAAGAAGATCGACAAGAGCCAGAAATCGGCCGAATGGGAGAAATACCAGCAGTTGCCCGAAGAACAAAAGAAAAAGCTGGCGCTGGACGCTGCCGCCGTCAAAAAACAGGTGACCAACCTGCCGCCGGCCACCCAGACCAAGCCGCTCGCGCCAAGCAAGCCGCCGCCGGCCGGCTGCCCGCCGGGCACGATCCGCAACGCCCCGGCTGCCGTGCCGCGCTGCATCGTCAGCCCGTCGGCAGGCGCACCGCTGGCTGTGCCGGCGACGCCACCGGCTGTTACCGCTCCACCTACCACGGCGCCGGCCGCTCCTGCGCCGGCCATCCCCCTTTCCAATGCAAAATAGTAAGTCCCCGGTTGCCACACCCACCCTGAAACGCCGTCTGATCTGCCTGGTGTACGAGCTGTTCCTGCTGACCGCCGTGGTCATGTTCGGCCTGCTCATTTTCCTGTTGATTACCCAGAAAATGAGCCAGGGCGTGATTGAGCATGGCCGCACGGTGGTGCTGTTCCTGGTGCCGGGCATCTATTTCATTTATTCCTGGACCGGCAGCGGCCATACGCTGGCCATGAAAACGTGGCGCATCAAGCTGGTCAAGGTCGGCTATGCGAGCGTGCCGCTCAAGGCCGCCACCGTGCGCTACCTCTTGGGCTGGGGCTGGGTACTGCCGGCCCTGGTGATCTGCTGGCGCTTTCACCTGACCAGCAAGACCCAGGTGGCGAGCGCGCTGGCGATCAATATCGTGGCGTGGGGCATGACCGTGTTTCTCGACAAGGACCGCCAGTTCCTGCACGACAGGCTGGCCGGCACCCGCCTCATTTCGCTGCCCAAGCCGGTCAAGGCCGACAAGGCAGCCAGGCCGGCCCAGGCTTGATCACGGGGGCAACATGAGCGACGCCTTGTGTCCCCTGTGCGGCCGGCCCCTCGGCACGCGCAATGTCGACCGCCATCACCTGATCCCCAAGACTTACAAGGGGCGCGAGCAGTTCGATATTCATAAGATCTGCCACCAGAAAATCCATTCGACTTTCACCGAGCATGAATTGTTCAAGTCCTTCCATACCTGGGAGGCCTTGCAGCAGCATGAGGATATCCGCGCGTTTATCGCCTGGGTGAGCAAGAAAGACCCGTCCTATTTCTCGCGCAATGTGCGCTCGAATAACAAGAACAAGCGATAACACCGGCTGTATTGATTAAGATTTGATAATCGGTTATATTTTGCTTGAGAAGGCTCAGGTTGGGCTTCCTTCTACCCTGATTCAGTCTGACCGATTCCCTTCTCACCTTTCAAAAACGGATCAAGGCCTGCGCCTGTATCCGTTTTTTTGTTATGGGACCCACCATGTCTGTCGATTTTAAAGAAACCCGGGCGCTGCTGCTGCGCCGCCAGGCCAGCGTATTCGTCGAGCCGGGCGCCGGCCAGCAGCCCGACGATTGCATGCAGCTGTTCGATATCGACCTGGCCAAGCTCGGCTACGCGCTGACGCAGCGCCTGCGCGCGCACCTGCAGACCTTGGACTTGCCCACGCTCAATGCTACGCGCGAGCTTGTCTGGCGCACCCTGGCAGCCCAGCTCGGCGGTAATGTCCAGCACACGCCGCTGTTCCGGCGCTTCCCCGAGAGGGTGCCGCACAACACCGCAGCGTTGTGGATGGACCGGGTCCTGACCCACTTCATGCAAGCACCCGACCAGCCCTGCCTGCATTGCGGCCAGCAAGGCACCACGCATGTGCTCAAGCCGTGCCAGCACGTGGTCTGCGACGCCTGCTTCGACGGCAGCAATTACAGCGCTTGCCCGATCTGCCACCGCCACGCCGACCGCGATTCGCCGTTTTTCCTGCCCAACCCTGCGCTGCCGCAGGGTGAAGTGCCGGCGCCGCTCAAGCTGATCGACCTTGGCGCCAATATGGACGACGCGGCCCAGGCACTGGTGGGCGCGCTGTGCGCGCGCAAGCAGGCCATGTCGCCGGTCGACACCGACGACTTCAAGGCGCTGGCCGCCGAACACGGCCTGCGCCTGCTGGCCTGGGTGCCCGAACAGATTCCGGTACGCGAAAATATCGCCCTGCTGTTCGGCACCCTGCTCAAGCACTGCGAGCCGGCCGCCGTGCTGGACGCCGCCGCTGCGCACATCGGCACCGCCACCGACGTGATCCGCCTGGTGGCCGTGTATTCCGGCGCCGACCCGTCGCTGCAAGGGCAACTGATATACCGCCAGGTGCCGATTGAAAAAATACGCGGCATGGCGCGCTTCAAGACCTTGTTCACGCCAGGGTCGTACTGGAACAGGCGCGAGCATTTTCCGCTGCCGATGACCATCAAGCGCTTCAAGATGGCCAAACTGAGTCGTCCGCTGCGGCGCGCGCTGCTCGCCCTGCTCGAGCGCTTTCACCCCGATTCGCTGACCGAAGACATGCTGCGCCACCGCGCGTACTGGGTCTGGCTGGGCGAATTCCTGCACCCGCACGAATATCACCAGCGCTATCCGAAGGTGGCGTTTGCGTTCAGCGTGGTGCGCAAGAAGGGCCCGGACGGCACGCGTGGTCCGCAGTTCGAGACCTTTTACGCCGGCCTGGAAAAAGCCATCATGCGCAAGGACGCCGCCGCCATGGCGGCCCTGCTGCGCAAACGGCCGGGCGAACTGGCGCGCCGCTTCGATCACGCCCTGAGCGTGGCCGGCGACGACAGCAGCGCCAGCAGCGCCGTGCTGGACGCCTTTGCGCACTGCGTGGCGCAGTTTGCAACGCCCGTCCTGCTCACCTTGCGCGCCCTGCTGCCGACGCGCCTGCACCCAGCGGGGCGGCGCATCTACTGGCCCAAGGGGAGCGTGGCGACCGGGTACATGGTGCGCGAGCGCCGGGCAGCGCTGCCGCAACAGGCGGTCGGCGACGCAGTGGCCCTGATCGAACGCGAGCTGCTGGCGCGCTTTTCAGGCAAGCCGCAGGTGGGCGACTTCTTGATCGACAGCGCCCTGGGCGACATCATCGTGCCATTTAACGAACGCACCGCAAGCCGCTCGGCCATTCAGCTGCCGCGCGGCTCGGTAGTCGCCGTGCCGCCAGCGAAAAAGGTGCGCCTGTTCCTGCACTGGTGCGAACCGAAAAACGGCGAGACGACCGACCTGGATCTGTCGGTCGCGTTCTACGACGACCAGTGGCGCTACGTGGGCGTGTGTTCCTACTACCAGCTCACCTGCACCGGGCGCGATGGCAGCGTGATTGCCACCAGCGCCGGCGACCTGACCGATGCGCCCTACCCCGACGGCGCCAGCGAATTTGTCGACATCGATGGCGACCTGGCGCGCCGGAACGGCGTGCGCTACGCGGTGGCGGTGTTGAACAATTATTCAGGCATGGCCTTCGAAAACCTGGAACGCGCTTTCGCCGGCCTGATGCTGCGCGACGACGCCGAAGGCGAGCACTTCGACCCGCGCACGGTCGCGCTGCGCTTCGACCTGGCCGGGGCCAACGGCGTGTTCCTGCCGATGGTGTTCGACCTGGGCGAGAACCAGCTGCACTGGCTCGACCTGTACACGTCGGGCGAATTCGAGTTCAATAGCGTGGCCACGTCGAGCGAAGCCGTCAAAGCGGTATGCCCGGCGATGATCGCCTATTTCGGCAGCGGCATCCGCATGTCGATGTACCACCTGGCGCTGCTGCATGCTGCGGCGCGGGCGCAGCGGGTGGTCTTGCGGGACGAGGATGGAAGCCTGCGCGCGCTGGCGCGCCATACCGGGGAAGACAACGCCAGCTTCCTCACGCGCCTGCGCAGATTCGGGCCGGACGATGTCGATACGGCGCCGGTGCTGGGCGAGGCGCCGCTGTTCGCCGCGCTGCTCGACGCCGACATTGCGCTGCCGGAGAACAGCATCGTGTATGCGCTCAGGCCGGGTGTGACGGCGGCCAACATCGCCGCCAGCGACCTGATTTCCTAGCGCCTGGGGTCAGAAGCGCTCGTAGTCGTGCAGGTAGCGCCACTGCCCGGACGGCAGGCTGGCCATCGGCACGCGGCCGATGCGCAGGCGCTTGATGCTGACGATGGAGAGGCCCACCAGGCGGCACATGTGCATCAGCTGGCCGGGCTTGACGCCCTTGAGCGCGAAACGCAGGCGCGTTTCGTTCTGCCAGCTGACCTTCATCGGCGCGATTTCCTTGCCGTTGAAGGTAAGCCCGTGATTGAGCAGCGCCAGGCCGCCTTCGCGGATATCGCCTTTGACTTCGACCACGAACTCCTGCTCGACGCGCGCGCCTTCGTCAATGAGTTTGCGCGCCACGCGGAAGTCCTGGGTGTACACCACCAGGCCGCTGGCCTTGGTCTCCAGCGGCGACGTCAACGTCAGGTTGGCCAGGTGGCGCTTGAGAAAACGCTGCTTGCCGTGTTCGGCCACCAGCAGGTTCTCTTGCGAGAGCAGGTTCAGGGCCGCTTCGGCATCCGAGTCCGCCCCGGCGCTGTAACCGGCCGGCTTGTGGAACAGGATGGTCACCGGCGCCAGTTCGACCAGCGTGGCCTCGGGATGGATGACGACGTCCTGCTCGTCGGCCACGCGCGCGCCGGCTTCTTCGACGACCACGCCGTCAACGCTGATCCATCCTCCGGCGATGTACTTGTCGGCTTCCGCGCGCGAGCACGGCATCATTTCGGAAACGCGCTTGGCGAGGCGGATGGTGGAATCGGTCATGAAGCTGGGTGCCAGTCTTTAAAAAATGTGGTGAATACGGCGACGACGCGCTCGACGTCGGCGGCCGTGGTATTGAGGTGCGTGACCAGGCGCGTATGCTGGCCGACGGTGGCGCGGATACGCTCGCGCGCGAGCGTCGCGCGCAAGCCGTCGCACGCGGCGGGTGGCACCTCGATGTAGAAAATATTGGTCTGCGGCGTGGCCACCTTGAGCTGGGCGATCCGCGCCAGTCCGGCGGACAGATTAGCCGCGTTGCTGTGGTCATCGGCCAGGCGCTGTACGTTGTGCTCGAGCGCGTACAGGCCAGCGGCGGCGATCATGCCGGCCTGGCGCATGCCCCCGCCAAGCATCTTGCGCCAGCGTTTGCCCTGTTCGATAAAGGTCTTGTTCCCCAGCAGGACCGAGCCGACCGGCGCGCCGAGGCCCTTGGACAGGCACACCGAGACGCTGTCGAAACCGGCGCAGGCGTCGCGCAGGCTGATGCCCTGCTTGACCGCGGCGTTGCAGATGCGCGCGCCGTCGAGGTGCGTGGCCAGGCCGCGCGCGTGTGCCAGCGAGGTGGCGGCCGCCATGTAATCGGCGCCGAGCACGCGCCCGCCGATGGTGTTTTCCAGCGCCAGCACGCGGGTGCGCGCGAAGTGCATGTCGTCCGGCTTGATGTAGGCGGCGATGTCGGCCAGTGCGATGCTGCCGTCCGGCTGGTTGGCGATTGGCTGCGGCTGGATGCTGCCCAGGACCGCGGCGCCGCCGCCTTCGTATTTATAGGTGTGCGCCTCCTGGCCGACCAGGTACTCGTCGCCGCGCGCGCAGTGCAGCAGCAGCGCGATCAGGTTGCTCTGCGTGCCGGACGGCGCGTACAGCCCGGCCTCGAAGCCGAATAGTTCGGCGGCCGTATCCTGCAGGCGGTTGACGGTGGGGTCGTCGCCGTACACGTCGTCGCCCACAGGCGCGCCGTGCATGGCGTCGCGCATGGCTTCACTGGGCTGGGTTACGGTGTCGCTGCGCAGGTCAATCCAGGAGGTGGCGTCGTGGCTCATGTCGTCGATTCGGCTTCGGCTAAATGCTGCGTGTAGAAACGCTCGCCCATTTCTTCGAGGCCGAGCGTGGCGAGGACTTCCTGCAAGCGCTCGGTGGGACGCTTGCGCGGCAGGTTCTTGTAGCTGGCGATGATCAACTCATTTTTCATCGAGTGTTCCCAGCCCACCAGCTCCGTCACGTTGACCTGGTAGCCGTGCGCTTCGAGCTGCAGGCAGCGCAGCACGTTGGTGACCTGGCTGCCGAATTCGCGCGTGTGCAGCGGGTGGCGCCAGATTTCGGTCAGCGCGCTCTTGCCCAGGTCCTTGCCCTTGTTCTTCTTGAGGACCGTGGCCACTTCGGCCTGGCAGCACGGTACCAGCACCATGAATTTGGCGCGCTTCTTGAGCGCGAAGTCGATCGCGTCGTCGGTGGCGGTATTGCAGGCGTGGAGCGCGGTGACGATGTCGATCTGTTCCGGCAGCTGGTCGGAACGGGTCGATTCGGCCACCGACAGGTTCAGGAACGACATGCCTGGAAAGCCGAGTTTTTGCGCCAGCGCAGTCGACTTCTGGACCAGCTCTTCGCGCGTCTCGATGCCGTAGATGCGCGAGCCGTCGTCCAGCCCCTTGAAGAACAGGTCGTACAGGATGAAGCCGAGGTAGGACTTGCCGGCACCATGGTCGACCAGCGAAATGGCGGCGTGGTCTTGCTGGATTTCCTTGAGCAGCGGCTCGATGAACTGGTACAGGTGGTTCACCTGCTTGAGTTTGCGGCGGCTGTCCTGATTGAGTTTGCCGTCGCGCGTGAGGATGTGCAGTTCCTGCAGCAGCGCGATCGATTGGCCCGGCCGGATCTCGGGCGCCAGCGTTTCAGCCGGCCTGGCCTTGTCTGCCGCAGCCGTATTTTCAGCGCGCTTCATCGATCCACGCCCCCTGTATCGCTTCAAGTACCTTCTCGCCGCCGCGCGTGCGGTCGTCGTCGAAGCCGTCGAGTTCAAGCACCCAGTTGTGCAGGTCGACGAAACGCACTGCGGCCGGATCGACCTCGGGGTATTTGTCGAACAGCGCTTCGGCAATCGCCGTAATGTCGCTCCATTTCATGGCACTCTCCCGATCAATGGTTCTTTTCGGCCGCATGATTGATCGTGTACTTCGGAATCTCGACCACCAGGTCTTCGGTTCCCACGATCGCCTGGCACGACAGGCGCGAGACTGGCTCCAGGCCCCATGCGCGGTCGAGCAGGTCTTCTTCTTTTTCTTCCGGCTCGTTGAGCGAGGCGTAGCCTTCGCGTACCAGCACGTGGCAAGTGGTGCAGGCGCAGACGCGGTCGCAGGCATGCTCGATTTCGATATCGTTTTCGAGCATGATGTCGCATACCGACTTGCCGGCCGGCGCCTCGATGACGGCGCCTTCAGGGCAGAAGACGGGATGGGGAAGGAATACGATTTGGGGCACGGTGATTGTCCTGGTAGTGTGTTCATGGGACCCGGGCTTGCCGGGTCCGGGGTGTTCAGACTTCGTCGAGCGTTTTGCCAGCCAGCGCGCTACGCACGCTCTGGTCCATGCGGCGCGACGCGAATTCTTCGGTGCCGTGGGCCAGCGCGTCGACGGCGCCATGCAGGGCAGCCTGCCTGGCGGCGATATCGCCCTCTTCCACGCTGGACGCGGCCAGCGCGGCGCGCACGCCGGCCATCAGCGCGTCGACCGAGGCGCGTTCTTCGGTCGAGAGCAGCGCGGCGTCGCCGTCCAGGGCCGACTGCGTGGCCAGGATGATGCGCTCGGCCTCGACCTGTTCCTCACGCAGCGCGCGGCGCACCATGTCGCCCTCGGCGGAGGTGTACGAATCCTGCAGCATGCGCGCCACTTCATCGTCGGCCAGGCCGTACGATGGCTTGACGGTGATCGACGCTTCGACGCCGGAACGCGTTTCACGCGCCGACACCGACAGCAGGCCATCGGCATCGACCTGGTAGGTGATGCGGATGCGCGCCGCGCCCGCCACCATCGGCGGAATGCCGCGCAGCTCGAAGCGCGCCAGCGAACGGCAGTCCGACACCAGTTCGCGCTCGCCCTGCAGCACGTGCACCGCCAGCGCGGTCTGGCCATCCTTGAAGGTGGTGAATTCCTGGGCGCGGGCGCATGGAATGGTCGAATTGCGCGGGATGATCTTTTCGACCAAGCCGCCCATGGTTTCGATGCCAAGCGAAAGCGGGATCACGTCGAGCAGCAGCCAGTCGTCGCCGGCGGCGCGGTTGCCGGCCAGCAGATTGGCCTGGATGGCGGCGCCCAGGGCGACCACCTTGTCCGGATCGATGTTCGCGTGCGGGATGGTCTTGAAAAACTCGGTGACCGCGCGCCGTACGTGCGGCATGCGGGTGGCGCCGCCGACCATGACCACGCCATCGACATCGTCGACCGACACGGAGGCGTCGCGCATGGCTTTTTTGATCGCGGTCATGGTCTTGTTGACCAGGTGCTTGGTGATGTCGGTGAAGACTTCGGCGCTGACCTTGACGTGCACCATCTCGCCGGAATTGAGCATGGCGTCGACGGTGGTCACGGCGTTGGTCGACAGCAGTTCCTTGGCCTGGCGCGCCTTGACCATCAGGGTGGCCGTGTCTTCGTCCGACAAGGGGGCCAGCTTGGCCTGCTCGCAGATCCAGCAGAACAGGCGGTGGTCGAAGTCGTCGCCGCCCAGGGCCGAATCGCCACCGGTGGAGAGCACTTCGAACACGCCCTTGGACAATTTGAGGATCGAGATGTCGAAGGTGCCGCCGCCAAGGTCGTAGACGGCGAACACGCCTTCGGAGCCGTGGTCGAGCCCATAGGCGATGGCGGCGGCGGTCGGCTCGCTGAGCAGGCGCAGCACGTTCAGGCCGGCCAGCTGGGCCGCATCCTTGGTGGCCTGGCGCTGGGCGTCGTCGAAGTAGGCGGGCACGGTGATGACTGCGCCAACGAGTTCGTCGCCGAGCGAGTCTTCGGCGCGCTGGCGCAGGGTGGCGAGGATCTGGGCCGAGATTTCAACCGGGCTTTTGACGCCGGCCACGGTCTTGAGCTGCACCATGCCGGGCGAATCCTGGAAATCGTAAGGCAGGTTTTCGGCGTAGGCGATGTCGGCCAAGCCGCGCCCCATGAAGCGCTTGACCGAGACGATGGTGTTCTTCGGATCGGTGGTCTGGTGGGCCTGGGCCTTGTAGCCGATGTTGGCGTGGCCGTTCGGCAGGTAGCGCACGATGGAAGGCAGGAGCGGACGGCCTTCTTCGTCGCTCAACACTTCGGGACTGCCGCTGCGCACAGTGGCGACCAGCGAATTGGTGGTGCCCAGGTCGATGCCGATGGCCAGCCGATGCTGGTGCGGCGCGGTCGACATGCCGGGTTCTGAGATTTGCAAAAGTGCCATGTGATTACCGATTTCTTTTTATGTGCAAATGCCCCGTCTTCAGCTTGCAAGCTCGGAACCCTGTTACCTCTGAGCAGAGGTGCTATGGGTTCCCGCCTGCGCGGGAAAGACGAGGTAGACGCGGAGCATGGAAAAGCAAGCGTATGCCTTGCGCAAGCGTCCAACGACCTGACTATTGCTCCAGCGCGTCAAAGGCAAAGCTGAGTTCTTCACCGAATTTTTCCAGAAACATCAGCGCCCTCACCCCCTGCGCCGCCTGCTCGTAATCGCCCGTGTCGAGCTGCCCGCCGATCTGGACCAGGCGCGCTTTGCGCTCCTGTTTGACCTGCTCGTCGAGTTCTTCCAGCGCGCCGAGATCCTTGCCCGCGCGCGCGTCGCCGAGCGCTTCGCGCCATTCCATCTGCTGCATCAGGAACGCCATCGGCATGGCCGTGTTCGATTCCGTCTGCAAATCAACGCCGTTCTGCTCGCACAGATACTGGGCGCGCTTCTGCGGGTTTTTCAGGGTCTGGTAAGCCTCGTTGGCGCGGGTGGCCCATTGCATGGCGACACGTTTTTCAGCGTCGGTGGCATTGACGAAGCGGTCGGGGTGCACCTGGCCCTGGACGTCGCGGTAGGCGGCATCGAGGGCGCCCGTGTCGAGCGAGAAACGGGGCGGCAGGTTGAAGAGGTCGAAGTGATTCTGCATGGGTGCGGCTACCTGACCGAGGTCAGATGCGGAAGCTTTCGCCGCAACCGCACTCGTCCTTGACGTGCGGATTGTTGAAGCGGAAGCCTTCGTTCAAGCCCTCGCGCGTGAAGTCGAGCTCGGTGCCGTCGATGTACGGCAGGCTTTTCGGGTCGACGAAGACCTTCACGCCATGCGACTCGAAGACATTGTCTTCGGCCGCCGCTTCATCGACATATTCGAGCTTGTAGGCCAGGCCCGAGCAGCCCGTGGTGCGCACGCCAAAACGCAATCCAACACCCTTGCCGCGACGTTCAATGAAGCGGTTGATGTGCTTGGCTGCTTTTTCGGTCAGTGTGATTGCCATGTTTCCCTCCGCGAGTACAACTTGTAATTCAACCTCAGGCGACGGCCGGATGCTTGGTCTTGTAGTCCAGTACGGCCGCCTTGATCGCGTCTTCCGCCAGGATCGAGCAGTGAATCTTGACCGGCGGCAGCGCCAGTTCTTCGGCGATCTGGGTGTTCTTGATCGACAGCGCCTGGTCCAGGGTCTTGCCCTTGACCCATTCGGTCACCAGCGACGACGAGGCAATCGCCGAGCCGCAGCCGTAGGTCTTGAATTTTGCGTCTTCGATCAGGCCATCGGCGCCGACCTTGATCTGCAATTTCATCACGTCGCCGCAGGCCGGGGCGCCGACCATGCCGGTGCCGATCGTTTCGTCGCCCTTGTCGAAGGCGCCGACGTTACGTGGATTTTCGTAGTGGTCCAACACTTTGTCCGAGTATGCCATGGTAAAACTCCTGAATATTCAATACGGTTAGTGGGCTGCCCATTGGATCGAACTGATGTCGATGCCTTCTTTGAACATGTCCCACAGCGGCGACAGTTCGCGCAGCTTGTGGACTTTCGACTTGAGCAGGTCCACTGCGAAGTCGATGTCGGCTTCGGTCGAAAAACGGCCGATGGTAAAACGGATCGAGCTGTGCGCGAGCTCGTCGCTACGGCCCAGGGCGCGCAGCACATACGATGGCTCCAGGCTGGCCGACGTACAGGCCGAACCGGACGAGACGGCGATATCCTTGATCGCCATGATCAGCGACTCGCCCTCGACGTAGTTGAAGCTCACGTTCAGGTTGTGCGGCACGCGGTGTTCCATGTCGCCATTGATATAGGTTTCTTCGATCTCTTGCAGGCCTTTGGCGAGACGATCGCGCAGGGCGGTCACGCGCGCCAGTTCGCTGTCCATCTCTTCCTTGGCGATGCGGAACGCTTCGCCCATGCCGACGATCTGGTGGGTGGCCAGGGTGCCCGAACGCAGGCCGCGCTCATGACCGCCACCGTGCATCTGCGCTTCGAGGCGCACGCGCGGCTTGCGGCGCACGTACAGGGCGCCGATGCCTTTCGGACCGTAGGTCTTGTGCGCGGTAAAGGTCATCAGGTCGACCTTGCTGTTGGCCAGGTCGATCTGCACCTTGCCGGTCGCTTGCGCGGCGTCGCAGTGGAAAATGATGCCTTTCGAGCGGCACAGGGCGGCCAGTTCTTCGATCGGCTGGATCACGCCGATTTCGTTGTTGACCAGCATGACCGAGACCAGGATCGTGTCTGGACGGATGGCCGCTTCGAGCTGGGCGACCGTGATCAGGCCGTTGTCTTGCGGCTCAAGGTAGGTGGCGTCGAAACCGACGCGTTCCAGCTCGCGCACGGTGTCGAGCACGGCTTTATGCTCGGTCTTGACGGTGATGATGTGCTTGCCCTTGGTCTTGTAGAACTGGGCCGCGCCCTTGATCGCCAGGTTGTTGCTTTCGGTCGCGCCGGAAGTCCAGATGATCTCGCGCGGATCGGCGCCGACCAGCGCGGCGACGTGCACGCGCGCTTCCTCGACCGCCGCTTCCGCGGTCCAGCCGTACATATGGCTGCGCGAAGCCGGATTGCCGAACTGCTCGCGCAGGTAAGGAATCATTTTGTCCGCGACGCGCGGATCGATCGGCGTGGTCGCCGAGTAATCCATGTAGATCGGGAAATGCGGGGCAGTCACGAAAGCCTGCTCGAGGTTTTTGTCCAAAGGCGCGTTCATCAAATCACTCCAATATGCTTCAATTTTGTCCGACGGCGGCGTGCGGGCGGTGTACGTGCACGACGTTTTGTTCAGAATTCTTTTGTTTCTGCTGGTCGACCAGGTCTTGCAGCGAGACCGAATCGAGATAGTCGACCATCTTTTCGTTGAGCGTGGCCCACAGTTCGTGGGTCATGCAGCGGGTGCCGGTGGCCGCATCGGCGCCGTGGCAATTTTCTTTGCCGCCGCACTGGGTCGCGTCGAGCGGCTCATCGACGGCGATGATGATGTCGGCCACGGTCACCTTGTCGGCGCGGCGGGCCAGGCTGTAGCCGCCGCCCGGACCGCGGATCGACTCGACGATCTCGTGACGGCGCAGCTTGCCAAACAATTGCTCCAGGTACGAGAGCGAAATGGCCTGGCGCTGGCTGATGCCCGACAGCGTGACGGGACCCTTGCCCTGTCGCAGGGCAAGATCGATCATCGCAGTTACAGCAAAACGGCCTTTTGTGGTCAGACGCATCACAACCCCGGTCACAGTGGTAAAATATTGCCTCGTTTCAATCAACACAACTTGACGCGGACTGCCATCAAAGACCTGATTAGTTGATCGAATTAGTCAAGTATACCAAAGATGGGACATCTTGTCTTGGGACGCCCTTTTTGCCCACCGGTGCCGGCGCGGCATGGCGCGCCGGGCTGGCGGTGGCTGCGCCTGCCCAGGTTCAGCCGCGCTTACCTGGCCGCTGCGCAGTTGGCGCTCTTGTCGAGCGTCATGGGTACCACTTTCGCCCTCCCCTCCGACATGTCGATCCGGCCCAGCGCCACCCAGCAGAGACCATCTGCCACCCCGGTTGACATCTCATAGTCGATGCCCTGGTCGGGAACGAAGGTATAGCTTGGAAAAGGGCAGGTGAAATCGTTGACGCGCGTAACGGACATATAACCGGCCTGGAGGGCGACTGGCTGGCCTGGCGTCAACACAAATTCCCTGTAGGCCGCCTTGCTCAACAACGGCCCCATGCGCGCCTTCATGGCTTCGAGGCTTGGCGTTTCGGGGATGCCGATCGACACCGCAGCGTTGCTGCGGAACATGCCAGCCTGCCTGCTGGCATTGTTGGTCGCAATCACACCATCACCGTGCGGGCAGGTGCTGTTACGGTAGAAGCGCACGTCCACCCTGGCGTCGTCAATGATGCGCAGGCGCGTGTGCACCCGTGCTTTGCGGGCGGCGCGGGCCGTGGGAGCGGCTTGCCCGGCTGGCGTCGCCTGCTCGGTCGGCGCCGGCGCATCCTGGGCCGCGCTGGCCAGGCCGGCGCTGCCCAAAGTCAACAAGCCCATCGCGAGCAGAAGTTTGTTCATGTCATGCATTCCTTACAGGCAGGCTGGGGCAAGCGCTGCGGGTCACTGGGCGTCGGCGCGCAGCAACTGCATCGGCCCGAACAGCTCCTGCATGCCAGCGTGCTGGATGAATGACAAATTATACGGATGCTCAGAACTCAATTGCGGAAAATTCTTAGTCTCTGGCAATTTTTGTAGTTGTTCTGCAATTTTCCCCCACAAAACCAGGGTTGGCTTGGGTTCGCGGCCCGCCAGCGCCGCCATGACGGTTTGCAGGAACGGCAGCCAGGCGCGCGCATCGACGACCGGCGGCACGTGCGCGCGGAACACCAGTGACGCGTTGAGCAGCAGAAAGCCCTGGCGCGTCAGATTCTGCTGCAACTCGGCCAGGGTCTGGATGCTGCCGCTCTCTGGCGCCGCCGCTGCGGCCGCCACTGGCGCCAGCGCGGCGCCCCCGGTGTCGGCTGGGTCCAGCTGGCCATCGGCCACCAGCAGCAGCTTCATGAAATTGCGCAGCGAGGTTGCCTTGTTGACCGGCTTGGACAGCCCGCTCTCGGCCCACAGCTTGCCGACGGCACCATCCATGAAGCAGACGCCGGTGGCGCTTTCGGCGCGCGGATACGGCCCCTCGCCCACCAGCACGTAGCGCACCTGGTCGAGCGGCAAGGCAAAGGCGGCGAACAGGCGCTGTTCTGTGGGCAAGTAGTTGTCGGCGGCCAGGGTCGGCAGGTACAGGGGTTCGGCGCGCATGACCGCGTCGAGCCCCTGGCGCAGGATCGGCTGCCAGGACAGGTCGGCACGCGAGACGGCGTCGAGGATGGCGGGAGGAATGGGTTGGACGGACATCGGGAACCTGCCGGTAAAAGGGAGGATTGTAGCCGACAGCGCTTCCGGCACCGCTCCGAAAGATGCAATTTCAACCACGCGGCCCTTTTTTGCGAAAACGTGCATGATGCTGCCAACCCAATCGGGATGAATAGCAACTTAACAATTTTAGCTTTGGAGACTTACATGCAAACCATTCAAGACGTCATGACCCGCGATGTTCAACACGTTTCGCCGGAAGACAGCGTTCACCGCGCCGCGCAGATCATGAAAGAATTCAATATCGGCTCCGTGCCGGTGGTGGACGGCGACAAGCTGGTCGGCATGATCACCGACCGCGACATCACCGTGCGCTCCACCGCAGCCGGTAAAGCGCCGGAAACGAGCAGCGTTGGCGATTCCATGAGCACCGAAGTGCGCACCTGCTACGCGACCCAGTCGGTCGACGACGTGCTGACCCAGATGGGCGACGTGCAGATTCGCCGCGTACCGGTCGTGGACCAGCAATCGCACTCGCTGGTCGGCATCGTCTCGCTGGGCGACATGGCAACCAAGCAAACGAGCGGCATCGGCCAGGCGCTGCAGGAAATCTCGTCGCCAACCGACGCTGCCGCCAAATAAGTCAGCTTGACGCTTGCAGCAGGCGGGCCATGCGCCTCGCCTCCTGCAAGGTGATCGCTGGCGCATCATACGCATGGCCGCCGCAGCCAGATAGCTTCAGCGCCAGCCATGTTCACCGTTAC
Organism: Massilia aquatica; assembly: GCF_011682045.1. GTDB lineage: Bacteria > Pseudomonadota > Gammaproteobacteria > Burkholderiales > Burkholderiaceae_D > Telluria_A > Telluria_A aquatica. The sequence goes on along the minus strand of NZ_VVIW01000007.1, from coordinate 73,655 downwards.
ACCCGCTACGGCCATCCTGCCGCACGACGCCGCGTTTGCTGTTGCAAGTCCCTCCCCAGCATCATGCCGCACTGCGCCCCATCGCTTCGAGCGCGCCGACCCATTTGTCCACCGCCTGCCGCTCCGGATCGCCCACCATGCCGATCAGGGTATCGCGTACCGGCGCCACGCCCACCAATCCCAGAATATTACGTTTGAGCGACTTGACGCTGTGCGCCCGAAAATACCAGCGATACAGCATCGCCGGCATGCCCATCGTCACTACCACCCGCGCCGATCGCCCGGACAAGCCCTTTGCCCCCAACGGATGCGTGCGCTCGCCCGGAAACGCGAAACTAGGCCGCGCCACCTGCTCCAGAAAGCCTTTGAGCAAGGCGGGCATGTCTCCCAGCCATAGCGGGAAGAACAACACCATGTGCTGGGCCCAGCGGATGTCATCCTGCGCCTGTTGCAATCCGGGCGGCAGCGGGCCGTGCTCCCACTCGTCCTGGCTGCGCAGGAGGGGGAAGTCGAGCGCGGCCACCTGCGTCTGCCGCACCTCGTGCCCGCCCCTGGCCGCGCCCTGCCGGTAGGCGCCCGCGAGTGCGTGGCACAGATGGCCTTGCGCAATATCGGGATGGCCCTGGATGAGCAGGATGCGCTTAGGCACGGCGCCACCCCCGCATGCGACCGCCCACGGGGGCAGTGCCCTGCCCCGGCGCAGTGAATTGAACCTGCTTGATCATATTTGCCTTCCCGGCACGGCAAACAATCGGCTGGCCTGTTTGCTGGCCTGTTTGCTGGCCTGTTTGCTGGCCTGTTTGCTGGCCTGTTTATATGACCGCACCAGCGCCAGCTTGGTTCCCGGATTTTTGATATGGTCTTGCGTACCGATCTGCTCCTGTTGCGCGCGCGGCGCAGCAGCTATGCTCGAAGGAATCGGGGCGCGTGCCCCGCGCGCTGCATCGAAAGGAGAGCAACATGCTTGACAAGAATCTTGGCCCGGCCACCGAACGGTCTTTTCTCGCGACCCTGGCGGCAATCGCCTGGTCGTTCGTGGGCCTGCGCCGCAAGGCGGACTTCGACCGCGACGTGACGGCCCTCAATCCCGTGTATGTGATTCTGGCCGGCCTGATCGGCGTGGCGCTGTTCATCGCCACCCTGGTCGGCGTGGTGGCCTTCGCCACCCGCTGACTCCGCCTTACTCGGCGTCGGGCTGGCGCGAAGGATGCGCCTCGGCAAACGCCGGCAGCGCCGCACACATGGCGTCGATGCGGGCAATGGTGGGATACGGCGCCAGATCCACGTGAAAACGGCGCGCATTGAACACTTGCGGCACCAGGCAGCAGTCGGCCATGGTCGGCGTATCGCCGTGGCAAAAACGCCCCGTGTCCGGCGAATTGGCCAGATGCGCCTCAATCGCGGCCATGCCCTCGCGCAACCAGTGCACGTACCACTCGGTCTTGGCTTCTTCCGGCAAGCCGACCTGGTGCACCAGATGGCGCAGCACGCGCAGGTTGGTCAGCGGATGAATGTCGCAGGCCACCATCAGCGCCAGCGAACGCACCCTTGCCCGTCCCAGCGCATCGCGCGGCAGCAGGGCCACTTGCGGATGCACTTCTTCCAGGTATTCCAGGATTGCAATCGACTGCGTCAGGGTGGCGCCCTTGTCCTGCAGGCTCGGCACCAGCCCGCTCGGATTGATGGCCAGATACTCAGGGGCCAGTTGCTCGCCGCCATTGCGCAGCAGATGCACCGGCACCGCCTCGTAACCGACGCCTTTCAGATTCAGCGCGATGCGTACGCGGTACGCCGCCGAACTGCGGAAATAGGTGTACAGCTTCATGGCCGGCGCTCCTCGTACACGGCCACGGTCTGGTCGATGGCGCCAAAGATGCTGGCCCCGGCGGCATCGAACATCTCGATGCGCACGCTGTCGCCGAATTTGAGGAACGATGTTTTGGGTGCGCCATGCTCGATGGTTTCGTACATGCGCACTTCGGCCAGGCAGCAGTAGCCAACGCCGCCGTTGTCGATGCTCGACCCGTGCAGATTGCCCTGCTTGTTCGACACCGTACCCGAACCGATGATGGTGCCGGCCGCCAGCTCGCGCGTTTTGGCCGCATGTGCCACCAGTTGCGCGAAGTTGAAGGTCATGTCGTTGCCCGCGTTCGGCTTGCCGAAAGGCTTGTCGTTGATCTGCACGTTGAGCGGCAGGCGCAGCTTGGTGTCCTGCCATGCGTCACCGAGTTCATCCGGCGTGACGCACACCGGCGAAAATGCGCTGGCCGCTTTCGACTGGAAAAAGCCAAAACCCTTGAGCAGCTCGTTCGGAATCAGGTTGCGCAGCGACACATCGTTGACCAGCATCACCAGACGCACGGCAGCCGCGCTACGCTCGACGCTGGCGCCCATCGGCACGTCGCCAGTGATGACAGCCACTTCCGCTTCCAGGTCGATGCCCCACTCCTCGGACAGGGCATAAATCGGGTCGCGCGGGCCGATGAAGGAATCCGAACCGCCCTGGTACATCAGCGGATCGGTGTAGAACGAGGCAGGAACCTCGGCGTTACGGGCTTTTCGCACCAGTTCGACGTGGTTGATATAGGCTGAACCGTCAGCCCACTGATAGGCGCGCGGCAATGGCGAGTGGCACAGCGCCTCGTCGAAGGGTTGCGCGTCCCAGGTCGCGTTATCGTTCAGCGCGGTGTAGACGCCCTGCAGGCGCTCGAGCACATCATCCCAGTGATCGAGCGCGAACTGCAAGGTAGCGGCGATCTTGGGTACTTTTTGGTAGCGCGACAGGTCGCGGCTGACGACCACCAGCGAGCCATCACGCCCGCCTGTTTTCAGTGTTGCAAGTTTCATGTGTGCCTTAGTGTTGGTCCGCTGGAGTTTTTTCGTGCATCCAGGCCGCATGTTTCGGCGCCTTGCGGGTCTGCGACCACTCGTTGAGCATGTCCCATTTGACGGCGTCGAGCTTCTGTTGCATCTCGGGTGTGGCGGTATTGACGGCCAGCTCCAGGCGGTGCCCGTTCGGATCGAAAAAATAAATCGACTTGAAGATGGTGTGGTTGGTCGGGCCGATGACCTCGATGCCGTCCGCTTCAAGGCGCGCCTTGGCAGCGAGCAACTCGTCCATCGAACCGACTTCCAGGGCCAGGTGCTGGACCCAGGCCGGGGTGTTTTCGTCGCGTCCCATCGGCGCCTGGCTCGGCAGCTCGAAAAAGGCCAGCACATTGCCCATGCCGGCATCGAGGAAAACGTGCATGTACGGGTCGGGCGCGCCGGTCGACGGCACCTGGTCTTCGGCAATCGCCAGTACGAACTCCATGTTGAGGTACTTGACGTACCACTCGACTGTTACTTTGGCATCCTTGCAGCGGTAGGCTACGTGGTGAATCCTGGTGATTTTCATGCTGTGCTCCCCTGTTGATTCTTCTATTAGAGTGCAAAACGAACTATCATTCAAACAATATTTTCAACGCGATTTATCAGATTATCCTATGAATCCCACCTTGCGCCAGATGCGCGCCCTTGTCGCGCTTGCCAAAACGGGCAGTTTTACCCTGGCGGCCGAGTATTTGCACGTGACCCAGGCCGCGCTGTCGGGCCTGATCAAGGAGCTGGAACTGACGCTGGGCGTACGCGTGGTCGACCGCAGCACACGCCGCATTGCCCTGACCGACGTCGGACGCGAACTGACGCCCCTGTTTTCCAAGATGATAGACGACCTCGACGGCGCGCTGCTCGACATCGCCAGCCAGACGCGCCTGAAAAAAGGCGTGGTGCGGATCGCCGCGCCGCAATTGATGTCGTGCACTTTGCTGCCGCAAGTGATTGCCGCTTACCGCAAGCTGTATCCGGAAATCCAGGTGCGCCTGGTCGATTGCGCGGTCGAGAACGTGACGGCGCGCGTGTTCAGCGGCGAGGTCGACTGCGGCATCGGACCGGAGCGCGATCCGACCGCGCAGATCGAGGCGACAGTGCTGTTTGACATGCCCTTCGTGCTGGTGTTTCCGCAGCAGCACGCGCTGGAGCAGCGCGAACGGGTAACGTGGTCGGACCTGGCGGCGCACCCGTTCATTGCGCTGCAGGGGCAGTTCACCGAGCGCCTGCTGAGCGACATGCACCATTCGCTGCGCGACGTGCCGCTCAACCCGGTCAATGAAGTCACCTTCATGACCACCGCGCTGGCGATGGTCAGCGCCGGCCTGGGCGTGACCGTGTGCCTGCCATATGCGGAACCGCTGGTGCGCCTGCATCAGCTGCACATGCGCCAGTTGCACGAGCCGGAACTGACGCGGCGCTTTTTTGTGTACACGCGCGACAAGCGCTCGCTCTCGCCGGCGGCCGAGAGTTTTATTGCCTTCCTGTTCAAGTTCGTCGAGTCGCACGACTGGAACATTCCGCTGGTACACGCTCAGCCAGCATCGTAGACAGTGGATGGGCGCCGCGCGCGGGCCGCGCGCGAGCCGGCAGTAACGCAGGCGCCCCGGATGCCGGCCGCTGCACCGATGGCGCAGCGCCCCTATAATTGATGCTCGCTTCCAACGGAACCTGCCCATGTCCTTTAACACCATCGCCATCAACCAGCGCATGGATCAATTCGACGGTCACCATCGCGTGTGGCTGTTCGGCTACGGCTCGCTGATCTTCAAGGCGGACTTTCCGTACATCGAGCGCCGGCCGGCGACCATTAGCAATTGGACCCGGCGCTTCTGGCAAGGTTCGCACGATCACCGCGGCACTGAAACGGCGCCGGGGCGCGTCGCCACCCTGGTGGCCCAGGCGGGGGCGGTTACCGCCGGCATGGCGTACCTGATCACGCCCGAAGTGTTCACCCACCTGGACCACCGCGAAAAAAACGGCTACCTGCGCCTGGCGATCGACATCCGCTTCGACGATGGCAGCAGCGAGCTGGGCCTGGTCTACATTGCGACCGAAGACAATGAAGCCTTCCTCGGCGAAGCCAGCGAATTCGATATCGCCCTTCAGATCGCGCGCTCGCACGGCCCCAGCGGCGCCAACCGCGACTACCTGATCGATCTGGCGCACGCGCTGCGCGAACTGGGCATGGAAGACGCGCATGTGTTTGACATTGAGCGGCATTTGATCGAGATGAGTGAATAGCCGGACAAACAAGGTCGCGACAAAAAGGTCCAACAACAAAAGCCCCGGACCACCGGTACTATCCAAAAAAATCAAGCTGCCTGGTCCCACTGCCGCACTGCTTGACCGGCGCCGTCGGTACCACCCGCAGCCGCTTGAAGCGCGAGGCGTCAAGTTGCGCAAAGCGCCCGCTCGTCGCATTCATGCCCAGCCGCTCCACGGCCTTGACAAAACGCTGGCGTACCAGATCGGCCCAGACGCCCTCCTCGTGCATGCGCTTGCTGAAGTGGCTGTCGTAGTCTTTGCCTGCGCGCATCTTGCGCACCCGGTTCCTTACCCGCTGCGCACACTAGGCGACGGGGCAGTTGGATTTGTTTTCGCAGCTTCCCCTGACGGGGTTTGCCACTGGGAGGTTTTTGCCCTTCATTGACCGCGCGATGCGGGGGTGCATCGTCACGGAATATTCTAGAGGATGCACACAAAATATGATCACCCACATGGAATATTGTTTGCTAATATTGCAAAAACATCAAGCTTGAAATTCCGCTCGTACGCCAACGCATGCCCCCACGATTTCCACGATTCTTACCGTTTTCTTTAAGAGATTGACATGCCCGACATTCACGACATTGCACGCGAAATCTTTGAAGCCCAGCCGTTCAGCCAATTCCTGGCGGCCAAGCTCGTCAGCACCGGGCCGACCGAAGCGGAAATCCGCATCGACATCACTGACAATCTGAAACAGCAGCATGGTTTCGTTCATGGCGGGGTGGTCAGCTACCTCGCCGACAACTCCATTACCTTCGCTGGTGGCGTAGCGCTCGGCGGCAATGCCCTGACATCCGAGTACAAGATCAACTACGTCAGACCCGCCACGGGAACGCATCTGATCGCTCGTGCCCAGGCAAAGAGCGTCGGGAAGCGCCAGGCCGTTTGCTCGGCGGAGATCTATGCGGTGCAAGACGGGGTGGAGAAAATCTGTGCTATCGCACAAGGCACCGTGGTGCGCAGTGACTAAGTAAGTGTGCAGAAATTATTGTGATTTATAGCGAACAGAAGCGGATGCATTGCAAGGGGCACGCCGCGACGCAGCGCGAGCACTGCTAGCGGTGGGCAACGCGGCAAGGCGCCACTTATGGAAGCTAGAAATCGCAAGAATTTATTCGCACTTACTTAAGCTAGCAATTTCTCGTGGCCGCGGGACTTGATCCGATCCCCGCGTTCGCACAGCTATACGGGCCGGTGGAAAAATCAAGCTGCAACGAATTCGATATTCTCCGGGACAGGCGACGGTGGCGGCGCCGGGCGCATTGCGCCACGCGTGCGCCGTGTTGCCCTGCATGCGCCAGGTTGACGCACGCATGGCGCAATGCGGCCGTCGGTCTTTTACGCCCTGCACGCCTGTTGGCGTTGTTGTGCTGCTGATAGCGCAGCTCAGGAAAACAAATCCAGCTGGCCGGTGGCGTTGCCGCATTGTTTGGGCGTGGCCGGGGGAACGATGATCGGCTTCTTGAAGCGTGACGTGTCCAGCTCGCCAAACCGCCCGCTGGTCAGGTTCATGCCCAGCCGGTCTACCGCCTTGATGAAGCGTTGCCGGATCAGGTCGGCCCAGACGCCCTCCCCGTGCATGCGCTTGCTGAAGTCGCTGTCGTAGTCTTTGCCTGCGCGCATCTCGCGCACCCGGTTCATTACCCGCTGCGCCCGCTCGGGAAAGTGTGCCCGCAGCCATTCCTGAAACAGGGGGTTGACCTCCCATGGCAGGCGCAGCACGACGTAGTGCGCGCTCACTGCCCCGGCGTCGCGCGCAGCTTCCAGCACGCGTTCGAGGTCGGGCTCGGTGACGAAGGGAATCACCGGCGCCACGCTGACCCGCACCGGGATGCCGGCGTCTGTCAGCCGCCGGATCGTGCGCAGGCGCCGCGCCGGGGTTGCCGCGCGCGGCTCCAAGGTGCGCGAGATGGCGGGGTCGAGCGTGGTTACCGTGACTGCCGCAATCGCCTGGTTTTTGGCGGCCATGGCGGCGATCAGGTCGATGTCGCGCTCGATCAGCGAGGACTTGCTGATCAGCGCGACGGGATGCTCGCAGTCGTGCAGCACTTCCAGCACGCGCCGCGTAATGCCCAGTCCGCGCTCGCACGGCTGGTAGGCGTCGGTATTGACGCCTACCGCGATCGGTTCGGGCACGTAGGACGGCCTGGCCAGCTCGCGCCGCAGCAGTTCGGGCGCGTTGACCTTGGCGAACAGGCGGCTTTCGAAGTCCAGCCCCGGCGACAGGCCCAGATAGCTGTGGCTTGGCCGTGCAAAGCAGTAAATGCAGCCGTGCTCGCAACCGCGGTAGGGATTGAGCGACACATTGAAGGGAATGTCGGGCGAGCTGTTGCGGCTCAGGATGGTCCTGGCGAATTCGTCGGTGACCTGGGTGCGGAACGGCGCCGGGGTGTCGTCCTCGTCGTCGGCATGCACCCAGCCATCGTCGAAGCGCTCGCGCGCATTGACCTCGAAGCGGCCCTGCAGGTTGGTGACGGCGCCGCGCCCCTTGTGCGCCGCAAGCGGACGCGGCGGGAGCATGACGCTTTCTTCAAATTCCTTGTCGCGATCGGTCACCGGAACACCCATTTAACTGTATAAACATACAGTATACTACGTCGACGATGCCGCTTTTTCAAGCACCGTTCAAAGGCGGCCTTGATGCAGCACAAAGGTGTCGATCAAATCATCGAAAGCGCGGCTCAGCGGCAGGAACTTATCGTGGTCGCCGTCGATCTCACCCAAGGCGTAACAGGTCGCTTCCAGCGTAGAGAGCTGGTCGGGTGCATGCGCCTTGCGGATGCGGTAGCGCGAGGGCGGCATGTCGTTCAGCGGCAGGCGCGGCAAGGCATGCAGCAATGGATTGAGGTACAGCATCTTGCGGCTCTTGCGCCAGGTGCCGTCGAGCACGACCAGCAGCAGTTTGTCAGGCGCGCGCAACAGCTCAGACGGCAGTGGCGGCGGAGCCGGCATGCCCAGCGACCGGTCGTCCGGCGTGTCCGGGTACAGCAGAACGGGCTGCCGACCCTTCACGGCCAGCAGGGTGGATAGCTGCGCCGGGTCGAACACCTCGCCGGCGACCAGGGTGCTGCCGGCCACGCTCAGGTGCAGCAGGCGCGCGCTGCCCTTGGCGTTGCTCACCTCCAGCGGATGCTGCAGGATCAGCACGCGCACGTCGCTGGCGACCGGGCGAATCCAGCGGCAGATGCACGCCGCCGCCGGGCGCGCGCACAGGGCGCACACGCTACGCCGCGCCGGTGCGGATTGCGCCTGCGCAGGTTCAGGCGCGGCTTTTCGCGGCAGAGGTGCCGACGCGGCTTGCACCGGCGCAGTCATGGGCGCGGCTGGTCCCGGCTTAGGCGCGGATGCGGTGTGTTCCGGGTGCGGTGCAGGCCCGGCTTGCTCGTGCACAGGCACGGGCGGCACAGGCGCGACCGCCGCGTCAGCAGCATTGCATGGCGGCGAACCTACGCTCACTGCCCCAGCAGCGCCAGCTCGCGCCGCCCGGCCGTCATCTGGCCGAGCTTGAACACCCCGACCACCTGAGACAGTTGCGCCGCCTGCTCCTGCATCGCCGCCGCGGCCGCCGCGGCCTGCTCGACCAGCGCCGCGTTCTGCTGGGTCACCTGGTCCATTTGCGTCACCGCCAGGTTGACCTGTTCAATGCCGTCGCGCTGCTCGTCGCTGGCGCTGGTGATGTCGTTCATGATGCGCGTGACGCGGTTGATGCTGGTCACGACTTCTTCCATCGTCTTGCCGGCCTGGTCCACCAGGCGCGTGCCGTTGTCGACCTTGCCGACCGAATCGCTGATCAGTTCCTTGATCTCCTTGGCAGCGGCCGCCGAGCGCTGCGCCAGGGTGCGCACTTCGGACGCCACCACCGCAAACCCGCGCCCCTGCTCGCCGGCCCGCGCCGCTTCCACCGCCGCGTTGAGCGCGAGAATATTGGTCTGGAAGGCAATCCCGTCGATCACGCCGATGATGTCGACAATCTTGGTCGACGAGGCATTGATCGAGCTCATCGTCGCGACCACGTCCGACACCACCGCGCCGCCACGGATCGCCACGGCGGCCGCGCTGATGGCCAGTTGGTTCGCTTCGCGCGCGTTGTCGGCGTTGAGTTTGACGGTGGAGGTCAGCTGGTCCATGGCCGAGGCGGTTTCTTGCAGCGAACTGGCCTGGTTTTCGGTACGCGACGACAGGTCCAGGTTGCCGCTGGCAATTTCGCGCGAGGCCGTGCCGATGGCGTCGGTGCCGCCGCGTACCTCGCCGACGATGTCGACCAGACTGTCGTTCATGCGCTTGAGCGACTGCATCAGTTGCCCCGTTTCGTCGCGGCTGTCGACTTCAATGCGGCTGGTCAGGTCGCCCGAGGCCACCGTTTCGGCAACCCGCACGGCGGCGCGGATCGGGCGCGTGATGGTGCCGGTGATCCATACCGCGCAGGCAATCCCCATCACAATGGCCAGCACGCCCAGGCCGATGAGCATGCTGCGCCCGCTCTCGTACTGGGCGGCAATCGCCGCTGCGGTGGTGTCGAGCACGCCGCGCTGCTCGCTGGACAGGGCCGCCAGCGCGGCCAGGTAGGTTTCGCGTCGTTGCGCCATGTCGGTCTCGAACGTGGCGGCCGCGCCGGCCATGTCGCCGGCCGCCTTGAGTTTGAACACCGTGGCCCGCGCCGCCGTGTAAGCCTTGCGCGTTTCCAGCACCTGCTCCAGCAGCGCCCTGGCGCGCGGGTGCTTGACGCTCTCGCCGAGGACGGTCTGGATTTCGGTGGCGCGCGCGGACGAGAGCTTCATCTGCGCTTCCACCGTTTTCTGGTCGGCCGGATCGGTCACCTTCCAGGCGGTGGTGGTGCGCGCGGCGTTCACTTCAATCACCTTGGCCCACTCGTCGATCAGGCGCTCGTTGCGCACGATTTGTTTGACCATGTTGTCGGTCATCACACTGGCCTGCTGCATGCGCCATACGCCGATGCCGGTCAGGGCCACCAGGAACAACAGAACGACGGCAAAACCGAGCGTCAGACGGGTTCCGATACTGAGATTTTTCATGTGAACGAGGGCACGAGGCCTGAATTTGACGGCAAGCCAATGCTAACACCGGCGATCTGGTATTGCGAGTACAATTTTTCCTATAGGAAATATTTCTCGTGTAGACAGAATGATGAAACCACCTCCGCAACGTCGCTAAAACGCCACATTGCGTTGCGACATGAACCCGGATTGCGTTATCGGCATGAACGTTAAGGCAAGAAAGCGTGCATTCGGTAACTTTTTTTCACGCGGCGCCGGTCGAATTGACATTCCGGTATTGCTCACGAAAATCTCTCTGCCTAGAATCGAATTATTCTTTTCGGCAATTCTCTTCACCGGGAGCCCATCATCGCTACCGTTTTCCCGCAAGTGCGACGCGCCCTGCGCCGGCTGTTCGCCGCCCTGGTGTCCGGCCTGACCCTGCTGCCCTCGATAGCGGTCGAGCAAGAATTGCCCGTCGACTTCCGCCTGAACGAAACGGTGATCGCCATTCCCGCCGGTCCCGGCAAGCAGTCCGAATTGCAGACGACCCTGTTCCGGCCGAACGGCCCCGGCCCGTTTCCGCTGCTGATCATCAACCATGGCAAGGAATCGGGCGAACCGCGCAAGCAGCCGCGCGAGCGTTTCATTTACATGGCCACCGCTTTTGTGAAGCGCGGCTACGCGGTGCTGGTGCCGATGCGGCGCGGGTTCGCCGGCTCGACCGGCGCCTACGCCGACCACGGCTGCAACATGACGGCCAACGGCTACGCCCAGGCCAGCGACGTGCAGGACGCCATCGAGTTCGCGCGCCGCCAGCGCTGGGCCGATCCCGAGCGCATCGTGGTGGCCGGACAATCGTACGGTGGCCTGGCCGCGATCGCCCTCGGCACCCGCGCCGTGCCCGGCGTGCGCGGCCTGATCAATTTCGCCGGCGGCCTGCGCGACGATGGCGAGCGCTGCGACTGGCGCGCGCAACTGGTGCAAGCCTTTGGCAACTACGGCGCGGCCAACAAGATTCCCAGCCTGTGGATGTACGGCGTCAACGATTCGCTGTTCGGACCGGAGCTGGTGGCGCGCATGCACAGCGCCTTCGAGCGCGCCGGCGGCAGCGCGCGCCTGGTCGAATTCGGCGCCTTCAAGCGCGACGCGCACGGCATGGCGGCCAGCCGCGACGGCGCCCGCATCTGGTGGCGCGAAACCGAACGTTTTCTTGAACAGATCGGCATGCCGACCCGCGAAACCGTGGCCGTGGCCGACGCTCCGAGCGTGCCGCGCACCGACTTCGCGCGCGTCGACGACATCGCCGCCGTGCCTTACCTGAGCGAGAACGGGCGCGCCGCTTACCGCGAGTACCTGCACAAGCTGACCCCGCGCGCGTTTGCCGTCTCGCCCAGCGGCGCCTGGTGCTGGGCCGAGGAAGGCGAAGACCCGCACGCGCGCGCCCTGGCCGCCTGCGCGCGCAGCAGCGGCCAGACGTGCCAGTTGTATTCGGTCGACGATTACGTGGTGTGGCAAGGTGTGGCTGACGACAAGCTGGCCGTCAGCGCCAGCAGCGCCACTGGCGGCGCGGGCAGCGGCAGCCTCTGATTTAATGTCTTGGCAACACCGCAAAAAAGCGGGCGCGTGCGCGCATAAAATGCCTATACAATGTGCCGACGCTTTTCTCAGATGGAGAGAATTTCATGTCGCCACGTATCTTCCGCGCAGTCCTCGCCCCCGCCCTGTTCCTGTCCTGCGCCTTCCAAGCGGCCTCAGCCGCAAACAACCATCCGATCGTCCTGGTCCACGGCTTCCTCGGCTTCGGGCCGGAGCAGTACACCCGCACCGGTTTCAAATACTGGGGCGGTTTCGACGACATTGTCGGCCACATGCGCACGCACAAAGGCCAGCACCAGGTCTGGGCCGCGTCGGTCGGCGCGATCAGTTCCAACTGGGACCGCGCCGCCGAACTGTACTATCAGATCAAAGGGGGCTGCGTCGATTACGGCACCACCCATACCGGCAGCGCGGCCAGGTTCGGCGCGCTGCGCCAGCCGGCGGGCAAATGCTGGGCTGCGGACCCGGCCAATAATCCCAACGGCTACCCGGCCGCGCTGTATCCGGCCTGGGATGCGAACCACCCGATCCACCTGATCGGCCACAGCCAGGGCGGCCAGACCATCCGCGCCCTGATCGAACTGCTGGAGAACGGTTCGCCCAACGGCGACGAAGGCGGCGCCGAACTGTATAAAGGCGGCAAGAAAGGCTGGGTGGTCAGCGCCACCACCATCTCGTCGCCCAACGACGGCACCAGCCTGCGCGACGCCATGGGTGAAAGCGGCGCGGCGCTCACCCAGCTGGCGACCGGCATCGCGGCCATCGCCAACGGCGGCAACGTCACGCAAGCGGCGCACGACCTCGGGCTCGAACAGTTCGGCCTGCGCAGCGGCGCGGCCGAGCCGTCGGCGGCCTACCACCAGCGCGTGATGGCGGCGCCCTTCTGGGACCAGGATAATTTCGACTCGGCCCAGGCCGAAATGACGCCAGACGGCGCGCGTACCTTCAACGCCTGGGCCAAGACCTCGCCGTCGGTGTACTACTTCTCGATCAGCAACCAGGCGACCGAGGCCGGCAGCGCATGCTGCAACAACACCGACCGCCTGCTGTTCCCGTTGCAGAACCCGGCCTTCCAGTATCCGCGCGCCGACATGGCGTCGCTCACGCGCCCGTATGCGGGCGAATGGGTGATTCCCTCGGCCGGGCGGCGCGGCATGGGCTCGTACACCATGGCGGGCTTTGGCCGGGTGCCGGTCGACGCCAGCTGGTTCGGCAACGATGGCGTGGTCAACACAGTCAGCATGCGCGCCCCGAACGGGCACCCGGTACGCGACTACAACGGCACGCCGGTGCGCGGCAGCTGGAACTTCCTGCAAAACTACAAGGGCTACGACCACTTCGACATGATCGGCTGGCCCAAGGCGGGGCCGCGCGTGTATCCGATCTACGATGCGGTGGCGGCCATTTTGTACGGACTATGAGGTACGGACGATAAGGTACTGACTATGACGCGGCCAGCGTGCGTTCCCAGTCCTGCAACTGGGCCACGGTGGCGGTCACGCCGCCGCACACGATCACCAGCAGGTTCTTGAAACCGGCCAGTTCGGGGTGGCCGGCGTAGACCACCGCCAGCGAGGCGCCGCAGGCAGGCTCCACCACCACCCGGTGCTCGTCCATGAAGCGGATGCAGGCCGCCACCGCCGCCTGGTCGGTCACCACCATGCTGTTCATCGGATGCTTGTGGGTCCAGTCGAACGCCGCCTGCGCCACCTGGCGCGCGCCGAGCGAGGTGGCGATGCTGGCGATGCGCGGCAGTTCGATGCGCGTGTCGGCCTCGATCGACTGCGCCAGCGAATCGGCGCCGTCGGTTTCGACGGCGATCACCGGCACCTTGTCCCAGCCGTTGCGGCGCAGGCCTTCGATCACGCCGCACATCAGGCCGCCGCCGCCGACCGACAGCACCACCGCGTCGGGCGTCACGCCCGCATGCGCCACTTCGTCGATCATGGTGGCGTGCCCGGTCCACAGCAGAGGATCGTCGAAGGGGTGGATGAAGGCGTCGCGCTCGCCCACCATCGACAGCGCCAGCGCGTTCGCTTCGGTAAACGAGGCGCCGTGCACGAAGACCTCGGCCTGTTCGCGCCGCATCAGTTCGCGCGCCCGCTCGCTGGTTGTTTCGGGTGCCACCACCACCACCGGCACGCCAAGCTGGCGCCCCGCGCACGCGACCGCCAGGCCGGCATTGCCGCCCGACGAAGAGATGAAGCGTTTGGCACCGCGCCGCGCGTATTCTTCACAGGCGTGTCCGATGCCGCGCAACTTGAACGAGCCGCTCGGCTGCAGCGCTTCCATCTTGAGCCAGACCGTCTGGCCGTTCTTGCCGCCCATGGCCGACGAGGCGATCAGCGGGGTTTCGATATGTAATGTCATGCTTGATTCAAGGTCCCGTAAAGTTGTAAACCGACAGTCAAAGTTGTTCCAGCCGCGCCCGCAGCGACGCCGCCTGCTCGGCGCAGGCCGCGCGCGCCTCATCGTCCATCTTGAACAGGTTGCGGTACACCATGCCCAGGCGCTGGTTGCCCGCCAGGCGCTCCGCGTTGCGCTCGAAAAAATCCCAGTACAGCGCATTGAACGGGCAGGCCGTCTGGCCCAGGCGCGCTTTTTTGTCGTAGTGGCAGCCCTTGCAGTAGTCGCTCATGCGGTCGATGTAGGCCGCGCTCGAGACGTACGGCTTGGTCGCCAGCAGGCCGCCGTCGGCGAACTGGCTCATGCCGATCGTGTTGGGCATCTCCACCCACTCGAAGGCGTCGACATACACGCCAAGGTACCACTCATGGACCTGGTGCGGGTCGAGGCCCGCCAGCAGCGAGAAATTCCCGATGATCATCAGGCGCTGGATATGGTGGGCGTGCGCGTCGTCGAGCGACTGGCCGATGGCGTGGCCGAGGCAGCGCATCTTTGTTTTGCCGTCCCAGAACCAGGACGGCAGCGGCGTGTCGTGGCCGAACACATTGTGCCGTTCGTACCCCGGCATATTGGCCCAGTACACGCCGCGCACGTACTCGCGCCAGCCGAGGATCTGGCGGATGAAGCCTTCCACCGCGTGCAGCGGCGCGTGGCCGGCGCGCCAGGCGTCTTCGGCTTCGGCGATCACTTCGCGCGGGTGCAGCATCTTGGTGTTGAGGGCGAACGAGAGCATCGAATGGAACAGGCGCGTGGCCGTCGTGTGCATCGCGTCCTGGTAGTCGCCGAAATGCGGCAGGCCATGCTGGATAAAGGCGTCCAGGTGGGTCAGCGCTTCGGCGCGGTCCTGCGGCCAGACGATGCGGGCGGCATCGGGACGGCCGAAGCTGGCCACGCCGGCGGCCTTGATGCTCTCCCACAGCGCCGAGTGGTCGTGCTGCGCGCGCGCATCAAGCGGCTCCGGCGGCGTGCCGCGCCACGGCTTGCGGTTGTCGTGGTCGAAGTTCCACTGGCCGCCGGCCGGCTTGCCGCCCGGTTCGACCAGCACCCCGTGCACCAGCCGCATCTGGCGGTAGAAATACTCCATCAGCCACTGCGCGCGCTTGGCGAAGATGCGGCCGGCCTCGTCGCGCGCCGTTAAAAAATGTTCGCTGCCGGCCATGCTGCCGGGCGCCGGCAACTGCGCCGCGTACTCGGCCAGTTGCGCATCGAGCCGGTATTCGTCCGGCTCCTGGTATGCGAAGCCGCTGGCGCCGTAATGCGCCAGTAGCGCGTCGATGTTGGCGGGGATCGATTGCAGGTTGGCAGGGTCGTCGATGCGCAGGTAATGCACGCGGTGGCCGCCCTGTTCGAGCTGGCGCGCCATGGCGCGCATGGCGGCGAAGATGGCGATGATCTTCTGCGCGTGGTGATGCACGTAGTCGGTTTCCTGGCGCACTTCCATGAGCACGTAGAGCACATCGGCGCGGAGCTCGGCAAACCAGCTGTGCAGGGGATTGAGCTGGTCGCCCAGGATCAGGCGCAGTGTCGTCGTCGATGGCGGCATGGGAAATACATGGTCGGGAAACCGGTCCGGTGAGAGGAAGCGAGTCTATCATGCGCCCGGCAACATGGTACGGGCGCGTACTTGTCAGCGCGCTCGTGCGCGCTACCGGGACCGCTTGTGTGGCATGATTGCCAACGGCGCACCTGCCTTGGCAAAGATCGGAATCGTATGACGGCAGCAACGACGAAAAAGATGGCGAAGGCGGGTTCCACGACGCGGCGCAGCGACTTTCCGGTCATCGTGATCGGCGCCTCCGCTGGCGGGCTGGCGGCGCTGGGCGCCCTGGTGGCGCAACTGCCGGCCGATTTCCCGGCTGCCATCCTGATCGTCTATCACATGGCGGCGACCAGTTCCAACGACGCCGTGTTGCGCATGTTGGCCGACAAGGGCAATCTGCCGTGCAAGCAAGCCATCCAGCATGGCGTGATCAAGAGCGGCTGCATTTACCTGGCCCAGCCCGATCACCATCTGATGATCTCGGAATCGAAAACCCTGGTCACCAAAGGCGCGCGCGAGAACCGGGCGCGGCCCGCGATCGACCCGCTGTTCCGTTCCGCCGCCGTTGAATTCGGCAACCGGGTCATCGGCGTCATCCTCACCGGCTACCTGGACGATGGCACCTCGGGCATGGAAGTGATCCGGCGCTGCGGCGGCACCTGCGTGGTCCAGGATCCGGCCGATGCGGCCTACCCGGATATGCCGCAAAACGTGCTCAATCATGTCAAGGTCGATCACTGCGTGCCGCTGGCCGAGATGGGCAGCCTGCTCACCAGGCTGGCCGATCGCGAGCGGGGCGCGCGCATCAGCGTGCCCGACGATATCGCCGTCGAGGCCAGGATCGCCCAGCGCGTGTTGAGCGACCTGGAATCGGTCGAGTTCCTTGGTGCGCAGTTGCCGTTCAACTGTCCTGGCTGCGGCGGCGTCCTGTGGCAAATGAAAGTTGGAAACCATGTACGCTTCCGCTGCCATACCGGACACGCCTACACGGCGGCAACCCTGCTGGCCGAGCAGACGGCCAAGATGGAGGAAACCCTGTGGGTCGCCCTGCGCATGTTCGAAGAGCACAAGAACCTGCTCGTCAAAATGGGCGCGGACGGCTCTGCCAGCCCATCGTATGCCGAGCGCGTGGAGCAATCGAACATCCATATCCGCAGGATCAAAGCGATGTTGCACTCCAACACCGCAGCCACCGATCCGCTGCTCTAGCAGCGGGCATGTTATCAAGCCAGCTAATGTGCGTGGCAAGGGATAATGTATGAAGTAAAATGTTGCTTTTAAAATGCGGCGCCCCGACCCGTGCCCAGGAAGCTTCCATGAGCCAGGCAACTCCCGTCACTCCCGATCTCGATTTGTCCAGCTGCGAACAGGAACCGATCCGCTTCCCCGGCAGCATCCAGCCGCATGGTTTCCTGCTGGCGCTGTCGCCCGCGCGTCACGTGGTCCAGGCCAGCGACAATCTGGACGCAATGATCGGGGTCGACCCCGCGCACGCCCTCGGCCAGGCGCTGGAAGCGGTGATCGGCGAGCAGGCCAGCCTTCAGCTGGCGCCCGAGATCGACGCCGCCGACATCGGCCAGCGCCCGCTGTACCTGTGCACCCTCGGAATCGGGCCGGTGCGCCACTTCGACGTGCTGGCGCACTACTATGATTCGCTCTTGATCCTCGAATTCGAAGCGGTGGCGCGCGCCTCGGCCGCCGACTTCCGCCACCTGCACCGCCAGGTCGGCGAGTTCCTGCTGAAGGTCGGCGACAGCACCGACACGCGCGCCATGAGTGCGCTGGCGGCCCAGGAAATCCGCCGCGTCACCGGTTTCGGCCGGGTCATGGTGTACCAGTTCGACGACGATGGCCACGGCCACGTGCTGGCCGAATGCCGTGACGACGGCTATCCGTCCTACCTGGGGCAGCGCTTCCCGGCGTCCGACATTCCGCGCCAGGCGCGCGAGCTGTACATGCTCAACCGGATCCGCCTGATCCAGGACGCCAACTACACGCCGGCGCGCCTGGTGCCGGCCCTGAACCCGGTCACCGGGGCCGCCAACGACCTGTCGTTCGCCGCCCTGCGCAGTGTCTCGCCGATCCACCTGCAATACATGCGCAACATGGGCACGCTGGCCTCGATGTCGGTCTCGCTGATGGTCAAGGGCAAGCTGTGGGGGCTCATTTCATGCCACCATGCGACGCCCTGCCCGGTCGCTTTCGACAAGCGCACCGCCTGCGAGCAGCTGGGCCAGATCCTGGCGATGTGCATCGAGTCGCGCGAAGACGCCAGGGAACTGCAGTTCCGCCTCGACGTGCGCCGCATCATGGTGTCGATGCTGGCCGGCCTGACCCAGGGCTCGGACTTCATCGACAACCTGGCCAGCGTGTTTCCGGCCCTGCTGCAGTTTGCGCGCGCCGGCGGCGCCGCCATTGTGTTCGACGAGCGCGTGCTGACCTACGGCGACACCCCCGGCGAAGAGGCGATCCGCGAACTGGTCGGCTGGCTCGATGTGCACTGCCACGGCGACGTGTTCCACACCGATCACCTGGCGGCGCTGTATCCGCCGGCGGCCGGCCTGGCCGGCAATTGCGCGGGCCTGCTGGCCATGCCGGTCTCGCGCATCCACAAGCACTACCTGCTGTGGTTCCGGCCGGAGGTGGTGCGCACGGTGGAATGGGCCGGCAACCCGCATGAGAAAGAAGGCGCGGCCGCGCCGACGCAGCTGTCGCCGCGCACCAGCTTCGCCACCTGGTGCGAAACCATCACCGGCACCAGCGCGCCCTGGCACGGCGGCGAGATCGAAATGGCGATCGAGTTTCGCAGCGCGCTGCTGGGCATTGCGCTCGAACGCGCCGAGCAGATGGCCGAACTGGCCGAAGAACTGGGGCGCGCCAACAAGGAGCTCGAAGCGTTTTCGTATTCGGTCTCACACGACTTGCGCGCGCCGCTGCGCCACATCGTCGGCTTTTCCGACCTGCTGCTCGAACCGGCGGCCAGCGAGAACCAGGAAAAGCGCCAGCGCTTCCTGCGCAACATCAAGGATTCGGCGCGCCTGGCCGGCAAGCTGGTCGACGACCTGCTCAGTTTTTCGCAGATGGGCCGCGCCGCGCTGCGTCCGACCCTGATCCAGATGGGCGACCTGGTGCGCTCCTGCATCGACAAACTGGGGCTCGACATCGGCCAGCGCCAGGTCGAATGGGATATCGGCGCGCTGCCGGCCATGCGCGCCGACCCCACCTTCGTGCAGCTGGCGCTGTTCAACCTGCTGTCGAACGCGGTCAAGTTCACCAGCCAGAAAGAGCACGCCAGGATCACCATCCGCGCCAGCGACGAGGGCGCGGAGTGGATCATGTCGATCGCCGACAACGGCGCCGGCTTTCACATGGATTACGTGCACAAGCTGTTCGGGGTGTTCCAGCGCCTGCACCGGATGGAAGACTTCCAGGGCACCGGCATCGGCCTGGCCAATGTGCGCCGCATCATCGAACGCCACGGCGGGCGGGTGTGGGCCACCGGCGTGCCGGGCGAAGGCGCCACGTTTTACTTCAGCATTCCCAAAGAACTCAATATTTAAGGTAAGTAAGACATGTTAAAGCCCATCCTTCTGGTCGAAGATAATCCGCACGACCTGGAACTGACGCTGATCGCGCTGGAAAAGAGCCAACTGGCCAATGAAGTCATCATCGCCCGCGACGGCGCCGAGGCGCTCGATTATCTGAAGTGCCGCGGCGAGCACGCGGCGCGCCAGATCGGTAATCCAACCGTGGTACTGCTCGACCTCAAGCTGCCCAAGGTCGACGGGCTGGAAGTGCTCAAGGAGATCCGCAGCACGCCGGCCCTGAAAAGCATTCCGGTGGTAATGCTCACCTCGTCCAAGGAAGAACAGGACCTGCTGCGCAGTTATGAGCTGGGCGTCAATGCGTACGTGGTCAAGCCTGTCGACTTCGAGGAATTCGTGCGGGCGATTGCGGATCTGGGGATTTTCTGGGCGGTGTTGAATGAACCGCCGCCGGGGTCGTACCGCTACGTCAAGCCGCACTGACGAGGCCCGGCGCGCCCGGCGAAGGTTTAATGCGAGGTCGCGCCGGCCGGCTTGCGCCGCCGCAGCAAATGCCGGATGCGCGCACTGAGCACGTCGGCGTTGTACGGCTTTTGCAGCAGATTGACCTTGGCATCGAGCTTGCCTTCATGCGCCAGCACGCCCTCGGCATACCCTGACGTGAACAGCAGCTGGGCCGATGGCAGCTTGGTGCGCACCACTTCGCTCAATTCCAGGCTGCTCAATTTGCCCGGCATGATCACATCCGAGAACACCAGATCGATCTTGGTACCCGCGTCGATCAGTTCCACGGCATGCGCCGCGTCTTCCGCTTCGAACACCTGATACCCCAGCGCCGAGAGCAATTCGACGGTACTGGTGCGCACGTCCTGTTCGTCTTCGACCACGAGAATCGTTTCCAGGCCACCGAACAAAGGCGCTTGCACATGTTCCTCGGCGTCTTCCGGCTCGCTGGCGCTGCGTTGCAGGAAAATCTTCACGCTGGTGCCCACGCCCGGTTCGCTCTTGAGCTGGATTTCGCCGCCCGACTGCTTCACGAAGCCATACGCCATCGACAAACCGAGTCCCGTGCCCTGGCCGGTCGGCTTGGTCGTGAAAAACGGCTCGAAGGCCCGCTGCATTACCGCTTCCGGCATGCCGCAGCCGGTGTCGGCCACTTCCACCATCACGTAGTCGCCGCTGGCCAGTTCCGACAGGACTTGCGAACCCAGGGGCACGTTGGCGGCGCGGATGGTCAGGGTGCCGCCGTCGGCCATGGCGTCACGCGCGTTGATGGCCAGGTTCAGGATCACGTTGTTCAACTGGCTCGGATCGACCGTGGTGCTCCACAGCTGTTCTTCGATGTCGGTATGGATGACCGCGCGCGGCCCGAGCACGCGGCGCATCATTTCATCCATGTCGCGCAGCACGGTACCAGGATTGACCACCACCGCCTGCAGCGGCTGGCGCCGGGCGAACGCCAGCAGGTGGGCCGACAGCTTGGCGCCGCGCTCCACCCCGGCCAGCGCAATATCGATGCGGGTGCGCGCGCTTTCGCTCACGCCGCCGAGCAGCTTGAGCAACTGCAGGTTGCCGCCAATGATCTGCAACACGTTATTGAAGTCGTGCGCCACGCCGCCGGTCAGCTGGCCGATCGCTTCCATTTTTTGCGCCTGGTGCAGGGCCGACTGGCTGGCGGCCAGTTCTTCCTGGCTGCGCCGCAGCGACACGAACGCTTCGTCGCGCTGCTTGCGGGCGATGTAGGCGGCGCTGTGGTAGCGCACGCGCGCGGCCAGTTCGCGTCCGTCCGGCCACTTGACCAGGTAGTCGTTGGCGCCGGTGGCAAAGGCCCGGGCCTTGATGTCGGCGTCTTCTTCCGACGACAGCAGAATCACCGGCAAATGCTCGGTATCGCGGTGCTGGCGCAGCAGGCGGATCACGTCGAACCCGTCCACCCCCGGCATGCGCAGGTCGACCAGCACCACGGTCGCATCGACCTCCAGCGCCAGCTCAACCACGCGCTCGGACTGCGATGCATAGCGCAATGCCACGTCGGTACAACCTTCGAGGCAGTGCGAGATGAAGTCCTGTGCAAAGGCCTCATCGTCTATCAGCAGTACCGAACAGGGGTAGGATTTGTCGTCGATCATGTGTATTGCTATAACATAAATGTCGTTATATTTTACATGAGGACAAGCTGTGTTGAATGCAACAAGTTATCAACCGTGCGCGCCCGTTCCGACCGCGATCAAGCCAGCCGCAGGAGCAGCGGCTGGTGGTCGGGGCCGAAGTCGTCCGGCGCCACCTGCAACGCATCCACGCGCGGCGCCAGGTCGGCGCTCACGAACATGAAGTCGCAGGTGAACGGATCGGCCGGGCGGCCCGGGTGGTCGTGCAGGCAGACCGTGGGCGCGTGCGCCTGGCCGGGATGGCGCAGCGGCCAGGCGTCGGCATAGGCCGGCGTGCCATCGTCGAAAGGTGTTTGCAGGCAATGATATTCCCAGGAGCCGGGCAAAAAGTTGAAGTCGCCGGCGAGCACGGCCGCCCGGGCGCGCGGGATGGCGGCGAACGGACCGGCAACCGCGCCGGCACGCGGGCTGGCCGCATGCGCCACCGCCTCGCGCTGCAGGTCGCGCAGGCGCTGCACCTGGGCGTTGCGCTGCAACCGGGAAAAATACTCGAGGTGGGTGGTGGTCACCCGGATCAGGCCGAGCGGCGTGTCGAGCGTGACTTCGAGCGCGATGCGCTGCATGCTCATCACCGTGGGGTCCGCCGGCCACGGCAAGGCGTGGCGCAGCACTTGCAGCACCGGGTAGCGCGACAGGATCATGTTGCCGAACAGGCGGCGCGGACCGCCGCCCTCGCCCGCCGTGTCGCAGGCCAGGCCCGCCACCGGCACATGGCCGGGAAAAGCGTGCGCGAGCAGCGCAAACTGGTCGGCGCCATCGCAGCCGGGCATGTCGGTATAGCCGCTCGACACTTCTTGCAGGCAAATCACGTCGGCATCGGCCACGCTGCGCACGCTCGCGGCCGTGCGGGCGATGCTGCATGCGCCGCCCGGGGTGCGCCCGCGCTGGATATTCCATGTCATCAGGTTCATGCCGCCCGCCTCCAGACTGTCGATCAACGCTTCAGGCTAGCCGCGTGGCGGCGCGCGGGCATGATGCAGCTCAGGCGTGCGCAAGTTGGCGTTCCGGCCAGCTCATGCGGGCGGCCAGGGCGCAGATGAAGCGTTCGTCGTCGACGTGGAACAAGGACGGGTCGTCGCGGTCCTGGGTTCCCACAAAAAACATCCAGCCCTTGATCTGGCTGTCTTGGCGGGCCTGCTCGACGGCTTCCGCGCGCGCCGTGTTGATTTCGTGCAGCAAGGTGTTGCGGCGCGCCGGGCTCCAGCCGGACCAGTCGACCCGCAGGCGGCACAGGCTGAGGTAGCGGCGCGCGGCGCTGTCCCATTCGCCGGCGTTCAGGATCAGCTCGCAATGGGCCTCGCTGGTCGCCGGCGCCTCCTTCCAGCGGATCGGCGCGTAGAACAGGTGATGCGGATTGGTGAAGAAGGCCGGCTTTTTGTTGGGAATGAACCAGAACAGTTGGGCATAGGTCTTGCCCCAGACGCCGGGAATCTCGAGCGGCAGGTATTCGCGGTCGTTGGGGAAATTGATGAAGGTGCGGCAGGCGGGGCGAATGGTCTTGATCGTATGGCCGTGGTGGCGCGTCTGCACCGAGGCGCGGGCGGCGGCGTGCACGGCGGCCAGGGTGCTGGAGGCGAACGCTGACTTGACCGGGCCGGCGGCCGCGCCGGCAGGCTCGTGATCCAGCACCAGCTTGCTCGGAAACGGCATCGGAAAGCCGTCGCTGTTGCCGACCCGCTCCTGTCGCCCGCGGCTGACGATAGCGTGTTCCGCATCGACCGCGCAGCCCTCGGCATGGCGGTTGATGCGCCCGAGGGTGAAATACGGGCGGCGCTTGTTGACCGCCGCATCGTACGAGGCCGGATAAACCTGGGTCGGACAGCCGCGGCAGATCCAGGCTTCCTTGTCGACGACATCCATGTCCCATAATTCTTCAGCTTCAACCAGCTCGTCGGTATGACGATTGCGCGCGACATCCATGAAAATACTCCGGAAAACGGTGGGAAGGGCCGAGTATGCGCCGCCCCAACGCGCAAAGCTTGAGGCGGGCTAAGCCAGCAGGCCGCTGTGCAAAAAGACGACATCCAGCAGACAACAATGCGTATGGGCACTACACAGTTAAAGTAACCGTTGACGGGAAAACGATACACTCCGAACAAGTAGGCGCGCCTGGCACGCCGACAATGTCGACGACCGACCCTGATGGCCTTCCCAAGGTGGCGAAAACGTACAGTTTCGACCTTCCCAATCCCAAAGCGGCGCAAGCGTACCAGGAAGCGAATGCGAACAAGATGGGGCCCATGTACAACGTCAAGACACAAAGTTGTGTCACTTACGTTTGCGATGTCATGAGCGCTGGGGGATTGAAGATCCCGGAAGACCCAGGTGGAAAGTTAAAATATATATTAAGGGGCAAACAGTAACATCATGGGAAAACGTGCGCCTTGCAAAAAACACCATATTCAGTGGTTTATCACTACGTCACCAAAGCTGGCTGCCGCGATTGAAAACGATCAATCCGTGTCCGCTGAAGAACTTCGAATCCTTCAGACTGATTCAGACGGAATGATTTTTGAAACCACAGTCGATGCTGGCTTCCTTGAAGAACTTGGACTTCCCGTAAATCATGCGGTCGTACGCTTGAAAGACAGAGACAAATCCGCCATGCAACTGAACGACAGGATACTTCTCCTGAAGATCAGGAAGGAGCTGAAATGGGTATGCTCTGTGTGTCTTCACGAGTTATTGAATACAGACAATCCATACCAGCTTCCGCCGCATTGAACCAAAAAACAGCGTGTGGGACTCCCGTACAGTCAAGGTGCAGGTCAGGCCAGTCCAGGCATCAATTTATGCTGGATTACACACCAGCGTTGCATGATCAGGTAGCGTCCGATAATATTCATATGGTGGGCGTTTTGATGTTGTCTTCAGAACCAATATCATGCCAAAGGAAGCCGGCGGAGCAATCATTTGATGAGAAATGGACTATAGAAGCATGGGGCCAATGCATTGTGAACAGCACGGCTATAATTCATTCGTATCAACCTCGCCCAGATTAGCTGCGGCGATTTTAGGCAATCAATCTCTCGCTCCCGAGGAAATTCGATACCTTCACATCAGTTCATTGGGAAAAATTTCTGAATACGCAGTAGATTCAATTCTTCTTGAAAAATTCGGGCTTCCTGTGAACCATTCCGTCGTGCTGCTGATAGATAGGGATACAGCTAAAAAACAGCTTAACGATAGGTTGCTCATCGGAAAAATATCAAAAGAAATGAAGAGTGTATGTCCTTTATGTCTTGACGCCATACTACCTCCAGCAAGCCGGGCTTCATAAATCCTTGCTATTGCAGCAGAAAAATCCCTGTGCCGCCACACCGACTGGATGGCAGAAAGGTTTTTCGTAAAATTGCGCGGATTACTATCCGGGCGGAATTTGCGGCGGGTAATTTCCCACAAAGTTGACAACGTCTTCAGTCTGACAATCGATCTGGGCGCTCTTTTCGCCCATCATTTCTCCCAGCGGACCGCAGTGCAGAGAACTGGACGAGGATCGGTGATCATGCGCTTTTTCGGCGACAAGCCGAACTTAAACCATCCGACGTCAAGGCCCTGTATAGTTCCGGCAAGCCAAGGGCGGGAGGTGCAAATCTGGCATTTGAAGAAGAAAGGGCCTGAGCGAACGGAACCAGTCTACGACATCAGAAAGGGAAGCTGCGTGACTTACGTTTGCGATGTGAAGAGGGCAGGAGGCCAGGAGATGAGGAATTGATCGTCATGGGCAGATCCTGTTGCGAGAAACCCGGGCTTATGGCTAAGCATCAACTTCACCCAAGTTCGTGGCGACAGCTAAAAGCATGCAACCGGTGAGTCGCGCAGACATTCGGCACATTCAATTTAACTCAGTCGACGGAAGTCATCAGGTTCCTGTGAATGCGGATTTTTTAGAGCAACTTGGATTCCCTGCCAACCTTTCCATGCTGATCCTGAAAGACAGAGATACATCGTCCAGTCAGCTCAACGACCAGGTTCTTGTCGTAAAATCAGACAAGCAGTGGGGGACGGCTGCCGGGACTGCCTTGACGGGGTGCTTCCACGCAATTGATATGTCATCAAAACGCGGCGTGTGCGACCTTCGTATGGTCGTCACGTCAGACGACCTGAACATGCAGAAGAAACATCGCTTGCAGCGCAAATACTGAAAAGAATCCGACTCAATGTTCTTTGGTAAAAAACGGTGTGAGAAACACGCGGATCACTATTTCGTATGGACATCTCCCGGATTGGCTGAGGCAATCTCACACAACCGGGCGGTGTCCCGCGACAAAATTCACTACCTTTGCTGGAATTTTGGCGGACACGATCTGGAATATGTGGTGGATTCTGCTTTTCTTGAAAAATTTGGCATGCCTTCGAATCAGTCCGTTGTCGTACTTAAAGACAGGAACAAGGAGCTGGAGCAGCTGAATGATCGACTTCTCATCCTGCAAGCCAGGAAAGTGCTGGAACGCGTATGCCCCGTCTGTCTCGATTGCCTGATCGATCCCTCAGGGGAAAATCAGGACAGATAAACGTCCGGATGTACAACGTTGAGCTCCTGTCCTTGCGCGAGCGGCATGTCCTGCTTCGGATACGCCAGGCCTGCTCGCGGACCAGGCTACCGCCCACAGCATGCGGGAACGTCCCCCAGCTCGTCGCCCTGATGCGCGAAAACACGGCGTTAACGAGAAAGGGCCCGCAATTGCTTGCGGGCCCTTTCAAATTCTGGCTCCCCGACCTGGACTCGAACCAGGGACCTGCGGATTAACAGTCCGTCGCTCTACCAACTGAGCTATCAGGGAAAAGAGGCCATATTATATAGGCCCCACAGGAATTTTAGAAGTAAAAATTACCAAAAACGCCGACGTGGTCGCCTTTGGTCTTTTCGGTGAAGGTGCGGCCGCGGTACGAGTAGTTCGATTCGTACTCTTCTTTGACGTAGCGCAGCTTCAGGCCCACGTTCGGGCTGAAGAAATATTCGCCTTCGATCACGGCGCCAACCGTGTTGTCGAACTCCTGGTACACGCCGGCGCCGAAGCCGTCGCCGTTCAATTTAGGGCTCGACGCATAGCGCACGCCGCCGCCGACACGCATCTTGTCGCTCGGGTGGAAGTACGCCAGCACTTCGATCGGGAAACGCTTGAAGGTCACGTCGCCATTTTTGGCGCTGGCCTGGTCGACGTGGAAACCCACGGTGCCCTGGAACGAGAACTGTTGATTGACGCGGTAGTCGACGCCAGCGAGGAAGGCAAGCATGCCGCCGGCGCGCACATCGATCGAGCCGCCGTTGCTGTATTCAGCGGTAGCGAGCTTGTCGCCACCGGCGGTCAGGCCGGCGCCAACGACGAAGCGCAATGGGTTGGCGGCGCTCGCCTGGGTCTGTGCCTGGGCCGAGCTCAGGGAAGCAATCGCCGCAGCGATCACGAATGCAATTTTTTTCATGGTATTTTTGTATGTGGGTTCGAGGTAACGCGCACAATGCTGCGTATTTACCAAGCGGGATGATACGGGCCGCGATTGCAAACAAGCAAGAAATATAACTATCAGTCGTTGTATTTAGGCAACCACAAGTGCACAACCGCCCACAAAACAAAAAAGGCCACGTTGATTCAACGTGGCCTCTCGCATTCTGGCTCCCCGACCTGGACTCGAACCAGGGACCTGCGGATTAACAGTCCGTCGCTCTACCAACTGAGCTATCAGGGAAAAGAGGCCGCATTATATCGGGCCCTTTTCTCCTTGTCCAGTTGCGCGTGCAAGCAGGCCACCAGCGATGGGCGCGAGCAACATCAGGGCGGCATCGAATAGCAAACGTGTCTTCATAGCAAAATATGATTTACTATCACTTTGCCTGTCCTGCAAGACCCGGCTCGCCGCATCTGACACCCTGTTTACCTATCGTTTCGCTACGTTTAAAAGGAAAAATCATGGAGATGTTCTTAGGCACTATCGTACCCGTCGCATTCCCGTTCGCGCCCCGTGGTTTCATGACCTGCGCCGGCCAGTTGCTGAGCATTGCCCAGAACAGCGCCCTGTTTTCGCTGATCGGCACCACCTACGGCGGTGACGGCCAGAACACCTTCGCCCTGCCCGACCTGCGCGGCCGTGTGGCCGTCGGCGCCGCCCTCGGCGCGACCGGCCGCATTCCGGCCGACATGGGCACCGTCGCCGGCAACGCGACCTTCACCGCCGTGCTCAACGGCACTGGCGCGGCCGCCGTCACCCTGACCGTGGCCAACCTGCCTGCGCACAACCATACGGCAACGTTTGCCGCCGGTGGCGGCGGGTCTGCCGCCACCGTGCACGTCAGTGCCGATGTGGCCACCACCTCGCAAGCGGCGCGGGACAGCTACCTGGCCGCAGGCAAGGCCGGCGGCCCGAACCAGCCGCTGATGTACCGTCCCGACGCAGGTAAAGGCACGGTCGCCCTGAACGCGGCCACGATCACCGGAGGCGGCGCTAGCGGCGGCACCGTCACAGTCGACAATACCGGCTCGGGCACGCCGTTGCAGGCGCCTGTCACGGTCAACGTCACCGGGCAGATTCCGACCGTGCCGCCGTTCGTCGGCGTGCAGTACATTATCTGTGTCGAGGGAATTTTCCCGAGCCGCAACTAAGCAGGGCGCACACCGCTGTCAGGCAAACACCACCTGATAGCGCTGCCCGGCCGGGCCGGCGCTGCCGGGCAGCGACGCCAGCGACGAAATGGGCGACATGAACCACTGGTGGCGCCCCAGTTCCGGGTGGTCCAGCACATAATGATCGTCATATAGTACCGGCGCCGGCGGACCGCTGAAGATCAGGGTCATGGGCGTGCGGAACTGCTCGGGCAAGCCGCGCCGCAGCAGTTCGGTGGCCTCGACCAGGGTCAGGACAATCGTGCCGGCGGCGGTGTGGGCGATGAACGCGCTGTCGAGCGCACTCGTGAATTGTTCTATTGAAACGGTCATCCGGCTCCCCCTTTTGTGTCCCGAAAGCATAGCAAATAATCACGGAGAATTGTGTTCACCCTGCCCGCCCCGCTTCTTTTGCGTGCCATCGGCGACGACGACCACGCCTTCCTTTCCGCTCTGTATGCCAGCACGCGCCACGACCTGGCAGCACTGGCGGCCGCGCCGGCCGTCATCGCGCAACTGATCGCCATGCAGCAGCAGATGCAAGGCCAGGGCTATCGCACCGTTTTCCCTCACGCCGACTACGCCATCGTGGAGTGCACCGGCCAGCCCATCGGCCGCCTGGTGACCGACGCCCAAGCCGACCGGCTGCACCTGGTCGACCTGGCCTTGGTGCCGCATGCCCGCGCACAGGGACACGGCAGCGCCGTCCTGCGCGCGCTGCAAGGCGCGGCCGCTGCGCGCGGCCTGGCGCTCACGCTCAGCGTGCTGCACACCAACGAGGACGCCGCCCGCCTGTATGCGCGGCTCGGTTTCGAGACCGTCGCCAGCGATCAGGTGCAGCGGCGCATGCGCTGGAGCGCGCCATGAGCGCCGCCGCCAGCGCCGCGCCAGGGTCTGCGGCGGAGGACGCAACAGCGCCCAGCGCATGGCTGCGCCTGCCGCTGGCGTTCGACATTGCCCGCATGCAGGCAGAACTGGACAAACTGGGTGCCGACGAGTGGATCGCCCATTTCAACACCGGCGCCTACGACAACGGCTGGTCCTGCGTTCCCCTGCGCTCGGCAGGCGGCAGCGCGCGCCACATCATGCCGGTCGATGGCGAGCCCTACCGCGACACACCGGTACTTGAGCGCTGCCCCTACCTGCGCCGGGTGATCGACAGCCTCGCCTGCGAAAAGCAATCGGTGCGGCTGATGGCGCTGGCGCCGGGCGCCGTCATCAAGGAACACCGCGATCCCGGCACCGCCTTGCAGGAAGGCCTGACCCGGCTGCACGTGCCGATCGTGACCGCGCCCGAGGTACTGTTCACGGTCGATGGCGAAGCGGTGCATTTCAGCGCCGGCCACGCCTGGTATCTGGACGCCAGCTGCCGCCATGCCGTCCACAACGCCAGCGCCCTGCCGCGCGTGCATCTGATTGTCGATTGCGTCAGCAACGACTGGCTGGCGCAGCTGTTCAAGGATGCCGGCTTCGTCCCGAGGCCGCCGGCGTTCCTCACGAAAAACAATGCCTTCAACGCGCGCGAACGCGTGCTGCTGCGCGCGGACGCCGTGGCCTGGCATGCCGGCATGCCGATGCGGCACTGGTTCCCCGTGGCGGCGGCCGGCACGCCGCTACGGGTGTCGTGGCGCCACGCGGACACGCTGCGCTTTACCGATCCCTTCTTCGACAACACACTGGCCCGACAAGTTCCCGCCCAACGCAAACGCTGCGACACGCCGGCGGCCGCGCTCGACACCACCGGTCCCGCGCTGGCGCCGGACGCCTTCTTTTTCCACGTCTCGCGCTGCGGCTCCACCCTGCTGACCCAGATGCTGGCGGCCCTGCCGCAGTGCGTAGTCATGTCGGAGCCGCCCATCGTCGACGCGCTGTTGCGACGCCACCACGACGAGGCGCACACCCCGGCCGCCACGGCAGTCCTGCTGCGCCAGGCCGTGCAGGCGCTGGGCCAGCGCCGCTTCGGCGACGAAACGCATTTTTTCGTCAAGCTCGACTGCTGGCACATTCACAGTTTGCCACTGATCCGCCTGGCGTTTCCCGACACGCCCTGCCTGTTCCTGTACCGCGAGCCCGGCGCCGTGCTGGCCTCGCACCAGCGCCAGCGCGGACCGCAAATGGTGCCGGGCCTGCTGCATCCGGCCCTGCTGCCGCCGGCGCCAGGCGGCCTGGCTCCCGGCGACCTGGACGGCTACGCGGCGCATGTGCTGGAAGGCTTCTTCGACGCCGCCCTCGCCCATGCGGCCGAGCTCACCTTGCTCAATTACGCCGCCCTGCCGCTGCTGGTCGCCACGTCCTTGCTGCCCCGCTTCGGCATCGGCTGCGGCGCGCAGGAAGCCGAACTGCTGCGTCAACGCGCCGGTTTCCATGCGAAACAGCCGCGTGCGCGTTTCGACGGCGATCCGGCGCCCCTGGATCTGGCGCCCGCTGCCGGCGCCGCAGCGCGCATGCGGCTCGCGCAGCGCTACAACACCCTGGAAATGCAGCGCATGGCGCAGCAGTAGAGGCCGCCGTTGTAGCTTTTTGGCGAAAAATTGTCATAAAAGTCACGATGCAGATCAAATAGCTAGGCGGACTCTTAGTTTCTTTGGATAATTATCCGAGCCATCGTTTGATTCCCGCCGCCTGGCGGGAAAGCCAAGGCAATACCCTGCCTTTTGCATCGCTTCGCGCATCACGACTACCGTAATAACGGGCCGACCGGCCCCTTCTCTGAATATCTGCCGTACCTGATGTATCAACACCTGCTAATTGTCGACTGCCGCACCGCGTCGTGAGGGTTTCCCGAACGTGGAGATTGGCATCCGTGCCCTTGAAAGAAGAAAACATGAGCAATTCTGCCGTGCCGACGTCCTTTCCCGCGCCACTCTGGTGGCGGGTATTTTTCATGGCATGCATCTGCGCCATTCTGTTTGTTTCAGGGCCGCCCGCCAGCGCCGCGTCAAACCAGCCGGCAAAACAGATCCTGTTCGTCGAAGATAATCTTGCCGATTACCGCCAGTTGACCACCGCCGGCATGGAAGTGGTCATGCTCGACGGCCGCCAGGATGGCTTGCGCCAGATCGCGCAGGCGCTCGCAACCCGGCGCGGCATCAGCGGCCTGCACCTCGTGTCGCACGGCGGACCGGGCGCACTCAAGCTCGGCTCGCTGAACCTCGACCGGCAGCAGTTGAGCATGCGCAGTGCCGATCTGGGTGTGATTCGCGCGGCCCTGGGCGCCGATGCCGATATTTTGCTGTATGGCTGTAACGTGGCGCAAGGCCAGGCTGGGCAGGATTTCATCGGCGAGATCGCCGCCCGCACCGGCGCCCGCGTGGCGGCCTCGACCAACCTGACCGGCGCCACGGCGCAGGGCGGCGACTGGCTGCTGGAAACGCGCACTGGCGCGCTACGCAGCGCGGCGTTGAGCTTCCCGGCATACCGGCACGTGCTGCCAAGCGTGGCCGGTACCTTGTCGGTGAGTCCAACCACCCCATTCCACGCGGTTAATGTGCCTACGTTCCTGGACAGCCACCCGGCATCCCAGACCCCGATCCCGAATATCGAATATGGGATCTACTTTTCCGATAACGCCATCACGCCGGTCGGAAACGTCGTCAACGTCGATATGAGCGCACTCGATCAGAATTTCCCTGTTGCGTCCATGTTGACGCTGGACACACAGAACCCGGTGGCCGCTCTGATCATCAAGAGCCAGTCGAGCCGCTTGTTTGGTATCGCCAGTTTCGACGTGCAAGATGTGGGCTACATGCAAGCGAACTATACCGTGACAGGCTACCGTAACGGCATGGGCGCAGGCGCCACCCACACATTCACCATACCTGACGACGGCGTCATCAAGACCATCAACTTGCCGGCAGCATTCAAGAACGTCGACGAAGTTCGTGTCACCAGCGACGGCGGAAGGACTTTTCCGACCGAAGGAGCCAAGCTGTTCGGTGAAGCCTTCAATCGCTTCGTGTTCGTCGAACCGACTACCAATGCCGACTTGAGCAACCTGCTGGCATCGGCCGGTACCCTCTCGCCGACGTTTGCGGCAAGCACCACCAGCTACAGCCTTTCGGTCGCCAACGCCATCGCCAGCACCACCGTCACGCCCACCGTCGACACCCCGGGTGCGACCGTCACCGTCAACGGCGTCAATGTCAGCAGCGGCGCGGCTTCGGGAAGCATTGCCCTGAATGTGGGTGCCAACACCATCACGACCGTGGTCACCGCGCTCGACGGCAGCACCACCAGGACCTACACCATCACCATCACGCGCGCGGCGCCGCCCTCGAGCGACGCCAACCTGAGCAATCTGGTCCTGTCGCAGGGCACCCTGGCCCCGGTGTTTGCCAGCGCCACCACCAGCTACACCGCCAGCGTGCCGTTCAACACCACCTCGCTGACAGTCACCCCGACCAGGTCGCAGGCCAACGCCAGCATCACCGTCAACGGCGCGGCCGTGACCAGCGGCAGCCCGTCCGGTGCAATCGCGCTGGCGGTCGGCAATAATGTGATCACCACCGTCGTCACAGCCCAGGACGGCACCACCACCAAGCCTTACACCACCACCGTCACGCGCGCGGCGGCATCAAGCAACAACCAGTTGAGCGCGCTATCCCTGTCGAGCGGCACGCTGGCGCCGGTGTTCGCTTCCGCCACCACCAGCTACACGGCCAGCGTGAGCAACGCCACCACTTCGATCACGGTGACTCCGACCGTGGCGGACGCCACCGCCAGCGTCACCGTCAACGGCGTCGCCACCACCAGCGGCAACGCTTCCAGCGCGATCGCGCTGGCGGTCGGCAGCAACACCATCACCGTCACGGTCACCGCGCAGAACGGCACGCCGCTCAGCTACACCATCACCGTCACCCGTGCCGCTTCGACCAACGCCGACCTGGCCGCGCTGTCGCTCTCGAGCGGCACCTTGAGTCCCGGCTTTGCCTCCGCCACCACCAGCTACACCGCCAGCGTGGGCAACGCCACCACCTCGCTCACCGTGACCCCGACCGTGGCCGACGCCACCGCCAGCGTCACCGTCAACGGCGTGGCCGTTAGCAGCGGCAACGCCTCCGGGGCGATTGCGCTGGCGGTCGGCGCCAACACCATCAGCACCGTCGTCACGGCGCAGGATGGCACCACGCAAAAGAGCTACACCGTCACCGTGACCCGCGCCGCCTCGTCCAACAACGATCTGTCCGCTCTGAGCATCTCCAGCGGCACACTGAGCCCGGTGTTCGCCTCGGGCACGACCAGCTATGTCGCCGCCATTGGCGCCGGCACGAACAGCATCACGGTCACCCCCACCGCGGCGGCCGGCACTTCCAGTATCACCGTCAATGGCGTGGCCGTCACCAGCGGCGCCGCCTCCGGCGCCATCGCGATGAATCCGGGCAGCAACACGATCACCGTCGTCGTCACCGCCCAGAATAGTGCGACCAAGTCCTACACGCTGACGATCACCCGCGCGCTTCCGTCCAACAATGCCACGCTCTCCGCGCTGTCGCTCACCAGCGGCACCCTGAGCCCGGTGTTCGCCTCGGGCACCACCAGCTACACGGCCAGCGTGGCCAACGCCACCACCTCGGTCGCAGTCACCCCGACCGTGAGCGACGCCACCGCCAGCGTCACGGTCAACGGCGTGGCCGTCACCAGCGGCAACACCTCGGCCCCGATCGCGCTGGCGGTCGGCGCCAACACCATCACGGTCGCCGTCACGGCGCAGGATGGCAGCACCGTCACCAGCTATACCGTCACGGTGACCCGCGCCGCCTCGGGCGACGCCAACCTGTCGGCCCTGGCGTTCTCGGGCGGCACCCTGACCCCGGCGTTCGCGCCATCAACCACCAGCTACACAATGGGGGTCGCGGCAGCCACCGGCGCCATCACGGTCACGCCGACCGTCAACGAGCCGAACGCCACCGTTACGGTCAACGGCGTGGCCGTTGCCAGCGGCAACGCCTCCGGCCCGATCCCGCTGAACACCGGTTCGAACACGGTCACCATCGTGGTCACGGCGCAAAACAGCTCCACCAAGACCTACACCGTCACGGTCACCCGCGCGATCTCGGCCAACAACGACCTGGCGGCCCTGAGCCTGTCGAGCGGCACCCTGAACCCGGTGTTCAGCGCGGCCCAGCAAGCCTACACCGCCACTGTGCCGAATGCGAGCGCCTCGGTCACTGTCACCCCCACCGTGGCCGAGAGCAGCGCATCGGTCACCGTCAACGGCGTGGCGGTCGCCAGCGGCGCGGCCTCGGGTCAGATTGCCCTGAACACCGGCGCCAACGTCATCACCGTCACGGTCACGGCGCAGGATGGTTCCCCACGCAGCTATACCATCAACGTGACCCGCAACGTCTCGTCGAATGCCGACCTGTCCGCGCTGACGATCTCGGGCGGCACCCTGACCCCGGTGTTTGCCAGCGCCACCACGGCCTACACGGCCAGCGTGCCGAATACGACCAGCTCGATCACCATCACCCCGAGCGCCGCCAACAGCACCATCACCGTCAACAACGTGGCCACCGCCAGCGGCGCCGCATCGGCCCCGCTGGCGCTGAACGTCGGCGCGAATGTGATTACCGTGGTCGTCACCGCGCAAAATGGCGTGACCACCAACACCTACACCGTCACCGTCACCCGCGCCGCGCCGCTGGTTGCCGAACTGACCGGCCTGAGCCTGTCGAACGCCACGCTGGCGCCGGCCTTCAGCCCCGCCACCACCGCCTACAGCGCCAGCGTCGGCGCCGCCACCAGCTCGCTGACCGTCACCCCGAGCGCAGCGGCGGGCAGCATCACCGTCAACGGCGTGGCGGTTGCCAGCGGCAGCGCCTCGGCCCCGATCGCCCTGCTCACCGCCGCCAACCTGATTACGGTCGTGGTCACGGCGCAGGATGGCTTGAGCAGCAAGACCTACAGCATCAGCGTCACGCGCGCGGCCGCCTCCAATGCCGACCTGGCGGCGCTGTCGGTACCGGGCGCCACGCTCACCCCGGCCTTTACACCGGGTGTGACCAGCTATGCGCTGGCGCTGCCGAACGGCACCAGCAGCATCAGCGTGACCCCGGCCGTGGCCGATGCCAGCGCGCGCGTCACCGTCAACGGCGTGCCCGTTGCCAGCGGCAGCGCCTCGCAAGCCATCGCACTGGCGGCAGGCAACAACAGCATCGTGGTCAGCGTCACCGCCCAGGATGGCAGCGTGAAGACTTACACCATCAGCGCCACGCGCGCCGTGTCGGACAACGCGGCGTTCGCCAACCTGGCCGTCTCGGCGGGTACGCTGGCGCCGGCATTTTCCAGCGCCACCAGCGCCTATGCCGTGGCCGTGCCCAACGCGAGCGCCAGCATCAGCATCACCCCGACCGTGGCCGACAGCGGCGCCAGCGTCACCGTCAACGGCGTGCTTGTCGCCAGCGCCAGCGCCTCGGCGCCGGTGGCGCTGGCGGTCGGCAGCAATACCATCACCATCGTGGTGACGGCGCAAAGCGGCAAGACCGCCACCACCACCGTGAGCGTCACCCGCGCGCCGCCGCCGAGCGCCTCGCTCGCCGGGCTGGTCTACACCGACAGCAATAACGACGGCATCAACAACAGCGGCGAATCCGGCCTGGCCGGCGTCACCATCAAGCTCGACGGCACAGATATCGATGGCGCCAGGGTGGAACTGAGCACCGTCACCGGCAGCGAAGGCCGCTTTGCTTTTGACAACATCAAAGGCGGCACCTACAGCATCACCGAAGTGCAGCCGCCAAACAAAGCCGACGGCAAGGAAACCGCCGGCAGCCTCGGCGGCACGGTCGACAACGGCGGCTTCGACGGCAGCGCCGCGCGCAACCGGATCGCCAATATCGTAGTCGCTCCTGGCGCGGCCGGCACTGGCTACCTGTTCGGCGAGCAAAACACCGGCACCCTGCAAGGCTTTGTGTATGTCGATGCCAATAACAATGGCGTGAAGGACAGCGGCGAAGCCGGCCTGTCCGGCGTGCGCGTGACCCTCTCGGGCAGCGCCGGCAGCGTGGCCACCAGCGGCGCCGACGGCAGCTTCGCCTTCGCCGGCCTTGGCGCAGGCACCTACACGCTTCGGCGCAATACGGCCGACGTCGACGGCGCCCAGTACGCCGACGGCCAGGAACGCGCGGGTAGCGCAGGCGGCAGGGTCAACAACGCCAACTTCGGCACCCAGGCGTTCCAGGCCAGCATTGCCGACATCGGCATCGACGGCGCGCTGCTGGCCTCGTCGGGCGGCAAGATCGACGGCTACCTGTTCGGCCTGCGCCCACGCGCCGTACCGGGCCTGAAGTTGCCGATTGTCAGCGGCGTCATCACGCTGGGCGACAAGCCGATGCCGGGTGCGCCCGGCGCCCTGGTGGCCGGCTGGAACGTGACCCTGTCGCAAAACGGCCAGTCGCTGTGCAGCGTGCAAAGCAATGCGCAAGGCCAGTATCAGCTCGACAACCTGGTGTGCCCTGGCTATGCCCAGACCGGCCTGCCAACCGGCACCGGCTTCGCGCTGGAGTTCAGCAAGGCCGGCACCAACCTGTCCGGCACGCCGGAGTCCGGCGGCGGCGCCGGCAACGCCAGTGCGCGCTCGATCCGCAACCTGACCCTCTCCGCCAATGACGAAATCACCCAGCAGAACCTGGCCCTGAAGCCGACCGGCATCGTCTACGACGCCATCTCGCGCCTGCCGCTGGCGGGCGTGACGGTGCTGGTCTCCGGTCCGGCCGGCTTCGATGCCGCCACCCACCTGGCAGGCGGCCAGAACCAGGTGACCGGCAACGACGGCGCTTATCAGGTCCAGCTGCAAAACGGCTACCCGAGCGGCACCTACACCCTGGCGGTTGGCAAGTCGCCATCCGGCTACGGCAGCCGCTCGCGCCTGCTGCCGGCCTGCGCTGGCACCCTGAACGTGGGCGCCACGCCCGACCCGGCGCTGGTCCAGTCCGGCACCAGCGCTCCCGGCGCCAACGTGCCCCGGCATGACGCGGCGGCCTGCGCCGGCCTGGTCGCCGGCGGCGCCAACACCACCCAGTACTATCTCAAGCTGCAAATCACCAGCGGCGTGTCGGCGGCGCTGATGAACAACCACCTCCCGCTCGACGCGGCGGTGGCTTCCGGCCTGGCACTGAGCAAGACGGGCGACCGCCAGACGGCGGAACTGGGCGACACGGTGCGCTACACCATCGTCCTGAGCCAGGGCGCCGGCTCGACCATCGCCCAGTCCAGCGTGCGCGATGTGCTGCCGCCGGGCTTCCGCTACGTGCCGGGCAGCGCCACGGTGAACGGCGTGCGCGCCCCCGATCCTTTGAGCGCTGCCGGCTCGGTGCTCGGCTTCCAGCTCGGCGCCGCCAGCGGCGGCCGGGAACTGGTACTGAGCTACCGCGCGCGGGTCGGCGTGGGCAGCATGCAGGGCGATGGCGTCAACCGCGCCTGGGCCTATGCCTGCACCAGCGCCGGCGGCTGCCTCGACGCGGCCACGCTGGCGCCGCGCGCGGGGGCGATCACCTCCAACGAAGCGCGCTTCCAGGTCAAGGTGACCGGCGGCGTGTTCACGAACGATGCCTGCGTGGCCGGCAAGGTCTTCGCCGACTGCAACCGCAACGGCATGCAGGATGCTGGCGAAGCCGGTATTCCGGGCGTGCGCCTGTATCTGGAAGACGGCACCAACGTGCGCACCGATAACGATGGCAAGTACAGCTACTGCGGCCTGGCGCCGGCCGCGCACGTGATCAAGGTCGATCCGGTCACCCTGCCGGCTGGAAGCGTGATGGGCGAGACCAGCAACCGCAACCTGGGCGATGCTGACAGCCTGCTGCTGGACGTGCGCAACGGCGAGCTGATTCGCGCCGATTTCGCCGAGACCAGCTGCGCCGCGCCGGTGCAGGAACGCATCCGCCTGGGTCGTCCGCGCCAGGACGGTGAAGCGCGAACAGAAGCGCCGCCGCCCA
This sequence comes from Massilia aquatica, assembly GCF_011682045.1. GTDB lineage: Bacteria > Pseudomonadota > Gammaproteobacteria > Burkholderiales > Burkholderiaceae_D > Telluria_A > Telluria_A aquatica. The sequence goes on along the minus strand of NZ_VVIW01000007.1, from coordinate 35,730 downwards.
CGGGCAGTCCCGGCATCACATTTTCGACCAAGGAAAAACGCAAGGTGAACAGCAAGCCAGTCCAAGGGGAACAACATGCGCAATAACTTCCTGCGTCCCCTGCCCGCGCGCGCGCAAACCCGCCTGTTGATCGGCGTGCTGGCGATTGCCGCCGCCTATCCGCTGCACGCGCAGACCATCGCGCCGCTGGCGCAACCAGCCGACCCTGCGCCGCTGTCCCTGCGCAGCGACCCGGCCCTGGGCGACATCCTGGTTGAAACCGACAGCAACATGCTGCCCGGCGACGGCCGCTCCGCCGTCGGCGTGACCGTACGCCTGCTCGACGCCCGGGGCCAGCCCCTGCGCGGCAGCACCTGGATCACGGTCGACAGCAGCGGCGGGCGCATTCTCGATCCGGCCGCCGCGCCCGGCCTGCGCCTCGGCCAGCGTGCCGACCGCCTGCTGCGCGGCACCCGCATTCGCGTCGACGACGGCGTGGCGCGCTTCCAGCTGGTGGCGCCTTCGCACGCGCAGGATGTGGTGCTGTCGGTGGCCAGCGGCGCCTTGCAGGCGCGTGGCCAACTCAGTTTTGTGACCGAACGGCGGCCGCTGTTCGCCGCCGGCGTGGCCGAAGGCGTCATTGGCCGCCGTAGCAGCTCGCCGGCCGGGCCGGAACGCTTCAACGATGGCTTCGAGCAGTCGCTGACCCACTGGAGCCGCCAGTTCAACGGCGGCAAGGACGACGTGGCGGCGCGCCTGGCGTTTTTTGCCAAGGGCGACATCGGCATCGACAGCGCCATCACGGCCGCCTACGATTCCGAAAAAGCCGACAGCAGCCGCCTGCTGCGCGACCTCGATCCGAACCGTTTTTATCCGGTGTATGGCGACGACTCGGTGACCGCCTTCGACGCCCGTTCGAGCGAGCGCCTGTATGTGCGCCTCGACCAGCGCAAGAACTACCTGCTGTACGGCGACTTTGCGACCGGCGCCGGCTTCAGCCAATTCGCCGGCACCGGCAGCGGCATGGACAGCGGCCTGCACAAACTGGGCCAGTACAACCGCAGCGCCACCGGCCTGCGCGGCCACTACGAGCAAGGCAGCATCAGCGGCAACGCCTTCGCCGTGCACGACAGCCTGAAACAGGTGATCGAGGAATACCAGGCGAATGGCACCTCCGGACCGTTCGCGGTGCGCAGCAACAGCGCGATCCAGAATTCGGACAAGGTCGAACTGGTCGTGCGCGACAAGAACCAGGCCAACCTGGTCAAGCAGGTCATCGCCCTGCAGCGCTACGTGGACTACAGCTTCGAGCCGTTCAGCGGACGGATCGTGTTCAACCAGGCCATCCCGACCCTGACCCCGGACGGCGACCCGCAATCGATCCGCATCACCTACGAGGTGGACCAGGGCGGCGACAAGTTCTGGGTGCTTGGCGCCGATGGCCAGGTGGCGCTGGGCGAGCGCGTGAAAGTGGGCGCCTCGATCGTCGACGACCGCAATCCCGATTCGCCCTACAAGCTGCAAAGCGTGGCCGGACAATGGCAACTCGGTGCGGGCACCGACCTGGTGGCCGAACTGGCGCGCAGCACCTCGACCACCTACAGCATCGGCCAGAACGTCTCGACCACGCCGACGCGCCAGGTGGGCGAAGCGATGGACGAGCGTGACGGCAGCGCCGGGCGTATCGAACTGCGCCACAACAGCGAGCAGCTCGAAGCGCGCGCCTGGTGGCACCAGGCCGGACGCGATTTCAACAACACCGCGGCGGGCCTCGCGGCCGGGCAAAGCGACGGCGGCGCCAGCGCCAAATGGCGCATCAACCCGCGCACGCGCCTGTACGCGGAAGCGGTGCGCAGCGACAGCGACGGCGGCGCGAACTTTGACGGTGCCTCGCGCGACGGCCAGCGCGCCGGGGTGCAGTACGCATTGAGCGAGCGCCTCTTCATCGACGTCTCGCTGCGCCACATCGAAGAGAGCGGCCAGCTCTCGCCGACGACATCGATCGCGCCGAACACGGCGCCGCTGGGCGGGTCGCAAAGTCCGGCCGGCGGTTTTTACGGCGGTCTGGAATCGTCCGGGCTCGATACCGCGACCGGCCTGCCGTATAACCCGGTCCATGCCAATCGCGCCCCGTATCGCGGGGTGGAAGCGACCACCGCGCGCGTCGGCGTGCAGTTCAAGGCCAGCGCCAGGCTGACCGTGGCCGCCGATGCGGAGCACAGCATCGACGGCGAACAGCAGCAGCGCTATGGCTTCGGCGTGCAGTACGCGACCGAGTCGCACGGGCGCCTGTATGCGCGTGCCGAGGCCCAGACCGGGCTGGCGTCGTCGTACTCGATCAACCCGGCCGAACGCAGCACCAGCGTGGTGGCCGGGGTCGATACTTCGTACATGGCCGGCGGCACGGTGTTTTCGGAATACCGGCTGCGCGACAGCGCCGACCTGGGGTTTGACGACGAACGCAACGCGCAGGTCGCGTCGGGCGTGCGCAATACCTGGCAGCTGCGGCCGGGCGTGACCGCCAGCACCGGCGCCGAGTATCTGAAGGTGTTGAACGGCAGCGAGCAGGAAGCGATGGCCTTGAGCGGCGCGATCGACTACCGCATCGATCCGCTCTGGAGCGCGTCGGCCAAGCTGGAGTTGCGCAAGGTGTTCGACCGCGCCGACATGATGGGCGAGCAGGGTCAGGACCAATGGCTCAACACGGTATCGGTGGCGCGCAAGCTGGGCGACGACTGGACCCTGCTGGCGCGCAACTACCTGCTGTACCAGCGCAACAACGACGACGCGCTCGGCGCCCCGCTCGGGAACACCTTGCAGGACCGTGCGCAGGTGGGCTTTGCGTGGCGTCCGCGCGCGCGCAACGACATCAACGCGCTGGCGCGATACGAGTACAAGACGGTGCGCGACGAGGCGCGCCTCGATGGCGAAAACTACCGCGCGCACATCGTCTCGACGCACATGGACTACCACCCCAGCCGCGCATGGTGGGTGACGTCGCGCCTGGCGGGCAAGATGAATACCGACCGCCACCTGCCGGCCGGCCAGCAGAAGTACAACGCCTGGCTGGCGGGCGCACGCGCGGTGGTGGACGTGGCGCCGAAGTGGGATGTGGGCGTGCTGGCGTCGGTGCTGTACAGCCCGCAGGGCAAGAGCCGCCAGTATGCGTATGGCGCCGAAGTCGGGTACCAGCTGGCGCGCAATCTGTATCTGTCGGTCGGGCATAACCTGTCGGGGTTTACCGACAAGGAGCTGAGCGGGGCCGATTACACCGCGCATGGCACCTTCCTGCGTCTGCGTTTCAAGTTTGATGAGAAGACGTTCAAGGCGGGCGGCATGTAAGCCGGACGACGGCAAAAGAAGCACGTGGCGGCGAATTATCGCCGCCATTTTTTTTGGTGCGTCCGCATGGCGTACTGATTCGGACCCTCGCTCCTCCCCTCGCGGGTGAAGCAAACCACGACGTCGTTTCTGAAAAGAAACTTCTGTTCAGCTTGCGGGTTTGATCGCAACTTATCAGATGGAAGAATATCAGTTATCACGGATATTAACCGACCTATTAACTATGCGAGCTTGCCACACATTATCCATAGCGCATAAAATGATTTTTCTAAACGATTATGTCCCTATGGATACTTTATATTGTTTGACATGCGGCCGTGATTTACATGTAATATTGCCGCCACCGCAGCGTGGCTCAGGCGGACCGGCGCATCACCCTGGTGCGCTTTAATTGCGGGAATTTATTAATTCCTTGTGGCACGGCCAATCGTTGCGCCGGGCGGCGGCGGTTTTTTAATAACCATCATTTACGCAATCACATGAATATTCAGAATCTCAAATACGATCTGCCGGCGAGTATTGTAGTCTTTCTGGTTGCCTTACCTTTATGTCTCGGCGTCGCACTGGCTTCAGGCGCGCCATTAATTTCAGGAATTATCGCCGGCGTCATTGGCGGCATCGTGGTTGGCGCAATCAGCCAGTCGCAGACCAGCGTCAGCGGCCCTGCTGCCGGGCTCGCAGCAGTGATACTGGCGTCAATTACCAAGCTGGGATCGTTTGAAATCCTGCTGACGTCGATATTGATTGCCGGATTTCTTCAATTGGCCATGGGCTTTTTCCGCGCGGGCTTTATCGCCAACTATATTCCTTCGAATGTTATCAAGGGGCTGCTTGCCGCAATCGGCGTCCTCCTGATACTCAAGCAGATTCCGCACGTGATCGGTTATGACAAACGGGATGACGACGGGTTTACTTTTATCCGCGCGAACGGAGAAAATACGTTCTCGGATATTATCCGCGCTTTCGATGCGATAACCCCGGGCGCGGTGATCATCGGCCTGTTCTCCCTGCTGGTTTTGTATTACTGGGATAAAACGCCACTGAAGAATTTCAAGTTATTGCCAGCCTCGCTGTTTGTGGTCGTGGCCGGCGTATTGCTTAATTTTCTGTTCACCGACGCCGTGCCTGCTCTGGCGATCGGCAAGGATCACCTGGTGGACCTGCCTCCCATCGACAGCGGCAACCTGGGCGCGTATCTGCACCTGCCGAATCTCAGCCATTTCAGCAATGCCGATGTATGGATGGTCGGCGTCACCATTGCCATCGTCGCGTCCCTGGAAACACTGCTCAATATCGAAGCGGTGGACAAACTCGATCCCCATAAACGCGAAACGCCGCCGAACCGGGAACTGCTCGCACAGGGCGTCGGGAATATCTTTGCCGGCTTGTTCGGAGCCCTGCCGGTGACGTCGGTCATCGTGCGCAGCTCGGTCAATATCCAGACCGGCAACAAGACCAAGGCCTCCGCCGTCCTGCATGGCGTCTTCATGCTCGCCAGCGTCCTCGTATTAAGTCCGATTCTCAATCTGATCCCCTTGTCGGCCCTGGCGGCGATCCTCATCATGACTGGCTACAAGCTTGCAAAACTGTCGCTGTTGCGCGAGATGTACCAGAAAGGCTGGTCGCAATTTCTCCCGTTTGCCATCACCGTGGTCGCAATCGTGTTGACCGATCTGCTGATGGGCGTACTGATTGGCTTGGCGACGAGTATGTTTTATCTCGCACGCAGCAATTTCCGCAATCCTTTTTCGCTCGAACAGTACCGTCTGCACATCGGCGACGTCTTCAAGCTGGCGCTGCCGAACCAGGTGTCGTTCCTGAACAAGGCCACCATCAAAACCGCACTCTGGGAGATTCCCAACGATTCGAAAGTGCTGATCGACGCCAGCAAAGCGGATTTCATCGACCATGATGTGCTGGAAACCATCCAGGACTACCGCGATGTGGTGGCGGCGGAACGCAATATTCAACTCAATGTGATCGGTTTGCGCGACAAGTACAGCCTGAAGGATCCGATCCAGTTCGTCACCGTGCTGGACCAGGAAACGCAGGCGAGGCTGCGTCCCGACGAGGTGCTGCAGCTGCTGCGCGACGGCAACCAGCGCTTTATCGAGGGGCGCTGGACGGAAAAGTACTACCACCATCAGGTTGACGCCACCGCAGCCAGCCAGCACCCCATGGCGGTCGTGGTCAACTGCATCGACTCGCGCACATCTCCGGAGGTGATCTTCGATGCCAGCCTGGGCGACCTGCTGACAATCCGGATTGCCGGCAACATCATCAGCCGCGAGATCATCGGCAGCCTGGAAATCGCCGCCAAGCTCGGCGCCAAGCTCATTGTCGTGAAGGGGCACTCCAACTGTGGTGCGATCGGCCTGGCGATGAAGGGCGAACAGGCGCACAGTATCGGCGCGATCACCGGCAAAATCGCGCTGGCGATCGGGCAGTGCCACTGTTCGGCGCACGATATTGCTTCTGGCGACAAGGCGGTGCTCGAACAGATCACGCGCCAGAACGTCGACAATTCGCTCGCCGAAATCGTCAACAGCAGCCCCTGCCTGCGCGAATGCCTGCAACGTGGAGAGATCGGCCTGATCGGCGCGTATCACAATATCGCTGTGGGCAAAGTTGAGTTTGGCGAGCTTGTCACCGACGAGCAGATCGATTTTTATCTGCATTCACAGGCGGGGATGCATGTTTGAGCCGCCGGGCTATCGGAGTGCGCCCATCCCGGGCGCACATAAAAAAAGCCACGCAAACGCGTGGCTTTTTTCTTCATTCTGGCTCCCCGACCTGGACTCGAACCAGGGACCTGCGGATTAACAGTCCGTCGCTCTACCAACTGAGCTATCAGGGAATAGACAAACATTATATGCTGGAATGATCAGACCATCAAGTTGTTGGCAGTAATCGCTTCAGCACGCTTCGAAAAAATCTTTCAATCAATTCGAAGAAGCAAGATCTTAAAGGACTTTGGCGATGGCGTCAATGACCCGGTCGATATTTTTCGAATTCAGGGCCGCCACGCAGATGCGGCCCGTGTCCACGGCGTAGATCGAATGTTCAAGGCGCAGGCGCTCGACCTGCTGGCGGGTCAGCCCCGAGTACGAGAACATGCCGACCTGCTCGCGCACGAATTCGAAATCATGCGCGGGCGCTTTTTCCTTGAGCTTCTGCACGAAGGTGTTGCGCATCTCCTTGATGCGCACGCGCATGCCGGCCAGTTCGTCTTCCCACAGCTGGCGCAGTTCCGGCGTGGTCAGCGCAAGGGCAACCACCTTGCCGCCGTGGACCGGCGGGTTCGAGTAGTTGGTGCGCACCACGCGCTTGAGCTGCGAGAGCAGGCGCGCCGCTTCTTCGGCGCTGGCGCCCACCACGGAGAGCGCCCCAACGCGCTCGCCGTACAGCGAGAACGACTTGGAGAAGGAATTCGAGATCAGGAGCGGACCGCCGGCGGCGGCGAACTTGCCCACCACCGCGCCGTCTTCGGCGATGCCGGTGCCGAAACCCTGGTAAGCCATGTCGAGGAAGGGAATCAACCCGCCCGCGCCGATGGCGGCGATGACTTCATCCCACTGGGCCGGGGTGATGTCGGCGCCGGTCGGGTTGTGGCAGCAGGCGTGCAGCAGCACGATGGCGCCCTTCGGCATGGCTTTCAGGTCGGCCAGCATGCCGGCAAAATCGACGCCGCGCGTGGCCGCGTCGTAGTAACGGTAGGTGTTGACGGTGAAACCGGCGCTTTCGAACAGGGCGCGGTGGTTTTCCCAGCTTGGATCGCTGATGTACACACTTGATCCCGGTGCGAAGCGCTGCAGGAAGTCGGCGCCGATTTTCAGGGCGCCGGTGCCGCCGATGGCTTGCACGGTGACCGCGCGCTTCTCTTGAATAATCGCGCTGCCGGCACCAAATACCAGCTCTTGTACAGCGGCGTCGTACGCGGCCAGGCCTTCGATCGGCAGGTAGGTGCGCGGGGCCGGCTGCTCCATCAGCAGCTCCTCGGCTTTGCGTACGCAAGCGAGCAGCGGCACTTTGCCATTGTCGTCATAATAGACACCCACGCCGAGGTTGATCTTGGCGGGATTGGTGTCTGCGTTGAACGCCTCGGTGATGCCCAGGATCGGGTCACGCGGGGCCATGTCGATGGCGCTGAAGATGGTGGCGGAAGCTGTTGAAGTCATCGTGGTAAGATTGAGTGTCGGCTGGTTGTATAGACAGCGACCCATATACTGATTACTGATTGGGTGTTTCCTGGGCCGCGAGCGGGACACCATTCTAACAAAGGTCTGATCGTATGGCTGAATTATCCGTTGCACACGACCCGTCGCCGACGGTCGTCACTTTCCCCGATTCCCCGTTCAAGCTGCACCAGCCGTTCGAGCCGGCCGGCGACCAGCCGACCGCGATCGAAGGACTGGTCGAGGGCATCAACGACGGGCTCTCGTTCCAGACCCTGTTAGGGGTGACCGGCTCGGGCAAGACCTACACCATGGCCAACGTGATCGCGCGCTGCGGGCGTCCGGCGATCATCTTCGCGCCCAACAAAACCCTGGCCGCGCAGCTGTATTCGGAGTTCCGCGAGTTCTTTCCGCAAAACGCGGTCGAGTATTTTGTCAGTTACTACGATTACTACCAGCCGGAAGCCTACGTGCCGCAGCGCGACCTGTTCATCGAAAAGGACTCGTCGATCAACGAGCATATCGAGCAGATGCGCCTGTCGTGCACCAAGTCGCTGATGGAGCGGCGCGACGTGGTCATCGTGGCCACCGTGTCGGCCATTTACGGTATCGGTAATCCGAACGAATACCACCAGATGATCCTGACCCTGCGCGCCAAGGACAAGGTCGCGCAGCGCGACGTCATCGCGCGCCTGATCCAGATGCAGTACACGCGCAACGAGATCGACTTCGGGCGCGGCACCTTCCGCGTGCGCGGCGACACCATCGACATCTTCCCCGCCGAGCATGCCGAACTGGCGATCCGGGTCGAGATGTTCGACGACGAAATCGAGTCCTTGCAGCTGTTCGATCCGCTCACCGGGCGGATTCGCCAGAAGATCCCGCGCTTCACGGTGTATCCGGGTTCGCATTACGTCACGCCCCGCTCCACCGTGCTGCGCGCGATCGAGTCAATCAAGCTCGAACTGCGCGACCGCCTGGAGTACTTCCGCAAGGAGAACAAGCTGATCGAAGAGCAGCGCCTGGAGCAGCGCACCCGCTTCGACCTCGAAATGATGGCCGAAATCGGCTTCACCAAAGGTATCGAGAACTACTCGCGCCATTTGTCCGGCGCGATGCCGGGCGACCCGCCGCCGACGCTGGTCGACTACCTGCCGAAAGACGCGCTGATGTTCCTCGACGAGTCGCACGTGCTGGTCGGGCAGCTCAACGCCATGTTCAACGGCGACCGTTCGCGCAAGACCAACCTGGTCGACTATGGTTTCCGCCTGCCGTCGGCGCTCGACAACCGGCCGCTTAAGTTCGAGGAATTCGAGGGCAAGCTGCGCCAGACCGTGTTCGTCTCGGCCACCCCGGCCGAATACGAGAAAACGCATTCCGACAATGTGGTCGAACAGGTGGTGCGTCCGACCGGCCTGGTCGACCCGCTGGTGATCGTCAAGCCGGCGCTGTCGCAGGTGGACGACCTGATGTCCGAAATTCAGGACCGGGTCAAGAAAGACGAGCGGGTGCTGGTGACCACCCTGACCAAGCGCATGTCGGAGCAGTTGACCGAGTACCTGAGCGACCATGGCATCAAGGTGCGCTATCTGCACAGCGATATCGAGACGGTCGAACGGGTCGAGATTTTGCGCGACCTGCGCCTGGGGACTTTTGACGTGCTGGTCGGGATCAACCTGCTGCGCGAGGGCCTCGATTTACCCGAAGTGTCGCTGGTGGCGATCCTGGACGCCGACAAGGAAGGCTTCCTGCGCTCCGAGCGCAGCCTGATCCAGACCATCGGGCGCGCCGCGCGTAACCTGAACGGGGTGGCGATCCTGTACGCGGACCGGATTACCGAATCGATGGAAAAGGCGATCGGCGAGACCGAGCGCCGGCGCGCCAAGCAGCTCGCCTACAACATCGAGCATGGCATTACCGCGGTCGGGATCAAGAAGCAGATCAAGGAACTGATCGACGGCGTCTACAGCCCGCAGCAGGCGCGCGAGCAGCTCGATACGGCCAAGGAAACCGCCAAGGTCGAGTCGATGAGCGAAAAGCAGATCGGCAAGGAGATCAAGCGGCTGGAAAAACTGATGGTCGACCACGCCAAGAATCTCGAATTCGAGAAGGCGGCGCAGGTGCGCGACCAGCTGCATATCCTCAAGCAGCAGGCCTTCGGGGCGCCGGGGACGGACAACGTGGTGTCCATCCTCGGCAAATAAAGCGTCGTTGCATTGTTGTCGAAGCGGGCCCGCCATTGCGCGGGCCTTGTCTGTTGACAGCGACTTGATGAAGTCGAGCCCTCACTGCACCTTCATGAACTTGAAATTCAAAAACCATCCACGGTCCGTTTCCGTCAACTCAAAAACGGTCGTGATATCGCTGATTTCGCCCCGCACAAAGGTGCACGCATCAACCTGGCCACCAGCGTCGGGTACGTGGAGCCTGTCGTCGTCGAACAAATAGAGCTCGTACTCGTCGAACCTGCCAGCACCCGGTGTGGTGATATAACGTGCCCAGGTCGTCACGTCTTCCTTCACCGGCACGGGCGCTGTGCTGTCGAGATCTTCAAGATACCCGTAGGCGTCCAGCGTATCAAACAGATCGTCGACGATTATCTTCACCTCAGCCGGATCGTTAGCCTCGCGCTGTACGTCTTTTCCGTTCGACATCAGCGCCGCGTTGGCATAGTCGTAGACAGGACAAACTTCAAACGCTTTCTCGAATTCGCCTTGCGACATGCAGTGCATGAATTGCATCACCGCTTCCTGCAGTTCGGCTATCTGCGGTTTCTTTTCCCACGATTTGAAAGGCATGTTTCCTCCTGAGTGACAAAAAGCCCCTCCACACCAGGGGCCTTCGCAATGATGTATGCCGACGAATCAGATCACTCGCATCGGGTTCGAACCGGACCTGCCGAGGGTACGCCCACCGTATTCTTTTGGCAAGTAAGTATTATCGGCATCCGATCGGTTCGAAATGGGTACACGCTTGCGCTAGCGGTGCAGCGGCTCACAGCGATTTGATGAATTCGCGTATCCCGGCCAGGAACATCTCGACCGCCATCGCGCTCAGGATCAGTCCCATCAGGCGCTCGAAGGCAGCCATGACTTGCGGGCCGAGTTTTTCCTGCAGGCGCTCGGCCGGCAGGAACACCGCCAGCCAGACCAGCGCCACCGCCACCAGCGCACCGACGTGGATCACGATTTCTGTCGTGGTGTTCGATGAAAACAGCAGCACGGTCGCCAGCGCGGACGGGCCGGCAATCGCGGGAATGGCGAGCGGCACGATGAACGGCTCGCCGCCCTTGCCGTTGTCGCCGAACATGCCACCCGGCTGGGGGAAGACCATGCGCATGGCGATCAGGAACAGAATCACGCTGCCGCCGATGCGCAGCGAAATTTGCGATAGTTGCATCGCGGCCAGCAGGTGGCGTCCGAAGAACATGAACAGTAGCAGCACGAAGAAGGCAATCGCGCATTCGCGCACCACGATCTTCCAGCGCCGCTCTTTAGGCACCTGGGCCATGGCGCTGACGAACAGCGGAACGTTGCCAAACGGGTCGGTGACCAGGAACAGCAGGATGAAGGTTTGGATAAAAGTTTGCGTCATCCCACATGATAACTTGCTGCACGGCACATGCGCCAGCGTACGCAGGCCGTGGCGAAAATCCCACAGCCCGCGCCGGGCGGATTATTTGCCCAGTTGCTCGGCGATGGCGGCGGCCAGGGCCGGGTCTTCCGGCGTCACGTCCGGGCTGAAGCGGGCCACCACATGGCCTTCGCGCGAGACCAGGAATTTCTCGAAATTCCACAGCACATCGGATGGGTCGGCCTGCTTTACGCCGTAGCCCGCCAGTTTGGCGCGCAGCGCGCCGCCGCTGGTGTCCACCGCCACCGGCTGGGCCAGGGTCAGGGCGGCGTAAAGGGGATGGCGCTGCGGCCCGGTCACCGCAATTTTCTGGGCCAGCGGAAAGCTCACGCCGAAGCTGGTTTCGCAGAATTGGGCGATTTCTTCATTGCTGCCGGGTTCCTGCGCACCGAAGTCGTTGGCCGGAAAGCCGATCACGACCAAGCCGGCCTCGCGCTGCTGCGTGAACAGCTGTTCCAGTCCAGCGTACTGCGGGGTCAGGCCGCATTGCGACGCCACGTTCACCAGCAGCAGCACCTTGCCGCGAAAATCGGCCAGGGTCGCCGTGGCGCCGTCCATGGTCGTAAAGGGGATGTTGCCGATATCGTCGTTCATGATTGTCCTCACGAGTGTGCCACGCGCGCGCGCGGCGGAACCGCATCATAACGAATTTAAGGAAATAGCTTTTCACCAGCGGTGCCGCGCTTGTGATCTAATCCGGCATTCCCTCAAACGACATTGGCGCATCACATGCCGACAATCACCTGCAATTTCAAGTTCAAATGCCCGCAAGAGTGGAGCCAGCTCGACGCGACCGAGACAGACGGCGTGCGCTTTTGCACCAGTTGCGACAGCAAGGTGTATCTCGTGACCAGCTCGGCGGAGGTTGAGCAACATGCCCGCGACAACAGATGCGTGGCGCTGCTCGACAATGCCGTGATGGTGCTTGGTATGCCCAAGGGCTACACCGAATGGTATCTGCTGGTATTGGCGCAGGAGTATTCGCCGAAGCAGTTGTACTTGTTAAGGCGGATATGGCCGCATCTCACCTCGGTCCCGGCAACACGCGAGGAGTTTTACATGAAGGAAGTCAAGTTCGAGGCGCTCGACATGGCGCCTGCCCTGGCGTACCAGGCTGCCCTCGGTGAGCTGGGCATCGCTTCCCGCGTCGGCGAGTACGACCCCTGGCGCCCATAAAAAAAGCTCCCTCGCGGGAGCTTTTTTGCTAACAGGCCAATTTACGCCGGCTTGTCGAACTTCTTCATCCACGCCGACAACTGGTGCGGACGCAGGCCGTCGTAATCTTCGAACGGCTGGTGAATCCACGGGTTGTGCGGCAAGTCTTCCAGGAAGTAATCCGGACGGATCGAGGACGTGCCCTTGACCCAGATCACTGCCGATTTGACTTCGGTCACGCCGGCGAAATTCTCGCTCAGGTGACGCGTGACTTTGTCGAGCGTAACGCCCGAATCGGCCAGGTCGTCGACCAGCAGGATCTTGCCGGCCAGCGGGCCCTTGGTCATCGTCATGTACTTGGCGATGTCGAGGTCGCCGCGCACGGTGCCCGCTTCTTCACGGTACGAACTGGTCGACAGGATCGCCAGCGGCACGTCGAAAATGCGCGAGAACACGTCGCCCGGACGCACGCCGCCGCGCGCCAGGCACAGCACCTGGTCGAACTTCCAGCCCGATTCGTAGACCTTGAGCGCCAGGCGCTCGATCAGGCGGTTGTACTCGTCCCAGGATACCCAGAGATCATTCTCGGTCGATGGAGGGGTCGTCATGATGATTCCTTTTATTTCTTGTAATTATTCGAACGGATGACGCAGGACGATCGTTTCGACGCGGTCGGGACCGGTGGAAACCATATCGACCGGCACGCCGACCAGTTCTTCGATGCGCTTGATGTAGGCGCGCGCGGTGGCAGGCAGCTCGGCCAGCGATTTCGCGCCGACGGTGCTTTCTTTCCAGCCCGGCATGGTTTCATACACAGGCACGCAGCGGGCCGCGTCTTCCGCGCCGACCGGGAAGATGTCGACATCGCGGCCGTCGATCTTGTAGCCGGTGCACAGTTGCAGCGTTTCCAGGCCGTCCAGCACGTCGAGCTTGGTCAGGCACATGCCCGAGACGCCATTGATCTGGACCGAGCGGCGCAGCAGCGCGGCATCGAACCAGCCGCAGCGGCGCGCACGGCCGGTGACGGTGCCGAACTCATGGCCGACCGACGACAGGTGATGGCCAACGCCGGCGTCCGTCGGCAGTTCCGACGGGAACGGGCCGGAGCCGACGCGCGTGGTGTACGCCTTGGTGATGCCCAGGATGTAATGCAGCATGTTCGGACCGACGCCGGCGCCGGCGGCGGCGTTGCCGGCCACGCAGTTCGACGAAGTCACGTACGGATAGGTGCCGTGGTCGACGTCGAGGAGCGACCCTTGCGCGCCTTCGAACAGCAGGTTGCCGCCGGCCTTGTGCGCCGCGTACAGCTGCGAGGAGACGTCGCCGACCATCGGTTTGAGGCGTGGCACCAGGGCCATGGCGTCGTCGAAGGTCTTCTGGAAGTCGACCGCGTCGGCTTTCAGGTAGTTGGTCAGCACGAAGTTATGGTAGTCGAGGTTTTCGCGCAGTTTTTCGGCGAAGCGCTCTTCGTTGAGCATGTCGGCGATACGGATCGCGCGGCGTGCCACTTTGTCTTCGTAGGCCGGGCCGATGCCCTTGCCGGTGGTGCCGATCTTGTTGGCGCCGCGCGCCACTTCACGCGCCACGTCGATGGCGACGTGGTACGGCAGGATCGCGGGACACGCCTCGGAGATCTTCAGGCGCGACACCACTTCCACGCCGATGGCCTGGAGCTTGTCGATTTCGCGCATCACGTCGGGAACCGACACCACCACGCCATTGCCGATGTAGCAGGCCACGCCTTCGCGCATGATGCCCGACGGGATCAGCTGCAAGGCGGTCTTCTGACCTTTGATGACCAGGGTATGGCCGGCATTATGGCCACCCTGGAAGCGAACCACGCCCTGCGCGTTATCGGTCAGCCAATCGACGATCTTGCCCTTGCCTTCATCGCCCCACTGGGTGCCGATGACAACGACGTTCTTTGCCACGTTTTTCTTTGACATCACACTTAGCCTAAGTTTTTGAGAATCCAGTTACTGTTTTCGAGGACGAGTACGCGATCGCACTCGAACTCGTCCTGCTCATTGTCGTGACCCGGCAAACTCTGGATCACAACCTCGCCTGCTTTGCGCAGTTGAGCGATTTTTTCACGCAGCTCGGGGGCGTTGCCCCACGGAGCACGGATCGCGTGTTTGCGCTCGGCGGTCGGCAAGAGCCGCGCCAGTTCGCGCAAATCGAGCGAAAAGCCGGTCGCGGGACGAGCCCGGCCGAATGCTTCGCCCACATGGTCGTAACGTCCGCCGCGCACCACCGCATTCGGCAGGCCGGGCACGTACAGCGCGAACATCGCGCCGCTTTCGTATTGGTAGCCGCGCAGGTCGGCCAGGTCGATCGCCACGTCGGCGCGGCCCAGGGCCGATCCGGCCAGCGCCGCCAGTTCGGCCAGCGCGCGCGTGATGCCCGGCAGCGCCGGCAGCACCTCGCGCGCCTTGGCCAGCACGTCGATGTCGCCGTACAGGCCGGGCAAGGCCAGGAGAGCGGCGCGGGTGGCCGGCGCGTACGATGCGCTGATCGCGTCGATACCCGGGCTGTCCTTGGCGCGCAGCAGGGTGTACAGGGCCGCTTCGTCTTTCCTGGCGGCGGCGTCGTCGGCCAGCAGCGCGCGCAGCAGGCCCGCGTGCGACAGGTCCAGGCGCACCTGCTCCGCGCCGAAGCCGGCCAGGGCCAGCGAGGCCAGCGCCAGTTCCTGCACTTCGGCGTCCGCTTCGAGGCCGGCGTGGCCGTAGATTTCGGCGCCGATCTGCAAGGGCTCGCGGGTCGCGTGCAAGCCGCTCGGGCGGGTATGCAGCACGCTGCCGGCGTAGCACAGGCGGGTCACCGAGTCGCGGTTGAGCAAGTGGGCGTCGATGCGCGCCACCTGGGTGGTCATGTCGGCGCGCAGGCCGAGCATGCGGCCCGACATCGGGTCGACCAGCTTGAAGCTGCGCAGCTCGGTGTCCTGGCCGGCGCCGGCCAGCAGCGACTCGACGTATTCGAGCAGGGGCGGCATGACCAGCTCGTAACCGTAGGAACGGAAGTTATCGAGCATCAGGCGGCGCAGCTCTTCGGTCTTGCGCGCTTCCGACGGCAGAACGTCAGCGATATTTTCAGGCAGGAGCCAGTTCGGCATGGGCAACGGGAGATAGTTAAAAATCGGACAATATGGCGCGCACGGTCGTGCTAAATGTAGCGCCGAATCAGCGATTTTACAGGAAAATGGTTTAAGAGCGCCAACAAATGTGCAGGAGACAGTGGTGAGCTTGTTACGCTTGGTGCGGCCGCTACCTTCAGAGCCGTCTTCCCCGCCTGCGCGGGGAAGACGGTGCTAGCGGGGAACGACGGTGGTGCTGGCGTGAACGAGCATCCAATGCAAATGGGCGGGCCTGGAATCCAGGCCCGCCCATCATGTCATCCCGCAAGTGCGTTTACTTCTTCGGCGCGGCCGGCGCCGAAGCCCCGCCCGGTGCACGGAAATACTTGAAGAATTCCGAGTTCGAATCGAGCACCAGCACGTCGCCATGGGTCTTGAAGGTGGCGCGGTAGGCTTCCAGCGAGCGGTAGAACTTGTAGAACTCCGGGCTCTTGCCGAACGCTTCGGCGTAGATTGCGGACGCTGCGGCATCGCCCTCGCCCTTGATCTGCTCGGCCTCGCGGTAAGCGGCGGCCAGCGTTTCGGTGCGTTTGCGGTCGGCGGCGGCGCGCAGCTTCTCGGATTCGGCCGAACCGGTCGAACGCAGCTCGTTGGCCACCTTCAGGCGTTCGGCGCGCATGCGGTCGTACACCGAAGCGTTGATCTTCTCGTCGTAATCGACGCGTTTGAGACGCACATCGACGATCTGCACGCCGATCTGCTTGGCCTCGGCCACCACCTTGAGCTGGATCGCCGCCATGACCTTGCCGCGCTCGCCCGAGATCACTTCGCGCACGGTGCGCTTGGTGATTTCTTCATTCAGCGCAGCCTTGACGATCTGGCCCATGCGCCCGCGCGCGCTGGCCTCGTTGCCGTTAAAGCTGATGTAGTACAGGCGCGGATCGACGATGCGCCATTTGACGAAGGCGTCGACCATGACGTTTTTCTT
Source organism: Massilia aquatica (assembly GCF_011682045.1). GTDB lineage: Bacteria > Pseudomonadota > Gammaproteobacteria > Burkholderiales > Burkholderiaceae_D > Telluria_A > Telluria_A aquatica. The sequence goes on along the minus strand of NZ_VVIW01000007.1, from coordinate 19,385 downwards.
CTCGGACGTCATGAAGCGGTCGGCATCGGGCGTATCGAGCGTGAGGATGCGCTTGTCGAGGTAGATCACGTTCTGGAACGGCGGCGGCAGCTTGAAATGCAGGCCTGGCTCGCTGATGACTTCTTTCATCTCGCCGAACGCGAACACCACCGCGAACTTGCGCTGGTCGACCACGAACACGGTCGACGACAGGAGCATCAGCGCGATGAAGCCCGCAACAAAAATGGTAACTAAGCGGTTCATTAACGGGTCTCCCGATCACGTGAGGATTCGCGGCTGCGGTTATCGCGCTGGCGCACTTGTTCGAGCGGGGCCAGCACCTCGGCCGGCAAGGCTTGCGGCTGGGCGGCGGCCTGCGCCGGCGCCATCATCACCGGGCCGGACTTGGCGCCGATGGCGGCGTCGTTGGCGGCGGTCTGGGCGATCAGCTTGTCGAGCGGCAGGTACAGCAGGTTGCTGCCCGACTTGACGTCGACCATGACCTTGCTGGCGCTGCTGAAAATCTGCTGCATGGTGTCGAGGTACATGCGGTCGCGCGTGACGCCCGGCGCCTTCTGGTACTCGGTCATCACTTGCGTGAAGCGGGCCGCGTTACCGGTGGCGTTTTCGGTCACCATCGAGCGGTAGGCGCGCGCTTCTTCCAGCAGGCGCACGGCGTTACCGACTGCGCGCGGCACCACGTCGTTGGCGTAGGCTTCGCCCTCGCTCTTGGCGCGTTCGTTGTCCTGGCCGGCCTTGTTGGCGTCGTCAAACGCGCCCTGCACCTGCTCCGGCGGTTGCACGCCCTGCATGGTGACATTGCTGATCTGCGCGCCCAGGGCGTAGCGGTCGAGGATCTGCTGCATCAGCAGCTGCGTGTCGAGCGCGACTTTTTCGCGGCCGACGTACAGCACGTAGTCCATCTTGCTCTTGCCAACCACTTCGCGGATGGCGGTCTCGGCCACCTGGCGCACGGTTTCATCCGTCTCCAGGTTATTGAACAGCCAGGCTTTCGGATCCTTGAGGGTGTACTGCACCGCGAACTGGATGTCGATGATGTTTTCATCGTCGGTCAGCATCAAGGATTCTTTCAGGTTCTTCGAGCGCACATTGCCGCTGTAGCCGATTTCCATGGTCCGCACTTCGTTCACGTTGACCTTTTCGTGGGTCTGGAACGGATACGGCATGCGCCAGTTCAGGCCCGAACCGGTGCTGTGGCTGTATTTGCCGAAGGTCGAGACGATGCCGGCCTGGCCTTCGCGCACGCTGAACACGCCGCTGGCGAGCCAGATGAAGCCGACCACCGCCACCGCCGCACCAACCGTGACGCCGGCGCCCTTCATGTCCGGACGGTAAGGACCGTTGCCGCCGGAATCGCCGCCACCCGGGCCCTTGTTGCCGAACAGGCGATTGAGGCGCTGGTTGAAGTCGCGCCACATCTGGTCGAGATCGGGCGGGCCGTCACCGGGACGTTTGCTGTCCTGCAGCAGGACAGTAGGCGGCGGCCGGATGCCGACGCGTTTGAGTAATGAAGCAAGCATGCTATCGAGGTCCGACGTTGGTGGAGGTTAGAGTTTCGGCCGGTTGCGCGTCCTGCTCGTGCGCATCGTCTGCGTCGGCGGCATCGTCGGCGCCTTGCGCATCGTCTGCGTCGTCGCCGTCGGGCGCATCTTCCGGTTCGGCATCGTCCTGCTCTTCAAAAAAGTGGCTGCGCGCCGGCGCGGCCCTGGCCGCTTCGACCACGGCGTCGCGCAGCATGTCGAGTCCGGCGCCGGTGTGGGCGCTGATGAACACGCGCGCAATCTTGCCCGCTTCATCGCGCTCGACCGCGGGCTCGAGGCCGGCGGCGTCGATCTTGTTCCACACAAGAATCTGCGGAATGTGATCGGCGCCGATTTCCTTGAGCACCAGGTTGACCTGTTCGATCTGTTCCATGCGCACCGGGCTGGCGCCATCGACGACGTGCAGCAGCAGGTCGGCGTGGATGGTTTCTTCCAGGGTGGCGCGGAACGCCGCCACCAGTTGGTGGGGCAATTCGCGCACGAAGCCGACCGTGTCGGACATGACCACGTTGCCGACCTCTTCGCCCAGGTAGACGCGGCGCGAGGTCGTGTCCAGGGTGGCGAACAGCTGGTTGGCGACGTACACGCCGGCCTTGGTCAGGGCATTGAACAGGGTCGACTTGCCGGCATTGGTGTAACCGACCAGCGACACCGAAAAGGTATGGCTGCGGCCGCGCGAACGGCGCTGGGTTTCATGCTGCTTGCGCAGCTTGGCCAGGCGCGCACGCAGGGCCTTGACCCGTTCGCCGATCAGGCGGCGGTCGGTCTCGAGCTGGGTTTCACCCGGACCGCGCAGGCCGATACCGCCCTTTTGCCGTTCAAGGTGAGTCCAGCCGCGGATCAGGCGCGTGGCCAGATGCTGCAGCTGGGCCAGTTCGACCTGCAGCTTGCCCTCGTGGCTCTTGGCGCGCTGCGCGAAGATATCGAGGATCAGGCTGGTGCGGTCGAGCACGCGGATATTCAGGCGCTTTTCCAGGTTGCGCTGCTGGGCCGGAGACAAGGCGTGATTGAAGATCACGATCTCGATATTCTGGTCCACGCAGGCCAAACCGATTTCGTCGGCCTTGCCGCTGCCGACAAAGTAGGCAGCGTCAGGACTGGAACGCTTGGCGGTGATGGTGGTGATCGGCTCGGCGCCTGCCGAGCGGGCGAGCAGGGCCAGCTCTTCAACGCTCGCGTTGAAGTCGCCCGCGCCGAAATCGATGCCGACTAGTGCTGCGCGCATAGGCCTCCCTGCAGGGCCAGGCGACCCGGGGTGGCGACGCCCATGGCCTTACTCAGCTTCGGAATCAAGATTGAGATTGACAGCGCGTGCCGGCACAACGGTGGAGATTGCATGCTTGTAGACCATCTGGGTCACCGTGTTACGCAGCAGGACGACGTATTGGTCGAAGGACTCGATATGGCCCTGCAGTTTGATCCCGTTGACCAGATAGATCGAGACGGGAACATGCTCTTTGCGCAAGGCATTGAGGAATGGGTCTTGTAACAGTTGCCCTTTGTTGCTCATAACAGCTCCGTGATGTTGTTGTAGTAAAGAATTGGAGGCGACTCGCTGTTTTTTCAAGTGCCGGGACCATCATTCTGTGGTGAGAACGATGTCCCTAATGTACTGTAACCTGTTTTGCAATTGTCTGTCGTACGTGGACCTCTTAAACCTACTGCGCGGAGCCAGCTTGGCCCTGCGATGCTCACCGTACTTGAGTACGGCTGCGCTTCTCGGACCAAGCTGGCGCCGCTCGCTACGGTTTCAGAGGCCCACGTAGCGCAGGCAATTACTTCGACGTGCGTGCGAACGGGTTCTTGCCCACGCGCAGTTCGATCCGCAGCGGCGTACCGACCAGATTGAAGGTGTCGCGGAAATGCTTCTCGAGGTAGCGCTTGTACGGCTCGCCAATGGCGTCGAGCGAGTTGCCGTGGATGACGATGATCGGCGGATTCTGCCCGCCCTGGTGCGCATAGCGCATTTTAGGACGGATCGAGCCCTTGCGGCGCGGTTCCTGCTTCTCGACCGCTTCGATCAGCGCGCGCGTCAGGCGCGGCGTGGACAGGTCGGCGGTGGCGGCGGCGTAGGCCGAATCGACCGACTTCATCATCGGCGCGATGCCCTGCGCCTTGAGGGCCGAAATGAAGTGGGTCTTGGCGAACGAGAGGAAATCGAGCTTGCGGTCGATGTCGATCTTGATTTCGTCGCGCTCGTCGGTGCGCAGGCCGTCCCATTTGTTCACGGCCACCACCAGCGCCCTGCCCGACTCGAGGATGAAGCCGGCGATGTGCGCGTCTTGCTCCGAAATGTCTTGCTGGGCGTCGAGCAGCAGGATGACCACGTGGGCTTCCGAAATCGACTGCAGGGTTTTAACGACCGAAAACTTCTCGATCGCTTCGAACACCTTGCCGCGGCGGCGGATACCGGCCGTGTCGATCAGGGTGTAGTTCTTGCCGTCGCGTTCGAACGGTACTTCGATCGAGTCGCGCGTGGTGCCCGGCATGTCGAAGGCGATCACGCGCTCTTCGCCGATCAGGGTGTTCACCAGCGTGGATTTACCCACGTTCGGACGGCCGACGATGGCGATCTTGATCCCGCGCGCGGCCGGTTCCAGTTCTTCCTGGTCGTCCGGACGGCCGGCGAAGGCTTCGTTCAGCGCTTCTTCGACCAGGTCGGTCACGCCGTCGCCGTGGGCGGCGGAAATGACGTACGGGTCGCCCATGCCGAGTTCATAGAAATCGGCCACGACGGAGCTGTACTTCATGCCCTCGCCCTTGTTGACGACCAGCATGACCTTGCGGCCCGACTTGCGCAGGAAGTCGGTGATGGTCTTGTCGTGCGGCGTGAGACCCTGGCGGCCGTCGACGATGAACACGACCACGTCCGCTTCAGCGACGGCCTGCTTGGTCTGCAGGGCCATCTGGAACATGATGCCTTCCTTGGCGACCGGCTCGAAGCCGCCCGTGTCGATGACAAGGAAGGGGCGTTCACCGACCCGGCCTTCGCCGTAGTGACGATCACGCGTGAGACCTGGCAGGTCGGCCACGAGCGCGTCGCGCGAGCGGGTGAGGCGATTGAAGAGTGTCGATTTCCCGACGTTGGGGCGACCAACTAATGCGATTACCGGCTTCATGGTGTTTTTATTCGACCGCGATAGCGGTCACTGTCCCAGATTGTGTTTGAAAGATCAGGTTCGAACCTGCCACCAGGGGAGCGGACGTAACGGCGCTCCCGTCGGTGGCGGCGCGCGCCAGAAAGGAACCATCTTCCCGTGACAGGAAGTGGATGAAACCTTGATAGTCGCCGACGGCCACGGTGCGTCCATAGGACACCGGGGTGGACAGGCGGCGATAGCTTAATTTGTCGTTTTTCCAGGCGCTCACGCCGCCTTCGCGGTTAAAGGCCGACACCGCGCCCTTGTCGTCGACGGCGAAGACAAAACGCTGGTCGACCGAGACGCCGACGTCGGACGAGAGTTCCTTGGTCCAGCGCGCCGCGCCCGTGTTGATGTCGAAGCAGCCCACGCGGCCCTGGTAGGACACGGCGCACACTTCCTGGTCGATCACGACCGGGGCGCCGCCGATGTCGGTCACCCGTTCGAGTTCGGTGGCGCCGCGCGATTCGCCGACCGCCACTTCCCAGCGCGCAGCGCCGGTGGCCATGTTCAGCGACAGCAGTTTACCACCCGGCTGGGCGACGATGACTTCTTTGCCGACCACCACCATGCCCGGCGCATTGCGCAAGGTCAATGGCGGCGAGACGCGCTGCACGGTCCATTTTTTCTCGCCGGTCTTGGCGTCCAGGCCGACGATGCGGTTGTCGACCGAGCGCACCACCACGATGCCCTCGCCCACTACCGGGCTCGACAGCACTTCGCTCGACGCTTGCGTGGTCCACAGCAGTTTGCCTTCGAGATCGTAGGCCAGCACGCCGCCCTTGGCGCCGCCGAAGACCAGCAGGTTGCCGTCGGTGCCGACGCCGGCGGTCAGGCCCGTTGGCGCCTTGATGCGCCACAGCTGCTTGCCGCTGGCGGCGTCGACCCGCGCAATGGCGCCGTCGGCGCCGGCCACGACCAGCGACTGGTTCACCAGCGCCGGGGTGAAGACGTAATCCTGGGCCTTGCCGATATCGAGCTTCCAGGCGGTGCGCACAGCCATCGAGCCCTTGAGCTCGACCAGCGGCGCGGGCACGTTGCCCTTGGATTTGGAAGCGAAAGGATTAAGCGAACTCAGGGTGGAGCAGCCGGCCATCAGGGCCAGCACACCCGCACCGATAAGTTTCTTGGTAATACGCATAGTCATGACCTTGTTCTGGGTACGTGGTCCGCTCAGGCGGCCGCTTTAGTTTCCGGCACGGTGCCGCCGATGGCTTCGAGCTTGATCTGCACCAGGGCGCGGCCCGGATGCTTGGCGTCCATCGCGGCCAGGGCCGCCTCGTAGGCGCTGCGCGCTTCGGCGATCTTGTTCTGCGCCACCAGGATGTCGCCCTTGCGGTCGGCCACGGGGCCGGCGAAATGCGGCAGGAATGGCGTGGCCAGCAGTTTCAGGCCTTCATCGTAGGCTTTCTCGTCGAGCAGCACGCCGGCCAGGCGCAGCTTGGCGATCGACTTGTATTCGTCGTTGCCGTTCTCGACCACCCATTGCAGATGGGCCTTGGCGCCCTTCAGGTCGTTGGCATCAAAAGCGCTCTTGGCGGCCGTGAGCGAGGTCATGGCGGCGTAGGCGCTCTTGGCGTACTTGGTGCGCACGTCGCCGGCGATGCGCTGCACCTTGGCGTTATCCTTGGCGGCGGCGGCGCTCTGGATCTGCGTGTACAGGGCCGATGCTTCAGCCGCGTTGACCTTTTCGGCGCGCTTCATCCAGGTGTAGCCGGCATAGGAACCGGCGGCGATGATCAGCACCACCATCAGCATGTTGCCGTACTTGTTCCAGAAGGCCTGCATCGCGGCCAGTTGTTCTTGTTCTTCGAGATCGTATGCCATGTGTTTCTCAACAGTATTAGGTCAGGTTAATCGGGGTACGGCGCAAGCCTGCTGCTTAGTGATGGTAATGCACGTGCTCGTGGTCATGCTCGTGCTCGTGGGCGCCGACGATCTGGTTGACCAGATAGTCGACCACATCGTCGAACGGCACATTGGCCTGCTGCTCGCCTTCGGCGCCGCGCATCGACTTGACCGCCGCCGTGCTGTTGGCGATTTCGTCCTCGCCCAGGATCACGGCAAACGCCGCGCCGCTGCCGTCGGCTTTTTTCATCTGGCTCTTGAAGCTGCCCGGACCGCTCGCAGCGGCGCAATGTAACACAACATCCAGGCCGGCATCACGGATGCGCTCGGCCAGCACGAATGCCTGCATGCGCGCTTGTTCGCCCTGGTGCACCATGTAGACATCGCATTCGGACGGATCGTTCGGTTCGCCCGCTTCTTTCATCAGCTCGATCAGGCGCTCGATGCCCATCGCGAAACCGACCGCCGGGGTGGGTTTGCCGCCGAAGCTTTCGATGAGCGGATCGTAACGGCCGCCCGCGCACACGGTGCCTTGCGAGCCGAGCTTGTCGGTGACCCACTCGAACACGCTGCGGTTGTAGTAGTCGAGGCCGCGCACCAGGCGCGGGTTGACGGTGTACTGGATATTGTTATGGTCCAGAATGCGCTTGAGGCCTTCGAAGTGCACCACCGACTCGCCTTCGAGGTAGTCGAGCAATTTGGGCGCATTGTTCACCAGGTCTTGCATGGCAGGGTTCTTGGTGTCGAGGATGCGCAGCGGATTGGCGTGCAGACGGCGCTTGGCTTCTTCGTCGAGCAATTCGGCGTTGGCTTCGAAATACGTGATCAGGTCGGCGCGGTGGCGCTGGCGCTCGCTAGCGTCGCCGATCGAGTTGATTTCGAGGCGGATGTTTTCCAGGCCCAGGTCGTCCCACAGGCGGCGGCACAGCATGATCAGCTCGGCGTCGATGTCCGGACCGGCAAAGCCGACCGCTTCGGCGCCGACCTGGAAGAACTGGCGATAGCGGCCGCGCTGCGGACGCTCGTGGCGGAACATGGGACCGGAGTACCAGACGCGGCGCGGGCCGTCGTACACCAGGTTGTGTTCGATGACCGCGCGCACCACGCCGGCCGTGCCTTCAGGGCGCAGGGTCAGTTCGTCGTCGTTCATGGCGTCCTTGAACGAATACATTTCTTTTTCAACGATGTCGGTCACCGCGCCGATGGCGCGCTTGAACAGCGCCGTGTCTTCCACGATCGGGGTGACGATCTTCAGGTAGCCGTAGCTTTTCAGGACCGAGTGCACGGTGTTTTCGAACAGTTCCCACAGCGGCGCGTCGGCCGGCAGGATATCGTTCATGCCCTTGACGGCGGTGATCTTTGTAGCTTTTTCTTTTTTATTATCAGACATATTGCTTGCCATAAGTGGTTTGTACGTAGTTCAGGACAATCGCCTGGAATTCTTCAACAATCTTGTCGCCGCGCAGGGTGACGGTTTTCTTGCCATCGACGAACACCGGCGCGGCGGGCGATTCGCCCGTGCCCGGCAGGCTGATGCCGATGTTGGCGTGTTTCGATTCGCCCGGACCGTTGACGATGCAGCCCATCACGGCCACGTTCATGCCTTCCACGCCCGGATAGGCCTTTTTCCATTCAGGCATCTGCTCGCGCAGATAGGTCTGGATGTTGTCGGCCAGTTCCTGGAAAGTGGTCGAGGTGGTGCGCCCGCAGCCCGGGCAGGCGATCACCATCGGCGCGAACTTGCGCAGGCCCATGGTTTGCAGAATTTCTTGCGCGACGACCACTTCGCGCGTGCGGTCGCCGCCCGGTTCCGGCGTGAGCGAAATGCGGATAGTGTCGCCGATGCCTTCTTGCAGCAGCACCGACAGCGCGGCGGTCGAGGCGACAATGCCCTTGCTGCCCATGCCCGCCTCGGTCAGGCCCAGGTGCAGCGGATAGTCGCAGCGGCGCGCCAGTTCGCGGTACACGGCGATCAGGTCCTGCACGCCCGAGACTTTGCACGAGAGGATGATCTGGTCGCGTCCGAGGCCGATTTCTTCGGCGCGCACGGCGTTTTCGATGGCCGAGGTGATCAGCGCTTCGTACATGACCGCCTGCGCGCTCCACGGTTCCGGACGCAGCGCGTTTTCATCCATGATGCGGGCCAGCAGCGACTGGTCCAGGCTGCCCCAGTTGACGCCGATGCGCACCGGCTTGTTGTACATCACGGCCGCTTCGATCATCTGGGCGAACTGGCTGTCGCGCTTGGCGCCCTGCCCCACGTTGCCGGGATTGATGCGGTATTTCGACAGCGCGCGCGCGCACTCCGGAAAGTCGCGCAGCAGGGTGTGGCCGTTGTAATGGAAGTCGCCCACCAGCGGCACGTCGATTTCCATGCGGTCGAGCTGTTCGCGGATCAGCGGCACGGCGGCCGCCGCTTCGGGCTTGTCGACCGTGATGCGCACCATCTCGGAGCCGGCGCGCGCCAGCTCCTTGACCTGGATCGCGGTACCGATCACGTCGGCCGTGTCGGTGTTGGTCATCGACTGCACCACCACGGGGGCGTCGCCGCCGACCCAGATTTTGCGTTCGCCGTGCGCGACCAGCACCCGGCGGCTGAAGCGCCGCGCGAGGGGACCGGATGGAATCGCCAGATTCGAAGAAGACATGAACAGAGACCTAATTTAGCTTGTATTTAACGCTTACTTGAGTTTGACTTTGGCGGCGCGGCCGTTGTCCGGCAAACTGACCGCTTCGCCGCGCAGGGTGGCCGACACGCCGCCTGGTTTACCGACCACCAGGGTGACCGGCTCGGTGATGTCGAACGTTTCGACGGTACCGGCCTTGACCAGGCGCGACAGCAAAGGCGCTCCCCTGGCGCGCCGCACTTCGACCCAGGAGTCTTCGCGCACGTTGATCACCAGCGGGTTGCTGGCGGGGGCTGCCGCAGCGGCGGCGGCGGGCGGCGTAGCGGCGGCGCCTGCCACCGGCGTGGCGACCGTTGGCGACGGCGTCGAACCGGGCGGCGGCAGCACCGACACCAGCGGCGGCGCCGGGGCGATCACCGGCTTGCGGTCATCCGGCTTGACCAGGGTCGTTTCGAGCGGCGCGGCAACGCCGGCGGGCTTGTCGCCCACCAGCGGGGCCGCCAGCACCGTCACGCTCGCCTGCGAGCCGGCAGCGGCCGCCGGGGTCCCCTGACTGGACGAGCCCAGCAGCGAGGACGGCACCAGGCCGAACTGCCAGGCGCCGGCGGCGGCGGCGATGACCAGCACGGCCGCGCCGATCAGGCCCAGCGGCAGGCTTGAGCGTTTGCCGTTGGTCGGAAAGCGCACTTCGGAAAACGTGGCCGGCTTGTCGCGCCGCACGCTGCGGCCCGGTTCGGTCAGCTCGGGCGTCTCGAGCGAGATCATGGCCACCAGCGGGGCCGCGTCGAGCTTGACGACCTTGGCGTAGGCGCGCACGAAACCGCGCACCACGGCCGGACCCGGCAGGTTGGCGTAGTCGCCCGCTTCCAGCGCGGTGACCTGGCGCACGGCCATTTTCAACTGGTCGGCCACCTGCTCGACCGACCATCCCATTGCTTCACGCTGGGCGGCCAGGGTCTTGCCCGGCAAACCGTGGTTGGCCGCGTTCGCATTCGCGCCCGCGGCTGCTTGTTCTGCCCACTCTGAACTCATTGTCGATCCTGTCTCACTCATCAAATGCACCGCGCTGGAAGGCTGCGAACTCGGGCGAACCGGGGTGGCGGCGACGCAGTTGCGTCACCAGGCTTGTCTCAGAAGCCTTGTCGCCCAGTTTGCGTTCGACGCGGATCGCCAGCCAGAGGACATCGGCGGGCAAGCTCTCCAGTTTCGCGACCGCTTTGACACGGTTGATATAAACTCCGGCGCGCACGTAGTCGCGCCGCTCGTAGTAGACCCGCGCCAGGCCGGCTTGCACCGGCGCCAGGTCGGGCTCGATACGCACGGCTTGCAGCAGGTAGCGCTCGGCCGCGTCGTAATTCTTTTGCTTGATGCTGCATCCGCCCGCATTGACCAGGGCCTTGACCGGCGACTGGTACATGGGGTTTTTCAGGGCGATCTCGAACTGGGCGATGCCCGGCTCGTAGCGCCCGGTCTGGCACAGGAAGGAGCCGTAATTGTTGTTGAACTCGGGATTGCGCGGCGCCAGGCGCATCGCGCGCTGGTAGTTTTCTTCGGCCAGGATGTTCTCGCCCATGCTGGTGTAGATCAGGGCGCGCACGCTGTAGGCGTCGGCCATGTCGGGATCGATGGCGATGGCCTGCTTGATCTCGTCGAGGGCGACCGCGTAGTTGCCTTCCTGGTAGTAGCCGATGGCCAGCTGCATGCGGATGCCGGAGCGCTTGTCCTTGGTGGTCTGGTCGGACGCGGTCTTCAGTTCCGTGGTGCTGCCCTGCAGGCCGGCCGCTTCGGCCGAGGCGTTGCGGGTGACGCTGGTGGTGGTGCAGGCGCCCAGCGCCGCAACAACGCCGGCCGCGAGAGCCAGCGCCAAAGTTCTGTGCAGCCGGTGCAGCGCGGCGTTCAAGAAGGAATCTCCACGATGCGCCCGAAGTCGGCGCCGAATTTCTTCTGGTATTCAGCCATTTTTTCCATGCGCTCCTGCACGCGGGTACGGTCTTGCACTTCGCCGGCCAGCTGGCCGCAGGCGGCGTCGATATCGTCGCCGCGCGTTTTCCGAATCGTGGTGACCAGCCCGCCATCCATCAGCACCTGGGCGAAGGCCTTGATGCGCGGATTTTTCGAGCGCAGCAGGCCGGACTCAGGGAAAGGATTGAACGGAATCAGGTTGAATTTGCACGACACGCCGACCAGCGGGTCGTTGACCAGGGCGACCAGCTCGCGCGCGTGCTCATCGCTGTCGTTGACGCCGTCGAGCATGCAGTATTCGAAGGTGATGAAGTCGCGCGGAGCAAACTCCAGGTAGCGGCGGCAGGCCGCCATCAGCTCGCGCAGCGGGTACTTTTTGTTGAGCGGAATCAGGCCATCGCGCAGGGCGTCGTTCGAGGCGTGCAGCGAGACCGCCAGCGCCACCGGCACTTCCTGCGACAGCTTGTCCATCATCGGCACCACGCCCGAGGTCGACAGGGTCACGCGGCGGCGCGACAGGCCGTAGGCGTTATCGTCGAGCATGAGCTTGAGGGCGGTGACGGTCGGCTCGAAATTGAGCAGCGGCTCGCCCATGCCCATCATCACCACATTGGTGATCTGGCGCTCGCCCTTGGGGCCGGGTTCGATGCCTTTGGTGCGGCGCAGCTCGAATTCGGCCATCCACAGCTGGCCGATGATTTCGGCCACCGTGAGGTTGCGGTTGAAGCCCTGCTTGCCGGTCGAGCAGAAACGGCAGTTCACGGCGCAGCCGGCCTGGGTGGAAATGCACAGGGTGCCGCGGTTTTCTTCCGGGATGAACACGGTTTCGACCGCGTTGCCATTGCCCACGTCAACCAGCCACTTGCGCGTGCCGTCAGTCGACGTGTGGTCGCTGATGGTGGCGGGCGCGCGGATTTCGGCGCGCGTGGCCAGCTTGTCGCGCAGCGACTTGGCCAGGTCGGTCATGGTGTCGAACTCGCTGGCGCCGAACTGGTGGATCCAGCGCTGCAGCTGTTTGGCACGGAACGGCTTCTCACCCAAGTCGGCGCAGTAAGCGACGAGTTGCGCGGGATCGAAGTCCAGCAGGTTGGTGAGAGTCGTCATAGTATTCTTTAATCAGTCAGGACAAATTCAGGGAAAGCCATCCCGCCCGCCCGGCGAACCGGGCAAGCGGTGTGATACAGGTCAAGCAGTCACGAGTGACTGATGAACACGAATTAACGCGAATAAACGTTCAGTGCTGGGAAGTAGTAAGCGATTTCCACAGCAGCGGTTTCAGCGGCGTCGGAGCCGTGCACGGCGTTGGCATCGATCGAATCGGCGAAATCGGCGCGGATGGTGCCTTTTTCTGCCTTCTTCGGATCGGTCGCGCCCATCAGGTCACGATGGGTAGCGATGGCGTTTTCGCCTTCGAGCGCTTGCACCATGACAGGACCCGAGATCATGAATTCGACCAGGTCCTTGAAGAATGGACGTGCAGCGTGCACAGCGTAGAAGCCTTCTGCTTCAGCGCGCGACAGGTGCATCATGCGGGCTGCGACGATTTTCAGGCCAGCGCCTTCAAAGCGGCTGTAGATTTGCCCGATGACGTTTTTTGCAACTGCGTCAGGTTTGATGATCGACAGGGTGCGTTCGATTGCCATGTGTAAAAACTCCAATAAAAAGAAAGGTTTAATGTTGGGTAACGGGACCCAATCAACCTTCGATTTTACCATACAACACCCCTTTTTGAGGGATATTGCACGGCCGTCCGCAGAAGTGTTAGAGTGGCGCTTGTAAAAATACGCGCATGCGCGATTTTGCGCGTTTTTCCCGCGCTGTGCTATTCTTTTAGCGAGCGTTACTTTTTTATCAATCGGAGGCACTATGTCAATTAGCTTGCAAGACTACGATCTGGCGGGTTCCAGCCAGGCGGTACGTCATCGCGTACTGCGCAACACTTACTGGCTGCTGGCGCTGTCGATGATCCCGACCGTGCTGGGCGCGGCCATCGGTGTGATGTTCCATCTGCCCGTACCACGCGGCATCCTCGGTTTCGTGCTGTTCCTGGCAATGTCCTACGGCTTCATCTGGGGCATCGAAAAAACCAAGCAGACCGCCATGGGCGTCGTCGTGCTGCTCGGCTTTACCTTCTTCATGGGTATCTGGCTCACGCCGCTGCTGACGCGCACCCTGGGCTTTTCCAACGGCGGCACCCTGATCATGATGGCGTTCGGCGGCACGGCCAGCGTATTTGCCGTCCTGGCCAGTATCGCCACCGTGAGCAAGCGCGATTTCTCGATGATGGGCAAGTGGCTGTTCGCCGGCGTGATCGTGCTGATCCTCGCCACCCTGGCCAACTACTTCCTGCAGATGCCCGCCCTGTGGCTGGCCATCTCGGTGATCGGTATCGCAATCTTCTCGGCCTACATCCTGTATGACGTGCAGCGCATCGTCAACGGCGGCGAGACCAACTACATCAGTGCCACCCTGAGCCTGTACCTGAACGTCTACATGATTTTCCAGTACGTGCTCTCGCTGCTGGGACTGGGCGGCGAACGCGAATAAGCGTTAGCCCTTCAGCAATAAAAAACCGGCCTGCGGGCCGGTTTTTTTACGTCCGCGCCAGGCGCGCCTTCCAGGCTCACACCAGGTTGAACACCGCCATCGATTCCACGTGCGAGGTGTGCGGGAACATATTGACCACGCCGGCCTTGCTCAGTTCGTAGCCGGCCTCGTGGGTCAGGATGCCGGCGTCGCGCGCCAGGGTCGACGGGCTGCACGAAACGTACACGATGCGCTTGGGCAGCATCTGCGGATGGCTGATGCGCAGCGCCGCCAGGGCTTGCACCAGCGCCATGGCGCCATCGCGCGGCGGGTCGATCAGCATGCGGTCGAACTTGCCGAGCGCGACCAGGTCTTCGGCCGTCACCTCGAACAGGTTGCGCGTCGAAAAGCTGGTTTTCTCCGACAGCCCGTTGGCGCGCGCATTCGACAGCGCCCGCTCAGTCAGGGTGGTGCTGCCTTCGATGCCGACCACTTCGCGCGCCTGCGTGGCCAGCGGCAGGGTAAAGTTACCCAGACCGCAGAACAGGTCGGCCACGCGGTCTTGCGGCTGCACGTCGAGCAGATTGAGCGCCTTGCCGACCAGCACGCGGTTGATGTGGTGGTTCACCTGGGTAAAATCGACCGGCTTGAACGGCATCTTCACGCCGAATTCGGGCAGGGTGTAATACAGTTCCTTGTCCAGCGGATAGAACGGCGCGGCCGTTTCCGGGCCTTTGGTTTGCAGCCACCACTGGATGTTCCACTGGTCGGCGAAACTTTTGAGCAAGGTTTCATCGGCGCCGCTCAAAGGCGCCATGATGCGCAAGACCATCGCCGTGGTTTCCTCGCCGACCGCGATTTCGATTTGCGGCATCTGGTCGAAGATCGACAAGGCGCCCACCAGCGCGCGCAGCGGCAGCAGCATGGCGGCCACGTGCGGCGGCAGGATCTTACAGTCGCTCATGTCGGCGACAAAAGCCGAGCGCTTTTCGTGGAAGCCGACCAGCACCGTATCTTTTTTGACAACATGGCGCACCGACAGGCGCGCGCGGTAGCGGTAGCCCCAGGTCGGGCCGTACATCGGGCGCATCACATTGCCCGGCTTGACCTTGCCGATGTGCCACAGGTTGTCTTCCAGCACGCGCTGCTTCATCGCCACCTGGGCCGACGGCTCCAAATGCTGCATCGAGCAGCCGCCGCAGTTGTCGAAATGCGGGCACTTGGGCGTGACGCGCATCGAGGAAGCCTTGTGCAGCACGGTCATGCGCGCCGCCTCCCAGTTCTTTTTCTTCTTGAAGGTGACGAAGCTGACTTTTTCGCCCGGCAAGGCGCCCTCGACGAAGATGACCTTGCCCGGCGAGCCGTCCTCGTTGGCGAGGTGGCCGACGCCGCGGGCGTCCATGTCCAGGGATTTGATGTCGAGAATGGTGTCTTGCATGGCGAAAAACACGCGCAAGGCGTGTGCGGAAAGAGGGTGGATGGGGAAGAGGAGGCGCGGATCAGCCCGCGCGCATCATAGCAAGGAATCGCGCACCACGCCACGGGCGGCCATCGCCCGTTTCAGTTTGACCAGCGCTTCCTGCTGGATCTGGCGCACCCGCTCGCGCGTGACGCCCATTTCCTCGGCCAGGGTTTCAAGGGTGGCCGGATCGTCGTTGTCGAGCCCGAACCGGCGCATGATCACGATGCGCTGCTTGTCGGGCAGGCGGGTGAGCCAGTCGCGCACCAGCACCGTCATTTCGTGGTGCTCGGCCCTGGCGTCGGGGCTGTCGTCGGAATCGCCCGGCAGCATGTCCATCAGGCTCGACTGGGGATCGTTGTCGAGCGGGGCGTCGAGCGAGGTGGCGTGCTCGGACAGGGCCAGAATATCCTGCACTTCCTCGACCGGGCGCCCGACCAGGTGGGCGATGTCTTCGGCGGTCGCGTCCTTGCCGTCGTGGTGCTGGGCTTCGAGGTGGTACTTGGCGCGCAGGATCTGGTTCAGCTCGCGCACCATGTGGACCGGCAGGCGCACCGTGCGCGCCTGGTTCATGATGGCGCGCTCGATGCTCTGGCGGATCCACCAGGTGGCGTAGGTCGAAAAGCGGAAACCGCGCTCGGGCTCGAACTTGTCGATGGCGCGCATCAGGCCGATGTTGCCTTCCTCGATCATGTCGAGCAGCACCACGCCGCGGTTGATGTAATGCTTGGCGATTGACACCACCAGCCGCAGGTTGTGCTCGATCATGGTCTGGCGCGCAGGAAAGTCGCCAGCCTTGGCCAGGGTGGCGAAATGGACTTCCTGGGCGGCCGTCAGCAGCGCGCGCGTGCCGATCTGGTTCAGGTAGTGCTGGGTGGTATCGGTCGAGAGTTCGGCCGCCAGCACTTTTTTGAGTTCATCGACGCTGTCGAGCAGGGCCGGGGCCACCGGCGCGCTGTCGGCGCCGGGGGCGGCATCGGCCTCGACGTCAATATCGGCGTCCAGCGCGGGATCGATCGCGGCCTCGTCCGGGTCGTCCGGAAAGTCATCCGGACCCGGATCGTCGCCTTGCTGGTAGCTCGAATGCGTCATGAAAGATCCACGGGGCCGGTTGTCATCCGGCGGTAACTTCTCAGCGGTTAGGCAGGAAACGCGAAGGATCGACCGGCTTGCCCTGCTGGCGGATCTCGAAGTGCAGCTTGACCGAATCGGCATCCGAATCGCCCATTTCGGCAATCAGCTGGCCTTTGTGGACGCTCTGCCCTTCCTTGACCACGATGGAGCGGTTGTGGGCGTAGGCGGACAGCAGGCTGTTGCTGTGCTTCACGATCACCAGATTACCATAACCGCGGATGCCGCTGCCGGCGTACATGACTTTTCCGGCACCGGCCGCCATCACTTGCTGGCCTGCCTTGCCGGCGATATCGATGCCCTTGTTCTTGCCTTCATCGAAGGTGGCGACGATCTTGCCCTCGGATGGCCAGATCCAGCTCAGTTGTTCGTCGTCGCCGGCGGCGGCCCGTGGCGGCGGCGGCGTGACCACCGCCACTGCCGGCGTGGCCGGTTCCGGTTTCTCGGCCGGCTTCAGATCGGCCTTGAGCGGCACGCCGCCCTCGCTTTTTTGCAACTCGGCCAGCGCGCTGTCGCTGTACGGGCGCTTGTCGGCGCGCGGGGTGGTCTTTTTGGCCACCACCGGCACCGGCGGCGCTTTGGTCTCGGACGACGGCGGCATGTCGATCTTGCTGATGGTCACGCCGTTGCCGCCGCTGTCGCTCTTGCTATCGGGAGGCAGCACGCGCAGCACCTGGTCGACCTTGATGTCGTTCGGGTTCGACAGTTTGTTCCATTCGACGATGTCGCGGTAGTTCTGGCCATGGTCGAGCGCGATGCGGATCAGGGTATCGCCCTTGCGCACGGTGTACATGCCGCGCTCATCCTTGTGGTCGTCGGCGGCGCGCGGGACGCGGTTGTCGGCGGCCGGCAGGCGGTCGATCACGGGTACGGGGCGGCGGGGAGCGGTGTTACAGGCGCTGAGCAGGCCCAGGGTCAGGAGCAGCAGGGGAAGATGGCTTGTGTAGTTCATTCTCATGTTATGTGTGTCGTATTCTGTAAGCGGAGGCGCGCGCCGGTGGCGCAGGCGGGCGAACCAGCCGAACGCAGGCGAACGCTAAACGGTGCCCGGGCGCAGCGGCACGAAGTGGCAGCCTTCCAGGGTCTCGCTCATCCATTCGGCCTTGCCGGTGCGGGTGATCAGCTGCAAGTGCTGGACCTGCGCGCCCACCGGGGCGACCAGGCGGCCACCCACGCTGAGCTGCTCCAGCAGTGCCTGTGGCACCTCCAGACCGGCCGCAGCCAGGATGATACCGTCGAATGGGGCGGCCTGGGGCAAGCCTAGCATACCATCTCCGTAGTGCAAGCGCAGATTCACGATGCGCAGGTGGCGCAGATTGGTCTTGGCCAGCTCGTGCAACTGACGAATCCGTTCGACCGAAAACACATCCTTGGCGATGTGCGAGAGCACCGCGGCCTGGTAGCCGCAGCCGGTGCCGATTTCCAGCACGCGGGTCAAAGGGCTGCCGTTGCGCAGCACTTCAAGCATGCGCGCCACGATGTAGGGGCGCGAAATGGTCTGGTTGTGGCCGATCGGCAGGGAGGCGTCGACATACGCCTGGGCCGACAGGGCCGGCTCGATGAAGCGGTGGCGCTGCACGCTTTCCATGGCCTTGAGCACCACCCCGTCCTGCACGCCCTGCTTGGCCACCCGTCCCACCATGGCGCGCCGGATCGCGTCCGACACGCCGGTGTCGGGGCGCGGCGCGATCACCGGCAGCGGCTGGGCGCGCTGGTAGGCGTCGCCGGGACGGGCCGGGGCAACCGTCACGCGCGGCACGTAATTCTGGCCGCCGCCCTGCCCGCCCTGGATGCCGCTGCCGGCGGCATTCCGGGTGGCGGTTTGCGGGGTGGCGACCTTGACAGGAGAAAACGCCGGAGCGGCGCGCTTGTCCCCGGTCACCGACGACAGCGGCAGCGGAAACGTGCTGCGTTTGTCGTTCTTGTCGCTCATGCGAATCCGCGCTGAAGCAGCGCCAGCTGGTCGCGGTGGGTCAGGTCGACCTGCAGCGGGGTGACCGAGACTTCGCCCAGCGCGGTGGCGTGGAAATCGGTGCCCTCGCCGGCGTCGCGCGTGGCGCCCGGCGGGCCGATCCAGAAAATCTCGCGCCCGCGCGGGTCGAGTGCGCGGATCACCGGCTCGGCCTGGTGCCGTTTGCCCAGGCGCGTAGCGCGCACCGTGCGCAGCGCTTCGTACGGCAAATTTGGAATGTTGACGTTGAGCAGGTAGGGCGTGGGCAACTCGTCGAAGCGGCGCAGCACGATGTCGCGCGCCAGCCGGGCCGCGGCATCGATGTGCTGCCAGCCGTGCATCACCTGCGAAAAGGCGATCGCCGGAATGCCGAACAGATACCCTTCGGTCGCGGCCGCCACCGTGCCCGAATACAAGGTGTCGTCGCCCATGTTCTGGCCATTGTTGATGCCCGAGACGACCAGGTCGGGCCGGTAGTCGAGCATGCCGGTCAGGGCCACGTGCACGCAGTCGGTCGGGGTGCCGTTGACGAAGTAAAAGCCGTTGGCCGCCTTCTGCACCGACAGCGGCCGGTCCAGCGAGAGCGAATTGGAGGCGCCGGAACGGTTGCTGTCGGGCGCCACCACCACGATCTCGGCAACGGAGGCGAGCGCGTCGGCCAACGCCTGGATGCCGGGGGCGAGATAGCCGTCGTCATTGCTGATAAGAATTCTCATCCCCAGATTTTACCTGAAGCAATGAGCCTCACGCTGGCCCCGCACCAACATTTTATGCACAGTGTGCGCGCCACGCGGCTACTGGGTGCTGACCGGGCGCCCGCTGACGGCATCGTTGAGCGCTTCCTGCAAGAACGAGACTTCATCCTGGGCGAAGGCCAGCAAGGCATCCTTGTCGTTGTGGCGCAAATAGACCTGGCGGATCAGGGCCATGCCGCGCTTGCGCAGCGGCGGCGGCACGTTACGGCGCAGCACCGGCTTACGCAGGCTGTCGGCCAGCGCGCGCGCCTCGCGCTCGCTGCAATTGTCGATCAGTTCCTGCAACTGCGCCAGTTTGTGGCTGAGGGTGTCGGCGCCGCCGCTGTCGGGCGGGGCGTCGAGGATGCTGGTCGGACGCGCGCCGGCGTCGAGGCGCGACGCGCCGGGCACCCCGGGGGGCGCAGCGGCGCGCCCGGGGCCGGTGCCGGTTCCGCATCGGCCAGGT
>NZ_VVIW01000079.1 GCF_011682045.1 Massilia aquatica | reverse complement strand
CATCGTCGGCTTCTACAACTGCAAACGCATCAATTCAGCATTGGGCAATCTGTCGCCCGCCGTCTACGAACGGAAAATGGCAGTACGCGAACCTATCGTGGTGTCCGAAATTACTTGACCACAGCAATTTTGGACATAGGAAATTCTGATATCATGCTGCGAAACGCTAGCGTTTTTCACACAGGAGTAGCTCGTGGCCGTTACAAAAACTGAAGTCGTCAGCGTTCGAGTGCCGCCGGATGTGAAAGCAGCGTTGGTTGCGGCTGCCGAACAAGAACGGCGCAGCTTAGCTTCGATGCTCGAGTTTATGGTGTTGGACTACTGAGGTGTACTGTCAATAGCGGACACTCTTGTTTCAAGCCGCCTATCGCTGTTTGCTGAAATTTTCAGCGAACAATGCAGGCGGAACATTGCCAAGGCGCGAGTGGCGCCGCTGGCGGTTATAGA
>NZ_VVIW01000078.1 GCF_011682045.1 Massilia aquatica | reverse complement strand
GGCTAAAACAGTCAGGATGTTGGCTTAGAAGCAGCCATCATTTAAAGAAAGCGTAATAGCTCACTGATCGAGTCGTCCTGCGCGGAAGATGTAACGGGGCTAAGCCAGTCACCGAAGCTGCGGATATATGCTTGCATATATGGTAGGAGAGCGTTCTGTAAGCCTGCGAAGGTGTCTTGTAAAGGATGCTGGAGGTATCAGAAGTGCGAATGCTGACATGAGTAGCGATAATGGGAGTGAAAAGCTCCCACGCCGTAAGCCCAAGGTTTCCTGTTCAACGTTCATCGGAGCAGGGTGAGTCGGCCCCTAAGGCGAGGCAGAGATGCGTAGCTGATGGGAAGCAGGTTAATATTCCTGCACCGTCGTATGATGCGATGGGGGGACGGATCGCGGAAGGTTGTCCAACGGTTGGAAGTGTTGGTTTTTGACTCATAGAAGGCGCTTAGGCAAATCCGGGCGCGGAATTCAAGGGGTTGAGACGAGGAACTTAGGTTCTGAAGCAATCGGAAGTGGTTCCAAGAAAAGCCTCTAAGCTTCAGTCATACGAGACCGTACCGCAAACCGACACAGGTGGGCGAGATGAGTATTCTAAGGCGCTTGAGAGAACTCGGGAGAAGGAACT
>NZ_VVIW01000077.1 GCF_011682045.1 Massilia aquatica | reverse complement strand
CGAAGCCGTGTTCTGCCAGCAGATCCTGGTAAAGCGCGCTCGCGTACTGGCTGCCCCGGTCCGAATGGACGACGAGTCCCGGTGCCGGTTGCCGCTGTTGAATGGCCATGTTCAACGCGTCGCAGACCAGCTTGGCAGGCATGCTCGGCGCCATGGCCCAGCCGACCACCTTGCGCGCGTACAGGTCCAGAACTGTGGCCAGGTACAACCATCCTGCGCCGGTGCGAATGTACGTGATATCGCTGACGTAAGCCAGATTCGGTGCCGTTGGATTGAACTGCCGATTCAACACATTTGCGGCAATCGGCAGGTCGTGCTTGCTGTCTGTCGTGTGAACGAATTTCCGCTTCCAGACGGGCTTCAAGGCCGCCTTGCGCATCAAGCTGCGCACCTTGTAGCGCCCGATTTGGAAGCCTTCGTCAGCCATGGCCGTGACCAACCGACGGCTGCCGTAGCTCTGATGGCTTGCCATAAACAAGGCCTTCAGGTGCACGGTTTCCTTGCAGACGACTGGCTTGGTGGAACGACGCTGTGACGCGTAAAAACCGGACCGGCTGACGTCGAGGATGCGGCAGCTGTTCTGAACCGGGATGGCCTCCTTTTGCAGTTGAACAATGAGCTGATACATCATTTCATTTCGCGGGCAAAGAAGGCCGAGGCCTTTTTTAAGATAGTCACATCCTGTCTAAGCTGCACATTTTCCGCCTCCAATTGCCGGAT
>NZ_VVIW01000076.1 GCF_011682045.1 Massilia aquatica | reverse complement strand
CGGCCAGGCCCAGGGCCGTCGCGCGCGCCGCGCCGCGCCGCGCGCCGGTGGTGGTGGCGCACGCCCGCCGCGACTGCGTCAGCGTCTTGAATGGCGTCACCACGTCGCAAGAATGTTTTTGATATCCGCGCAATGTCCTTTACGTCACCTCACAGGATGGCCTCCATGAACAACCGCATCAAGCAAGCCAATATGCGCCGCGCCGGCGCACTCGCCGTGCTGCTGGCGCTGGCCGGCGGCGCGCACGCCGCCACCGACAAATCGGCCCAGCCCCAGGCTGAACGCGCCGACAGCGGCCCGCGTTGCAGCGGCCAGGCCGCGCGCCCCGGCAGCATGACCCTGTTGGTGGGCAAGTCGAACCTGATGCGCCTGCCCGAGCCGGTGCGCAACCGCAGCATCGGCAACGCCGCCGTGGTGCAAGCCATGCTGGTTGCGCCCGACACCCTGTATCTGCTCGGGGTCGATGTCGGCACCACCAACATGATTGTGCAAGGCAAGAGCGGCGCCTGCAGCATCGTCGACATCGTGGTCGGCATGGACCCGGCCGCGTTGCAAGCGAGCCTGGCGCTCCTGATGCCGGAAGAAAAGGACATCCGCGTGCACAGCGCCGCCGATTCGCTCGTGCTCAGCGGCACCGTGGCCGATGGCGCCGCCGTGCTGCGCGCGGTCGAACTGGCGACCGCCTTCGTCAGCCGGCCGCTGCGTTCGCTGGCGCAGCAGGGCGGCGACGCCGCCACCGGCGA
>NZ_VVIW01000075.1 GCF_011682045.1 Massilia aquatica | reverse complement strand
TCTTGCCGCATGGTACGAAGCGTTGTGTTCGTTGCAGCAGAGAGGTGAGATTATGCAGCGTTTCGCGTTTCTCGTCAACCTCTTTTTGTTACTTCGCTTCTTTCGAAACGCCCCTGGACTGTCCTGCAACTACTTGATTTCGCTAGCGCTTCAGCGGGGAGGCGAACTATAGCAAAGGCGCTGCTGAGTAGCAAGGAATTTGTAGGACTAGACGCCGAAATCGCGTTTAAGTCTGCAATAATGGCCATCTTGATACTTCTTTGCCAGAAAGACTGACATGAAACGACCTTATCTCTTCGCTGTGCTACTGGTCTGGCCCCAGATAGTTCTCGCCGCAACCATTACGGGAAAACTCACCGGAGGAGGCGGTAGCGATAACAGGGCCATGACTGTCCGTTCCTCCGATGGCAAGGAAATCAGTGCCTACTGCGTAACGAAGGTATGTGACCAGTTCCTGGACGAAGACACCGACGAATACGGTGGAACGTCGTTGAAGAAAAAGTTCAAAGGGATCAAGGTGATCATGGAGTACCAAATTGAACGCAACCGCGACCGTATGGCCGGCCCTCACCCCGATGACCGTGTTGAAATCGTGAAGCAGCTAACGATCATCAAATAAGCTCGGCTACTTCAGTGTCGCCAAGATATGCAAGATCACCTAGCGGCCGCCAACGAAAACGCGGACGAAAAAAAACCCCACATTTCTGCGGGGTTTTCTTCTTATAACTAGCCTGACGATGACCTACTTTCACACTGGTTGCAGCACTATCATCGGCGTAAAATCGTTTCACGGTCCTGTTCGGGATGGGA
>NZ_VVIW01000074.1 GCF_011682045.1 Massilia aquatica | reverse complement strand
CATTCGAACCACTTCCAGCTTCAGGCTGGGATCGAATGTCTTCCGCTTTCTTGTTGCCATGTATTACTCCTCAGATGGTGGATTTTCCACCTATTGAGGTGTCCGAGCAAATTAGACCACAGCAGTAGCGAGTGGCGCGCCACATGTCGTCGTATTTCCCTTGCAACTCTACTCTTGGCGACCACCAGCGCGCGGTAGCGCTGAAGCCCTGTGGCGCCACATTCGCATACGGATTGCCGACCGCCTCGGCTACATCTTCGATCTGTGGCGCCACTACGTTCGTCTGGGCAGCGATCCAGTTTTTGACATGCTCGCGTCCACGACGCGGCAGATGCGCATACGCACTGGCGCTCGGCAGCCACCCGCAACCGGCGGGATTGCTTTTATGCCCAATCGTTTTAGATTCCTTGTCCTTGGTCAGCTCGGCCGGGATATCGATACATCCACCGTATGCAAGACGATAATCGAGCGCCACTTCGATCACCGGCTGCGCCGGCGTCAGGTACCATCCCAACAGCCCCTTCTGGAACCGGCGCGGACCGCTCAGACGCAACAGCTTCTTGAGCTCACCAACGCGAATGCCTGCAATCCAGCTGTTCGTCGCCATCCCATCCGGCGCCCTTGCGCTACCCGTCACCACCACGTCGGTGCCCGGCTTGTACAGGAGCACGTCGCCATCGTCGACGACAACGGCGCGCGTCGCGTCGCTCCCTTGGACGCCGGCGAAAGCGTCCCCTAGGAGCCTGCGCGGCAGACAGTTTTTTCGCTGAGCATGCCAAGCGCGTCTTCGCCGCCGTCGATAGCGATTCACTTTCGCGTGCGAAAGTCGAATGAAATAGAAGCTTCCGGCCTCAAATTGG
>NZ_VVIW01000073.1 GCF_011682045.1 Massilia aquatica | reverse complement strand
CAGGCTCATCCCATTTCGCTCGCCACTACTTTGGGAATCTCGGTTGATTTATTTTCCTGCAGCTACTTAGATGTTTCAGTTCGCCGCGTTCGCTTTGCATACCTATGTATTCAGTATGCAATGACCTAAAAGGCCGGGTTTCCCCATTCGGAAATCTGCGGATCAAAGCTTGTTTGCTAGCTCCCCGCAGCTTATCGCAAGCTACTACGTCCTTCATCGCCTGTAATCGCCAAGGCATCCACCATGTGCACTTATTCGCTTGTCCCTATAACGTTAGCCTCTGTTCCGGAGAACAAAGAGCGTTACAGAGATAAGAAAGTACAGCGTTGTTGCTTTGTTTTGATACATACAATCACTACCCATCAAACCGTCTGTCGACGATTCGATTAAAACTTTACTTCTTCCAGATTGTTAAAGAACGAAACAGCTTTAATCTCTAAAAGACCAAACCTAAGCATCTATGCTTACGTTTGCACTTTCAAGAGTTAAGTAGAGTGGTGGAGGATGACGGGATCGAACCGACGACCCCCTGCTTGCAAAGCAGGTGCTCTCCCAGCTGAGCTAATCCCCCAAGGAATGCGTGGTAGGGCTGGTTGGACTCGAACCAACGACCCCCGCGTTATCAACACGGTGCTCTAACCAGCTGAGCTACAGCCCCGACTTGGACACTGCTACTGTTTCTTCTAAATTCAACAGTCGATAAGAGTGGACGCTTAATGAACTGACTCTATAGTCAGGTGCAACTCTAGAAAGGAGGTGATCCAGCCGCACCTTCCGATACGGCTACCTTGTTACGACTTCACCCCAGTCACGAATCCTACCGTGGTAAGCGCCCCCCTTGCGGTTAAGCTACCTACTTCTGGTA
>NZ_VVIW01000072.1 GCF_011682045.1 Massilia aquatica | reverse complement strand
CTGCGCGACATGGAGGACTGCATACCGAATTGCTTCACCAGTTTTTGATAGTCGTGAGCGCAGTACTGGCTGCCACGGTCGGAGTGATGAATCAGCCCAGGCGCGGGACGCTTGTTGCGCACGGCCTTCCACAGCGCCGTTGCCGTCAGCGTTTGCGTCATGCGTTCGTCCATCGCGTAGCCCACCAGCTCGCAGGTGAAGACGTCCTTGATACCGGCCAGGTAGAGCCAGCCCTGGCCGGTGGCGACATAGGTAATATCAGTCACCCAGGCTTCGTTCGGCCGCGTTGGCGCGAAGGTCTGGTTCAGCAAATTCTCGGCCACGGGCAGGTCATGGTTCGAATTGGTGGTGGCCTTGAATTTGCGCTTCTGCTTGCAGCGCAAGGCGAGCTCGCGGCGCAGTCGCACAATGCGGTCCCGGCCCGCTGGAAAGCCCTGCGCCTCCAGTTCGGGCTGCATGCGCAGCGGCCCGTACGTCTGGCGGCTTTGCGCGTGGACGGCCTCGATAGCGACCTTCAGGCGCGCATCATCCTGCGCGCGCTGCGACAGCTTGCCCTGCGTCCATGCATAGAAGCCGCTACGCGAAACGTCAAACACGCGGCACAGAACGATGACGGGATATTCGAGTCGTAATTGTTTCATGACCGCGTACTTGGCAGCGACTCCCGCGCAAAGTACGCTGCCGCTTTTTTTACGATATCGCGCTCCATGCGTGCCTCTGCGAGCTCCTTGCGCAGCTTGGTGACCTCGGCCTCAAGCTCCGGAACGGAGCGACTGCCAGGGGCCACTTTGGGCGACGTGCCATGCCTTGCTGCCGCCACCCAGTTAGCAAGGGTGCCTTTGGGAATCGTTAGGCGTAGTGCAGCGTCTTCCAAGGTGAGGCCCTGCGTCAGGACCAGTTTCACTGCCTCTTCCCGAAGCTCCGGGGTGTATGTTTTTGAGCGTGTCATAAAATTTCTCCAGTTGGTGAAGTTTACCAAACCAGAGTGTCCGAAAAAGTCAGGTTACCTCA
>NZ_VVIW01000071.1 GCF_011682045.1 Massilia aquatica | reverse complement strand
ATATCCGCAGCTTCGGTGACTGGCTTAGCCCCGTTACATCTTCCGCGCAGGACGACTCGATCAGTGAGCTATTACGCTTTCTTTAAATGATGGCTGCTTCTAAGCCAACATCCTGACTGTTTTAGCCTTCCCACTTCGTTTTCCACTTAGCCAATCTTTGGGACCTTAGCTGGCGGTCTGGGTTGTTTCCCTCTTGACGCCGGACGTTAGCACCCGACGTCTGTCTCCCAAGCTCGCACTCATCGGTATTCGGAGTTTGCAATGGTTTGGTAATTCGCAATGAACCCCTAGCCATAACAGTGCTCTACCCCCGATGGTGATACTTGAGGCACTACCTAAATAGTTTTCGGAGAGAACCAGCTATTTCCAAGTTTGTTTAGCCTTTCACCCCTACCCACAGCTCATCCCCTAATTTTTCAACATTAGTGGGTTCGGACCTCCAGGGCGTGTTACCGCACCTTCATCCTGGCCATGAGTAGATCACTTGGTTTCGGGTCTACACCCAGCGACTGTCGCCCTATTCGGACTCGATTTCTCTACGGCTTCCCTATACGGTTAACCTTGCCACTGAATGTAAGTCGCTGACCCATTATACAAAAGGTACGCAGTCACGGAACAAGTCCGCTCCTACTGTTTGTATGCACACGGTTTCAGGATCTATTTCACTCCCCTTCCGGGGTTCTTTTCGCCTTTCCCTCACGGTACTGGTTCACTATCGGTCGATTACGAGTATTTAGCCTTGGAGGATGGTCCCCCCATATTCAGACAGGATTTCTCGTGTCCCGCCCTACTTGTCGCACGCTTAGTTCCACACATCGAATTTCGTATAAGGGGCTATCACCCTCTATGGCACCAATTTCCAGTGGTTTCTACTATCCGTCATGCTAAAACGTGCAGGCTCATCCCATTTCGCTCGCCACTACTTTGGGAATCTCGGTTGATTTATTTTCCTGCAGCTACTTAGATGTTTCAGTTCGCCGCGTTCGCTTTGCATACCTATGTATTCAGTATGCAATGACCT
>NZ_VVIW01000070.1 GCF_011682045.1 Massilia aquatica | reverse complement strand
AGCACCAGCTCAGCATCGTCACCGACGTTGCGCTTTACCGCCGCCAGCACCGTCGCCAATTGACCACTATCGGCGGCACTGTTGACGAGTTCTGCCGCCACGACGATGTGGGCAGTCTCATCGACTGCCGCCTGGGCATTGTAAGCATAGTCGAAGCCGCCGCCGGCACGCTTCATGATGCGGCTCTCCGGGTCGGTGAAATTCTCTTGGGCATCAGGCTTCGGCTCGCCGAACTTGTATTTGAAACGCGACTTCTTTTTTGGCTTGCCAGAGTCATCGGGCGGCGCCTCGTCATCATCGCTGCGCCCGCGTGCGAGATCGGCCTGGCGCTGCCGCTCTTCAAGGCGCGCACGCGCTGCGCGGATGACGGCAAGGCGATCTTCCCGCCGTGCGATCTCTGCCGGGATATCGAGTTCCGGCTCGTTCCTTTCGGCGGCATCTGTGGCCTTGGCCTTGGCCAGCAACGCGTCAATTTGCTCCTTCAGTTCACGTTCGGCCTTTTGCATGCGCTCATAGCTCATTGCCTTGTGGCGCGATGCGTTGGCCTTGATCTTGGTGCCATCGACGCCGATCGTGCCAAGTTTGACCAAGCCGCACTCTTTCGCCAACTTCACTACCTGAACGAACAGGTCTGACAGTTCCTTCAGGTGGAACGCGCGGAAATCGCAAATCGTTCGATGCGCCGGGTAATTGTCGGCAGCGAGCATACGCAACGCCACGTCCTCATGCAGCTTTCTCGCCAACTTGCGTGATGAGAACACACCGGTTGCATAACCGTACACAAGTACCTTGACCATCATCGCAGGATTAAATGGCTGATTGCGTGGGCCGCCGCCTGCATATCGCGCGTGAAAGGCCGATAGATCAAGCGAGTCGACCGTGTCGCTGATGAAGTACGCAAGGTGGCCCTCGGGGAGCCAGTCTTGCAAAGCATGGGGAAGCAGCATTTGCTGATGCTGATCGTATGGAAGGTAGCTCGTCGTCATTTGACAAGTTTACCTCGTCACCATTCGGATTGCATCAGTTTCTGCCGCGCAGACTCCTAG
>NZ_VVIW01000006.1 GCF_011682045.1 Massilia aquatica | reverse complement strand
GGGAATCCATAGCACTTGTAAGCATAGGTGCTATGGATTCCCGCCAAGGGGGCCGCCGAGGCCGGGAACGACGAGGGTGCGGGTAACTCAAACCGCCGCCTCGCTCGCCAGCGCCAGAAACGCCTGCACCAGCGGCGCATGCTCGCCCTTCCTCTGCGCCAGCAGCAAGGTGGTGGTCGCTCCCGCGTCGAGCAGCGGCCGGTAGCACACTCCATCCATCCTGATCCGCTCGAACGACCCTGGCAGCACCGACACCCCGCATCCGGCCGCCACCAGCCCGATGATGGTCGACGCTTCGCCAGCCGTCTGCTCCACCCTCGGCACGAACCCGGCATCGCGGCACAACCTGAAAATCTGCGGATAAATCCCGGTCCCCGCGCTGTGCGGATACATCACGAACGGCAGCCCGGCCATCTCGCTGAGCGCGACCGCTTGCTTGCGCGCCAGCGCCAGCCCGGTCGGCAGCACCGCCACCAGCGGATCTTCGCGCAGCGCCGTCAAGCCGATATTCTCGGGCAGCCCATTTTCCGGCGGGCGCACGAAGCCCAGATCGAGCTCGCGCCGCGCCAGTTTGTCGAGCTGCGGCACGGTGGCCATTTCGTGCAAGGTCAAGGTCACCGCCGGATACTGCTGCCGATAGCGGTTGATCACGTTCGCAAACAAGGGCGTGAGCGGCGTCGAGAAGGTGAAGCCGATGCGCAGTTCGCCCGCCTCGCCGCGTTCGGCCCGGCGCGCGGTGCTGGCCGCCTGCTCCGACAGGGCCACGATGCGGCGCGCATCGTCCAGGAACAGTTTGCCCGCTTCGGTCAGCCTCACCCAGCGCTTGGTGCGCTCGAACAGCTGCGCGCCGACGTCGGCTTCCAGCATCTGGATCGCATGGCTCAGCGGCGGCTGGCCGATGTGCAGGCGCTCGGCGGCGCGCGTGAAATGCAGTTCCTCGGCCACGGCGATGAAGTAGCGAAGCTGGCGAAATTCCATGTTTGTTATCTAGTCAGTGTATGAGAAACGAGTTAAATATATATTGGACAGTATAAAAGCGCAAACCTAAGATGACTCCAGTCTATTCACTTCGGGTTGTCCATCATGTCATCGAGCGCCGTTACCGCCGGTTCCCCCGCTTTCAAGCGCATTAACCGCGCCATGCTGTGCGGCGGCTTTTCCGCCTTCGCGCTGCTGTACTGCGTGCAGCCGCTCATGCCGCTGCTGGCGCACCAGTTCGCGCTCACGCCGGCCCAAAGCAGCTGGTCGCTGTCGATCGCCACCCTGGCGCTGGCGGTGTCGCTGGTGATCAGCGGCGCGCTGTCGGACCGCATCGGCCGCAAAAAACTCATGACCTTCGCGCTGGTCGGCGCCGCCGTCTTCACCGTGCTGACCGCCGTCGCCCAGAACTACGTTCAACTGCTGGTGCTGCGCGCCTTGCTCGGCTTTTCGATGGGCGGCGTGCCGGCGGTGGCCATGGCCTACCTGAGCGAAGAGATCGAAGGGCCATCGCTCGGACTGTCGATGGGCCTGTACATCAGCGGCACCGCGCTCGGCGGCATGGCGGGCCGGGTGATCGCCTCGGTCGTGAGCGACCATTACTCGTGGCGCCTGGCGCTCGGCGCGATGGGCGCCGCCGGCATCCTCGCCGCCTGGGAGTTCGCGCGCAGCCTGCCGGAGTCGCAGAACTTCAGGGGTGGCAAGCCGGGCGTGCGTGGTTTGCTGGAAGGCGCGCGCACCCATTTGCGCGACGACGGCATGCCGTGGCTGTTCGCGCTGGGCTTCCTGGTGATGGGGGTGTTCGTGAGCCTGTATAACTACATCGGCTACCGCATGCTGGCCGCGCCGTTCCATATGAGCCAGAGCGCGGTGGGGGCGATGTCGGTGCTGTACCTGATCGGGATGTTCAGTTCCGTGTGGGCCGGCCGCCTGGCCGACCGCATCGGACGGCGCAATGTGCTGTGGATGGTCACCGTGATCATGCTGGCCGGGCTGCTGCTGACCCTCTCCAGCCACCTGGTGCTGATTCTGGCGGGGATGAGCCTCTTTACCTTCGGCTTCTTCGGGACCCACTCGGTCACCAGCAGCTGGGTCGGACGGCGGGCGAGGGCGCCGCAGGCGCTGGCCTCGGCCATGTATCTGTTCTTCTACTATATCGGGTCGAGCGTGATTGGCGCGGGGTCGGGGATGGTATGGAGCGCGGCCGGCTGGAACGGCGTGGTGGCGCTGCTGGCACTGGCCCTCGGCCTGGCCCTGGCGATGGCGCTGCGCCTGCGCGGGCTGGCGCCAATCGAGGCGGCCGGCCTGAAGGCCGCGTAAGCGCAGCGATGGTGGAAAGGCAGGTGCTTACCTCTCCCAGATTTTCCATATCGGCTTGAGCAAGGGGCGCTTGGACATGGGTGTTGGCTCCGTGGCGGTGCCGGCGGCGGGCGCCTGCACCGCTGCCGGCACTGGCACCGGCACCTCCTTGGCCTGAAGCTGTTCCAACTGCCACCTTGCATGTTCGTCGGGCGGCTGCGCAATCGACGTGCCGCCACGGTGCGCCTGCTGTACGTAGTTGTGATGCGGCGTGGGCAAGGACTCCGAGCACTGCTTGGAACAGGAATTGACCAGCATCGGAAATACGTCGGTGCCGACTTTTAAGCTGATCCAGAGCTGCAAAACTTTGTCGTAGCCGGTGTCGGCGCTGCATACGCTGCACTTGAGCGTGTCGCCGTGATAGCGGACCGGATTTCCCTTCAGTAGCGGAAAATGCAGGCGGTGCTTGTAGTTCCCGTACAGGGCGCGGGTGCTGACCCGGCTGTCGATCAGGTTTGTGCAGCGCGTCAGCTCATACGGAAACCACTGCAAGCCATACGAGGTGTAGACGTCGAAGTGCGTCAACGCCGTCATGCCGCCGATTTCCGGAGGAATGCGCTTGAGCTTGCTACCGTAGAGATGCACCTTGGTGACGCGTTTTAACTTGCCGATCGATTCCGGCAGCGTAAAAATGGCGGCGTACAGTTCGGGGCCGAGTGCCTCGCGCGGCGCGAATTCGTCCGCGCCACTCGCTTCAAGTTCATCGATATAGCGGCACAGCGCCTTCCAGGCATCGGAAGAGCGGTCCTGGACCTCATTGTCGATCGCGGAAACGTGGCGGTTGAATTTCATGGCATGTGCTTTCGGGCTTGGGCGACACGACGACGGCGAGTCAGATTGCCCCCTTGGCCCGCAAGACCGCAATCTCTTCATCGCTGCGCCCCAGCAGATCGCGCAGCACTTCGTCGGTATGCTGCCCCAGCATCGGCGGCGGCAGATCGGCCTGGGCCGGCGTGAGCGACAATTTCATCGGACTGCGCACCAGCTTCACCTTGCCCGCCGCCGGATGATCCATCTCGATGGCCACGCCGCGCGCTTTCACCTGCTCGTTCTCGAACACTTCACCGACATCGTTGATCGGCCCGCACGGCACGCCGACCGCTTCGAGCTGGGCAATCCACGCGTCGCGCGTGCGCGTGGCGACCATGTCGGCCAGCAGCGGCACCAGCACGTCGCGGTGCTGCACGCGCAGCGGATTGGTGGCGAAGCGCGGGTCGCTCAGCAAATCGTCGCGCCCGCCCGCTTCCACGAACTTGCGGTACTGCCCATCGTTCCCTGTAGCGACGATGATATGCCCGTCGGCGCAGGCAAAGGTCTGGTACGGCACGATGTTGGCATGCGCATTGCCCCAGCGCTTGGGCGGCTTGCCGCTGTTAAGGTAATTGCTGCCTACATTGGCCAGCATCGCCACCTGCGTGTCGAGCAGCGCCATGTCGATGTACTGGCCCTGGCCCGAGCGGTCGCGGTGCGTGAGCGCGGCCAGCACCGCCACGGTGGCGTACATGCCGGTCATCAGGTCGGTCAGCGCCACGCCGGCCTTTTGCGGACCGCCGCCGGGCAGGTCGTCGCGCTCGCCGGTGACCGACATCAGCCCGCCCATGCCCTGGATCAGGAAGTCGTAGCCGGCGCGGTGCGCATACGGCCCGTCCTGCCCGAACCCGGTCACCGAGCAGTACACCAGGTCCGGCTTGATTTCCTTGAGGCTGTCGTAATCGAGGCCGTAGCGTTTCAGCTGGCCGACCTTGTAATTTTCCAGCACCACGTCGGCCTCGCGCGCCAGCTCGCGCACGATCGCCTGGCCCTCGGGCGTGGCAATATCGACCGTCACCGAGCGCTTGCCGCGGTTCGCGGTCAGGAAGTAGGCGGCCTCGCTGGTGTTGTTACCGTCGGCGTCGCGCGCGTACGGCGGGCCCCAGGCGCGCGTGTCGTCGCCCACGCCGGGTCGTTCGATCTTGATCACATCGGCGCCGAGATCGGCCAGGTTCTGGGAGCACCAGGGACCGGCCAGTACGCGCGACAGATCGAGTACGCGGATGTGGCCGAGCGCCTTGGGCATGCCCGAAAATGCTTGAGTCATTGTGTCTGCCTTGTTGCAAATCAGGCAGCAATTATATCGGCTCGCGCCCCTCTGTGGCCAAGCGCGCAACGCGGCCGGACCGCCCTGACCATTTTGTGATGAAAAGTGAAATTGGTCTGACCAATAAAGTAAATTGGACTAGCCGATTCTGAAGTTTGCTGGCATACTTAGCAAACCGACCGCAATCGCGTCCGCAATGTCCGGGCGTATGCGGGTACGGGCAGACAAGGCTATCAAAATGACGACACCCGAAAAAACCCCGCTCCATATCCGCATGCACGCGGACGACAACGTGGCCATCGTGGTCAACGATGGCGGCTTGCCGGCGGGGACGGTGTTTCCCGACGGGCTGGTGCTGGTCGACGCGGTGCCGCAGGGGCACAAGGTGGCCCTGAGCGATTTCGCCGAGGGCGATGCGGTCACGCGCTACAACGTGACGATCGGTTTTGCCGCCCGCGCCCTGCCCAAGGGCAGCTGGATTTCGGAAGCGGTGCTGCGCATGCCGGCCGCGCGCGAACTCGAAGGCTTGCCGATCGCCACCCGCAAGGCGCCGGTCATGGCCCCGCTGGAAGGCTACACCTTCGAAGGCTTCAGGAACGCCGACGGTTCGGTCGGCACGCGCAACATCCTGGCCATTACCACCACCGTGCAATGCGTCTCCGGCGTGGTCGAACACGCGGTCAAGCGCATCAAGAGCGAACTGCTGCCGCAGTACCCGAACGTGGACGACGTGGTCGGCCTCGAACACACCTACGGCTGCGGCGTGGCGATCGACGCGCCCGGCGCCGAGATCCCGATCCGCACCCTGCGCAACATCACCCAGAACCCCAACTTCGGCGGCCAGGCCATGGTGGTCAGCCTGGGCTGCGAAAAACTGCAGCCGGCGCGCCTGTTCCCGAAAGGCTCGATCCCCATTCTCAGTGGCGCCGACCCCGCCCACGTGTGCCTGCAGGATGACGGCCACGTGGGCTTCCAGTCGATGATCGACTCGATCATGCGCACCGCCGAGGTGCAGCTCAAGGCGCTCAACGCGCGCCAGCGCGAAACCTGCCCGGCGTCCGACCTGGTGGTGGGCGTGCAGTGCGGCGGCAGCGACGCCTTCTCGGGCGTGACCGCCAATCCGGCGGTCGGCTACGCCACCGACCTGCTGGTGCGGGCCGGCGCTACGGTGATGTTTTCGGAAGTGACGGAAGTGCGCGACGGGATCGACCAGCTCACTTCGCGCGCCGCAAATGCCGACGTGGCCGAGGCCATGATCCGCGAAATGGCATGGTACGATGCCTACCTGACGCGCGGCGGCGTCGACCGCAGCGCCAACACCACGCCGGGTAACAAGAAGGGCGGGCTATCGAACATCGTCGAAAAAGCGATGGGATCGATCGTCAAGTCGGGATCGTCCGCGATCACCGGCGTGCTCTTGCCCGGCGAAAAACTCAAACAGAAAGGGCTGATTTACGCAGCCACCCCCGCCAGTGACTTCATCTGCGGCACCTTGCAGCTGGCGGCGGGAATGAATATCCACGTGTTCACCACGGGGCGCGGCACGCCGTACGGCCTGGCCGAATGCCCGGTGATCAAAGTGGCCACGCGCAACGACCTGGCGCGCCGCTGGCACGACCTGATGGACGTGAACGCGGGCCGCATCGCCAGTGGCGAAGCGAGCATCGAAGACGTCGGCTGGGAGTTGTTCAAGCTGATGCTCGATGTGGCCAGCGGCCGCAAGACCTGGGCCGAACACTGGAAGCTGCACAATGCCCTGACCCTTTTCAATCCTGCACCGGTGACCTGATTATGAGCAAACCCTTCAAACGCATTTTGCTGACCGGCGCCGCCGGCGGCCTCGGACGCCAGCTGCGCGAGCGCATCAAACCATGGGCCGACATCGTGCGCCTGTCCGACCTGGCCGACCTTGGCCCGGCCGGCGAGGGCGAAGAAGTCGTGCAGTGCGACCTGGCCGACAAAGCCGCTGTGCTGGCGCTGATGGAAGGCGTGGACGTGGTCCTGCACTTCGGCGGCATTTCGGTCGAAGCGCCGTTCGACGCCATCATGCAAGCGAACATCCTCGGCATGGCCAACCTGTATGAAGCGATCCACAAGTGCGGCGTCAAGCGCGTGGTGTTCGCCAGCTCGAACCACACGATGGGCTTCTACAAGACCACCGACCTGGTCGACGCCGAGATGCCGCCGCGCCCGGACGGCATGTACGGCATCAGCAAGGTGTTCGGCGAATCGCTGTCGCGCTACTACTTCGACCGCTTCGGCATCGAAACCGTGTGCCTGCGCATCGGCTCCTGCTTCCCCAAGCCGGGCAGCGCGCGCATGATGATCACCTACCTGAGCCTGGACGACCTGGTCGAATCGCTGCGCTGCTCGCTGTTCGCCGCGCGCGTGGGCCACACCATCGCCTTCGGCGTGTCCGACAACAAGGCCAAATGGTGGGACGACCGCCATTCGCGCCATCTCGGCTTCGTGGCCAAGGACAGTTCGACCCAGTTCGAGGGCATGTTCCCGTTCACCGGCACCTACGCGCCGGACGACGACCTTGCCATCACCTACCAGGGTGGGCCTTTCCTGCTGACCGGGCCGAAATATAACTAAGCCGGCGTCGCTGGTCCTGCGCAGCGCGCAGCTGTCCGCCGAGATCCTTCCGGGTGTCGGCGGCGCTTTGTCGCGCCTGGACTGGACCGGCGGTGCCGAGCCGGTGCCGGTGCTGCGCCCGTACGCGGGCGGGGAGGGCGACGCCGCGCCGCGTCCGAACCAGCTGGCCTGTTTTCCGCTGGTGCCGTGGTCGAACCGCATGGCCGGCGGGTTTTCGTATGGCGGCGAGCGTTACCCCATTGCGCCGAACCGCGAAGGCGATCCGTTTCCGATGCATGGCGAAGGCTGGCAGCGGCCATGGACAGTGGCGTTCCAGTCGGCCAGCCAGGTGCTGCTGATGCTCGAACGGCGCGACGGCGCGCCGTTCTCGTACCGCGCCGCGCTCGATTACGCCCTGCGCGCCAATGTGCTGGTAGTGACGCTGGAGGTGACCAACACCGGCGCGCTGGCGCTGCCCTTCGGCCTGGGTTTGCATCCGTGGATGCCGCGCACCGCCGGCACCACCTTGCAAGCCGTGGCGCGCAGGGTGTGGATGGCGGGGCCGGACAAGCTGCCGTCGCACGCGCAGGCGATTGCCGGCGCGTGGTCGTTCGAGCGTGAACGCGCGCTGCCCGAGGGCGCGATCGACAATATCTTCGAAGGCTGGGACGGCAAGGCGCGCATTGCCTGGCCGGAGAATGGTTTGACGCTGGCGATCGAGGCCGATAGCGGCTACTACATCGTATATGCGCCGCCCGGCGGGGATTTTTTCTGCTTCGAACCGGTGGATCACCTGATCAACGCGCACAATATGGCGGGCGGGCCGGCCAGCCACGGCCTGACCATCCTGGCGCCGGGGCAGCGCTTGCGGCGCACCTTCCGGTTAACGGTGACCTGAGCTACGTCAACATCTGGGCCACGCCGCGCTCGATGGTCTGCACCACGCGCGAAGCCGGCTTGAATGCCAGTTCCATCACCTGCAACGCCAGCTGCGGCTGGGCGTCGCCGCACATGAAAATATCGGCCGCCGCAAAGCCGTATTCGGGCCAGGTATGAATCGAGATATGCGACTCGGCCAGCAGCAGCACGCCGGTTATGCCCATCGCCTCGCCGAAGCTATGAAAATGACTGTGCAGGATGCGCGCGCCGGCCGCTTCGGCGGCCGCGCGCAGCAGCGCGTCGATCTGCGCGCTCACCGTCAGCAGCGCCGCGTCGACGCCGTGGAAATCGGCCAGCAGATGAATGCCGGCGGGGCGATGCGCGGCCACCGTCATTTGTGCCCGCCGCCGCCGCCGCCGGAGCTGCCGCCGCTGGAACTCCAGCTGCTGCCACCGCCACTGCCACCCCCGCTACCGCCACTACTGCGCGAGCTGCTGCGCTCATTGGACGAGGAATCGAACATCGCAACCCAGCTGATGACCGTGGTGAGCACCGTCACCGCGATCGCATACATTAAATAGCGCGCGTTCATTCGTCATCCTTGTCGGCGATGCCCAACTGGGCGGGGAAATAAATCGCCAGCATTCCCAACACCACGAACACCAGCGACTTGCCGAAATTGACAATCAGCGGAATCAGGTTCAATCCGAGCATGACAAGGAAAAATATCCACAGGGCGCCCGACACGCCGCTGGCCTTTGCCGCTGGTACAGGCACGGGCGGCGTGGGCGAAACGGGAAGCGGCGGCACCTTGGGCGGCTTTGGCGGTTTTGGCGGCTTGGTTTTTTTGGGCGGGACAAACCACGCCATGACCTGGTCGGTGGCCACGAATTTGGAGCGCGACCAGTTCATCTCGTCGCTGGTGATCTCGGCCGCCAGGCTGGCCGCGCCATATTTGAATTCCACCACGCGGGTGCGGTCGCCGGCCTTGACGCGCCAGTTGAACGCTCCCGCGGCGGCCACCACCCGCGCCATGTAGTCATCGGACTTCTCGTAGGTGAACTTGTCGTCCCGGGCCACGTCGGGACGGTCGGGGTCCCACTCCGGCCAGTCGCTCATGACATCGGCGCGGAACCAGGCATGCGCGGTTTCGACCAGCCAGAAAAACCCCGCGCGCGGGCTGTACACCAGGTATTCGGTCCATTTGGTGCCGTCCTCGGACTCGAGGATCATGGCGCCGATCACGCTGCACTGGCTGCCCTGGATGTTGGCCGTGGCGCCGATCGCGATCGTGGTGCGCATGTTCGCGACTTTCTCGCCGGCCGCCAGCACCTTCGCTTCGGGGCCGGCGGCGTCGAGCTGCGCCTTGCAGGCCGGGCACACCAGGTTGGTCGCCACGCCCGGCAGGTAGCCGATGGTGCTGCCGCACGACGGGCAGTCGAGGGCGTCGATCTTGCCGCGGTACTTGCCGGCGCTGGCGCGGATCTGTTCATCGTCGCGCAGCAGCTGGCAGCGCATCCCGGCCAGGGTGACCGCCACGCCGGTGTACACCAGCGGTACTTCGCCGCCGGTGTAGTCGAGCGTGAGAAAGCGCGGGCCGCTGCGAAAATCGGCTACCCGGATGCGCCAGCCCGTGCCGACCCGGAACGGCAGCTCGCCCTGGCCGGCGATGCATTCGCCATTGCGCTTGTCCGCCGCCAGCCAGCGCTCGCCGTCGATGCGGCAGGCGGCGGCCATGCCGATCGCGTTAAAGCCGGGCAGCTCGCCGGCCACGGCGCGCACGCTGGTGAGCGTGTACAGGCCGGAAAAGTCGCCCAGCCAGGCGTTGCTGCCGTCGTCGTACAGCACATACCACTCGTTCCACATGCCCCTGGCGTAGCGCAGCTGGATGCGCCCGACCACCGTGAAATGGCGTCCGCCGGCGCTGCCGCTGGTGCCGATCTGGATCGGCGAATAGTCTTCCAGCACGGACGACATGGTGCCCAGGTTCTTGACCGCGTCGGCATCCTTGAGCAAGGTGGCGCGGCAGTACTCGCACACCGCCATGACGGCGGCGTGCGATTTGAAGCGGACTTCGGCGCCGCAGCTGGGGCAGGAGACAATGTGCATTTAGCCGAGCAGTTTTTTGAGCAGCTCCGTCTTGGTGCTGTTGTAGTCGTCCTGCGAGATCAGGCCCTTGTCGAGCAATCCCTTGAGTTTGATCAGGCGCTCCTCGATCGGATCGACCTCGGGCACCGGCACGTGCAAGGGCGCGGTCGGCGCCGGCGGCACCTGCGGAATCATGGAGCCGCTCATGCCCTGCGCCATGGCGTGGCCCAGCATCGCGCCGGCCCCCAGGCCCGCGCCGATGCCGGCCAGGCCGCCCTCGTTCTGCGCCGCCAGCGGAATGCTGGTGGCGACCTGGAACTGGGTAAAGCCGCCCATCTTCTCGCTCGACAGGCCACCCTTCATGCCGGCCGAGATACGCTCGTCGAGCGCGGCCTGCAGTTCTTCGGGCAGGCTGACGCTGGCGACGTTGAATTCGTCGAGCCCCACCCCGTAGCGCCCGAAAGCGGCGTACAGGTCGCCCTTGACCTGCTGCGCCATCAGCGCCTGGTTGGCGGCCATGTCGAGGAAGGCCACCTTGGCGCTGCCGAGCGACGAAGCCATGGTGGCCATCAGGATGCCGCGCAGCTGGTCTTCGACTTCGTCGCGCGTGTAGACTTCGCGCGTGCCGCTGATTTCGGTGAAGAACAGGCGCGGATCGGCCACCCGGTACGAGTACATGCCAAAGGCGCGCACGCGGATCATGTCGAAGTCGGCATCGCGGATCGTGATCGGCTGCGGCGTGCCCCATTTGCGGCCGGTCTGCACGCGCGTGCTGAAGAAGTACACGTCCGACTTGAAGGGCGAATCGAAGAACTTGTCCCAGTTTTTCAGGTTGGTCAGCAGCGGCAGCGTGTTGGTGGTCAGCTTGTGGGTGCCGGGGCCGAAGACATCGGCGATCTTGCCCTCGTTGACGAACAGCGCCATCTGCGACTCGCGCACATTGAGGATGGCGCCGTTCTGGATTTCGAAGTCCTGCATGGGAAAGCGCCACGCCAGCACGCCGTCGTTCTCTTCGTTCCATTGCAGGACATCGATGAACTGTTTTCTGATGAATGAGCCAAGGGACATGTCGGTCTCCGGTAGGAATGCGTTAAATGAGGGCAGGGCAGGGCGGGGCAGGTCAGGAAACGGCGCCGGCGTTGACCAGGCCGACCGAGATCGCGATGGCGCCGAGCAGGCCGCCGAAGGCCGAATTATCGGCTTCGATCTGCTCGGACGCCATTTTCAGCAGGCGCGTGGTGACGTAGTACACCAGCACCTGGACCAGCATGGCGCCGGCCGCCCATCCGAGGAACTGGTAGTAGTCGCGGGTATGCATCATGGCCGAGGTGATGGTCAGGGAAAAGCCGATCAGGGCGCCGCCCAGCGCCAGCGCGGCCGCATGGTTGCCACCGCGGATCAGCTTCACTTCGTCGTAGGGCGTCATGCGCGTGTAAATGACAAAGAACACCATCACCAGTGCAACCGCTGTTGCAAGGTGGAGCAGATAGTTTAGGATGGCGGGCACGAAGTTTCCCCTGAAAGATGGTCGTAATGGCAGCGCACGACGATCTTAGAGCAAAAAGACAAGATGACCAAAAAAATTTTGATACTGTCCGTGTTCGTGGTGGCCTCCTGCGGGCTGGCCTACGAACTCATTGCCGGCGCCTTGTCGAGCTATTTGCTGGGTGATTCGATCCTCCAGTTCTCCACCATTATCGGCTGCTACCTGTTCGCCATGGGCGTGGGCGCGCACTTTTCCAGGTACGTGGCCGAAGAAGACGTGCTGTCGCGTTTTATCGACATCGAGCTGGCCGTGGGCCTGATCGGCGGCGTCTCGGCGGCGCTGCTGTTCATGACGTTTTCGTGGATGACGGCGCCGTTTCGCACCCTGTTGTATGTGCTGGTGTTCATGATCGGGGCGCTGGTCGGGATGGAAGTGCCGCTGGTGATGCGCGCCCTGAACGCGCGCGACACCGCCTTCAATGACCTGGTCAGCCGCGTGCTGACCTTCGACTACCTGGGCGCGCTGGCGGTGTCGCTGCTGTTCCCGCTGGTGCTGGCGCCCTACGTGGGGCTGGTGCGCACGGGCTTCCTGTTCGGGATGCTCAACGTCGGCGTGGGCTTCTGGACCCTGTACGTGTTTCGCGCCGAACTGACCAACATCGGCGCTCGCGTGCTGCGCGCATCGTTCGTCATGTTCGCGCTGGTGATGGGTTTCGCCCTGTCGGACCGCATGGTGCAGTGGGGCGAACATGGCCTGTTCGGCGACCAGATCGTGTATTCCACCACCACCCCCTACCAGCGCCTGGTGATCACGCGCTGGAAGGACGACACGCGCCTGTACATCAACGGCAACCTGCAGTTCTCGTCGCGCGACGAATACCGCTACCACGAAGCGCTGGTGCATCCGGCGCTGCAAGCCTTGCCGTGGGCGCGCAGCGTGCTGGTGCTCGGCGGCGGCGACGGCCTGGCGCTGCGCGAGGTGCTGCGCTACCCGAATATCAGGCAGGTCACCGTGGTCGACCTGGACCCGGCCATGACGCAGGCCTTCACCACCCGCCCGGAGCTGGTCAAGCTCAATGGCGGCGCGTTCGCCGACCCGCGCGTGAAAGTCGTCAATGCCGATGCCGCGATCTGGCTGCAAACCACGGGCGAGATGTTCGACGCGGCCATCATCGACTTTCCCGATCCGTCCAGTTTCGCGCTCGGCAAGCTGTATTCGGTGCCGTTCTACGGCATGCTGAAAAAACACGTGGCGGCCAAGGGGCTGATGGTGGTGCAATCGACCTCGCCCTTCTTTGCGCCGCACGCCTACTGGACCATCGACGCCACCCTGCGCGAGGTCGGCATGCGCACCTGGCCGTACCATGCCTACGTGCCCTCGTTCGGCGAATGGGGCTTCATCATGGCCTCGCCCGAGCATGAGTATGCGCCGCCGACCAGCTACCGGCTGCCGATGCGCTTTCTGAACGAAGCGACCACGCGCGAGATGTTCGCCTTCCCGCCCGACATGCCGCGCCTGGAAATGGCGCCGAACCGGCTCAATACGCAGTCGCTGGTGCACGAATTCGGCCAGGACTGGCGCCGGGTGATCCGCTGATGGACCGGCGCACCTTCCTGGCGCTGGCCGGCGGCGCGGGGGCGGCGGCGGCCAGCGCGGGGCTGTTCCGCCAATGGCTCGAAATGACGCCGGCCGTGCATTATCCGGGCCGCGCCGAAGGCCATTTTTTGCGGGATCTGCGCGATCGCGGCAAGCTGCTGGCCCCGAGCCAGGTGATCGAGACCGACATCGTCATTCTCGGTTCCGGCATCGCCGGCCTGACCGCCGCCTGGAAGCTCGAACGCGAAGGCCAGCGCAAAGTGCTGATGATCGACGGTCCGCAGCCGTTCGGGAACGCCGCCGGCGGCAAGTTTGGCGAACTGGCCTATCCGACCGGCGGCTATTACCTGCCGCTGGCGTCGGCCGAGTCGCTGCATGTGCGCGAGATTTTGTTCGACCTCGGGGTCATTACGCGCGACCCGTACGGCGACAAGCCTTACTACGACGAGCGCGCCATCCTGCACGGCCCCGCCGAGCGCCTGCTGTTCAAGGGCCGCTGGCAGGAAGGCTTGATTCCGGCCGACGGCGTGAGCGCGCAGGAACTGGCCGAGCACGCGCGCTTTTTCGCCGAGGTCGAGCGCCTGCGCACGCTGCGCGGCAGCGACGGCCAGCGCGTGTTCGCGTTCCCGAGCGCGTCGTCGTCGCGCGACCCGGCCTTCGACGCGCTCGACCGTATCACCTTCAAGGACTGGCTGGAGCAGCAGGGCTACCGTTCGCCGACCCTGCACTGGTACCTGAACTACTGCTGCCGCGACGACTACGGCACCCGGTACGACAAGGTGTCGGCCTGGGCCGGACTGCATTACTTCGCCAGCCGCGGCGGGCAGGCGGCCAACGCCGGCAACGGCGCCTGGCTCACCTGGCCGGGCGGGATGCAGGCGCTGGCCGACAAGCTGGCCGCCGCATCGGGCGTGCGGCGCCGCCCCGGCAGCGCCGTCTCGCTGGGGCGCAGCGGGGATGGTGTCGAAGCCCTGTGCTTCACGCTCGACGGCGGCGTGGCGCGCACCACGCTGGTACGGGCGCGCAAGGCGATCTGCGCGATGCCGCTGTACGTGGCCGCGCGCGTGGTCGAGAACATCGGCGCGTATGGCTTCGATGCGAAGCGCCACATGCCCTCGTACGCGCCGTGGCTGGTGGCGAACTTCCTCATGAAGGACTTCCCGCGCGAGCTGCCGCAGGCGCCGCTGTCGTGGGACAACGTGGTGTACCAGGAACCGGGCCTGGGCTACGTGGTCTCGACCCACCAGGATATCCGCGTCGCGCCGCCCGACAAGACCGTGTTTTCCTCCTACGTGGCGCTGTCGGACCGCACTCCCGAGGCGGCGCGCAAGTGGATGATGGGCGCCAGCCCCGGCGAACTGGTGGCGCTGGCCAGCGCCGACCTGGCCAGCGCCTACGGCTGGAAGTTCGCGGCCTGCGTCGAGCGGGTCGAGATCACCCTGCGCGGGCACGCGATGGCCGCGCCCCTGCCGGGCTTTCGCAGCAATGCGGGGCTGAAGGCCTTGCGCGACGCCGATGACCCGATCGTGTTCGCGCATGCCGACCTGTCGGGTTTTTCGGTGTTCGAGGAAGCCGCGTGGTGGGGCGTGCAGGCCGCGCTGAAGGTGTTGAAATAGGCGCTTGCTGATTGCCGCTTACTGATAAGTGGCGACGATGCGCTGCCAGGCCGGATCGCTCTTGAGTTGTTTGAGCACCGGCGCGATTTTTTCGAAAGCGGCGGCGTGGCTGCGCGGCGCCAGCATGCGCCGTTCGGTGGGCGCACTGGCCAGGGTGGCCAGGTGCAGCCTGGCCGTCATGCCGTGCGCGCGCATGAAGTAGCGCGCCATCGATTCGGCCACGATCACGCAGTCGACCCGGCCAAGCAGCATTTTTTCGATGTTCTTCTCGTCGCTCGGTCCTTCGCTGCGCAGCATGCCCGAGCGGGCCAGCCAGGCGTCGATGCCGGGATAGTGGTAGCCGAAGGTGACCCCGACCGAGGCGCCGACCAGGCTGGCCGGCGCGTCCGGACTGACCGGTTTTGCCGCCATCGACACCAGCGCGTAACGGTCAATGGCGAAGGGCGCCGACCACAGGTATTTTTTCTGCTCCACGTCGTCGAACCACTCCGGCATCATGCCGATCACCATGCCGTCGATGCTGCCGTCTTCCAGCTTGACCTGCAGGCGCTTGCGCGGCATGTACTGGAGCCGGAAGGTCAGGGTGCCGAGCTTGCGCTGGTTCAGGTAGGCGATCAGGTCGGGGTACATGCCACGCCCGTCGGCCAGCATCAGCGGGGCGAAACTGGCGCTGGTGTAGACCGTGACCTCCTGGGCCGGCGCGCTTTTGGCCGGCAGCAGCGCGCACAGGACCAGCAGGGCCAGGGCCAGGTGCTTCATGATGCCGGCGCCGCCTGGCCGTGTTTCACCGCATGCGCCTCGGCGTCGAGCGTGGCCAGGAACAGGTCGCGTTCGGCGTCGACGATGCGGTCGACCCGGTCCTCGTCCATGCCGAGCGCTTCGAACACGAAGGCCGACAGTTGCAGGCTCGCCTCCAGCGTTTCGGGCACGACGATGGTGGCGCCGGCGCGTTTCAGTTCGCGCGCATGCGCTTCGTCGCGCGAGCGCGCCAGCAGCGGCACGTCGGGAAATTCGCGCCGGATGCCGCGCACCGCGTGCAGGGCCGACGCCGGATGGTCCATCGTCAGCACGATCGCGGGCGCCTCGCCGGCGTTCACATGGCGCAGCAGCTCGGCGCGCGCGGCATTGCCGAAGTAGACCGGCAAGCCCTGGCCGTGCATTCTGGTGGCCAGGCGCGCATCGTTTTCAAAGGCGATGTAGCCGATGCCTTCGGCCGTGAGCAGCTTGGCCAGCTGCTGGCCGACCCGCCCGAAGCCGGCGATGATGATGTGGCCGCGCGCGGCGGCGAGTGCCGCCTGGTTGGGCGTGGCTGCCTGCTCGTCGCCGCGCGGCTCCCAGCGCGTGCCGATTTCGCGCCCCAGGCGCGCCAGCATGGGCGTGACGAACAGCGACAGGCCGACGGCCAGCATGACGCGCGCGCCCAGGTCGGCGTCGACCAGTTTGCTGGCGGTGGCGTAGCCGATCACGATGAAGGCGAACTCGCCGCCCTGGCCGAGCAGCAGGCCGCCTTCGACCGCGCGGCCCCAGCTCAAGCCGCCAATGCGGAACAGCACGGCGATCACCAGCGCCTTGATGGCGATCAGGCCGAACACGGCGGCGGCCAGCCACAGCGGCGCGTCGATGATCTGGCGCGCGTCCATGCCCATGCCGACCGTCATGAAGAACAGGCCCATCAGCAAGCCCTTGAACGGCTCGACCATCAGTTCGACTTCGTGCTTGAATTCGGTTTCGGCCAGCAGCAGGCCGGCGATCAGGGCGCCGAGCGCCATCGACAGGCCGGCCGCCGCGCTCAGGCCGGCGATGCCGAGGGTCGAGAGCAGCACCAGCGCCATGAACACGTCGGGCTGGCGATGCCGTGTGAAGATGCGGAACAGCGGGTGGATCAGGCGTCCGCCGACCAGGTAGATCAGGGCGATGGCGGCTGCCGCCTTGACCATGGTGATGGCCACCAGCGAAACGATGCCGTCGGACTCGCCCTTGGCCATGACGCCGATCAGGATCAGCAGCGGCACCACCGCCAGGTCTTGCAGCATCAGGATCGAAAAACCGGCCTGGCCGAGCGGGGTGTTGGTGCTGTGCTGTTCATTCATCAGCGCAATGACCACGGCGGTCGACGAGAGCGAGAGCACGATGCCGAGGATGACGGCGCTCTCGACCCGGTGCCCGAGCAGGTGGATGACCGTGCCCAGCACGGCGGCGCTGATGCAGACCTGGGCCGTGCCGGCGCCGAACACCCAGCGCCGCAGCGACCACAGGCGGGCGGCCGACAGTTCCAGGCCGATCATGAACATCAGGAACATGACGCCCAGTTCGGCCAGCGCCACCACGCCTTCGGCGCGCGGGAAGGTGAGATAGGCCAGCCACGGATGGCTGTCGGCGAACAGGCCGAGGCCGAACGGGCCGAGCAGGGCGCCCACGGCCAGGAATCCGAGCACCTGGTTGATGCGCAGGCGT
The DNA here is from genome assembly GCF_011682045.1 of Massilia aquatica. Lineage (GTDB taxonomy): Bacteria > Pseudomonadota > Gammaproteobacteria > Burkholderiales > Burkholderiaceae_D > Telluria_A > Telluria_A aquatica. Next base: position 317,394 of record NZ_VVIW01000006.1, on the reverse strand, counting down.
TGCAGCGTGGGAATCAGGATGCCCGCCAACGAGAGGAACAGGAGGATTTCGCGCAGGAAGGGGAAGGCGTGTTGCTCTTGCACGGGTAGGGCCTGTCGTGTGGTTGGTCGCGCTTGCCATTCTATAACAGGGGGTACGCCGTGGCGGGGCGTTTCTGCCGGTGGCTAGCAGCCTGTCGGACTTGGGATCGTCGGCTGCAAAAATACCCGGGACGGTCCATATTTCGCCGCTTTCTCGGCCAATAGCTAGCTATTGGCACTGCGAAATCGTCAAAATCTGGCCTCGCCCAGCTATTTTTTCGCTTCGACTCCCCAAGTCCGACAGGCTGCTAGGCTGGCGGCCGTGCTGTTGCCTTGCGACCGCGCAAAAGCTTGAATGTATCTGCAAGGCAAGATGATGGACCTGCCGCCTCATCGGAGTTACTGTATGAAGCCTTCGTTTTTCGCCGTCCGCACCAATTATCCGAGCCGCGCCTTGCTTGACCGCGCCGCGCTGTACAAGGCAATCGGCTGGGATGCCCTGATCGGCGTGACGGCCTACCAGAACACCTGCGCCACCCGGGTCAGCCTGGCGCTGGTGCGCGCCGGCATGCGCCTGCCGGGACGCCTGTCCATCCTGAAAGGCGAGTACAAGGGCAGCCTGATCGAACCCGGTCATGCGCGCCTGTCGATCCTGTTGCAACGCCGCAACCTGCTCGGCCTGCCCGAGATGTATCGCGCCGGCCTGGCGCGCCAGGCCATCGGCAAGCGCAGCGGGATCGTGTCGTTCTGGCGCATCCAGGACGGCGAGGGGCCGGACGAAGGGCACATTGATATCGTCTATCCGGACCCGAACGCGGACGGCAACCCCGCCTGCGGCACCGAATGCTACTGGCAAGCCCAGGAAATCTGGTTCTGGCCGCTCGATTAAGCGGCGTGGAATTTTGTTCAGCTCGCTTGCTGGCGCCTCCCCGTATTGGCCTGCTGGCGCGTATCGGTGCAGTGGATCGGCTGCGCCAGTTCGATGGTGTCGCCGCGCGCCTGCCCGCCGCGCGCGTGCAGAAAGCGCTGGAGCGCGTCGTCCAGGCCCGGCATCAGCATGCCGCGCTCGGTGTGCAGGGCGCTGTAGGCCGGGCGCGGCGCCAGGTAGCGGCAGGCGGCGCCCGGCTGGGCTTCGAGCCGGCTGGCGTCGACCCCGGCCTGGCGCGCCGCCTTGCCGGCCAGTTCGGCCCAGGTGAGCGGGTCGCCATTGGTCAGGTGCCAGACCCCGCTTTCCTTGTCGATGGCCAGGTCGAGGCAGGCGTTGACCAGATCCGGCACATAGGTCGGGGTGACCGTGATGTCGCTGGCGGCCGCGAACGGCTCGCCGCTTTCCAGGCTGGCCAGCGCCTGGGTCACGAAGTTGTGGCTGTCCCAGGGGCCGAAGAAGGAGCTGGTGCGCACCACCAGCGCACCCGGTTGCCGCCCGAGGACGGCGCGCTCGGCGGCGGCCTTGCTTTTGCCGTAGATGTTGATCGGGGTGACGTGGTCGCTTTCCATATAGGGACTGTCGCGGCGGCCGTCGAACACCAGGTCGCTCGAAAAGGTGGTCAGGTGCACGCCGTGGCGGGCGCAGGCGGCGGCCAGCACCGCCGGGCCGGCGACGTTGTCGCGAAAGCAGCGTTCCACATCGTTCTCGGCCTCGTCCACCCGCACATAGCCGCTGGCGTTGATGACCGCCCAGGGCTGGTGGCACTGCATGGCTTGCTCGACCGACACCGGGTCGGCGATATCCATCTGCTGGCGGCTGAGCAGGCGGTAGGCCAGGTTGCGGCGCGCGCAGATGCGGGCGAAGGCGCGCCCCAGGGTGCCGGTGGCGCCGGCGATCAGGATCGGGGCGGACGCCGTGCCGACCAGGCTGTGGCCGTCCGCCGTGATCGAGGTCGGCGCTTCGGGCGTGGCCACCGGCGGGCACAGGCAGCGCCCGGCGCGGCGCCACCAGCCCTGGCCGCGCAGCACCGGGTGGGTGGGTGCGCGCCCGGCGGCCAGTTCGCGCATCATGGCCGCCAGCGCGGTGGGACGCGGCAGCGGCGAACGCACGTCGAACGGCCCCGGTTCGTAATAGCCGCGGCAGGCGGTGACCAGGCAGTTCCAGTCGAACGAGCCGAGCAGCGCCCAGACGGTGACGGCGCGCAGGTCGATGCCGTTGCGCCGCGCTTGCTGGCCGGCTTCCCACACTTCCAGCAGCCAGCGCAACTGGTCTTCGCGGTTGGCGTCGATGTGCGCTTCGGTCACCGCCAGTGCAATGCCGTAGCGGTCCCAGGCTTCTTGCAGTAGCGGGCCGATGCCGGGCGTGGGCGTGGCCAGGGCGCGCGCGGTTTCGATGTCGGCGCAGGGCACGCCGTTGGCGTCGCCGCGAAAATTGGCGGGATAGCGCTCGACCCGGTGGTCCAGCCAGCGTTCGCTGGTGACGTAGTAATTGGCGCCGATGATGTCGGGCGGGCAGGGATTGTCGCGCAACCAGAGCAGCCCGGCCGGGTCGGCGCCGTGGCCGGTCAGGTAGTCCCACAGGGCATGCCCGCGGTCGACCTTGCCGCACAACAGGTCCCAGGCCAGCCAGCGCCGCTCGTTGTAAAAGCTGGCGCAGCGGGCCATGGCGGGCGTGCTGTAGGTCTTGCCGAGGTCGTCGGTCTGGACCAGGCGCGCATGCGGGTTGACGCGCCGGATCGCGCGCATTGACAGCACGGTGGCGCGGCACTGGATCAGCAGCGCCTGCACGAAACTGCGGTCGTCGCGGCCGTGCGGGTACCACAGGCCGTACAGGCCGGAAAAACGCGCCGTGGTGAGCGGTTCGTTGACGGGGGTGTAGGCGTCGATCCACGGGTAGCGCGCGGCTACCGCGCCGGCGTACCCGGCCAGCCCGGTGGCAAAGCCGGGGTCGGTCAGGCAGGTCGTGCGCGGGCCGCTGCCGTGGTGCACCAGCCCGGCGATGGGGCCGATGCCGGCCTCGCGCAGGGCTTGCAGGCGCTGGTCTGGCCAGCGCCAGTCGGCGCGTGCCAGGCCGTCGGGCGCCACCCGTTCCCATAGCAGCGGGTAGCGGATCGTGCCGATTCCCAATGAGGCGAAGCGGGCCACATCGTCGGCGCGCTCGTGGTGTCCATTCCTTTCTATCTGGCTGAAGTAGTTGTCTCCCACACGGTTGACCGTGCATTCGAGCCCGCCCCAGAGGGCGAGCGGCTGGCGTGTTGCATCGCTGTCAATTGTTTGCATAGGCTCACTCATACCATTTAAGCAATTTGAAATTTAGATATCCGGCGCTGCGGAAAGTTCAGTTTGTTGATGCGGGATCGGTGGTGGTGGCAAAAAACAACGAGAAATTGCTTTTGGGAAGGGGATTTTTGTTAACTGTGCACAAACATGATATGGATCAATGATATGATTCGCTATCAATTACGTAACAATAATTTCCTTCAGGATAACAGTTAGGGTCTTCATGAAATTCACAGCACTCCTGGGCGGCTTGTTTGCCGCCGCCATGCTCGTCAGCGGCGCCGCGCGCGCTGAACTGGTCACCAACGGCAGCTTCGAAGTCAACAAATCGTCCGGTTCGTGGCAGCAATTCAACGCCGTCAATGGCTGGACCTCGAGCAACGGCGTTTTCGAAATCCAGAAAGGCGCCAAGCAGGGCGGCGAGGCTGGTTTCAATGCGTACGCAGCCAATGGCCGCCAGTACCTGGAACTGAACAGCACCGGCCTGAGCTCGGTGTGGCAGATGATCAACACGTCGGAAGCCGGCCTGTATTCGGTCTCGTTCGCGTTTTCGGGCCGTCCGGACACCGCCGGCGGCGCCAACAGTGCGATGAATGTGTACTGGGGCGACACCAAGCTCAACGATTCGCTGTTGATGGGCGGCACCAACGGCCAGTGGAGCTTCTTCAGCATCACCGACCTGGTCGCCACCAGCGCGCTGACCAAGCTGCGTTTTGAATCGGTGGGCCCGGGCTCGGCGCCAACCTACGGTTCCTACCTCGACGCCGTCTCGGTGGAAGTGAGCGCCGTACCTGAGCCGGAAACCTATGCCCTGTTCCTGCTGGGCCTGGCTGTTGTCGGCTTCACCACCCGCCGCAACAAAAAAGCCTGAGTTTCAGCGGCGAAACGCCAATAAAAAACGCCGCCGGGTTGATCGCCCGGCGGCGTTATTTTCGTTCTGGGCAAGGCGGGAGCGCAGTCCCGCGCGCCGTGCCTAGCTTGTGTCTTAGTCTTTCAGGTCGGCCGGCACTTTGCCGCCATTGGCTGCCAGCTTGTTCATGACCTGGCGGTGCAGCCAGATATTCATGGAAGCCGAATCGCTGGTGTCGCCCGTGTAGTGCAGTTCGGCGGCCAGTTCCTTGCGCGATTGCAGGCTGCTGTCGAGGTTCAGCAGCTTGAGCAGGTCGACGATCGAGGTGCGCCAGTTGAGCGCCTGGCTTTGCGGCATGCCGTTCAGGATCGCTTCGACATCAACCTGGTCCAGCGATGCTGGTGCTGGTGCTGCCGCAGGCGCGGCCGCTGGTGCTGCGCCGGCCGCAGGCGCTGGTGCCGCCTGAGTCGCTGTTGGCTGCACGGCTGGGTGGGAGGAAGGGAAGATTTTGTGGAAAATATTGCTGAGAATGCCCATGTAATACCTCTTTTGTTGTTGGTGAATAAGTTAATTGTAGCGGAATACTAATGGATCAGCGTTTCATGCCTTCGGCTACGCGGCCGAGCACGATTGCCAGCGCCGCGCCGCCGATGGTCTTGACCAGGGTCGGATGCTCGGCGTAAAAGTCGCCCATGCGGTCGACGATGCTTGGATTGTTGCGTTCAGCGTCTTGCGCGATCTGCTGGACTTGCTCGGGCGTGAGCTGGGCTGCTTGTTCCGGCGTAATCGCCGCTGGGGTCTGGCCGCCACGGAACAGGTTGCCGAGGGCGCCGCCCGCGATCGAGCTCAGCAAGCCAGGGCCGACGTTGCCAATCAGCTGGTTGAGCATGCCGGCGCGCTGGTTCGCATCGCTGTGGCCGAACAGCTGGCCGACCATTTGCGGGAAGGGCGGGGTCTGGTCGGAACGCAATGCTTCCGTGACACCCTGGGCCACCGTGCTACGCGGCGCGTTCTGCGCGACCTGGTCGAAGTCGTCGTCCACGGCACGCCCGCCATTGTTGCCGGCGGCGCCGCCCAGGTATTGCTGTAACAGATTGCCTAGATCGAAAGACATAGTACCTCCACGTGAATTAAGAAGACTTGCGCTGTTGGCAAGCGCGAAGCCGATGCGGGAGCTTAGGCCGGTGCCCAGGCGACATCTGTACGGCAGCGCACCGTGGGGTGCTTTAAGCTGCTAATCAAGCAAGTTTCCCCCCCTTTATTGGAAATGGTTGCGTGGCAAGCCGGCGCGCTCTAAGCTGGCGGTTTTCCCGAGCTCAAGCCAATGCCTGTTCTGTCGATCCTGTTGTTTGGCGCCGTCTTTGCGGGCGCCGTGCTGGCCTGGCATGTTCCGCTGTGGGCGGCTGCGCCGTATGCGCTGGCCAGCATCGTCTGCTTTGCCGCCTACGCGCGCGACAAGGCGGCGGCGCGCGCCGGACAGCGCCGTACCCCCGAACGCAGCTTGCTCCTGCTCGGGCTGCTGTGCGGCTGGCCGGGCGCGGTGCTGGCTCAGCAGTGGCTGCGGCACAAGTCGTCCAAGCGGGCGTTTCAAGTGGCGTTCTGGATGACGGTGGTGTGCAATATGGCGGCCTTTGCCTATCTTGTTTCGCCGCTGTCGTTCATGCGCACGCTGTCAGCGGCATAGGCCATAGCGGCGCGTGCCTTCAGAACGGGATGACACGCGCCGCCAGCCGCGCGGCGGCGCACTGCTCGACGTGGCGAATCACGTCTTTGGCCGCTTGCGGCTGGTCGTCCGGCGTGCCATTGCCGAATGGCGGGGCGGGATAATATTCGATGCCGAGTTGAATCGTGCGGGCCAGTTGTTCGCCGCCCAGCAAGGCCGCGAGGAACAGTCCGGCATCGATACTGGCCGAGACCCCGGCGCCGGTGATCAGCTTGCCATCGCGCTGGTAGCGTTCGGTGCCGACCAGCGCGCCACAGGCGGCAAGCTGCTCGCGCGCGAACCAGTTGGTCGTCACCTTCTTGCCCTTGAGTAGTCCGGCGGCGCCCAGGATTTCGGCCCCGTTGCAGATGCTGACGGTCCAGGCGCTGCTCGCGTGCAGGCGCCGCACGCAGTCCATCAGCGCTGCGTTGCCGAGCGCGGCGGCAACGCCCGGGCCGCCCGGCACGTACAGGATATCGGTCGCGTCCAGCTGGTCGAAGCGGCGGTAGGCGGCCATGCCGAGGCGCCCGCTGTCGCTGGCGACCAGTCCGACCTGGTCCGACACGAATTCGACTTCCATGCCGGGAATGTTCACCAGCACTTCATAGCCGCCCACCACGTCCAGCGCGGTAAAGCCATCGAACAATAAAATCGATAATCGCATGGTTTTCTCCTGAAGAGTGCCCATTGTCGGCGTACCGGTCAGCGGCGCAAAGAGGCGATATCGCCCATTTCCATGGCATACTCGCCACATGAAAACAAAGCGCATCGCGATCCTGGCCTACCACGGCTGCATGGGCATGGAAGTGTTTGGCCTGTGCGATACCTTGTTGCTGGCAAACCGGGTCAGCGCCGCGCTGGACGCTGCGGCGCCGCCCCCGTTCGAGGTGATCGTCACCAGCCTCGGCGGTGGAATGGTCGGCGCGGCTGGCGGCATTCTGGTCGGCACGCGCACACCGGTCGCCAGCCCGGATTTGCTGGTGGTGCCGGGCATGGCTCTGGCCGACCGCCATGGCTGCCTTGCGCCAATCGCTGCGCTCGCCCCCGAAATTGCCTATCTCGCCACAGCGTTCGCGCGCGGCACGCCGGTGGCCGCCGTGTGCGTGGGCGCATTCCTGCTGGGCGATGCCGGCTTGCTGGACGGGCGCCGCGCCACCACGGCGTGGCTGTTCGCACCCGACCTGGCGCGGCGCTTTCCTGCGGCCATGGTCGATCCGGCGGCCATGCTGGTCGAGGATGGCGGAGTTTGCACCACCGGCGCGTTCAGCGCCACCTTCGACCTGGCGATGCACCTGGTCAGGCAGAACGCCAGCGCGAAGGTGCAGCGCGCCGTGGCGCGCATGGGTTTGCTGGACGGGGCGCGCACCAGCCAGGCACCCTTTGTCGATACGCGCATGCTGGCGCGCCCCGACGGCACCTTCGCCGCCAGCGTGCGCGCCTGGCTCGATCAGCGCTTGGCCGCTCCGTACGACCTCAAGCGGATGGCGGCGGCGTTTCACGTCAGCGACCGGACCTTGCTGCGCCGGGTGAAGGACGAGACCGGGCAGACCCCGCTGGCGTATTTGCAGCAGGCCCGCGTCGGCAAGGCCAAGCTGCTGCTGGAGTCGACCTCGCTGAGCGTGGCGCAGGTGACCGAACGGGTCGGCTACGCGGATGCCGCCACCTTCGGGGCGCTGTTCAAGCGCAACATCGGGCAGTCGCCAGCCGAGTACCGGCGCCGTTTCCGCGCCGATGGCAGGGGGCAAACCGCCGATGTGGCGCGGCCAGATGCACTATGTTAAGGTGCGCTTATGTGGAACTACCCTAAATTCCTGGCCCATCGCGGCGGCGGCAAGCTGGCGCCCGAAAACACCATCGCCGGCCTGCGCTGCGGCCTCAACCACGGCTTCCGCGCGGTCGAGTTCGATGTCATGCTGGCGCGCGACGGCGTGCCGGTCGTCATGCACGATCCCTATCTGGGCCGCACCATCGCCGGTTCCGGCAATGTGTTCGATTACGACGCCGCCGAACTGGTCACCATGGACGCCGGCAACTGGTTCAGTGCCCAATTCAAGGGCGAAACGGTGCCGCTGTTCACCCAGTTCGTCCAGTTCTGCAAGGACCACGGCATCTGGATGAACATCGAGATCAAGCCAGCCCCCGGTTTTGAAGAGGAAACGGGCAGGGTAGTGGCCAAGCTCACGCGCGCCCTGTTCGGGCTGGAAATCGCCAGCGACGACCCGCGCCGCATCCCCTTGCTCTCCTCCTTCAGCCCGGTCGCGCTGGGCGCCGCCATGCAGGCCGCGCCCGACCTGCCGCGCGCCTTGCTGCTCGACCGCCTGGACGACGGCTGGCAAGCGCAGGCCCGTGCTGTGGCTGCAGTGGCGATCCACACCAGCCACAAGCACTTGACCGAAGCGCTGGCGCAGCAGGTCAAGGCCGCCGGCTACGGGCTGTTTTGCTATACCGTCAACGAACCCGTGCGCGCGCGCGAGATCCTGAGGTGGGGCGTGGATGCCTTCTGCACCGACCGCATCGACCTGATCGGGGCCGATTTCGCGTAACGCGGGGCCGGTGCGGCCCCACCCGCTGTTGACTCCAGTTCCATACGCTATAATCGTTTTTTTATAGCATGCTGCCTTCTTGCGCCCATACGACATGAAATCATCCGAAATCCGCGACAAATTCCTGAAGTTCTTCGAATCCAAAGGCCACACGATTGTCCGTTCGAGCTCACTCGTACCGGGCAACGATCCGACCCTGATGCTCACCAACAGCGGCATGGTGCAGTTCAAGGATGTGTTCACCGGCACCGACAGCCGTCCGTACACCCGCGCCACCTCGGTGCAGCGCTGCGTGCGCGCCGGCGGCAAGCACAATGACCTGGAAAACGTCGGCTACACCGCGCGTCACCACACCTTCTTCGAAATGCTGGGCAACTTCAGCTTCGGCGACTACTTCAAGCGCGACGCCATCAACTACGCGTGGGAGCTGCTGACCAAGGTCTATGGCCTGCCGTCCGAGAAGCTGACCGTCACCGTCTACATGGAAGACGACGAAGCCTACGACATCTGGGCCAACGAAGTGGGCGTGCCGAAAGAGCGCATCATCCGCATCGGCGACAACAAGGGCGCGCGCTACGCGTCGGATAACTTCTGGCAGATGGCCGACACCGGCCCGTGCGGTCCGTGCACCGAGATCTTCTACGACCACGGCGCCGATATTCCCGGCGGCCCGCCAGGCTCGCCCGACGAAGACGGCGACCGCTTCATCGAAATCTGGAACCTGGTGTTCATGCAGTTCAACCGCGACGACGCGGGCGTGATGCACAAGCTGCCGAAGCCCTGCGTCGATACCGGCATGGGCATGGAGCGCCTGGCCGCCGTGCTGCAGCACGTGCACTCGAACTACGAGATCGACCTGTTCCAGGCATTGATCCGCGCCGCCGCGCGCGAAACCGGCGCCACCGACCTTGAAAACAAATCGCTGCGCGTGATCGCGGACCATATCCGCGCATCGGCCTTCATGATTGTCGATGGCGTGATTCCCGGCAGCGAAGGGCGTGCCTACGTCCTGCGCCGCATCATCCGCCGCGCGCTGCGCCATGGCCACAAGCTGGGCCAGACCAAGCCGTTCTTCTTCAAGCTGGTGGAAGACCTGAACATCGAGATGGGCGCGGCCTATCCGGAACTGGCCGCCGTCAAGAAGCGCGTCGCCGACATGATCGAAGGTGAAGAAGTCAATTTCGGCAGGACGCTCGAAAATGGCATGAAAGTGCTGGAAGCGCAGTTGGCCAAGAACGCCGGCAAGCTCGATGGCGCCACCGCTTTCCTGCTGTACGACACCTACGGCTTCCCGCTCGACCTGACCGCCGACATCTGCCGCGAGCGCAACATCGAATTCGACGAAGCCGGCTTTCACGTCGCCATGGCGCGTCAGAAGGAACTGGCCGGCGCGGGCGCTGGTGGCGCCAAGCAGAAAAACGTCGAGTACGCGGGCGAGAAGAATAAGTTCGTCGGCTACGACAGCCTGGTGCACGCCAGCCGCGTGGTGGCCCTGTACGCCGACGGCAGCGCAGTGCAGGAACTGGCGGCCGGCCAGAGCGGCATCGTGGTGCTCGACACCACCCCGTTCTACGCCGAATCGGGCGGCCAGGTGGGCGACCAGGGCGTGCTCACCTCAAGCAGCGCCACCTTCTCGGTGGACGACACCCTGAAAGTGCAGGCCGACGTGTTCGGCCACCACGGCGTGCTGAAGACCGGCGTGCTGAAAGTGGGCGATGCGGTCGACGCCAGTGTCGACGAAGCCAAGCGCGCGCGCACCATCCGCAATCACTCGGCAACGCACCTGATGCACAAGGCGCTGCGCGAAGTGCTGGGCGAGCATGTGGCGCAAAAAGGCTCGGTGGTCGATCCGGACCGCACCCGTTTCGACTTCTCGCACAATGCACCGCTGACGGCGGACCAGATCGCCCAGGTCGAAGTGATCGTCAACCGCGAGATCCTGGAAAACCACGCAACGGCCGCGCATAACATGAGTTTTGACGACGCCGTCAAGCATGGCGCCATGGCGCTGTTCGGCGAGAAGTACGGCGACGAAGTGCGCGTGCTCGATATCGGCTCGTCCAAAGAGCTGTGCGGTGGCGTCCACGTGGGCCGCACCGGCGACATCGGTCTTTTCAAGATCATCGGTGAAGGCGGCGTCGCCGCCGGTATCCGCCGCGTCGAAGCGGTGACCGGCGAAGGCGCGCTGGCGCTGGTGCAGTCGCTCAACCGCCGCGTGCAGGAAGCCGCCAACGCGCTGAAAACCACGCCCGATGAACTGACCAGCCGCATCGGCCAGGTGCAGGATCAGGTCAAGTCGCTGGAAAAAGAACTGGCCGCGCTGAAGTCGAAACTGGCGGCGAAGCAGGTCGATGAACTGGTGACCACGGCGGTCGATGTGAACGGCATCAAGGTCGTCGCAGCGGTGCTGGACGGCGCCGATGCGGCGCGCCTGGGCGAGGCCGTGGACAAGATGAAGGACAAGCTCAAGACGGCCGCCATCTTGCTGGCCAGCGTGACTGACGGCAAAGTGGCGCTGGTGGCCGGCGTGACCGCGGATGCGATTGGCAAGGTCAAGGCCGGTGAGCTGGTCAACTTCGTCGCGCAGCAGGTGGGCGGCAAGGGCGGCGGCAAGCCGGACATGGCGCGTGCCGGCGGCACCGATCCGAGCGGCCTGGATGCGGCGCTGGCGGGGGTGACCGCCTGGGTGGCCGAACGCGCGTAAGCGTTAGCCGCCCCTCCGTCGCCCCCGCCTTCGCGGGGGAGACGGAGGATGAGCGACGGCTAACCATACGTCACAGTACGGCGCGTACCGGCTGGCAAGTTCACTTCAGACTTTTCTTACACGCAGCTTACAATTATCATTGCAGCACTGTTATTGTCGTTGTGACCATGCAACAAGCAGTTTTAATATTGGTGCGGTGCGTCAAATTTGCGGATTTGGAGTATATTTGTTGGGTGAGTAGTCTAATCCACCCTAAGAGCAAGCGATGAGCGATACAACTTTCGACAGCGAGATCATGGAATACCAGAAGGAACTCGACGCACGGGGACTCAATTGCCCACTGCCGATCCTGAAGGCCAAGAAGGCACTCGCGGAAATGGAAACCGGGGAAGTGCTGCGCATTGTCGCCACCGATACCGGCTCCGTGCGCGACTTCCAGGCCTTTGCCAAGCAGACCGGCAATGCACTCGTTTCCCACACCCAGAACGGCCGCGAATTCATCTTTTTGATGCGCCGCAAATAACCTTCCCGGATGGGGCGACGCATCAGCACGCCCCTCGGTTTTCCTCGAACAATTTCCCGATTTCATGACAAAGCCCGATGATTAGGTGTTTTCCTCTAGCTAAAAATCGCACGATCGTGCTTTAATTTAGCGGGAAAACGGTTTTTCTCTTATAATCTAGGCCACTTTAGTCAAGTCACCCTATTTATTCTTCCAAAGGCACCCCTATGAAAGTCCTGGTTCCCGTCAAACGCGTGGTCGACTACAACGTCAAAGTGCGCGTGAAATCCGACGGCAGCGGCGTCGATATCGCCAATGTCAAAATGTCGATGAATCCTTTCGACGAGATCGCGCTGGAAGAAGCGATGCGCCTGAAAGAAGCCGGCAAGGTCACCGAAGTGGTGGCAGTGTCGTGCGGCGTGACCCAGTGCCAGGAAACCCTGCGCACCGGCATGGCCATTGGCGCCGACCGCGGCATCCTGGTCGAAACCACCGCCGAGCTCGAGCCGCTGGCCGTGGCCAAGCTGCTCAAGGCGCTGGCCGACAAGGAGCAGCCGCAGCTGATCATCCTGGGCAAGCAAGCCATCGATGACGACTCGAACCAGACCGGCCAGATGCTGGCCGCCCTCTTGGGCTGGCCGCAAGCGACGTTCGCCTCGAAAGTCGTGCTGGAAGACGGCAAAGTGACCGTCACGCGCGAAGTCGACGGCGGCCTGGAAACCCTGTCGCTGACCCTGCCGGCGATCGTCACGACCGACCTGCGCCTGAACGAGCCGCGCTACGTCACGCTGCCGAACATCATGAAGGCCAAGAAAAAGCCGCTCGACGTGGTCAAGCCGGAAGAGCTGGGCGTCGATATCGCCCCGCGCCTGAAGACCCTGAAAGTCGTCGAGCCAGCCAAGCGTTCGGCCGGCATCAAGGTGCCGGATGCGGCGACCCTGGTCGCCAAGCTGCGCACCGAAGCCAAAGTTATCTGATCGCGGCCTGGCCGTCTCACCTAAAAATACAGGAAACATCATGGTCGCATTAGTCATTGCTGAACACGACAACGCCTCCCTCAAGGGAAGCACCCACCACACCGTCACCGCTGCCGTTCAATGCGGCGGCGAAGTGCACATCCTCGTTGCTGGCTCGAACTGCGGCGGCGCAGCGGCGCAGGCAGCCGCCATCGCCGGCGTGACCAAGGTACTGGTCGCCGACGCTCCGCACCACGCCGACGGCCTGGCCGAAAACGTGGCCGAACAGGTACTGGGGCTGGCGCAATCGTACTCGCACATCCTCGCTCCGGCGACCGCGTACGGCAAAAACATTCTGCCGCGCGTGGCCGCCAAGCTGGATGTGGCGCAGATCTCCGAGATCACCAAGGTCGATTCGCCGGACACCTTCGAGCGTCCCATCTACGCCGGTAATGCGATTGCCACCGTGCAGTCGTCGGACAAAATCAAGGTCATCACCGTGCGCACCACCGGTTTCGATTCGGCTGCGGCCGAAGGCGGCACGGCCGCCACCGAAGCCATTGGCGCGGTTGCCGATTCGGGCAAGTCGACCTTTGTAGGCCGCGAACTGGCCAAGTCCGATCGTCCTGAACTGACCGCTGCGAAAATCATCGTCTCCGGTGGCCGCGGCATGGGCTCGGGCGACAACTTCAAAATCCTCGAACCACTGGCCGACAAGCTTAACGCCGCCATGGGCGCCTCGCGCGCAGCGGTCGACGCCGGCTTCGTGCCGAACGACTGGCAGGTTGGCCAGACCGGCAAGATCGTCGCACCGTCGCTGTACATCGCGGTCGGCATCTCCGGCGCCATCCAGCATCTGGCCGGCATGAAGGATTCGAAGACCATCGTCGCGATCAATAAAGATCCGGAAGCGCCGATCTTCTCGGTGGCCGACTACGGCATCGTGGGCGATCTGTTCGAGGTGGTGCCTGACCTGGTCAAGCAACTCGGCTAATCCGCTCGAAGTAATACCGCAGTAAACACCTGTAGGGTGGGCACGGGAACCCTGTGCCCACCCTACACGTCCATTGGAAGCGCAATTTTAGGAGATCAAGGTGACTTACAAAGCCCCGCTGAAAGACATGCTGTTCGTGATGAACGAACTGGCCGGACTGTCCACCGTCAACACGCTGCCCGGTTGCGAAGACGCCACCGCCGACACGGTCGAAGCAGTCCTCGAAGAAAACGCGAAATTCTGCGCCAACGTGGTCGCGCCATTGAACTACGCCAGCGACAAGGACCCGAGCTTCTGGCACGACGGCCAGGTAAGCACCTCCAAGGGCTTCAAAGAGGCCTTCAAGGGCTTTGCGGAAGCCGGCTGGCAGGGTGTGCAGCATCCGGTCGACTTTGGCGGCCAGGGCTTGCCCAAGCTGGTGGCCACGCCGTGCATCGAGATGCTCAACGCGTCGAGCATCTCGTTCGCGCTGGTGGCCTTGCTGTCGGACGGCGCGATCGAAGCGCTGCTGACCGCTGGCTCCGACGAGCAGAAGGCAACCTACCTGGAACCGCTGGTATCGGGCAAATGGACCGGCACCATGAACCTGACCGAGCCGCAGGCCGGGTCGGACCTGGCCGCCGTGCGCACCCGCGCCGAGCCGCAGGGCGACGGCACCTACAAGGTGTTCGGCACCAAGATCTTCATCACCTACGGTGAGCATGACCTGACCGAAAACATCGTCCACCTGGTGCTGGCGCGCACCCCGGATGCGCCTGCGGGGGTGAAGGGCATTTCGCTGTTCATCGTGCCGAAGTTCCTGGTCAACGCCGACGGCTCGCTGGGCGCGCGCAACGACGCGCACTGCGTCTCGATCGAGCACAAGCTCGGCATCAAGGCCAGCCCGACGGCCGTGCTGCAGTTCGGCGACCATGGCGGCGCGATCGGCACGCTGGTGGGCGAAGAGAACCGCGGCCTCGAATACATGTTCATCATGATGAACGCGGCGCGCTTCGGCGTGGGCTTGCAGGGCATCGGCCTGGCCGAGCGCTCGTACCAGCAGGCCGTGGCCTTTGCCAAGGACCGCGTGCAGTCGCGCGACCTGGCCGGTTCGGCCGGTCCGGTATCGATCATCCACCACCCTGACGTGCGCCGCATGCTCATGTCGATGCGCTCGCAGGTCGAGGCGGCGCGCGCGCTGGCGTATGTGGGCGCGGGCATCAGCGATGTCGCCCACCACCACGAAGACGCGGCCGTGCGCGCGTCCAACCTGGCGGTGTACGAGTACCTGGTGCCGATCATCAAAGGCTGGTCGACCGAGATGTCGCAGGACGTCACGCGCGACGGCGTGCAGGTGCACGGCGGCATGGGCTTCATCGAAGAAACCGGCGCGGCGCAGCACTACCGCGACGCCAAGATCCTCACCATCTACGAAGGCACGACCGCGATCCAGGCCAACGACCTGGTGGGCCGCAAGACGGTGCGCGATGGCGGTGCCGTGGCCAAATCGATCATCGGCCAGGTGCGCGACACCGAAGCGCTGCTGGCGGCGCAAGAGGGCGCGGACTTCAAGGCGATCCATCGCGCACTGGTTGACGGCAGCGTGGCGCTGGAAGCGGTGGTGGAGTACGTGGCCGGGAACATGAAGACGGACATCAAGGGCGTGTTCTCGGGCAGCGTGCTGTACCTGAAACTGGCCGGCATCGTGCTCGGTGGCTGGGTGATGGCGCGCGCGGCGCTGGTGGCGCAGGCCAAGATCGACGGCGGCGCCGCCGATGCCAGCTTCTACAAGGCCAAGATCGCCACGGCGCGCTTCTTTGCCGACCACATCCTGACGCAGGCGGCAGGCTTGCGTACGGCGATTGTGGAAGGTAGTGCAGGGGTGCTGGCGCTGACGGAAGATCAGTTCTAGGCAAATCGTCAGCGTTTTACGCGTTCGCTACTGTTTGTTCCGTCGTCCCCGCGAAGGCGGGGATCCATAGCACCGATGAGCATAGGTGCCATGGATCCCCGCCTTCGCGGGGACGACGGGTAGGGGTTTGGCTCCTACGACCGCCGAATTGAATTCCCCGCATTACGCACGCGGTCCCCGCGCTGCAGCCCCGGCTGGTCATTGAACTTGAACGAGCGGCGCTTGCCGTTGTCGTACTGGACATCCACCGTCCACACCGTGCGCGCATTGGCGCGTTCCTGGATCTTCTTGCCCGCATACGCACCACCGATCGCCCCGGCCACGGTGGCAACCGTGCGTCCCGAACCGCTGCCGACCTGGTTGCCCAGCAGCCCGCCCACTGCACCGCCACCCACCACGCCCAGCGCATTGGACTTGCCATTCTGGCGCGCGCTGCGTACCGCCGTCACCTTGCCGCAGTCGCGGCATACCGGGCGCGCATCATGACGATCGCCGCGCCCCTGTCCGGACGACGCCTGCGCCGTCCCCATCACGCTGCCGAGCGCCAATACCAGCGCCAGTGCCACATTCCATTTCATCATCATCTTCTCCTGATCAATTTATCGTGCCAGCCAACGCGCTGCATGCCGCATTGTAGAGCACGCGGGAAGCGGCAATTATTCGCGGCAAGGATGTGCTTCGTCCTCGCCCATCTGTTTATAATCGACGCATGGTAGTCACACCCCTCTCATGCCTCATCCAACAGGACTCATCTTGAACATTCATCAATACGCAGTGCGCCTGCCCGCAGCCCTGGCCATCGCCACCCTGTTTGCCGCCTGCGGTGGAGGCGGCGGCAATCCAAGCAATGTCCCGGGCAAGGTCGACACCCCGACGCCCACGCCCACCCCCACCCCCATGCCCACGCCGGGCGATGGCAAGCCCGATGGCTGCAAGGCCTATATCGTGGCCGACAAAACCGTCGCCGCCGGCAAGGCCGGCGGCGCCAGCGTGCTATCGTGCGGCGGGCCGCTGGCCGATGTGAGCTGGAGCCAGGTGAGCGGTCCGGCGGTCACGCTGCAGGCGGCGCGCGCGCCCACCGTGTCGTTCGAAACGCGCGAGAAGGGCGTGATCGTCCTGCGCGCCGATGTCACCCTGGCCGATGGCGCGCGCCTGGCGCTCACGACCGAGGTCACCGTCAGCGACGCGCCGGCGGGCAGCTTCATCAACCTGCGCGCCGATCATTCCGTGCGTCCCGGCGTGCAAACCTCGGTGCGCGCCTGGCCGACCCTGGCCGAAGGCGACAGCGTCGCCAGCATCGTCTGGACCCAGGTCGGCGGCCCGGCCGTGACCATGGACACCGACAACCGCCAGCTGCTGATGTTCAAGGCGCCGGCGTCCGGCACCGACGTGGCGCTGCGTTTCCGCGCCACCATGACCACCAGCGGCGGCGTGAAGGATAGCGACGAGGTGTTGATCAGCCTCGACCAGCAGGTGGCGGGCAATGCCGACAGCCTGTTCGATGCTCCCACCGCGCGCGTGCATGCCTACCGCCAGGCCGGCGCCTACGCGGGCGTGCTGGCCAGGTGTACCTACGACGTCAAGGTGTACTACGCCACCTCGGCCAACAACACGCTGTGCCGCGCGCAGGAGTTGCCGCCGCTGCAAACCGAAGCGGGTGTGGGCGTGGTGCCGAGCGTGGCCCAGATCATGGGCCGGGTGCTGGTGTCGCACGACTTCCTGGGGGCGAATTTCGAGCAGTTCCTGCTGACCCAGGACCCCGACAGCGACTTCCGCCGCCTGCTGGCGAGCACGTCGGCCATCGTCATCGGCTCGCACGTGCGGCCGAGTTTCTACAGCGCCGGCACCGGCGCGATCTACCTCGACGCCAACAACCTGTGGCTGACCGCCGAGCAGCGCGACGTGGTCACCGAGGTGCCCGATTACCGCTCCGCCTTCGACGATGAACTGAACTTCATTCCGCTGGGCCGTTCGGTGAAAAACAACGAATACGCGCGGCGCAGCTATCCATCGACCACGCGCATGACGCGCACCACCGACGACCTGATGTTCGACCTGGGCCGCCTGCTGTACCACGAGCTGGCGCATGCCAACGACTTCCTGCCGTCGGTCAACCGGGCCATCAATCCGCAGCGTTCGATCTGGGAAAATATCGCCGAGCGCGTCGGCGGCCGCACGCTGCCGTCCGACGCGCTGGCGTCGCAGTACCCGCTGCAGTCGGCCGAGATGCTGGGCATGGGGCAGGTGCTGTACCAGGGCCAGACGGCCACGCCCGTGCAGAAGGCCTACACGGCGGCCGAGGTCGGCAGTTTCTTCGGCGCCGACCGTGCCTCGGACGACTACGCTTATTCGATCTACAAGACCGACAGCTCGCGCGAAGACCTGGCGATGCTGTTCGAGGAATTCATGATGAGTTACCGTCACAACGTGCGCTACGACGTGGCCTACGCCAACCAGACCACGGGCAGCGACCTGGTGATCGGCTGGGGCCAGCGCGGACGCATCGGCGAAGCGGCCATCAAGCCGCGCATCAAGCTGGTGTTGCAGCGCATTGCGCCGTGGATCGACGCCAGCGCCGTGGATCGCCTGCCGGCGCCTGTCATGATGAAGCCGGGCGCGAGCTGGGAAGCGAACCTGGTGCTCAATCCATCGAGCATGGCCAAGCAGTCAGCGCTGCGCGTCGAATCGGCTGACGAACGCGCCGCGCGCCTGAAAGGCGACATCAAGCAGCGCGAACGGCACGGCAAGATGACGCCGTAGGTGCGTCACGACAGTGCGTCACGACAGTGCGTCACGACAGTGCGTCGCGACAGTGCGTCGCGACAGTGCGTCAGCCGTAAGAGCCGCCGGTGTACAGCAGGTCGTTCAGGCGGGCGAGGGTGGCGATGCCCATCGAGGCCGCCACCAGCATTGTGCAAACCAACAACAATGCCAGTATCCAGGTCGATGCCGACTGGCGGCCTGAAGCGGGGTTGAAGGCGGCGTCGAATTTTTCGTCGGGCATCAGGCCGATCACCAGCGCTTCGATGAAGCCGGCGAGGCCCGAGACCACCAGCGGCAGGATCTGGTAAAACCAGTTGGCATCGGGCGCCAGGCCATACACCAGGCCGGCCACGGGCAGGCTGGCCATGTGCAGCAGGCCCAGTTTGTCGAGGCTGCCGCGCAGGTAAAAGCGGTGCGCGCCGAGGGCGCCGAGGATCACGGCCAGGAAGGTGGCGAAGGTTTTGTTTTTGTGCGATGTGGACATGAGGCGGGCCAGGGAAGCGGGAAAGCAGGCAGTATCGGTCAATTCCGCAAGGAACGCACGGCCGCATGCCAGCCGCTTCCGGCGACATCCTCCACGATGCAGTTGGCGGTTCGCCCCAAAATAGGCGATAATCTTCAATTCGCCCCGAAGTGCGCGCCCTGTTGTCATTAACGCTTGCTGCTGCGCGGCATTGCGCGCTATAATTGTCGGCTTTTTCCGCCCAGCACAACTTTTTGGAATTATTATGGTCGTTATTCGTTTAGCTCGTGGAGGCGCCAAGAAGCGCCCGTTCTTCAACATCGTTGCAACGGACTCGCGCAATCGCCGCGACGGCCGCTTCATCGAGCGCATCGGTTTTTACAACCCGATGGCAGCTGGTGGCGAAGTCGGCCTGCGTATCACCGCAGACCGTCTGGCTTACTGGCAAGGCGTTGGCGCACAATTGTCGCCAACCGTTGCACGTCTGGTGAACAGCCAGCCAGCAGCTCCAGCAGCAGCCTAAGCAGGTCCGGGTTTGAGCGGTCCAGCAGCATCCGGGGTGCAAATCCCTGACGACCTGACGCAAGTCGGGTATGTGTCCGGCGCCTTTGGCGTCACCGGTTCGATTCGGGTCACCCCGTTTTCCACCGACGCGGATGGGTTGCTGAGCGTGAAAACCTGGTGGCTGGATAAACCCAGCCTGCAATCCGTCTCCGTACGGACTGCGAAAATACACGGCGGCGACGTCGTGGCCCAGTTGGCAGGTACGCTTGGGCGGGATGCCGCGGAGGCGCTGAAAGGCGCCGCTGTTTCCATCCCGCGCAGCCAGTTCCCGCAACTGCCGGCCGATGAATTTTATTGGTCCGATCTGATCGGGCTGAATGTAGTGAACCTGCAAGGCGAGGCCTTGGGGCTGGTGTCCGACATGATGCATAACGGCGCGCAATCGATTTTGCGCATTACGCCGGTGCCGGACCCCGCAAATGATGCAAAGGCGCCCGAGCGCCTGATTCCGTTTGTGGACCAGTTCGTTATAACAGTTGACCAGGCAAGCAAGACCATCACGGTGGACTGGGGTCTGGATTATTAAGACCGCAACAAGGCGAGAGCGCCATGCAATTTGATGTCGTGACCTTGTTTCCCGAGATGTTTGCCGCGCTGACGCAGTCGGGTGTGACCCGCCGCGCGTTCGAGCAGAAACGCTGGGGCCTGTCGACCTGGAATCCGCGCGATTTCACGAGCGATAACCACCGTACCGTCGACGACCGCCCGTATGGCGGCGGACCGGGCATGGTGATGCTGGCCAAGCCGCTCGAGGCCGCCATCGGCGCCGCCAAGCAGCGCCAGGTGATGCTCGATCTGCCGGTGCCGCGCGTGGTGTTCATGTCGCCGCAGGGCAGGGCGCTGACGCACGAGCGGGTGATGGATCTGAAAGATGAAGCGGGCTTGATCGTGCTGTGCGGACGCTACGAAGCGGTCGACCAGCGCTTGCTCGAGCGCTGCGTCGACGAGGAAATCAGCCTCGGCGACTTCGTGCTGTCGGGCGGCGAACTGCCGGCGATGGCGCTGATGGATGCGGTGGTGCGGCAGTTGCCGGGCGTACTGAACGACGACGCCTCGGCGCTCGAAGACAGTTTCGTCAACGGCCTGCTCGATTCGCCCCATTACACCCGTCCCGATACGTACGAAGGCGTGGCGGTGCCGCCGGTCCTGATGGGCGGCAACCATGCCGAGATTATCAAGTGGCGGCGCGAGCGCATGCTCGAAGCCACCGCCAACAAACGGCCCGATCTGCTGGCCCGTGCGCGCAGCGCCGGACTGCTGAGCAAGGCCGATGAAAAGTTTCTTGCAGGTTTGTAAATCTGCTGTAGTTAGTACCAGGCAGTACCACTGTGCAGGCAATCTCGCCTGTATCAGTAACCCCATCCTCTACTGGGCGAATGCAGCGCCAGCAAGATGGTTATCGGAGTCCTAAAAATGAATTTGATTCAGCAACTTGAGCAAGAAGAAATTGCCCGTCTGGGCAAGACTATTCCTGATTTCGCACCTGGCGATACCGTTATCGTCAACGTCAACGTGGTCGAAGGCACCCGCAAGCGCGCCCAGGCATACGAAGGCGTCGTGATCTCCCGTCGTAACCGTGGCCTGAACTCGAACTTCATCGTTCGCAAGATCTCGTCCGGCGAAGGCGTCGAGCGTACGTTCCAGCTGTATTCCCCGCTGATCGCATCGATCGAAGTCAAGCGTCGTGGTGATGTTCGCCGCGCCAAGCTGTACTACCTGCGTGAGCGTTCGGGTAAATCGGCACGTATCAAAGAAAAACTGCCAAACCGTCGCGCTGCAACTCCAGCTGCTGCCAAGTAATCGGCATCTGCGTTGCAAAAAAGGCATCCTATCCGGATGCCTTTTTTCGTTTTAGAGGACAATACCTTTGCCCAAGATTATTTTCGATCCAGAAAAATTGCCTGTCGAAGCCCTCGGTGGCGAAGCGGCGCTCGACCCCGAGCGCCTCACGCCGGCCTGGCTGCGCCAGCGTTTCGCCAGTCCTCCCGACTGGCAGCCCGAGCCGCCGGGCGAATCCTGGGGCGCGCGCGAAGAAATGATGCCGGCCTCGGTGCTGCTGCCGCTGGTGCAGCGCGAGGGCGGGCTGACCATGCTGCTGACCGTGCGCACCGCGCACCTGTCGGCGCACGCCGGGCAGATCAGCTTTCCGGGCGGGCGCGCCGAGAGCTACGACGCCTCGGCCATTGCCACGGCCCTGCGCGAGAGCGAGGAAGAAATCGGCCTGCAGCGCCGCCATGTGGACGTGATCGGCACCTTGCCCGACTATATTACCGGCACCGGATACCGGGTCACGCCGGTGGTGGGCCTGATCGCGCCGCCGTTCGAGCTGGCCGCCGACGCCAACGAAGTGGCTGAAATCTTCGAAGTGCCGCTGCAATTTTTGATGGACGGCATGAACCACCAGCGCCTCTCGCTGGAACTGCCCGAGGGGGCGGGACAGCGCAGCTTCTACGCCATGCCGTATGATCGCTTCTTTATCTGGGGCGCTACCGCCGGCATGCTGCGCAACCTGTTTCACTTCCTGCGTGCCTGAAGCGCAAATCGGCCGAAGCGCCAATATGTTTGATTGAATCGGTGCTCTGCGCTATCGTAGCGGGCATTGATGAATTGCTCTGCTGCTTCATTTCAAAAAGTACAAAAGGACGTTCGATGACATTTCTCTCCATTCTCTGCGCGCTGCTGATCGAACAGCTCAAGCCGCTGCGGGCAGACAATCTGATATATGCGGAGATCAAGAGTTTTGCGATGCGCATGGAGGGCTGGTTCAACGCGGGCGACGCCAGCAACGGACGCATGGGCTGGGTGCTGGTGATCCTGCTGCTGGTTGGCCCGACCGGCCTGATTTCCTGGCTGCTGTACAACTACCAGCTGGTCTTCATCGCCTTTGCGTGGAACGTGCTGATCGTGTACCTGACCCTGGGTTTCCGTCATTACAGCCATTATTTCAGTTCGATCCAGGGCGCGCTGAGCGCGGGCGATGAAGCCGGCGCCCGCGCGCTGCTGGCCGAGTGGGCGCGCATCGACACGGTTGGCATGGAAGCATCGGAAGTGGCCCGCATCGCTGTTGAAAAGTCGCTGGTGACCACGCACCGCAATGTATTCGGGGTGTTTTTCTGGTTCTTGATCATCGGGCCGGCCGGCGCGGTAATGTACCGCGTGTCGGAATACCTGGCGCGCGCCTGGAACGAGCCGGATCACATGCGCAATGAAGCCTTCGGCCAGTTCGCCGCGCGCGCGTTTTACTGGATCGACTGGCTGCCGGTACGCCTGACGGCGGTGGCGTTCGCGGTGGTGGGCAATTTTGAAGATGCCATTTATGCATGGCGCAATTTCGCCCATCGCTGGAGCGATGAAGCGCGCGGCATCATTTTGTCGGCTGGCGGCGGCGCCATGGGCGTGCGCCTGGGCACGCCGAACGAGAATGCTTCCAAGGTCTTGCCGCCGGACGCGGCGACCGTCGACAGCACGTACAGCGAAGTGGAAGTCATGCCGGGGGAAGAGCCGAACGCCCGGGCCCTGCAAAGCACGGTCGGATTGGTGTGGCGGGCGTTGCTTTTATGGATGCTGCTGCTGTTGCTGTTGTCGGGGGCGGTTGGTTTGGCTAATATTGGGCAAGTGGCGACCTGATCGATGAGGGGGACGGGAGCGGTGATGACGTAAGCTGTAGCGTCTTCTTCCCGCCTATCCACCGTCATTCCCGCCTTCGCGGGAACGACGGGGCGGGGGGGCGGAGACGACGCTATCAGTGAGCGCCTCCCGCATCCAGACTGCATCATTCTGCAAGCTCAACTCTTCTATAAGATATAATACTCACGTTGCACAGCAGCACCTGATTCACTGGCCCGGCGCTTGCGCCTTCGTCTCCACGCATCTTCTTGTTCCCACGACCCGCCCTATGGCCGAGTTATCCGAAAGCAAGAAAAAACTCGCCGACGAGTTTTTCATTCTTGGCCTCACCAGCGATGGCAGGCAGTTCCGCCCCAGCGACTGGGCCGAGCGGCTGTGCGGCGTCATGTCCTGCTTTCGCCCCGAAGGCTCGGGCGGGCGCAATGCGCACCTCCAGTTCTCGCCCTATGTGCGCCCGACCATGCTCGACGGCGTCAAGGCCGTGGTGGTCAACAACGACCTCCAGAAGCTCGAACCGCTGGCCTACCACTTCGTCCTCAATTTCGCCAAGGACAATGATCTCCAGATCATCGACGCCTGCATCCTGCCCGAACCGGGCGAGCCTAAAATCTGAAAAGCATCATCGCTGTTTTGAGCAAGATCAAACTGGCGACAGAAATAGCGCGTTAGCTTAAGTCTTTTGCGTGCCCATCTGCGCGCGCACATGACAAGCGCTCAGACGCTCGGGAGAAAACAATGCGCATAGGCGAAATCTGCACTGTCCAAACCATTTACTGCCAGGGCGACGAAACGGTCCAGGCCGCAGCCTTGCTGATGCGGAAGCATCACGTTGGCGACCTCGTCGTCGTCGAACACATCAACGACGAACGCATTCCGGTCGGCATTCTCACCGACCGCGACATCGTGGTTTCCGTCATTGCGCTCGGACTCGATCCGGCCAGCCTGCTGGTCGGCGACCTCATGAGCGCCGACCTGCTCACCGCGTCGGAAGACGACGACGTCTACGAAACGATCGACCGCATGCGTTCCCGCGGCATCCGGCGCGTTCCTGTGGTCAACAACGCCGGCGGACTGACCGGCATCGTCAGCGTCGACGACCTGCTCGAATTTTTGGCCGACGAAATGGGCGAGCTGTCGCGTATCAGCTCGCACCAGCAATCCCACGAGAAACGCGCGCGCCAGTAGCACATCTGCGCAACTGCCAGCCTCTGGTATGATGGCTCGCGCCGGGGTCCTTGTGGGCACGGCAAACCGTGTCCACTCTGAAAAAAGACCTCATGACTCACATTCGCTGGATCTGCGCCGCCGCCTACCTTGTTACGGGCGCCGCGCTCGCCCTGCCTTTGCCGAAAGGCGTGGTGCAGGGCCCTTCCGTCGAAGGCATTACAGAATACCGCCTGCCGAACGGCCTCAAGGTGCTGCTGTTTCCCGACTCGTCCAAGCCCACCGTCACCGTCAACGTGACTTACCTGGTCGGCTCGCGCCACGAGAATTACGGCGAAACCGGCATGGCCCACCTGCTCGAACACCTGATGTTCAAGGGCGCCCCCAACAACCGCAACATCGCGCAGCAGTTCTCGCAGCGCGGCATGCAGTTCAACGGCACCACGGCGCTCGACCGCACCAATTACTACGAAGTGTTCCAGGCCGGCGACGACAACCTGAAATGGGCGCTGCAGATGGAAGCGGACCGCATGGTCCATTCCTACATCGCCAAAAAAGACCTCGACTCCGAAATGACGGTGGTGCGCAACGAGTACGAAAGCGGCGAGAACTCGCCCGCCGAGGTGCTGATGAAGCGCATGCAGAGCCTTGGCTACGACTGGCACAGCTACGGCCGCTCGACCATCGGCAACCGCAGTGACATCGAGAACGTCAGGATCGAGAACCTGCAAGCGTTCTACCGCACCTGGTACCAGCCCGATAACGCGGTGCTGCTGGTGGCCGGCAAATTCGACCCGGCCCGCGCGCTGGGCTGGATCAGCAAGAGCTTCGGCGCCATCCCCAAGCCCAAGCGCGCCTTGCCGCAGTTCTGGACGGTGGAACCGACCCAGGACGGCGAGCGCAGTTTTGCCGTGCGGCGCCAGGGCGACGTGCAGATGATCGCGGTCGGCTACAAGGTGCCGGCCGCCCTGCATGACGACAGCGACGCCTTGAGCTTCGCCTCCGAAGTGCTGGGCGCGGCCACCACCGGGCGCCTGCACAAGCTGCTGGTTGAAAGCGGCAAGGCCAGCGACGTCTTCGCCTACGCCGAAACCGGCTACGCGCCCGGCATGCTGTATTTCGGCGCCGTGGTGAAGAAGGGCGACCCGATCGAACCGGTGCGCGAGGCCCTCACGGCGGCCGTCGAAGACTTCGTCAAGACCCCGCCCACCGAGGCCGAGATCGAGCGCGTGCGGCGCAACTACACCAACAGCATCGAAAAAAGCCTGAACGACCCGCAGCAGGTCGGGGTGGCCTTGTCCGAAGTGATCGCGCTGGGCGACTGGCGCCTGTTCTTCGTCGGGCGCGAGCGCATCGCCAGCATGACCCCGGCCGAAGTGGCCGAAGCGGCGGGGCGCTACCTGCGCCGCGACAACCGCGTCACCGGTCACTTCTTGCCGGACGACGCCCCGCGCCGCGCCGAGATTCCGCCTGCGCCGACCCTGGCGAGCGTGATGAAGGACTTCAAGCCGAAAGCGGCCAGCCAGAAGTCGGAAGACTTCGACCCGAGCCAGGCCAACATCATGAAGCGCACCACCCTGGCCAGCGTGGGCGGCGTGAAACTGGCGCTGCTGCCGAAAAAGAACCGTGGCGAAGCCGTCTCGGTCGACCTGAACCTGCATTGGGGCGACGAGAAAAGCCTGTTCGGCAAAGGCATGTTGCCCGCCATGACCGGCGCCATGCTCACGCGCGGCACCACCAAATACACGCGCGAGCAGCTGTCGGACGCCTTCGACAAACTGAAGATCAGCGGCGGCCTGCTGGAATTCGAAACCACGCGCCCCAACCTGAACGAGGCGCTGCGCCTGATGGCCCACGTACTCAAGGAACCGACCTTTCCGGAAGCCGAATTCGAGCAGTTGCGCCAGCAATGGCTGGTGAGCCTGGAGTCGGGCCGCAGCGAGCCGCAATCGGTGGCCGCGCGCACGCTCTCCGAACACTTCGACCATTATCCGAAAGGCGACGTGCGCGCCACCCGCACGCTCGACGAGCAGATCGCCGAGGTCAAGGCGGTGCGCCTGGAAGACGTGAAGGCGTACTACCGCGATTTTTACGGCGCCTCGCACGGCGAACTGGCCATCGTCGGCGACTTCGACGCCGCGCCGGTCGCGCCGCTGGTCGACGAATTGTTCGGCAAGTGGCAGAGCCGCGCCAGCTACGCGCCGGTGCTGCGCACCAATGGGAAGGTGGCGCCTTTGACGAAAACCATCAACCTGGCCGACAAGGAAAACGGCGTGGTCATGGCGCGCCTGAACCTGGACCTGCAGGTCGACGATCCGGACTATCCGGCGCTGATGCTGGCCAATTACATTTTCGGCGACGGCGGCCTGGAATCGCGCCTGATGAACCGCATCCGCCAGAAAGACGGCCTGTCCTACGGCGGCGGCTCGCAACTGGGCGCGGGCGACCTTGACCGCGCAGGCGGCCTGACCATGAGCGCCATCGCCGCGCCGCAGAACCTGGCCAGGCTCGATGCGGCCATGCGCGAGGAACTGGTGCGCGCCGTCAGCAAGGGGTTTACCGCCGGTGAACTGGCGGCGGCCAAGTCGGGCCTGCTGCAACAGCGCGCGCAAAACCGCGCCGAAGACAGCGTGCTTGCAAGCGGCTGGACCGCGCTGCTATACCTCGGCAAAACCTTTGAATGGAGCGAGCGCTTCGAGCAAAAACTCGCGGCTGTGTCATTGGAGCAACTAAATGCCGCCTTCCGCAAGGCGATCGATCCGGCCGCGCTGAGTGTGGTCATCGCGGGCGACCAGGAAAAAGCCAGGCCCAGGAAGTAGAGAGAGCAATACTTGCTGGCGGGATAGCAACGTTTACGGTATTCTGTTGCTTGGAGGAAGCATTTGCTTCCTCCGCAGAACATACGGAGATGTTGGATCATGGCCAGGGAGAAGCAGAAGGACACCTCGTTCGAGGGTAAGGTTGTTCTCGTAACGGGCGCGGCGGGCGGCATCGGACGCGCTGCCGCAGTGGCATTCGGGCGCGCGGGCGCCTGCGTGGTGGTGGCCGATACGTCGGTCGACGGCGGGCATGCGACGGCGGCGATGATCGTCGAAAATGGCGGCAAGGCGCTGTTCGTGCAGTGCAACGTGACGCGTGCGGCGGAAGTCGAAGCGCTGGTTGACAAGACGGTGGCGTATTACGGCAAGCTCGATTGCGCGTTCAACAATGCGGGGATCGAAGAAGAGCACCTGCCGCTGGCGGACGCCGACGAGGCGCTGTTCGACCGCATCATGAACGTCAACGTCAAAGGCACCTGGCTTTGCATGAAGTACGAAATTCGCCAGATGCTCAAGCAGGGCAGCGGCTCGATCGTGAACACGGCGTCGGTGGCCGGCCTGGTGGGCGCGCCGACGCAGCCGATCTACGCGGCCAGCAAGCACGCGGTGGTCGGCATGACCAAGACCGCCGCGGCCGAGTATGCGCGCGAGGGGATTCGCATCAACAGCGTGTGCCCGGGCGTGGTCAATACCCCGATGATGGGCCGCGCGCTGGAACGCGAACCGCTGCGCGAGAAAAAGCTGCGCAATGTGCATCCGATGGGCCGCTTCGCCGAGCCGGTCGAGATTGCGAATGCGGCGATGTGGCTGTGTTCCGAACAGAGTTCGTTCGTGACCGGGCATCAGCTGGCGGTTGATGGCGGCTTGACGGCGATTTAAGCAATCCTATGGCTTCGCGACGGGTGAAACCGGCCAGCCTTAGTCCGTGATGATCGTTGGAAAGTTGCGCCGCGCAGTCGCTGGCCTTCTGGCGGCTGCTTCCAGCCGGGCGCGCGATTCGGCGCTGACGCGTGGGATTTCTTGGAGAGAAACAGAAAAAATTCGCCCGGCAGTCTCTGTTGACTGAGGCTTTTGCTGGATCGATTCAGCGTTGACTGGCTTGGTCACGGTCCTCTCCAAGATCTGGCGGCAGGTGTGCTTTTCATTGTATCGAATCGGTCCGTGCGAGCACGCACGACAAATCATCTGTAGTGATTTGGGAGCCAGATTATGCGTTGAATGTCCGGGGTTACAACTACGCCGTACTCAACTCCGCCACAAAATCATACATATCCCCCCTGAAGTACGAGCGGCAAAACTCCACCGCCCGGCCATCCCTCAAGAACGCCAGCCGTTCCACGCACAATCCCGCATCGCCTTCCTTCGACTGCAGCAGCTTGGCCTGCTCCGCGTTGAGCAGTAGCGCCGATAAGCGTTGCAGCGCGCGCGTGGGCCGGTTGCCGGCCGCTTCCAGCGCCTCGTACATCGACACGCCCACCACATCGAGCGACGGCAAACACGATGCCACGATGGTCGCGTACTCCAGGCACATCGGCAGTTCGTCCGCGTAGCGAATCCGGTTGAAGCGGTACACCGGCGCCCCCGGCGACAGGCGCAGGCGCAGGGCTTCTTCGGGCGTCACCGTGCCCTCCGAACGCTTGAGCCACACGCTGCGCGGCGTGCGTCCGCGTGCCCGCATGTCTTCCGAAAACGAGGTCAGCTTGGCGAAATTCTTCTCGATCCGGGTATTGATGAAGTTGCCCGAGCCGGGCCGCTTGACCAGTAAACCCTCGCTCACCAGCCCATCGATCGCCTTGCGCACCGTGATGCGCGAGATCGACAGGTCGAGCGCCAGCTGGCGTTCGGCCGGCAAGGCTTCGTCCGGGCCGAACAGGCGCTGGTCGATCGCTTCGCGCAAGGCGCGCTGCAATTGCTGGTACAGCGGCTGGGAGCTGGTCTGCGCCAGCGTCTGCATGATCTGGGCGAGCGATGTCATACCAATGGCGCTTTCTTTTGTAAGGATGGGACCACTTTTCCCGGTCTTTGGCGCAAATCCGCCACATCATGCAGTTGTCGTATTTGCATATAACGATAATACCAAAAAAAGACCGCTGTAATACCCCTCCCTCTCACAACTACGCCAAATTCGCCACGGATGACCAGACCACTTGGCCAATTTCCCAGTCCACCCCTGTATTAGCGAAACAACATATGAAAAAAATCACTTAACTGGTAGTGTTCTGGTATTAAAGAGGAGTATATTGGCGTTAGATTGGTTTTAGACGTGGTGGTACCCGTAGCACATAAAAAGTCGTTGTTAAAAATGAACTGGCTTACTCACGGAGCCAACATCAAGGGGGAAGTAATGAAGCGCAATCAGTCAGTAGTGAATAAGAACGCAGAGCGTCCTGTATCGACCAGCCTGACGCCGGTAGCGTCGGCGGCAGCTATTCTGGTGTTGAGCATCGCGATGTCGGCCCAGGCGCAAGCCCAGGCCCAGGCCGCGACCGTGCCGGCCGTGGACCCGGACGCGAAGACCGAAGTGGTGGTCGTCACCGGTATCCGCGCGGCCATGCAGCAGTCGCTGAACCAGAAGCGCAATTCGGACACGATGGTCGAAGTCATTACTGCTGAAGACGTGGGCAAGATGCCCGACAAGAACGTCGCCGACTCCCTGCAACGCCTGCCGGGCGTGAGCGTGGCCGCCGCCGGCGGCTCGGAAGGCAGCTTCGGCGAGAACGACCGCGTGGCCCTGCGCGGCACCCCGTTCGGCCTGACCCTCACCACCCTCAACAGCCACACCGTCTCGAGCGGCGACTGGTTTGCCGATAACATCATCGGCGGTGGCCGCAGCGTCAGCTTCTCCCTGTTCCCGTCCGAACTGATCGGCCGCGTGACGGTGCACAAAGGTTCGCAGGCCAACCTGCTCGAAGGCGGCGCGGTCGGTGTGGTGGACATCGAAACGCGCAAACCGCTGGACTTCAAGAAGGGCATCAGCGCACAGGTCAGCCTGGGCGCCGTGAATTCGCAAAACTCGGGCAAGAACGATGGCCAGTTCAACGGCCTGGTGAACTGGAAGAACGAGGCCGGCAACCTGGCCGTGATGGTCCAGGGCTTCCATGAAAAACGTACCCTGAGCCGGGTCGGCCAGGAAAACGGCCTCTGGTACGATCCGGTCGACGCCGGCTCGTCCATCGACAAGGGCGTGCCTGGTTCCTCGACCGCCATCAAGACCGATCCGGTCAAGGGCGCCAAGGCCAACTACCTGGGCGGCACCGCCTGGTTCGAGCAGGAGCGCACGCGCAAGGGCGGCCTGGTCGACGTGCAGTTCAAGCCGACCAGCGACATCTCGCTCGACCTTTCCGTGTTCCGTTCGCACCTCGACGCACCGAACATCAACCACAATTTCATGCAGTCGCTGGGCCGTTTCCTGGCGCCGAACTGGGCGGCCAAGGGTTTTCCGGCGGGTAACGTGAGCGGTACTGTCAACAACGGCGTGCTGACCCAGCTGACCGGCACCGTGCCGGCCAACTGCGGCGCGGTCTGCGGCACCATGTCGAGCGCGGTGCAGGAAGAATTCAGCCGTCCGGTCGCCGAGAGCCAATCCAAGTTCGTCAATCTGGACGGCAAATGGCGCGTCAACGACAAGCTGACCCTGGCCGGCAAGGTCGGCTCGACCAAAGGCCTGGGCAATACCAAAAGCGGCGCGCTGGGCGTCTGGATGCCGTACACCGGCGGCAGCTACACCATGAATGGCGTGGACAAGGCAGTCACCTACGTGATTCCGGGTGCCGACAAATTCTCGATCGGCGGCGGCCCTGACGGCACCGGCAATGTGCCTTATACCTACGGTTCGCACGTGACCGCGATCGACAAGGAAGTCTACGGCCAGATTGACGGCACCTACAAACTCGACCTGGCCAGCGTGCAGTCGATCCAGTTCGGCGTGCGCGGTGCGGAGCACAAGCGCGACCTGACCGCCATCGGCATCAACGCCTTGCCGAGCCTGAGTTTGGTCAGCAACCTGCCGATGAGCGGCCTGACCTCGTTCCCGACCGAGTTCAACGACCTCGACGCCAATGGCGCCGGCTGGTGGACGTTCTCGCGCGAAGCCGTCAACAACTGGCTGAGCACCCATGCCAAGTACGAAGGCCACTTGAAGCAAAACGAATTCAAGATCAAGGAGCCGACCCGTTCGGCCTACGTGATGGCGAACTTCGGCGCCGACGGCATTTCGGGCAATATCGGCGTGCGCGTGGTGCACACCAAGGAAGAAGTCGAACGCAACGAGATCGCGCCGAGCGGCACGTTCGAGCCGCGCCTGTACACCAATACCTACCTCGACTTCCTGCCAAGCGCAAACTTCCGCATGGACCTGTCGAAGAACCTGGTGGCGCGCTTTTCGACCAGCCGCACCATGGCGCGTCCGGAACTGGGCCAGATGGCCGGTACCGACCTGCTCGACGTGCAGGGCACCGGCAAAGCGGGCAATCCGAACCTGCGTCCAATCCGCGCCAATAACTTCGACCTGGGCGTGGAGTGGTATTTTGCCGAGAAGTCGCTGCTGGCGGCCGGCGCGTTCTACTCGGCGCTGGACGGCTACGTGACCTACGGTTCGGGCACGGCAACCTTCTACAACCAGCTGCAGAAGAAGAACACCGAGTACAAGATCGACACCCCGCTCAACACCACGGCGGAAGTGAAGGGCCTGGAGTTCTCGTATCAGCAGGCGCTGCCGGCAGGCTTTGGCGTGAATGCGAATTACACCTACACCCTGGGTAAAGAAACCGGCAAGGCGCCGGGTTCGATGTGCGGCGCGCTCACGTATGCCGATTGCACCCTGATCGGAACGTCCAAGAACGCCTATAACGTCGGCGCTTTCTATGAGCAGAACAAGATCAGCGCGCGTTTGACGTATAGCTGGCGCTCGGGCTTCCTCAATGGCACGAGCCGCAGTTCGGCCTCGTACCAGGCCTCGGTGGGATCGCTGTCGGCATCGCTGGCGTACCAGATCAACGAGAACTTCAGCGTCACGCTCGATGGCAAGGACCTGAACAATCCGTTGGTGCGTTCGGTGATTCATACCGCCGGCGCGATGGATGTGCCGGGTTCCCTGTACAAGAACGGCCGCCAGATCTACCTGGCGCTGCACGGCAAATACTAAGCCGATGATGGAGGGACTTCGGTCCCTTTGATAAATAACGGGACGCTTGTGCGTCCCGTTTTTTTTGAGAGCTCTTTGTGCTGGATCCTTCCCGGACTGCCTTGGAGAAACGATACCGCGATCTGCGGCAGGTTGCGCGGCAGGCGGTGATGGAGGAGTTCTCTGGAAAGACCTATGCCAGGGTGATAACGAGGCGGTAAGATTACTGGTCTCAAGAAATTTTTGCCCGTATCAGTGGGGCGAGATGGGAGCGGACATGAAGAAACATACACGTGACGGTCATGTGGAGGAGGGTGTTTCCGACACGCCGGTTCCACGGCGAAGCAAGGTGGCGATCTGCGAGCCAGCGGGTGGTATCGTCATGCGAATACGAACGAAAACGTTATCTTTGGTCTTTCACGCATTGCATCGGAAACCATGAAATTTACCGACGACATGGCAGCAGCTTTTCCAAAGCGAAATCCACTGCCGGACGTGCTGCGGCAAGCCCTGGAATTCATAGAAGAACACGGTTGCGTCCGGACGCGCCCCGATGGGAGCCGCTACATGACGGTGTATCCGGCGCCTGAATATGACGACATGACCCACCTTGCCTTCCACGTGCCGGACCCTTCTGATACCGCCGGCTGGACCCACTGTAATGATCCCGAGGTGAACGACCGCCTGGTGATATTCCTGAGAACCGGCGGCGATGGATCCTGGGCCGGGCTTTGGCTGGACGACGATGGGCAGCAGCGGATCGTGCATTTGGGCTCCGGGTCCGGGTCGGTGATGCTTTGTGTGCTGACAGACAACATGGAAGACCTGTTACGCCTGCTGGCAATCGGCTACGCGGATCTCTGTTGGCCCGACAACTTCGAGCGAACGCCCGACGACATATTCCAAGAGGAAAGCGACGACAATGACGAGTACACTCCGCCGCCCCTGCTGTTTCAAGAATATGTCGAAGCGACGCTCGGACTGAGCATTCCCGCACGGGCATCGGAGATTGTTTCAAGTACTGTCGGTATGCACGAGGAGGAATCGGACGACCCGTTCTGGAACTGGATCAAGGGTCTTCAGCGGTGGTGAAGGGCTGCCGTGTGCGTGTGAACGCGTGGCTGGTTGTCAGGCTGAGGCCTTGGCGCACGATCCGGATTCATACCTGAATGGGCCCGCTGCTCAACCAACGCTACAGGCAGCAGATTTGCTAAACGAACTATATCCGGAAGCCCACTTCGCGTTGGTGCCTGATGGATAGGATATGAATGACATCATGCTGCGCAGCGTAGTTATACAGTGCGATATAGCCACTCTTCCCTTGTGAAATGACCAGTTCGTGCAATCCCGTCTCGGCTGGCCGTCCAACGAAAGGATGACGGCCGAGAATGCTGATGGCTTCGTCAATCAGGTCGAGTGTACCCAACGCATCTGAATTTCTCGTCAAGAGAAAGTGGCTTATATGGTCAAGATCGGCAACAGCGCGATTTGTGTAGCTTACTTTCGCCATGGCTTGGCCTTGGGCCTGGCTGTATCAGGATTGGTAAGGCGCTCTCGCAGATACTTGCGCACGTCGTCAGCATCGTAGCCCAACCCGGTTTCAAGCGTTTCTGCGAGCGCGGCTTGGGCCTGGGCAACGAACTCCGCTCGCTGCTCAGCCGCATCTGTCGCTTGGCTGATCGCACCGACCATGAACGCATGTGTGCTGATTCCCAATTCGTCGGCTACCGCCACGGCACGCTCTTTGAGCTCTGAAGATAGTTTTAGTGAGGTGGTTGACATGATCAAAAAACTCCTTAAAAGGTGCTACTAGGGTAACACCTTTGTGCCTGGGGTGTAAACGCTTGGACCTAGAGGCTGGGTACAAAGTTTAGAAGGGGACAACATGCATTTGGTTCATCAAACATTCATCCTGTTTGACTGCGATTAATCTACCTGCGCCAACGAAAAAGGGCGGGCCCGGCTTGCGCCGGAACCCGCCCGTTCATACAGCCATGCCGTGAATTACTTGGCCACTGGCGCTGCTGCCGGGGCCGCTGCCGCTGCCGTATCGGCAGGACGCTTCAACCACATCACCCAGTAACGCGCCAGGTCGCCGATGCCATCGGTGCCCTTGATGCCCTCGAAGGTCTTGATCGCATCGTCCTTGCGGCCGGCCTTGGCCAGCGCCATGCCCAGCTTGAGCTTGGCTTCTTCAGGACGCTTCAGGCCGCCTTTGGCGATGCCTTTTTCGATCAGGTCGACACCCTTGTCGAACTCGTCCATGGTCGAATACGCGTAACCCAGGTTGACCAGGCCGGTGCCGTCTTTCAGTTTCGATGCGCTCGCTTCGCCCGACGCGATGTTCTTGACGTCGTCGGCGGCATTCTTGTTGGCGCGCTCGCGCAGCGACTTGTGCTTGGCGGCGTTGGCGCCAGTGCCCAGCACATTGGCCGCGAAACCGGCGTCAACCGCCTTTTTCGCTTCGATCGGGAAACCGGCCAGCAGTGCCAGTTCAGCCATCTCGACGTACTGTTCCGCTTCCATCTGCTTGAGCACGGTGGTCTCGAGACGGTACGCGTCCAGTTGCAGCTTGCTGTTGAAGCTGGTCTTGCCGTACATGCGGTGCAGCAGGTCGGCCCACAGTTCTTCGGTCGGATACGAGGCCACCAGCTTCTCGACGGTGGCGGTGTAGGTTGCCATGTCCTTCTGCTTGCCGGCGATGGTGGCCAGCAGGCGCAGGTCGTCCGCAGGCGGCACTTTGCCGGCTTTTTCGGACTCGGCCAGCATGGCCATCACTTCGGTCTTGGCCGCAGGGAAGTCATTGTTCAGATAGTAGGCACGCACGATCGAGCCGCGCACGCGGGTTGGCGAGCCGCCGTCGCTGATGTAGCGCTTCATCCATTCAATCGCCTTCGGATAGTTCTTGGCGTTGAACTGCATGTTGCCCATCGCCAGGATGAATTCCGGCTTGTCGGCCGCCGGCGTGCTTGGCGAGTTGATGATCGCTTCAAGCGAACTCATTGCCAGGGCATCGTTGCCGCTGGCTGAGGCCAAGGCGAACTTCATGCGTTCGATGACGTAGGTCTCGTACGGGGTGCGGTTGGCAAAGGCTTCGGCAGCGGTGACTTTTTCCTGGACTTCGGCAAATTTCTTGCCGTCGATCAAGCCCTTGATCATGCCCGGTTCGAGCAGTTTGTACAGATCCGGACGAACGGTGTCGGGTTTGGTCGGAGCGGCGCTGGTCGCAGGCGTAGCCGGGGCGGTTTGTGCGCTGGCGCTGGTCATCAGCGCGGGGGCGGCGTTGAGGCCAATGGCGGCCAAGATCAGGCTGATACGAGCGAGACGAAACTGGGACATGGAAAATCCTTCAATCAAAGACATAAAGACAGCCTGACGCTATAACGCATCAGAGCGCCGAACCGTGGACACGCGACCTGCATACGCGACATCCGGCTCAGGGGGAGCCGGGTGCGAATTTCGGACGAAGCGCATATTGTTACATAAACTCTATCTTTGCACGCCAATTTCCGTGCGGACCGCTTCATGCACGGGCAAACGCGCGTCCGCCGGCGTCGAAAAGATGGCAGTGCGCGGGCGGCAACTGCACCGCAATGCGCTCGCCCGCGCGCAGCATGGCGCCTTGCGGCTGGCGCAGCGCAATCAGGGCCGGGTCGCCCGGCATGCTGGCGTAGACGATGGTCTGGTCGCCCAGGTACTCCACGTGGCCGACCGTGGCGGCCACGGTATTGGCCTGCTGCGCCGCTTCCGGCAACACCGCCATGTGTTCGGCGCGCACGCCCAGCGTGAGCTTGTCGCCGATGGTGGCGGCGCTGCCGTCGGCATCGACGTCGACCAGGGTGCCGTCGGCCAGGCGCACGCGCACGCCGATGGCGCCGATATGCGCCACTTCGGCAGCGATGAAGTTCATCTTCGGCGCACCGAGAAAGCCCGCCACGAACAGGTTGCCCGGGTTGTTATACAGCTCGTAGGGCGTGCCCACCTGTTCGATGCGCCCGCCGTTGATGACCACAATGCGCTCGCCCAGGGTCATCGCCTCGACCTGGTCGTGGGTCACGTAGATCATGGTGGTCTTGAGTTCCTTGTGCAGGCGCGACAGTTCCACCCGCATCTGCACGCGCAGGCTGGCGTCGAGGTTCGAGAGCGGTTCGTCGAACAGGAACACCTCGGGTTTGCGCACGATGGCGCGTCCGATCGCCACGCGCTGGCGCTGCCCGCCCGACAGCTCCTTGGGGCGGCGCTGCAGCAGGTGCGTAATCTGCAAAATCCCGGCGGCGCGCCCGACCTGGGCCTTGAGCTCCTCGCCCTTGTGGCCGGCCAGCTTGAGCGCGAACGCCATGTTCTCGAACACCGTCATGTGCGGATACAGCGCGTACGACTGGAACACCATGGCCAGCCCGCGCCTGGCCGGCGCCACATCGTTGGCCAGCAGGCCGCCGATATGCAGTTCGCCCGCGCTGATTTCTTCCAGCCCGGCGATCATGCGCAGCAGGGTCGACTTGCCGCAGCCGGACGGCCCCACGAAGACCACGAATTCGCCATCGGCGATGGCCAGGTCGATGCCGTGGATGATGGTCTGCTTGTCGTCGTAGCGCTTGACGACGCCCTTGAGGGTGACGGCGGCCATGTCAGTTCGCCGTCGATGGCCGGGCGGCCGCCAGGTCGGCCTGCTGGCGTCCGCTCGCGCTCATCGGAATGATCTGCGACAGGATCGCCACCGGCACCGCGGCGGCCAGCACCCACAGGAAGAAGTTGTGGTAGCCGAGCGCGATCTGGATGTCGCCGCTGACCCACTTGAACAGCGAAAAACCGAGCTGCATGATCCCGGTGGCAAACGCATAGTGCGCGGTCTGGTATTTGCCCGGCGCGACCACCTGCATCATGTACAGGATCAGGCCCACGAAACCGAAGCCATAGCCGAACATCTCCACCGCCAGCGCCGCGCCGATCAGGGTCAGGTCGGTCGGCAGGGTGGTCGACAAGAAGTAGAACACCAGGTTGGGCAGGTTCACCGCCAGGATCAGCACCAGGATGGCGCGCTTGAGGCCCAGCCACGAGGTGAAGTAGCCGCCGGCGATGCTGCCGATGACGAAAGCGACGGTGCCGGCCGTGCCGTACACGGCGCCCACTTCGATCGTCGTCAATCCCAGCCCGCCCAGGTTGCGCGCCTCGCGCAGGAACAGCGGGCCGATGGTCTGTACCTGCGCTTCGCCGGCGCGGAACAGAATGATGAACAGGACCGAGACCCAGATCCCGGGCTTCTTGAAGAAGTCGATGATGACTTCCTTGAGCGTGCGCGCGATCGCGCTTGCGGTGATGTCGGCGCTGACCGGATTTTTCGCCAGCGGCAGCGCCCAGCCGTTGTACAGGCCGAGCGTGACCATCATCAGCGCCAGGATGCAGAACACGATGGTCCAGGCCGAGGTGACGCCCATGGTCTTTTCAAAATACCCGGCCAGTAGCAGCAGGCCGCCGGACGAGATGAAGCGCCCGGCGTTGAAAAAGGTGCCGGTCCAGCCGGCGTAGGCTGCCTGCTCTTTTGGCGTCAGGCTGGAGATATACAGGCCGTCGCAGGCCACGTCGTGGGTAGCCGATGAAATGGCGACCAGGGTGAGCATCACCACGCAGGCGGCGAACCAGAACGGCATGTGCAGGGCGAGGGCCACCAGGCCGAGGCAGGCGCCGCCGATCAGCTGGAAGCTGACCACGATGATCTTTTTGCTGCTCGCCAGTTCCAGAAAAGGACTCCAGAGCGGCTTGAAGATCCAGGCCGACATGATGGCGGCGGTCCAGTGGGCGATGTCGTCGTTGGCCACGCCCATGCTCTTGAACATCTGGCCGGCCACCATCGCCACCGCGAAGAAGGGCAGGCCCTGCGCCAGGTACAAGCTGGGGACCCAGGCCAGTGGGCTGCGTTCTTTTTTCGTTGTTTTAGTCAGTTCCATCGACATCCTTGAGTGGGTTACTTCACTGCGCCGTCCATGCCGCGCATGAAGAAGCGCTGCGTGAACAGAAAGGCGGCCAGCGTGGGCAGGATCGTCAGCACGGTGCCGGCGGCGATCACGCGGGTGCTGCTGCCGAAGGTGCCGCGCAAATACAGCACGCCCACCGACAGCGGAAATTCATCGGGTTTGCTCATCACGATCGACGGCCAGATGTACTCGTTCCAGGCTTCGACCGCCGTCAAAATGCCGACCGTGGCCAGCCACGGGGCGATCAAGGGCAGCATGATCTTGCTAAAGATGATCCACTCCGAGGCGCCATCGACGCGGGCGGCGTCGATCAGGTCTTGCGGCACTTCCTCGAAGGCCTGCTTGAGCAGCAAAATGGCGACGGCGGTGACCACGTTCGGCAGAATCACGCCGGTATAGGTGTCCACCAGCGACAGCTTGGTGACGGTGATGAAGTTCACCAGAAAATTGACTTCGGACGGCAGCACCAGCGTGGCGAGGATGATCCCGAACACCAGTTTACGGCCACGGAACTGCATGCGCGCGAGCGGGTACGCCGCCAGCGAACACAGTGCCAGCTTCCAGAACACGGTGCACACCGCGATCAGCACCGAGTTCTTGAAGAACGCCAGGATGGGAATCGCGCGGAACACCTCGGCAAAGTTTTCCAGCGACGGCTTGCGCGGCCAGAAGGTGGGCGGGAAGGCGAACACATTGCCTTCGGTCGACATGGCGGTCACCAGGGTCCACCAGAACGGGAACACGCACACCACCGCGAGCAAGCACAGGATCAGGTAATGGCCGAACGTGGCCAGCGGACGGGCGCGCATCAGCGGTGCTTCGGCTTGAGGTAGCGCAGGCACACCAGCGCAATGCCGATGCAGATGCTCGATACCACCAGGCTGGCGGCCAGCGCGCGCGGCAGCTTGAGGTGCTTGAGGCCCTGGTCGTAGGCGTAATACAGCGCCGTGAAGGTCGAATTCATCGGCCCGCCCTGGGTCAGTACGTCGACTTCCTGGTAAGCCTTGAGCGCGGCCAGCACCGACAGGATGGTGCACACCGCAATCGTGGGCCTGAGCATCGGCACGGTGATTTTCCAGAACTGCTGCCAGCGGTTGGCGCCGTCGAGCATCGCGGCTTCCTGCATGTCCGCCGGGATCGATTGCAGCGCCGCCAGGTACATCACCATGTACCAGCCAAGCCCGCGCCAGAGCGTCACGAACATGACCGCGAACAGGGCCAGCGTGTCGTCGGTCAGCCAGCCGATCGGCGCGTTGGCGAGGCGCAGCTGCATGAACACGTAATTGAGCGTGCCCTGTTCGTGGAACATGAAGCCCCACATGATGCCCACCACCGACACCGTGGTCACCACCGGCACGTAAAAGGCGGCGCGGAACCAGCGGATGCCGGGCAGCTGGTTATTGACCAGCACCGCCAGCGCGACCGCGCCGATCTGCACGAAGGGCACCATCACCAAAAACAGCAGCGAATTTTTCAGGCCCGTGACGAACATCTCGTTATCGAAAATGTAGCGGAAGTTGTCCAGTCCGACGAACGAGGTTGGCCGGATCAGCGAGTAGTCGGTGAACGCGAGGAAGGAGCCGTAAGCGACCGGCCAGAACGAAAACACGGCCAGCAGCACCAGGGCCGGTGCCAGGAACATCCATGCCTGCAAGGTGTGGCGCCGTGTACTCATTAATGCAGCCTCTGTTTGGACAGCTTCTTGTTCCAGATCGCGACCGCCTGGTCGAGCGCTTGTTGTACATCCTGCTTGCCGGTGACGCCGGCTTCAACCGCCTTGACCAGCGAGCGGCGCAATTCGTCGTAGTCGTCGATGCCGGCCACGTACAGGGTGTGCGAATGCGCCATCGAACGCGCGCCCGCTGCCACCGCTTTTTCGGCCGCGCCGGCGTTGGCGGGCAGCGCCAGGAAATACGGATCGGCGGCCGCCTTGACGGTGGTCGGGAACACGCTGGCCTGCCTGGCAAAGGCGAGCTGGTTGGCGTCGCTGGTCAGGTACAGCGCAAATTTGCCGACTGCGGGCAGCAGCTTGGCATCGACGCCCTTGGGGATCGCAAAGTGAATCAGCCAGCCGCCGTCGGCGATGCCGGTGGGGCCGAGCGGCGCCGGCGCCACGCCGGTAATCGCGTAGATGTCTTTTGCGTCGCCCTGGATGCGTTTCAGTGCGGTCGGCGGCGCGAGCAGCATGCCGAGGCGGCCGCCCTTGTAGGCGTCGATCACGGCCGGGAAGTTATCTTCGGCGAACAGGCTTTCTTTCAGCAGCCCGCCGGCCTTGTAGGTGGCCGCGAGTTTCTGCACCAGCGCCACGTGCTGCGCCGAATTGAACACCGCCTTGCCATCCTTGATGACGGCCAGGCCCTGCCACATGAACAGGCCATCGATTTTCGACAGCGCCGGGGCGATGCCGGCCTTGCCGGTGCGCGCCGCGATCTGGCGCGCAAACGCCAGCTGTTCATCGAAGCTTTGCGGACCGCGCGTCAAGCCCGCATCCTTGAAAATCACCTGGTTGTAGGCGATCACGGCGACGTTGCTGTACATCGGGAAGCCGTAGGTCTTGCCCTTGAAGCGCAGGTCTTCCAGGGTGCTGGGGATGTAGCTGGAT
Organism: Massilia aquatica; assembly: GCF_011682045.1. GTDB lineage: Bacteria > Pseudomonadota > Gammaproteobacteria > Burkholderiales > Burkholderiaceae_D > Telluria_A > Telluria_A aquatica. The sequence goes on along the minus strand of NZ_VVIW01000006.1, from coordinate 276,929 downwards.
TTGGACGCGCCGAGCAGGGCGTCGACGGGCGTGAGCAGCTCGTCGCGCGCGTATTCGTCGGCCCAGGGCACGTTCAGGTTGACCAGCGCCGGCGGCGTGCCGGCCACGATGCGGGTGACCAGCTTGGTCTGGATGACGTCCCATGGAAAATCGATCCATTCGATCTTCACGCCCGGATTGGCCGCCTCGTAATTGCGCGCCACCGATTCGAAGAAGGGCGTGAACTTGGGCTTCATGCTGAAGGTCCAGAATTCGATCTTCGTTTCGGCGGCGGCTGCGGATGCCGCCAGGCCAAATGCCATCAATGCCGTCAGGAGTGTCTTGATCTTCATCGATGGCGGGGGAGGGTCAGTTGGTCTTGGTGACTTTGCTGAGATGGCGCGGACGGTCCGGGTCCATGCCGCGCGCTTTCGACAGCTGCGCCGCCATCACATAGAAGGCTTGCACGGCGACGATCGGGTCCAGGTCCGGGGTGGCGGCGGTGGGCAGGGTCAGGTCGCGCTCCGCTACGTCCGCGGGTGCGGCCAGCAGCACGCGCGCGCCGCGGGTGCGCATTTCGGCCGCCAGTGCAATCAGGCCGGCCTGGGTCGGTCCGCGCGTGGCGAAAATGAGCAGCGGATAACCGTCTTCGATCAGCGCCATCGGGCCGTGCTTGATTTCGGCGCCGCTGAAGGCTTCGGCCTGCAAGGCCGAGGTTTCCTTGAATTTGAGCGCCGATTCGAGCGCGATCGGAAAACTGATGCCGCGTCCGACCACCATGATGTTGCGCGCCGGCGTAAGCACCTCCAGCGCCGGCGACCAGTCCACTTCCGTGGCGCGGCGCAGCGCATCGGGCAGGGCGGCCAGGCCTTCGGTCAGTTCCGGGTCGTTCTGCCATTGCGCTACCAGGCGCGCACCGGCCACCAGGCTGGTGATGAAGCTCTTGGTGGCGGCCACGCTTTGCTCTTTACCGGCGCGCAGCGGCATGGCCCATTCGGCGGCGGCGGCCAGGGGCGAATCGATATCGTTGACCAGCGCGATGGTGGTGGCGCCGCCGTCGCGGAAGTAGCGGATCGGTTCGACCACGTCCGGGCTCTGGCCCGATTGCGAAATGGCGATGGTGAGCGTGTCGCGCGTGACCAGCGGCGACTTGTACAAGGTCACCAGCGACATCGGCAGGGACGCGACGATGCGCCCCATGCGCGCCATGATCAGGTAGGCGCAGTAGTTGGCGGCGTGGTCGGAACTGCCGCGCGCCACCGTCAGCGCGGTGTTGAAGGTGGTGGTCCTCAGCTTGCGGCCCAGCTCCGCGTAGCGTTCGACGTCGTTTTCCAGCTGCAGGGCGACGCAGTCGGCGGCGGACAGGGCTTCTTTAAGCATCAGTGAGGTCACACTTTTCTCCTTCGATATAGACAGCTTTGATTTTCAAATCGCGGTCCAGCACCACCATGTCGGCAAAGGCGCCGGTCGCCAGGCGTCCGCGTTCGGTTTCGCCGAGGTAGTCGGCGGCATAGGTGGAGACCCGGTGCGACGCGTCTTCCAGCGTCAGGCCCAGGCTGACCAGGTTGCGCAGCGCCTGGTCCATGGTGAGCGTGCTGCCGGCCAGGGTGCCGTCGGGCAGGCGCACGCCGCCCATGCATTTCTGCACGCTGTGGCGGCCAAGCTTGTAGTCGCCGTCGGGCATGCCGGTGGCGGCGGTGGAATCGGTGACGCAGTACAGATGCGGAATCGAACGCAGGGCCACCTTGATGGCACCCGGGTGCACGTGCAGCAGGTCGGGAATCAGTTCGGCGTACTGCGCATGCGCCAGCGCCGCGCCGACCATGCCCGGCTCGCGGTGGTGCAGGCCGCTCATGGCGTTGAACAGGTGCGTGAAACCGGCCGCCCCATGCTCGAGCGCGGCCACGCCATCTTCGTACGATCCGAGCGTGTGCCCGATCTGCACGCGGATGCCGGCGTTACTCAGTTCCCTGACTAAATTGAGGTGGCCGGCGATTTCTGGCGCCACGGTAATGAGGCGCATCGGCGCCAGGGTGCCCAGCTGCTGCACTTCGGCCAGGGTGGCGGCGCGCGCGTAATTGGGTTGGGCTCCCAGCTTGCCGGAATTGATATACGGGCCTTCCAGGTGCACGCCGAGCACGCGCGCGGCGCCCGGCCGGCGCGCCGCGCAGGCCGCCCCGATGGCTTTGAGCGCGGCCGTGATTTCGTGCGGCGGCGCCGTCATGGTGGTGGCCAGCAGGCTGGTGGTGCCGTGCTTGGCATGCATGGCGGCGATGATGTGCGGCGCGTCGCCGGCCTCCATGATGTCCTTGCCGCCGCCGCCGTGTACGTGCAGGTCGATGAAGCCGGGGATGACATAGTCGTCGCCGTTGACCGACGGGTCGACCGCGCCGCCGATGATGTTGGTGATGCGTTCGCCGAAGCTGACCGCGCCGTTGACCCAGCCGCTGCTGGTCAGGATGTTGCCCTTGATTGCATCGCTCATCGGCGCGACTCCGCTACAAATTCATAATAATCGCTGCGGCAGAACGAGTGGGTCAGTTCCACCGCCGCGCCGCTGTCCAGGTAACTTACGCGGGTAATGTGCAGCATCGCCGCACCCGGCGCCAGGCCGGCCAGGCGCGCCTGCTCCGCATTGGCGTTGACGGCGCGGATATGCTGCAGCGCGCGCATCGGAATCGCGCCGCGTGCTTCAAGGTAGCCGTACAGCGAATCGGTCACGCCGTGCGGGTCGGGCATGTGGATCGCCGGGATGGTGGTCGTTTCGATCGCCATGACCACATCGTCGGCGGTGCGCAGGCGGCGCAGGCGCGCCACCGGCATGTTGGGCGAGAGCCCGAGCGAGAGCAGTTCCAGGGGAGCGGCCACGCCGATTTCGCGTTCCAGCCAGCGCGAGCCGGCGGTAAAGCCACGCTGGCTCAGTTCTTCCGAAAAGCTGGTCAGGCGCGAGAGCGGCTGTTCCAGCTTGGGCGTGATGTAGGTGCCGGACCCGCGCCGGCGCGTCAGCATGCCGCGCTCGCACAGCATGTCGATGGCTTTGCGCGCGGTCACGCGCGAGATGTCGAGCATGTCCGAGAGCATGCGCTCGGACGGCAATGCTTCGTTGGCGCGCCAGTCGCCGCTGGTGATGCCGGCCGATAGCTTGTTCGCCAGCTGCATGTAGAGCGGGGTGACGCTGTCGGCGTCGGGCTTGAAATCGCTGAGCTGCGCAAGCATGGTTAGTGTCCTCTCACGTGGAGTTCGATCATGCGCAGCGCGCCGCTGGCGGAGTCGCCCAGGGGAGCGACGCTGCGTGCCAGCAGGTCTGGCGGCAGGTAAGCGCGCAGCGGCGCGCCAAGGCCGCCGCACAGGGCCAGCGGCAGCTGGCCGGCCGCGTCGAGCGCGTGCGCCATCAAGGCCACTTCGCGTCCGGCGTCGGCCAGGATGGCGCGCGCGGTGTCGTTCGATTCGGCGTGCGCCACCACCAGCGGCGCCAGCGAGGCGAATACGGTCTGGGTGGCGCCGCCGATCCAGACCTGGATGGCATTGCGTTCGCCGCCGCAGGCGTCGATCACCGCTTGCGCAAAGGCGCTGTGCGGCGCGCGGCCGTCGATGACTTTTTCGATATGGGCGATGGCGCGCAGGCCCATCCAGCCGCCGCCGGCTTCGTCGCCGGTCGGAAACCCCCAGCCGCCCACTTCGCGCCGGCTGCCGTCGGCCAGGATGGCCTGGCCCACGCTGCCGGTGCCGATGGCGACGATGCTGCCCGCTTTGCCGCCGTGCGCGCCGATCAGGGTGGTGTAGCCGTCGTTATCCAGACGCAGGGCGCCGAAGCCCGGATCGGCGGCGACGAATTGTTCGGCCCACAGCGGATTGTGCACGCCGGCCAGTCCGAGTCCGATGGCGATGCTGGCCCTGGCCGGCTGCGCAATGCCGGCCGCGTTAAAGGCTGCGGCGATGGCGTCGGCGACCGACTTCCACGCCTGCGCAATGCCGAGCGAGAGGCCGGACGGGCCGCCCTGGCCTTGCGCCAGTTCGCTGCCATCGGCACGCGCCAGGCGCACTCTGGTACCGGTTCCACCGCCATCGACGCCGATGAGATATTCGATCATGTTTGCTCTTGTCCGGGTTCTGAAGTGGGGAAGGTGTGGGCACTATATGATCGACAAACCACCTTGTCAACAGGTATTTAAGTGGTATTATAAAATACCGAATTGGCATGCTGTGGCTGCATGCCTGAATCGGCTTAACCGGTTGTTTTTAAAGTGATTTTAAAAGAACGGAAATGGTATTGCGGCGGCGTTGGTTTAGTGCCAATTTGGTATGGAAGGAAGCGCGCCCGGCGCCCGCGGCGGGCGCGCGGCACGCGTGCAAGCGCGCTGGCTCAGCCTTTGAAGCCGGTGGCTTTGCCGATTCTGGACTCTACCAGGCACGCCGTGCTGGCATGATCGAAAGCCCTACTGGAAATGAGCGCACCATAGCGCTTGAAGGCGGGATGTTCAAAGAACGCCGGCGTTTCGGTGCGCTCTTCTTCCGTGATGGACGACCAATCGACAGGCGGATACGCGTCCTTATCTAAACTGGCCATGAGTCCCCTGTGGTGGATGTCAAGTATCTTTTTACCGAGCGGCGAAGTGAACATCCGGACCAGTTGCACGGCGTCCTGTTGCGTGACGGGTCCGCTGGCATAGGCTCGCCCCATGCAGTCGCGCATGTCGCTCAGGTCGGCGACGGCGACTTTGGCCATGAAGGCGGCGTGGGGGTTCCGGTCACCTGGCTCGAGGCTGGCGGAAACGCGCACCGATACGGCCGCCATTTCCTTGTAATTGGCGAGGAAGCGGGCGGCGTCGGCGAGTTGGAGGAAAGCCTGATCGGGCTTGGCCTGGATGGTGCTGGTATCCGAGCCAAGCGCCGCGTTGCAGGCGCTGATGAAAATGAGGAGGGCGGCGGAGCGCATGGTTGTTTTTATCATACGCCTATTGTATCTGCCGCCCGCAGTTCGAAGGAGCCTGCGTCGCTTCAGGCGCCCACCGCGCTAGCATCAGCCGCGTGTCGCTTTTGCGCCCTTGCGGTCATAACGCATCAGCTGCGCGGCGCCATTGCCGGCTTGCTTGACGCGCACTTCCACATTGCCCGAGCCGCGCACGGATACATTGGCCTGTTGCGCCACCAGCTTGTCGGCCTCGATGCTGCCCGAACCGTTCAGGTCGGCGGTGAGGGTGCCGACGCTGCCGTCGATGTCAACCTCGCCGGAACCGGTCACCACCAGGCGCGCCTTGTCGGCCTGCAATTGCTTGACCGTCAGCTCGCCCGAACCGTGCAGTTCACCCGAGAATTCCTCGGTGCCGCCGGGGACGCAGACTTCACCCGATCCGCGCAGCACGGCGCTGCTGCGCTTGACGTTCAGGCTGCAAGCGTCGAAGTCGCCCGAGCCCTCGGCGCTGGCCTGCAAGACAGTGGCGTCGCCGCCCAGGTCGACGTCGCCCGAGCCTTTCATGCTCACGTTCAGCTTGTCGGTCTTGAGCTGGAACATCTCCACATCCCCCGAGCCGCTCACGTTCAGCGCGAATTGCGGGCTCTCGACATTGCGCGCCGACACGTCGCCGCTGCCGGACTTGGCCAGGCTGCGCAGGCCGGGCGCGGTGATCCTGACGACGATGCGCTCCTTGTCGTTGAAGCTGATGTTGATGCCGCTTGTGGAGCGCGGGCGCACGATCAGGGTGTCGCCCTGGACGATGGTGTCGATGCGCTCGAGTTCCTTGCGCGGACCCGACAGTTGGAGCGATTGCGTGCCCTGGCCCTGGATCTCCACTGTATAAGGACCGGACACCTCGATCGCGTGGAAGGGGGCGACCTTGCGCACGTCGGAGATGTCCTGGGCGCTGGCGGCTGCGGCGGCGCAGAGGAGGGTGGCGAAGGTGGCTTGCTTGAATAAGGTGGTCATGGCATGTGGCCGCTGGGCGGCGTTGAGTACGGAGCATCAACAATACGGCGACAGGGCCGCGCACACGCGCACAAAACGATGGATTGACAATTCAAGGGCTTGAACGGTCGGGATGCGGTGCCGGATGGAGGCGAAGAGGAGGTCGGAAAACCCGAGGGGGCGTCGGGTTTTCCGGTTTGAACTGTGCTGCGGAGGGTGCTGCGCGCGTGCGGCCGGGGGCTGGCCGCTGCGCTTTAAAGCTTGCTTATTGCTTCGTGCTTGCTTCTGGCTTGCTTAGTTCTTGTACTGTTCCAGCTGGATGGCGAAGGCGGTCTTGTAGTTCTTGACGAATTCAACAGCTTCGGCGCTCACGTCGGCACGGTTACGGCTGGTCGACTGGCTGATGGTCACTGCTGGCACGCTCAGGCTCGATGCGGCGGCTGCGGAAACAGCGGTGCTGGCGGCAGGGGCGTCGGCGGCAAATGCCGAACCGCTCAGGACCAGGGCTGCTACGGCGGTAAACAATGTCGATGCTTTCATAATATTTCTCCAGTATTAAGTCAACGTCGCATTTGTCTGCGGCGGCAAGAGCGGTGCTCTTTGATTAAGGTCAGTGTATTCCGACTGATTGATTCGAAAAAGACCGAATGACGCAATGCACAATTGCTAAATTCGGAATAATCAATCTCAGTTTGCTGTCAGGTCGAGCTGCGTGCTCAGGGTCGGCCTGGCATTCCTGGCTGCGGCCAGCGCCTCGGCGCGTACTTCGGCGCGGGTGCGGCTCGACGCCACGGCCAGCTCAGGCACGTTCAGGCGGGTGGCGGTGATGCTGCTCGCGGCGGCGCTGACGCCGGCATGGGCCACGGTGGTATCGGCGGCAACAGCGGAACCAGCGAAGGCGGCAACAACAACGGCAACAGCAGCAATGAAGGATGATGATTTCATGGTGTTTCTCCAGTAATTGAGTGGACGTCGCTGGTGGCTGGCGGCGCTGACGAGTTGCTTGTTTGCGTTTGCTCGTCCATGTGAAGCAGTCTATACGTTGCGGTATCCGCAAAAAAGGCGAATAATCGCAATGCAACGTTGCGCAATTTGGGATAATCCACAATCGGGGGCGGGGATGGACAGGCTTCAATCAATGCGCGTGTTTGCCAAGGTGGTCGAGCAGGGCAGCTTTGCGCGCGCGGCGCAGGCGATGGATATGTCGAACACGGTGGTCACGCGCAACATCGCCGACCTGGAAGCCCACCTCGGCACGCGCCTGCTCAACCGCACCACGCGCAAGCTCTCGCTCACCGAAACCGGCAAGCAGTACCTGGAGCGGGTGCGCCAGATCCTGGCCGATATCGACGATGCCGACGCCATTGCGTCCTCGTCCTCGCGCAAGGCCAGCGGCACCTTGCGCATTTATTGCCATCCCGGCTTCGGCCAGTATCAGCTGGCCAAGCTGCTGCCGCTGTACGCCGCCACCGTGCCCGACGTGGTGCTCGACGTCACCATGGCCGACCACGCGGTCGATATCGTCGAGGAAGGTTTCGATGTCGGCATTTTCATGGGCTTGCAAAAATTCGATGCCAGCCTGATCGCGCGCCGCCTGGCCACCTCCAACGTGGTGCTGTGTGCCTCGCCCGACTATGTTGCGCGGCGCGGCGAACCGCTCACGCCGATCGATGTGTCGAGCCACGATTGCCTCAATTTCGCCTTCGAGCAGTTGCGCCACAGCTGGCCGGTGACGTGGGAGAACAAGCGGGTCGATGTGCCGATTACCCCACGCGTGATATCGAACAATATTTCGGTGCTGCGCCAGGCGGCCATTGCCGGCATGGGCATCATGGTGCGCTCCTCGCTGACCCTGGAAGACGACTTGAGCAGTGGGCGGCTGGTGCAACTGCTCAAGGGCCACCACCTGGGGCGGCTGGAAGTGTCGCTGGTGTATCCGAGCCGGCGCTTGCTGTCGTACAAGGTGCGCAGTTTTGTCGATTTCATGACGGCCCACTTTCCGCGTCCGGAAAGCGACCCGTGGCTGGCCAATGTCTAAGTAAGTGCGCATAAATTCTTGCAATTTCCAGCTTCCATCAGCGGCGCCCTGCTGTGTTGCCCACCGCTAGCAGTGCTCGCACTGCGTCGCGGCGTGCGCCTTGCAAGGCATCCGCTTCTGTTCGCTAGAAATCACAATAATTTCTGCACACTCATTTAGGCGTTTCTTTCTCGCCACACTCGCTGACATTTTGTTCATGTCACGCCGATGTCATGTGCTATATTTCTAGTCGGAATTTAGTGATTCCAGAGTGGCATCAGCGATATGCTCTCTGGCAAATTTTACAAAAGCAAGAAGTTTTACGGGCCCTAGCGGCCCATCTCGAAAGCCCGCCTCCGCGCGGGCTTTTTTTCGTCCGCAAAATCGACCTTGGGTAGCGAAATCGCGCCGGGCAGTGTCATAATGTGGCGATGTGAGTTAACAGAGGTTATTCGCTCCGCTCACGGAACATAGGAGATGTCGAAAACCGTAGCGAGCGACGCAAGTTTCGTTCGAGAAGCGCAGCCGTACGAAAGTACGGTGAGCATCGCAGGGCGAAAATTGGGCCGCGCAGTAGGTTTTAGAGGTCTCATCAGGAGGAATAATGATCCGCTATATGGGCACACGACAAAAAGACGATGGTGCCGTCGTATATGTGTTTATTATCAACGGTTTGCAGAAAGAAATCCGCGAGAACGCGCTCAAGCAGTATCCCGGCTGTTACGAGATGCTGCCGGCCTCGGCCAAGCAGAAAATCGCTGCGAACCGCAATTGGCTGTCCAAGCTATAAATCGTTATCAGGAGCCCGCAATGAGTAAAGCGCAAGACAACAAAAAAGAAACGAAAAAAGAGCCCGCCAAGTCGGTGAAAGAAAAGAAGGAAGCCAAGAAGGTCAAGAAGGAAGAGCGCGCGCGTCAGTAAGCACGTTCTCCACCGGAGGTCGGATGCGCCTGGCGATCGGATCGAAGCAGGTTTCACCTGGTGCAGCCCGCTTGCGCGCACTGCCCGGGCGAAGCTGCGCCGTGATACTGCTGACTCTGCTGGCACTGGCCGCCGCCGCGCCGCCGGCAGTGCAGGCCGCACCGTCCACCTTCGGCCCCGTGATCGGCAGCGCCATCCTGTGCCGCAGCGGGCTCGATAACGCTTACTTCCACGATTACCTGGTCAACGCCTTCGGCCCGTCCTACAAGCACGAGGGCGGCGCCTACTGGTTCAAGGCCGAGGGCACCCTGTGGGGCGCGCCGGTGACCGACATCATGATCAGCGACGATACCAGCGAACTGGTGTTCGTGGCCGCCGTGGCCGATACCACGCCCGACAAGCTCGAAGAGTCGATCCGCAACGCCGTCGGCGTGCGCCACCTGTCGGTGGACAACTCGCGCTATCCGGTGCGCGCGTCCAATCCCGGCAGCAAGATCGTCTACTTCAAGACCAAGTCCAAGATTTACTGCGCCAAATACAAGCCGCTGCCCGTCGGCCGCTAGCGCGGGTGATGCACTTCCAGGGAATCCATGTACAAGCAATTCTTCAGCCTGAAGCAATCACCGTTTTCCATCGCCCCCGATCCCCGTTACCTGTTCATGAGCGAGCGCCACCGCGAGGCGCTGGCGCACTTGCTGTACGGCGTGGGCAGCGGCGGCGGCTTCGTGCTGCTGACCGGCGAAATCGGCGCGGGCAAGACCACCGTGTGCCGCTGCTTCATTGAGCAGATTCCCCCGGGCTGCCGCCTGGCCTACATCTTCAATCCCAAGCTCACGGTCGAGGAACTGCTGCTGTCGATCTGCGATGAATTCCGCATCGACCTGCCGCCGGCGCCGGCCGGCGCGGTCAGCGTCAAGAGCTATGTGGACGCGATCAACCGCTACCTGTTGCTCAGTCACGCGCAGGGCAAGAACAATGTGCTGATCATCGACGAGGCCCAGAACCTGTCGGCCGATGTGCTGGAGCAATTGCGCCTGCTGACCAACCTGGAAACGAGCGAGCGCAAGCTGTTGCAGATTATCCTGATCGGCCAGCCGGAGCTGCGCGCGATCCTGGCCCGGCCCGAACTCGAACAGTTGGCCCAGCGTGTGATTGCGCGCTATCACCTCGGTTCGCTCACCGAAGCGGAAACCGCCAGCTACGTCGCGCACCGGCTGGCGGTGGCCGGGGGCGGGGCGTCGCGGCCGTTTCCGCGCTCGCTGATGGGACAGGTGTTCCAGTTGTCGCAGGGCGTGCCGCGCCGCATCAACCTGTTGTGCGACCGCGCGCTGCTGGGGGCGTATGTCGAAAACAGCCGCGAAGTGACGCGCCAGATCCTGCGCCGCGCCGGCAGCGAAGTGTTTTCGGGCGGCGCCAATGCGCCCGCGTCCCGGATGCCGTGGCAGTATGTGGCGGCCGGCGTGCTGGCCACCGCTGCGATCGGCGCGGCGGCGGCGTGGCAATTTCGTCCTGCCACCAAGCCGGTGCTGGTGCAGGCTGCGCCAGCGCCGGCCCCGGTCAAGGCCGTGGCCGCTGTTGCCTCGCCGGCCCCGGTGGCGCCGGTGGCGCGCGCGCCGGCCGTGCCGCTCACGCACGCCAGCGAAGCGGCTGCGCTGCACGCCTTGTCGGCGCTGTGGGGCGTGGCCTTGCCCGCCGGCGCCACCTGCGACGATGCGCTGAAACTGAACCTGCGCTGCCATCAGGGCAAGGGCGGGTTATACGAATTGCGTCTGCTCGACCGTCCGGCCGTACTGACCTTGCGCGACGGACCGGTGGTGAGCTACGCGTTGCTGACCGGCATGGACGAGAGCAGCGTGCGCCTGAACGTCGACGGCAAGGAGCAGACGCTCGACCTCGGCGCGCTCGCCACCCGTTCGGACGGCAGCTTCGTGACCTTCTGGACCATGCCGCGCTATTTCCGCGACCAGGTCAGCGCGGGCGAGCAGGGCGCCGATGTCGACTGGATCGCCTCGCGCCTGGCCAAGGTCAACGGGCTGGCCCCGCCGCCGGCGGACCGTCCGCTGGGCGCGCCGACATTGGAACTGCTGCGCGCATTCCAGGCCCGTCAAAACCTCAAGGCGGACGGCGTAGCCGGTCCGCGCACCTATATGCGCCTGAACCAGTTGACCGGCGTGGCCGAACCGCGCTTGCTGGCGGCTGGCGCAACGGGGAAACCATAAGATGTCCTATATTCTCGAAGCACTTAAAAAGGCGCAGGCCGAACGCCAGCTCGGCAACGCCCCGACCATCCACGCCACGCCGATCCATGCCGCCGAGCCGGAGCGGACAGGCGCTGGCGGCAAACCGGTCGTGATCGCACTGGCGCTGCTGGCATTGGGCGCCACCGGGGCTGCCGTGTATGCCTGGAAGCAGACGGCAACGCCGCCGGCGCCGGTGGTGCAGGCGGCTGCGTCGGCTACCGTGCCGGCTACCGCGCCGGCTGTGCCTGCGCCGTTGCCTCCACCTGCTCCGCAGCCGGCGCCAGTGGTGGAAGTTGCGCCTCCGCCCAAGCCAGAACCGGTCAAGGTGGCCGAGGTCAAGCCCCAGCCGGTGAAGAAGGAAGAGCCGGTGAAGAAGGAAGAGCCGGTGAAGAAGGAAGAGCCGGTGAAGAAGGCGGCGCCGCTCAAAAAAGACGAGCCGGCCAGGACCGACACGGTCAAGGCCGACAAGCCGGTTCCTTCTGCGGAAGAGAATTTGCGCACCCTGCGCGAGCTGCCGGATGCGCTACAGCACGAGATTCCGCCGATCGCGGTCGGCGGCTACATCTATTCCAGGAATCCGGCCGACCGCCTGTTGCTCATCGATAAAGTCTTGCGCCGCGAAGGCGACGAAGTGGCCCCCGGCCTGGTCCTGGAAAAACTGCTGCCCAAGTCCGCCGTGATGAGTTACAAGGGCCAGCGCTACCGCCATCCGTATTGATGACCGCGACCTTTGTATAATTGCCCTCTTACTTCTCGGCGGAAAGGCCGCGCATGCACAACTTACTCGGTGTGATCGGCTGGTCCGGCAGCGGCAAGACGACCTTGCTGGAAACGCTGGTCGGCCAACTGGCGGCCGACGGCCTGCGCATCAATGTCGTCAAGCACAGCCATCACGATGTGATGCTCGAACCGCCCCACAAGGACAGCGCGCGCCTGCGCACGGCCGGGGCGGCGCAGGTGATGATCGCTTCGCCTTTCCGCGTGGCCATCATTCGCGAGCTGCGCGGCGAGCCGGAACCGACCCTGGGCGAGCAGTTGGCGCGGCTGGACCCGGCCGACCTGACCCTGGTCGAAGGCTACAAATGGGAAGCCATTCCCAAGCTGGAGGTGCAGCGCCCGTCGCTCGGTCATCCGCCGCTGTACCCGAATGATCCGCATATTGTCGCCGTGGCATCGGATGCGCCGCCCCCGGATGATCTTCCCGATAACGTGGCCTGGCTCGACCTGAATGCCCCGGCAACCGTGCTGGCATGGCTCAAGGCCAGAATTAATTCGCTCCCGGCCTAAAGTTCGGGCAAACGGCGTCGTTACCATCCGTGATAGCCAATCAAACGGGAGAGCTCTCATGGACGTTTCATCAATTGCATCACTGGCCACCAGCATGGCCGAAACGGGCGTCAAGCAGGAAGTCGGCTACGCCGTGTTGAAGAAAGCGCAACAGATGGAAGGCCAGGTTGCTGCCCAGCTGATCAGCGCGCTGCCGCAGCCGCAGCGCTTGCCGGCCAATCTGGGCAATACGATCAATACGACTGCCTGATTCCATCGCTCAACGATGCCTGCATCGCCCGGTGTCCTCCCATTCAAGGAGGAACCGGGCTTTTTTACGTTAAAATTGGCGCTGGCACGGGGAAGTTGTAAGGAACTGAAAGGCACGCCTGGCAATCGCGTGGCTGGCTTTACAATCGCCTTCAAGCTGGCAGTTCCTGTTTCACTTCAAATAAATTCAAGGAGATTTACGATGAACAAACGTCAAGCCCTGATCGCCGCCGCCCTCGCTGGCGTGTGCGCAGTGTCCTCCGGCATGGCCGCCGCGCATGATGCGCCCATGTCCAAGGGCGACAAGTCCGACAAGGAGAAGTGCTACGGCATCGCCAAGGCTGGCCAGAACGATTGCGCCAGCGCGACCGGTTCGCACGGCTGCGCCGGCGCATCGACGGTCGACAAAGCGCCGGAAGAGTGGAAATGGGTCGCCAAGGGCACCTGCGAAAAGGCCGGCGGCAAGCTGTCCGGCAAGTAAGTTCAAGTAAGTCATGACGGGCGGGGCCTTACCGGTCGACACTGTTGCCGGTCCCGCCTCGCCGGGCGCCGGCGTCGGCTTGCGCGCGCCCCATTACCGCCAGTTTCTCGAGCAAAGGCCCGCCATCGGCTGGCTCGAAGTCCACACCGAAAACTTTCTCGATCGCGCTGGCTGGGACTGGCATGTGCTGCAAGAACTGCGCCGCGATTATCCCATCAGCCTGCATGGCGTCGGTCTCGGCCTGGGCTCGGCGCGCGGGTTTTCAACGGCTCACCTGGATCGTGTCTGCGCGCTGGTCGAGCGGGTCGAGCCCATGCTCGTGTCCGAACACCTGTGCTGGGGCGCCGTCGCCGACCGCCAGCTCAACGATTTGTTGCCGATGCCGCTCAGCGGCGCCGCGCTCGACCTGCTGTGCCAGCGGGTCGAGCAAGTGCAAGAGCGGCTGCAGCGCCGCATTTTGCTGGAAAATGTCTCCACCTACGTGCGTTTTAACGACGATACGATGAGCGAAGCCGAGTTCATGGCCGAGCTGGCCAGCCGCACCGGCTGCGCCTTGCTGCTGGATGTAAACAATCTCTACGTCAACCAGTGCAACCACGGCGAAGACGCGCTGGCGGCGATTGCGGCCATTGCGCCCGGCAGCGTCGGCGAAATCCACCTGGCCGGCCATCTGGTCACGCCGCAGGCGGTAGTCGACCATCATGGCGACGTGGTGGCCGCGCCGGTCTGGGCCCTGTACCAGGCGGCGCTGGCGCGCTTCGGCCGCCTGCCGACCCTGATCGAATGGGATACCGATGTGCCCGCGCTCGAGGTGCTGCTGGGCGAAGCGCGCAAGGCGCAGCACATCGCTGCGGCTTACCCGGTGATCAATGTCGCCAACCCCTGGCGCGGCCGCCACCCGCAAGCGCCGGGCGAGGGCGTCCTGGCCGCTACCCAGCAGCGTTTCGCGCAAGCCCTGTTCGACTACGGCAGTGAAGCCGATGCCCTGGCGCAGTTCAAGGGCGGCGCCAATGCCGACCGCTTCGGCCTGTACCGGGGCAACCTTGGCGTGACCTGGAACAAGGCCTTGTCGGCGGCTTGTCCGGTGCTGCGCCAGCTGGTTGGCGACGCATTTTTCGGTGCGCTGGCACGCGCCTACGGCATGGCCCATCCCTCGCTTGACGCCGACCTGAACCGCTTCGGGGGCAGTTTTGCCCGCTTTCTCGACGGCTTTCCCCACATCGCCGAGTATCCGTACCTGCCCGACATGGCGCGTCTGGAGTGGGCCGTGCACCGCGCCCATTACGCCCCTGACGCCGACCCCATCGGCGCCGATGCGCTGGCCTCCCTCACGCCCGACGCCTTCCAAAACGCGCGCTACGCCCTGCATCCGGCCTGCAGCCTGATCGCATCAGGCTGGGCGGTGGTGCCCCTGTGGCAAGCACACCAGCCGGACAGCGGCGTCGGCTTCCCGCCGGCCATGGATTGCCCGAGCGCAGCCCTGGTCGCCCGCCCGCGCTGGAAGACCGAACTGGTCGCGCTCACCCCCGCGCACGCAGGCGCGCTCGCCGCGCTGGCCGGGGGAGATACAATGGGCGAAGCGCTCGATGCCGCATTCGCCCTCGATGAGCAATTCGACATCGGGGCGCATCTGGCGCAGTGGATTGCACTGGGCATCTTGCTGGCGCCTGCGGGGCAAGACTGACCGTTTGCGCCCGTCGCAGCCTGTCAGTATTTCTGTGCGGAATCACGCCATTTTTTCCGGGTCTGGCTCTGGTGCAAAAGGGGCGCGTTTTACTCACGCTATAATCATCCTTTAAATCGATTTCATTCATGTCAATGAGCGCTGATCAAGTTATCGCCGAGTACCAGAGCAATGGCAATGCTGTTTCTCCCGCAATCGCAAGCGCGCTGCTCGCGCCGGAACTGAGGCGGGCGATCTACAAGCAACTGGTCGGCGCGACCCTGGCGCCGTACCGCGCGCTGCTGATCGAGCTGCTCGACGAAGAAATCAACCTGCGCACGGCCCTCTGGGACCACATCGTGCAGGACGAGATGGATTACTACGAAGGCATCTACCAGTGCGCCTTCCTGCTGTACCGCGCCGGCGACGTGGCCGACACCTTGCTGCTGTGGAAAGCCAAGCACATCAACATGGATGTGGGGACCTCGCTCGGCGCCGAGTATTTCGTCGGCGCCGGCCTGGACGCCACCATGGCCTACCTGTCGGCCTCGCCCATGCCCGAAGCGGCCGAGATCGCCGATTACCTCCAGCAATGGTTCGAGAAGCCGGGCGCGATTACCTGGCAGGAAGCCTGGGAGCAGGAGCGCAGCTCCGCGATCGCCAACGCCTGAGCACGAGCCATGCTTGAACTTCCCGCACGGCCCAGGTTTCTCGACATCCATGACCGCGCGCTCGGCGCCGCCGACATTGCCTTGTTGCTCAGCAAGCCCTCGATCCGCGGCCTGACCTTTACCGGCTGCGGCATTGGCGATGACGCCGTGCGCGCCCTGTGCGCGCTGCCGAAGCTGGAACGCCTGTGGCTGGGCGGCAGCGCCATCAGCGACGCCGTGCTGCCCGATATCGCCCGTGTTCGCGCCCTGAACTGGCTGGTGCTGGACAACACCGGCATCAGCGACGCTGGCGTGGCTGCCTTGTCCGGCCACGCCAGATTGCACCATTTGTCCCTTCGCTCGACCCAGGTGGGCGACGCCAGCGTACCGCACATCGTCGGCCTGGCCTCCTTGTCGTACCTGGATGTGACGGGCAGTGCAGTCACGCGCGATGGCGTGCTGGCGCTGGCGGCCCACCCGACCCTCACCTTACATTCGGATGACATCCACCCAGCCGGGCTGGACGGGGATTTCGTGCGCGAGCAGCGCCGCCTGGCCAGCCGCACCCCGCCCGGTTTTATGCCCGGCGCGGGCGAGCAGGCGGCCGCGCTGGCGGCCCTGCAAGGCTTCTGGGATGGCATCAGCGCCTGGGAAACCCAGCTCGCACTCGACCAGAGTGTGGACCGGCACCTCAGCGACTGGCGCCCGGCGCTCCGGGCCGCCGTGTTCGCGCAATTCTGCACGCCCAGGCACAGCGCCTCGGGACAAGCCGAGGCGGGCAGCTTCGGCATCCCGCCCACCTACGAACAGCACAGTATCATCGACGTCGAATGGCTGTCGGCGCGCAAGGTATGCGTGTACACCATCCATCTCGGCCACTTGCAAAGCCGCTTCGTGCTCATGAAAAAGGGCAGTACCTGGCTGCTCGATCACATGCAGAATTTGTTCGATGGATGGAAAAACGGGTATTTGTAGCAGCCCGGAGAACGGCGCGGGCGAGGGCGGAAGCAGCGGCGCGCGGGGGAGGCGCCGCTGGCGTGGTTAATGAAACGCGCGCATGATGCGCGCTTCGCCGGACAGATCGGCGTTCTCGGCGTTGGCGGTCCTGGTCGCTTCGATCATGCGTCCGAGTTGCTCGTCCTCGAAGCGGGCCAGTTCTTCGGTGGCCGCGTTAAGCGCCAGCGCCAGCTTGGCGCGGGCACTGCGGTATAACACGCTGGTGTACTGGTCCGTGTTCTTCAGCAATTCTTCCGCGTTTTCGATCACGAGCCGCAGGTCGCCGATCAATCGTTCCTGGGTTTGCTGGTTTTCTTCAGGGTTATCCATGGTGGCCACCTTGAATCGGTTAATCACGTCTTAGAATATATACAAAGCATGGAATTTCGTGTTTGTCGCCGCGCAAGAACACCCGCGCCGCTGCCGGCTTCACTCAGCATATTTCTAATATTGCCCGATTGCAAGGTGTTTATCCTGCGCTGGCGCAATCAGGCGCCGTCCGCTCCGGTGCTGCGCACGCTGATGCGCACGTCGCCGATGCCGACTACCTGGCCGTCGCGGATCTTGGCGGTCTTGCGCAACTCCTTTTTGCCATCGACCGATACCACGCCCGTGGCAACCAGGTTCTTGCCCGCGCCGCCGCTGTCGCACAGACCCGACAGTTTCAATAGCTGGTTCAGTTCGACGAACTCGCCTGTGAGGTCAAAAGTGACTTTCTGCATTTACCGCTCGTCCTAAAATAGATGTAAGAACCGCAGTGTGGCGGCATCGGCGCGGCGCGTCAACGTTGCCCGCGCGTCGCGCCGTGCCCTGCGGCGTTGCGCCTTGTCGCGGCCTTACAGGCCTGGCCGGGTCATGTCGAGCGGCACGATCCACTCTTCGAACTGTTGTTCCGTCACAAATCCGAGCGCCAGCGCCGCCTGCTTGAGGGTGGTGCCCTCGTGCTGCGCCTTCTTGGCGATCTGGGCTGCGCGGTCGTAGCCGATGTGCGGCGCCAGGGCCGTCACCAGCATCAGCGAGCGCTCCATCAGTTCGCCGATGCGCTCGCGGTTCGGCTCGATGCCGTGCGCGCAATGATCGTTAAAGGAACGCATGCCGTCGGCCAGCAGGCGCGCGCTTTGCAAGAAATTATGCGCGATCATCGGCTTGAACACGTTCAGCTCGAAGTTGCCCGACGCGCCGCCCATGGTAATGGCGACATCGTTGCCGAACACCTGGCAGCACAGCATGGTCAGCGCTTCGCACTGGGTCGGATTGACCTTGCCCGGCATGATCGAGCTGCCCGGCTCGTTTTCGGGAATGCTGATTTCGCCCAGGCCCGAGCGCGGGCCGGACGCCATCCAGCGCACATCGTTGGCGATCTTCATCAGGGCCGTGGCCAGGGTTTTCAGGGCGCCATGGGTGCCGACCAGCGCATCGTGCCCGGCCAGGGCCGCGAACTTGTTGGGCGCAGTCTTGAAGCTGATCGCCGTGCGCGAACCGATTTCGGCCGCGATGCGCCCCGCAAAATCCGGGTGCGCGTTCAGGCCGGTGCCGACCGCCGTGCCGCCGGCGGCCAGATGCAGCAGGCCGGGCAGGGTGGACTTGATCGCATGCTCGGAGTATTCCAGCTGGGCCACATAACCCGAGAATTCCTGCCCGAGCGTGAGCGGAGTCGCATCCTGCAAGTGGGTGCGGCCGATCTTGACGATGTCGGCGAACTCGCGCGACTTGATTTCCAGCGTGCCGCGCAGGCGCGCCAGGGCCGGCAGCAGCGACTGCACCACGGCCTGGGCCGCCGCCACGTGCATGGCGGTCGGGAAAATATCGTTGGACGACTGGCCCAGGTTGACATGGTCGTTCGGATGCAGCAGGCGGCCTTCGCCGCGCGCGCCGCCGATCAGCTCGGAAGCGCGGTTGGCCAGCACCTCGTTCATGTTCATATTGCTCTGCGTGCCAGAACCGGTCTGCCACACCACCAGCGGGAATTCATCCGGATGTTTGCCGTCGAGCACCTCATCGGCAGCCTTGACGATGGCTTCGGCCTTGTCGGCCGGCAGCAGGCCGAGCGAGCGGTTGACGGCGGCGGCGGCGCGCTTGACCTGGGCCAGCGCGGCCACCAGCTCGGGCGCCATGCGCTCGCTCGAAATGGCGAAGTGCTCCAGCGAGCGCTGCGTCTGCGCGCCCCACAAGCGTCCGGCCGGGACCGCGATCGGGCCAAAACTGTCCTTTTCGATTCTTGTTTCCATGTTGCTTCCTGTTTATTTGGGAATGCGGTTAAAGAGTTTATCTCAGCGTACGTTAATTACGGCAGGGCTACAGATTTCTCTGCTCCTCCGTCATTAGCTGGACAACATTACCATATATGCACCATTCCCGAATCGTCCGGCTGGTCCGGTCCGTCACTACCCTGATGTTCTCTCTGCTGCTGGCGGTCGCGCTTGCCAATGCCGACGCGGCCGAGCTGGGCGATGCCCAGGTGCGCTCGTACATCGGGCAGCCACTGGTGGCCGATGTGGAACTGACCTCGCTGGCCGAGCCCGCAGCCAGCGTGCAGGTGCGGCTGGCCGATCCCGATGTGTGGCGCGGCGCCAATGTGCGCATGCATCCGGTGCTGTCGAACCTGTCCATGTCGGTGATGCGGCGCGACGGCCGCCAGTTTCTGCACATCACCTCGGTCAAGCCGGTCGAGGGCGATTACGTGCACCTGTTTCTCACGCTCGGTGAAGGCGGCAAGCGCGAAGTGCGCGCGGTGACCTTGTGGCTGAGCCACGATCCGCAGCCGGCGCCACCGCCGCCGCCACCGCCACCGGTTGCGGTCCCGGTCCCGGTGCCGGCGGCCTTGCCTGCCGCCCCCGTGCGCGCCGAGCCGGCCAGGGTAGCCGCGCCAGTGCCAGCGCCAGCGCCGCGCCCGGTGCGGGTCTTGCAACTGCCGTCGGCGGCGCCGGCATCCTGTCCCCAGATCAGTGAGGACCAGATCAAGACGTGCGCCGACCTCGACCGCAAGAATGGCGTGCTGTCCGCCCGGATTGTGGAGCTCGAAGAAAAGGTCAAACTGCTGCAACGCGCCATCGAAGGCAAGGGTGCCGCCGCAAGTCATGCCGCAGCTTCCGCCAGTCATGCTGCCGCCTCGGCCGGGCATGAAGCGGCCTCAAGCGGGCATGACACCGCTTCAACCGGGCATGACGCCGCCTCGGCCAGCCATGCGGCCGAGCCAGCGGTGCCGCCGCCGATCCTCTCGCGCGCGGCCCTCGCCAAGAAGAACGCCGCCGCCAGCAAAGGCGAGCCATTCCCCTGGATGCTGGTCGCCGGCGCCGTCGGCGCGACCCTCGTGACCGCGCTGGCCGTCTGGTTCCTGCTGCGCCGGCGCAAGCGCAAGGCCGCGCTCGCTACCGAGGCCGCCGTACCTGCCGACCCGCCCGCAGCGGCCAAAACAGGCATGTTCGCCGGCCTCGCCGCGCGCTTCAAACGCAAGCCCAAAGAGCCCGCGCCGGTGGTGCACGTGGAGCCCGACCCGAGCTGATTTCCTTGCAAATACAAAAATGTTGAAAAAAAGACTCGCACGCACGCAAAGTGGTCTACACAACTTGAAAAACTGCGCTATACTTGTTTCCGTAGTCCTGCGGGACTGCAAAAACGGGCCCAGGATCTGGCGCAGCCACCAACGATAGCGTGGCGCGGCAAGCAGATAATCGTTGAAGAAACGCCTGTCCCCGGAAGCGGTCCGCCAGCCAACGATGCGCTAGCGGACGCCGGATGCAACCGGCAAGAGGCGACACCAGGAGATACCTGGTGATCGCTCTCCAGAATTCTTTCCTCCCCCAGCGATCAATTTGCCTTCAAGCTATACTCTTCGGTGACCCTCATCACCAAAGGCAAGCACATGACGACGGCAGCAAACCCAGCACAAGCGCAATACGACCTGTTCCTGCAACGCGGACTCAAGCTCGACATGTCCCGCGGCAAACCCTCTCCCGAACAACTTGACCTGTCCAACGACCTGCTCGACGCCTTGCCCGGCTTTAGCGCGGCCGACGGCGCCGACGCCCGCAATTACGGCCTGGGCGTGGGCCTGCCCGAAGCGCGCGCGCTGTTCGGCAGCCTGCTCGACGTCCCAGGCGCGCAGGTCGTGGTCGACAGCAGCGCCAGCCTGTCGCTGATGCACGATGTGATCGTGTACGCGCTGTTGAACGGCGTGCCGGGCGGCCAGCCATGGGTCGGCCAGCAGCCGGTGTTCCTGTGCCCGGTACCGGGCTACGACCGCCATTTTTCGATCTGCGAAGCGCGCGGCATCAAGATGATCAACGTGCCGCTCACCGACGACGGCCCGGACATGGATCTCGTCGAGCGCCTGGTTGCGAATGACGCCAGCATCAAGGGCATGTGGTGCGTGCCCAAGTACAGCAATCCGTCCGGCACGGTGTACTCGGACGCGGTGGTGCGCCGCCTGGCCGCCATGAATACCGCCGCGCCGGACTTCCGCCTGCTGTGGGACGACGCCTATCGCTTCCATCATCTGACGGATGAGAAGGTGCGCATCGCCGAGGTCATTGGCGCCTGCGCCGAAGCTGGCAATCCGGACCGGGCGATCGTGTTCGCCTCGACCTCGAAGGTCAGCTGGGCCGGGTCGGGCATTGCCGCGCTGGCGTCGTCGCCGGCCAATATCGCCTGGTGGACGAAGCACGCGGGCATCCGCAGCATCGGTCCGGACAAGATCAACCAGCTGCGCCACGTGCGCCTGTTGAAAGACACTGCGACCGTGGAGGCCCTGATGACGCGCCACGCGGCCCTGCTCAAGCCCAAGTTCGACGCCGTGCTGGCGCAGTTCGGCGCGCACCTGGGCGATGTGCCGGGGGTGTCGTGGACGGTGCCGAAGGGCGGCTATTTCATCGATCTGGTAACGCCGCCGGGCGCGGCCAAAAAGACCATCGCGCTGGCCAGGGAAGCCGGCATCACGCTCACGCCCGCTGGCGCTGCCTATCCGTACGGGCTCGACCCGCAGGACAGCCATATCCGCATCGCCCCGAGCTTTCCATCGCTGCCCGAGATTACCCAGGCGGCGGAGGGGATTGCACTGGCCTTGAAACTGGCCGTGGCGGGTTGACCGGCGCCACGCCAATAAAAAAGCGCCCTCGGGCGCTTTCGTTTTACTTCTTGAAAACCAGCTCAGTGCGTTGCGCACATCACATCGGACAACTGCCACGGTTCGGTAATCTCGCGCACGGCGCGGTCGTTGGCCATGATCTGCTTGAGCAGGTCGATCTTGCGCATCCGTGGCGCCCCATCGAGTGCCGGCACGCCGGTCTTGACCGCCGCCGCCTGCTGCTTGCACTGCATTTCCAGCTTGGTCAGGCCGTTCCAGTCGCCTGCTTTTGCCGCAACCGCCATCTTGCCAGTCAGGCCAGCAATATTTTCGTACATCGAGAGAACTTCGTTGGAGGTCATGCGCTCACCTGGCCAAAAAATTTATAAAGATTACCGCGTGTCCTTCCATTACGGCGGGATTGCGCGGAACTTTAGGATTTTTCAAAAAAATCTGAAAATATTTTTAGCCCGGTAAATAATGCTTAATTGATAAGCTCTTCCAGCCCGCCACTGAGTTCCCCGAGCGGCGGAATTCCCGCGAACACGGCCTCCGGCGCCACGCCCAGCCCGGTCGCCAGCGCCGGCGTAAAGCACGCCGCCAGTTCCTCGTCGTTCGGCTGGCGCTCCTCGTAGCGCGCGCGCAGCACGGCCAGGTGAATCACCGCCGCCATCCGGTACGAGGGCGACTCCGGCGTCGGCTCGGCAAAATGGCGCAAGGTCTGGTGAAACAGGTCCGGGAACTTCCAGCGCAGCGCCAGTTCCGCCCCCACCACGCCGAAGTCGTAGCCGAACAGATCGCGCTCGGCCGCGATCCGGCCGTTCTCGTACGGCCCGACCGTCTGATCGAGTTCGCGCGCCTGCTGCGCCACGCCCGCATGCATCACCAGCTGCCCGATCCCGTGCATCATCCCGATCGTAAACGCCAGGTCGGTATTGGCGCCGATCTGCTTGGCGATCCACTTGGCCGCCACCGCCGTGTGCAGGCTGTAGCGCCAGAAGCGCTTCAGGTCCAGCCCCGGCACCGTCTTGAAACTGCCCACCAGGCCCGAACTGATCACCAGGGTGCGCACCGTCACGAACCCGAGCATGCGCACCGCGCCGCCCACATTGCCGATCCGGCGCGACACATGATAGTAGGCCGAATTGGCCAGCCGCAGCAGCTTGGCGCTCAGGACCGGGTCGAGCGAGAGCTTGCGCGCGATTTCTTCGACCGCCACATCGGGGTCGTCGAAGCTGCTGATCAGTTCGGCCACCACTTTGGGCGCGGAGGGCAGGGCGTTCGGATTTTGCAGCAAGGCTTCAAGGGTCATCGTGTCTCCTGTTGGGGCAGGGTGACTATATACAAAACCTCCCGCGCGCGCCACTGCCGCTACGGTTCGCATTTTTCGCACTCTGGCGGCGTATTCTGCGGTTTGTCGCATTTGGCAAGCATTTCGCCCGGCCCTCCATTACAGTGCAGGCTGGGAAAAATGCGCCGGACCTGGCGCCGCCATGAAAAGAGAACAGACATGACATTATTGAAACAGCTCCGCCTCGCCGCCGCCATCGCGCTGGCCTGTACCGCCTTCGCCGCCAACGCCGAAGCCCCGTACACCTTCGCCACCACGCCGGGCAAGCTGCCCAAGGATATCGTACCGGTGCAATACGCCGCCCACCTGATTCCCGACCTGGCCGCCAACACCTTCCTCGGTTCCCAGACGGTCGAAATCGAAGTACTCAAGACTACCTCGCGCATCATGCTCAACGCCGTCGATATCGAGATCGACGCGGCCAGCCTGTCCGGCAAGAACATCGGCGCCATCAAACTGGCGCCGCTCATCGACAAGGAACAGGAAACGCTCAGCTTCGCGCTGGCGCAGCCGCTCGCGCCGGGGCGCTACAACCTCGCCCTCAAGTTCCACGGCCTGATCAACCGCGAAGCGCGCGGCATGTTCCACATGAAGTACAAGGCCGGCAGCGCCGCCCGCACCATGATCGCCACCAACATGGAACCGACCGACACGCGCCGCCTGCTGCCGACCTGGGACGAACCGGCCTTCCGCGCCGCCTTCAAGCTCACCGTCGACCTGCCGTCGAACTTCAAGGCTTACTCCAACACCCCGCTCGAACGCCAGGAAAAGCTCGACGGCGGCCTGCAGCGCTTCCACTTCGGCGTCACGCCCAAGATGCCGAGCTACCTGTTCGTGCTGGTCGCCGGCCAGCTGGAACGGGTCAGCGCCAGGCAGGACGGCGTCGACATCGGCATCGTCACCACCGAAGGCAAGCTGCCCTCGGCGGCCTATGCGCTGGCCGCCACCAAGGACCTGCTGCGCTACTACAACAACTACTTCGGCGTGCCTTACCCGCTGGCCAAACTCGACCAGATTGCCATCCCCGGCGGCTTTAACGGCGCCATGGAAAACTGGGGCGGCATCGTCTACAACGAATCGACGCTCCTGGTCGACCCGCAAAAAAGTCCCGACAGCGTGCGCCAGACCTCGTTTGGCATCAACGCCCACGAAGTGGCGCACCAGTGGTTCGGCAACCTGGTGACCATGGGCTGGTGGGACAACCTGTGGCTCAACGAAGGTTTCGCTTCCTGGATGGCGGCCAAGGCCACCGACCATTTCCATCCCGAGTGGCGCGTGCAGCTGGCCGCGCTGGCCAACCGCGAAAGCGTGATGAACCTGGACGCGCGCAAGACCACGCATCCGATCCAGACCCCGGTGCTGACCGAAGCGCAGGCCGCCGACGCCTTTGACGACATCACCTACACCAAGGGCCAGGCCTTCCTGCGCATGCTCGAAGCCTATCTGGGCGAAGAACCGTTCCGCAAGGGCATCCGCGCCTACATGGCCAAGCACCAGTACGGCAACACCACCAGCGCCGACCTCTGGGCCGCGCTCGAAAAGGCCACCGGCAAGCCGGTCGAAAAGCTGGCCTCCGACTGGACCACGCAGCCCGGCTTCCCGCTGCTGAAGGTCGAGCAAAGCTGCACCGACGGCAAGCGCCGCGTCACCTTGTCGCAGGAGCAGTTCCGCCTCGACGAACCGGCGGTCGAAAAACGCCTGTGGAACGTGCCGGTGCAAGTCGGTACCGTTGGCGGCAAGGCCAGCTACGCCCTGTTCTCCGGCGCCAGCACCACCGTCACCCAGCCCTCGTGCGAGGGCGCACTGGTGATCGACCCGGCCAGCGTGGGCTACTTCCGCGTCCAGTACGACCAGGCCGGCTTCGACGCGCTGGCGGGGCAGGCCGCCAAACTGCCCGACACCACCCGCCTCAAGCTGCTGGGCGACACCTGGAGCCTGGTCCAGGCCGACCGCGTGCAGTTGGCCAGCTACGTCACGCTGGCATCGGCCTACGCGGACGAGCCGCGCCTGGC
The DNA here is from genome assembly GCF_011682045.1 of Massilia aquatica. Classification (GTDB taxonomy): domain Bacteria; phylum Pseudomonadota; class Gammaproteobacteria; order Burkholderiales; family Burkholderiaceae_D; genus Telluria_A; species Telluria_A aquatica. Next base: position 252,119 of record NZ_VVIW01000006.1, on the reverse strand, counting down.
GGTGTGGAACGCCATGCTCGACAGCCTCTCCACGCTCGACAACCTGGCCGAGGGCGAACCGGAACGCGCACTGGTGCGGCGCTACATCACCAGCCTGGCGGCGCCCAAGTTTGCGCGCCTCGGCTGGGACGACAAGCCGGGCGAATCGACCGAAGAGCGCCAGCTGCGCGCCTTGCTGGCCGGCGCGCTGGCCAAGGTCGGCGACCCGGCCGTGATCGCCGAAGGGCGCGCCCGCTTCGCGCGCTTCCTGAAAGACCCGGCCAGCGTGTCGCCGTCGATGATCGACTTCGTCATACGCGTGGCCGGCCGCCACGGCGACGCCGCCACCTACGACGCGCTGGCCAGCCGCCTGGCGCAATCCCAGACCGTCGAAGAACGCAACCGCTACGCGCGCTCCATGACATTGGCGAGCGACCCGGCCCTGGCCAGGCGCACCCTGGCAATGGCGCTCTCGCCCGAACTGCCGCCGCAGCTCACTTCCACCCTGGTGCCGGCCGTGGCTCGCGCCCAACACGTGGAGCTGGCGTGGGCTTTCGCCACCGCCAACCGCGCGGCATTGATGAAGGACCAGGAATCGGGCGACCAGAATAGCTTTCTCCCTAGCGTGGTATCGTCCTCCTCCAATCCGGCCCATGCCGAGATGATGGAAGCGTACGTGAAGCAGCACTTCGGCCCCGATGCCCAGGTCGAAGCGCAACGCGTGGCCAACGCCGTGCGCACCCGCGCCGCCCAGAAAGCCCGTTTGCTGCCGCAAGTGCGCGCGGCGCTAAAATAGAGCCCCACCGAACCGAGGCCCGACATGACAACCAACTGGACGCCGCTCAAGACCGCCCTGAAACTCGCCCTGTGCGGCGCCGCGGCCGTCTTTGCGCCGGCCTACGGCGCCGGCCAGTCCGCGCCTGCGCCGGCAGCGCCCCTGCCCGGCGCTGATTTCTACTACTACGCCAACGCCGACTGGCTCAATCGCACCGAGGTGCCGGCCGGGCGCGGCAGCTGGTCACTGGCCGAGTCCATCGGCGCCGAGGTCGATGCGCGCATCGTGCGGCTGATCGGGGAAGTCGCGGCCAGCAAAAAGGCCAGCGGCGAGGCGCGCAAGGTGGCCGATTTTTACGGCGCCTACATGGACCAAGCGGCCATCGAGGCCAAAGGCAGCGCGCCCCTCAAGCCGCTGCTGGCGAAGATCGACGCCATCGAGGACAAGGCGCAGCTGGCGCGCGCCCTGGGCGCCTCGCTGCGGGCCGATGTCGATCCGCTCAACAAAGGCGAATTTTTTACCCAGAACCTGTTCGGGCTGTGGGTAGGGCAGGGGCTGAACGATGCGACCCGCAACATGCCCTATCTGGTGCAGGGCGGCCTTGGCATGCCCTACCGTCCCTACTACCTGGGCCAGGAGGCGCGCATGGCCGACATGCGCGCCAGATACCGCCACAATATCGGCGTCATGCTCACGCTGGCCGGCTACCCCGACGCCGACGCGCGCGCCGCCAGGGTGCTGGAACTCGAAACACGGATCGCCCAGACGTACGCGGGCGACGCCGAATCGGGCGACGCCAACAAGGCAAACAACAGCTGGACCCTGAAGGACTTCAATGCGCGTGCGCCCGGCATGGACTGGGCGGCATTTTTCGACAGCGCCGGCTTGGGCGGCGCGCGCGAGTTCATCGTCTGGCATCCGGCGGCGATGACGACGGCCGCGGCGCTGGTCGAGAGCACCGACGTGGCAATCTGGAAGGACTACCTCGCCTATCATCTGGTAAACCACTTCGCAGGTACCTTGCCGGCTGCGTTCGAAAACCAGCGTTTCGCCTTCTCCGGCAAGATACTCAGCCGCCGCCAGGAGCCGGCCCCACGCCGGGACGATGCATTGAACGCGACCGCCCGCGCGCTGGGGGACCCGCTTGGACGCCTGTATGTCGAACGCTACTTCCCGGCCGAGAACAAGGAGCGCGTGCAGAAGATCGCGCGCGACATCACCGCCGCCTTCGGCAAACGCATCGACCAGCTCGCGTGGATGGCCCCGGCCACGCGCGCCCACGCCAGGGAAAAACTGAAGAACATGGTGGTCGTGGTGGGATACCCGGACCGCTGGCGCTCTTACGAGGGCCTGAAGGTTGTGCCGGGCGACGCCCTTGGCAACGCCGTGCGCGCCGAGCAGTTCCACTACGGGCAGCAGATCTCGCTTCTGAAACAAGCTGGCGATCCGCGCGCCTTGCCGATGCAGGTAAGGCAGGCCAATCCATTCGTGGCGCTGCAAAATGTCCTGCACTTTCCAGCGGCGTTCCTGCAGCCGCCTTACTTCGATCCCAAGGCGTCCGACGCGCACAATTATGGCGCGATCGGCTCAGCGATCGGCCACGAGATCAGCCACGGCTACATGGACGAGGGCGCGCAATTCGACGCACGTGGGCGTTTGAGCAGCTGGTGGACCGGGGAGGACAAGGCCCGCTTCAATATCGCCGCCGATAAACTGGCCGCGCAGTTCAGCGCCTACAAACCATTTCCCGACATGGCCATCAACGGCCGGCAGACGCTGATCGAAAACGTGGGCGATCTGGCCGGCGTGTCGGTAGCCTACGACGCTTACCAGGCCACGCTGGCCGGCAAACCGGCGCCGGACGGCGCCGACCGCGAGTTCTTCCTCGGCTATGCGCGCCTGGTGCCGGCCATAGTGGGCGACGCGGTTGCGCGCAAACGCTTGCTGAGCGACGCCTTCGCGCCCAGCGAATATCGCGCCGCCACCGTGCGCAATCTCGACCAGTGGTATAACGCCTTCGACGTCAAGCCGGGCCAGTTCCTGTACCTGGCGCCGGCGGCGCGCGTGAAAGTCTTCTAGACCCGCACGGCCAGATCGCTGGCCGACACCGCCTTTTTAATAGAACACCGTATCAAGGAACGACATGAAAACACATTGGACCCCGATCAAGACCGCATTGACCCTCGCCCTGTGCGGCGCCTCCTTCGCCTTCGCGCCTGCGCATGGCGCCGGCCAGGACGCGGCGCCGGCCGCCAAGGCCATCACCGCCCCGGTGCTGCCGGGCGACGACTTCTTCGCCTACGCCAATGGCGACTGGCTCGCCAAAACCGAGATCCCGGCCGACCGCAGCAGCTGGGGCGCCTTTGCCGCCATGGCCGAAACGAGCAACGCGCGCATCGTCAAACTGATCGAAGAAGTCTCGGCCGATAAAAAAGCCAGCGGCGACGCGCGCAAGGTCGCCGATTTCTACAACACCTTCATGGACGAAGCGGCCATCGAAGCGCAAGGCACGGTGCCCCTCAAGCCGCTGCTGGCAAAAATCGACGCCATCAAGGACAAGACCGCGCTCACGCGCGCGCTGGGCCAATCGCTGCGCGCCGACGTCGACCCGCTCAACGCCACCAACTTCTTTACCGAAAACCTGTTCGGCCTGTGGATCGCCCAGGGCCTGAACGACCCGTCCCGCAACACGCCCTACCTGCTGCAGGGCGGCCTGGGCATGCCCGACCGCGCCTACTACCTGACCGACAGCCCGCGCATGGCCGAACTGCGCACCAAGTACAAGCAGCACATCGGCGCCATGCTCAAGCTGGCCGGCTTCCTCAATGCCGACGCGCGCGCCGCCAAGGTGTTCGACCTCGAAATGAAGATCGCCCAGTCGCACGCCAGCCGTGAAGATTCGGCCGACGTCCTCAAGGCCAACAACAGCTGGACGCTCAAGGACTTCGCCGCCCGGGCGCCGGGCATGGACTGGAACGCGTTCTTCAAGAGCGCGGGCCTGTCGGGCGCCGACAAATTCATCGTCTGGCACCCGAGCGCCGTGACTGGCGCCGCCGCGCTGGTCGAGAGCACCGACATCGCGACCTGGAAGGACTTCCTCGCCTTCCACCAGATAAACCACTTCGCCCCGACCCTGCCGAAAGCCTTCGCCGACCAGCGTTTCGAATTTTCCGGCAAAGCCATGACCGGCACGCCGCAGCAATCGCCGCGCTGGAAGCGCGCGCTGGCCGCCACCAACGAAGCGCTCGACGAACCGGTCGGACGCCTGTACGTGGAACGCCACTTCCCGGCCGAGAACAAGGCGCGCGTCCAGAAAATGGTCGGCAACATCATCGCCGCCTTTAGTAAACGCATCGACCAGCTGGACTGGATGGCCCCGGCCACCCGCGCCCAGGCCCAGGAAAAGCTCAAGACCATGCACGTCGGCGTGGCCTACCCGGACCGCTGGCGCTCGTACGCCGGCCTGAAAGTGGTGAAGGGCGACGCCCTTGGCAATGCCGTGCGCGCCGAACAATTCCATACCGCGCAGGAGATCGCGCGCCTCAGGCAAAAGGTCGACCGCAGCGCGTGGGCGATGCCGCCGCAACTGGTCAACGCGGTCAACCTGCCGCTGCAAAACGCCATGAACTTCCCGGCCGCGATTTTGCAGCCGCCGTTCTTCGACCCCAAGGCGTCCGACGCGGCCAACTACGGCGCCATCGGCTCGATCATCGGCCACGAAATCAGCCACAGCTTCGACGACCAGGGCGCGCAGTTCGACGCCCAGGGACGCCTGCGCGACTGGTGGACCAAGGAAGACATGGCCCACTTCAAGGGCGCCGCCGACAAGCTGGTGGCGCAGTTCAGCGCCTACAAACCGTTCCCCGACCTGGCGGTCAACGGCCAGCTGACCCTGAGCGAAAACCTGGCCGACCTGGCCGGCGTGGCGGCGGCGTACGACGCCTACAAAGCCTCGCTGGGGCCGGACGGGCCGGCCGACGCCGACAAGCAGTTCTTCCTCGGTTACGCGCAGGCGTGGCAGACCAAGGTGCGCGAGGCGGCGGCGCGCCAGCGCGTGCTGACCGACGGCCACGCACCGGCCGAATACCGCACCGCCATCGTGCGCAACCTGGAGCCGTGGTACAAGGCCTTCGACGTCAAGCCCGGCCAGGCCCTGTACCTGGCGCCGGCCGAGCGCGTGAAGGTGTGGTAGGCGCGGGCATGCCATGAGCGACGATATCGACGCCATCACGCGCCGCACCCTGGCGCATTACGACAGCACCGCGGAGCAGTTCTTCCGCGGTACGGTCGACCACGACGTGAGCCAGAACATCGCCGCGCTGCTGGACGCCATCGAAGGCGAGGTGCCGTACACCCTGCTCGACCTGGGCTGCGGCCCGGGGCGCGACCTGAAGACCTTCAGCGCCCTTGGCCACCGCGCCATCGGCTTGGATGGCGCGGGCGAGTTCGCGGCCATGGCGCGCGCCTACAGCGGCTGCGAGGTGTGGCACCAGGACTTCGTGCACCTCGACCTGCCGGCCGGCCTGTTCGACGGCGTGTATGCCAACGCGGTGCTGTTCCACGTGCCCAGCCGCGCGCTGCCGAAGGTGCTGGACGATCTGTACGCGGCCCTGAAACCGGGCGGCGTGCTGTTTTGCTCCAACCCGCGCGGCGACAACCAGGAAGGCTGGAACGGGCCGCGTTACGGCAGCTACTACGACTTCGCCACCTGGCAGGAGTACATGACAGCGGCCAACTTTTCCCCGCTGCATCATTACTATCGTCCGGAAGGCTTGCCGCGTGAGCAGCAGCCCTGGCTGGCGAGTGTCTGGCGAAAGCCGGTAGGTTAAGTAGCGAACGGAACGGTTCAATCGAACGTCGTATTCTGAGTCTGTCGCACATTCCAGTGCGCTCCGCAGTTTCACTCACCATATGAGGTACCGAAAATGAACGAGGACCAAGTAAAAGGCAAAGCGAAAGACATCGGCGGCAAGATCCAGGAAGAAGTCGGCAAGGTCGTCGGCAGCAGCGAACAGCAGGCCAAAGGCCTGTCGAAGCAAGTCGAAGGCAAAGTCCAGGAAAAATTCGGCGACGCCAAAGAAGTGCTCAAGGACCAAGGAAACCGCTGATCCAGCGCTGATTCCCCCTACAACCGGGGTCAGAGCTTTAATTAGAAATCTTTGTGATTAAAGCGCTGACCCCGGTGCCGTTTACCGCTTCCGTTCGCTTTTCCGTGCATACAAGCAGCAAATTCGACCGTTCAGCAGGTTTCGGTGCTGAAAATTTGGGTCACCGGGCACCAAGGTCGGAAGTGAAACCTTTTCCTTGCTAGTTAAAGCTCTGACCCCGGTTGGGGATGTGAATTTTGGTGGTTGGAAATTGATTGTTCGCTTATGTGCGGAAACGAACTGATCTGCTTTGGACTCAGCAGTAAGATGGCTTCACTGCATCGCCATTCTGGCCATGAGCACTTCAAGGAGCTTTACCATGAACAAAGATCAAGTCAACGGCAAACTGCAAGACATCGGCGGCAAAATTCAGGAAGAAGCTGGCAAACTGGTCGGTAGCACCGAACAGCAAGCTAAAGGTCTGGAAAACCAGATCGAAGGCAAAACCCAGGAAAAAATCGGCGACCTCAAAGAAGCCGTCAAGGATGCGACCAACTAATTGGTCCGCTCCCTATGAAAAAAGCCGCGAATTTCGCGGCTTTTTTTTGTCCGGCGTTTCGTGCGCCGTTTACTTCGGCGCGTCGGCCAGGTTCTTCTTGAAGAATGCTTCGATGGTGCCGTACACGTGGCGCTGCCCCGGCCGCGATGAGATACCGTGCTTGGCGCCCGGGTAGGTCATCAGGTCGAAACGCACGTTGCGGTTGACCAGGCCATCGATCAGGCGCGTGGTATTGGTGAACAGGACGTTATCGTCGGCCATGCCGTGCACCAGCAGCAGCGGTGACTTCAGGCCATCGAGGTGCGCGAATACGCCGCTGGACTTGTACGCGTCCGGCTGCCCCTTCGGCGTGCCGCCCACATAGCGCTCGGTGTAGTGGGTGTCGTACAGCGCCCAGTCGGTCACCGGCGCGACCGAAACGCCCATGGCGATCTTGTCGGACGCCGCCGCCAGCAGGCGCAGTGTCATGTAGCCGCCGTAGCTCCAGCCGAAGACGCCGATCCGCCTGGCGTCGACAAAACCCTGCTTGCCCAGCCAGTCGATCCCGGTCAATTGATCTTCGACTTCGTGCTTGCCCAGGCCATTGTAGATGGCGTCGGTGAAGGCGCGTTCGCGCCGCCAGGAGCCGCGGTTATCGAGGCGGAACACCACGAAGCCCTGCTGCGCCATGTACTGGTCGAAGTAGTTGCCCCACTTGCGCGAGACGTGCTGCGCATGCGGCCCGCCATACGTCGACAGGTACACCGGATATTTTTTCGCGGCGCTGAAGTTGGACGGCTTGATCATCGAGTAGTACAGGGTCTGGCCGTCGTTGGCCTTGATGGTGCCGTAGTCGGTGGCCAGGTGGTCCGATGTGTATTTGGCATACGGGTGGCTGGCATCGAGCTTGTTTTCTTCAAGCCAGCCGACCATCGCCCCATCCGGCCGGCGGATCGAAATCTGCGGTGGGGTCGCTGGGTCGGAGAAGGTGTCGACGAACACTTCGCCGTTGCGCGAGAACGCCGATTCGTGCCAGCCGTCGCCCTTGGTGATGCGCACCGGCTTGTCGGCGCCACTGCCGTCGAGCGCCAGGGCATAGGTCTGCTTGTCGATCACCGCGTCGCGGTTCGAGGCGACGTACACGCGGCCGGCTTTTTCGTCCACCGCCAGCACGTTGTCGATGCCCCATTCGCCGCTCGACACCGGATGCAGCAGCTTGCCATCGAGGTCGTACAGGTACAGGTGATTGCGCCCGCTGCGCTCGGACGTCCACAGGAAGGCATTGCGCTTGGACAGAAAACGCAGGTCGTCGTGGATGCTGACCCAGGTCTTGGACGTTTCGGTGAGCAGGGTGCGCTGCGCCAGCGTGGTGGCATCGACCGAAATCAGGTCGAGGCGCTTCTGGTCGCGCGACTGCAGTTGATACAGCAGTTGCTTGCTGTTGGCGCTCCAGTCGGCACGCACCAGGTAGATGTCGCGGTTCGGGCCCAGCTCGACCTTGCGCTGCACGCCGGTGGCGGGCGAGACGATCATCAGCTCGACCAGCACGTTGGCGTCGCCGGCGGCAGGGTAGCGCTGTTCGACGACATCGGTGCGGTCGGCAAAAATCTCGAAGCGGCGCACCACCGGCACCGGCGCCTCGTCGTAGCGTTTGTAGGCGATGGCCGAATCGTCCGGCGCCCAGTAGTAGCCGGTGCGCTGGCCCATTTCTTCCTGCGCCACGAATTCGGCTTCGCCGTTGAAGATGGTGCCGGCGCCGTCGGTGGTGAGCTGTTTTTCAGCGCCCGAAACCAGGTCGATCACGTACAGGTTCTGCTTGCGCACGAAGGAGACGTAGCGGCCCTTGGGTGAAATCTTCGGATCGGCCACATTGCCCGAGGCGACCTTGCGCGCCGCCTGCGGCTTGGCCGCATCGACCAGGTACAGGTCGCCGGCGATCGGCACCAGCAGCTGTTTGCCGTCCGGCGACCAGCTGTAATTGAGGATGCCGGTCAGGCTGGCGGTGCGCGCGCGTTCGCGCCTGGCCTGTTCTTCGGGCGAGAGGGTCTCGTTCGGAACCAGCAGTTTGGAGTCGACCAGGCGCTTCGAGGTCTTGTCCTTCATGTTGAATTCCCAGAGGTCGAGCTGGAACTGGTTGTCCTGGCGGCCGCGCAGGTAGGTCACGCGCGCGCCGTCGGGCGACACGCGCAGGTTGCGCACGCCTGGTCCCGCCAGCGCCGGGTCGGCGTGGATACGGTCCAGTGTCAGGCGCTCGGCGGATGCGGGAACGCTGGACAATGCGGCGAGAAAGCAGAGAAGAAATCGCATGGATGTCTCGGTGAGGTGAAGGTGGAAGTGTAGGTGGAGAACTGAGGACAATACCAGAGTTCCGCACCCGTGGGCACCCCTCGCCGGCTACCTCGTCACGCCTGCGCGCGCATGCGACAGGTGGTGTAAAGACCGCGTGAGCAGCACCGCGGCCACGGTCAGGCCCAGTACCAGCCCGATCCAGAAACCGGAGGCGCCCATGGGGGCGGCCGGCGACCAGGCGAACCAGCCTGGGGCCAGCCCGAGTACATACCCGAGCGGCATGGCGAAGCCCCAGAAGGCGAGCAGCTGGATCTGCATCGGCTGGCGCGTGACCTTGTAGCCGCGGATCGCGCTCGACGTGGCAACCTGGGTGGCGTCCGACAACTGGAACAGCGCCGCGAACAGCAGCAGGTGCGCGCACAGTTCCTGCACCGCCGGGTCGGATGTGTAGGCGCGCGCGATCTCCCAGCGGAACACGGCGATCAGCGCGGCCGAGAGCAGCGCAAACGCGAGCGACATGCCCACGCCGACCCAGGCCACGAAGCGCGCGCGCACCGCGTTGCCTTCGCCCAGCGCATGGCCGACGCGGGTCATCAGGCCCATGCCGAAACTGAGCGGCACCATGAACACCAGCGACGAAAAATTGAGCGCGATCTGGCTGGCAGAAACCTGCACCACGCCGAAGCGCGCGATCATCAGGCTCACCGCGCCGAAGGCGCTCACTTCGGCCAGGTAGGTCACGCCGATCGGCAGGCCAAGGCGCAGCATGCTGCCGATTTCCGCCCAGTTGGGCCGTTCCCACTGGGTGAACGGGTAGGTCTGGCGGTAGGCCGGGGCGATGCGGATCCAGACCAGCATGGCGCCGAACATGAGCCACAGGCAGATCCCGGTGGCCACCGCGCAGCCAACCCCGCCCAGCCTGGGCATGCCCCAGTTCCCGAACACCAGCAGCCAGTTCACAAAAATGTTAAACAGCAGCCCCAGGACGGCGATCACCATCACCGGCTTGGTCTGGTTGATGCTGGTGGTGTAGCCGTACAGCGCGCGGTAGCAGGCAAAGGCCGGCATGCCGATGCTGATCGCATGCACGAACATGGCGGCGTTGGCGGCAACGTCGGGCGTGAGGCCGATATGGTCGAACACCAGCGTCGACAGGTTGACGATCAGGCAGGCCACCAGGCCCACACCGAGGCCCATCCACAGCCCCTGGCGCACCACGTGCGGAATGCGGCCGAACTGCCCGGCGCCGGTTTCGTGCGCGACCACGGTGTTGAGCGCCATCATGGTGCCCATCACGGTCACCAGGATGATCGACCACACCGACGCGCCGAGCGAGACGGCGGCCAGTTCGCTGGCGCTAACGTGGCCCGTCATCGCCACGTCGGCCACGCCCATGCCCACGCTGGCCAGCTGGCCGACCAGCATGGGCCAGGACAGGCGCCACATGGCGGCGATTTCGGTGCGGACGGGGGCAGGCTTGGCGAGAAGGGCGGACATGGGGCGGGCGCTGGGAGCAAACAGCGATTTTACCGGCTAATGGCATTTACGGCCGGCGGATCTTGTTTTATACGGGCCGCGTAAAGACTTGTTACACATCTGAGCGCGACGCCGCTGGCGCTGCGGCGGCAAGATGGTCACAATCGGGGCATCGCACATCGAGGACCGTCCCATGCTCACATCCCGCATCACCATCGCGCTGCTGTCCGGCGCCGTCTTCTCGCATGCCGTGGCCAGCGCCGGTGAACTGGCGCTGTTCGCGCGCGATGGGTTCGACGGCCGCGAGATGACCCTGCGCTCGGCCACGCCCAGCCTGGTCGACGCCGGCTTCAATGACCGCGCTTCGAGCATGATCGTGCGCTCCGGGCGCTGGGAGCTGTGCGAGGACGTCGGCTTCGCAGGGCGCTGCGCGGTGTACGGGCAGGGCGAGTATCCGACCCTGGAGCGCTTTAACGAGCGCATTTCGTCGGCGCGCGAGATCCTGCCCGAACGCACACATGGCGGCGCCCGCCCGCATGGCGGCAAGCGCGGCATGATCGCGCTGTTTTCAGCCCGTGGCCTGGACGGCGACGCCAAACGCCTGCGGCGCGACGCCGACGATTTCGGCGAGATCGATTTCAACGACAGCGCCGCCAGCGCCCAGGTCATCGAAGGCAGCTGGCAATTGTGCAGCGATGCCGGCTACCGCGGCACCTGCCGCATCTTCGCGCCGGGCCGTTACGAAGACCTGGGGCGCGGCCTGCGCGGGCGGGTCTCGTCGGCGCGCCTGGTCGACCAGGAAGGCGGCGCCCAGCGCGAGGGCGATGTGGAGCTGTTTTCGTCGAGCGGCTTTTCGGGCCAGCGCCTGGTGCTGCGCGACGATACGCGCGACCTGAGCGACGTCGGTTTCAATGACCGCGCCGACGCCCTGGTGGTGCATCGCGGCCGTTGGGAATTCTGCAAGCACGCCGATTTCGGCGGGCACTGCATGACCTACGGGCCGGGCCGCTACGAGCGCCTTGGTCCCATGGGCAACATGATTTCATCGGTGCGCCGCGTCCGGTAAATGGCAAGCCCCGCTTGGTAAATACACAAGGCAAGCGTGCGCTGCGTCCGCCGGAGGCGTTGTAGGATAATCAAAACCGATCCTGGAGCGCCGCCCGTGGAATACAAGGACTACTACAACACCCTCGGTATCGACAAAGGCGCCAGCGCCGAGGAAATCAAGAAGGCGTACCGCAAGCTGGTACGCAAATACCATCCCGATGTGAGCCGCGCGCCAGACGCCGAGCACATGACCAAGGAAGTGAACGAGGCCTACGGCGTGCTGGGCGACGCCGACAAGCGCGCTTCCTACGATGCCTTGGGCCGCAACCGCCGTGCCGGCGAGCAATTCAGCCCGCCGCCGGACTGGGGTTCCGGCTTCGACAACGGCGGCGCGGGCGGTTCCAGCGATTTCTTTTCCGACCTGTTCGCCCACGTCGGGCGCCGCGCGCGTACCGGCGGGCAATCCTTTCAACAACGCGGGGACGATATCCACGCGTCGATCACCATCGACCTGACCGACGCCTATCACGGCTCGGTCCGCGCGGTGACCCTGCGCGTGCCCCAACACGATGCGCAGGGCAGGGTGGTGACGCGCGAGCGCACCGTCAACGTCAACATTCCCAAGGGCGTGCTGCCGGGCCAGCAACTGCGCCTGGCGGGCCAGGGCCATGCCGGCAGCGGCGGCGCGGCTGCCGGCGACCTGTTCCTCGAAATCGGGTTCCATCCCGATCCGCGCTACCGGCTCGAGGGCCGCCATGTGTACACCAGCGTGCCGGTGGCGCCGTGGGAGGCCGCGCTCGGCGCCACCGTCTACGTGCCCACGCCATCCGGCCAGGTCGAGGTGGCGGTGCCGGCCGGCTCGCAAACGGGGCGCAAGCTCCGGCTCAAGGAGCGCGGCATTCCGGGCAATCCGGCGGGCGACCTGTATCTCATGCTCGAAGTGGTGCTGCCGCCGGCCAGCAGCGACCGGGCGCGCGAACTGTATCGCACCATGGCGCGCGAGATGGCGTTTAATCCGCGCGCGCAGGCGGGGGCTTAAATTATGGAAACGACGACGATTATTGGCGTGCTGCTCGACGACGCCGCGCTCGACCTGCATGAAATGGCGCGCGCCTGCGGCGTCGAGCCGGAGTGGGTGGTAAGCCATGTGTGCGACGGCCTGATGGGCGCCGACGACATCATCGCCCTCGGCTTTGACGAACCGGCCCGCGCCCAGTGGCGCTTTCGCAGCGGCGACTTGCAGCGCGCGCGGCGCCTGGTGAGCCTGGAGCGCGATCTCGATGCCAACGAAGAAATCGCCGCCCTCGTGCTCGATTTGGCCGACGAGGTAAGCCGGCTGCGCACGCGCTTGCGGGTGCTCGGCGCGCTGTAAGGTTCAAGGCGGGCGACACGTTTTCGCCGTGGCTTCTACAATCCTCCTTCAATATTAACGATAAATTAATAGTGCAAAGGAGTTCACATGGAACAAAACAATGGCCAGGCCCTCCAGGGCAAACGCGTTGCTGTACTGATGACCGATGGCGTCGAGCAAATCGAATACACCTCGCCGCGTAGTTTCCTTGAGGAACACGGCGCGACGGTTACCTTGATATCGCCCAAGGCCAAGGGTGAAAAAGTGCAGGGATTTAACCATGCGGACAAGGGTGACAGCTTTGAAGTCGAGCTGCACATCGCCCAGGCGTCGCCGCGCGATTTCGATGCGCTGCTGTTGCCGGGTGGCGTGTCCAACCCGGATGCCTTGCGCCTCGACAAGGCGTCGATCGACTTCATCCGCGCATTCGGCGCCGAAGAAAAGCCGATTGCCGCCATCTGCCACGGTCCCTGGACCCTGATCGACGCCGGCATCGCCAAGGCCAAGCACATGACCAGCTGGCCGAGCCTGCAGAACGACCTGCGCAATGCCGGTGCGGAATGGACCGATGAAGAAGTCGTCATCGATGGCCGCCTGATCACCAGCCGCAAGCCGGACGACCTGCCGGCTTTCAACAAAGCCTTGCTTGAATCGCTGACGATCGACCCGGCCACGGCCGATCGCGGCCTGTCTTCCTGACCGGCTGAACGGCGCCCTCATGGCGCCGCCCCGTGGGGCTCTGTTACGATGATGTACTCATCAACAGCGCTCCACGCATGACTATCCTGATCGCTCTCTCTGGCAGCCTGCGCCGTGACTCGGCCAACACCACGCTGCTGCGCGCAGCCTGCGCACTGGCGCCCGCCGGGGTGCGGATCGTCCTGTACGAGGGCGTCGGTCAGTTGCCGTTCTTCAATCCCGATAGCGAGGCCGATCCGCCGCCACTCGTGCGCGAACTGCGCGGTTTGCTGAGCGCGGCCGATGGCGTCATCGTGGCCAGCCCGGAATATGCGCATGGCGTGCCCGGTGCGTTCAAGAATGCGCTGGACTGGCTGGTTGGCTGCGCGGAGCTGGGCAGCAAACCTGTGGCGCTGATTAATACGTCGGCGCGGGCGCTGCATGCGCAGGCGGCGCTGGCGGACATCGTCACAACCATGGGGTGGAACGTGATCGCCACGGCGTCGCCGGTGATTGCGGTGGCCAACAAGGGATTCGATGCGGCGTGCATGGTGGCCGATGCGGAAGTGGCCGGGCCCTTGCGGACGGCTATCGAGGCGCTGGTGCTCGCCACGCGGACGGAGTGCTCGCCATGACGGATGTCGCGTTGAAAAAAGGAATCAGCATCGACAGCAGCGAGGTATTTTCGCAATCGGTGCGCGATTTTTGTCAGTGGGCCGAAGGCGATTTGCAGCCGGGCGAGGCGCAGGTGCCGATCGCCCGCCGCCACCTGGCGCGTTTGTACGCGCAAGCGCTCGATTTGCCGCAGCGCGATTGCGACTGGGGCGATGAGGCAAGCGACGTCTCGCATGACGCGTGGCAAGCGATGTTTGCGCGCTTCGGGGTGCTTCCGCTTAATTACTACTCGCAGAGCGCCGATGCGCTCGATGCCGGGTGCGGCGAGATGATGGTCGGCGATCTGGCCGATGATCTTGCCGACATCTGGCGTGACCTCAAGCACGGCCTCAATCTGCTCGACGGCGGTAATCCCGATGCCGCCGTGTTTCATTGGCGCGAGCACTTCCTTATTCATTGGGGCAGCCATGCCGCCAGTGCCTTGCATGTCTTGCAGTGCTGGGAGCAGGGCCGGCCGGGTTCATCCACAGCCTGAAAAATCTCGTCGTGCCGGCCGTGCGCCGCCGCTAAAAACCGTTCCCGCGCATGACCTTGTTGTATGCCACCTTGCAACTCGGGCACTGCCACGCGGGCGCTTCATCCTCGGGTTTGCGGCGATACCTGCATTTTGGGCAGTTGGTGATGATCTGCGTTTCAGGCGCCGCGCGCGACAGGCGCTCCTTGCGCGCGTGCATCTGCTCGGGCCTGGCGGCAGGCTGGCGTCGCGCCATCCAGCGCAAGACTAAGGGCAACAGCATCAGGCCAACGATCACGCTCGATTTCAAGCCCGTTGCGTGCTGGCCCGGAAAGGGGAGGTAGATGGCGAGGAACAGCACCAGGCTGTAGCCCCAGGTCTTGGCCACTTGCAGGAAGTTGATTGGTATCTGGTGAATTTCCTGGTACTCAGTGCGGGTCCAGAAAAAGCCCGGCACGTCGACATAGCGCAAGCGCAGCGAAGCGAGCGGAATGATCGGGATGAAAAAACAGATCAGCCATTTCGTGGTGATGAAAGAATGGTCCGATTGATAGTCGGCTTCCCCGTAATAAATGGTGCCGAAGCCGTTGATTGACGTTGCCATGCCTGAATTGCCACACATTGAATAAGTTGTAATTGTGGCATATTAAGTGATTATTGGAAACTTATCGGAATGGGGAGCGGGCAAGGTGTTGTAAATACAGCAGGGTCAGGCGCGGAATTTGCCCATGCGCGCCACATAGTCGGCGCGCCACTCCCAGCGCTGCAAGCATTCCCGTGCATATTTCCGGAGCATGTAATCGGCGTTCCCGGCCAGCTCTTCCAGTGCAAGGCGCGACCCGAGCGTGCCGATTCCGAGCAGTGCGTAGGCGCTCTTGCGCTGGAAGGAATGCTGGTTATCGGTCCGCACCAGATACTCAAGATACCTGGTGGCGGCCTGGAAGATGGGCGTGACGGTGTCCGGATGCGCCAGCTCGGCAAGATTGAACACCATTTCCTCGTGTGAAAAGTGCCATGGCTCAAGCAGCAGCTTGCTCAACATGGGAGCAACGCCGGGCTCCGGTAGCCAGTTCACGCATTGGTAAGCATCATCGGGGTTCTTCGACGCCAGCGCTTGGGCGATCAGGGCAGCTTGCATGGGCGTTCCTTGAATGATGGTGTGGACAGCGGCTGTAGCGTCACCAATGCCTTAAACCTTCGCGTCCGTATTGTCTCAGGATCGGATCGGCGCTGCCGGCAAGCTCTTCGAGCGCAAGCCGCGCACCGGTGGTGCCGATCGCGGCCAGGGTATACGCGCACTTGCGCTCGAAGGCGCGCTGAGACTGCCCTTGCACCATATAATCAAAGCGGGTGTTGGCCGCCTGGAAAATCGCGGGGACCATCTCCGGCAGCGCGATGCTGGCAAAATTGAACACCATGTCTTCGTGCATCCGGTGCCAGGGCGCCAGCAGCAGCTGGCCCATCAGGGCGCCAACGCCGCTATCGTTGAACGATTCGTCCGCGTAGCAACGTACGTCCTCGGGGTTCCTGGTATGGAGCGCCTTGAGTATCAGGGCAGCGTGCATGGGCATTCCTTGGATGAGCGGTGGTCGGGGAAGTCGATTGTCATCCCCTGTCCTGCGCATTATGGCGCAAGCCGCTCCAGGATGGCATGGCCGGCTTTGACGCGATCTGAAATCGGATAGTTTTTGTTGGCCAGGATCACGATGGCGATCTTCTTCGCTGGCACGAATCCCACGTAGTTGCCGAATCCGCCCGTCGAACCGGTCTTGTTGAACAGGGTCGGCGCGGACGGCACCTTGGGTGCGCTGATGCGCCTGGCGGCGTTGGCTTCCATGATCATGCCGCGCGAGTTGCCGGCTTGCAGGCGCTTGAGGCTGACCGGCCACGGATATTGCTCCCAGCCGAGGCCCTGCACCATCGCGCCCACCTGGAAGTAGCCGACATGCGTGCCCTGCACCGCGCGCCGCACCGGCTCGCCCAGCTGGTCCGGTGCAATGTTCACCTGCATGAAGCGGATCATGTCGGCGCTGCTGGAACGCACGCCGTAGGTTGGCGCCGCCAGTACGCCAGGGTCCATGCGGCGCGCCTGGTTGTGCTCGTCGTAGCCCCACGCCTGGTTGGCCACCGCGCCCGCCGGCACGCGCAGGTAGCTGCTGGTCAGGCCAAGCTGCGCGAACAGCTGCGTCATCGCTTCGTCAAAATCGCTGCCCAGCGCCAGCGCCGTCACATGCCCGAACAGGCCAAGGCTCGGATTGGAATAGCGCCGCTGCGTGCCGGGTGCCGCCTGCGCTTTCCATTGCTGGAAATAGTCGGCCATCTGCGCGTCTTTTATATCTTCCGGAAACTGTAGCGGCAAGCCGCCGGCGCTGTAGGTTCCCAGGTTGAGCACGCTCGCCTTGTCGATGTCGCTGCCTTTGAGCTGCGCCATGTAGGCGCTTGGATGCGCGTCCAGCGACAGTTTGCCGCTTGCCAGCGCGTACGAGGCCAGGGTTGCCGTCAGGGTTTTGCTGACCGAGCCGAGTTCGAACAGCGTCGCCTCGCTCACCGGTGTCTGGTCCTTGACCGAGGCCAGGCCGTAGTTGAAGAAATACGCCTTGCCGCCCACCGTCACGGCCACCGCCATGCCCGGTACGTCATGCTCGGCCATGATGGGGCGGATGGCCTTGTCGACAATGGCGCGCAGGCGCGCGTTGTCGTCGGCAGCCCGGCTGGCCAGGGGCGCGCAGCATGCCGCAATGAGGGCGATGCCGAGAGTGGATGTTTTTGGCGAAGTGAACAAGGCAATACTTCCTTTCTGATGCGGTGGGTCGATGCAATGCGGGACTATTTTTGGACAGCTTCGGCGGCCAGCTTGCTTGCCAGCCGCTCGCGCGCGGCGCTGGCGTAAGCGCGGCAGGCGTTGCGGTCGATAAAGGCGGCGTTGCCCAGCGTGGGCTGTTTTGCCAGGCGCTCCCACAGGCCGCTTCCTTCCGGATGGGCCGAGACCAGCACATCGCACTCGAGCGCGGCAACGGTGGCGATCGATTGTTCGAGCTCGGCGCGCACCTGCGGGTAAGTCGTGCTGGCGCCGTAGCGGAAAGGGCCGGCGCTGATCGCGTTCAGGCTGTCGGCATACACCATGGCGGCCGTCTTGCGGCCCTCGGACGAGCGCCAGGTCCAGCTGGTGCCGCCCTGCGTGTGGCCCGGCGTGTAGTGCGCGGTGACCGACAAGGGGCCGAGCGTGACGGTCTCGCCATCCTTGACGGCGCGCGTCCTGGCCACGGGGGGCTGCGTCGGCGGCAGGCTGGTGTATTGCGGGTCGCCCTTGCTGGTCACGCCGGTGCGCAGCACTTGCTCGCCGTGCACGCTGGCCAGCACGG
Source organism: Massilia aquatica (assembly GCF_011682045.1). Lineage (GTDB taxonomy): Bacteria > Pseudomonadota > Gammaproteobacteria > Burkholderiales > Burkholderiaceae_D > Telluria_A > Telluria_A aquatica. The sequence goes on along the minus strand of NZ_VVIW01000006.1, from coordinate 234,408 downwards.
TGGCGCCCGACAAGCGCTGTAGTTCGGCAATGCCGCCGGCGTGGTCGAAGTGCTCGTGCGAATTGAGGATGTACTTCACGTCCGCGATCTTGAATCCCAGCTGGCCAATGTGCTGCACGATCTGCACGGCCGACTTGGGACTGCCGCCGTCGATCAGGATGTGCCCGGCAGGGGAGGTGATCAGCACCGCGCTCAGGCCGCGCACGCCGACGTAGTAAGTGTTGCCGTACAGGGAGAACGGTTCTTGCGGGTCGTTCCAGTCGGCCCCCAGCGCCGGGGTGAGCGGCACGGCGGCCAGCAGGGTGGCGATGAGCAGGTGTTTCATGTTGTCTCCTTGGTGAGCTGGGTTTATTGGAGTGCGTCCAGGCGGGCGGGCAGGTCGCGCAGGAAGGCTTTTTTGGTCCTGGTGCCGGCGGCGTTGCCTTCCTGGCGCGGGTCGAGCACCAGGCGCGCGAACAGCACCGTGCGGCCGCCCTTGCTGGCCCAGCCGACAAACCAGCCGTATTCGTGCTTGGCGTCCTCCGGCCCGCCACCGGTGACCGGCGCCGAGGTGCCGGTCTTGCCGTGGATTTCCCAGCCGTTGACCAGGTTGTCGAGCCGGGTGATGCGGGCCGTCATGTCGTACGCTGCCGGCGCCAGCCCCAGCTCGCGCTTGACCACCTTGCGCAGGAAGGCAAGCTGTTCGACGGGCGAGATGACCAGGGTCGAACTGATCCAGGGCAGCGTGAGGGCGTTGTCGTCGCCGGCCCCGCTCAGGACGTCGCGGTTGCCATAGTCAAAGCGGTTGATGTAGCGCTGAAATTGCGCCGTGCCAAGGTGGGCCGTGACTTGCTGGGCGTACCACACGGTGGAATTGCGCATCCAGCTGGACGGGTCGGTACTGGCGCGCCAGGAATCGTTCCAGTCGGCGTAGCCGGCCTTGAATGGCAGCCGCGGGGCATGTTCGTCCCGCAGAAAGCCGCTGTCGTAGCCCATCAGGCTGACAACAATGTTGAAGGTTGAGGCCGGCGTTACGCGCTCGTCGCACTGGCCTTCGTGCACCAGCCGCTGGCCGCTGGCGGCGTCGATCATTGCCGTGCAGCTCAGCAAGACGGCGCTGTTGCTGGTGCCGGTGCTGGCGCTGGCCGGCAACGGCGACGTGTTCTGCAGCGCAGGCGGGGCGGCGTCGATGCGCCAGGCCAACGCCGGCTGGAAGGCCAGGCTGCCCAGCACGATGCCGGCCAGACTGGCGAGCGCGGCGCAGCGTGCCCAGAAGGGACGCGGCGCGCCGGCCGGTTCGCGGATCAGCGCGATGCGCGCCGCCACGCTGCGCTCGCTGACACCGCCGAAGGCCAGCGCCGTCGCAACCGTGTGGTGCTGCAAGCGCAGTTGCGCCACCAGGGCCGCCGCGTAAGCCTTGCGCTGGAGCTGCGGACGTCCGCGCAACACCTCGCGGTCGCAGCCGAGTTCTTGCGCCCACGACAGGTTTACCCGCAGCAGGCGCATGAAGGGGTTGAACCAGAGCAGGGTCTGGAGCAGCACGCCGGCGCTCATCCATTGCAGGTCGCGGCGCCGCAGGTGGGTCAGTTCGTGGGCGACGATTAATTGCTGCTGTACCGGCGCCAGGCTGCGCAGGTGGCGCGGCAGCAGCAGGCGCGGTTTGATGAGGCCGAACAGCATGGGCGAGATGGGGGCGTCGACTTCGATCACGTCCGGTGCCGGTACTGCCGGCGCGGGACCGGCAAAGCCGTCGTGCGGGTGGCGCGTGTCGATCCGCGATCCGGCGGCGGCCAGGCCGTTGAGCATGCGTCGCGCATGCACCAGCTTGATGATCGAATAGCCCAGGCCGAACAGGTAGATCAGCAGCCAGGCTCGGGCGCCGCTGGCCAGCCAGCTTGTCTCGCTGGCCGGCGCGCCGCTGGCGGCCGGGGTGCCGGCGGGCGGCGCCTTTGTTGCCGTGACCGTGGCGCTTGGCACGCCGTTTTGCGCGACGTTCTCCAGGTCGATCTGTGGAATGATGCGCAGGCGTTCGCTGTGCGGCAGCAGGATCACCAGGAAGGCGGCTACGATCGTGACCTGGCTCAGCAGCCACAGGGAGCGCTGCGCGGCAAAATCGGGCAGCTTGCGCCGGCACAGCGCGGTGACCGCCCACACGGCCAGGCCGGCCGCCAGGCAACCAGCGCTGGCGAGCAGGAAGCGCGCCATCAGCAGATCGGCCGGGCTCATTTGTCGTCACCGTTGTCGTCGGGCCAGTCGTGCAGCAGTTGTTCGAGCCGGGTGAGTTCAAGGTCATCGACCAGCTTGCTGCCGGTGAACATGGTGACCGGTAAGGGCGCATCCATCTCCATCACGCGCTTGCCGAAGTCGCGCGCGAAGGAGGCGAGGGTGCCGACTTTTTCCAGCACGGCCTCGTAGACTTGCACGCCGTGCAGGGTGGACTGGGTGATGGAACCCTTTTCCAGCATGCGTTCGAGCGTCTTGCGCGTCGAGGAGTACGACCAGCCCAGTTCGGCTTCGACCTGCTGGTGGATTTCGCGTGCGCTCAGGGGCTGCTGCCGCCACAGGGACTTGAGGACGATCAGTTCGGAAATGGAGGGAATGGCCATGGAATCTTCAAAGGTGCGACGAGTGCCACCATTATGTGACATCCGTCGCATCATCGTCAAGCGCGATGATGCAGCTTGGTGGCACGCGGTGCCAAACAGCCTGCGTCAGGCAGCCCATGATTGGTAACATGGCGCTCGGACAGAAACCCTCGGGGCACGATGCAGATGGCGGGCGGGGGCGATCCCGGGTCCATCCCGGCGCTGCGGGGTGCGGTTGTGGCTGGCGGTGCTGATCGGCGCCCAGGGGTATCAGGTGCGCGTGGTGGGCGATGGCGACGCCGGCTTGCGCCTGGCAGTGCAGGAGCCGGTCGATGCGTTTATTCTCGATATCGGATTGCCGGGGATGGATGGCTACGAACCGGCGCGCCGCCTGCGCGCTACCCCGGGCGGGCATGCCGCCAAGCTGATGCTCCGTCATTCCTGCCATCGGCAGAAATGACTTCCGGCGCAGGCGGGAATCCAAGGCACCGTCGCTCAGCTTGGAAAAATAGGCTAATTTGCGGCGTTGCGATCTGGACGCGCAAAAGGCATGTTGGCGTTTTCGCAAAAATAGGGTACGTTGATGGGCATGCACGTGGCGTTGCTTTGCAAACAGTTGAGCGCATTGCTATTGGCAATATCGCTTGGCTTGATCGTCTTTTCGCCTGTTTATTGAATGTCTTTTATGAAGCCGCCATCGATGCGTATCGTTGTAGCCTGTTTGCTTGCCGCCCAGTTCGCCGCGCCCGGTGCGATGGCTTGCCAGCCCCTGGCAGCCGAGTTCTGGGCGGAGACACCGCGCCGGGTGAAGTCCAATTTTGACGGCGCGCAGTTTGTCGTGGCCGCTACCGTGATCGATGTGAAGATGGTGCATGAGGCCAAGTTGCCTCATCCGGATTTCAAGATGACATTTGAGCGCGCCAAATTCCGGATCGACCGGGTGTTCAAGGGGACGGTGAAGGCCGGCGATACGTTTGTGGTCGACTCGGGAATCTCCTCATGCGGGCGCGGCGTGAATCCGGAAATCGTGAGGGTAGTTGGCTCCGGTTTCAAGAGGGCGCGTTCGCAGGACTATTCGAAGCAGTGGCTGATTTATCACACAAGTTCTCCGCATATCCCGGATGCGCCGGTCCAGTTGCCCGCGTTTGAAATCGAGGACTCGCCGTTGAGCAGGCCGCTTGAACAGGCTGGTTATGATCTGAAGATACTTGAGAAGTTGCGCGGCAGGTAATGCTCATGCGTGCGTGCATGGCTTCCGCTGACAAGACCGCAGTAGTTCTCGGTTTGTTTCTGATTGCGCAGTGATTCCACCGGTCATGATTCGCTGAGGAAAAATCGCCCTTCGGGCGATTTTCAGACGGGCAGAGGCGAAAGGCAAGAAATCGCGCAGCGATTTCCCTCTGGTCAGGGAATCGGAGAGCCTTGCGCTTGCAAGCGCAAGTCGCTCCATCGGTGTCGGGCGTGCCCGACGAATTCCCGATTCCGCCCCCGCGGCCCGCGGCTTCGATTCCCACCGCCCGTTAGCGCAAGCGAAAAAAAACCGCCCAAGGGCGGGTTTTTTTGCATACGGTGGTGGAGGCGGCGGGAATCGACCGTTTCTACCATGAATTATGTAAGCCCTTGAATTCTCTAGCTTTTTCTTATGCGATGGTTTCGACGTGAACCACAAAAGTGAACCACCCAAAACAAGAGTTGGTAAGTGTATAGTGTAGCAAAAGAACACGGATAAATCTGACGCATAACTTTAATTTTTCAGGGTATATCGGACTAAAATTAGGAAGTTTGGCAAGAAAAACAGAGAGTAAAATTAATTGGAGAAATAAGAATGACAGGCATCGCAGTTCCTGAATTCCTGAAAAAATTTAAAGACGAAAAAAGAAGAGGAAGAGTTAATCGTTGCTTGCAATCGCTACAGAAGCGAGGAAATTATTCGCTAATTTTGTTTGAAGATTTCCAAGAAAGTACAACCAAGCTATCATTAATAAAAGAAAGATTGGGAAATACTGTTGGCGAAAATTTGACTCCTAGAGATTTGTTCGAAACATACGCATTTTCATTTATTTCGAATGCGCATGCGATGATCGACAGTCTCGGATTCGCAATTTTTCTGATCTTTGAAGACCTAAAGTTCGAAAACGAAGACAAAGAAATCGTTGAGTTAATGGAAGATAGGGTCACATTGAACGGGACGCTTGCAGATGCAATTTCCTTCACTTATCCACAACACCAAGAATTCGCCGACTCGCTTAATTTGTTTCTTCGCGATAAAGGCTACCAATTGCTGAAGAAGCTTTCAAATCTACAGAAACACATCTATCTTCCAATAATTCACAATCACGTCACGCATCTATGTATAGAAATAAGCTCATCGAAGAACAAGCAGATGGATTTGAACGACTTCCTGAAAATGATACATAATGACACCATCTTGAAGTTATTTAATTTATACAGGATGTTGGAGCAGATAAACCTGGCAGACAAAGAAGAAGGCGAGATATCGGGCGAGATCGACCTCGAAAGTTCTAAATGAGCGAACAAGAACAGTTAAATAATAAAAGCTCTTTAGAGAAAAGAATATTAACGTGGCTCGAAAAAACAGGTTTTCCGCTTGAGATGAATGCTGCTGTTCCGTTCCGAAAACACGGATTTGAAGTAAGACAATCAAGCATTGTCTTAGATGCCCAAGAGAACAAACCAAGAGAATTAGATGTAATTGCTATTGATCCCGACAATCTCGGCATTCTAAGTCTAACATGTGTTCTCGAGTGCAAGTCTTCAGAACAGCCATGGATAGTGTTTGTTTCCGAAGATGCACTAGCTAACTACAATAGACAGTTTGCCTTTTCAGTGATGTCCAAAGATGCACGCTCAGCCATAGTAGATTCAGTCAATACCAAGAGTGAGCTATGGTCAAAATATTTCGCCCGCTCCAATCGGTCAGGTTATGCAATGCGCCAAGCCCTAAACGATAAGGATACTGCTTATACGGCTTCCATGGCAGTTCTTAAGGCTTGCGATGTCATCACTAGGAAGAGTTACGAAGGAACTCTGCCGAGCCTAAATTTTGCGTTTCCAATTATTGTCGTTGACACGCCGATTTTCGAATGTTCTAAAGATAGTGACGGAAAGCTAACCGTTAAGCAGGTAAGGCAAAGCGAATTTCTCTTCTCATCGTATATACCCGATTCTGTGGGCTGTTGCATTCGAGTTGTTCACATAGATGAATTGGAAGAGGTAGCCAAATATTTTAGATCGCTTTGCAATGATTTCAGAGAATTCTTTCACGAGTTCGAAAAAAACGCGTTCAAAAAATAGAGGAGTAAATATCAATTATGGCTGATTGGGGCTTTGGAAGTTACTTGTTGACAGCAATTGCTGTTGTTGTTGTTGTCGTAGCTAATCCAATAAAAAACTGGTGGTTTAATAAGCAGATTAGAAAAGCTATAGACTTCCAAAAGTTTTGTGAAATTGCTGAAATCAAGGAAAGCGACCTAAGCTATTGCATATTAAATACTTACAAAGTATGGTCAGATAGAAAACAAGGAAGAGTCTTCATTCTGAATTTTTCCTATTACTACCCCAAAGCATTTGAAGGAACAAGTCAACGGAATCATTCGTTTTCCGTGGGAAGTAATGTCACTATTGACACATTAAGAGCTTCAAATTTTGAAATGCAAAAATTAGCAAAAGCCATAAACGAGATAAAAGAAGGAAATTACGTCCTTAGCTAATTTAGAAAAGCATCGAACAGGATATGCCAAAACTACTTCCCGCACTAGAACGAAACATACTAAAGTATCGTTCATTCCAAATGTTGTTGATTGCGTTTCCATATAGAAACTCTGCGACGCTTTGTAATTTGCTCAATATAAGTTACTGATAAAATCCACAACACAGACAGCCTAGCTACACCTAAAGGGAAAAATATTCTCGAAAAAGCTTGGGAAGTTTTGATTGCCGATGCCATCCTCACTGAACAAGAAGCCGTAGAACTATTACGGATAGTAAAGATGCGCGATACAATGTCGGAATTTGATTTATGAACAGATGCAACAGCGCGCAGAAAGACGTAAAAAACGGAGTGTGACCGGCGTAACCGGCGGTTATGCAGATGTCGAAACCTGCGCAAGTGGATTGGTGAGCGAGGAATGTGGCGGCAATAAAGTTGACTATAGCGTGAGAAAGTGATGGGAAAAATGGAATCTACTAGACCGAAATCTGAGCTTGAACTTGCGTCAATTTTGAAAACTGCATATGACTATGCTTGTAGGAAGAATTATGAAAAGGCAATCGAATTGTGTGATTGGCTTGTGCAGGATTCATCAACCGAAATCGCTGGCCGCCGAGAGCGTGCCGCAGTAAAAACTCTTATGGGGGACGTTGATGGAGCGATTGTTGACTTGCAATATGTTTTAGAAATTGATGGACTAGAGCCGGCTGACTTCCACGCACTTGGAATTTTGCTTTTTCAAAATGGATCCACAATTGAAGCAATCGAGCGGTTCGGTGATGCTGTGAAAATTGGTGAGGCTGCTAAAAATTACTACTACACAAATTCGTCGCTTTTATTTCGCGCCGAGGCAAAATTGAAAACGTGCGATTTCGAGGGGGCACTAAGCGATGTCTCCGGTCTCCCAGACGGATACAAGACGTATTTTTCCGGAACGGGTATGCGAAGTAAGGAAGATATCGCTGATGAAGCAAGCGCCGCTCTTGAGCGCAAGGCACAGTCGAAATTTCAGTTCAAAAAATAACGCGTAGACACGGAGCCCGAATAGTTTTACGAGCTCGTCGGGAGCAGTAGGCGACCAGGTGATTACGTCCACGTCCGTGGACATCGGCGAGTGCTCCGATCCCTGGCAGCGCCGTTTTGATTACGCCAACGACCGCGATGAGCCGCCCTCGCGCGTGAGTGTGGATGTGACCCGCGGGCATGTGGACGGCAGGCTGTCGATGAATGAGAGCGGTAACTATGTGGTGTCATGGAGCGCGCCGACGGCGGATATCGACAAGTACAAGGTGTTCGCCCAGTTGTTCTATCGAAATGGCACGCGTGCCTCTGGGCCTGTCGTCGTCTCCAAGGCGGCGACGTACGGTGCCCAGACTAGTTCGGCCCTGTTTGCCAACAGTAGTTATGCGGTCACCTGGGTGGAAATCATTGGTGCCTGGGTTACATCAAGTCCCGTCAGTTTGATGTGGCCAGCGGGAATCTGCTTGCAGAGTCGGTGGTCTCGCCTGGTTTGCAGAACCCGACCACGAATGCCTTGTGTTCGGATCCAAGCGGCAGTTATCCAGTGCTGTGGGGCGATGTGCATGGCTTTCGCCCGAGGCGACGGGGGACGTAAGGGTGCGTGATCATGCTGCTGATACGATGCCTGTCATTGTTCCGATTGGTAACAACCAGATGGCGACGAATATGTCGGCGCAGACTGGTTACTGGTGATATTTTAAGGTGACGGTGCCGGCGAATGCCAGCAGGCTGCGCGTCGCGCTGAGTTCGCACAGCACGCCGGCCAGCGGTAATGCCGAGGCGTTCCAGTTCGTCGCTGTGCCGCCGGAGGCGTTTTATGTTTGGCGTCTTTGCTCAGGCGGGGTACGCGGCGGGCTAATTTGAGCGTTAGGTATTCTTGATTGATGCATGCCGCGCTGCGGTTATCGCCAGCTTTGTTTTGGTTTCTCTAAGGAATGATGTTAAGTAGAAAAAAACCGCCCTCGGGCGGTTTTTGAATGCAGAGGCGAAAGGCAAGAAATCGCGCAGCGATTTCCCTCTGGTCAGGGAATCGGAGAGCCTTGCGCTTGCAAGCGCAAGTCGCTTCGTGGGCGCCGGGCATGCCCGGCGAATTCCCGATTCATAGCCTCGCGCTTGCAAGCGCGAGTCGCTCCATCGGCGTCGGGCGTGCCCGACGAATTCCCGATTCCGCCCCCGCGACGCGGGTTCGGTTCCCGCCGCCCGTTAGCGCAAACGAAAAAAAACCGCCCAAGGGCGGTTTTTTTTGCATACGGTGGTGGAGGCGGCGGGAATCGAACCCGCGTCCGCAAGCACTCTACAGACAGTTCTACATACTTAGCACTGCCATTTAATTTAACCGGTACAACGCGGACGTGCACGCTGTGTACAAGCGAGTTACCTATTATTTAGTCCGGAACTAAGTAACCCAGTTCAAGACGAGTCCCTGTAAATGACTCTAGAGCTTTTGACGGCCCACCCCAGGGACGAGGTGTTCTAGAGCTAGCAGCAATTAAGCTGCGAGTGCGTACGAGTTATCGTTTGCAGTTAAGTTTTTCAGGTTGTATTTACGAGGTAGCCCGCCCTCGGTATGCCCTGCGCTGCTTTGCAACCCACGTCGAAACCAGGTCGCCCCCACAGAACAGCCATTGTACCTCAAATCCACATCACTGTGCCACTCTCGTGTCAAGCAAAAACTCATGGCCAGGCTGTCAAAAAATGACCACAAAAGAAAATAAAATTTCTTAAACGCATCAAATAAATTGCCACATGGCACTTTTACAGCTATTCTCTTGGCTGTGACGATGACTCCGCAGTCAAGTCAAACCCTCTAACCCCATTCCAGGAGAACAGCAATGATGACCAAGACGACTTTCCGCCTTTGCGCAGCACTGATCGTAGCAGCGACCGCCAACGTGGCATTCGCAGCAGACGTACCAGCGGTGTTCGACGCTAAAAGCTGCAAGGCCGACTATCCTAAAGCATCGTTGATGAACGAAGAGCAGGGCGTGGTCAGCATGGCTTTCCTGGTGTCGGCCGAAGGCAAGGTGCTGGAAGCGAAACTGGACAAGACCAGCGGCTTCAAGAGCTTGGATAAAGCCGCAATGAGCGCCATCAGCGCCTGCAAATTCAAGCCGGGCAGCAAAGACGGCCGTCCTGACAGCACCTGGACCAAAGTCGAATACAACTGGACCCTGAGCTGATCGATCAGCGCCGGACCATGCGCCAGTAAGGACGCATCGTCTATCGTGGAATCAACAACGCCTGGCCGCTGCTTGAAAAAGCGCGGCCAGGCGTTGTGTTTTGGGGGTGGCCGGACCAGGCCCGCCAGGACGAACCCGTCAGCCCGCCGCGCTTTAGGCCACCAGTGCCGCCGGCGCCGTCGCGGCACTAGTTGCGCGCAGCAGTTCGAGCAGATCCTGCGGCGTGTCGAGCAGGTAGTCGGCGCCCCATTGGGTCGGCTCGACCGCGCCGCAGTAGCCCCAGGCGCAGGCCACGGTGATCATGCCGGCCGCGCGCCCGGCTTCGATGTCGCGCAAATCATCTCCCACGTACCAGCACTGTTCCGGTGCAATGCCGAGCCGGCGCGCGCCTTCGAACAGCGGCGCCGGATGCGGCTTGGCGTGCGCGGTGGTGTCGCCGGAAACGATGCAGCCGGCGTGCTCGAGCCCGATCAGGGGAATCAAGGGATCGGTAAAACGCGCCGGTTTGTTGGTGACGATGCCCCACGCTATGCCGGCCGCGCTGATGCCGGCGAGCAGTTCGGGCACGCCGCCGAACAGGGTGCTGTGCGAGGCCATGTCGGCCTGGTAGTAGTCGAACCATGTCATCCGCAAGGCTTCGTAGCCGGCGTCGCCTGGCGCCAGGCCGAAGGCGGCCCCAATCATGCCGCGCGCGCCGGCCGAGGCGGTCGGGCGCAGCAGCGCGTACGGGGTCGGCTCGAGGCCGCGGTCGGCGCGCAGGCGGTTGACCGCCGCCGCCAGGTCGGGCGCGGTGTCGGCCAGGGTGCCGTCGAGGTCGAACAGGACGGCGCGCGGCGCCGCTGGGGAAAGAGGAAAGGTCATGGCGGCGGCTCGGCGGTCGGGAAGGGCTTTACAGGGGACGGCTGCAGGCGACCAGATAGTTGACGCTGGTGTCCTGGTTCAGGGAGTAGATCTTGGTCAGCGGATTGTAGGTCATGCCCTTGAGCCCGTCCACCTGGAGACCGGCGGCACGCACGAATTGCGCCAGTTCGGAGGGGGTGATGAATTTACCGTAGTCATGGGTGCCCTTGGGCAGCATGCGCAGCAGGTATTCGGCGCCGACCACGGCATATAAATAAGCTTTGGGATTGCGGTTGATGGTCGAGAAAAACACCTGCCCGCCTGGCTTGACCAGGGTCGCGGCTGCTTTCACGATGGCACCCGGATCGGGCACGTGTTCGAGCATTTCCATGCAGGTGACCACGTCGTACTGGCCCGCTTCGCGCGCGGCCATGTCTTCGGCGGCGATCAGTTCGTAGCGCACCTGCACGCCGGACTCGAGGCTGTGCAGGTCGGCGACCTTGAGCGCTTTGTCGGACAGGTCGATGCCGGTGGCGTCGGCGCCTTTGCGCGCCATCGATTCGGTCAGGATGCCGCCGCCGCAGCCAATGTCGATCACCTTTTTGCCGGACAGCGCGGCGCGCGCGTTGATCCATTCGAGACGCAGCGGGTTGATCTCGTGCAAGGGCTTGAACTCGGAGGTCGGATCCCACCAGCGGTGGGCAAGTTCGCTAAATTTCTGGATTTCTAGAGGGTCGGCATTCATACGCGGAATAATAGCGGGAAATCAGGGAATGCGACGGACGCATGCATAAAAAAAACCGCCGGCCGCCCTCAGTCCGCACCGCTTTCGGCCGTGCTGGCGTCAATGGTGATCTTGCCGCTTTCCTGCTCCACCTTGAGCCGCTCGCCGATGCGGGCGATTTCGTTGATCGCCGGAAGCAGTTCGCGTCCCAGCACCGACAGGCTGTATTCGGCCGAGGGCGGCGAGGTGGCCATCAGGGTGCGGATGACGACGCCTTTTTCTTCCAGGTCTTTCAGCCGGCCGGACAGGACCTTGGCGGAAATGCCGGGAATGTCGGCGCGCAGCTCGCCGAAACGGCGCGCATCGCCGCTGAGATTCCACAGCAGGGTCGGGGTCCAGGCGCCACCCAGCAGCCACATGCAGGTGCCTACCGCGCAGCGCGGTACCGGCATGCCGACTTTACTCTTGCGCATCTTCAAGGCCATCGCGACGGCTCCCCATCAGTGGCTTACCGTGCGGTGACTTAGTTACCGAACGGAAACCGGATTATTCTTCTTACCCAGGGTTACTTCGTATCCTTTGGTAACCACGGCGGCTATTATACGGGCCTTCTTCCCCACCGAAAGGATCGTCATGATGAAGCTGTACTATTCCCCCGGCACTTGTTCATTGGCACCGCATATCGTGCTGCGCGAGGCGGGTGTGCCGCACCAGTTGATCAGGGTCGACCTGCGCCGCCATCAGCTGGCCGACGGCGCCGATTACTATGCCGTCAACCCCAAGGGGAGCGTGCCGGCCATTGAGATCGGCGAGGGGGTGTTGCTGACCGAGGGCGTGGCGGTGCTGCAGTATCTGGCCGACCAGCATGCGCCGGCGCTGGCGCCGGCCAACGGCACGCTCGGGCGCGCCCGCCTGCACGAGATATTGAATTATGTGTCGTCCGATTATGCCAAGGCGTATACGCCGCTGTTTTACCTGGCCGATGGCGCCAGCCGCGCCGATGCCGAGCGTCCGGTGATCGCCAAGCTGGGCTATCTCGACCGCCTGCTGGCCGATGGCCGCGCTTTTATCCTGGGGCCGCAATTTTCGGTGGCCGATGCGTATCTGTTCGCCGTGACCCGCTGGGCCATCGACTTCGGTATCGGGTTTGAGGCCGTGCCGGCATTGAAGGCCTACATGGCGCGCGTGGCGGCGCGCGCGCCGGTGCAGCAGGCGTTGCTGGCGGAAGGACTCGCCGCGCACGGCGCGTAAGAAGCAAGAGGGACGCTGCCGCAGCGCACAGCGGGCAAAAAAAACACCCCTGCGCGAGGGGTGTTTTTTTGACGCAGCGAATCGTCGTCCCAGCCAGCTTGCCGCCAGGCCGATCGGCCCGGGCGAACAAGCTGTCAGGCGCGCAGCTTACTTGGCGCGGGTGCCGACGACTTCAACTTCAACGCGGCGGTTCTTGGCGCGGCCTTCAGCGGACTTGTTGTCGGCTACTGGCTGCGTTTCGCCCTTGCCTTCGGTGTAGATGCGGTTCGCTTCGATGCCTTTGGCTTGCAGGTAAGCCTTGACAGCTTCAGCGCGGCGGATCGACAGCTTCTGGTTGTACGCATCGGTACCGACCGAGTCGGTGTGGCCGACGGCGATGATGACTTCCAGGTTCACGCCTTGCAGTTTCGAGCTCAGGTCGTCCAGCTTGCTCTTGCCTTCCGCTTTCAGGACCGACTTGTCGAAGTCGAACAGCGCGTCAGCGGAGAAACTCACTTTTTCCGACGTCACGACCGGGCCGACAGGCGTGACTGGCTGGGCTCCCGGGGCGATCGGAGGCTGAACCACGGCTACTGGCGGCGTGACGCATTTGCCGTTTTCCAGTTTCGCTGGCTCAACGCACAGCGGCAGGTCGCAACCTGGAACCGCATCGGCCGGGGTCCAGTAGCCAGTGCGCCAGCACAGGCCGAAAGGATCGCGCGCGATCACGCCACGGGCATCCTGGACATAGGCGCTGTTTGGCTTCGGTGCCATGATGTCGGTGGTTACAGGAGCGAACGGTGGCGACTGTTGTGCCAGTGCGCTGCCTGCAATCGCGGAAGCCGCGAGCATGAGCGAGACGAGTTTTTTCATAGTTTTTCTTCCTTTCGGGGGTGATATCCGCAGCTTTATAGCTGCGCAACTTTTCGTGCGTGGACAAGATAGTAACAGCTTGCCCCAGCCATTACCCGTGACAGTTTCGTGACAGCTTGTGAAACAGGCAATTAACTTCTGGGCCATTTTGCCACAGGCGCTTAATTAGCACGAAGGCTGTTAAAACAATCGTGCTGCAATGTGGTGCATCACGTTGTTTTCGTGCAACATCGTGTCTGGCGTGTCATCATCGGGTTGACAAAATGTGAACGTTTTTATGATTTCGATCACGCTTGTTTCATTGCCCTACATTTAGGATTTGCGCAACTGCCATACCGCGCATGCTAAAATCCCACGCTTGTCTGTAGCTAAGTAGGTGGGCGCACCATCGTTGTGCACCCGTCCCGCTGGCGGCATCGAACATGCAGCAGGGGACGTCGACAACCGCGCCGAAACGCCGGTGGCGCCGTTCCAGCATTTGCGTACAGCTAATATAACCACAGCCTGAGATCAGTCCCGCCAATGGATCAATTCGCAAAAGAAACAATCCCCATTTCCCTCGAAGAAGAGATGCGCAAGAGCTACCTCGATTACGCGATGAGCGTGATCGTGGGCCGTGCCTTGCCGGATGTGCGCGACGGCTTGAAGCCGGTGCACCGCCGCGTCTTGTTCGCCATGCACGAAATGAACAATGTGTACAACCGCCCGTACGTGAAGTGCGCGCGCGTGGTCGGCGAAACCATGGGTAAGTACCACCCGCACGGCGACGCGTCGATCTACGACACGCTGGTGCGCATGGCCCAGGATTTCTCCTTGCGCTACACCTTGATCGATGGCCAGGGCAACTTCGGCTCGGTCGACGGCGACAGCGCCGCGGCGATGCGTTACACCGAGTGCCGCCTCGACAAGATCGCCGGCGAGATCCTGGCCGATATCGACAAGGATACGGTCGACTTCCAGCCCAACTATGATGGCAAGGAAAAAGAACCGACGGTGCTGCCGACCCGGATTCCCAACCTGCTGATCAACGGCTCGTCCGGCATCGCGGTCGGCATGGCCACCAACATCCCGCCGCACAACCTGACCGAGATCGTCAACGGCGCCCTGCACGTGCTGCGCAATCCGGACTGCACCATCGACGAGCTGATCGAGATCATCCCGGCGCCGGACTTCCCGACCGCCGGCATCATCTACGGCGTCTCGGGCGTGCGCGACGGCTACCGCACCGGGCGTGGCCGCGTGGTCATGCGCGCCAAGACCCACTTCGAGGAATACGGCAAGGATGGCGGGCGCATCGCGATCATCGTCGACGAGCTGCCGTACCAGGTCAACAAAAAGTCCCTGCTCGAGCGCATCGCCGAGAACGTGCGCGACAAGAAGCTCGAAGGCATTTCCGACATCCGCGACGAGTCCGACAAATCGGGCATGCGCGTGGTCATCGAACTGAAACGCGGCGAAGTGCCGGAAGTCGTGCTCAACAATCTGTACAAGCAGACCCAGTTGCAGGACACCTTCGGCATGAACATGGTCGCGCTGGTCAACGGCCAGCCGAAACTGCTGAACCTCAAGCAGATGCTGCAATGCTTCCTGTCGCACCGGCGCGAAGTGGTCACGCGCCGCACCGTGTTCGAACTGCGCAAGGCGCGCGAACGCGGCCACATGCTCGAAGGCCTGGCCGTCGCCCTGGCCAATATCGACGACTTCATCGCCATCATCAAGGCCGCGCCGTCGCCACCGATCGCCAAGACCGAACTGATGGCGCGCGCGTGGGACTCGTCGCTGGTGCGCGAAATGCTGCTGCGTACCGCCGAAGGCACCACCGTCGGCGGCGTCGAGGCCTTCCGTCCGGAGCACCTGCCGAAGCACTACGGCATGCAGCCCGATGGCCAGTACAAGCTGTCCGACGAACAGGCGCAAGAGATCTTGCAGATGCGCCTGCAACGCCTGACCGGCCTTGAGCAGGACAAGATCGTCAACGAGTACAAAGACATCATGGCGCACATCGCCGACCTGCTCGACATCCTGGCCAAGCCGGAGCGCGTGACCGTCATCATCACCGACGAAATGACGGTGATCATGAACGAGTACGGCGTCGGCAACAAGGACGTGCGCCGCTCGACCATCGAGCACAATGCCACCGATCTGGAGACCGAAGATTTGATCACGCCGCAGGACATGGTCGTGACGCTGTCGCACACCGGCTACATGAAGTCGCAGCCGATCTCCGAATACCGCGCGCAAAAGCGCGGTGGACGCGGCAAGCAGGCCATGGCGACCAAGGAAGAAGACTGGATCGACCAGCTGTTTATCGCCAACACGCACGATTACATCCTGTGCTTCTCGAACCGCGGCCGCATGTACTGGCTCAAGGTGTGGGAAGTGCCGCAAGGCTCGCGCAACTCGCGCGGCAAACCGATCGTCAACATGTTCCCGCTGCAGGACAACGAGAAGATCACTGTGGTGCTGCCGCTGTCGGGCGTGAACCGCACCTTCCCGGAAGACCACTACGTGTTCATGGCGACCAGCCTCGGTACCGTCAAGAAGACGCCGCTCAAGGACTTCAGCAATCCACGCAAGGCCGGCATCATCGCGGTCGACCTGGACGACGGCGACTTCCTGATCGGCGCCGCGCTGACCGATGGCGAGCACGATGTGATGCTGTTCTCCGACTCCGGCAAGGCGGTGCGCTTCGACGAGAACGATGTGCGTCCGATGGGCCGTACCGCGCGCGGCGTGCGCGGCATGAACCTGGAAGAGGGCCAGAACGTGATCGCCCTGCTGGTGGCCGAGAACGAGCAGCAGTCGGTGCTCACGGCGACCGAAAACGGCTTCGGCAAGCGTACTCCGATCACCGAGTACACCCGCCACGGGCGCGGCACCAAGGGCATGATCGCGATCCAGACCAGCGAGCGTAACGGCCGCGTGGTCGCCGCCACCCTGGTCGAACCGAGCGACGAGATCATGCTGATCACCACCGGCGGCGTCTTGATCCGCACGCGCGTGTCGGAAATCCGCGAAATGGGCCGCGCTACGCAAGGCGTGACCCTGATCGCGGTCGAAGACGGCACCAAGTTGAGCGGCCTGCAGCGCATCGTCGAAACCGACCTCGAAGACGTCGACCTCGAAACGCCGCCGGAGTAAACACGGCGCGGGGCCGGCATCATTTTCGCACTTCGTGCGAGAATGATGCCGGCCCTTTTTCTTTTTTGCGCTTGTCCCGGGCATCCACGTTTCCGTTTGGAGAGTTATCATGAAAAAACTGACCGCCATAATGTGTACCGCGCTGGCCCTGGTGGCCACGCCGGTGTTTGCCCAGAAGGCTGCGATCGACCCGGCCGCGGACAAGGCCACGCGCGCGCTGCTCGCGTCGATGGGCACGCGCAAGATGATCAAGGATAGTTTCGAGCAGATGAAGGCGACCATGCCGCAGATGATTCTCGACACCGCCACTGCCGTCATCAACAACAACCCACGCCTGAGCGCCGCGCAGAAGAAGGCGGCCCTGGCCGAAGCGACCAAGAAAGTGCCGGAGGTCGCCGCGCGCGTCCAGCACGTGTTTGAAGACCCTGCTCTGGTCGAGGAAATGGTCGAAGCAGTCGTGCCGCTCTACGCGAGCCGCTTTACGGTGGCCGAAATCGAGCAGATCGCCGCGTTTTACCGTAGCCCGGTGGGCGCCAAGATGCTGGCCGCCACGCCGCAGATTATGAGCGAGTCCATGCAGATGAGTCAGAAGATAATGATGCCGCGCATGGGTAAGATCATGCAGGAAGCGACTGCCGCCGCCACCGCCACCGCCAAATAGTCGTTCATCCCACTTGCAAGGACCTCCGTGACCCAGATCTACAACTTCTCCGCCGGCCCCGCCGTCCTGCCCAAGGAAGTGCTGCAAGAGGCCGCCGCCGACATGCTCGACTGGCACGGCAGCGGCATGTCGGTGATGGAGATGAGTCACCGCGGCCCCGAGTTCATCTCGATCTACCAAGCGGCCGTGCGCGACCTGCGCCTGCTGCTGAACGTCCCCGCCAACTACAAGATCCTGTTCCTGCAAGGCGGCGGCCTGGGCGAAAACGCCATCGTGCCGATGAACCTGGTGGGCCGCGTATCCGCCCCGGCCACCATCGACTTCGTCCATACCGGTTCCTGGTCCGGCAAATCGGTCAAGGAAGCGGCGCGTTACGCCAACGTCAACGTGGCTGCCAGCGGTGAGGCGGGGCGCTTTACCACGGTGCCGCCGCAAAGCGAGTGGAAGCTCACCCCCGGCGCGGCCTACCTGCACCTGTGCACCAACGAAACCATCGACGGCGTCGAATACAACTTCGTGCCCGACCTGGCCGGCGGGACGCCGATCGTGGCCGACATGTCCTCGCACATTCTGTCGCGCGTGATCGACGTGAGCAAATACGGCGTCATTTTCGCCGGCGCGCAAAAGAACATCGGCCCGGCCGGCCTCACGCTCGTGATCGTGCGCGAGGACCTGCTCGGGCACGCGCTGCCGATCTGCCCGTCCGCCTTCGACTGGAGCATCGTCGCCGCGCACGACTCGATGTACAACACGCCGCCGACCTACGGCATCTACATCGCCGGCCTGGTGTTCGCGCACCTGCTGCGCCAGGGCGGGGTGGCCGCCGCCGAACAACGCAACATCGCCAAGGCCGGCCTGCTGTACGCGGCCCTGGACATCGACGATTTTTACCAGAACCGCGTGGCGAAAGACTGCCGCTCGCGCATGAACGTGCCGTTCTACCTGCGCGACGAAACGCTCAACGACAAATTCCTGGCCGGTGCAAAAGCGCGCGGCCTGCTGCAGCTCAAGGGCCACAAGTCCGTGGGCGGTATGCGCGCATCGCTCTACAACGCGATGCCGATCGAGGGCGTGCAAGCCCTGGTCGATTACCTGAACGAGTTCGCCGGCCGTACGTAACAACAGGGGATCTCCCCTACGCGAACACCCGATTCACCGCAAACCATGCCGCATTCATGACAGACAAACTCACACCATTGCGCGAACAGATCGATGCGATCGACGCGCAGATTCTCAGCCTTCTCAGCGCCCGTGCGCGCCTGGCGCAGGAAGTCGGCCACGTCAAGGCCGAAACCAGCGCCCCCGTATTCCGTCCCGAACGCGAAGCGCAGGTGCTGCGCGGCGTGGCCGACCGCAACCCGGGTCCGTTAAAGGCGGCCGAAGTGCAGACCATCTTCCGCGAGATCATGTCGGCCTGCCGCTCGCTCGAAAAGCGCGTCACCGTGGCCTATCTCGGCCCGTCCGGCACCTTCACCGAGCAGGCCGCGTTCCAGCAGTTCGGCAGCGCCATCGAAGGGCTGCCGTGCATCTCGATCGACGAAGTGTTCCGCGCCACCGAAGCCGGCACCGCCGATTTCGGCGTGGTCCCGGTCGAAAATTCGTCCGAAGGGGCGGTCAACCGCACGCTCGACCTGATGCTCGGCACCACCACCATCATCAGCGGCGAGATTTCGATCCCGGTGCACCACAGCCTGATGACCAAGACCGGCAACATGGACGGCGTGACGGTGGTGTGCGCGCATTCGCAGGCGCTGGCCCAGTGCCAGGTCTGGCTGAACCAGAACTACCCCGGCATCGAACGGCGCGCCGTGGTATCGAACGCCGAAGCGGCCGTCATGGCCAGCAAGGACCAGACGATTGCGGCGATTGCCAGTGAAATGGCGGGCGAACAGTACCGCCTCGGCGTGGTCAAGGGCCACATCCAGGACGACCCGCACAACCGCACGCGTTTTGCCGTCATCGGCCACTTGCAGACCAACCCCTCGGGCAGCGACCAGACCTCGCTGGTGCTGGCGGTGCCGAACAAGGCGGGCGCGGTCTACAACCTGCTGGCGCCGCTGGCCGTGAACGGCGTGTCGATGACGCGCTTTGAATCGCGCCCGGCCCGCATCGGCACCTGGGAATACTATTTTTATGTCGACATCGAAGGCCACGTGCAGGACCCTGCGGTGGCCAAGGCGCTCGACGAACTGCGCGACAACGCCGCCTTCTTCAAGGTGCTCGGCTCGTACCCGCTCAGTCTTTGATTTTCAATGTATCAAACAACCTTAAAACAACTACAGAGATAAAACCATGTCCCAGCAATTCGGTCCAGAATACGTCCGCGCCATCGCCCCTTACCAAGCGGGCAAACCGATCGCCGAAGTCGCGCGCGAGTTCGGCCTCGACGAAGCGAATATCGTCAAACTGGCGTCGAACGAAAATCCGTTCGGCGTGCCCGCATCGAGCCAGCAAGCCATGGCCGCAGCGGTGGCCGACCTGGGACGCTACCCGGACGCCAACGGTTTCGACCTGAAAGCGGCGCTGTCCAAGCGCTACGAGGTGCCGGCCGACTGGATCACTCTGGGTAACGGCAGCAACGACATTTTGGAAATCGCCGCCCACGCCTTTGTGCAAAAAGGCCAGGCCGTGGTGTACTCGCAGTATTCGTTCGCCGTTTATGCGCTGGCGACGCAAGGCGTGGGCGCGCGCGCCATCGTGGTGCCGGCCAGGGACTATGGCCATGACCTCGACGCCATGGCGGCGGCGATTGACGCCGACACGCGCCTGGTCTTCATCGCCAACCCCAACAACCCGACCGGCACCTTTATTGCGGCCGCGCAGATCGAAGCGTTCCTGGACAAAGTGCCGGCCAACGTGGTCGTGGTGCTGGACGAAGCCTACAACGAGTTCCTCGCGCCCGAGCACCAGTTCGAGTCAAGCCAGTGGGCGCGCAAGTACCCGAATTTGCTGGTCTCGCGCACCTTCTCCAAGGCCTACGGCCTGGCCGGCCTGCGCGTCGGTTTTGCGATTGCGCAGCCGGCCCTGACCGACCTGATGAACCGCATCCGCCAGCCGTTCAACGTGAACTCGCTGGCGCAGGCGGCGGCGATTGCCGCCCTCAACGACAAACCGTTCCTGGAGCAGGGCGCCAAAAACAACGCCGCCGGCTACGCCCAGTTTGTCGAAGCCTTTGACGAGCTGGGATTGCAGTACGTGCCCTCGTTCGGTAACTTCGTGCTGGTCAAGGTCGGCGACGACGATGGCGCCGGTGCGCGCGTGAACCTGGCGCTGCTCAAGCAAGGCGTGATCGTGCGCCCGGTCGGCAACTACGGCCTGCCGCAATGGCTGCGCATCTCGATCGGCCTGCCGGCCGAAAACGCGATCTTCATCGCCGCCCTCAAGAAAGCGCTGGCCTGACGTGTTCAATAAAGTCGTCATTGTCGGCGTCGGGCTGATCGGCGGCTCGTTCGCGCGCGCGCTGCGCCATGCCGGCGTGGCCGGCACCCTGGTTGGCGTGGGCCGCTCGCCCGAGGCGATGGCGCGCGCGCTGGAACTTGGCATCGTCGATCAGGTTGCCGCTTCGGTGCAGGAGGCGATGGCGGGCGCCGACCTGGTGCTGATCGCCGCACCGGTGGCGCAGACCGCAGCGATCCTGGCGTCCCTGCTGCCGTACCTGGAAGCGGGCACCATCGTCACCGACGCCGGCAGCACCAAGTCGGACGTGGTGGCGGCGGCGCGCGCCGTGATGAAGGAGCGGGTCGGCCAGTTCGTGCCGGGGCACCCGATCGCCGGGCGCGAAACCAACGGGCCGGATGCCGCCATCGTCGACCTGTACCACGGCAAAAAGACCGTGCTCACGCCGCTGCCCGAAAACACGGCCGGCGATGTTGACAAGGTGGCGGCCGCGTGGCGCGCCTGCGGCGCCATCATCCACACGCTCTCGCCGCAGGAGCACGACACCGTGTTCGCCTCGGTCAGCCACCTGCCGCATCTGCTGGCGTACGCGCTGGTCGACGACATCGCCCGCAAGCCCCACGCGGGGCTGCTGTTCCAGTACGCCGCCAGCGGCTTTCGGGACTTCACACGCATCGCCGGCTCCTCGCCCGAGATGTGGCGCGACATCTCGCTGGCCAACCAGCCGGCCCTGTTGGGCGAGTTGGATGCATATCTGGCACAATTAACGGCGATCCGCGCCATGCTCGCCAATGGCGACGGCGCGGCGCTCGAAGCGGTCTACGCCAACGCCCAGCGTGCGCGCTGCCGCTGGATCGAAGCGATCGAAACGGCCGAAACGCCGCCGGCGCAAGACAAGAGTCCCGAATAAACCCAGCATTTCAAGGAACCCCAGCATGACCCAGCAGAAGCAATATCCGCATCATATCGATCTCAAGCCCGTCATGCACGTCGAGGGCGTGGTGCGGCTGCCGGGGTCCAAGAGCATCTCCAACCGCACCTTGCTGCTGGCCGCGCTGGCCGAAGGCACCACCACCATCATCGGCCTGCTGGCGTCGGACGACACGCTCGTCATGCTCGGCGCACTGCGCTCGCTGGGCCTGGGATGGGACCAGGTCGACGAACACACCCACATCGTGCATGGCGGCGGCGGCGCCTTGCCGGTGCACGAAGCCGATCTGTTCATGGGTAACGCCGGCACCGCGATCCGCCCGCTCACAGCGGCGCTGGCCGTCATTGGCGGCGACTACACGCTGCACGGCGTCACGCGCATGCACGAGCGTCCCATCGGCGACCTGGTCGACGCCCTGAACGCGATCGGTGCCCAGATCGAGTACACCGGGGTGGAAGGATATCCGCCGCTGCGCATCCGGCGCGGGCATATCCATGCGCAGCGCCTGTCGGTGCGCGGGAATGTGTCGAGCCAGTTCCTGACCGCGCTGCTGATGGCCGCGCCGCTGATGGCGCGCGAGCAGCCGGTGACGATTGACGTGGTCGGGGAGCTGATCTCCAAGCCGTACATCGAAATCACCCTGAACCTGATGCGGCGCTTCGGCGTGACGGTCGAGCAGGACGGCTGGCAATCGTTCACCGTGCAGCCGGGGCAGCGTTACACCAGTCCGGGCACGATTCATGTGGAAGGCGACGCCTCGTCGGCCTCGTACTTTTTGGCGGCGGGCGCGATTGGCGGCGGTCCGATCCGGGTTGAAGGAGTAGGGCGCGACAGTATCCAGGGCGACGTGCGCTTTGCCGAAGCGCTCGAGCAGATGGGCGCGACGATCACGCGCGGCGACAACTGGATCGAAGCGCGCTCGAACGGCGTGTTAAAAGCCATCGACGCCGATTTCAACCACATTCCCGATGCGGCGATGACGATTGCGGTGGCCGCGCTGTACGCCGAAGGCACCACCACCCTTCGCAACATTGCCAGCTGGCGCGTAAAAGAAACCGACCGCCTGGCCGCGATGGCGACCGAACTGCGCAAACTCGGCGCGATCGTGGTGGAGGGGCCGGACTTCATCTCGGTCACCCCGCCCGAGGGCGAGCTGAGCGCCGCGACGATCGACACCTACGACGACCACCGGATGGCGATGTGCTTCTCGCTGGCAAGTTTGGATGGCAAAGCGCGGCGCGGCAACACGATGCGCATCAACGACCCGAAATGCGTCGCCAAGACCTTCCCCGACTACTTCGACGCCTTCGCCGGCATCGCCCACGACCAACTGATTTAAAGTTGCAAAACCGGCAGCCGGCGCACCGGGGACAGACCCCGGTTTTGCAACAATATCTCAACTGAATATATTTTTTAACCGGGGTCTGTCCCCGGTTTTGCAACAAAATTCCGACGAGACATATTTTTTAACCGGGGTCTGTCCCCGGTTTTGCAAGTTCCGGCCGCCAGTTTTGCTCGTTTTTACTGATTTCACCAGGACACCGTCCCATGCCACATTCGCATATCCCCGTCATCGCCATCGATGGCCCCACCGCTTCCGGCAAGGGTACCGTCGCCCACCGGGTGGCCGATCGCCTCGGCTTTCATTACCTCGATTCCGGCGCCCTGTACCGCCTGACCGCGCTGATGGCGCTGCGCCGCGCCACGCCGCTGACCGATGAACACGGCCTCGCCAAGCTGGCCGAACACCTCCCGGCCAGCTTCAGCGGCGGTGAAATCCTGCTGGCGAACGAAAATGTCACCCAACTCATCCGCGCGGAAGAAGTTGGCAACATGGCATCGAAGATCGCCGCGCTGCCGGCCGTGCGCCAGGCCCTGTTCGCGTTGCAACTGGGCTTTCGCCGGGCGCCAGGCCTGGTCGCCGATGGGCGCGACATGGGGACGGTCATCTTTCCGCACGCGCAACTGAAGGTGTTTCTCACCGCCAGTACCGAGGCGCGCGCGCAACGCCGATATAAGCAATTGATTGACAAGGGGTTTTCTGCTAATATAGAAGACCTCCTGTCCGATTTGAAGGCGCGCGACGACCGTGATACTTACCGGGCCATCGCGCCATTGATGCCGGCAGAAGGGGCGCACCTGCTCGATACCTCCAATATGACCGCTGACGAAGCGGTCGAGGAAGTGCTGAAATGGTATGCGCACGCTAAGTAGTAGCAATGGGTGCTTGCAATTGCAATAGTGCCATTGCAGGCGTTGAATCAACCTATAACCCAGTTTAAGTCGCATGGTGCGATCTCTGCTGGCTAACTCGTGTACAAACTATGTCAACAGCAACAACTGAAGCAACCGGTATGGAAAGTTTTGCAGCGCTCTTCGAGGAATCGTTGTCGCGCCAAGATATGCGCTCCGGCGAAGTTATTTCCGCTGAAGTCGTGCGTCTCGACCACAATTTCGTGATCGTGAACGCTGGCCTCAAATCCGAAGCTTTCATTCCTATCGAAGAATTCAAGAACGACCAGGGCGAACTGGAAGTTCAAGTCGGCGATTTCGTTTCCGTAGCGATTGAGTCGCTGGAAAACGGCTTCGGCGACACCATCCTGTCGCGCGACAAGGCAAAACGCCTGGCGTCGTGGCTGGCACTGGAAAAAGCCATGGAATCGGGCGAGATCGTCGTCGGTACCGTCAATGGCAAAGTCAAGGGCGGCCTGACCGTTCTGACCAACGGCATCCGCGCGTTCCTGCCGGGTTCGCTGGTCGACACCCGTCCTGTCAAGGACACCACCCCGTTCGAAGGCAAGACCCTGGAATTCAAGGTCATCAAGCTCGACCGTAAGCGTAACAACGTGGTTCTGTCCCGCCGCGCCGTCATCGAAGCATCGATGGGCGAAGAGCGTCAGAAACTGATGGAAACGCTGAAAGAAGGCACCGTGGTTACCGGCGTCGTCAAAAATATCACCGACTACGGCGCGTTCGTGGATCTGGGCGGTATCGATGGCCTGCTGCACATCACCGATCTGGCATGGCGTCGTGTGCGTCACCCGTCGGAAGTGCTGACCGTTGGCCAGGAAATCACCGCCAAAGTCCTGAAGTACGATCAGGAAAAGAACCGTGTTTCGCTGGGCGTGAAGCAACTGGGCGACGATCCTTGGACCGGTCTGTCCCGTCGTTACCCACAAAGCACCCGTCTGTTCGGCAAAGTAACGAACCTCACCGACTACGGCGCGTTCGTGGAAGTCGAGCAGGGTATCGAAGGTCTGGTTCACGTTTCCGAAATGGACTGGACCAACAAGAACGTGGCACCAAACAAAGTTGTCCAGCTGGGCGACGAAGTGGAAGTCATGGTTCTCGAGATCGACGAAGAGCGTCGCCGTATTTCGCTGGGCATGAAGCAGTGCAAAGCAAATCCATGGGATGACTTCGGCGTTACCCATAAAAAGGGCGACAAAGTCCGCGGCGCAATCAAGTCGATCACCGACTTCGGCGTGTTCATCGGCCTGGCCGGCAACATCGACGGCCTGGTGCACCTGTCCGACCTGTCCTGGACCGAAACCGGCGAAGAAGCTGTCCGCCGTTTCAAAAAGGGCGACGAACTGGAAGCCATCGTGCTGGCGATCGACGTCGAGCGCGAGCGCGTTTCCCTGGGTGTCAAGCAACTCGAAGGCGACCCATTCAACAACTTCGCTGCAATGAACGACAAAGGCTCCCTGGTAACGGGTACGGTCAAGTCGGTCGAGCCTAAGGGCGCTGTGATCCAGCTGTCCGAAGAAGTTGAAGGCTACCTGCGTGCTTCCGAAATCTCGCGCGACCGCGTTGAAGATGCCGGTACCCACCTGAAGGTTGGCGATTCGGTTGAAGCTCTGGTGATCAACATTGACCGCAAAGCGCGCAGCATCCAGCTGTCGATCAAAGCGAAAGACAATGTCGAGACCCAGGAAGCGATGCAGAAAATGGCATCGACCTCCGACAACAATGCAGCATCGGGCACCACCAGCCTGGGCGCACTGTTGAAAGCTAAGTTCGACAACAAGAACTAAGACACCCGGAATCGACAGATGACGAAGTCCGAGTTGATTAACCGCCTGGCTGAGCGCTATTCTCAGCTGGTGGCCAAGGATGCGGAGTACGCTGTCAAGACCATTCTCGATGCCATGACCAACGCTTTGGCGACTGGCCAGCGCATCGAGATCCGTGGTTTTGGTAGTTTTGCCCTGAACAGCCGGCCGCCGCGCATCGGACGCAATCCCAAGTCCGGCGACAAGGTGATGGTTCCCGAAAAACGGGTACCGCACTTCAAGCCGGGCAAGCAATTGCGCGAACGGGTAGATGCGATGGTCGGGCAGCCGATTATTGAAGACTGAGTCGTTTGTCGACACAGAAGAACGGCATCCCTGGATGCCGTTTTTTTTCGTCCGCAAAGTTGCAAAACCGGGGACAGACCCCGGTTTTGCAACTTCGGGGTCTGTCCCCGGTTTTACAACTTCCCGGCCTGCCGTCCTGCCCCGGACCCCCTCTGTTTTGGTGTAATATGCGACACTTGCGACCTTTTCAGACTGGACCTGGCTGATGAAATTTGTATCCACCATCGTTGGATTTATTCTGTTTATCCTGTTTTTCGGTTTCGCCCTGAAAAACACGCAGGAAGTCGACCTGCATTTTTTCCTCAATTACGAACTGCGCGGCCCGCTGGTGCTGATGTTGCTGGGCTTTTTTGTGGCCGGCGCCGCCCTCGGCATCCTCGCCGTCACGCCCACCGTGTTCCGCCACCGGCGCGAAACCTCGAAGCACAAGAACACCATTGTCGCCCTGCAAACCGTGGCGCGCACCAATGTCGCCCAGCCGCAGCCGGACAGCGTCAGCACGCAGCAGTAAGCCGGTAGTCACCTCGCACTAACCCATCTGAAAAACCAACAAAAAGAACCGCATGGAATTTGAAATCTGGATGTTGCTTGGCATCCCACTATTTTTCGCCCTGGGATGGATCGCCGCACGCGTCGACATCAAGCAACTGCTCTCCGAATCGCGCACCTTGCCTCGCGGATATTTTCGCGGCCTGAACTTCCTGCTCAACGAGCAGCCCGACAAGGCCATCGACGCCTTCATCGACATCGTCAAGCTCGATCCCGAAACGGTCGAGATGCATTTCGCCCTCGGTAACCTGTTCCGCCGCCGCGGCGAGATCGAACGCGCCATCCGCGTCCACCAGAACCTGCTCTCGCGCCCCGACCTGCCGGCCGATGAAAAGGCCCACGGCCAGTACGAACTGGGCATGGATTACCTCAAGGCCGGCCTGCTCGACCGCGCCGAAGAAACCTTCAACCTGCTGCTCGACACGCCCTACGGCGCCCAGGCGCGCCGCGCCCTGCTCGAAATCTACCAGCGCGAAAAGGAATGGCCGCGCGCCATCGAAGCCGCGCTCGGCCTGCAAGAATCGGGCGCCGGCGCGCGCCAGAAGGAAATCGCCCAGTTCTACTGCGAGCTGGCCCAGGATGCGCTGGTCCACATGCACACCGACGATGCCCTGGCCCTGCTCGACAAAGCCCTGCACGCCGACCGCAAGAACGTGCGCGCCACGCTGTTGACCGGCGACGCCCAGCTGGTCAAGGACGATGTCGAAGGCGCGCTGGTGACCTGGCGCCGCGTCGAGCAGCAAAGCGTGCCGCATGTGGCCCTGGTCGCGCAGCGCTTGATGGACGGCTACCGCAAGGTCGGCCGCCCGCAGGAAGGCGTCAACCTGCTGCGCTCCTACCTGGCCGAAGCGTCCTCGATCGACCTGATCGAAGTGGTGTTCAAGGCCGTCATCGAGCTCGATGGGGTGGATGCGGCCAAGCAGCTGATGATCGATGAACTGCGCCGCAATCCGACCCTGCTCGGCCTCGACAAACTGCTCGAAGCGCGCCTGATGGACGCTCCCGCCGATGTGTGGGAAGAGCTGTCGATGGTGAAGAACCTGGTGCGCGGCTACACCCAGAAGCTGGCGCGCTACCAGTGCAGCCACTGCGGCTTCAAGGCGCGCCAGTTCTACTGGCAGTGCCCGGGATGCAGCCGCTGGGAGACCTACCCGCCGCGCCGCACCGAAGAACTCAATGTCATGAACTAGATCCGAACGATGACCAATCCCACCGCCACACCGGCGCGCCTGCTCAGCGCCGACAGCCATCCCTTCATTACCGCGCCCGACCTGGCCGCGGTGCGCATCCTGGTCGTCGGCGACGTGATGCTGGACCGTTACTGGTTCGGTGACGTCAGCCGCATCTCGCCCGAAGCGCCGGTGCCGATCGTGCGCATCGAAAAGCGCGAAGAACGCCTGGGCGGCGCCGCCAACGTGGCGCGCAATGCGGCCGCCCTCGGCGCGCGCTGCGGCTTGCTGGGCGTGGTCGGCGCCGACGAAGCCGGCGAGCAGGTGGCGCAGCTCCTGGCCGAGTCGCGCATCGAGAGCTTCCTGCAGCGCGACGCCGCTATTTCCACCATCATCAAGCTGCGCGTGATCGGGCGCCAGCAGCAGCTGCTGCGCATCGACTTCGAAGACGCCCCGACCGACACGGTCCTGCGCGACAAGCTCACCCAGTTCAACGCACTGCTGCCCGATTACGACGTGGTGATCCTGTCCGACTACAACAAGGGCAGCCTGGTGAACGTGGCGCACATGATCGAGGCGGGCCGCGCGGCCGGCAAGATCGTCATGGTCGATCCCAAGGGCGACGATTTTTCGCGCTACGCCGGGGCCACCGTGCTCACGCCGAACAAGTCCGAGTTCCGCCGCATCGTCGGCAGCTGGTCGAGCGAAG
This sequence comes from Massilia aquatica, assembly GCF_011682045.1. Classification (GTDB taxonomy): domain Bacteria; phylum Pseudomonadota; class Gammaproteobacteria; order Burkholderiales; family Burkholderiaceae_D; genus Telluria_A; species Telluria_A aquatica. The sequence continues at coordinate 206,330 of NZ_VVIW01000006.1, read as the reverse complement.
AACAGCTCACCGCCAAGGCCCAGGCCCTGCGCGCCGAGCTGCGCCTGGACGCGCTGCTGCTCACGCGTTCGGAAGAGGGCATGAGTTTGTATACGGATAGCGACGTACTGCACATGCACGCCGACGCGCGCGAAGTGTTCGACGTCTCCGGCGCCGGCGACACCGTGATTGCGACCATGGCCTCGATGCTCGGCGCCGGCATGCCGATGGCCGACGCCATCATGACCGCCAACCGCGCCGGCGGCATCGTCGTAGGCAAGCTCGGCACGGCGACGGTGACGCGCGAAGAACTGTTCGGCGTGTAGAACAGCAGAGTCTGCCTACACGATTGGCGTTTTGCTGTTCTGATAACGCTCAATCGGAGCGGTCAACATTGTGCCGGGTCATCCGTTGATTTGATGGGGCCGCAATCGCGTCCCCATCATCTCAAGGAGAAACAACATGATCCGACAATTGATGCTGGCAGTTGCCACCCTGGTGGCCACGATGAGCCTGGCGTTTGCCCAGGTCGACGTGAACAAGGCCGACGCAGCCGCACTCGACGGGGTAAAAGGCATCGGCCCCTCCACCTCCAAGCTGATCCTGGAAGAACGCACCAAGGGCGGCGAGTTCAAGGACTGGGCCGACTTTTCCAAGCGCGTCAAGGGCGTGGGCGACAAACGCGCGGTCAAGCTGTCGCAGGCGGGCTTGCAGGTAGCGGGCAAGCCGTTCGATGGCGCCGCTGCGGCACCATCTGCGGCTGGTAAAGCCGCGCCCGCCGCGGCCGCCAAACCGGCCCCGGCCGCCAAGCCGGCGGCGGCCCCCGCCAAAATGTAAACGCCGTGCATCTTGCCCAAAAGCCCGCCGCCAACGCCGCGGGTTTTTTTCATGGGCACGCAGCTTGCGTGAGTAAAGTTTTTTCGCTGTATGGACGCACTGGTGCGCGCCGGGTCGTGAGAAGATAACGGCGCTCATTTAACTGTCGCCGTCGCGAAGGACCCCTCATGGCATCTGTTCCGTTCACCCAATCCCTGCTGGCCGCCCTGATCGCCGCCGCTGCTTCCAGTGCCGGCGCAGCCGCTCCCGCCGCGCCGACCGCTCCCGACCTTGCGCGCCACCAGGCCCAGGTCGACAAGATCGTCGGCGACATTTCGCCGCAGCGCATCGAAGCGCATGTGCGCAAACTGGTCGGCTTCAAGACGCGCCATACGATGTCCGATACGGTGTCGGAGACGGTCGGCATCGGCGCCGCGCGGCGCTGGATCAGGATGGAGCTGGAACGCTGCGGCGCGGCCGCCGGCGGTCGCCTGCAAGTGAGTTTCGACAGCCATGTCACGCCGGTGTCGGCGCGCATTTCGCGCCCGACCGAGATTGTCAACGTGGTGGCGACCCTGCCCGGCACGCAGGCCGCGTCGAAAGACCGCATCTACGTCGTCAGCGGCCATTACGACTCGCGCAATACCGACATCATGGATGCCACGGGCGACGCGCCCGGCGCCAACGACGACGCTTCCGGCACCGCCGCGGTGATGGAAATGGCCTGCGTCATGGCGCGCCACCAGTTCGACGCCACCATCGTCTTCATGGCGGTGGCGGCCGAGGAGCAGGGCTTGCTGGGCGCGGCGCATTGGGCCGAACAGGCCCGGCTCAAGAACCTGAACCTGCAGGGCATGTTCACCAACGATATCATCGGCAGCTCGCGCGCCGAGGACGGCCGCGTCGACGACAGGCAGGTGCGCCTGTTCGCCGAATCGATCCCGGCGACCAGGGAGAACAGCGAAGGCAATCGCGCCCTCTTGGCGACTGGCGGCGAGAACGATTCGACCTCGCGCCAGCTGGCGCGCCATGTGAAGGAAATGGGGGAGCGCTACGTGCCCGGTTTTACGGTCAATGTGATCCAGCGGCGCGACCGTTATCTGCGTGGGGGCGACCATATGCCCTTCCTCGAGCGCGGCTTTGCGGCGCTGCGCTTCACCGAGCCGAACGAAGACTTCGCGCACCAGCACCAGAACGTGCGCAAGGAAGGGGCGATGCAATATGGCGACCTGCCCGAGTTCAACGACTACAATTACATCGCGAAAGTGGCGCGGGTGAACGCGGCGGCGCTGGCCACCTTGTCGCTGGCCCCGGCCGCGCCGCAGAAGGTGCAGATGCGCACCGCCAAGCTGGAAAACGATTCGTCGCTGGTGTGGCAGGCCAATGGCGAGCCTGACCTGGCCGGTTACCGCATTGTCTGGCGCGAGACCACGGCGGCGCAGTGGCAGGGGGCTTTGTTCGTCGGGAATGTGACCGAGGCGACCGTCAAGCTGTCGAAGGATAATTACTTCTTCGGCGTGCAGGCGATGGACAAGGATGGCAATGTGAGCGTGGCGACGTCTCCGACGCCGCTCAGATAATAACCGTCGTTCCCGCCTGCGCGGGAACGATAGCGCTTACTTCACCGCCAGATACGCATGCAGCTGCGCCACCACCGCCGCGCCTTCGCCCACGGCCGCCGCCACCCGCTTGGTCGACCCGGCCCGCACATCCCCGATCGCAAACACCCCCGGCACCGTGGTTTCCAGCTGCCCGTGCAGCGAGCCGTCCGGGTTGAGCATCTGCCCGGTCACCCGGCAGCGCGCCATCATCACATCGGTCCCGGTCATCACGAACCCGCCCTTGTCGACCTGTACGCCGCAGTCGGCCAGCCAGCCCGAATTCGGATCGGCCCCGACGAACAGGAACACACTGCGCACCGCGTGGCTTTGTTCCGCCTCGTCGCCATGCTGCCAGCGCACGCCGCCCAGGCGCTGGCCGTCGCCTTCGAGCCTGGTCAACTTGGTATGCGTGTGCAGCACGATGTTGGGCGTGGCCGCAATCCGCTCGATCAGGTAGCTCGACATGCTCGCCGCCAGCCCGGACCCGCGAATGAGCATGTGCACCGTCTTCGCATGGCTTGACAGGAACACCGCCGCCTGGCCGGCCGAGTTGCCGCCGCCGACCAGCACCACGTCCTCGCCCCGGCACTGGCGTCCTTCCAGCGGCGAGGCCCAGTAATACACGCCGCAGCCTTCGTACGTGGCCAGGTCGGCCAGGTCCGGCTTGCGGTAGCGCGCCCCGCAGGCCAGCACCACCGCGCGCGCCTGCACCTGAGCGCCATCGGCCAGCGACAGGCGCAGCGGATACTGGTCGCACAGCAGCTTGTCGGCGGCCGCCGGAATGGCCACCTGCGCGCCGAATTTTTGCGATTGCACGAAGGCGCGCCCGGCCAGCGCGCGGCCCGAAATCCCGGTCGGGAAACCGAGATAGTTTTCGATGCGCGCACTGGCGCCGGCCTGCCCGCCGAAGGCGCGGTTTTCCACCACCAGCACCGACAAGCCTTCCGAGGCCGCATACACCGCCGTGGCCAGACCCGACGGTCCTGCGCCGACCACCAGCACGTCGTAGACCTTGTCCGGATCGAGGTCGGGCAGCATGCCCAGGCAGTATCCCAGTTCGGCCAGGCTGGGATTCTTCTTGACCACGCCGTCCGGGCACACCACCAGCGGCAGTTCGTGCGGGCCGGGCTGGTACATGCGGACCAGCGCTTCGGCGTTGGCACTGGTGGCCGGGTCGAGCACCATGTGCGGATGGCCGTTACTGGTCAGGAAGGTCTGCAGGCGGAACAGGTCGGCGCTGCCGGGCGGGCCGACCAGCACCGGGGCGCTGGTGCCGGCCTCGATCAGCCCCACCCGCCGCAGTATGAGTGCGCGCATGATGCGCTCGCCCAGCTCGGCCTCGGCCACCACCAGCGCGCGCAGCGCTTCCGGCGTGATGGTCAAGGCTTCGACCGCGCCGGCCGCGTGCGCGCTCACCAGCGCCGGGCTGCCCGACAACTGGCCCACGTCGGCCGTGAAGTGGCCCGGCCCGTGTTCGACAATCGTGTGGCTGTTGCCCATGCCGTCGCACTGGCTGATGCGCACCTGGCCCGACAGCACGATCATCATGCCCGGATTGCCGCCGCCGGCTTCGAAAATGGCTTGCCCGTCGTCCCAGTGCCCTTCCTTGCCGAAGCGGCGCAGGCGCGCGATTTCGGCGTGCGTGAGGACCGGGAACATCTGGTCGCGGCGCGTTTCGTATTTGCTCAGCGAGCTTTGGGCGCGCTCCTGGATGCTGTTGTCGGGAATGAAGTCGGGTGCGGGCAGGGTGCTCATGGGCGATCGGGCTCCGGGAGGATAGTCATCCCTCAGTCTAGCAGCTAGCAGCGCCAAACTACAGCAAGCTGACCCGTCTCATACGGACAAGGGCGCCGTGGATTAGAATGATGTTTTGTCGAACCGCAAAGAGTAACCCATGCCTTACATGACCATCGAAGATACGATCGGCAATACCCCGCTGGTGCGCCTGGTGCGCCTGCCGGGCGCCGACGCGGCCGCGCGCAACAACATCATCCTCGGCAAAATGGAAGGCGACAATCCGGCCGGTTCGGTCAAGGACCGCGCCGCCATGTCGATGCTGCGCCGAGCCGAAGAACGCGGCCAGATCAAGCCGGGCGATACCCTGATCGAGGCGACCAGCGGCAACACCGGCATCGCGCTGGCGATGGCGGCGGCGATCCGCGGCTACAAGATGCTGCTGCTGATGCCCGAGTACCTGTCGATCGAGCGGCGCCAGAGCATGGCCGCGTATGGCGCCCAGATCATCCTCACGCCCAAGACCGGCGGCATGGAATACGCGCGCGACATGGCTGAGCAGTTGCAGCGCGACGGCAAGGGCATCATCCTCGACCAGTTCGGCAATCCCGACAATCCGCGCGCCCACTACGAGTCGACCGGCCCCGAGATCTGGCGCGACACCAATGGCGGCATCACGCACTTCGTCAGCGCCATGGGCACCACCGGCACCATCATGGGCGTGTCGCAGTATCTCAAGGAGCAGAACGAGGCGATCCAGATCATCGGCGCCCAGCCCGAAGACGGCTCGCAGATTCCGGGCATCCGCAAGTGGCCCGAAGCCTATCTGCCCAAAATCTTCGACAAGGCGCGGGTCGACCAGGTCGAGAGCGTGAGCCAGGCCGCCGCCGAGCAGATGGCGCGCCGCATGGCGGCCGAAGAGGGCATCTTCTGCGGCATCTCGGCCGCCGGCGCCTGCGAGATCGCGCTGCGCATCTCGCAGACGGTGGAAAACGCCACCATCGTCTTCATCGTGTGCGACCGCGGCGACCGCTACCTGTCGACTGGCGTGTTCCCGGCATAAGCGGCAAGGGGCCGCAGACGGCTAGCAGCGGCCCCACAAAAACAAACGCCTTCCACCATGAACGAGTCTGACCCGTTCATGGTGGAAGGCGTTTTTTGTGCTTCCCGCGCGCCGCCCCCCACAGGGCAGGGCACGGGCTTGTCCGGCAGCGCCTTGCGGCGCGCAGACCTACGCGGTCCGACCGATCCCGCTATTACGCTGGATCGCCTTCTTTTGGCTTGAACTGCTTGTCGCTGATGCGGAACTTGTTGCGGCGGTCGCCCATCAAGTAGCGCAGGTCGCGGATCGACAGGTCGCTCACTTCGTGCATGCGGATCAGCAGGGAGGCGCCGACCGGCAGGCGGTGATGGCGGATCTTCGAGATCACTGGCGGCGCCACTTCCAGCGCGCGCGACAGGGCTGCATCGTTCTTGAGACGCAGATTTTCAATCAGCGTGTCAAGTAGACGATTTGGGTTGTATTGCAGCAGATCATCGGAGTCCGAATCGCTGTTCATATCAATGCCGACTTGGTTTGTCATGATGTCAATAATTCCTATTGTGAGTGGTGCTGCTAAGTCAAACACGCGGAGCTCTCGCTGCTGGTCTACCACCGTCGAAGTGCGCTTGCGAATTTATCTTGGGTAACACTTTTTAAAAAATATACACAATTGTACAACGTTTTGTAATCTAATACCGATAAGCAATAACAGATTACAAAATGATGTCGGTTGTGTTGTCTGATCGCAACATAGCCGCATTGCAATTCTCTCACAAAATCACCGAAAAACTAATTGTTTTCCCAGAAAACTTAAGTGTAAGACAATTTAGATGCATCCGCCGCACAATTCTAAACAGAACTGGCTTATTAGCAACATGTTTCTGAGTATATTAACGCAATAGGCATTTCTATGAGGCACGACTGGATAGTCGGGGAGACACGCCCGACTCGCCCGGGCGGGGCGTGGCGTCAAAAATCGGGCAACAAAAAATGCTCCAGTCGTTACATTCTTTTACAAAGTTTCCGCTGAAGCAAGAGGCTGACCGCTCCGGTTGAGACGAATGGCGCGCCCCAATTCGATCACCGACATGGCGTAGAAGTAAGAACGGTTGTATTGCGTAATAGCGAAAAAATTATCGGTGGCGATGCGGTACTCGGTCGTATCGGCACCGTTGGGCAGGTCGATCAGGCCGAAACGCTGGTTCGCAGGCAACACCGCGCTGGTGCTGACCCCACTCGCGCGCAATTCCTCGGCGCCGAACTTGGCCGCCAGGCCCTGGTTGAGGAACCTCTCCCAGGTACGGTCGTCGGACACGCCGGCCGGATACACGAGCGGCCCGGCCTGCTTCGCCTGCCAGCCGTGCTGGACCAGGAAGCTGGCCACGCTGCCGATCGCGTCCACCGCCGAGCCGCGCAGGTCGATGCTGCCATTGTTGTCGTAGTCGACCCCGTAGGCCAGCACGCTGCCCGGCATGAACTGCGGCATGCCGATGGCGCCGGCAAAGGACCCAAGCATCGACAGCGGGTCGATATTCGACTTGCGCGCCAGTACCAGCGCGTTTTCCAGTTCGCCCCGGAAGAAGGCCATGCGCGCGGCCCGGTTGGGCGCCTCGGGGTAGGCGAAGGCCAGGGTGGCGAGCACGTCGAGCACGCGGAAGCGCCCGGTCTGGCGTCCGTAGATGGTTTCCACGCCGATGATGCCGACGATGATTTCGGCCGGCACGCCATACTCTGCCTGGGCGCGCGCCAGCACGGCGGCGTGCTGGTTCCAGAACGCCACGCCAGCCCGGATGCGGATTGGCTCGATCGTCACCCGGCTGTAATTCTGCCAGTTCTTGGGCTTGCCCTTGGGCGCCGGCTTGACCAGCTGGACCGCCGTGTCGATGTAGCGGATCTGGGCGATCAGCTTATCGAGCTCGGCGCGCGGAAAGCCGTGCCGCAACGCCACTTCGTCGGCGAAGGCATTGACCGCTTCCGACTCGCTGAACACGACGGCGTCGCCGGCCTGGGCAGCCGTGCCCGCAGCCGCTGCCGCAGCCGCAGGGACGGCCACGGCGGCGGCCTTGCGCGCCGGCTTGGCCTTGGCGTGCGCAGTTTTCTTGCCGGGTTTTTTGGCAGGCGCAGCCTGGCTCAGGGGACTTGCCGACACGGCAAGTGCCAGCAAGATAGATGTCAATTTCATTAAATGTTGTTCAGCAAACTTTTCAAGGTGGAAGCGAGCCCGGGAGCGGGCGGCCGGGCACTGTATTTGTGGGCGCTGTAGAGGGCCAGGAAGCGCCTGGCGGCGGCGATCTTGTCCTGCGCCAGCGTGCCTTGCGCCAGCCTGGCGGCGTAGGCGTTGGGGCCCTCGTCGGCGGTGCGCGCCATGCCAAGCTGGCTCATCCTTCGACACAGGGCCGAGTATAGCGCATCGACCGGGTCCGTCCCGCGCCGCAACCGTACGGCGCGCCACAGCAGCAACAGCGCGCCGATGGCGGCCAGGATGGCCAGGGTGCGCCAGTGCGCCAGGCTCAGCTTGAGGCTGTCGAGCAAACCGCTCTGGCGGTCCGGCGTGTAGTTGAGCACCCACTGGTTCCAGCCATTGTTGATCGCGTCGTAGCGAAAGCGCAACTGTTCGAGCAGCGCGTTGCGCTCGCCGCTCAAGCCGAGCAGCCCGCCCAGGCCGGCAAAGGCGGGCGGATTTTGCGCCAGCGCGCTCGACAGGCCGCGCTGCACCCGTTCCGGCGCCACGGCGGCGGTGGGGTCGACCCGCACCCAGCCGCGCCCGGCGATCCAGACTTCGGCCCAGGCGTGCGCTTCCGACTGGCGCACCGCCAGAAAGCCGTCGATGGGATTGAATTCGCCGCCCTGGTAGCCCATCACCACGCGCGCCGGTACGCCGGCGGCGCGCATCAGCACCACGAAGGCGCTGGCGTAGTGTTCACAAAAGCCGGAACGGGTCTTGAACAAGAAGTCGTCGACCGAGTTACGGCCCAATAGCGGCGGCTGCAGCGTGTACGAAAACGGCTGCTCGGTAAACATCGTCAATACCGAGCGCACGCGCTGCTCCGGATCGCGCATCGTCTGGCCGATGGCCGCGCCGGCCTGCAGCGCCTGCGGATTGAAGCCGTCGGGCAGGTCCAGCCAGCGCCAGCGCTCCGCCAGTTCGGGGGTGGCGCCAAGGCTGTAGTCGATATGCGAACTCATGTCGTAGCGCACGCGCTTGTCGAGCGCGTAACTGGCGGACAGTTCCAGCTCGTCAGAGACGCGCGCCGTATTGTCTTCCAGGTCCGGCAGGCGGTCGGGCAGGTCGAGCGCGAACAGCCAGTTGTTGGATGATGGTTCCAGGGTCAGCTGATAGCGGATCGCCGGCCCGCGCACGTGCATCGAAATCTGTCCGGCCGCGCCGCGCGGCGCACGCCGCACCTTGGTCCAGGTGCGCCCGTCGAACTCGCCCAGCACCACGCCGCGCCAGTACAGCTGCGCCTTCGATGGCGGCGGATCGAGAAAGCGCACCTGGAACACCGGATCGTCCGACTGCGCCAGGTTCGACATATTCCCCGGCGCCATGCTGTTCGACAGGCCCATGCGCCCGCCCTGGGCGTCGCTCGGCATGCCCCACAGCGGTCCCTGGATGCGCGGGAACAGCACGAACAGCACGATCGCCAGCGGCGCGGCCATCAGGAACACGCGCGCGCCCATCCACAGGCGCCGGCCCAGCGGCGGCACCGCGCCGGTGAACTGGAACGACAACTGCGCGGTCAACAGCGCAATGATCGAGGCGATCATCATCAGGGCCGTGAAAATGCTCTGCGAGTAGAAGAAATTGGTGAGCACCAGGAAGAACGACAGGAAGATCACCACGAACAGGTCGCGCCGGGCGTGCATCTCCAGCATTTTAAAGGCCACCAGCAGCACCAGCATGGCCACCCCGGCATCGCGCCCGAACAGGGTCTTGTAGCTCATGAACACGCCCGCCATGGCCGCCATCGACATGGGCAGCAGCAGCAGGGCCGAGGGCATGCGCGTGCCGCGCAAGGTGGCCACGGCGCGCCACAGCAGGGTCAGGCCGCACAGGGCCGACACCCACAGCGGCAGGTGGCCGGCGTGGGGTGCCAGCACCATCAGGGCCGCCGCCAGCAGCAGCAGGGTGTCGGCCTTGTCGCGCGGGAGCTGGGCCAGCAGGCGTGCGAACCCCGGGCCACGGCTGGCGGAGACGGCGCCGCGTTTGGCGGCGGCCTTCACGCGCCTTCTCCCAGTCCGTGCAGGGCCAGCGCGCGCAGGCAGGCCGCCTGGTGCGCCTCGCCGCTGGACGCCTCGAAATCGATGGCGCCGATGCGGAACGCGTAGGGCAGGGTGCGCTGCTCGGCCTCGAGCACCCAGCGCGTCATGCGCGACAGGCGCAGTTCCAGGTTCATGAAGGTGGGCATGGCATTGAAGTCGAGTACCAGCTCGTCGATCGCGCCGCCTTCGAAATGCTTGGTCACCAGCTGGCCGCCGTCGGCCGGGTCGAGCCGCGCGATCTGGCGCCACGCCATGTGGCGCATCGGGTCGCCCGGCTGGTAGCTGCGGATGCCGGCGAAGTCGTCGTGGCCGGCGTGGCCGTGGCCATCGGCGCTCTCGACGCCCGACATCGGCAGCGGCGGCGCGTCTTCTTCGGGGAAGGGATAGACCAGCGCCGACAGGTCCGGCTGCCAGTAGCTCCAGGCGCGCAGCAGCCCGAGCGGAAAACGGGTCGACAGGCGGATGCGCGGCGCCGCCAGCCAGCCGCGTTCGAGGCTCGGCGCCGACAAGGTCACCGCGCTGCTGGCGCCGGCCGCCGCATCAAGCACGTGGCGCGCTTGCCCGGCTTCGATGAAGTCGATCCACAGCGCATACCGGTCCAGCCTGGTGCGGTTGACCACGTGCAGTTCGAACTGCGCTACTTCGCCGGCGAACACCGGCTGCGCGCGGCCCGGACGCAGGTGCAGGTGCGCCAGGTTTTTATAGGTCAGGACGATATCGACGATGGCGCAGGTGCCCATGGTGAAGGTCAGCGCAAAACCGAGCCCGAGCGAGTAGTTGATCGACCCGATCAGCAAGGTCAATATGAGCGCGGCGAAGCCCATGCCGGCCCCGCTGGGCAGGATGAACACGCGGCGCTGGGCCAGGTAGGTTTCGCCGGGATCGACCCCGCGCTTCTGGAACAGCCAGGTGTCGGCCCTGGCGCGCACTGCGGCGGGAATGAATCGGCTCAGGAAGGCGGAGTCGGACATGCCTGCTTACACCGGCACGGATTTCTGCAGTTGCAGGACCAGGTCGCGGCTGGCCAGCGCCACCCCGTGCGCCGACTTCAAGGGACGCAGGCGGTGCGCGCACACCGGCACCAGCACCGCTTGGATATCTTCCGGCACCACGTGGTCGCGCCCTTCCATGGCGGCCCAGGCGCGCGCGGCCTGCAGCAGCGCGATCGAGGCGCGCGGCGACAAACCCTCGGCGAACATGCCATTCTGGCGCGAGGCCTGCGCCAGCGCCTGTACGTAGTCGATCAGCGAGGCCGAGGTGTGGATTTCGCGCAGCGCCTTTTGCGCCACCGTCAGTTCGGCAGGCTGCATGGCCGCCGGCAGCGTCTTGAGCATGCTGCGGCGGTCCTCACCCATCAGCAGCGCGCGTTCGGCGGCGGCGTCGGGGTAGCCGAGCGAGAGGCACATCAGAAAGCGGTCCAGCTGCGATTCGGGCAGGGCAAAGGTGCCCACCTGGTGCAGCGGATTTTGGGTGGCGATGACGAAAAACGGGGCCGGCAGGGCGCGCGTGACGCCGTCGGCAGTCACCTGGCGCTCTTCCATCGCTTCGAGCAGCCCCGATTGGGTTTTCGGCGTGGCGCGGTTGATTTCGTCGGCCAGCAGCACTTGCGTGAAGATCGGCCCCGGATGGAATACGAAGCCGTTCTTTTCGCGTTCGTACACTGAAATGCCGGCCACGTCGGCCGGCAGCAGGTCGCTGGTGAACTGCACGCGGTTGAACTTGAGGCCCAGCGAAATCGCCAGCGCGTGCGCCAGGGTGGTCTTGCCGACGCCCGGCACGTCTTCGATCAGCAGGTGGCCATTGGCCAGCAGGCAGGTGAGCGCCTGGCGCACCTGCAAATCCTTGCCGACGACAATCTGGCTGACCTGGCGGGCGACGGCGTGCATCTTTTTGAACATGGCGTTGATCTTTACAGTGTGCGGTGGGTGGTCGTGCGCACCGGCGTGGGGCACGGCATGGTAGATTAGCGCCTTCGGCACCACTACTGCGTCATCACGACCCGTTTCTCCAAGATTCTATGCGAGAACGGGGTTTCCGGTGCAACATTGATGACGCCGCTAATGAAATCACGCACATGAGCACAGCCATTTACAGCCACCCCGATTGCAGCCGCCACGACATGGGCGAATGGCATCCGGAGTCGCCCGCGCGCCTGCAGGCGATCGAAGACCAATTGATCCTGGCCCGCATCGATGGCCTGGTCGAACGGCGCGAGGCGCCGCTGGCCGAAATTCCCGCCATCGGCCGCAACCACACCTTAGAGGCGATCGCGCTGGTGCGCGACAATACGCCCACCGTGGAAGGCGAGACCTATCCGCTTGATGCCGATACCACGCTCTGTTCGCACAGCTACCAGGCCGCGCTGCGCGCCGCCGGCGCCGCGCTGGCCGCCACCGACGCCGTCATCGCCGGCAGCATCGCCAACGCCTTCTGCGCGACCCGCCCGCCCGGCCACCACGCGCTGCCCGGCGAGCCGATGGGTTTTTGCCTGTTCAACAACGTGGCCATCGCCGCGCGCCACGCGCTCGAGTCGCACGGGCTGGCTCGGGTGGCGATCATCGACTTCGATGTCCATCACGGTAACGGCACCGCCGAATCGTTTCGCGACGATCCGCGCGTGCTGATGGCCAGCTTCTTCCAGCATCCGTTTTATCCGTACACCGAACCGGAGCCGCAAACGGCCACCTGCGTCAACATTCCGGTGCCTGCGCGCAGCGGCGGCGATGTGGTGCGCAAACTGGTCACCGAACACTGGCTGCCGGCGCTGCACGACTTCAAGCCCGAGATGATCTTCATTTCGGCCGGCTTCGACGCCCACCGCGAAGACGATGTGGGCGGCATGGGCCTGGTCGAAGCCGACTATGCCTGGATCACGCGCGAAGTGATGACCGTGGCGCGTCTGTATGCGCGGGGGCGCATCGTCAGCTGCCTGGAAGGCGGCTACAACCTGTCGGCGCTGGGGCGCAGCGTGGCGGCGCACATCAAGGTATTGGCCGAGCTGGAGTAGGCGGCGTTCGTCCGTTTTTTCGGCGCACCGGGCCGGCCCCGGTAAAATAGCGCCTTAAACGAGAATTCCGAAAGCACAGCATGTCGATACAATGGTACCCGGGCCACATGAACGCCGCCCGCAAGAAGGCGGCCGAACAGATGGAGAACACCGATCTGGTGATCGAGGTGCTCGATGCGCGCCTTCCCGAGGCGAGCTGCAACCCCATGGTCGAGGAACTGCGCCTGTTCCGCCAGCGCCCCTGCCTCAAGATCCTCAACAAGGTCGACCTGGCCGATCCGGCCGCCACCGCCGCCTGGAGCGCCTACTACAACGCCCAGGAAGGCGTGACCGCCTACGCCATGACCACCAAGAAGCCGGGCGACGTCGCGAAAATTCCGGACCTGTGCCAGTCGCTGGCGCCGCACCGCGGCGTGCCGACCAAGCCGCTGCGCATCATGATCATGGGGATTCCCAACGTCGGCAAGTCGACGCTCATGAACGCGCTGCTGAAAAAGAAGGTGGCCAAGGTGGGCGACGAGCCGGCCGTGACCAAGATGCAGCAAAAGCTTTACCTCGGCAAGAACATCATCCTGGTCGACACCCCCGGCATGCTGTGGCCGAAGATCGCGCTCGCCAGCGATGGCCTGATGCTCGCCGCCAGCCATGCGATCGGCTCGAACGCCCTGATCGAAGATGAAGTGGCGGTGTTTTTGGCCGACGAACTGCTGGCGCGCTACCCGGCGCTGCTCACGGCGCGCTACGGCTTCAAGACCGAAGGCATGGACGGCATCGCCGTGGTCGAAGGCGTGGCGGCGCGGCGCGGCTACCGGCAGAAGGGCGGCGACCTCGATTTTGAAAAAGCCTCGCACATCTTCCTGCAGGATTACCGCACCGGCGCGCTCGGCCGCATCAGTCTCGAAACGCCGGAAACGCGCGCCCTGCGCATGGCCCAGCACGAGGCCGAAATGGCCGCCAAGGCCGCCAAGGCAGCGGCGATTGCCGCCGAAAAAGCCGCCAATTCGGCGCGCGGCAAGCGCGGGACCTGAGTTCCACGCCGCAGTTCCCAGGCCCGATCTGTGCGCCCGCCTGAAGGTTTTTCAACAGCGCTGGACGGCGTCTCGGGATATTGACGGTATATTATCTTTGTATTTACTTCGTGTTTGAGGAAATAAATAATCCAAGGCTGATGGTGGTTATGTACTTACATCGCCGTTTATATCGCGAATAATATCGCTTTCGCGACGCCGGTGTAATCTGGATGAAATACCAATTGTTGCTCTGAATGCTATACTGCGCTTCATAATTTTATTGGAGCCTGTATGAATCAAGCACGTCCACCGATTGCTTATACCGATACCAAATCATATGGCTACTGGGCCATTGTGATGGGCGTGGCGGTGGCGGTGATCGGCATTTTCTCGCTCGTCAAACAGGTCAGCACGGGCCTGGGCGCCTTCATGGCGTTTTGCGCCGTGTATATGTTTGCGACGGTGTTTTTTCATTTAACGATGAATGGCAAGCGCACCGTGATCACGGTCAGCGACGACGGCGTCGCCTATGAAGGCGGCCTGTTCGTGCCGTTCAGCGATGTCGATAAAATCTCCGCAGGCAATCCATTCCCAACCATTCCCGGCGATATTCTCAATATCGTACTGCATCTGAAACCGGAAGCACCGGTAAAACAGGCTGGGCGCGGATGGAAAGCCGTCTTTTTCCTGACCTATGTCGGCGGGAATATCAGCATGATCGGCAAAAAGAAAATGATCAGCTTCATGACACCGGGACTGCGCCCCGTCAACGGCGAAAAAATGGATCAGGATGACATCCTGGAAGACCTCTACGAACGCTTCGACGACTACCAGAACCGCTGAACCGGCGCCCGTTTTCAACCCGGCCTGACTCGGCCTGGCCGGGCCGGTGGCGCGGTTACGCCGCCACCGGCTCGCCGAAGCGAAAACTCGACACCGCCAGGTGCCCGAAAAATTCGTCTTCGTGATACACGCAGGCCGCATTCTCCCCTTCGGCCGCGCCGAGTGCCACCATCAGCGGCATCAGGTGTTCTTCGCGCGGATGGGCATTGCGCGCATAGGGCGCCTGGCCCCAATGCAGCAGGGCGGTGGTACGTTCCGACGGCGGCAGCTTGAGAACCATCTGCAGCCAGTCGTCGAACTGGTGCGACGCCAGCCTGCCTTCGGGGCCAAACTGGCGCAGGTTATGGTAGCTCAGGCCACTGCCGATAATGAGCACGCCCTCGTCGCGCAGCGGCGCCAGCGCGCGCCCGATCTTCACATGGGTGAGCGGATCGAAGCCGTGTTTGAGCGAGAGCTGCACCACCGGCACGTCCGCCTCCGGATAGACGGGATAGAGCATCGAAAACGTGCCGTGGTCAAAACCGCGCTGTCCATCGAGCGAGACCTCATGTCCGGCGGTGGCCAGCAGATCGGCGGCGCGCTGGGCCAGCTGGGGCGATCCTGGCGCCGGATATTTTACCTGGTAGGTATGCGCCGGAAAACCGCCGTAATCGTAGATCATCGGCGGCTGCGCGCTCGATGAGAGCATCAGCTCCTGTTCTTCCCAGTGACCTGAAATGACCAGCACCGCAGCCGGTTTGACGTTCCCGATCTGGCGCCGGATGTCGACCAGCGACGCTTCCAGCACGGCGTAGGTGTCGCCGTATTGTTCCTTCATGAACGGCCACGGACCGCCGCCGTGCGAGACGAAATAGGTTGGAAGTCGGGTGTTCATATTGGTATCGGAAGTTGGGTTATAGCCGATATATGAGGATGCGACGGTCGTTTTTCAACTTGTTATACCGGACGAGGTTCAGTCCTTTAAAACGCGCAGGCCAGCAGGCCGGAAATCATGCTTGGCAGCGGGGACGCCGCAGAGCCAGTTCTAGCCCCATCCCTGCGAATCGCCAAAAGCGGAGCGATATTCAGACTTTATATCGCAATTTTCATCCCTAAAAAATTAATTTCTGAAAAATAAATTTTTCTTGGGGGAAAGGTGATAAATTATGCAATTGCTTACTGTAAGTAGGCCACCGATAGAAGGGGACATTTCGTGACTGCAGTATCTCCCGCCGCGCTTTCCAGCGCCGAGCCGCCCCCCTTTCCGGCGCTGCCCCGCGCGACCTGTTAGCCCTACTCATCGCGCTTTGCGCGCTGGCGCGTTTCCATCAGATTGCGGCAGACCCGGCCAGTGTCACTCACCAGTTGGGTATCTTCAGCACGGCCGGTCTTCTGCGTGCTGCCAAGCTGATCGGATTAAAAGCGAAGTTGTCGATGACGAGTAGCGACCTCCTTGCGCTGGCGCTGATGCGTTCCGGGCAGGGCGAGCCGCGCGTGATCGTCCTGGCGCAATCTGATGGGAAACGGGTACCTACAAGGAATTCGACGGCAACAATGGCGGCCGCCAGACCAGCGTGCCGGTGGAAACGTTCGCCGCCGAGCGGACTGGTGAACCGGTCTTGATGGCCAGCCATTGGAGGCTGATGTTGGTTTAAAAGTGTGTAACAACTTGCAGGAATTTGAAGGGTGATCTAGTTATGGGATTATTAATTTTGGCATTGCTGCTGATCTGGCTCGGTGTGCTCTGGTGCGTGGTGAAAGGCGTCACTTGGCGGAACGATCATCCCTACAAAGGGTTAATTTCGGCGATTGCCATTGTGGTTGCCTATCCGCTGCCGGTCGCGGATGAAATCGTTGGGGCGATACAGTTCAGAAATTTATGCAAGCAACAGGTGATCTATAAGGATCCGGACATGGAGAAAAAACGAGGCGCGGTTCTAAAATTCGTTGACCATGAAGAAAAGAAAGTTGACGGAAAGGTACTGCCCATTACAAGCGAACTTTGGGAATTTATTAACGAAAGCGATCAATCAGTGATGATCAAGTATGTGGTATTCGACACACCTGGAGGATTTTTGGTCAGAAATTTTTACATACAGGAGGGAAAAGGCCCGTTCCTATTTGCCGGTTCATGCCAGCCGAAAGAATTTCCTATGCTTGTTAGTGACTTCAAAGTTATAGAGTAATTGATGGCACCGGTCCAGTGACCAGGGCAGGAGAGTTTGCGTGAGCGTTAACGGTTCTGAGCAAGGCTAGTCGTCGGATCATCCATGATGAATTCTAAAAATATTATAGATGCAATTTTATCTGATGCTCCATGCTTACAAAGTTCATGGATGGGTTGGAAGGTGCAAACTTGGAGGCAGCGTTGAGCTTTCGAATTACTCCGGTTTTGGCAACGTATATGCCGAGAAAGAATTTAGAGCGGCCAGCCACTTTCAAGCGGGTGATGGAAAGCTTTCGACGCAACGATCTGGAAATCGACCGCGATAAAAAGATTTTTTTTCCGCAAGGAACAAAAGGGCTGGGCGATATCATTGCCGATGCTTCGTTAATGGTTCTGCGTGTGAAAAGTCATCGGATCGATCAGTCTTGGGAGTGCCGGTTTGGAAAGGCGTGATTATTTACCCCAATAAGCGAAGTACTTGGTAATGGGATTTTTCTATTTGGAACTGCTGCTGGGCTGGTTCCTTGTACTTTTTCTCGTGGAAAAATGTATCACGTGGTTAATCGATGTCCAGCATAAAAAATTAGCTATAGCGGTCATAACCAAGTTCGGATTGCCGCTGCCGTTGGCTGATGAAATTATTGGTTCCATGTAATTCAACGAGTTGTGCAAATATCAAGTTATCTATGATGTCGCGACGGGTCCTTGTGGCGACTGCGTTTGAGACGAGTGTTGGCTGAAAATCTGTCGTAATCGCAGGTTATTTGAAGGGATGATGCAGTTATGGGGTTATATATTTTAGCGTTGATGCTGATATGGTTCGGTGTTCTCTGCTGGGCGGCAAAAGGTATCACACGGGGGGCGATACGCGGTACCGGATGATAATTTCGACGACTATTATCGTCCTTGTCTACCCGCTGCCAGTCGCAGATGAAATCATTGGAGCGATACAGTTCAAAATATTGTGCAAGCAACAGGTTATCTATAAGGATCCCGACATGGAGAGCAAAAAAGGGGCGCATCTCAAAGTTGTTATTCATGAGAGAAAGCGAATTAGCGACAAAGCGGTGCCGATGACGAGCACTATTTTTGAATTTATTAACCAAAGAGATAAATCAGTGTTGATCAAGTATGTAGTATTCGACACGGATGGAGGATTTTTGGCTAGGAATTTTTACCTCCAAGAGGGCGGAGGCGCGTTGCTATTTGACAGTACTTGCTACCCGGCTGAATATTCGACGCTTTATAGAAAATTTGAAGTTATTAATTGAAGCAAGGCACCGTCAACCTACATTTAACGAACAGTCGACCAATCCCATCGACAATCACTCCATGTGCAAACTCACCGATACGATGAACTTGGCTGACGTCATGGGGCGGCTTGACGAAACGTTCGATATCGCCGATTTGAATGCGCTGATTTACCATGGCAATCTGGTGCTCTCGAAAGCCGCACTCGGGACGGGTGTTGCTGCCGCGCCGATTGCACAGTTAAGCGGCAAAGTGAGCATCACGGTTTCGACGGGCTCCGTTCCTGCCTGCAGCGATGAGCTCCATTATTTACCCTACCTGATCGCACTGAAGTATCTGTTGCCGATTCAAATTACGCCAGACAATCTGGATATGCTTGCTATTATTGCTGCTAAGCACGTAGAGCTAAAAGAAAAATTGCAAGTGCTCAGTCGGGTTTCGAGCAGAACGAGCGAACAGGCGCATTAAATTTCAGCGACTTGTATCTTTCCAGCAGGTCCTTGATGCTGAAGATGATGATTGAGAGGAATAAGAAAGACGAGACCGGTATTGCGCCCTACCCGAATTTGATGTTCTATGATACGGTCACTGATACGACCTTGCGCTCCGGCAGTTCCGACTCCGGCGATGCGGGACGCCGCCAGATCCTGTTTGGTGGTGAATACGGCAACCTGCTGACAGGCGGCGACAAGTACGACGAGATCTACGGCGACGATACGCTCGACGGCGGCGGCGGCAACGATTACATCGAGGGCGGGGCCGGCGACGACAAGCTCGACGGTGGTACCGGCAGCGACTGGCTGCGTGGCGGCAAGGGTATCGATACCTACAGCTTTGGCGCCGCGTTTGGAAACGACACCATCGTCGACAGTGATGGCCTGGGCAAAATCGAGATCGCCGGGAGCGTGATTACCAATGGAAAAGGCGTCGGCAAACGCAGCCAATGGGTCGCCCAACTGGCTTCTGGCGAGTACGTTGGCCTGGCGGTATACGACGCCTCGTCCAGTGTCACCGGCAAGCGCATGATCATGACCAAAGGACTCGACAGCAATAACGCGATCACGATCGACAATTTCGACCTGGCGAAGGCATTAAGCAGCGAAGGATATCTTGGGATTAAAACTCGAGAGCCAGTCGAAGGTCGCCCTGAAAATCGGTCCGGGGAAAAACGTGTACAACGAACCCGGCTTCGTCGAATCGAGCCTGGAGGCGCAGCTGGCGACCATCAGCGAAGGTGGCGCCGCCACCTTCACCATGTCCTTGAGCGCGCCAGCCGGCGCGGGCGAGACAGTCACGCTGTCGCTCTCCGGCGTGAGCGGGAAACTGATGGTGATGGTCGACGGGGCCCTGGTCGCCGCCGAAGGGGCCGTCATCGCGCTGAGCAAAGGGCAGGCCGAAGTCGTTTTCTCGCTGGTCCAGCGCGGTGACTTTGATGGCGATCTGCCGGAACCCTGAAGGCCAGCCACAACCGTCCGGACGGCATCGCCAGCACCAATACCATTGTGCTCAGTCTGAAAGACACAGGCAACGCTACCTATACGATTATGGGAGATCAACATGCTCCTTTAAGCGCGAATGGCCACTCTTACGACTGGACCAAGGCGCAATACCACGCCGATGGAACCTTGGTTGGCGGTGTCGCCGAGACGAATTTTTCCGATGCGCTTATAGGTGGAAACGTTAAAAACAAGATACTCGGCCTGGGCACCGCCAGCGGCCGGCCAGACGACCTTGCCGGCGAACTATGCCAACAGCCTGAATCCGACGATTGCCGCCAACTGGCGCTAATGTTGTCGTAGCATCATCACAAAGCCCGGCAAGACACGGTGCAACGCCGTGCCTTGCCGGGTTTTTTTTGTCCGTGGCTGTCTCAGACGGCGCGCGTGCGCGCCAGTTCGATCAGCGCAAACAGGCGCGCGCTGCGCATCCAGCCGATGGTGACCACCGCCGCCTGCGTGAGCAGCAGCGCTTCCGCAAATCCGATCGCATCGACGCCCGCCGTGTTGGCGCGCGCCAGCGACAGCAGGGCGGCCAGCACCAGCCCTGCGAGACTGATGACGATGTAGCTGCCCAGGGACGCCAGCGGGTGCCGCGCCAGCAGCGTGCAGCCCGACAGCCAGGCCGATAAGGCCGAGCGCTTGCCCGGGTCGGCCGCCAGAAAGGCGCGGCCGGCGTCGAGCGACGCGGCGACAAGTCCCATCAGCAGCACCGTGAGCACCTGCGCGAGCGTCATGAGCAGCGCCGCATCGCCGGCGCTGGTGACGGTGGTGAGGCGGGTCGATGCCGCTCCGATGGCGGCGTTACCAACCATATAGGCCAGCCCGAGTGGCAGCGCACCGATCGCCAGCATGCGCAGCATGGGCCAGTAGTAGCCGGCGCCGCCGCGCAGCAGCGCCGCGAAGCCCGGCGCCTGCGCGCTGCGGGCCGCGGTCGCCACCATCCCCGAGAGCAGGGGCGAGATGAGCAGCGTGACGGTGGCCGCCAGCGCGCCGACCTGGATGAAGGTTCCCTGCTGGCGCGCCTGGACGTCCAGCAGGTCGCCGATGGCGGTCATGTCGAGCGCGCGCGCCAGCGCTTGCGCGTGTACCGAGTAGTCCAGGTTCGCGGACAGCAGCTGCCAGGCCGGCAGCGCCAGGATCAGGGTCGGCACCAGCATCCACAAGGCCCACAGCAGCAGCAGGCGCCATTGCAGCGCGGCGTGCACCGCGCGCGGCACGCAAGCCATCGACAAGGCGGGCGTCTGTTTCATCACACGGTCGCAATCAGGGAAAAGAGAATGTTGAAAAACGCGGCCAGCTCGCCCGTCCAGCGGCGCGAAGCGCTGCCGTCCGGGTCGAGCGTGCGGCTGTCATCGAGTTTGCTGGCGTCCAGATAATGCTGGCGTTTCGGATCGAGTTCGGCCGATAGCGCGCGCACTGGCTTTACCCAGCTGAAGGTGCGCGTCTTTTTCTGGTCGTCCCACAGTACTGTCTCGCTGCTGCCGTCGGCGAACTTGACGAGCAGGCTTTGCGCGACCGCAGCGCCGCGCCGCTGCAAGATGACGCTGGTGCGCCAGGCCCCGGGCTTGCCCCCGGCCTCCGCTTGGCTCGACAAGCGCGCGATGCGGTCGTCCACGCTGGCCGTGCCGTACACCTGCTGCGCGAACGCGGCATGCACGGCGGCGCGCTGGCCGCTCACTTCGGCCAAGGTGTCGCGCAGGTCGGCGGTGCTCGGATGGCGGAACTTCCAGCGCCTGTAGTATTCCTTGAAGGCGCGCTCGGTCGCCTCCTTGCCGATGCGCTGTTCCAGGTCGCGCAGCATGGTGGCGCCGCGCATGTACACCGGGCCGATGCCCTTCAAACGCATATGGGCGTTCTGCCCCAGCGGATCGGCCGCTTCGCCGGGCGCGGCGTCGTGGCGTTCGACGTCGAAGGGCTCGAACCCGGGCGCAATTCCGAGCGTGGCCAGCAGCGGCGGGCCGCGATAGGTCTTGCGTCCGGTGTCGCGCAGCATGCGCTGGTTCCAGTATTCGTTCAAGCCTTCGTCGAGCAGCGGTTCTTCGACTTCGTTGGAGGCCAGGATGCCGTAGAAGTAGCTGTGTCCCACTTCGTGGATGGCGACCAGATCGAGATCGAAAGCGTCCGCCGTCTTCGGCACCACCTTCTCGTGGCCGGTGACGGTGATAAAGGTCGGGTATTCCATGCCGCCGGCGCTGTCGGCATTGAGCGGCGGGACCACGATGGTGAGCGTCTTGTACGGATAGGCCCCAAGCGTCTTCGAAAAATAGCTCAGCGCATCGGCGGCCGCGGTCAGGGCCGGGGCGGCGGTTGCCGCGCGTTCGGGCGGGAACAGCACTGACAGCTGCACCTGCGCTCCGTCCGGCGCGCTCCAGGTTGAGCGCAGCGGCGGCGCGGTGCGGCGGTCGGCGGTCCAGGCGAAATCGTGGACGTCGCCCTGCACGTAGTGGTGGGTCAGCATGCCGCCGCGTTCGACCGGCGCGCCTTGCAGTTCGCCGGTGGCGCCCACCGTATAGCCCTTGGGCGCGGTCAGCTTGACGTCGAAGCGGCCGAAGTCGGCGTAGAACTCGGTCTCGTGGTGATACTCATGCACGTTCCAGCGCGCCCGCGTGGCCCCGCGTTCGCCCGGCAGCTCCAGCACCCCGATCTTGGGGAACCACTGGCCCACCAGGTGAAAACTGCCGAAGTAGCCGGTGCTGGCGACCACGCGCGGCAACTGGGTCAGGAACGCGATGTCGACGCTGGTCGAGGCGCCCGGCGCAACAGGCGTCGGCAGGTCGAAGCGCACCACTGTCTGGTCGGTGGCGGGGCCACCGTCCGGCTGCACGAAGGACCAGCCGACTTTGTTCCCGCCCTGGGTCACGCTGCGCAGCGCGATATGGCCCCATTCGCCCGCCTTGACAGGAATGCGGTAGCCGGCCGCGCGCTGCTCGGTGAAGTAGGTGCTGCCCGCATCCTTGAAGGCGTTCATGTACAGATGCAGGTAGATGCTGCGCACGGTCTGGGCGCTGCGGTTGCGCCAGGTGAGCGTTTGCCGGCCGTCGACCGTGTGCCTGACCGGGTCGAGCGATGCTTCGATGCGGTAGTCGACTACGCGGTCCGACAGGGTCGCCTCGCTGCCGCTGCGCGGACCGCCCCACGCGTGCGGGGCGCTAGGCACGTTGACCGCGCTGGCCGAGGGCAGGGCGAAGCCGATATCGATCTCGGTCGCCGGTTGCGGGATCGGCGTGATGGTGATGTCGGCCTGCGCCAGCAGTTCGGCGCCGGCCATGGCGGCAGCGGCGAGCAACAGCGCCCTTAAGGCCATGGTTCGGGTTCGCTCTTGCATGCATTCTCCTGCGCCGCCGGGGCGCTGACAGTCGATCGGGGCCGGCAGCCGGCGAGGCGCACAGCATGCCACAACAGCCGCTGGTGCGCTACGCGAGTCGCCACGCAGGCGCTACGTGAGGCTCAGCCCGGATCGCGACTGCGACTATAATGGCGGCAGTTTTGGTGCCCGCCCGCGTGTTCACGCCGGCTGTTAAACGGGAAACACAGGATTCGTTCCAGGTGTGCTGCCCCCGCAACGGTACTGCAAGCGCCTATGGCCTTGCCAGCCCGGATACCGGCCAAAACAGGTGGACACGATGCCGCGCAGCGCGCACCGGTCCGTGCAATCCGGCTTGCGGGGACGCAGGCCAGGACTCATTTTCTGAAGACGACATCATGATTTTTGCAGTACTGCCGCGCCGCGCGCTCTCCGCCACGCCGCTCGCCCTGGTTTCCGCCCTGTCCCTGTGTTTTGCCTCAGGTTTGGCGACAAGCGCCACGCTGGCGGCCCAGGCCCTGCCTGAGGTGACCATCACCGGCGCGCGTTTCGCCAGCGACCCGGCGTTCGCGCCCATCGGCGCCACCGTCATCACCGCCGACGACATCCGCCGCGCCGGCGCGGCCGATGTCAACCAGGCCATCCGCAAGATCGGTGGCGTGTACGGTCGCCAGAGCCTGGACGGCTCGCCCGATTTCAGCCTCGATATGCGCGGTTTCGGCACCAACAGCAGCCAGAACATGGTCATCACGCTCGATGGCGTGCGCATGTCCGAAAGTGAATTGACCAATGCGGCCCTGTCGTCGATTCCGGTCGAGACGGTCGAGCGCATCGAGATTATCCGCGGCGGCGCCAGCGTACTGTATGGCGAGGGCGCCACCGGCGGCGTGATCCACATCGTCACCAAACGTCCGCAAGCGAACGGCCGGCGCGGCATGCTGCGCGCGGAAGCCGGCCAGTTCGGCCTGCGCGACCTGCGCGCCGCGCTGGCGCAGTCGTGGAACGGTTTCGCCCTCGACGCCTCGGTCGGCAGGGCGCGCACCGACAACTACCGCGACCACAACGCGTTCGAACTCGATACCTTCAGCGGCGGCGCCCAGTGGGCTTACCAGAGCGGCCGCATCGGCGTGCGTTACGACCGCGCGCGCCAGGAGTCGGAGCTGCCGGGGCCCCTGAGCGCCGCTCAGTTCCGCGACAATCCGCGCAAGGAAAGCACCCCGTACGATGTCGGCGCGCTCGACTCGGACCGCCTGACCGCGTTCGCCGAGCAGCGCGTCGGTGCGCTCGACCTGGCCGCCGAGCTGTCGCGCCGCGAGCGCACCGCCCGTTCGGCCTATTTCTTCACGCCCGAGGGCTCGAAGGCGACCTACGAGAGCGTGCAGACCCAGTTTTCGCCGCGCTTGCGCTATCTGGCGCCGATGGGCGCCATGCTCAACGAACTGGTGGCTGGCGTCGACCTGGTCAAATGGACGCGCGTGACCGATTCGGATTACTCGAACGCCGACGCGGCGCAAAAGTCCCGGGCGCTGTACCTGCGCGATGAACTCACCTTCGGCGGCGAGCACAAGGCCCGCATGGCGGTCGGTGCGCGCCGCGAGCGCTTCGAGAAAGACGCGACCGATACGCGCGCTTTCGCCACGCCCTACGATAGCAAGCAAACCCTCAACGCATGGGAAGTGCAGGGCAGTGTCGACGTCATGCCGGCCGTGAACCTGTACGCCAAGGCGGGCCGCAGCTACCGCGTGGCCAACGTCGACGAAAACGGCTACCGCTCCTCGCCCGGCCTGCTGGCGCCGCAAACCTCGCGCGACCTGGAACTGGGCCTGGTCTACGGCACCGGCAGCCTGGGCGCGACCGCGCGCCTGTTCCGCCACCAGCTGCGCAACGAGATCTTTTACGATCCGAGCGCAAACGGCGGTTACGGCGCCAACACCAACCTCGATCCGACCCAGCGCAAAGGCGTGGAAGTCGACGCGCACGCCAGCATCGCGCGCGACTGGCGCGTGAACGCCAACTGGCAGTACGTGCGGGCGCGCTTCACCGAAGGGCGCAACGCCGGCAGCGAAATGGTGCTGGTGCCGAAGAACGTGGTCTCGGCGCGCCTGGCCTGGGTGCCGGGCAATGGCCATAGTGCCGATATCGGCGCCCAGTGGGCCGGCAAGCAGCGCTTCGGCGCCGATTTCGCCAACACCTGCGGCGTGCGGATCTCGTCGGCCACGACGTTTGATGCGCGTTATGCGCGCCAGATGGGCGCCTGGGAGTTCGCGGTGGCCGGCCTGAACCTGGCGGACAAGCGCTACACCAGCAACGCCTTCGGCTGCAACAGCGGCATCTATCCGGCCGACGGACGCCAGCTGAAGGTCTCGGCGCGCTACGACTTCTGATGCGCCAGCGCCTCGCCATCGCCGCGCTGGCCGTGTGCTCGGGCCTGGCCGGCGCCGCCCCGGTAACGGTGGTCGATGACGCCGGGCGCCGGGTGGCGCTCGCCGCGCCGGCCAGGCGCATCGTGTCGATGGCGCCGCATGTCACCGAGCTGCTGTTCGCAGCCGGCGGCGGCGCGCGCATCGTCGGGGCGATGAGCTACAGCGATTATCCGCCTGCCGCCAAGACGATTCCCCTGGTGGGCGACAACAGCCAGATCGATATCGAACGGGTGCTGGCGCTCAAACCCGACTTGCTGGTGGTCTGGCAGAGCGGGAACACGGCGCGCCAGCTGGAGCAGTTGCGCCAGCTCGGCATACCGATGTTCTACAGCGAACCGGCGCGCATCGGGCAGGTGGCCGACAGCCTGCTGCGTTTCGGCCAGTTGCTCGGCACCGAGCGAGAAGCGCGGGCGGCGGCGGCCGCGTTCCGGGCCGATATCGCCGCCCTGGGCGCGCGCTACGGCAAGCGTTCCCCGGTCAAGGTGTTCTACCAGGTCTGGGACAAGCCGCTGTACACCCTTAACGGCCAGCAGGTGGCGAGCGACGCGATCGGCCTGTGCGGCGGCGAGAATATTTTCGCCGCGCTGGCGGTCAAGGCGCCCTCGGTCGGCATCGAGGCGGTGTTGCAGGCCAATCCGGAAGCGATCGTCGGCAGCGTGCCGCACGACCCGTCGGAGGCCGGCCTGGCGATGTGGGCGCCGTACAAGACCCTGCTGGCGGTGCGTAATGGCAATTTGTTCACGCTCGACGGCGAATTGCTGACCCGGCCCGGGCCGCGCCTGGCGCAGGGCGCCGCCATTCTTTGCGAAAAACTCGAGCTGGCGCGTCAACGCCGCAGGTAGACGCGCGTTTATAGAGCAAGACGCGCAGCGGCGGCGCGGCTAACCGGCACGGCATTTGCAACGCAATGTAAAATGCGGGACTGTCGCCCCGGACCTGCCGCAAAAAGTGGTAATCTCGCGAACGTCGTCTTAACTTAAACATGAAGGATATTTATGCGTTTCCTGCGTATTGCTCTCGCTGTCGCCAGCCTGGTCGCCACCACGGCGTTCGCGTCGCCCGCCGATCCTAAAGATGGCGCCGAATTTGTCACGCTGGCGAGCCCGCAGCCGACCAAGACGGTCGGTAAAAAAGTGGAAGTCATCGAATTTTTCATGTATCACTGCCCGGCCTGCAACGCGCTCGAGCCGCACCTGGCCGACTGGGTCAAGAAGCAGGGCGACAACATCGTGTTCCGCCGCGTGCACTTCCCGGTCTCCGGTCCGACCGATCCCGAGGCGCACCTGCACCTGACGCTCGAAGCGATGGGCAAGTCCGAAGAAATGAATCCAAAAGTGTTCCGCGCCTTCCACGTCGAGCGCCTGCGCCTGAACAAGGATGACGCGATTCTCGACTGGGTGCCGAAGCAGGGCATCGACAAGGCCAAGTTCATGGAATACTGGAACTCGTTCGGCGTGCTGACCAAACTCAAAGGCGCCGAGCAGGTCATGCGCAACTACAAGATCGATGGCGCGCCGAGCCTGGTCATCGATGGCCGTTTCCTGACCTCGCCAGCGGCTATCGGCGGCGCCAATCCGGGCCTGACCAATGCGACCGTGTACCCGGCGGTCCAGCAAACGCTTGACGCGCTGGTGGCCAGGGCGCAAAAAGAGAAGGCTGGCGCCGCTGCGCCGGCTGCCGCGAAACCTGTTGCCAAACCTGCCGGCAAATGAGCGATCCTGAAGAAAAACTCATCAAAATCTACGACGGCTCGCGCCCCGTAGAGGAAGATTTGTTCGAGCGCAGCTGGATCAACCAGTTGGCGTGGAGCCTGGTCGTGGTGCTGTGCAGCCTGCTCGTGTGGTTTGCGATCGCCATCGTCAATGCCGAAAACCAGCGCCACGCCCTGATGACCAAGCAGTGCGCCGATCCGGTGTTCAAGGGCGAGATCGATATGCGCTGCCTGCAGGTGGTCAGCTCGCGCGAGCACTGGTGGCAGCATCTCTGGCATGGCATCACCCATCTGAGGCCGGAGCAGAAGTAATCCCGCGCCGCCGGGTCCGTGATTGACGGGCCCTGCGGCGTCAACGCTGTGCGCTTACGCCGGCAAAGCGATCACGAACCTCGCGCCACCCATCTCCGACTGCTCGACCGCAATGGTGCCGCCATGCAGCGCCACGGCCTTCTGCGCAATCGACAGTCCCAGTCCGAACCCGCCCGTGCTGCGGTCGCGGCTGCGGTCGATCCGGTAGAACGGCTCGAACACCTTGCCGCGTTCGCCTTCGGGAATGCCCGGCCCGTCGTCTTCCACCACGATTTCCACCCCGTCCGTGCGGCGCGCCGACAGCGCGATGCGGCCGTTGCCGTACTTTTGCGCATTCCTGAGCAGGTTGCCTACCGCCCGCAGCAGCAGGCGCCGGTCGCCGTTCATGCTGCCCAGCGCGCCGTCGAGCCGCACCTGCGGCTGCGCCGCCAGCGGGTCGAGCGCATCGACGCACCCGAGCAGTGCGGGCGCCAGTTCAAAGTCGGCCTGTTGCAGCCCCTGGCGGCTGTCGAGCCGGATCATGCTCAACAGTTCATTGACCAGGCCGTTCAGCTCGGCCACGTCGCCTTCCATCGCCGCGATGCGCGTTTCCAGCGCCGGATCGTCCGCCGCCGAGCGCAGCAGCTCCAAGGCGAATTCGAGGCGCGCAATCGGCGTGCGCAGTTCGTGCGAGACGGAATGGAGCAGGTTTTTCTGGGCGTCGAGCAAGCCTTCGATGCGCCCGGCCATGTGATTGAAACGCTCTGCCAGCGGATAGATGCTGGCGCGCGGCTTGAAGACGGCGCGCGCCGCCAGCTTGCCGGCCCCGACCTCGTCGGCCACGCGCGAGAGCGCCTGCAGCCCCAGCCAGTGCGAGCGCGACCACAGCGCGGCCGGCACCAGCAGGAACAGCGCCACGATCACGTAGCGCACCGCTTCCATTTCCAGCGCCAGGCTGATGTCGATCGGCAGTTCCTGCGCATGAATGACTTCTTCGGCGCTGCCGATATAGCTCTCGCCATGCAGGTCGACCCGGCGGTAGAAGGCTTTGTGGGCGGTGTCGAGCACCAGTTCGCCGCGGTCGAGCGCGCCGTGCTGCTTGGCCGGCAGCGCGGACCGGGCGCTGGCCAGAGGCACCAGGTCGAGCTTGACGTCGGACACTTCGCGCACCTTGTTCAGGCGCACCAGCCACTCGTCGGCCGGGGCTTTGTCGATATATTGTTCCAGCAGGAAAATCTGGGCTGCCGCCTGGCGCCGCGCGATATCGTCCAGCGGGTCGCCGAACAGGCGGCTGATGGCGACATAGATGAAGAACGTCGCGACCGTGATCGACAGCATCACCAGCACGAAGAAGCGGAAGAAGATGCGGTTCACGCGGGTTGCCCGTCAAAAGACAGGCCAATGGTCGCCACCGCGCTCGCCGGCATTGCCGGCACGAAGAAGCAGCGGTTCATGCGCGTTCCCCGCCACAACGTTGTTCAAGAACTGTTGCCATAGCTATCGCCTCTCCTTGCGCAGCATTGTATAAGAGCGGCGCGCATCGCGGTATTACAAAAAAGTGACAAATGGGGGACAGATGTTGGCGGAATTGTTGCGCGCTTGTCGTTATGATGGCGTTACTCGTATTCGGTCTGCCTGCCACTTTGGTGGCGGCGGGTCTCGTTCACAATCGTTGAAAGGATTCGCCATGTCCGTTTTGATTCGTCTTTTATCCTGTCTCCCTCTGGCGGGCGCCGTCGCGCTCGGTGGCTGCGGCGGCGGCGGCGACAGCACGCCGGCCCCATCGCAGACCCAGCCCGATATCGTGGTGACGCCAACGCCAACGCCAACGCCAACGCCAACGCCAACGCCGACCCCGACGCCAACGCCGACGCCGACCCCGACGCCAACGCCGACGCCGACGCCGACGCCGACGCCGACCCCGACGCCGACCCCGACGCCAACCCCAACTCCGACGCCGCTGGTGGAACCGATCGTCGGGATCGAGCCGTTCATCAAGCGCGCCCAGACGGCTACCTGCGCCAATATGACCAACGCGATCTACTTGATCGACAAGAAGGATGTGTTGACGGTCCAGTCGGGTGACTGCCCGGACAATGGCACGCGTATTGAACTGACCAGCCTGGCGTCCGGCACGAAAATCTGCAGCAGTACGTCGACGATCGCCGGCCTCAAAACCGAATGCGCGAACCCGGCCATGGTGGACGACTTCAAGTTCATGGCCAGCAACGCCGGTAGTTGGGACTTTGTCGACAATATCGGCCGTGGTCATGTCGCTCAAGAAGTTAAATTCCTCCCAGCAAATGGACTCAGCGTGGACTTCAAGACCGTCACCAGCGACCGCTTCTCTGGCGTGAGCACGGCGCGCAACGTGGTGGTGCGCGATCAGGCCGCGTTGGCGGCCCTGTGGGCCGAGCACAGCGCGACCCGCAGTCCGGCCCCGGCCGTTCCCAAGGTCGACTTCAGGACCGAGATGGTGATCGCCTTGTTCGGTGGCAATGACTCGGCCTGCGCCAGCTTCGGCGTGCGCCGCGCCGCCGCCGTCGACGATCACCTGGTGATCTATTACGAGCGCAAGGATCCCGATCCGGCCATGGTGTGCATTGCCGTGGTGGCCAACCCGATGCAGATGATCGTGGTGCCGCGCGTCGACGCCGTGGTCGACTTCGTCAAGATCACGACCCAGGAAGTGCCGTTCGCCGAAGTCTACCGGACCGACTATGCGAACACCCAGGGGCAGCAAAACTACGTGATCAAGGATGCCGGCACCATGTCCACCGTCTGGCGCAAAGTCACCTCGAATCAAGCGCCGCCGCTGGTCGATTTCACCAAGGACATGGTCGTCGCCGTCTTTGGCGTGGGCGGTTACAGCGGTTGCTTCACCAGCAAGATCGAGAGCATCTACCGCGAGGGCGGCAAGCTGCACGTGTCCAGCGTGAACTTGTCGCCGGGGCCGACATTCGGCGCTGCGTGCACACCGGCCTTCACCAACCCGGTCCACCTGGTCAAGATGCCGCGCTCGGATGAGCCGGTGGTGTTTTCGAGCCAATCGCGCTACCTCTAGGGCCGTTTCCGCTACCCGACGGCGCGCACCAGCGTGCCGTCGGGCCGGACCCATGTATGAAAATACTCCTGACCTTCCTGCTCGGCGCCGCTTGCGCGCCGGTTCATGCGCGCACCCCGGCGGTCAATCTGATGCCGGACGGCAGCCGCGACATGTACATCGGGATCGGCTTCGTGTCGGCCCCGGCGTACGACGGCGCGCGCCGCCCGCGCCGCATGGCGGTGCCGGTGCTGCAGGGCGAGTGGAGCAATGGTGTCTTTGTTTCTGGCATGAATGCCGGAATCCATCTGTCGGACCAGCCCTCGCTCGAATTCGGGCCGCTGCTGGCGGTCCAGGCGCGCCGCAGCGAATCGGGCAATGGCGCGGCGCTGGGCGGGGCGTCGCTCAATTCCATGATCGTGAACACCTCGTCGCTGACCCCGGAGGACGGCGCGCCTCCCAACCAGCCAGGCGTGAACGCGCGTAGCGCCGGCCCCAACCGCCTGTCCGGCATGGATGTGATCGACACGCGCCTGCAGCTGGGCGGCTTCGTCAATGTCTATCTCAGTCCGGATGTGCGGCTGACCAACAATATACTTGCCGGGGCCGGCAAGGGTTCCGACGGCGTCATCTGGAACCTGGGCATCCAGCGCGTGATGGTGCAATCGTCGCCGCATCACCGGGTGGCGCTGGCGGCCGGCGTGAGCGTGGTCAACCGCAGCTACAACAGCAGCTTTTTCGGCGTCACACAGGGCGAGTCTTTGCGCAGCGGTAACCGCGCGTATGCGCCCGGCGCCGGCCTGAACGGTGCCAGCGCCGGGGTGCGCTGGCACTGGTCCCTGACGCCGTCCTGGCTGCTGATTAATAACGTGCAAGCAACCCGCGTGCTCGGCGACGCGCGCAAGAGCCCGCTGGTGGAGCGTCCCACCGGCTTTCTCGTGTCGAGCGCGCTCGCTTACCGGTTCTGATGATGAACGCGCCACGCCACCTCGCCTTGCTGCTGGCGCTGCTGTCCGCAGCCGGCAGCGCCAGCACGCGTGCCGCCGGTACGGAATGGCTCAGTTACCGCGATGCCTACCGCGCCATGATCGTGTTCGAGAAATATGGCCGCCCGAAAAATTATTTGCAGAACCAGATCCAGTTGGTGCCGGCACGCAAGGGCGTGCTGCCCGACACCATACAGCTGAGCTTGCAGCTCAAGGGCAGCAGCGTGCGCCTGCCACTCGATGCCATCGGGCGCGCGGTGTTTCCGGTGCTAAAGGCCGCGTTCGACGAAAACGCGCCGCTGCTGATCGACGGCGGGGCCGGGCCGGTCAGTTTTCGCGCGCGCATTTCGATTGTTCCGCGCACCGATGGCGTGTACGACAGCGCCGAGCTGCGCGCCGCCTGCGCCCAGGCGCTCGACTACCAGCGCTACACCGGCGCCAGCGCGCGCGGCAGCGCCTGCGTCGGCGTGCGTTTCGTGTATCCGGCCGAGGGCGCGGCGCCGCAGTTGCGGGTGCGCGGCAACGGCCAGCCGGCGCTGTTGCCGGTGGCGCTGGGCGCGGCCTTTCCGGGCGACGAGCATGGCGCTTACCGCGTCGTCAATTATCGCTTCGCCGAGCACGCCGGCGCCGCCCAGTTGCTCGCGGCTGGCGCGCCGCTGGCGATCGCACCGCTCATCGAATAGCGGGCTCGGCAGCGAGGCCATGCGGCGTGGCCGGATGGCGCCGGCGATGTCGAATACACATTTACGACAAATGCCAGACATTTCGAGGCGGAAAGGGGAAGCCTTAGCATCTAAGCTATGCGCATCGGGTTTTCCGTTCGCCCTCGATGCTCCGGTGTCGTGGGCTTTTTTTATTCCAGGGACGCGTGTCCCATTAGCACGATGGCGATGCAGCGGGCCGCGCGACGGCGCCTGCCATCGGCGCATCGTGGCACGCCGCCACGCGTACGCAGGCGCGCGGCGGCGTTGACGAAAACTCAGCAATTTCGGCAATGTTGCCGACAGGCCGTAAAATGGCGGCTGATCCTCTTTTCGGCGACATTCATGAGAACCCTTTTTGCCCTTGCCCTGGCCGGCGCAGTTCCCGCCGCCTGGGCCCAGACTCCCGCCAGCAATCCGATGCCGGATGGCAGCAGCGACATGTATGTCGGGCTCGGCGCCGTCTCGGCCCCGCGCTACCAGGGGTCGGGCGAGCACCGGGTCACCGCCTTGCCGCTTCTGCAAGTGGAGTGGAGCAATGGGGTGTTTATTTCAGGGATGAGCGCGGGACTGCATCTGTCGTCCAATCCCGTGTTCGAATATGGTCCCATGCTGGCCGTACTGGCGCGCCGCAGCGACAAGGGCAGCTACGACGCGATGGGCGTGTCGCTCGGCAGCCTGGACCTGTCGGGTACGCAGAACAAGCCGTCGACCCCGGCCGGCGGCTCGCCAGTGCATCCCGGCGTGGTGGTGCCCCCCGCGAGCGAGGTGCTGCCCATAGGCGGTGAACCTGCGCCACTGCCCATGCAGCGCAGCGGCAACCGCCTGGCCGGCACCGAGGCCATCGGTGCGCGCCTGCAGGGAGGGGTGTTTTTCAACTATTATCTGACGCCGTCGTTGCGCGTCACGAATAACTTGCTGGCAGGCTCGGGGCGCGATCGCCATGGCGCCAGCTGGACCGTTGGTTTGCAGCATGTGGCACGCGCGCTGGCGCCGCACCATAGCGTCTCGCTGGCGGCCGACTTGACCATGGTCAACCGCAGCTACAACCAAAGTTATTTCGGCGTAAGCTTGCGCGACACCATGAACAGCGGCAACATGCCCTACGCCCCCGGCGGCGGGCTGCGCGACGTGGCCGTCAGCGCGCGCTGGAACTGGGCGCTGTCGCCGGGCTGGATGATCAGCAGCGGCGCGCGCGCGGCGCGTCTGCAGGGCGATGCGCGGCGCAGCCCGCTGGTCGAGCGCGCCAACAATATCACTGTGTCCACCGGACTTGCTTACCGATTCTGATCATGCCATTCGTTCGCCACGTTTCCGCCTTGCTAGCCTTGCTGTTGACGGCAGGCGGCGTGACGGCCGATGATGCGGCCGGGGAGTGGCTCAGCTATCGCGATGCCTACCGCGCGATGGTGGTCTTTGAAAAGTACGGCAGGCCCAAGAATTTTTTGCAGAATCATCTACAGGTCATGTTGAAAGAGAAGGGCGTGCTGGGCGCCGGCTTGCAGCTGAGTCTGCTCAGCAAGGCCAGCAACCTGAGCCTGCCGCTGGATGCGACCGGGCGCGCCGTCTTCCCCTTGCTCAAAGCCGCCTACGACGATAACGCCACCCTGGCCCTGACCAGCAACGTGAGCCAGTACGTGTTCCGCGCGCGCGTCTCGATCGTGGTGCGCTCGGACGGCGTGTACGAAACGAGCGACCTGCGCGCCGCCTGCGAGCAGGCGCTGGTGTACCTGCGCCATGTCGATTCCTCGGCCCGCGCCAGGCGCTGCAGCGGCGTGCGCCTGAGCTACCAGCGCAAGGGCGCCGATCCGGTGGTCAAGCTGCGCAACGGCAGCGGCGATGTGGCCCTGCTGGCGGTGACCGACGGCGCCACCTTCGGCGACGACAACAACGAGGGTTTCAGGGTCGTCAACTACCGCTTCGGCGACCATGCCGACAAGGGCCAGCTGGTGACGCAGAGCGCGCCGCTGGCGATCGCGCCGCTGCTCGAGTAAGAGCCGGCGCGTGTCGACAAGTGGAGACAATTTCGACACATAGCGACCACAACCGGACGATGGTGCAAAGGTTACTATTCTTTAGGCAATCTTCTAAATTAGTTAATCTTTCCACCAGAGGGCGTGCGACGCGCCCGATTTTTCGAGACACTCCCATGACCCAAGCAAACTACCTGCGTTTCGCCGTCCCTCTGGCCAGCGCCATGCTGCTCGCCGCCTGCGGCGGCGGCAGCGATCCGGCACCGGCCGCCACGCCGGCGCCGCCGCCAGTCCAGGCCCCACTGCCGCAGCCCGGCAATCCGGCCCCGCTGCCGCCGGTCATGTCGCAGCCGGTCGAGATAATCATTCCGCCGCCGATGCCCGACATCGTGATATCGCTGCCTGGCGAGGCACTCAAGTCCGATCGCGTGGTGGCGGGGATCACCGTGGAGCCTTTCGTGCAGCGCGCCCGCGAAACCACCTGCGGCCAGTATTCGAACCGCCTGTTTGTGGCCAACAAAAAATACGTGTTCTCGGCGGCGGAAGGCACGTGTGCCAGCACGGTCGAGAAATACGTGTTGTACGGCAAGACCGCCGATGAAAAGCTGTGCTCGTTCACCATGGACGACCTCCGGCGCGCCGTCAAGCGCGGCTGCACCGATCCGGCCTTGTACCCGCTGATGGACAACATGGTGTCCATGCAGGTGCGCGGGGAAACGGTACGTGAAGGCGCGCTGCTCGAGGAAATCCGTTTCCTGCCGAAGGAGGGCACCCGCCTGCCGTTCTACTCGCTGGCGCGGAACGCCCACTCGGGAGTCGAGGGCGCGCGCCAGCAAGTGATCCGCGACGCGGCCACCCTGGCCTCGCTCTGGAGCGGACCGGTCAACAAGGACATCAGCCCGGTCAATTTCGACACCGAAATGGTCATCGCCGTGTTCGGCGGCAACACCAGCGCTTGCGGCAAGTTCGCCATCCGTGCCGTGCGCAGCGCCGGCGCCGGGCTGGTGGTCGAGTACGGACAAGACACGGTCCCGGTCGGCACCGTCTGCACCCTCGCCATCAACACCCCGATGGAGCTGGTCGTGGTCGACCGCATCGATACGCCGGTGACGTTCACCCAGGTCGCGCCGCAAGCCGTGGCGTTTCGCGGCCTGGAGGAGAGCAACGCGCAGACCTACGGCGACCCGCAGCGCCTGATCATCAAGGATGCGCAAGCGTGGGCGGCCTTGTGGAAGCAGCACATTCAGCTTACCGCCTTGCCGGAGATCGATTTCAGCAAGCAGATGGTGGTGGCCGCCTTTGCAGGCGGCAAGGCGTACGGCGGTTACGGCATTGGAATCGGCGGCATCGAGCGCCTCGGCGGCAAACTGCGCGTGAGCGTGATCGAATCCGCCCCGGGCCGTTACAACCGCGCCCTCTTTACCACCAGCCTGACCAGCCCGGTGAGCTTCGTCGTGCTTGAGCGCAGCGACGAGGCGGTCGAGTTTGTCGAACAGATGTCGCTGTACCGGTAACACGGCTGTACATCGGAAGGGGAGGAAACGGGCGCCGGCCGGCGCGCCGTTGGCCGCTTCTTCCGATGAGTTCGTTTCGCGCGGGCGTGGACGAGTGCCGGGGAAGCGTTTACTATTCGCGCATGCAATATTTATTTTAAATTAATATTTTCATGTGCGGGCTGCCGCCTCGTGCGTGTTCTTGAAAGATTGTCCATGACCCGCGCCAAACGCTTGCACCTTGTTCTTCCACTGGCTGGTTTGCTGTTGCTGGCCGCCTGCGGTGGCGACGGCGATTCCACGCCGACGCCAGTCCCAGCGCCAGTGCCGACCCCGACGCCTATGCCGACGCCAACGCCGACGCCAACGCCAACGCCAACACCAACACCGACGCCAACCCCGACGCCAACCCCGACGCCAACCCCGCCTGAGGACATTGGCGTTAACATGGCCCCGTTCGTGCAGCGTGCGCAGGAAATGGAATGCGCTCAATCTTTCAACCGCCTGGTCGTGTTCGACCGCAAGTATGTGCTCTCGGCCGTGAAGGGGATCTGCCCCCTGCCCGACAATTCCTTGATGCTCGCCCGATACACGCTATATGGCGCTACGCCGGACGTCATCGTGTGCACGGGTAACGACGGGCGCTTCTCCCACAAATGCACCGATCCTGCGATGCTTCCCTTGTTCCAAAGGATGACCTTTGCGCAAAAATACGTGCCTGAGGTTCTGGATGGCATGAGCGTGCAGGAATTCCTGTTCTTGCCCAGGGAGGCCAGCCTCATGCCCCTCAATCCGCTGGCGAAGGATAGTTTTTCGGGCGTCCAGGCGCCGCGCCAGCTGGTGATCCGCGACGCCGCCACGCTGGCCGCAGTATGGGCCGAACATAACGCCGGCAAGGCCAGTCCGGCGCCGTTGCCAAAAGTCGTTTTCAAGAATGAGATGGTGATTGCCCTGTTCGGTGGCGCCGGTGGTGGCTGCAACAAGATCGGCCTGCGCTCGGTGCGGGTCAGCGGCGACAAACTGGTGGCTGCGTATCAACAAGGCGACGCTGTCACGCCTGGCACCGCTTGCGCCGCCGTGTCGGCGACGCCGATGGAAATGGTGGTGATCGACCGCAGCGATGCCCAGGTCGTGTTTGAATCCGTTCAAGCTGAGGATCTCGCGTTCCGCCAATTCAGACTGTCGGCACAGTTGGTGAGACAACCGCGCCAGGTGGTCGTCAGGGATTCGGTGGCCCTGGCCGCGCTGCTGGAAGGTACCTTCCCAACGTCGGAGTATCCGAGCGTGGACTTCAGCAAACAGATGGTGGTGGCGTCCTTTCTCGGCGAAACCGAGAATGGCGGGTTCGGCATCGATATTGGCAGTATCGAGCGCGTCGGCGGCAGGCTGCGCGTGACCACGGTCGTGAGCGCCCTGGGACGCTACAACCAGGGTTTTCCGGTCATGGAATCGAATTTGCCGGTGGCGATCGCGGTGCTGGACAAGACCGAGGAGCCGGTCGAATTCGTGACGCAGGTATCGTACTCGCGCTGACCGGCACTTTGCGCGTCGCCGCTGGCGGCGCGCAACAGCGACCCGTCAAGCCCAGGCCGACGGCGAAAAAAGGTAGCCTTCGCCCCATACGGTCTTGATTTTTTCGGAATCGACGTCGTCGAACTTGCGGCGCAGCTTGGAGATGCAGTTATCGATGCTGCGGTCGAGCCCGTCGAATTCGATGCCGCGCATTTTCTTGAGCAGGGCGTCGCGCGAGAGCACTCTTCCGGCCGATTCAGCCAGTACCAGCAGCAGCTTGTATTCGGTATTGCTGAGCAGGCAATGCTCGCCGCGCCACGTCACCACGCGGTCGCTGGCGATGATCGACAGGGCGCCGAATTCGAGCGCCGCCGGATCGGCGTTGCCCGACTTGCCTTGGGCGCGCCGCAGCAGGGCGCGCAGGCGCGCCAGCAGCACGCGCGGCTGGACCGGCTTGTTGACGAAATCGTCCGCGCCCTGTTCCAGCACCGACACTTCATCGTAGGAATCTTCGCGCGCGGTGAGGATCAGGATCGGGGTTTCGCTCAGTTCGCGGATCTGGCGGCACACCACCATGCCGTCCAGGCCCGGCAGCATCAGGTCGAGGATGACCACATCCGGGCTCAGTGCCTTGAAACGTTCTAGCGCAGCATCGCCACGCGTAACCAGGTCGATTGTAAATTCGTACCCGGCCAGGTACTCCATGACCAATTGCGCAAGGCGCGCATCGTCCTCCACCAGCATGACTCGAAACATGAATTTTCTCCTAGCCGCCCATTGTATAAGAGCTACTACGAAAAAAGGCAGTTGCAGGCCGCTGCGGACAATTTGCTACACTTTGATGACACTTGCTTGGTTTATTGCTGCGGAACGCAGGTTTCCAGCACCTTTTCGATGCGCTCGTTCAGGATGGTCCTTGCGGCCGGCGCTTCCAGGACTTTATTGGTAACCAGCTTTTCGCCCGCCGAACTGGTGCGGAACTGTTCGTAGTCCACCATTTCGTCTTCGGTAAAGCGCGGCAGCGCTTCCGGCAGCGGCTCGCCGGCGGCGGCGAACACCCCCAGATAACCGTGCTTGGCGAATTTCTTGCCGACCGATTTGGCCATGAAGGACTGGGTGCGCATCAATTCCTTGCTGTCGAGATTCGACGCCAGCAACTGCTTGAATACCTCGTCAAAACTGGCCGGATCGAGGCCCTGCACGCATTTCAATTGTTCCGGCGTGACTTTGCCCTGTTTGGCGCCGGCCTTGATCGACAATTGCAAACCGAGCATGGCCGGTTTCGAGAAGACGGCGGCGGTCGCCGCATTGACCGCCTCGGCCTGCGCCGCGCCGCTCAGCATCAAGGCGGCGGGAAAGGCCAGCAGGGCGATGGAACGTCCGGACAATGCAGGAAAACCCAGGGTTGAACGAAGAGTCTGCAACAGGCAGGCTTTGTGTGGGGTAGTCATGTCACCGTCCATTCTTCTCAAGTCACTTTCCTATCAAAAGCGCGGGTACGCCGTCATCGTCCGGAAGGGCTAACTCAGCCGTGTTGCGAAACATTATGACTGATCTACGGACATTTGTGTGCATGAAAAGCAACACTGATAAACCGCGTACATATTCGTCTTTTTAAGAAAATTGCCTTAGATGATGCGGTGAAATGTGATTATGGATTGACAAAACTATCGTGATATATCGCAAATCCAATCAGTCATTAAATTCCGCTCGGACACTATTTAATCGAAGTGTTGCTTCTTGGAGATCTTCATCGTGGTCCATCACCGATGTGGTGAATCCGGGGTCCATGTTGGTGCGTTCAAAGATGCCGGAACGCTCCAGGCGCACCAAAACGCGGCATGCGCAGCGCATTAACTGTTCGACATAATCGTGTGCTTCCTCGATCTCGGTCTCGTCGGCAAAGTTATAGGCTTCGATGGCGTCGCGATATACGCCCCAGCCCGCTTCCCAATGTGGCTGGTCCTGGTTGAAATCCTGGTATTTCCAGTCGCCGAAATTGGTTTTCAGTGCGGCCAGGTCGGCGGCGCTGTACTGGAAGCGCTCGATATATTCTTTTGCCGTCTCGGCAAAGGCCGCCTCGCTGTTAAAGCACAGCAGGAACATCCCGCTGTCGGCCATGCAGTCGATGCCGAAGCCATAGAAACTCTCGTCAGGATGCTCGTCGCTAAACTGGCGGATCGACGCCATCGACAGGGCGAACAGCTGTTCTTCGATCGGCGTTAAGTCCGGTGCTTTCATGATGGATCCTTGTTCCTTGTAGTGATGCAGGTGGGCGACCCACAAAAAAATACAGCCCGCATCGGCGGGCTGTTATTCATGCGTCGGTCATTCAGGCCGCGTTTTGCGCGACGAAGTCCCAGTTGACCAGGCCCCAGAAGGTTTCGACATACTTGGCGCGGGCGTTGCGGTAGTCGATGTAGTAAGCGTGCTCCCAGACGTCGCAGGTCAGCAGTGGCTTGTCGCCGGTGGTCAGCGGGCAGCCGGCGTTCGAGGTGTTGACGATGTCAACGCCGCCGTCGGCTTTTTGCACCAGCCAGGTCCAGCCGGAACCGAAGTTGCCGACGCACGACTTGGTGAATTCTTCCTTGAATTTGTCGAACGAACCCCACTTGGCGTTGATCGCGTCGGCCACTTTGCCGCTTGGCGCGCCGCCACCGGCCGGCTTCATGCCGTTCCAGTAGAAGGTGTGGTTCCACACCTGGGCTGCGTTGTTGAACACGCCGCCGGAGGATTTCTTGATAATCTCTTCGAGCGACAGGTTCTCGAACTCGGTACCCTTGATCAGGTTGTTCAGGTTGGTCACATAGGTCTGGTGATGCTTGCCGTAGTGGTATTCCAGCGTTTCTTTCGAAATGTGGGGAGCCAGGGCGTCCATTTCATACGGCAGAGGCGGCAGTGTGTGTTCCATGATGTGTCCTTTTTGTTTGGAAAAGCGTCAATGATTCTGAACCGGTGCTTATTGTAATTCGGATGCGCGTTCGTTGCTTATTTGCTTCGCGTCGGCAAGCCAGCTTGCCGTGCGGACCGCCGCGCGCGCCTTGTTCACTCCAGCTGGGGCTGGACGCTGGCCACGCCGACCTCGGCGCTGCCCTCGGCCAGGCGCACCGTGAGCGGCTGACCCGGCTTGATCTGCGCCGGCGAACGCAGCACGGCGCCTTTGGCGTCGCGCACGATGGCGTAGCCGCGCTCCAGGGTGCGCTGCGGGTTCAATAGTTCGAGCTGGGCGGCCAGGGCGCCGAGCGCATCGCGCTTCTGGCCGAGCTGGTTGGCCAGGGCGGTGGCGTAGCGGCGCTGCTGCGAGGAAATTTCGCTGCGCAGGGCGCGCACATCGGGCCGATGGCTGGCCCAGCGCGCGCGCAACTGCGCCAGCAGATAGCCCTGGCGTTGCACCGGCGCGCGCACGGCGTGCGTCAGCGCGGTCGACAGCGCCACCAGTTCGAGGCGCTGGTGGCTGATGCGCGCCGACGGGCTGAGCAAGCGGCGTTGCCAGTTGTCCAGGCCCTGGTGCGCATCGTTCAGGGTGTGGCGCATGGCGCGGCGCAGGTCGCCGGCATCGGCCGCCAGCGAGGCGATCCAGTCCGCGCGCGGGGTGGCCGCCAGTTCGGCGGCGGCGGTGGGGGTGGCCGCGCGCAGGTCGGCGGCGAAGTCGGCAATGGTGAAATCGGTCTCGTGGCCGACCCCGGCAATGACCGGCATGCTGCAATTGGCGATCGCGTGCGCCACCACTTCTTCGTTAAAACTCCACAAGTCTTCAATCGAGCCGCCTCCCCGGCACACCAGCAGCACGTCGACCTCGGCGCGGCGCGAGGCGGCCTGGATCGCGCCGGCAATCCGCTCGGCCGCGCCCTGGCCCTGCACCGGGGCCGGGTAGAGCACGATGCGCACGTGCGGCGCGCGGCGCCTGAGCGCGGACAGGATATCGCGCAGCGCCGCCGCCTGCGGGCTGGTGACGATGCCGACGCTGCGCGTAAACAAGGGCAGGGGACGCTTGCGCTCCTGGTCGAACAGGCCCTGCGCGCCGAGCTTGTCTTTCAGGCGCAGGAAGGCTTCGTACAGCGCCCCCACGCCGGCGCGCCGGATCGCCTCCACATTGATCTGGTAGTCGCCGCGCGCGCCGTACAGGGTCACCAGGGCGCGTACCTCCACCTTGTCGCCTTCGCGCGGGATAAAACCGGCGTACTGGGCGCGGCCGCGGAACATGACGGCGCGCACCTGGGCCGCGTCGTCCTTGAGCGTGAAATACCAGTGGCCGGAACTGGCCTTGGTGAAATTGGACACTTCGCCGCTGATCCAGGTCAGCGGAAAGGAGCGCTCCAGCAGGCGCGCCACCTGGGCATTGAGCGCGGTGACGGTCAGTACCGCCGGCGCCATTGGCGCACTGAAGGGCAAATCTTGGTCGAAATCGTTTTGCATGGGAAGAGTTCCGGAATAGCTGTCCACAGAAGGTCGGGGCGGTCATGCTTATGTCACATTTCGCCAAAAACAACAAGAGTTTTTTCTAAGTCGATGATTTTAAAAGAAAAAGCCGTGCTGCCGGTTTTCAGTGCAATGCCCGAAAAGCCTGTTAAATCAAGCACTTTGACGATCCCGCAGGGAGTTGCTCACAAAGTTATCCACAGAAATTGTGTGGAAGTTTTGCCGTACTGACCGTGGCGGGCCTGCCTCAAACTTGCGCACCGGGTTGTAATCCTTTTGTAATCAATCACTTGCGTGTTCGAGAACGACATTGCACACAATCTTGTCCACAGAAGCTGTGCAGAACTGCCGCGCTGATCCACCGGGACTTGCCAGCGCCGCACCTGCCTGCGATTTAAGCACGACCGTTTTACCGTTTAAAATCAAGGGCTTAACCATGAGTTAAGCGGCTTGCTCACAATGTTGTCCACAAAAGGTGTGCAGAACACTTGGACTTGTCCACCGCAACCCGAAAACCCGAAAACGGGCGCCTGCAAGGCCGTTCCGGGCGCCCGCAACGCACTTTATCCCCGCTTGCATCATTATTGTGCACAGTCATTTTATTCAATGAAAGCAAGGACTTAGGCCATAAGCGGCGGCTTTGCTCACAATCTTATCCACAAAAGATGTGCAGAAGATTGTAGCGCTTGTCTGCCACATTTTTGCGCTTGAAAATTTTTTCCTTTCGAATCAGGCACTTGACTCCCCACCCCCGGTATTGCTAACAATCTTATCCACAGTTTTTGTTCAGAACATCGGTGTAATTTTTAATTTTCCACATGCTTAGTTTTTACGCATGGCAAACTTTACCTTTAATATCAATGACATAAGGCGACTTATGCCTGCTTGCACACAATCTTATCCACAGAAGGTGTGCAGAAGTAGACTTGCCGAGTGACGGGCAAACACGTTACATTGCCGGGGTTCGTTCTTAACAAGAATCAAGTCACGCGTCCCCATCTACTCAGGAGTTTGTTTTGCTGCCCATTATTCAAGCTGCAGGTTGGCCAATCTGGCCGTTGCTGATCGCCTCACTCGTCGCCTTGGCGTTGATCGTCGAGCGCATTATTTATCTGCGCCGCGCCAAGATCCTGCCGCCGCAGTTGCTTGATGAAGTGGTGCGCGTCTATCACAACGGCAAAATCACCAAAGACGTGATCGACTCGCTGGAAAAGAACTCGCCGCTCGGCACCGTGCTCGCCGCCGCCCTGCGCAATGTCGACGCCCCGCGCGACGTCATGAAAGAATCGATCGAAGAAGCCGGCCGCGGCGTGGCCCACGTGCTGGAACGCTTCCTGACCACGATCGGCACCATCGCCTCGCTGGCCCCGCTGATGGGTCTGTTCGGCACGGTGGTCGGCATGATCGAGATTTTCGGCTCGACCAACTCGACCGGCGCCAATCCGGCCCAGCTGGCCCACGGTATTTCGGTCGCGCTGTACAACACCGCCTTCGGTATCGCCATCGCCATGCCGGCCCTGATTGCCTATCGCCACTTCCGCGCCCTGGTCGACAGCTTCATCATCGATATGGAATTGCAAGCAGTGAAGTTCGTCGACATCGTGCACGGTGCCCGCAAATGATGAACTTTCGCCGCGGCCAGAAACGTGAAGATCCAGAGATCAACCTGATCCCCTTCATCGATGTGCTGCTGGTGGTGCTGATTTTCCTGATGGTCACGACCACCTACAGCAAGTTTACCGAGTTGAAGATTACCTTGCCGACCGCCGACGCCGAGAAGGCGCTGGAAAAGCCGTTCGAACTGAACGTCACGGTCGATGCCAAGGGTAACTACACGATCAACAACCAGCCGGTTTCTTTCAGTAATGTCGCCAACCTGGCGGCCGACCTGAAAGCGGCTGCCTCGGCCGGCCAGGCGGCGGCAACGGGCGAGAAGAGCCCGGTTGTGGTCATCAACGCCGACCAGTTCGCGATGCACCAGATGGTCATCAACGTGATGGAAGCGGCGCGCATGGCAGGCTACGACAAGCTGACCTTCGCCGCCCAGACCGGCGAGAAGAAGTAAGCTCACACAGCGCAGGCGAAGCGATTCGCCTGCCGCTGCATGTCTTCCACCTCGTGTCTTCCACCTCGTGCCTTCCACCTCGTGTCTTCCACCTCCTCCTCCCTCGAAACGACCCTCACGCGCGCCTGGCTGCGGCGCGGCCCGCTCGCGTGCGCGCTGTGGCCGCTCTCCCTGCTGTTTCGCGCCCTGAGCGGCTTGCGCAAGCTGCTGTTTCGGGCCGGGGTGCTGAAGTCGACCCGGCTGCCGGTGCCGGTCATCGTGGTCGGCAATATCTTTATCGGCGGCACCGGCAAGACGCCGCTGACGATCTGGCTGGCCGAGGCCTTGCGCGCCGCCGGTCTTAATCCCGGCATCATCTCGCGCGGGCATGGCGGCAGCGACAGCGCCCCGCGCCAGGTCACCCCCGACTCGCACGCACGCGAAGTCGGCGACGAGCCGCTCCTGATCGCACGCCGCACCGGCTGCCCGGTGGTGGTGGGGCGCGACCGTGGCGCCGCCGGACGCGCCTTGCTGGCCGCGCATCCGCACATCGACGTGATCCTGACCGACGACGGCTTGCAGCACTACGCCTTGCAGCGCGATATCGAAATCATGCTGTTCGACGGACGCGGCGCCGGCAACGGCTGGCTGCTGCCGGCCGGCCCCTTGCGCGAAGCGCCATCGCGCCGGCGCGACTTCACCATCGTCAATGCGC
This sequence comes from Massilia aquatica, assembly GCF_011682045.1. Classification (GTDB taxonomy): domain Bacteria; phylum Pseudomonadota; class Gammaproteobacteria; order Burkholderiales; family Burkholderiaceae_D; genus Telluria_A; species Telluria_A aquatica. Next base: position 162,524 of record NZ_VVIW01000006.1, on the reverse strand, counting down.
CCGACATCACGCCGGCCGTGCGCGCGGCGGTGGGCGGCAAGCCGTTCCGCATGCAGCTGGCCGGCGAGTTCGCCGAACCGTTGTTGCGCCCTGGCGAACGCGTGCCGCTTGCCAGCCTGCGCGGCCGGCGCCTCGTTGCCGCCTGCGGCATCGGCAATCCGCAGCGCTTCTTCACCTTGCTGCGCGGCGCCGGCCTGGAGGTGATCGAGCTGGCGCTGCCGGACCATCACGATTTCCTCGACCAGCCTTTTGCCGCTGTCGATGCGGACATCATCCTGATTACCGAGAAGGATGCAGTAAAATGTGCGCAAATTGAAAATCTCAAAAACGACCCGAGACTGTGGGTCGTACCGGTGACGGCGCAGCTTGACGGCGCGCTGGCCCAACAAATTGTGGAGAAATGTCGTGGATGCTCGACTGCTTGATATCCTGGTCTGCCCTGTATGCAAGGGCCCGCTCGAACTGGACAAAAAGGCCCAGGAACTGATCTGCCGCGGCGACCGCCTGGCGTTTCCGATCCGCGACGGCATTCCGATCATGTGGGCCGACCAGGCGCGCAAGATCGACGCGCTGTAAGCGATGGGCTTTATCGTCATCATTCCGGCGCGCATGGCGTCGACCCGGCTGCCGGACAAACCGCTGGCCGACCTGGGCGGCAAACCGATGGTGGTGCGCGTGGCAGAACGCGCGGCCGCCTCCGGCGCCGAACGGATCATCGTCGCCACCGACCATGAGGCCATCGCTAGCGCCTGCCGCGAGCACGGGGTGGAAGTGTGCATGACGCGCGCCGACCACCCATCCGGCACCGACCGCATCGCCGAAGTGGCGCGCACCTTGGGGCTTGCGCCCGATGCCGTGGTGGTCAACCTGCAGGGCGACGAACCGCTGATCGACCCGGCCCTGCTGGCCGCCAGCGCGGCCCTGGTCGGGCCGGACGTGCCGATGGCCACCTGCGCCCATCCGCTGCACGAGGCCGCCGACGCCTTCAATCCGAACGTGGTCAAGGTGGTGCTCGACAAGCTTGGCCGCGCCATGTATTTTTCGCGCGCCACCATTCCGTGGCACCGCGACCGCTTCGCGCAGTCGAAGGACAGTCTGCCGGCGGACTATGTTGCGCTGCGCCATATTGGCCTGTACGCGTACACGAATGCCTTCCTGCAAACCTATCCAAGCCTGGAGCCTGCGCCGCTCGAAGCGGTCGAAGCACTTGAGCAGTTGCGCGTGCTGTGGCACGGTTTCCCCATTGCCGTGCATGTCACAAGCAGCGCACCGGCGGCCGGCGTCGACACCCCTGAAGATCTTGAACGGGTGCGTCGGCATTACGCAAGTTAGCTTTGCTACGGCGCAGCATGTGTGCCGGTTCTCATCAGGACCGACGCATAGCTTGCGCCAGATCAAGCAAAAAAATGGCGAATACGCCCTCGGATTGGCGTTTTCCGGCACTTTTGTGGTAAGTTTCGTACCAAGGTAGTCAAGTATGCATCGCCACCAATTTTAAAATCTGTTTTAGGAATGTTCATGCGTCTGATTCTGTTAGGAGCTCCTGGAGCCGGCAAAGGCACCCAAGCTAACTTCATCAAGGAAAAATACAATATTCCGCAAATCTCGACCGGCGACATGTTGCGCGCCGCGATCAAGGCCGGAACCGAGCTGGGCATTGCGGCGAAAAAAGTGATGGATGCGGGCGGTTTGGTGTCGGATGACATCATGATCGGCCTGGTCAAGAATCGCCTCAAGGAATCCGACTGCCAGAACGGTTACCTGTTCGACGGTTTCCCGCGCACCATCGCGCAAGCCGACGCCATGAAAGACGCCGGCATCGACGTCGATTACGTACTCGAAATTAACGTGCCCGACGAATTCATCGTCGAGCGCATGAGCGGGCGCCGTTCCCATCCGGGTTCGGGGCGCGTGTACCACATCACGAACAATCCGCCAAAAGTGGACAACGTGGACGATATCACCGGCGAGGCGCTGATCCAGCGCGACGACGACAAGGAAGACATCGTCAAGCAGCGCCTGTCGGTCTACCATAACCAGACCGAAGTACTGCTGGGCTACTACAACCAGTGGGCGCAATCGGGCTTGCCCGGCGCACCGAAGTACCGCCGCATCTCCGGCATCGGCCCGGTCGAGCAAATCCGCGAGGCGGCGTTCGCGGCACTGTCGGAATAACTGTAGCGAGAACACAAGAGCGGACTTCGGTCCGCTTTTTTGATGGCTGCGCCCTGCGGCCGTCGAAAGCATCAAACGTTTGTCCTGCCTTGGCCGCGCTCTGCGGCCGGCGTTCCCGGATTTTTTTAGATTCAAGGTTTTGCAGTACGCAGTGAGGTTGGCCCATCTCTTTCACACATGTGGTTGGAGCGGTCTTTCGAATGTGTTGTTGTGTTACTTGATAAAAAAGCGAGGGGACGATATGGCAGCAAAATTTCTTGTCTTTGCAGTTGTGTGCGGCGTCATTGCCGTGGTTTACGGATTGGTCACGCGCAGCTGGATCCTGCGCCAGGACCCGGGCAATGCCCGCATGCAGGCCATCGCCCTGGCCATCCAGGAAGGCGCCGCCGCCTACCTCGGGCGCCAGTACCGCACCATCGCCATGGTCGGCGTCGTTCTGCTGATCGCCATCGGCGTGCTGCTCGACCTGAACACCGCAATCGGCTTCCTGATCGGCGCCGTGCTCTCCGGCGCCTGCGGCTTCATCGGCATGAACGTCTCGGTGCGCGCCAATGTGCGCACCGCGCAGGCCGCCACAAAAGGCATGAACGAAGCGCTCGACGTCGCCTTCAAGGGCGGGGCGATCACCGGCATGCTGGTGGTCGGCCTGGGCCTGCTCGGCGTGACCCTGTTCTACTGGATGCTCACCGCCCAGGCGGCCGGCGGCAGCGCCACCCAGCATGACGTCATCAAGCCGCTCATCGGGCTGGCCTTCGGCGCCTCGCTCATTTCCATTTTCGCGCGCCTGGGCGGCGGCATCTTCACCAAGGGCGCCGACGTCGGCGCCGACCTGGTCGGCAAGGTCGAAGCCGGGATTCCCGAGGACGATCCGCGCAACCCGGCCGTGATCGCCGATAACGTCGGCGACAACGTCGGCGATTGCGCCGGCATGGCCGCCGACCTGTTCGAAACCTATGTCGTCACCCTGATCGCCACCATGCTGCTGGGCGCGCTGATGATGGCCACCCCGGGCGGCGAAGCGGTGATCTATCCGCTGCTGCTGGGGGCAGTGTCGATCATCGGTTCGATCGTCGGCTGCTCGCTGGTCAAGGCCAGGCCGGGCAAGAAAATCATGTCGGCCCTGTACACCGGCCTGTGGTGGGCCGCCGGCCTGTCGCTGATCGGCTTCGCCGGGGTGACCTGGATGGTCTGGGGCGACGATACCATGCGCATGAAGATGATGGGCTGCGCGCTGGTCGGCATCGTCCTCACCGGGCTGATGGTCTACATCACCGAGTACTACACCGGCACCGACTTCAAGCCGGTCAAGCACATCGCAGAAGCTTCCACCACCGGCCACGGCACCAACATCATCGCCGGCCTCGGCGTGTCCATGAAGTCGACCGCCTACCCGGTGCTGGCCGTGTGCGCCGCCATCCTGGCCTCGTACCAGATGGCGCAGCTGTACGGCATTGCGATCGCCGCCACCTCGATGCTGTCGATGGCCGGCATCATCGTCGCGCTCGACGCCTACGGGCCGATTACCGATAACGCCGGCGGCATTGCCGAAATGTCGGGCATGCCCGAATCGGTGCGCGCCATTACCGACCCGCTGGACGCGGTCGGCAACACCACCAAGGCCGTCACCAAGGGCTACGCCATCGGTTCGGCCGGGCTGGCCGCGCTGGTGCTGTTCGCCGACTACACCCACGCCTTGGAGTCGGTCGGCAAGCAGGTCTCGTTCGACCTGTCGAACCCGATGGTGATCGTCGGCCTGTTCATCGGCGGCCTGATTCCCTACCTGTTCGGGGCCATGGCGATGGAAGCGGTAGGGCGCGCCGCCGGCGCCGTGGTGGTCGAGGTGCGGCGCCAGTTCCGCGACATCAAGGGCATCATGGATGGCACCGGCAAGCCGGAGTACGACAAGGCGGTCGACATGCTGACCGCCTCGGCGATCCGCGAAATGATCCTGCCGTCCTTGCTGCCGGTGGTGGTGCCGGTGGTGGTCGGCATGCTGCTCGGGCCAGCCGCGCTGGGCGGGCTGCTGATGGGCACCATCGTCACCGGCCTGTTTGTGGCCATTTCCATGACCACCGGCGGCGGCGCCTGGGACAACGCCAAGAAATACATCGAAGACGGCCACTTCGGCGGCAAGGGCTCGGAAGCGCACAAGGCGGCCGTGACCGGCGACACCGTGGGCGACCCGTACAAGGACACCGCCGGCCCGGCCGTCAATCCCTTGATCAAGATTATTAACATCGTCGCGCTGCTGCTGGTGCCGCTGCTGCCGGTGACCGGCTGGATCGCGGTGACCGTGCCGCCGGCCCATCCGCCCGTCAATACGGTGGAGCCGGGTCCGGTAGTCCAGGCCACGCCGGCCACGCTGCTGGCGGCGCCCGCGCGCTGAACGTTTGGCATGTGTCCACATGTAATCTTTCTGTGACAATTGATTACTGGTTTCAAATTTGTAAACATCGTAACGTTCATTCTTTACCAATATTTCTAATGTTGAAGGAACGATGCGATGAAGAATCTGACAACCCGTTTCATCCGCGGCGGCGCCCTTGCCAGTGGCTTGCTGTGCCTGGCCGGGCTCACCGCCTGCGGCGGCGACGACGACAGCACGACACCGGTCAAGCAGCCCGATCCGGTGGTGTCGCCACTGCCGGCGACGGCGGCGGCGATCACTGTCCAGCCGAAGACGCAATCGGTGGCGGCCGGCCAGCCTGCCATTTTCTCGGTGGCGGCCAGCGGCTCCGGCACGCTGAAGTACCAATGGTGGCGCAACGGCGTCGAGATTGCGGGCGCCACCGGCGCCACCTACACCACCACGCCAGTCACCCTGGCCGACAGCGGCGACGTGCTCAGCGTTGTCGTGCGTAACGACGCCGCCACCGTCACCAGCGACGCCGTGGCCCTGCAGGTCGACGGCGTCGGCGCGCGCGTGCTGGCCGGCGGCGCCATCGTCCCGGGCCGCGCCCAGCTTGATGGCGTCGGCAAGCAAGCCTACTTCCTCTCCGCCGGCGCGATCGCCAACGACGGCGCCGGCAACCTGTTGCTGGTCGATACACAGAGCAAGTCGGTGCGCAAGATCACCCCTGCGGGCGTGGTCAGCACCCCCATCGCCGGACCGAAGACCACCCCGGCGCTGCAGTTCCCGCGCGATATCGTCGCCGGCCTCAACGGCGTGACCTATGTCACCGACGGCATCAGCGAGTCGCCCTCCATTTACGCCTTCAAGATTGCGGCCGACAATGTGATCAGTGCGATCCCCACCGGCGCCACGCCCGGCGACCCGGCCTTGAGTAGCGGCGTGATCGTGCCGCCGGTCGTTACCGCCATTGCGGCCGATGGCGCCGGTAATGTGTACGTGGCCAGCGAAGTGGCGCGTCCCGGCGAGCCGGAGTGCAGCTCCTGTTTCAAGCGCGCCATCGTGCGCAGGTTCGCCAGGGATGGATCGGTGACCACCATGCTGGAAAGCCTGGGTCCGTCCGTGATGGGCGGCGTGCTCGACATGGCCGTCGACAAGAACGGCAACCTGTTTGTGGTCAACGACAAAGGCATCCAGAAGGTCGATGCGTCCGGCGTCAGGACCACCCTGATGGGCACCGACCAGGCCTTCATCAAGGCCATCACAGTCGATGCCGGCGGTAACCTGTACTTCGCCACCGAGCCGTTCAGCGGCCGCCAGAGCACCTGGCCGATGCACGCCATCGGCAAGATCGCCCCGGACGGCAAGGTGACGGTGGCGGCCGATCCGAACGGCAGCGACGCCCGCTTCAAGAGCGCCGCCTGGATCACCCAGCCGGCCGGCCTGGCGACGGACGCCGGCGCGCTGTACGTGAGCGGCAACGGCCGCGTACTCAAGCTGGTCTTGCCGTAAAGCGGGCAGGGTGGCCGTCCGGTCGCCCGACTGGACGGCCACGCTGTCTTGGCGGTGCAAAGCTGGCGTTTTAGCGCCACGCTTGCAAAAAATCATCGCCGCCATGATGGTTATTTTGCAAGCTCAACGTACTATTTCTGTTCGTCGTCCTTGACGCACACGTACTCCTTTCCGCCGGGACGACGCATCCCGGCCGATGCCTGGCCGCTTTCCACAGTGACCACAAGGATGAACGATGAACTCGACGACACGGCTGCTCCTTATTGCGGCGCTCGCTCTGAGCGCCGCTTCCGCCCCTGCGCAAACGCCTGTGCGCATCGATACCGCTGCCTTTTCGATAGTGAACCAGTGGGGCGATGCGCCCGACACGCTGCTGTCGGACAGCAACGGCGTAACCCGCGTCGGCCTCAATACCGCGAGCGCCAGCCTGAGCGCCGACACCGCGCGCTACCTGGATGGCAATTTCTATGGCGGCCTGTTCGAAGTGACCGTGAACGCCGGCTACCGGGTCACCGGATTTTCGTTCTCCGGCACCTTTGAAGGTGTGCTCTACGTGCCGCCCAACACGGACGGCACACCCGGCGACGGCTTCGCCTACAATTCCGGCTACATCGAATTGAGCGCCGGTTCGCGTCCGTACGGGATCTTTTATGGCGAGCATGCCCAGCGCGTCGACATGCTCGACGGCGCCATCCCGCTCACGATGGCGAGCGGAGAATTATCCCTGACCACCGATTTCAACCTGTCGCTGCAAGGCATGGTCCTGGTGTCGGCCTACCCGACCACCACGCCAGAGCATCCGGCCGGCATCGATTCCTTCGCCAGCCTGCGCGTCGTCAACCCGGTGTTTACCATCTACACCACGGCCGTGCCGGAATCGAAGGCGTGGAGCATGCTGCTGGCCGGGCTCGGTGTGCTGGGATCGGTCGCAATGCGTAAAAAGATAGATAATTTACAAGATTGTCAGTATGATCTATCTTGTTAATACATCAACGCAGCACCCACTGAAAGAAGCTGATGAATTCTTACCTCCCCCATGCGGCATTGTTCGCACTCGCGCTTGCCAGCGCTCCCGTCCACGCCGAAGGGCCGACCACGCTCGACGCGTCCCATTTTTCGATCGACAGCAGATGGGCCTACAATACCGATGTCATCGCGTCGGACGCCAACGGCGTTACCCGGATCAGCATGACCGATGCCGCGGAAATGGCCAAGACCTCCACCACCTTGGGCGAGAACGGCAACGGCTACAACGGCATGTATACCATCACCTTGCGTCCCGGCTACCGGATGACGGGGTTGTCGGTGTCCGGCACCATGTTCGGCGGGCTCGGCGAGATCACCACGCCGGGTGGCCTGCCCGGCGAAGGCACTACCAAGAACGCGATGAAGCTGCAGTTTGAGGCCTACAGGCCGGAAGGCGGCACGGTCAGCGCCATGCACGCCGATTACAGCATGGTTGACGGCAAGCTGCCGTTTGTGCTGGCAAGTGAGCCGCTGTCGGTGACGGGCACGTTCAACTTGTCGACGTGGACGATGGTGACCGTGAATTCCTATCCCTACTATCTGCCCGGCCATCCGGATGGCCCGCCGGGCCGGGAAGTGTACCCCCTGGCGACCATGCAAGTGCTCAACCCGACCCTGACCATTTACACCTCGGCCGTGCCGGAGCCGGAAACCTATGGCATGCTGCTGGCCGGCATGGCGGTCATCGGCCTGGCCCGCCGTCGCCGCCGGTCTGCCTGAGCCGCGCTGACGGGATGCACGCACGTAGCCGCAGCGTGCGCCGTAACAATTTTCAAAGATTGTCCATTTGCAATTGTATAATTGTGGCTCATTAGTTAACTAAGCCAATAATGTTTGCAAATATGAATGTACCGTCCGCACGCCGCCCGGTGGCGCTGGCCGCCCTGATCGCACTGCTGGGCATCAGCGCCTGCGGCGGCGGCGGCGGCACCAACAACGCCACGCCGACCCCGGCGCCGGGCACGACGCCGGCCCCGACCCCGACTCCAACCCCGGCCCCGGCCCCGACCCCGACCCCGACCCCGACGCCGACACCTGAAACATCGCCGGGTCCGCTGATCACGGCGCAGCCGGCCAATGTGGTGGTGCTGCCTGGTCAGTCGGCCACCTTCAGCGGCGCCGCTTCCGGCAGCGGCGCCATCAGCTACCAATGGCTGCGCAATGGCGTGGAAATCGGCGGCGCCACCGACGCCAGCTACACCGTGGCGTCAGCCGGAGTGTCCAACAATGGCAGCGTCTACAGCGTGCGTGCGCGCCATGCCGGCGGCGCGACCGAGAGCGCCGCGGCGATGCTGACGGTGAAGGGCAGCGGCATTCTTCCGTTCGTGGGCGTTACCGGCGAGAAGGACGATTTCGGCGTCGTTGCGTCGATCCAGCAACCGACCGGTGTCGCCGTGGACAGCGCAGGTAACTTGTACGTCGGGCGCCACAGCACGTTGTTCAAGATCGGCAGCGGCGGCCAGCGCAGCGACATCAAGCTCCCATCCTACTGCGACAACCAGGATATGCAGGCCGACCAGGCCGGCAATGTCTACGTACTGTGCCACAACGCCATGGTGCGCTTCAATCCCGCTGGCGTGCCGACCCTGACGGTGGGCGACGAGGGGATCTCGGGCGATGTCGATGGCAGTGCCGCCACGGCGCGCTTCTCCACGCTGTCCGCCCTGGCGCTCGACGACAAGGGGAACGCGTATGTGGCCGATTCGGGTAATGGCAAGGTGCGGCGCATCGACAGCAACGGTACGGTCACTACCCTGGCCGGCTCCGGTCTGTACGCTGTCCCGCGCGACGGCGTCGGCAGCGGCGCCGGCTTTAACAATCTGGGCGCGATCGCCGTCGATGCCCAGGGCAACGTGGTCGTCAGCGACGGCTCGGCGCTGCGTAAAGTGACACAGGCTGGTGTCGTCACCACCCTGGCCGGAGAGGTTCGCACGATCGGCTCGGCCGATGGCGCCGGCGCGAGCGCACGCTTTTCCAAGATCATCAATGCGCTTGCATTCGACCGCAGCGGCAATCTGATCATTGCCGATAGCATGAACCACATCATCCGCAAGATGAGCGCCGATGGCCGGGTAAGCACCATCGCCGGCCTTGCCGGACGCAAGGCCTACGCCGACGGTCCCGCCGGCAGCGCCGCCTTCAACCTGCCGCTCGACGTGAATGTGGATGCGGGCGGGAATATCTACGTGGCCGACCGCGACAACAATGCGATCCGCAAGATCGGTACGGACGGCACGGTGTCCACCGTGTCGGGCACGTCCGCCGTGCTGCGCACCAGCGGTTATACCGACGGTCCAGGCATGAGCGCCCGCTTCCACGGCAATCGCGGGCTGGCCACTGACGCCGCCGGCAATGTCTACGTGGCCGATGCATTCAACCGCGTGATTCGCAAGATCTCGCCATCGGGCGTTGTCGGCACGGCGGCCGGTTCGCCGGCGCTCAGCCGCAGGGATGGCCGCGGCACCGGCGCAGGTTTCATTCGCCCGATCGGCGTGACGGTTGGTCCCGATGGCAGCCTGTATGTGATCGACGCCGCCTCCACCGACAAAGTCGATGAAACCGATGCGCTGCGCAAGGTCGCGCCAGATGGCAGTGTGAGCACCATCGCGGTGCCACTCGACTTCAACGATGGCATGTTAAGCGATGGCAGCCCGCCGCGCCTGTTCTTCCAGGCGCTGGCCGCTGACGGGCTGGGTAATGTGTACCTCACGGCAGTCAGTGACGGGGCAGTGTGCCTGGGCGCGCCGTCGGCGTGTCCCTCCAAGACGCCGCGCACGACCATCCGCAAGATTAGCGGGGCCGGTGCGGTCAGCACGCTGCTGACGTCGGAGACTGTGTACCCGGGCGGCTTGGGCCGTAATCGCCGCCCCCTGAGCGCAACAGCGCTGGCGACCGACCGCGCCGGCAATCTGTTTATCGCCGACGCGGATAATGGCGTCGTGCTGAAGATGACGCCAGGCGGTGGGGTGAGCACCTTCACCGACAGCATTGGTTTCGCCAACGGTACGCTGTTGACCGTCGACCAGGCAGGCAACCTCTATCTTGCAAGCCGGGACACCGGGTATATCAGGCGCATCGCGCCGGATGGCAAGACCTCGGTGTTTACGGGCGATCCAAAGATCGGCTATCGCTGGCCGGCCACCTTCGGCAGTTTCGCCTTGCCCCTGCCGTGGATGTACGGGCTGGCAGTCGATGCGCAGGGCACCGTCTACGTCAGCGTGATTAACGGCGTGGTCAAGGTCGTCACGCCGTAAGCAGCATCGGCGCAGCGGGTGCGCTGCGCCTTCCTTGCTACAGCACGCACATCCGGTTCGCTTCCGCGCGCAGCGACGCGCGGAAGTCCGGATGGGCGATCGCGATCAGCGCCTGCGCGCGCTGCTTGGCCGACTTGCCGCGCAACTGCGCCACGCCGTATTCGGTCACCACGTAATTGATGTCGTTCTTGCTGGTGGTGGCGTGCGTGCCCGGCGTGAGCGTGGACACGATGCGCGAAATCGTGTTGTCCTTGGCCGTCGAAGGCAGCACGATGAACGACTTGCCGCCGCGCGAACGGTTCCCCGCCCGCACAAAGTCGACCTGGCCGCCGGTGCCGGAATAGGGCAGGTGGGCGATGCTCTCCGAGCCGCACTGGCCCAGCAGGTCGATCTGCAAGGTCGCGTTGATCGTCATCAAGCTGTCGTTTTGCGCCGCCAGGTACGGGTCGTTGGTAAAGTTCGACGGATGCATCTCGATCATCGGATTGTGATGCAGGAATTTATACAGCTTGTGCGAGCCCAGCGCGAAGGTCGCCACCATCTTGCCCGGCATGAAGGTCTTCTTGCGGTTGGTGACCGCACCCGATTCGATCAGGGTCAGGATGCCGTCGCCGATCATCTCCGTGTGGATGCCCAGGTCGTGCTTGGAGGTCAGCTGCATCACCACCGCGTCCGGAATGCCGCCGTAGCCGATCTGCAGGGTCGAGCCGTCGTCGATCATGTCGGCCACGTACTTGCCGATCGCTTCCTGCACCGCGCCGATCTTCGGCAAACCCACTTCCAGGATCGGATCACTGCTTTCGACCAGCGCCGTCACCTGCGACACATGCACGTGGCACTGGCCGTGCGCGAACGGCACGTTGGGATTGACTTCGAGGACGATCGCGCGCGCTTTGGCAATCGCCGCCATGGTGTAGTCGACCGCCAGGCTCAGTGAAAAGAAGCCATGTTCGTTCATCGGCGAGGCCATGGCGAAGACCACGTCGGCGGGCGTGAGGCCCTGCTCGAACAGGCCGGGCAGCTCGGAAAAATAGTTCGGGATGAAGTCGCACCAGCCGCCCTGGCCGGAGGCGCGCGAGGCGCCGCCGAAAAACAGCGAGGCGTGGCGCACGTGGTGGGCGGTGTCCTGGTCGAAGTAGCCGAATTTGCGCATGGCCAGGATCTGCGCCACTTTCACGTCCGAAAATTGCTGGCGCTGGTCCGATAAGGCGGTCAGCAGGGCGGGCGGTTCGCCCACGCCGGTCGGCACGACGATCATGTCGCCGTCGCGCACGAGGCGCAGGGCATCAAGGGGCGTGGTGAGCTTTTGCTGGTAAAGCTGGTGCGGGGTTTGCATGCTTGTCTCCTTTTTTATGCGTGAATAGTACCGCAGGAAACTGACCAAGCGCTTACTCCAGGCGCGCGCCAGCGCCCGGCCTCGTCGTCGCGGCCGAGCGCGCGCAGGGCGTCGGCCACGCGCCCGATGCAGCCGGCCGGACCGTGGTCAAGCGAGGGATGGCTGCCCGCAAAGTCCCACAGGCGCTGCGCCGCGTCGACGATGCCGGCGCTGTCGGCGGCGTCGAGATGGTATTGCAGCAGGCCTTCGTGCTGCTCCCCGAACGGGATCGCCGCCAGGCCCTTCTCGTGCAGCACCGCGATGCGCGCATCAAGCGGGTCGAGTGCCAGGTAACGGTTCGCCAGCTTGCAGCACAGGATGGCGTCAAGGCGGACGTGGGCATCGCGCAACATGCCGGCGCCGTTCTCGAAAAAGCGCTCGAACAGCACCAGCGCCTGTTCATCGTAGCGCGTGGCCAGCGCCGCGACGGCATCAAACGGCCAGGGCTCGTGCGCGGGCAGCTGCTTGCGGGTCTCGTCCATCAGCGTCATGGCGATGCCATGGCACCAGCAGCGTTGCGCCGTCATCGAGCATCCGGCGCAGCGCCGCGCTGCCCTCGGCATGCGCCTGTGCGCTATCGAGGAAAGCATCAGGCTCGCTGGCGCTGCCTGGATCGGAATGCATGGTCATGGCGCCTGAATCAGATTGGGTGATAAAACGTGTTGTTCGCCACGGCAAAGTCGTCCTGCGCATAGAAGTCGTCGCGCTCGTACTGGCCGCCCATGGCGCGCGCCTCGCCGAACAGCTGGCGTGCGTGCGCGATGTCCTTGGCGACGCCTGGCGCACCGGTGGCGTACAGTGACGCCAGGTTGTGCGCCGCGCAGGCGTCGCCGAGCGCTTTGGCTTTTTCCAGCAAGGCAGCCGCTTCAAGCCCGCTGTGCGTCACGCCTTCGCCCAGGTAATGCAGCGCGCCCAGCACGCCGAGTGCGGCTGGGCTGTTCGCCGCAACCAGTGGCGCCAGCACGGCCAGGGCTGCGTCGGTGGCCGGCTGGATGATCAGATGGATGGCGCCAGTGAGCGTGGCATGATCGCGATCCTGGCGCGTGGCGTGCAGCACGGCGTTGAGCCGGCCCGTGGAAAGCGCTTGCCTGCACAGTGCTGCCCACGCGACATCACCCTCGGCGTCATGGAACAGACGTGCGTAGGAGCGCGCTCCAATATGCAGTCCACCGCCGCCGATCGAAAAACCGCGAAACTCGATCGGACTGCCCCAGCATGCCTCGTGCACGACGGACGTGTCGCGCCGCCCGAAGTCGATCGGCGTAAAGCGGGTGCTGGCGCACACCACGCACCTGGGCGGTGCCTTGCGACGCGACAGGTGTTCGTACAGCCAGCGAAAATCGGCTTCCTCGATCTCCAGCAGGTCGTCCACGATGCCCTCGCAGGCGATGCGGCCCGGCATGCGCCGCAGGCCGGCGGCCGTATCGAACTCGCGCGCGCCCGGAATGCGCTCGCCCCATGATGCGCCTTCACATGCATGGCACCACACTGGCAGCAGCAGCATCTCGCTGAAATGTGCGCCGCCGCTCCCGCCCGCCTCCGGTAAATCGGTATACGAGCGCGCAATCGTCGGAAACGCAAACTCCTGCGCGCAGCCCGTGCATTTCAGCGGGCTGTAATGGATGGTCATGGCGTGGCCGGCGCCGCGAACAGTACCTGGCCGCGCCACTTCGGGTCACGCCTGGCCGCTACCTGCTGGTCGAGGGAAGCGTCGCGCCGGCTGGCGCTGAGGATGTCTGACATGGTCTGCATGAGTGGCGTTGAACGGTAAATGCGCAAATGGGCTGGGAAGTATCGGTCCTGCCTTTCTTTTGGTCAACAATTAACCTTGTTTGTATGTAAATAAATGATTCTATTTGGTCCAGATCGGCACGTGCCGCTGGCGGCATATTCCTGTTAAAAATGGTAGGCTGGCTGCATCAATCAACCTCATGCGAGGTGACATCATGATCATGCTGAAAATTGCCGTGCTGCTGGCGGCGTCCCTGGCCGCCGGCGAAGCGGTGGCGCAGAAGGATGTTACGCCGGCCGCGCCCGAGGTACGAACCGACAACGGCCAGGCCAGGCCCGCGCCACCCAAGAAACCGCCGCCCAGGCGCCGCGCCGTGCAGCAGATCGTCGATGGCATGCCTGCTTACGGTCCGCGCCTGGCCACGCCGCCAGCGGTGCCGGTGAGCCCGCAGCCGGGGCCGTCCACGGTGGCGCCATCGTCCATTTCACCGCCGCCCGCAGTCATCAGCCGCTGCGACGCCGGCGGCTGCACCGACGTCAACGGCACCCGTTACAACGGCGCGGCCGGCAACAGCGTGATCGGCCCGCAAGGGCGCTCGTGCACCAACAATGGCGGCATCGTTCAGTGTTTTTAATGCGGCGCGACTGGTGTTTTGCGTGGAAAGTTCGCTACAATCCGGTTAATTGACGTTTACGTAAACGTCAAAAGAACCGATAAGAGAAAGAGGACACCATGCAAATTCAGGACAATGTATTCATCATCACGGGCGGCGCATCGGGCCTGGGCGCGGCGACGGCGCGCATGATCACCGAAGCCGGCGGCAAAGTGGTGCTGGCCGATGTGCAGGTCGAGGCGGGCGAAGCGCTGGCCGCTGAACTGAAGGGCAAGTTCGTCAAGTGCGATGTCACGCTTGAGGCCGACGGCCAGGCCGTCGTCGCCGCCGCTGTTGCCATGGGCACCCTGCGCGGCCTGGTCAACTGCGCCGGCGTCGCGCCTGCGGTCAAGACCGTGGGCAAGGACGGCCCGCATCCGCTGGAAGTATTCCAGCGCACCGTCAACATCAACCTGGTCGGCACCTTTAATATGGCGCGCCTGGCGGCTGACGCCATGGGCAAGACCGACGCGCTCGATTCGGGCGAGCGCGGCATCATCATCAATACCGCGTCGGTGGCGGCCTTCGACGGCCAGATCGGCCAGGCGGCCTACGGCTCGTCCAAGGCGGCGGTGGCCGGCATGACCTTGCCGATGGCGCGCGACCTGGCCCGCAGCGGCGTGCGCGTGATGACCATCGCCCCCGGCATTTTCGAAACCCCGATGCTGATGGGGATGCCGGAAGAAGTGCGCGGGGCGCTGGGCAACATGGTTCCGTTCCCGCAGCGTCTCGGCCGCCCCGCCGAATACGCGCACCTGGCAAAGGCGATCATCGAAAACACCATGCTCAATGGCGAAACCATCCGTCTTGACGGCGCGATCCGCATGCAACCGAAGTAATTTAATTACTGTACGATAGCGGGATCGGACGCGCGGCTCCAGTCCAGGAGTCGCGCGTTTCTCATTGGAGAATCCATGCTCAGGTTGAAGTGCCTTCCTTTCGCGCTGCTCGTTTTCAGCGCCCCCGTGTTCGCCCAGGACGCCGCCGTGCGCCCGGCCGACGCCCCCGAAATCCACACCGGCTACGCCGATAAATCCGGCTGGGCCGCGAAAAAATTCATGGTCGCCGCCGCCAATCCGCTGGCCGTGGACGCCGGCTACCAGATTTTGCGCCGTGGCGGCAGCGCCATCGACGCGGCGATTGCCACCCAGCTGATGCTGACCCTGGTCGAGCCGCAATCGTCCGGCATCGGCGGCGGCGCCTTTTTGATGCATTACGACGGCAAGAACGTGCAAGCTTTTGATGGCCGCGAAACCGCGCCGGCCGCCGCCGACGAGCACCTGTTCCAGAACAAGGACGGTACGCCTGTCTCGCGCGCGACCGGCGTGGTGGGCGGGCGCTCGGTGGGCGCGCCGGGCGTGCTGCGCATGCTCGAACTGGCGCACCGCCAGCACGGCAAGCTGCCCTGGAAGGCCCTGTTCGCGCCGGCAATCGCCATGGCCGACAAGGGGTTCCCGGTCAGCGCCCGCCTGAACGGCATGCTGATGTTCGACCAGCACCTGCGCAAGGACCCGGTGGCCGCCGCCTATTTCTATGACAAGGATGGCAAGCCGTGGCCGATCGGCCACCTGCTGCGCAACCCGGCGCTGGCCGCCACCCTGCGCGAAATCGCCGCTGGCGGCGCCGACGCCTTCTACAAGGGCCACATCGCCAGGGACATCGCGGCCAAGGTGGCGGGCCATCCGACCAATCCGGGCCTGTTGACGGCGCAAGATATCGGCGGCTACCAGCCCAAGGTGCGCGTGCCGGTATGCAGCGACTACCGCGCCTACACGGTGTGCGGCATGCCGCCGCCCTCGTCGGGCGGGATTGCCGTGGCGCAGATGCTCGGCATGCTCGAGACGAAGGACATGCGCGCCTATGCGCCGGTGGAGGGCGTCCTTGGCGCCGAGGCGGTGCATTTGTTTACCGAAGCGGGCCGCCTGGCCTACGCCGACCGAAACCGCTACGCGGCCGATACCGACTTCGTGCCGCTGCCGGGACGCGGCATTCCGAGCCTGATCGACAAGACCTACCTGCGCCAGCGCGCCGCCCTGATCGGCGACAAATCGATGGGCACGGCCAAAGCCGGCACGCCGCCCGGCATGGAAGTAGCGTGGGGCATGGACAACGCTATCGAAACGCCATCGACCTCGCACTTCGTGGTGGTTGACGGCAAAGGCGCCGGCTTGTCGATGACGACCACGGTGGAAGACGCGTTCGGCTCGCGCCAGATGGTGGGCGGCTTCATCCTGAACAACCAGCTCACCGATTTTTCCTTCGACTCGGTCGACGCCGCCGGCCCGGTGGCCAACCGCGTACAGGCCGGTAAACGCCCGCGCAGCGCCATGTCGCCGACGGTGGTGTTCGACCGCCAGAGCGGCAAACTGGTGCTGGCCATCGGTTCGCCCGGCGGGCCGGCCATCATCAACTACGTGGCCAAGACCCTGGTCGGCACGCTCGACTGGGGCCTGAACGTGCAGCAGGCCATCAGCCTGCCCAACTTCGGCAGCCGCAACGGCCCGACCGAACTCGAAACCGGGCGTTTTTCCCCGGCGCTGCAGGAGGAACTCAAGGCGCGCGGCCACACCCTGCGCAGCTACGAGATGACGTCCGGCCTGCACGGCGTGCAGCGCATCCTGATCCATGGCGAGCCGTGGTGGTTTGGCGGGGCCGATCCGCGCCGCGAAGGCGTGGCCAAGGGCGACTGAGGCGAAAGTCAAGCTATTGTAAAAAGTGGACAGCTGATTAAGTTTCTCCCGCAAGGCGTTCAGACCCTGATACGCTTGGCGGATGGAAACGGAACCAAAAACGGGCTTGATCCTCACCGGCGGTGGCGCGCGCGCCGCCTATCAGGTGGGGGTGCTGCAGGCGATCTCGCAAATCTTGTGGGAAGCCGGCTGGCGCCCCGCGCGCAATCCCTTCGATATCATCTGCGGCACCTCGGCCGGCGCGATCAACGCCGTGGCGCTGGCCTGCCGCGCCGATAACTTCGGCGAGGGCGTGCAAAAGCTGCTCGACGTGTGGGAGAACTTCCGCGTCGAACAGGTCTACCGCGCCGATTCGCTGGGCGTGCTGCGTTCCGGCGCGCGCTGGCTTTCGCTGCTCTCGTTCGGCTGGCTGCTGCGCAAATGGCGCGCCGCGCCGCCGGCCTCGCTGCTCGACAACACCCCGCTGGTGGGGCTGTTGCACCGCATGCTCGACCTGCCGCGGCTCGACGCGGCCATGTCCGACGGCCTGCTGCACGCGCTGGCGGTGACCGCCTCGTCCTACACCGCCGGCAATCACATCACCTTTTACCAGACCGCCGCCGACATTGCGCCGTGGGTGCGCATGCAGCGCATCGCCCTGCAGGACCAGATCGGGGTCGAGCATTTGCTGGCTTCGTCGGCGATCCCCTTCATTTTCCCGGCGGTGCCGCTGTACCTGGGCAGCCACCGCGAGTTTTGCGGCGACGGCTCGATGCGCCAGCTCGCGCCGATCTCGCCGGCGATTCACCTGGGGGCGTCGAAAGTGCTGGTGGTGGGCGCCGGGCGCCTGACCGAGCCGACCCGCGACACGCCCGGCCAGGCGCGCTATCCGAGCCTGGCGCAGATCGCCGGCCATGCCATGTCCTCGATTTTTCTCGACAGCCTGGCGGTCGACATCGAGCGCCTGAACCGGATCAACCTGACCCTGTCGCTGCTGCCCGAGGAGTACCGCAGCAAGATGCCCTTGAAACCGGTGGAGCTGCTGGTGATCGCGCCGTCCGAACGGCTCGACGTGATCGCCAGCCGCCACACGGCCAGCCTGCCGGCGCCGATCCGCACCATGCTCTCGGGGATCGGCGCGACCGAAGCGCGCGGCTCGGCGCTGGCCTCGTACCTGCTGTTCGAATCGAGCTACACCTGTGAACTGATCCAGCTCGGCCAGCGCGACACGCACGCGCGCCGCGCCGATGTACTGGCCTTTTTTGGCTCCTGAGCCTTGTCTGATGCGGCCCACCGCCATGGAGAACCTGATGAAAGCACTGATTGTCGACGACGACGTCGTCTCGCGCATCGCGCTGATGGACCTGCTGTCGGTGTACGGCATTTTTGACCTGGTCGAAGCCGAAGACGGCGCCGCCGCCTGGGACCTGCTGGCAGCGGGCCTGCATCCGGTGATCGTGTTTTGCGATGTGCGCATGCCGCGCATGTCCGGCATCGCCTTGTTGGAGCGCATGAAGGCCGAGGCGGCGCTGGCCCAGGTGCCGTTCGTGCTGGTGTCGTCGGCGTCGGACCGCGACACCGTGCTGCAGGCGGTGACCCTGGGCGCGGTCGGCTACATCCTCAAACCCCTGCATGCGGCCGAAGCGCGCGCGCATCTCGAAAAGATCTTCCGCATCACGCTCGACAAGCTGGCCGAAGACCCGGCCACCACCATGCGCCGCCTGAACATCGGGCCGGACCGGCTGGCCGCCTACCTGGCCGCGTTTGGCGAGCAGTTGCTGGCCGGACGGCCCGCCATCGTGGCGCTGCTGGAGGCCGGGGAGGGCGCCGACGCCCGACTGCGCATCGACTCGGTGCACACCGGCTGCATGACGCTCGGCCTGTGGCACGTGGCCTCGCAGCTCGATACCGCGCGCCGCGGCCTGCCCGACGTCCGCACCGTGGCCATGGTGCTGGGCGAAGTGAGCGAATCGGTGCGCCGCCAGTTGAGTCGCCTGCGCGCCGGCATGCCCGACGAAGGAGCGCTTGCCTGAACCCGATCCGCCGCCTGCGCGCGCTGTGCGCGCTGCTTCTGGTGCTGTGCTGCCTGCCGTTCGCGGGCAGCCAGGCCGCGCCCGCGCGCACCTTGCGCTTCGAGCACCTGAGCGTGGAGCAGGGCCTGGCCCAGGAATCGGTGCTGGCGGTGGCGCAGGACGCCGACGGCTTCATGTGGTTCGGCAGCCAGGCCGGCCTGTCGCGCTTCGACGGCTACCGCGTCACCACCTGGCGCAATGTGGTCGGCGACCCGCGCAGCCTGGTCAACAACTGGGTGCGCGTGCTGCACGTGGACCAGGACGGGCGCCTGTGGATCGGCACCGACGGCGGGCTTGACCGCTTCGACCCGGTCACCCAGACCTTCATTCATTACGCGCCGGACGAAGCGCTCAAGCGCGGCAACGGCAACCGCCACGTGCGCGCCATCGCCGGCGACGGCCGCCAGGGCCTGTGGGTGGGCACCAGCGACGGCCTGCAGCATCTCGACATGGTCAGCGGCCGCTTCAAGGTGTGGCACCACGTGCCGGGCGACGAGGGCAGCCTGGCCGACGACCAGGTCAACGCGCTGGCGCTCGACAAGGGCGGGCGCGTGTGGGTCGGCACTTCGTCCGGGGTGGACAGCCTGGCGCCCGGCGCACGCGCTTTCGAACATCATCCGGCTCCTGGCCTGGACCACAAGAACAATATGGTGCAGGCCTTGCTGGTCGACGCCGACCAGACCCTGTGGATCGGCAGCCTGGGTGGCCTGGAAAGCTGGAAGATCGGCAGTCCCGCCGCGCAGCGCCGCCGCCTGGGCGCGCCGGACGGCCTGCGTTCGGGCTACATCACCACCCTGTACCAGGACCAGGACCGCAACCTGTGGGTCGGCAGCCATACCGACGGGCTGTATCGCTGGCGCCCGGACACGCGCCGCTTTGCCAACTACCGCCATCTGCCGGGCGACAAGTACAGCGTGGCCGACAACCAGATTTCGGCCATGTATCGCGACCGCGTCGGCACCTTCTGGGTCGGCACCTGGTACGCCGGCGTGAGCCGGGTCGACTTGAACAGCGGCGGCTTCGCGCGCATTGCGCGGCATGCCGAAATTCCCGATACCCTGTCCGACAACAAGGTGCGTGCGATCGCCGCCGCGCCCGGGGGCGACCTGTGGCTGGGCGCGAACAGCGGCTTGAACCGGCTCGACCCCGAGAGCGGCCAGGCGCGCCTGTACCGGCACGATCCGGATAATCCGAACAGCCTGGCCGGCATTCCGGCCAGCGCGCTGGCGCATGACAAGGAGGGCATGCTGTGGATCGGCAGCCATTCGGGGGTGGCGCGGTTCGATCCGGCCAGCGGCGACTTCACGCGCCAGTCGTTCGCCGAGGGCGACCCGGACCGCAACCATATCCGCGGCATGCTGTCCGACCGCGCCGGCATCATGTGGATCGCCTCGCGCGGCGGCCTGCACCGGCTCGACCCGACCACGCGCGCCGTCGTCACCTACCGCCACGACGCGGCCGACAGTTCCAGCCTGGCCGACAACGTGGTGCGCCCGCTGCTGGAAGACCGCCGCGGCCAGCTCTGGATCGGCACCTTCGACGGCCTCGACATGCTCGATCGCGCCACAGGCAAATTCCGCCACTTCCGCCACGACCCGGCCAACCCGGCCAGCCTCAGTCACGACGAAGTGCACTATCTGCACGAAGATAAAAAGGGCGCGCTGTGGGTCGGCACGGCGGCCGGCTTGAACAAGATGAGCATCGGCGCCGGCGGCGCGGTCACCTTCCGCCGCTATACGGTGGCCGACGGCCTGGCCGACGACGCGATTGCCGCCATTCTGGAGGACGAGGAGGGCAAGCTCTGGGTCAGCACCAACACCGGCATCTCGCGCTTCGATCCGGCGACCGGCACCTTCCGCAATTACAGCGCCGGCGACGGCACCATCGAAGGCGCCTATTTCGACGGCTCGGCCCTGCGCGCGCCGGACGGCACCATGTATTTCGGCGGTTTCAATGGCGTCACCGCCTTCAACCCCAGGTCCATCAGCGACAACCTGATCGCCCCGCGCGCGGTCATCACGGGTTTTCAGATCTTCAACAAGCCGGCCGCGCTGGCGCGTCCCGGCCTGTTCAAGGGGCCGATCGAGACGACCCGCGCGGTCACCCTGGGCGCGGCCGATTCGGTGTTTTCGCTCGAATTCTCGGCCCTGCATTACGCCGCGCCGCAGCGCAACCTGTTTTCGTACCGGCTCGAGGGCTTCGACCAGAACTGGGTCAACACCGACGCCACGCGCCGCTTCGCCACCTACACCAACCTCGATCCGGGCACCTACACCTTCCGCGTGCGCGCCGCCAACAAGGATGGCGTGTGGAGCGACGACAGCGCCAGCATGGTCATCACGATCCTGCCGCCGCTGTGGAAGACCTGGTGGTTCCGCACCCTGTCGGCGCTGCTGGTGCTGGGCAGCGCCTACTGGGCCTACCGCGCGCGCCTGTCGGGACTGCAGCGCCAGAAGGATCTGCTGGAAACCCAGGTCGGCGCGCGCACGGTCGAAGTCGAGCAGCAGAACCGCCTGCTGGAACGCCAGAAGCGCGAGCTTGAAGCGCAGCGGCTGGACGCCGACAACCAGCGCGCCGAGGCCGAGCAGCGCCGCTTCGACGCCGAGCGCCAGAAGGAAGAAGTCGAACGCCAGAAAGAGAACGTGGAACTGGCGCACCGCAACATCTCGGTGCTGTCGGAAATCGGGCGCGAGCTGACCGCCACGCTCGACATGGAAACCATCATGGGCACCGTGTACCGCCACGTACACCACCTGATGGATGCGCGCATCTTCGGCATCGGCTTTTATCGCGAGGACGCCGGCGTGATCGAGTTCCCGTTCGCGATGGACCAGGGCGTGCGCAGCCAGTTCTATACGCGCCCGCTGGACGACCCGCACCAGTTCGCGGTGTGGTGCCTGAAGCACCGGCGCGAAGTGTTCATCAACAACCTCGATGTCGAATACGTGCGCTACCTGGACGCCGAGCAGAGCGCGGTGCCGGTCCCGCCGCTGCGGGTCGACGGCAGCCCGCGCTCGCTGCCGGTGGCGATGATGTACGTGCCCCTGATCGTCAAGGAACGCATGATGGGCGTGCTGTGCGTGCAGAGCGTGGAAGTGAACGCGTACCACCGCGTGCACCTGGACATGCTGAAAACACTGGCCGCGCACGCGGCGGTGGCGCTCGATAACGCGCGCGCCTACCGCGAGCTGGAAGAAACCCAGGCGCGCCTGGTCGAGCAGGAGCGCCAGGTGCGCCTGAACACCGTCGAACTGGCGCAGGCCAACGAGGCGCTCAAGGAAAACGACGAGCGCCTGCGCCTGGCCAAGCAGAAGGCCGAAGACGCCACGCGCCAGAAGTCGGAATTTTTGGCCAATATGAGCCACGAGATGCGCACCCCGCTGGCCGGCGTGATCGGCATGCTGGGGTTTGCGCTGCGCGACGGCCAGCTGCAGGAAAACACGCGCGAGCAGATCCTGCGCGGACAGGCCAATGCCCAGTCGCTGCTCACCATCATCAACGACCTGCTCGACTTTTCCAAGATCGAGGCCGGCAAACTGACCATCGAGAACATCGACTTCGCGCTCACCGCCGCCGTCGAAAACGTGGTCAGCCTGTTCGAGGAGCAGGCCGCCGCGCAGAGCGTGGGATTTAACGTGGCGCTGGCCGAGGACCTGCCGCGCTTCGTGGTGGGCGACCCGACCCGCCTGCGCCAGGTGCTGGTCAACCTGGTCGGCAACGCCTTCAAGTTCACCAACAACGGCGCGGTGCGCCTTGCGGTCGAACGGGTGGCCCCGGGCGAGGGCAGCGCGCCCGGCGTGAACGTGATCCGTTTTTCGGTCAGCGATACCGGGATCGGCATCGCCCAAGACGCGCTGGAACGGCTGTTCCAGAAGTTCGAGCAGGCCGACAGCACCACCACGCGCCGCTACGGCGGCACCGGTCTGGGACTGGCGATCTGCCGCCAGCTGGTCGACCTGATGGGCGGCTCGATCAGCGTCGACAGCAAGGAAGGCGTGGGCAGCACCTTCAGCGTCCTGCTGCCGCTGGCCGACGGCGTGGCCCCGCCGATGGTGCCGCACGTGCCGCGCGAGCCGCACAGCCACCGCCTGAAGGTGCTGTGCGCGGAAGACTTCCCGACCAACCAGATTATCATCCGCATGATGCTGGAAGACCTGGGGCACAAGGTCGACATCGCCGACAATGGCCTGCTGGCGGTGGCGGCCTGCGCGCGCACGCGCTACGACCTGATCCTGATGGACGGGCGCATGCCCGAGATGGACGGGGCGTCGGCCACGCGCCTGATCCGCGCCGGCGGCCCGCCCGACGCGCCGGTGCGCGACCAGGAACTGATGATCGTGGCCCTGACCGCCAACGCCAGCGAGGAAGACCGCAGCCGCTACCTCGCTTGCGGCATGGACGATTTCCTGACCAAGCCGATCGACGAAGCGGCCCTGCATCATCACCTGAGCCGCGCCATCGAACGCCAGCTCCAGCGCGGCATCAGCCTGGCGCCGATGCCGCAGCCGCGCGTGGAACGCCCGCCCAGCACCTCGGAACTGGACGCCATGTTCGGCGTCGATACCGGGCCGGCGCCGCTGGCGGGGCCGGCGGCGCACAATGCCGGACGGCGCGCCAGCGACCTGAAGGCGCGCATGCGGGCCGCCTTTGCCAGCGACCTGCCGGGCCGCCGCGCCGAGCTTGAAGAAGCCATCGTCAAGCACGATGCCGAAACGGCGGGGCGCCTGCTGCATGGCTTCAAGGGCAGCTCGTCGTACCTGGAAGCGACCGAACTGCACCAATTGTCGGGCGAGATGGAAGAAGCGGCCGACGCGCGCCGCTGGGACGCCATCGCCGCGGCCATGCCGCGCCTGCGCGAACTGCTGTCGGCGTACGACAATGCGTGAGCTGCCAGGCGATGACCCGCCATGCATATGCTGTAATATTGGCGTATAAGCGATCGGGACAGGCTGGAGAAGGATGTTTTATGGCGTTGCTGCGTACGGAGGTGGCCAAATGAAGGTTCTGGTGGTGGATGACGACATCGTATCGCGCATGGTGCTGATGCACCTGATCGACGCCTGCGGCAAATTCGAAATCCTCGAAGCGGAAGACGGCGCCGACGCCTGGGACCAGCTTGAAAACGGCCTGCGTCCGGCCATCTGCTTCTGCGACCTGCGCATGCCGCGCCTGTCCGGCATGGACCTGCTGCAGCGCGTGCGCGCCGACGGCGCCCTGGGCGCGATGCCGTTCGTGCTGGTCTCGTCGGCCACCGACCGCGATACGGTCGACCAGGCCAGCGGCCTTGGCGTGTCGGGTTACATCGTCAAGCCGTTCCAGGGCGATCAGGTGCGCGAGCACATGGCCGGCCTGACCGGGCGCGACCCGATCGCGGTGGCGCCGCGCGCCGAAAAAGTGCAGGCGACCCTGCTGCGCCTCGGGATCGGGGCCGAACGCCTGATGGTCTACCTGGGCGGGCTGCAATCGCAGGTGGCCGCCGCCGCCACCGACATCGCCGACCTGCTCGAACGCGGCGAGGACGGCGCGGCCCATGTGCGCATCGAACGCCTGCACGCCGGCTGCCTCACCCTGGGCCTGAGCGGAGCGGCCGACACGCTCAAGGCGCTGCCGCCCGGCGCCCTCGATCCTGCCCGGGTCAAGCTGGCGCTGGCCGAGGTGGTGCGCTCGGCGATGCACCAGAGCGAAGCGCTCAAACGCATTGGCGGCGGCGCCTGACGCCGCTGCGCGAAAGCGCTTGATGTTGTGATAGTTTAGGTCTAAAGTATCTCTCGGTGAACGATTGATTTTTTTCCGGGGCGACCATGACACATTCGACGGCATCGGCATTGAGCGCTTCGGCCTACCAGGACGGCTTTGCGCGCGAACACCTGCCGCCGCCAGGCCAGTGGCCCGCCTTCCTGTTCGACCTGCCCGAACTCCAGTACCCGGCGCAGCTGAACTGCGCCGCCGAACTGCTCGACGCTGCCGTCGAAGGCGGGGCGGGGGAGCGCATCGCCATCGTCGGCGAGCACGAAAGCTGGACCTATTCCGAACTCCAGCGCCGGGTCGACCGCATCGCCTACGTCCTGCGCGCCGACCTGGGACTGGTCACCGGCAACCGCGTGCTGCTGCGCGGCGCGAACAACCCGATGATGGCCGCGTGTCTGCTGGCAGTGCTGAAAGCCGGCCTGATTGCGGTGCCCACCATGCCGCTGCTGCGCGCGCGCGAGCTGACCGCCATCGTCGACAAGGCCAATGTGGACGCGGTGCTGTGCGCGGCCAGCCTGCGCGGCGAGATCGACGCCGTCTCGGCGCTGCCGCGCCACGTGGTGATGTTCAACGATCCCGACAACCCGGCCTCGGTCGAAGCCATGATGGCGCGCCACCCGGTGCCGTTCGCCGCGCACGCCAGCGCCGCCGACGACGTGTGCCTGATCAGTTTTACCTCGGGCACGACCGGCATCCCGAAGGGCACCATGCACTTCCACCGCGACGTGCTGGCCATTTGCGACTGCTTCCCGCGCCATACCTTGCAAGCGCGCGCGGACGATATTTTTATCGGCACGCCGCCGCTGGCGTTCACGTTCGGCCTGGGCGGGCTGCTGCTGTTCCCGATGCGCGTGGGCGCCGCCGGCGTGCTGCTCGAAAAACTCACGCCCGACACGCTGCTGGCCGCCATCGACAAATACCGCGCCACGGTGTGCTTTACCGCGCCCACCTTTTACCGCCAGATGGCGCCACTGGCCGCCGGCTACGATGTGTCGAGCCTGACCCGTAGCGTATCCGCCGGCGAGGCGCTGCCGCTGGCCACGCGCGAGGCGTGGCAGGCGGCGACCGGGCTGCGCATGATCGACGGCATCGGCGCGACCGAACTGCTGCACATCTTCATTTCGGCCGCGGGCGATGCGATCCGGCCAGGGGCGACCGGCAAGCCGGTGCCGGGCTACCAGGCCTGCATTCTCGACGCAAACGGCCAGCAGGTGGGGCCGGGCGTGATTGGCCGGCTGGCGGTGAAAGGCCCGACCGGCTGCCGCTACCTGGCCGACGAACGCCAGAAGGACTATGTGTGCGATGGCTGGAACCTCACCGGCGACGCCTACGAAATGGACGCCGACGGCTATTTTTACTACCGCTCGCGCACCGACGACATGATCATCTCGGCCGGCTACAACATCGCCGGCGCCGAAGTCGAAGAGGTGCTGCTACGCCATGAAGCGGTGGCCGAATGCGGCGTGGTCGGACGGCCCTGCGAAGAACGCGGGCAGGTGGTGGAGGCGCATGTGGTGCTGCGCGCCGGCTTCGCGCCGGGCGAGGCGCTGGCCATCCAGCTGCAGGATTTCGTCAAGCTGCAGATCGCGCCATATAAATATCCCCGTTCGCTCAGGTTCACCGACAAACTGCCGCGCACCGAAACCGGCAAATTGCAGCGCTTTAAGCTGCGCTCTGCTTAAATCCAAGAACCAAGCCCATGAATATTGTGTGTATCGGCGGCGGCCCCGCCGGACTGTATTTCAGCCTGCTCATGAAAAAGCAGGACCCGTCCCACCAGATCACCGTGGTCGAGCGCAACCGCCCGTACGACACCTTCGGCTGGGGCGTGGTGTTTTCCGACCAGACCCTGGGCAATCTGTCGAACGCCGACGACTTGAGCGCGCGCGCCATCCTGCAGTCGTTCAATCACTGGGACGATATCGACATCTTCTTCAAGGGCGAAAAAATCACGTCGGGTGGTCACGGCTTCTGCGGCATCGGGCGCAAGCGCTTGCTCAACATCTTGCAGGAGCGCTGCGAGGAGCTGGGCGTGCAGCTGGTGTTCGAGAGCGACGTCGAGGACGACCAGGCGCTGGCCGCCAGCTATGGCGCCGACCTGGTGATTGCGTCGGACGGCTTGAACAGCCGCACCCGCAAGCGCTACGCCGATACCTATCAACCGGATATCGAGGCGCGCCGCTGCCGCTTTGTGTGGCTCGGCACGCGCAAGAAGTTCGACGCGTTCACCTTCGCCTTCAAGGAGACGGAGTACGGCTGGTTCCAGGCGCATATCTATCAGTACGATGGCGACACCTCGACCTTCATCATCGAGACGCCGGAAGAGGTGTGGCGCCGCGCCGGCCTTGACCAGATGACGCAGGAAGAGAGCATTGCGTATTGCGAGCGCCTGTTCGCCGACCAGCTGGACGGGCATGCGCTGATGTCCAACTCGCCGCACCTGCGTGGCTCGGCCATGTGGATCACCTTTCCGCGCGTGGTGTGCGCGCAGTGGGTGCACTGGAATGGGTCTGTGCCTGTTGTGCTGATGGGCGACGCCGCCCACTCGGCGCACTACTCGATCGGTTCCGGCACCAAGCTGGCGCTGGAAGACGCGATCGAACTTGCGCGCTGCTTTGGCGCGCATGCCGATGCGGCGCAGGCGCTGGCGGCCTACCAGGAAGTGCGCGCGGTCGAAGTGCTCAAGCTGCAAAGCGCGGCGCGCAATTCGATGGAATGGTTCGAGAACGTGGAGCGCTACACCGCCATGGAGGCGCCGCAGTTCGCGTACTCGATGCTCACGCGCAGCCAGCGCCTGTCGCACGAAAACCTGCGCCTGCGCGACCCGGCCTACGTCGCCGGTTTCGAAGCCTGGATCGCGCGCCGCGCCTGCGAGCAGGCGGGCATCGAGGCGCCGCCTGGCGCGCGCATGCCGCCGATGCTCACGCCGTTCAAGCTGCGCGGGGTCACGCTGAAGAACCGCATCGTGGTTTCGCCCATGGCGCAGTATTCGGCGGTCGATGGCGTGGCCGGCGACTACCACCTGGTGCACCTGGGCGCGCGCGCCTTGGGTGGCGCGGCGCTGGTGTTTGCCGAGATGACCTGCGTGTCGGCCGATGCGCGCATTACCCCGAACTGTCCCGGCATGTACGCACCGGAGCATACGGCGGCGTGGAAGCGCATCGTCGACTTCGTGCACGCCAGTTCGGACGCGAAGATCGCGCTGCAACTGGGCCACGCTGGCCCCAAAGGATCGACCCGCGCCATGTGGGACGGGATCGACCAGCCGCTGGAGAACGGCAACTGGCCACTGGTGGCAGCCTCCGACGAACAGTACCTGGAGGGCGTGTCGCAGACCGCGCGCGCCGCCACGCTGGCGGACATGGAGCGCATCGAAGCCGATTTTGTGCGCGCCACGCGGGCCGCGCTTGAGGCCGGGTTCGACTGGCTGGAGCTGCACTGCGCGCATGGCTATCTGCTGTCGTCGTTCATTTCGCCGCTGACCAACCGGCGCGGCGACGAGTTTGGCGGCACGCTGGAAAACCGCTGCCGCTATCCGCTGCGTGTGTTCCGCGCCATGCGCGCCGCCTGGCCGGTGGACAAACCGATCAGCGTGCGCATTTCGGCGCACGACTGGGTCGACGGCGGCATCACGCCCATTGACGCGGTGCAGATCGCGCGCCTGTTCAAGGACGCCGGCGCCGACATGATCGATTGTTCCTCCGGCCAGGTCAGCAAGCGCGAAAAGCCGGTGTATGGTCGCATGTTCCAGACCCCGTTCGCCGACCGCGTGCGCAACGAGGCGAAGATTCCGACGATCGCGGTCGGCTCGATTTTCGAGGCCGATCACGCCAACAGCATCATCGCCGCCGGCCGCGCCGATTTGTGCGCGGTGGGGCGGCCGCACCTGGCCAACCCGGCGTGGACGCTGGCCGAGACGGCGAAAATCGGTTTTTCGGCGATCGCCTGGCCCAAGCCGTACCGGCCGGCCAAGCAGCAGCTCGAGCGCAACCTGGAACGCGAACGCCAGCTGGCCGCCCTTGGTGCGGGCCTGACCCCGCAGCAGGTCGCGGCCAAGCTGCTGGAGGGCTGATGGACGAGATCAATCAAGAACATGGCGGCGCGGGGCTGGACCTGGCCAGCCGCCTGACGCAAGACCATCACCAGTCGCTCAAGCTGTGGCTGCGCATGCTTTCGTGCACGGTGCGCATCGAGAACGAAATCCGCAGCCGCCTGCGCACGACCTTCGACATCACCCTGCCGCGCTTCGATCTGATGGCGCAGCTGGAGCGCCATCCGGACGGGCTGCGCATGGGCGAACTGTCCAAACGCATGATGGTCACCGGCGGGAACATCACCGGCATCACCGACCAGCTGGAACAAGAGGCGCTGGTGGTGCGCGTGCCCGACCCGAAAGACCGGCGCGCCTACAGCGTCAAGCTCACGCAAGAGGGCCATACCGCGTTTGCCAGAATGGCGGTAGTGCACGAGGAGTGGATCGCCGACCTGCTTAAGGATATGTCGCCCGACGACAAAGGGCAGCTCATCGCGCTGCTCTCGCAAATGAAACAGCATCTTCAATAAGGAATACCATGCGTTACCTCCCAGGCCAGGCGCAGCAGCTGCCCGGCAACCGCAGCGCGCTGGCGTCGTACCAGGCCACCCATTTCCGTTTCGAGGTCGAGGGCGCAGTGGCAACCCTGACCCTGAACCGCCCCGAGCGCAAAAATCCGCTCACCTTCGATTCCTACGCCGAGCTGCGCGACCTGTTTCGCGCACTGGCGTATGCCGACGATGTGAAGACGGTGGTGATTACCGGCGCGGGCGAGAATTTTTGTTCGGGCGGCGATGTGCACGACATCATCGGGCCCTTGACGCAGCTCGACATGCCGGGCCTGCTGGCATTCACGCGCATGACGGGCGACCTGGTAAAAGCAATGCGGGCCTGCCCGCAGCCGCTGATCAGCGCGGTCGACGGCATCTGCGCCGGCGCCGGCGCGATCCTGGCGCTGTCGTCGGACATGCGGCTTGGCACTGCGCGCAGCAAGACAGCGTTTCTGTTTACGCGGGTCGGTCTGGCCGGCTGCGACATGGGCGCGTGCGCGCTGCTGCCGCGCGTGATCGGGCAGGGACGCGCCGCCGAACTGCTGTACACGGGGCGCTCGATGTCGGGCCTTGAAGCCGAACGCTGGGGCTTCTTCAACAGTATCAGCGAGCCCGATGCGCTGCTGGCCGACGCACAGGCGCTGGCCGCATCGCTCGCATCCGGGCCGACCTTCGCGCATGGCATGACCAAGAAAATGCTGCAGCAGGAGTGGAACATGGGCGTGGACGAAGCCATCGAGGCCGAAGCGCAGGCCCAGGCCATCTGCATGGCCACCAATGACTTTCACCGCGCCTATCACGCCTTCGTGGCCAAGCAGCGCCCGGTGTTCGAGGGGGATTGAAATGGCTGACAAAACCTATCTGGACTGGCCCTTTTTCGACGCCAGGCACGCCGCGCTGGAGCAACAGCTCGACGCCTGGGCCAGCGCCACTCTGGCGCCGGCGCACGGACGCGATGTCGACGACGCCTGCCGCACGCTGGTGCGTCAACTCGGCGCGGGCGGCTGGCTCGATCATGCGGTTGGCAGCATCGACACGCGCGCCATTTGCCTGATCCGCGAAACGCTGGCGCGCCACGATGGGCTGGCCGACTTTGCGTTTGCCATGCAGGGCCTGGGATCGGGCGCGATTTCGCTGTTCGGCAGCGCCGCCAACAAGGAGCGCTACCTGGCGCGCGTGGCGCGCGGCGAGGCGATTGCGGCGTTTGCGCTGTCCGAGCCGCAGGCCGGGTCGGACGTGGCGGCGATGCAGTGCGCTGCGCTACGCGACGGCGACGACTATGTCTTGAATGGCGAGAAGACCTGGATTTCGAATGGCGGCATCGCCGACTTCTACGTGGTGTTTGCGCGCACCGGCGAGGCGCCCGGCGCACGCGGGATCAGCGCGTTCATCGTCGATGCCGCTACGCCGGGCTTGTCGGTGGCAGAACGGATCGAGGTGATCGCGCCGCATCCGCTGGCGCGGCTGCGTTTCGATGGCTGCCGCGTCCCAGGCTCGCAGCGCCTGGGCGAGGCGGGGCAGGGCTTCAAGGTGGCGATGGCCACGCTCGATGTGTTCCGCACCTCGGTGGCGGCGGCGGCGCTGGGTTTTGCGCGGCGCGCGTTTGACGAGGCGATCGCGCATGCCAGCACGCGCAAGATGTTCGGCCAGACCCTGGCCGACTTCCAGCTCACGCAGGCCAGGCTGGCCGAGATGGCGACCGGGATCGACGCGGCCGCGCTGCTGACGTACCGCGCGGCGTGGCAGCGCGACCAGGGCCGCAAGGTCACCAAGGAAGCGGCGATGGCCAAGATGACGGCCACCGAAACGGCGCAGAAGGTCATCGACGCGGCGCTGCAGATGTTCGGCGGGATGGGCGTGGTCAGCGAGCATCCGGTGGAGCGGCTGTACCGCGAAATCCGGGCACTGCGCATTTATGAAGGCGCCACCGAAGTGCAGCAATTGATCATCGCGCGCGAGCTGCTGCGCGAGGTGGTGGCAACGGCGGCGCCGGAAGGGAAGGGATAGCATGGACTTTTTACAACCGGAAGGCTGGGCGCGCGCGCGCGGCTATTCGAACGGGGTGGCGGCCAGCGGACGCACGGTGTGTGTGAGCGGCATGATCGGCTGGGACGGGCAGGGCGTGTTCCACACGGATGACTTCGCCGGACAGGTGCGGCAGGCGCTGCAGAATGTGGTCGACGTGCTGGCCGAGGCCGGCGCGCGGCCGGAGCACATCGTGCGCATGACGTGGTATGTGCTCGACAAGCATGAGTACCTTGGCGCGCACAAGGAGGTCGGGGCTGCGTATCGCGATGTGATCGGCAGGCATTTTCCGGCGATGACGGCGGTGCAGGTGGCCGGCCTGATCGAGGACCGGGCGCGGGTGGAAATCGAGGTGACGGCGATCGTGCCGGCCTGAGCGCTCTACTTTTCTTGATTGGTTCCCCTCATCCGTACCTGGTCTGATTTACGACAAGACGCGGATGGAAAGCGCGACGAGGTCAATCGTACTAGACTATCTTTGATGGCGCGGCGCGTGCCGTGCCAGCAGGGAGATGTCGATGAGTATGAATGCCGTGCCCAACGGGCCACCGGAGCCTGGCAAGCAAGGGGCGCCGCTTGCCGGCGGTGCAGGCCCGCCCCATGATTTCGCGCTAGACCGCCGCCTTACCGTGCTTGAAACGCGTTTCGACACCATCGTGCCTATCTTGGCTACCAAGGCCGACTTGGGTGCCTTGCGACTGGAGGTGGAGAAAATACGATCTGAGTTGCTTGGAAAAATAGACGCAGAGGGTTCCGGATTGCGTGGAAAAATAGATGCGCTGGGTTCCGGATTACGTGGAAAAATAGATGCGCTGGGTTGCGAATTGCGCGGGGAAATGAGTGAATTAGCGTCGGATCTTCGCGAAGAAATGGTGATGTTGCGCAATGAGGTGCATGCTACCTTGATGAAGGCGATGATGTGGTTCGGTGCACTTGCTATCACCGTTATATTCAGCTTTGTCGGTGTCTTTATTCATTTCAGTAATCAGGTCAGTAATCAGATCAGCCATCTCTCTGCCCGTCTGCCTGTCATCACCGCGCCATTGACGCCCACTCCTCATCGCCCGGTACCTGATGGTTCGCCGCCCACACAGCGTTGAGTTTTTCAATGTATTCCCCTCCACTGAACCTTGCTCGACTTACCACAAGATGCGCGTGGAAAGTACAGTGACTGCAAACGTACACGCTTACGATTAATGGTGCGTCGCGCGCCGCGACAAACTGGAGAATGTAGATGAGTATGAACGCCGTGCCCAACGGACCGCCGGAGCCTGGCAAGCAAGGGGCGCCGCTTGCCGGCGGTGGAGGCCCGCCCCATGATTTCGCGCTTGACCGCCGCCTTACCGTGCTTGAAACGCGTTTCGACACCATCTTGCCGACCTTGGCTACCAAGGCCGACCTGGCCGAGTTGCGCCTCGATATGCACGAAAAAGTGGACAAGCTTCGTTCCGAACTGAACGAATTGCGTCTGGCGCTGAACGAAAAAATGGACAGATTACGAGCGGACGTCAATGCCGCGTTGATGAGTAACATGAAGTGGTGCGTCGGGATTGCCACGACTGTGTTTGTTGCCATTGCGGGCCATGGCGTGTATCTGGGAGCCCAGATCAACAGCCTCGCTGCGCGCCTGCCGCCAGCCTCGCCTGTTGCGCCGCTGTCCGAACGGCCGGCGGCAACCCGCGCACCGGCGGCGCCGCTCGCTTCGCCCCAGGCGCCAGCCGGGGAAGGTCGATGACGAGCTGGGGTTTCCTTACTGAAATGTGCGACAGCATTCATGCTGAGCTTGTAGGCTGCGGCTTTCGGGCGGCTTGCCTCAAGCCGGCCACCGCATTCGAAGGAGACCCAATTTGGATATGCGTACCTTTACCTCCCCGCTGGCGGGGATCGATCCTGGCAACTGGCTGCTCGCCGCTGGCGTGGCCGTGGGCAGCTATGTCATCCTGCACGGCGCCGTGGTGCTGTTCCGCCACCACCTGGCCAAGCTGAGCGAGCAGGCAGGGCCGACCGGCCGGCTGCCGAATTGCTCAAGGCCACCCTGGCGCGTACCAGCAAGCTGGCGCTGATGATCACCGCGCTGCTGCTCGGGCTGACCGTGCTCGACCTCGGCGCGCCGTGGTCCGAGCGCGTGCGCCACCTGTGGTTCATTACCCTTGGCGCGCAGCTGGCCTTGTATCTGGACCGCGCGCTCAGCGTCGGTGCGCAGCGCTACTTCCGCAGCCGCGCCAGTGCGCCCGACGCGCCCGCCACCGTGGCCAACACGCTCATGGTCTGGGTGCTCAAAACCGTGCTGTGGGTGGTGTTTTTCCTGGCCGTGCTGTCGAACGTCGGCATCGATGTCTCGACCCTGGTAGCCAGCCTGGGCATCGGCGGCATCGCGGTGGCGCTGGCGGTGCAAAATGTGCTGGGCGACCTGTTCGCTTCGCTGTCGATCGCCGTCGACAAGCCGTTTGAAGTGGGCGACTCGATCAGCGTCGCCGGCTTTTCCGGCAATGTGGAACACGTGGGCCTGAAGACCACCCGCATCCGCTCCGACAGCGGCGAGCAGATTGTGATCGCCAACGCCGAGTTGCTGAAAAACACCTTGCGCAACTTCAAGCGCATGTCGACCCGGCGCGTGCAGTTCTTGTTGCGCGCCAATCCGTCGACCACCAGGGCGCAGGCGGCCCAGGTGCCGGGTGTGCTGCGCGCCATCATCGAGCGCCAGGAAGGCGTGCGCTACGACCGCGTGCACCTGAAAAGCGTGACCCAGGAAGCGCTCGAGTTCGATGTTGTGTTCCATGTGCTCGATCCTTCCTACGGTCGCTACATGGATATCCAGCAGGCCATTTTGCTCGACGCCATGGAGGCCTTCGAGGAACTGGGGGTGTCCACGGTCGGGGCATCGCGCCATATGCTGATCGAGCGGGTGGCGCGTCCCGACAATGCCAGGCCGGCCGCGTCCGCCAAGCCGGCGGCGCTGCACAACGTCGTATTGACGCGCAAGCAGCCGTCCTGAATAGTCTTTTGCTGCGGTAACGAAATGGCATCGCATGACGTTTCCGCGCACAATGTCTTCAAGGAGGAACGTGCCATATGGATACCGCAGTCAGATTTCCCACCACACCCAAGGCAGTCAAGGCGCATGCGCTCAAGCTGTCGCCGCGCATGAACGTCGAGAAAGCCTTCCAGGCGATCATGCGCAATTGCCTCGACCAGATCGAAGCCAACGAAACCGGGGTCATCAAGTACCACGATGTCGAGAGCCTGCATCAGATGCGGGTCGGCCTGCGCCGCCTGCGTGCGGCGCTGGGCATGTTCGACGACGCGCTCAGCCTGCCGGTGGCGTTGCGCGCGGAGCTCGACTGGCTGGTGGCGCAACTCGGACCGGCGCGTGACTGGGATGTCTTGGCCGGCTCGACCTTGCCGGCGATCAGCGGCAGCGTCGAGGCGCTGGCGCCGCTGGTGCCGGTGCAACTGGCCGCCGCCGACAAGGCCAACGCGCTGCATGCCGCAGCCGGCGAGGCGGTCGGGTCCGAGCGCTACCAGGACCTGATCGGCCACCTGGAGCGCTGGCTGGACGAGCGCGGCTGGCGCGCAATGCAGTTGCCGGCCGACCGGGCGCGGCTCAAGATGCGCATCGCCGACTTTGCCAAAGGCATTCTCGAGAAGGACCAGCAGCGCCTGCTCAAGCGCGGGCGCAAACTGAAGCAGGCCGATCCCGAAGCGCGCCACCGGGTCCGCATCGCCGCCAAGAAAACCCGCTACGCCGCCGAGTTTTTCGCCTCGCTGTATCCGCACAAAACCGTGCGTCCGTATGTCAGCGCGCTGGCCAGCTTGCAGGATGAACTCGGCTTGATGAACGATGCCAGCGTGGCCGCCGGCCTGCTGGGGCAGTTAAGCGAGGGCGATGCCGCTCTGGCCGAGGGAGCCGCATTCGTGCGCGGCTACCTGGCCGGACGCGCCGCGCAGGGCGACGGCAAGGTGCGCAAGCTGTGGAAACGGTTCGTGCCGCTGCGCGCGCCGGGCTGACGGCACGGTTTGCGCCCGCCCGGTTTGCATGGATACAGCCGGGTAAGGGTGTCAGCGAACCAGTATGTGGATAGGGCGGCCAGTCCGTCATGCAGCAAGCAAGAGCGGCGCCTGTTGCGCAAGAGATCCAGGCAGAAATAGCTCCCCAGCTGACTGAGCGGACGAAAACCGTTTTCCGGGGGCATCAATTGCGCCAGGCTGAAGGAGACAGGCGGGTGCGGGCAAACTGAAACAATGGTCCCTCCGACAAGAATCGAATTTGTGGAAGGCACATTTAGGCATTATTTGCAGCAACCTCGCCCAGTAGGACAGCGCAGGGGGATCATAACGTTGTTGACAGTGCGTAGGCTGGCGATGTCGGCCGCCGCCATGTGCAACGACAAATCCTCGTACGTGATCGTGGCGATCTGCTTCTCGCCGAACACTGGCAGAAAGTAACGATTGAGCGTGTTGCGGTATTCCTTGACCGACGTCTCGGCCAGCTCCTGTCCGGCTAGGAGCAGCCACGTTGCTGCGATTTCTCTGAAGGTCGACCCAGCCGGCGCCAGCTGCTTCTTCAGCCAGGGCGAGTCGGGAAAATACTTGGCGAAATCGTCGATAGTGAATTTGTCGGGGCCTAGGCTGATCGCGGAGATCACCTCTGCCGGCAGACGCGCTGCAGCCTTTAGGTTGGCCGACCTGGGAGTGAGGACTATGCGCCCACCCAGGCCTCTACTCGAATTGTTCGAGCCGCATATAGTGTGGGCGGCCGACGGTCGGTGCACGTTAACCGGATTCGAGCGCGTGAAGAACGAGGCTGGCCGGCTGGTAGATTACGCCAGTCCTGGGGGTGCGCGCTGATCGCGGCGCCGGCCGACCGCTTGTAGATATGGACTTCGATCTGTTGACGTGTCTCGCCGTTGCGATTGACGATTACGGATACGCCTTCATGCGGAAGGGGTATGCAATCGCCCAGCGCCCATATCGAGTTTTCGCGAACAGAGCAGTATGTTTGACTTTGTTGATCTCGAAGTCGCAAGTGGTTATTTCACCCGCTGAACAGGAAACATCGCTCACGCTCCCGTTTTTGACAAGGCTGATCTGGTCCGGAGTACCGCCAACAAAAGCAATTTTTGACGCAACGGCCTCCACAATCAGGCTATCAGACGGACGGCTCGAGTCACAGGCGCAAAGGATGGCGAGGGGCAAGAGCGCAGAGGCGTATCGTTTCATAAGTTTCTTATAGAAATATTTATTGGCTTACAGTAACATGAGATTCCCAATCGACGTAAAAAAGCCCGAGCAGAGTCGGGCTTTTTTTGCGTGTCACTCGCGTGTGATTTACGTGTGAATGCGACGACAAGTACAGACTATCTAAGACAACAACCGGCAACTTTCGATTTCTAAGAATCCCCAATTAAATCAGGGTCTTACATTGTCTTTCGTGGTCTGCCAACAACTTATCTAGTGGTGAAGGCGGCGGGAATCGAACCCGCCAAAGCACAGCAACCGACGCTGATTCCTCTACAGCTCTAGTGTCTGAGAGTATATAACTCTTTGTCACACTCCTGTCGCGAGAAAATCATAAGCTATTGATTTTCAACGGATTTTTGGTCCCTCCGACAAGAATCGAACTTGTATCCCACGCTTAGGAGGCATGTGCACTATCCATTGTGCTACGGAGAGGACGCTGTGATTCGGCGATCGGCGCCCGCCTTGGCCGGCCCGGTGTCGTGAATCGACCGCAATTATAGCCGAGGTTTGCGCCCTAAATGGCGGCAAATTGGGTGCTAGCTGTCCCGAGTCGGTACAATGCGTGCTTCATTCATTCATCCGGCCGGTTTTCCGGCCTGCGCACTCATCCTCTATGGCTGTCATTTCTCTCTCGTCGGCGCAACTTGCGTTCGGCCACGTCGCGTTGCTCGATCACGCGGAATTTTCCCTTGAAACCACCGAGCGCGTCGGCCTGATCGGGCGTAACGGCACCGGCAAGTCCTCGCTGCTGAAAACCATCTCGGGCAAGTTCAAGCTCGATGACGGCCTGTTGGTCATGCAACAAGGCATCAAAATCGCCTATGTCGAGCAGGAACCGACCTTCGACCCGGCCACCTCGGTGTTCGACGCGGTCGCCGCCGGCATGGGCGGCCAGGCCGCCATGCTGGCCGAATACGAAGAACTGACCGGCAAGTTCGGCCAGGGCGACGATGATGCGCTGATGGAACGCATGCACGATCTGCAAGTGCAGCTCGATGCGACCGATGGCTGGAGCATGCAGAACAAGGTCGACACCACCCTCGACCGCTTGAGCCTGGCGGGCGAGTCGCTCATGGGCACCTTGTCGGGCGGGATGCAAAAGCGCGTGGCCCTGGCCGTGGCGCTGGTCTCCGCACCCGACGTGCTGCTGCTCGACGAGCCGACCAACCACCTCGACTTCCGCTCGATCCTGTGGCTCGAAAGCCTGCTGCGCGATTTTAAAGGTTCGGTGCTGTTCATCACCCACGATCGTAGTTTCCTCGATAACGTGGCCACCCGCATTATCGAACTCGACCGCGGCAAGCTGCTGTCCTATCCGGGCAATTTCACCGCCTACCAGACGCGCAAGGCCGAACAGCTCGAAATCGAAGAGGTGGAAGCGGCCAAGTTCGATAAATTCCTGGCCCAGGAAGAAGTCTGGATCCGCAAGGGCGTCAAGGCGCGCCGCGTGCGCGACGAAGGCCGCGTGCGCCGCCTGGAAGCGCTGCGCCTGCTGCGCGCCGCGCGCCGCGACCAGCAAGGCCAGGTCAAGCTCGAAGTCTCGTCGGGCGAACGCTCGGGCAAGATCGTGGCGGACTTGGAAAACGTCAACAAGTCGTATGGCGATAAAGTCATCGTCAAGGATTTCAGCGGCACCATCCTGCGCGGCGACAAGGTCGGCCTGATCGGCGCCAACGGCGCCGGCAAGACCACCTTGCTGAAAATGATCCTCGGCGAAGAGCAGCCCGACAGCGGCTCGGTCCGCCTCGGCACCAAGCTGCAGGTCGCGTACTTCGACCAGATGCGCGCCCAGCTCAACGAGGAAGCCAATCTGATGGAAACCATCGCCCCCGGCAGCGACTGGGTCGAGATCAACGGCGCGCGCAAGCACGTCATGACCTACCTGAACGATTTCCTGTTCGCGCCGGAACGCGCCCGTTCGCCGGTCAAGTCGCTCTCCGGCGGCGAGCGCAACCGCCTGCTGCTGGCGCGCCTGTTCGCCAAGCCGGCCAACTGCCTGGTGCTCGATGAGCCGACCAACGATCTGGACATCGACACCCTCGAATTGCTCGAAGAGTTGTTGGAAGACTACACCGGCACCGTGTTCCTGGTCAGCCACGACCGCACCTTCCTCGACAACGTGGTCACCCAGGTGATCGTCGCCGAAGGAGAGGGCAACTGGCGCGAATTCGTCGGTGGCTACACCGACTGGGAACGCGTCAAGGCACAAACCCCGGCCGCGACAATCAAGGCGCCTGTTAAAAATCCTACAACAACTCCTAGCCTTCCTGTTGCTAAAAAGGTAAAATTAAGTAACAAGGAACAGCGCGAGCTCGATGAGCTGCCATTATTGATAGCCAGCCTGGAGGACGAGCAATCGGCCATCACGCAGCAACTCAATGCACCGGACTTTTACAGGACCAACCCAGCCGACGCCAAGCGCCTCAATGCGCGCTTCGCCGACATCGATCAGCTTCTGAGCGATGCGCTGGAAAAGTGGGAACTGATCGAAGCCCGTTCAAAGGGATGATCACCAACGAATAAACTGGAGCGGGCGTTATGCCTGGCAGATGAAGCACTATGTCCGAACGCAATGAACAACACGACCTGACGGCGCTTGCCGCTGCCAACGTTCCGATGTTCAGCCGCGCGGCATGGGTCCGCATCCTGCCTTTCCTGGTTTATATCTTCTTCATCATCGCGGTCGATGTCCTGGCCCGCCTGGGCATCGAGCTCCAGGCGCTGCGCTGGATGTACGCGCTCAAGATCGGCGCCGTGCTGGCCACCCTGGCCTGGTTCTGGCGCGATTACACCGAATTGCACAGCTGGGACCTGGGCCTGACGGCCACTGCCGTCGCCCTTGTCACCGGGGTGCTGGTGCTGGTGCTGTGGGTCAGCCTGGACGCCAGCTGGATGGTGATCGGCTCGCCCGACGGCTTCAATCCCACTACCGGCGGGCGCATCGACTGGCTGATGGTGGCCGTGCGCATCGCCGGGGCCGCCCTGGTCGTCCCCGTCATGGAAGAACTGTTCTGGCGCTCCTTCCTGATGCGCTGGATCGATTCGGATTCCTTCCACTTGCTTGATCCAGCGCAAATAAGCCTCAAAAGTGTTGTGATTGGGGTCGTGCTGTTTGGATTTGAGCATAACCTGTGGCTGGCCGGGATGGTCGCCGGCGCCGCTTATTCCCTGTTGTACATGAAACAACGAAGCCTGTGGTCTTCCATCCTCGCGCACGCCGTCACGAATGGCCTTCTCGGGGTGTGGATTGTGCGAACAGGAAATTGGACATACTGGTAATATCTCGCCCATTCGATCCGACTTGAACAAAGACTAACAAATGCCTTCATCCTTGCCATCCTCTCAGCACCGTGCGCAAGCCGCCGCGCGCGTCGCATTGCGCGCTGGAAAGCGTACGTGCGCGCGCGCCGTGGCGCTGGCGCTCGCCCTCGGCGCCGGCGGCGGCCAGGCCTGGGCCGGGCCGTCCGATCCGCTGCATGTTTACGGCGGCCTCGGCTATTTCTACGACGACAACCTGTTCCGCCTGTCCGAGGAGTCGCCCGGTTACGACAACCAGCGCAGCGATTCGGCGCGCCAGAGCGTGGTCGGGGTCTTGTTCGATAAAACCTGGAGCCGCCAGCGCATCCAGGCCCAGGGCAAGCTGTCGAAGGTGGCTTTTTCGCATTTCAAGCAGCTCGATTACGACGGCAAGGATTTCCAGGGCACCTGGAACTGGCAACTGGCCAACCATCTCGAAGGCAGCCTGGGGGCGACCTACGCCCAGACCCTGGCGCCGTACACCGATTTCCAGAGCCGCGAGCGCAATCTGCGCGTGCAGCGGCGCCAGTTTGTCGACGCCGCCTGGCGCATGCATCCGAGCTGGCGCGTGCGCGGGGCCGCCTCGCGCGACAAGTATACGTATGAGCTGAGCGTGCAGCGCTACAACGACCGCACCGAAGACGCCGTCGAAGCCGGCTTCGACTACCTGCCGCGCAGCGGCAGCAGCGCCGGCCTGGTCGTGCGCCGCCTCTCCGGCAAGTACCTCAACGAGCGCATCCTGGCCGGCGTGGTGCGCGACGATGATTACGAGCAGGATGAGCTCAAGGCGCGCATCGTCTGGCGCGCCACCCCGATCACCACGGTGCAGGCGCTGGCCGGCTACGCCAGGCGCAAGAATGCGCAGTCGGGTCCGCGCGACGTCAGCGGTTTTAACGGGCGCGTCACGGCCAGCTTCACTCCGCGCCAGAAACTGCGCCTCAATACCGCCGCCTGGCGCGAGTTTTCCGCCATCGAGAATTACTTCTATACCTTCAGCCTGAACCGCGGCATCAGCGCCGGCGCCAGCTGGGACGCCAGCGCCAAGGTGCGCGTGGACGCCAACGCGAGCGTCGAACAGCGCTCCTACGAAGGCCGGCTGCTGAACAATTCGCCGGACGACCTGAGCGACACCTTGCGCCAGGCAAGCGTGGGCGCGACCTGGTCGCCCCTGCAAACAGTGCAATTTTCAACCTCTTTCATCCACCAGGAGCGCAGCGGCGCGCGCTTCCTCGGCAATGGAAGCTTCAAGGCGAACACGGTTTCGGTGAACGCCAA
Source organism: Massilia aquatica (assembly GCF_011682045.1). GTDB lineage: Bacteria > Pseudomonadota > Gammaproteobacteria > Burkholderiales > Burkholderiaceae_D > Telluria_A > Telluria_A aquatica. Next base: position 121,537 of record NZ_VVIW01000006.1, on the reverse strand, counting down.
TGCGCAGTTCTAAAGGTGCCCATGACGGTCAATGACATCCCCTTAATTTCGTTTTTCCAGCGCGTGCTCGATCCCCTGATCATCATGGGGAGCCTGTACGTGGCGTCAATGTACTTCCATGAGCCGTTCACGGGGTATTCGCTGGTATTGATGATTCTCGCCTTCTTCGTTTCCTCGGCCGTCTACCAGCACGTCGATCCGTACCGCACCTGGCGCAGCGGGCGCATGGTCGCGTATGTGCGCGACACCGTGTTCGGCTGGGTGCTGACCGTGTGCGTGCTGCTGTTCCTCGGTTCGGCCAGCGGTTTGTCGGGTTATTACGACAATCAGGTGGTGCTGACCTGGTTCGTCGCCACCCCGATCATCATGCTGGTGAGCCACCTGGCGGTGCGGCGCGTCTCCGTCGGTCCCGGCAACAATACCGAGATGCGTTCGGTGGTGGTGATCGGCGCCAACGATGTCGGCCTCAAGTTCGCCGGCATCTGCGAGCGCCACAAGAACCTGTTCATGCAAATGCACGGCTTTTTCGACGACCGCACCGAAGACCGCCATCCGGCCAACCTGCGCCATCCGATGCTGGGCAAGATGGCCGATATCGCCGCCTATGTGCGCGAACACAACATCAAGATGATCTTCATCAGCCAGCCGATTTCGGCCCAGCCGCGCATCCGCAAGCTGCTCGACGAGCTGCAGGACACCACGGCCTCGGTCTATTTCCTGCCCGATATCTATGTGTTCGACCTGATGCAGGCGCGTTTCGACAACGTCGGCGGCATGCCCGTGATCGCCATCTGCGAAACCCCGTTCATGGGCTTGAACAGCATGATCAAGCGCACCAGCGATATCGTGCTCGGCCTGGTCATCCAGCTGATGCTGCTGCCGATCATGCTGGTCATCGCCGCCGCCGTCAAATTCACCTCGCCCGGGCCGGTGATCTTCCGCCAGCGCCGCTACGGCCTGTATGGCGAAGAGATCATCGTCTACAAGTTCCGCTCGATGACCGTGACCGAAAACGGCGACACCGTGGTGCAGGCGCGCAAGGGCGACCAGCGCATCACCCGGGTCGGCGCCTTCTTGCGCAAGAGTTCGCTCGACGAGCTGCCCCAGTTCTTCAATGTGTTGCAGGGGCGCATGAGCATCGTCGGTCCGCGTCCGCACGCGGTGGCCCACAACGAGCAGTACCGCAAGCTGATCAAGGGCTACATGCTGCGTCACAAGGTCAAGCCCGGCATCACCGGCTGGGCCCAGGTCAACGGCATGCGCGGCGAGACCGAAACGCTGGACAAGATGGAAGCGCGCATCCAGTACGACCTCGACTACCTGCGCAGCTGGTCGCTCTGGCTCGACCTGTGGATCATCGTCAAGACCGTGAAAGTGGTGTTCAGCCGCGAGAACGCGCATTGAGACGGATTAAGGGAGACTTAAGCGTCTGCCGCAGTGCAGCAAAGTTGTTTCGCTGTCATCGTTAACGCGCTAAAATGAGGCTCTGCGAGCATGCTCCGGCACAGTGCGCAGAGCATGATGCGGTGCGCAATGGCGGCACCATTTAAACGCATCGATTTGCCGAAATGTGTAATAATCCGGGCAATGTCGTTGTGTATTAATCAAGCTTTATAACAAAAATTCGAGGACTAAATTGAACATCTCCACCCTGGCCATGTCGCCGCCTTCACACAAACGTTTGCTGTGCGCCGCCCTCATGGTGGCGCTGGCCGGACTGGCCGGCTGCGGCAACAAGGACAGCAAGCCCAAAGTGGGGCAGGCGCTGGTCAGCGTCAACGGAGAAGAAATCACCGAATTGCAGCTGAGCGAGGAGCTGATGCTGGCCAACGTGCCGCCGGCCCAGCAGACCGACGCCAGCAAGAAGCTGGTCGAAGCCCTGATCGACCGCCAGCTGCTGCAGAACGAAGCGGCCAAAGACAAGACCGACCGCGATCCCAAAGTGGTGCAGGCGATCGAACGGGCCAAGGCCCTGATCATCGCCCAGGCCTACATGCAGAAAAAAGTCGGCGCCGTGCCGCGTCCGACCCCTGCCGAAGTGAACGACTACTACAGCAAGAACCCGGACTTCTTTGCCAACCGCAAGCAGTTCGACATGAAGCAGCTGGTCATCCAGACCAAGGATCTGAGCGAGGAAGTCAAGACCGTGGCCGAGAACGCCAAGTCGCTGGACGATGTCGCCGTCTGGTTCGACGCCAACAAGGTCAAGTTCATGCGTACCCAGGCGTCGCGCACCACCTCCGACCTGGCGCCGGAGATGTCGGCCAAGCTGAAAAGCATGCCGAAGGGCCAGCTGTTTATTGTCAAGGAAGGCGAGCGCAGCATGCTGGTCTCGATCGTCGACGTGCGCGACAACCCGGCCACGCTGGAAGTGGCGGCGCCGCAGATCGAAAAGTTCCTGTTCAACAAACGCACCAAGGACGCGGCTGATGCCGAGCTCAAGCGCCTGCGCAGCGCCGCCAAGATCGATTACCTGAAGGCGCCGACCCTGGCCGCCACGCCGGCCCCCGCCACCGCGGCCACGCCGGCCCCGGCCGCGCCGGCGCCTGTCGCGGCGACCCCGGCCCCGGCCGAGCCGGCAGCCACCCCGGGCGCCGACGATGCCGCCACCGCGCGCGGCGTGGCCGGCCTGAAATAATCGGCTGCGGCCGCCGTTCCGACAACTGAAACCAATCAATAGGGTGATACATATGAACAAACTGGTACATGGCCTGATGGCTTTGCTGACGACCTTGACAATGAGCGCGGCCAGCGCCGCCGACCTGCCGCTCGGCCCGGGCGACGTGCTCAAGGTGTCGGTCTACGGCAGTCCCGACCTGACCCTGGAAACCCGGGTCAGCGAAGGCGGCAACATCAGCTATCCGCTGATCGGCCAGGTGCCGGTGGCCGGCCTGTCGGCCGCCGCCGCCGAAAAGAAGATCGCCTCCATGCTGGAAGCGGGCAACTTCGTCAAGAAGCCGCAAGTGAACGTCATCGTCACCGCAGTGCAGAGCCAGCAGGTATCGGTGCTGGGCGCGGTTAACCGTCCGGGCCGCTACCCGATCGAAGGCAAGCGCAGCCTGATCGACCTGCTGGCCATGGCCGGCGGCATCAACAGCGAAGGCGGCGACCGCCTCAGCCTGGTCCGCACGCGCGACGGCAAGACCACGCGCGAAGAAATCGACGTCGTCGAGATGGTGCGCAACGGCCAGCTCAACAAGGATTACGTCTTGTCCGGCAACGACGTGCTGTACGTCGAGCGTGCGCCCAAGTTCTATATCTACGGCGAAGTCCAGCGTCCGGGTGCATTCCGCCTCGAGCGCTCGATGACCGTGGTGCAGGCCCTGTCGGCCGGCGGCGGCCTGTCCATGCGCGGCACCGAGCGCGGCCTGGTGATCAAGCGCCGCGACGCCGACGGCAAGATCCGCCTGATCGACGCCAAGCAGGACGACCTGCTGCAAGTGGACGATGTCGTCTTCGTCAAGGAAAGCTGGTTCTGATTTTCCCGGCCCCGGCCAGTGGCCTTCGCTCCCGGCCCCGGCCGCCGCACCACATTGAGAGTTGCTAAATGAATTTATCCCAGTTCCTGCTGATTTTGTATGCGCGCAAGTACATCATCCTGGCGACCTTGATCGTCACCGTCACGCTGACCCTGATGGTCAGCCTGTCGATGCCCAAGACCTACCAGGCCACGGCGTCCGTGCTGCTCAACTACAAGGGCGTCGATCCGCTGACCGGGATTGCCATGCCGAGCCAGCTGTTGCCGGGGTATATGGCGACCCAGATCGACATCATCAGCAGCAAGAATGTGGCCGGGAGGGTGGTCGACCAGCTGAAAATGGCGGAAAACCCGACCGTGGTCGAGCAGTTCCGCAAAGCCACCGGCGGCAAGGGCACCGTGCGCGACTGGCTGGCCAACCTGCTGCTGGTCAAGCTCGACGTGGTCCCGTCGCGCGAAAGCAGCGTGGTCGAAATCAATTTCAAGGGCGCCGATCCGCAATTCGTGGCGGCCGTGGCGAATGCCTTCGCCGAGGAATACCAGAAGCTGGCCATTGAACTGAAGGTCGAGCCGATGAAAAAGGCCGCGGCCTACTTCAACGAACAGACCAAAATGCTGCGCGGTAACGTGGAAGCGGCGCAGAGCCGCCTCTCCAAGTACCAGCAGGACAATGGCATCGTCAGCGTCGACAACCGTCTCGACGTCGAATCGAACCGCCTCAACGACCTCTCGGCCCAATTGGTCGCGGCCCAGGGCCAGGCCATGGAAGCGACTTCGCGCCAGGGCATGGCGCAGGGTTCGCGCGCCGCCGATTCGCCCGACGTGGCCTCCAATCCGCTGGTCCAGAACCTCAAGGTGCAGCTGGCCGGGGCCGAATCGCGCCTGGCCGAAGTCGGCCAGCGCCTGGGCGTGAACCATCCGCAATACCTGAGCATCAAGGCCGAAGTCGACAAGATCAACGCCAACCTGTCGTCGCAGCAGCGCTCGGCGTCCAGCAGCGTCGGCAACAACGCCGCCATCCTGCAGCAGCGCGAAGGCGCGGTGCGCGCGGCGCTGGCGGCCCAGAAGGCCAAGGTACTCGAACTGAACCGCAGCCGCGACGAACTCGGCGTGCTGGCCAAGGATGTCGAGAGCGCCCAGCGCGCGTTCGACGCCACCTCGATGCGCTTTTCGCAAACCCGCATCGAAGGCGCCTCCGAACAGTCCGACATTGCCGTGCTCAATCCGGCCACTGCGCCGCTGAACGCCAGCGGCCCGCGCGTCATGCTCAACACCATGCTGTCGGGTTTCCTGGGCGTGATGCTGGGCCTGGGCTTCGCCCTGCTGACCGAAATGATCGACCGCCGCGTGCGCTCCGAAACCGATATGGCCGAAGTGCTGCAGATGCCGGTGCTCGGCGTGATCGACTGGACCGCTTCCAAGCGCCGCTACAGCGCGATCAATTCGCTGCTGCCGCGCCGCCTGCGCCTGGGCTAACTAGCAGCCTGCCCGCGCCCGAACCAACAATAGGAAACACCATGACGCAGACCGAGCTTTCCCTGGCCGCCTCCGAGAAACTGAAACGCGCCGATTCGAGCATCGGCGGCTTGCTGCTCGAATCGGGCAAGATCACCCCCGAGAACGCCGAGCGCGTGCTGCGCATGCAGAAGGAACTCGGGATCCGCTTCGGCGAGGCGGCCCAGCGCCTGGGCCTGATCAACGAGGCCGACATCCAGCAAGTGCTGGCGCGCCAGTTCGACTACCCGTACCTGCAGCCGGGCGAGGGCAGCTATTCGCCGCACCTGGTGGCCGCCTACGATCCCTTCAGCCCGCAGGTCGAAACCCTGCGCGCCGTGCGCAGCCAGCTGATGCTGCGCTGGTTCGCGCGCGGTCGCAAGTCGCTCACCGTGGTCGGCATCGACCGCGGCGACGGCGCCAGCCTGTTCGCGGCCAACCTGGCGGTGGTGTTTTCGCAATTGGGCGAACACACCCTGCTGGTCGACGCCAACCTGCGTAAACCAGCCCAGCACAGCATTTTTAACATTCCCGGCAAACAGGGCCTGTCCGACGTGCTGGCCGGCCGCGCCGACCTCGACGTCATCTCCCATGTCGGCTCGTTCGTCGACCTGTCGGTGCTGGGCGCCGGCACCTTGCCGCCGAATCCCCAGGAACTGCTCAGCCGCAGCAATTTCGCCGGCCTGAACGCCCAGCTCGAATCGAAATACGATGTCACCCTGTACGACGTGGCCGCCAGCCAGACCGGGCTTGACGCCCTGGTGCTGGCCGCCCGCACCGGCGGTGTGCTGATCGTCGCGCGCAAGAACAAGACCCACATGGGCGACGTCAACGCCCTGGCCGAACAGGTCGCGCAAAACGGCGCCGTGGTGGTCGGTTCTGTCTTGGTGGACTTCAAATGAGCACGCAGGCCAAGTCGTCCGTGCCGGCCGGCCTGTCCGGCAACGGCGCGCTGCCGTCCTGGGCGCCGATCGCGCTCGGCCTGCTGCTCATGTACGTGCCCAGTTTCTACGATATGTTCACCGGCCTGTGGGCCACCGAAGAACAGGCGCACGGCCCGATCATCCTCGGCATCGCGCACTGGCTGCTGTACCGCAACTGGGGCCAGATGCTGGCCGTCAGCGAAGGCCGGCGCGGCAGCCCGCTGGGCTGGCCGCTGCTGGTGCTGTCGGTGTTCGTGTACTTCATCGGCCGTTCGCAGGGCATCGCCATCTTCGAGATCGGCTCCTACCTCGGCACCCTGATGGCGCTCATCCTGCTCATGCGCGGCAGGCAGGCGCTGCGCGCCCAGTGGTTCCCGTTCTTCTTCATGCTGTTCATGCTGCCGCTGCCCGGTTCCCTGGTCGACATGCTGACCATGCCCATGAAAACCGCCGTCTCGTGGGTGGTCGGCAACGTGCTGTACTGGGTCGGCTATCCGATTTCGCGCAGCGGCGTGATTTTGCAGATCGGCCAGTACAAGCTGCTCGTGGCCGACGCCTGCGCCGGCCTGCATACGCTGTTTACGCTGGAGGCGCTGGGACTGCTGTACCTGAACATCGTGCGCCACAATTCGCTGTTCCGCAACATCACCCTGGCCATCCTGATCGTGCCGATCTCGTTCATTTCGAACGTGATCCGGGTCATGGTGCTCACCCTCATTACCTATCACCTCGGCGACGCGGCCGGGCAGGGCTTCCTGCACGGTTTCGCCGGCATGGTGCTGTTCGTCTCGGCCCTGCTGCTGATCATCGCCACCGATTCGCTGCTGCGCTTCGGCGCCGCCGACAAGCAGGCGCTGCCGCTGTTCGCCAGCGAAGCCGGGCCGCCTGCGCTCACCGCCAACTACGGTCCGCTCGGCATGGCGCTCGGCGCCGCCGTGCTGATGGGCGCGGCCCTGCTGGCCACGTTTGCCATCAAGCCGCAAAAAATGCTGGCCGACAGCGAGCCGGCGATCGTGCTCGAAACCAGCGTCCCGGCCGCCTTCGGCGACTGGAAGATCGATCCCGACGCCGTGGCCATGGTGCCCTCCTCGGTGCAGCAGGAAAAAGTGGCGGCGATCTACAGCCAGACCCTCTCGCGCACCTACATCAACAGCCGCGGCCAGCGCGTGATGCTGACCATCGCCTACGGCTCGAACCAGACCCAGTCGATGCGCGCGCACCGCCAGGAGGTGTGCTACGCGGCCCAGGGCTTCCAGATCCGCGACCTGCACAACGAGAATATCGTCATCGACGGCTTGCCGGTCCCGGTCACGCGCATGGTGGCCAGCCATGGCCCGCGCATCGAGCCGGTCACTTACTGGTTCACCATGGGCAGCAGCGTGGTGCGCAGCTATCTCGACCGCCAGGTGGTGCAGCTCAAGTACGCGCTGTCCGATTACATTCCCGACGGTTACCTGGTGCGCGTCTCGGCCATCGAGCCCGACGACAAGACCGCGTTTGCCGCCCAGGATGCGTTTGTCAACGAGCTGATGAAGCACGTTGCGCCACCCGTACGCGCCAAGCTGATCGGCGCTCCTGCGTGATGTGCGGCGTACCGAGCGCACAGGGGCCGGCATGATCGAGCACCCGGTTCCCCAGTCGCGCCGCTACAAGGGCGGCAGCAAGTGGACGGCGCTGGTGGGCATCGTTGCGCTGCTGCTGCTGGCGGCCGTGTTCGGGGCCGCCGTGCCGACCCTGGGCGTGCTGGTGCCGGCGGCCCTGATCATGTGCGGCCTCGGCTTGTGGGTCATGCTCGATTTCCGGGTCGGCGTGGCCGCCGCCATCGTCATCATGCCGCTCTCGGCGCTGGTCTTCTTTCCGCATGAAATGCTGGGCATCCGCGGCCTCAATCCGCTCAACCTGATCCTGTTCCTGACCATCGTTTCCTACGTGGTCCATGCCGGCCTGCGGCGCTGGCGCGATCCGGTCGCGCCGATGCGCCTGCTGGCCTGGTATATTTTGCCGATCGGCATCGCCTGTGCGGTCGGCATGTCGAATGTCCACCTGATCCCGCCGCGCTTCGAGGCCGAACGCCTGATCCAGTACCACGATGGCTTCGGTTACATCCGCGACATGTTCATCAAGCCGCAATTTCTGGTGCTGCTGGCGCTGATGGTGGGGCTGTCGGTGCGCCACAGTAAAAAACCGGAAAAATTCCTGTACCTGATGCTGCTGTCCGGCTGGATCTTTTGCGCCCTGGTGGGCTGGCGGCTGCTCAGCTCGGGCATCTCGCTGCGCCAGCTGGCCTCGCCCCTGGCGCGCGACTTCCTGGGCAGCCTCGGCATGCACGCCAACGAAATGAGCCTGTTGTTGAACATGCTCTACGCGGTCACCCTGTTCTCGCTGCGCGGGGCCGGCGACGCCCAGCGCCGCCTGCTGTTCGTCTCGTCCGTGGTGTTCGCCGTGTGCGTGCTGATGACCTTCTCGCGCGGCGGCTTTATCGGCTTCATCCTGGTCAACCTGATTTACTTCTGGAAGCGCATCAGCGTCAAGACCGTGATCATCGGCGTGATCGTGGCCGGCTGCATCGGCCCGCTGGTGATCGAACCGATCCTCGAACGCGCCCTGACCGGGGTCGGCAACGGCGACCGCGGCGCCGTCACCGCCGGCCGCCTGGACGGCATCTGGCTGCCGCTGCTGCCGTATGTGCTGGAAGAACCGGTGTTGCCGAAAGGCGTGCGCTCGCTCTTGTGGAGCCCGCCCGTGCGCCTGAACAAGATGCTGCCGGTGGCACAGACCCACAGCGCCTGGCTGGGCGGCCTGATGGACCTGGGCCTGGTCGGCTTCGGCTTCGTGCTGGCCTTCCTGCTGTTCGTGCGGCGCGAATTCCTGCGCCTCTCGCGCGAGCATGCCAGCGCCAGCCTGCAAGGCATGTTTGCCGGCGGCGCCGTCATGATTCCCCTGTGGTTCATCCAGGGTTTCACCGACGATATGTTCACGCCCACGTTTTCGCAATCGTATTTCTGGATCATGCTGGGCATCCTGATGGGTTGCGGCGGCGTGTACCGCCTGAAGGACAGGAACCGGCATCGGGAACCGGCGCCCTGGCACGACAAGCCCTTTGACTTACGGAAAGATGAGTTGGCAACGTGACGGATACTGATTCAATGCGCAATTCAATGCAGCCCGACGCTGTAGCTGCTAATGCAGCGCAGCGCGATGCAGGCAAACGCAACTCGGCGCGCATCTGCATGCTGAACTATAACGCCTGGGGCGTGATCGCCGACCTGGATGGAAAAAACGTCCACATCGGCGGCGAAGAAGTGCAGCACGCGCTGATGTCGCGCTACCTGGCGCGCAGCGGCCACCAGGTCACTTCGCTGGTGGGCGACTTCGGCCAGCAGGCGGTCGAGCAGGTCGGCGGCGTCACCGTGCGCAAGACCTTCGCCCTCGATGCCGGCGTGCCCGGCCTGCGCTTTTTCGCGCCGCGCCTGACCGCCACCTGGGCCGGCCTGAAGGCGGCCGCCGCCGACGTGTATTACGTCAGCTGCGCGGGCGCCAGCGTCGGCATCGTTGCCGCCTTTTGCCAGCGCCACGGGCGCCGCCTGGTGTTCCGCATCGCCTCCGACGCCGATTGCGCGCCCGATACATTGATGCTGACCAACGCGCGCGATCGCGCCCTGTATCACTACGGCCTGCGCCGTGCCGACGCGATTCTGGCGCAAACCGATAAGCAAGCGGCGCTGCTGCTGAAAAACTACGGCTTGCATGCTGAAGTGGCCGGTATGTTTTCCGACCTGCCCGAGACCGTCCTCGCGCCCGCCGAGCGCGCCACCGACCTGCTGTGGCTGGCCAATATGCGCTCGATGAAGCGTCCCGAGTGGTTCATCGACATGGTGCGCGCGCTGCCCGAACTGGCCTGCGAGATGGCCGGCGGCGCCAATCCGGCCGAGCTCGATCTATACGCGCGCACCGAAGAGGGCAGCCGCGCCTTGCCCAATCTGCGCTTCCACGGCCAGGTCAAGTTCGGCACCACGCGCAGCCTGTTCGCGCGCGCCCGCATTTTTGTGAACACCTCGTCCTTCGAGGGCTTTCCCAACACCTATCTGCAAGCCTGGGCCAACGGCGTGCCGGTGGTCGCCACCTTCGACCCGGACGGCATCATCGCCCGCCTGGGCCTGGGCGTGGCGGTGAGCGACGTCGCCGGCGCCGTCGCGGCGGCGCGCGCGCTGCTGGCCGATCCGGCCGGGCTGGCCGCCTGCAGCGCGCGCTGCCGCGCCTACGCCATCACGCGTCTCGCGCCCGAGACCGTCTCCGCACCCTACCTGGCGGCGCTGCTCGCATGAGCCTGCAACACGGCCAGCACGCGCGCATTGCGATGAGCGCGCTGCCCAGCGGGCGCGGGCGATGAGCGGCGCCAGCCTGAAACGCGGCGCGATCACCCTGACCGCCGCCAACATGCTCGACTTCGGCCTGCAATTCCTGATGCCGATCGCGCTGGTGCGCCTGTTGCCGACGGCCGCCTTTGCCGATTACCGCCTGGCCTGGCTGGCGATCGGCACGGCCATGGCGATCGCGCCCTTCGCGCTGCCGCGCAGCCTGTTTTACTTCCTGCCGCGCCATGCAGGACCGGCGCGCGCGCCCTATGTGCACCAGACCCTGCTGATGCTGCTGCTGACCGGCGCTGTGGCCGGGCTGGCGCTGGGGCCGTGGAATCGGCTGCTGCCCGACAGCCTGCGCGCCATGCACAGCGCGGCCTGGTTCATGCCGGCCTTCCTGACCCTGTGGGTGGCGGCCAACCTGATCGAATTCCTGCCCAATGCGCGCGGCGACGTGGCCGGGCAGGCCAGGATGATCCTGGTGCTGGCCGTGCTGCGCGTGGTCATGGTGGCCGCCGCCGCCTGCTCCGGCAGGGTCGACGTGGTATTCGGGGCACTGGTCGCCTACGCCGCCATCAAGGTCGTGCTGTTGCTGCTGCACATAGGGCGTCACTACGGCTGGCGTGTGTTTCCGCTACAAATGCCGGTGCTGCGTACCCAGCTGGTCTACGCCTTGCCGTTCGGCCTGGCCTCGGCCCTGTTCCTGCTGCGCGGCCAGGCCGACCAGTGGGTCGCGGCCGCCATGTTCCCGGCCGCCGCCTTTGCCGCCTTTTCGATCGGGGCCGTCATCATGCCGGTGGTGGCCCTGGTGCGCAGCAGCGTCAGCAACGCCATCGCGCCGCGCCTGTCCGCGCTCGAATCGAGCAAGGACCAGGACGGCATGCTGCGCCTGAACCAGCGCGCCAACCTGGCCAGCGCCTTCGTGCTGCTGCCGACCCTGATGCTTACCGCCGTGCTGGCGGTGCACATCGTGACCGTGGTCTACACCGACAAATACCTGCTCGCCGCCGACGTCATGCGCATCAATTGCCTGGCCCTGCTGGGGGTGGCGGTCGAGGTCAGCACGCTCACGGTGGTGCTCAACCAGGGCCGCTTCCTGCTGGCCGCCGACGCCTGCCTGCTGTTCGTCAGCCTGGCCGCCGGCGTGAGCGGCGCGCTGCTGTTCGGCGTGCCGGGCGCCGCGCTCGGCAATGTGCTGACTCTGGCCGCCGGCAACGCCTTCAGCTTCTGGCGCGTCTCGCGCGTGACCGGGGTGCCGCTGCGCCAGCTGCAGCAGTGGGGCGCGCTGCTGCGCATCCTGGCCGCCTGCCTTGGCGCCGGCGCCCTGGCCGCGCTGCTCGATGCCGCCGACCTGGTGCGCGCTCCCTTGCCCGAAGCGCTGCTGATTGGCGCCGCCTTCGCCGTCGCTTATGCCGCCCTGCTCAAGCTGGCCGGCGCGCTGCCCGAGGCGCGCGCCCTGTTCCTGTCCAAGCCGCCCGCCGCAGCGCCCGTCGCAGCTCCAACATCTTCTACCAAACACGATTAACCATCCCAGGATCGACCATGCCCGCACTTCAAAAACTGCTCTTCGTCTTCGGCACCCGCCCCGAGGCCATCAAACTGGCGCCGGTGGTGCTGGCCGCGCGCGCCCACGGCGGCTTTGAGGTCGTGGTCTGCGTCACCGCCCAGCACCGCGAAATGCTCGACAGCGTGCTGGCCTTCTTCGGCATTGTCCCCGAACATGACCTGAACCTGATGAAGCCGGGCCAGACCCTGACCGGTCTGACCACCGGCGTGCTTGGCGGCCTGGCGCCGGTGCTGGAACAGGAGCGCCCGGACTGGGTGCTGGTGCAGGGCGACACCACCACCGCCTTTGCCGGTGCCCTGGCCGCGTTCTACGCCAAGGCCAGGGTGGCCCACGTCGAAGCGGGCCTGCGCACCGGGAATATCTATGAACCGTTCCCGGAAGAGATGAACCGCAAGCTGGTCGGCGCCATCGCCGAAATGCACTTCCCGCCGACTGCGCCGGCCAAGGCCAACCTGCTGCGCGAAGGCATTCTTGAAGAACGCACCCTGATCACCGGCAATACCGGCATCGACGCCCTGTACCTGGTGCGCGCGCGCCTGCAGGAAGACCCGGCCTGCCGCGCGCAAGTGGCCGCCGCACTCGAACCGCAGGGCCTGAACCGCTTCATCGGGCCGCGCCGTCCGTTCGTGCTGGTCACCGCGCACCGGCGCGAAAGCTTCGGCGCCGGCTTCGAGGCGATCTGCACCGCCATCGCCGAGCTGTGCACGCGCTATCCCGACATCGATTTCGTGTTCCCGGTGCATCCGAATCCGGCCGTGCGCGGCGCCGTCGAGCGCTATCTGGTGCCGGCCGGCTTCGCCAACCTGGTGCTGTGCCAGCCGCTCGACTACCTGCCGTTCGTGGCCATGATGATCAACGCGTCCGTGGTGCTGACCGATTCCGGCGGCGTCCAGGAAGAAGCGCCGAGCCTGGGCAAACCGGTGGTGGTCATGCGCGACGTCACCGAGCGCATGGAAGGCGCTTCTTCCGGCATGGTGCACCTGGTCGGCCCGCACCGCGAACGCATCGTCACCGCCGTGGCCAGCCTGCTCGACAACGACGTGCGCGACGGCAGCGGCGGCAATTTCTATGGCGATGGCCATGCCTCGCAGCGCATCCTCGACACCCTGGCCGGCTTCGGAGAGCGCGCTTGAAGATTTTTGCGATCTGCTACTACGCGCCGCCCAAGCTGACGCCGCAGGCGATCCAGATCGGGCGCCAGCTGTACCACCTCGATGCGCGGGTCGAACTGCTGCACGGCAGCGACCCGCAGTTTGCCGACGCCTACGACCAGTATCCGGATTTTTTCGAGCGCATCGGCTCGCTGTGCGTGCCCAGCCCCGGCACCTTTTTCAAGGGTTTCCTGCACAAGGTCGCGCGCCGCCTGCTGCCGCTGTATAACACCATTCCCGATAGCCTCGGTCCATGGCGCCGCCGTGCGCTCGCTCCCGCGCTGGAACGCATCGCCGCCAGCGGCAGCGAGGTGCTGGTCAGCTTCGGCATGCCGATGTCGGACCACCTGCTGGCGCTGGACATCAAGCGCCGCACCGGTTTGCCATGGCTGGCGCATTTCAGCGACCCCTGGTCGGACAATCCCTTCCATCCGAATACCTGGCTTGAACACCGGGTCAACGCCGCGCTCGAGCGGCGCGTGATTGGCGCCGCCGACCGCGTGCTGTTTACCTCGCAGCGCACCCTGGACCTGGTGATGGCCAAGTATCCGCCGGCCTGGCGCGCGCGCGCCGCCGTGCTGCCGCACGCCTGGGACATGGATAATTTCGCCGGCCCGGAGCCAGCCCTGGCGCCGGCCGTGGCGGTGGCGGCGCGTCCCGGCGTCAGGCATGTGGTACGCCACATCGGCGCCTGCTACGGCGCCCGCTCGCCCGAGCCGCTGTTCGCGGCGCTGGCGCGCATGCTCGAACGCCAGCCGAACGCGTTCGATACGCTCGCCTTCGAATTCGTCGGCCACGTCTCGCCCAACCTGCTCGTCTCGGAGGCCTACAAGGCGCTGCCGCCCGGCCTGGTACGCATGCGCGGTCAGGTCGGCTACCGCGCATCGCTGCAACTGGCGCGCGACGCCGACGCGCTGCTGGTGATCGACGCCCCCAGCAAGTTGCCCAGTGTGTTCCTGCCAAGTAAACTGGTGGAGTACATCGGCGCGCGCCGCCCGGTCTGGGGCATCACGCCGCCGGGCACCTCGGCCGACCTGATCGCCGAGTGGGCCGGCAGCGCCGACGCCTGCGCCGCCCCGGACGATATCGAAGCGGTCACCCGCATGCTGCGCGCCGGCCTGGCCGCGCTCGATGGCGCGGCCGGGCAGGGCGGCCCGGCCGGGTTGGACGAGCGGGTGGCCGAACGCTTCGCCGCGCCACGCGTGGCCGCCGCCCTGAAGGACCAGATCGCGCTGGCGATGGGACGCAGCTGAACCAGCTGCCGGCCCCGCCCCGGCGGGAGTCTCTACTTTGACCATGATTGCTTGACAACCCAGATGACGCCAATGACCCTCCTGTTCGTCGCCGACCAGCTCAAGTTCGGCGGCGCCGAACGCCACCTGGTGGCGCTGGCGACCGGCCTGGCCCAGCGCGGCCACAAGGTGGCCGTGGCCTACCTGAAGGATTCCGACGAACTGGCCGCCGAGCTGGAACGGGGCGGGGTCGCGCCCATCGTCTGCTGCCATTCCGGTGGCGGCGTCGACCTGGGCGCCTTGAAGCGCCTGACCGGCCTGATCGACGACCTGGCGCCCGCCCTGGTGATCGCCACCTCCCAGTATTCGCAGATGTGCGCCACCATGGCCGGCTGGCGCGCGCGGCGCCGCCCGCCGCAGGCCTTTATTTGCCACAGCATGGGGGTGGTGCGGCGCGGCGCCAGCGCGCGCCTGCGTTTTATCGTTTACCGTCAATTTTATCGGACGGCCGCCTGCGTCATCTTCATCAGCGAGCTGCAGCGCGGTTTCTTTGCCAAGTTAGGTGTCGGCCTGCGCCGCAGCGAAGTGGTGCACAACGGGGTCGACCTCGGGCACTTTTCGGCCGGCCTGGTGGCGCAGCAGGCCAGCGCCCTGCGCGCGCAGCACGGCGTCAAGCCGCACGAGCTGGTGATCGGCCTGTGCGCCATTTTCCGCGAAGAGAAACGGCACGGCGACCTGCTCGACGCGTTGGCCCGTTTGCGCGCCCAGGGCGTGGCGGCGCGCGCGGTGCTGGTCGGCGACGGCGTGATGCGCCCGCAGATCGAGGAGCGCATCGATGCGCTCGGCCTGCGCGAGGCGGTGCTGCTGGCCGGCTTCCAGCAGGATGTGCGCCCTTTTATCGGCATGTGCGATGTGATGACCCTGACCTCGCACGACGAGAATTTTCCGATCGCCACCCTGGAATACATGGCGCTCGGCAAACCGCTGGTGTCGAGCGACGTCGGCGGCATGCGCGAGCAGGTCGAGGACGGCGTCAACGGCCTGCTGTACCCGGCCGGCGACGTCAACGCACTGACTGCCGCCCTGACCCGTTTGAGCGATCCGGCGCTGTGCGCGCGCCTGGGGCAGGGCGCGCTGGCCTCGGTGCGCGCGCGCTTCGATGTGCAGCACATGATTACGCGATACGAAACTATCTTCCGCGGACTGGCCGGCGCGCGCGCCGCTGCCGCCACCACAACCACCACAGCATAGAAAGCCCATCAACATGCCGATCGAAGACATTGTCCATCCTTTCCTGAAGTTCTATACGGCGGCCCCGCAATGGGTCAAGAGCTCGCTCGGCCATGTGTATTCGATGGCGCCGACGCGCCTGCGCTACGGCGCCAAGTACGACGAGTTCCAGGCCGAAATCAACCGCTGCAACGACGTGGCCTGGACCGCGCGCCGCGCCGACGAAAAACTGCTCGCTACCTTGCGCTGGGCGATCGAAACCGTGCCCGCTTACGCCCACCTGAAAGCGGCCCTGGCCGACGTGCGCGATCCATCCGACGCGACGCGCCTGCTGGCCGCCTTTCCGCTGCTCGAAAAAGAGTCGCTCAAGGCCGACAGCACCCGTTATCTGTCCAACAAGATGGGCCCGGAAACCCACCTGATGGCGTTTACCGGCGGCTCGACTTCGGTGCCGATGAAGCTATACCTGGAAAAATACGTGTCGCGTTCCAAGGACTTTGCCTATAACAGCACGTTCGACACCGTCGCCGGTGTCGGCAGCGGCGACGTCATCCTGGCGCTGCGCGGGCGCAGCGTGCCGGGCGCCGGCAAGCCGGGTGGCTCGCTGTGGATGTACGACCCGATCAAGCGCTACCTGCATCTGTCGTCGGACCACCTGGAAGCGAAGTACATGCCCGGCTACGTGGAAGCGATCGCCAAGTGGAAGCCGACCATCATCCACGCCTTCCCCTCGGCGCTGGTGCCGCTGGCGCACTGGTTCAAGGCCAATCCGGCGCCCGAGCTGGTCGCGCGCATCCGCGCCGTGCAGCTGTTTTCCGAAAATGTCTACGATTATCAGGTCGACCTGATTCGCGAAGTGTTCGGCTGCCCGGTGCTGCTCGACTACGGCCACTCCGAGCGCGCCGTCAAGGCCATCTCGCTGCCCGAAGACAGCCGCTATTTCTTCTGGCCCCTGTACGGCAAGGTGGAGCTGGTCGACAACGACGGACGCGCCATTACCGAGCCGGGCGTGATCGGCGAAATCGTCGCCACCGGCTTCGACAACCGGGTCATGCCGCTGATCCGCTACCGCACCGGCGACCTGGCCATGTGGAGCAAGGCGCCCAACACCATTCGGCCGGGCTTTGCCGTGGTCGAACGGATCGAAGGGCGGCTGCAGGAATTCCTGGTGTGCCGCGATCATCGCCTGGTGTCGATCTGCACTATCGGCGCGGCCCACTTCGAGCAGCTGGCCAGCGCCGATATGATGCAATTCGAGCAAGACACACCCGGCAAGGCCACCCTCAAGGTCATGTCCGACACCGAACTGAGCCCGCGCGCGCGCAGCGCGCTGGCGGCCGGCGTGCTGGCCAAGACCCAGGGCGGGCTGGACATCGAGATCGTGCGGGTCGACGGCATTGCTCGCACCGGCTCGGGCAAGCACAAGCTGCTGGTGCAGCGCCTCGACCTGTCCGGCTACCTGGGCGCGGCCCATATCGAGCGCGAGAGCGACAGCGCCGGGACGCTCTGATGAAGTCGGCGATCATGATCGGCCCGTCGCCAGCAGCGCGCGGCGGCATGGCCAGCGTGATCCAGACCTATCTGGCGCACGGCTACGAGGAGGGCGGGCGCTGCCGCTTCATCGCCACCCACGTCGACGGCGGGCCGCTGCGCAAGGCGCTGCGCGCACTGGCCGCGCTGTTGCAGTTCATCGGGCTGCTGGTGCGCGGGCGCGTCTCGGTGCTGCATGTGCACCTGGCCTCCGGCGTGAGCTTCTGGCGCAAGGCCCCCTTCATGGTGGCGGCGCGCCTGTTCCGCCGCCCCGTGCTGGTGCACCTGCACGGCGGCGAATTCATCGACTTCATCGACGTGCGCCTGTCCGGCTGGCGCCAGCGCGTCGCGCTTGGCCTGCTGCGCGGCGCCGCCGCCGCTTTTGCCCTGACCGAGGTCTCGGCCACCTGGCTGCGCGCGCGCGCCGGGCTCAAGACCGTCGAGGTGTTTCCCAACCCGATCGCCGGCGCTTCTCCGCTGCCGCGCCGGCCGGGCCGCAGCGTGCTGTTCCTGGGGCGGCTGGAAGAGAAAAAGGGTGTGTTCGACCTGATCCGCGCCTTCGCCGTCGTGCAGGCCCAATGCCCGGACGCGCGCCTGGTGCTGGCGGGCGATGGCGACGCCGACGGCGCGCGCGCCCTGGCGGCCGAACTCGGCGTGGCCGGCTGCGTGCGCCTGCCGGGCTGGGTCGACGCCGATGCGCGCGCCGCTTTGCTGGCCGAAGCGGCGGTTTTTGTGCTGCCATCGCACAAGGAACAGATGCCGATGTCAATTTTGGAAGCCATGATGGCAACGGTTCCAGTGGTCGCCACCGATGTTGGCGCAGTGCCACACATGTTGGATCAAGGAAAGTGTGGTTTTATCGTTGAAGTGAGCAATATACCCCAGCTCGCTGCCTGTATTTTGCGCATTTTGGACGATAATGTCTTGGCGGATATGATCTCCGAGCGCGGACTGGCACGTGTCAGGTCCGAGTACATGGTCGGGACAGTCTTGCGGCGTCTTCGACAACGTTATGAGGAGTTGGCAGCATGATAAAATTAGTTAGCGTTATTTCATTGGCGACGGCGGCTCTGTGCCTGCCCGCCGCAGCCCAGAATTTCACCACCGTCGCACCCCGTTTCACCACAGCCGAGCTGACCGCCACCGCCAACGCCCTGGCCCCGACTTCGCTGACCAGCGCCATCGATAAATTCGACGCTGCCGCGCCGATGGGACACCCGCGCCTGTTCAAGGGCCAGCCTGATTTCCTCGGCATCGTGGCCGCCACCAAGGCCGAGCGGACCTCGTCCATCGTGGCCGTGACCGGCTATTTGCAGCGCAATTCGGTGGCCAATGTCACCAGCGCCCTGAAGACGCAGATCAATTCGACCAATGCCACCGTGCGCATGGAATCGTGGTGGCAGCAGGACCGCATCCTGGAAGGCATGGCCGAGGCCGCCGTGGCTTACCATATGACCAAGAATACCTGGTTTATCACCGAAATGCGGGCCCGCATGCAACTGTTTGCGCCCGGCATCCTGGCGCGCAAATGCGTCGGCGACGTTTCGGAAACCCGCGATTACGCCTGGTTCTACGCCCTGGCTTACGATTTTGCCTTTCCCGCCATGACCGCCGCCGACAAGCAGATGGTCAAGGACGTCGTGCTCGCCTGCGGCAACTCGGGCCTGAACAAGGTGGCCGACACGGTCAAGCTGTATCCGGAAAACGGGATCGCCTATAACGCCCTGGGCAAATTCGTCGGCGCGCTGCTGATCGTGCGCGGCGACATGCCCGAGACGCACGCCTGGCTGCGCACCGCGCTGCCGCAGTACGTCAGCGGCACCAGCCCATGGGGCGGCGATGACGGCGGCTTTGCCAACGGCTCGAGCTATGCCGGCTGGGAATCGGGCGAATCGCTGCTGATGTGGGACTTGATCGAGCGCGTGCTCGGGGTGCCGTTCTACCGCAAGCCATGGCTGGCCGAATTTGCCCGCTTCATGGCCTACGCCCTGCCGCCAGGCGTGCCGGTCGGCGTGTTCGGCGACGGCGCCGAAGTAAACCGGATCGAAGAATGGGCCCGCTTCGGCAAGGCCGTCATGAACCGCTCCGACACCACCCTGTCGCGCTGGTACGTCAAGCAGCAGAGCGGTGAAGACTATGCGCGCCTGCACATCCTGCTCAGCCCGCGCGAGTACTCCGGCGCGATCACCTTGCCGGCCAACCAGCCGAACGGCGCCTACTTCCCGGCGATCGGCTGGGCCGCGATGCACAGCTCGCTGACCGACCGCGCCCGCACCTCGGTGTTCTTCAAGAGCAGCCCGTTCGGCTCGGTGAACCACTCGCATGCCGACCAGAACAGCTTTGTCATGTACTCCAAGGGCAAAGTGCTGGCCATGGACAGCGGCCACTACGACTACTACAACTCGCCGCACTGGCGCGACTACTACAAGCAGACCAAGGCGCATAACGCGATCACCTTCGACGGCGGCCAGGGCCAGTTCCTGGGCGCCGGCGGCCTGGGCGACCGCGCCGCGGCCGGCAAGCTGACCAAGTTCCTGCAGACGACCGCCTACGACATCAGCACCGGCGACGCCACTGCCGCCTATGCGGGCAAGTTGAGCCAGGCCAAGCGCACCGTGGTCTTCATCCGTCCATCGACCCTGGTGACGATCGACCAGCTCAACAGCGCCACGCCGCGCAAGTACGAGTACAACCTGCACACCGTATCGCCCGTCAGCGGCACGGCGGCGGCTTTCCGCGCCGACGTGGCGCCGGCCGAGATGTGCGGCACGGTGGCCTCGCCCGATGCGTTCGCGATGAGCGCCGCGGTCGGCTACATGCCGGCGCCGACCGTGCCGGCCGGACCGCATTTCTGGAACAAGTTCAACTATGCGACGGCCAAGAACCGCGGCTTTTTTGTCTCGGTCCTGCGCTCGAACTGCCTGGTCGTGAAGCCGGAAATCGTGTTCAGCGGTACCAATGCCAAGATCACGGTCGGCGGCCGCGTGATTTCGGTGACCGACGCCGATGTAGTCGTCAACTGATGTTCCCCCTGCCTTGCGGCGGCGCCAGCAGGCGCTGCCGCAAGGCGCGGTATTTTCCCTCCGCTGTTTCTCGAACGCATGGCCCCGGCGCTGGCGTTCGACCCCATCCGTTTCGCCCCCAAGCATCCCTTGTTTCCTCCAAGAACGGCACGCGCCGCTTACTGATGCGTCTCGACAACGTCGAACCGTTCTTGGGCCACACACCCGCTTGCCGGGCAGGCGCGCACATTCGATAATGTGCGGACAACGAATTTGCCTTTCCGATTATAATTGCCTTTTTTATAAATCTGGATGACTATGCCCCTGATCTATCTGGTTGCCGGTGCTCGACCCAACTTCATGAAAATCGCGCCGATCGTGCGCGCCTTGCAACAGCAGGATGCGCTCACCTTCAAGATCATCCACACCGGCCAGCACTACGACCGCGAGATGAACGATGTCTTCTTCGAAGAACTGGGCATTCCCCAGCCCGATATCTTCATGGGCGCCGGCGGCGGCAGCCATGCCCAGCAGACCGCCAGGATCATGGTGGCGTTCGAAGAGCTGTGCCAGGCCGAGCGCCCGGCCGCCGTGCTGGTGGTGGGCGACGTCAATTCCACCCTGGCCTGTTCGATCGCCGCCAAGAAGCTCAACATTCCCGTGGCCCACGTCGAAGCCGGCCTGCGCAGCGGCGACATGACCATGCCGGAAGAAATCAACCGCTTGGTCACCGACAGCATCAGCGACTGGTTCTTCGTCACCGAGCCGAGCGCCGTGACCCACCTGCAACGCGAAGGCAAGCCTGAGTCGGCGATCCATTATGTCGGCCACGTCATGGTCGACAATGTACTGTTCCAGGCCGACAAGCTGGGCACCGCCGACACCTCCGCCTACGAAACCAGCGCCATCAAGGCCACGCGCAGCGCCAATGGCGCGCGCTACGGCGTGGTGACCCTGCACCGTCCGAGCAACGTGGACGACGCCGCCATGATGACCACCCTGGCCGGCGCCCTGCGCGAGATCGCGCAAGAGCTGCCGCTGATCTTCCCGGTGCACCCGCGCACCCGCGCCAATCTCGACAGCTTCGGCATCGACCTGGGCCCGAATGTCACCCTGGTCGGCCCGCAAGCCTACATGGCGTTTCTCAACCTGTGGAAGGACGCGGCGGTGGTGCTGACCGACAGCGGCGGCCTGCAGGAAGAAACCACCGCGCTGGGCGTGCCCTGCATCACGATCCGTGAAAACACCGAGCGCCCGGTCACCGTCGACGAAGGCTCGAACGTGCTGGTCGGCACCGATCCGGCGCGCATCGTGGCCGAGGCGCGCAAGGTCTTGCGCGGCGAAGGCAAGCAGGGCCGCCGCCCGCACCTGTGGGATGGCAAGGCGGCCGAGCGCATCGTCGCTGTATTGACGACGGAACTGGCGAAGATTCAACCGACGACCAAGGAAGCGGCGTGAGCGAGCGGATCGAAATGATGGGTTGTCTGATGGATAACCTCACGATGGAAGAAACCTTGCAAAAAGTGGAAGGTTTTATCGCCACCGGCACGCCGCACCAGCACGTGGTGGTCAACGTCGACAAGCTGGTCAAGGCCAACCGCGACCCCGAACTGCGCCGCATCATCAACGAATGCGCGCTGATCAACGTCGACGGCATGCCGGTGGTGTGGGCCGCGCGCCTGCTCGGCAAACCGCTCAAGGAGCGGGTGGCCGGGGTCGACCTGTTCGAGGCGCTCATGAAGCGCGCCGCCGAAAAAGGCTGGCGCGTCTACCTGCTCGGCGCGCGCGAGGAAGTGGTCTCGGATGTGAAGCGCATCTACGAGAAAAAATACGCCGGCATGACCCTGGCCGGCTACCGCAACGGCTACTGGAAACCCGAGGAAGAAGCGGGCGTGGTCGCGCAGATCGCCGCCGCCCAGGCCGACCTGCTGTTCGTGGCGATCAGTTCGCCTAAAAAAGAACATTTCCTGGGCCAGTACCAGGCCCAGATGAAAATTCCCTTCGCCATGGGCGTGGGCGGCACCTTCGACGTCGCCGTCGGCCGGGTCAAGCGCGCCCCGCTGTGGATGCAGAAAAGCGGCCTGGAGTGGTTCTACCGCTTCCTGCAAGAGCCGCGCCGCATGTTCCGCCGTTACTTTATCGACGACATGGGCTTCATCTGGCTGTTCCTCAAGGAAGCGACGCGGCGCCGGCCGGCCGCGCGCTGAACTCGCGTGGCTTCCCTTTCCCGTTGCTGAACCGTGGTTGCTGAACCCTGTTCTTGAACCCCACTTACACTATTCATTCAAAGGCAGTTTTATGAGCACAATTGGCGTCATCGGTCTTGGCTACGTCGGCCTTCCCCTCGTTGTCGAGTTCGCGAAACTGGGCCCGACCATCGGCCTCGACATTTCGGTCTCCAAAGTCGAATCCTGCCGCCGCGGGGTCGACCCGTCGCGTGAACTGTCGGACGAGCAGATGGCCGCGGCCGTGCACGCCGAGTACACCAACGACCCGGCCCGCCTGGGCGACGCCGACCTGATCATCGTGGCCGTGCCGACTCCGGTCGACATCGCCCACAACCCGGATTTCGGCCCGCTGATCGGCGCCAGCCAGGTGGTCGGCAAGCACATGAAAAAGGGCGCCACCGTCATCTACGAGTCCACCGTGTATCCGGGCGCGACCGAAGAAGTGTGCATCCCCGTGCTCGAAAAAGCCTCCGGCCTGAAGTGGAAGGACGACTTTTTTGTCGGCTATTCCCCTGAACGCATCAACCCGGGCGACAAGGAACACACGCTCACCACGATTTTGAAAGTGGTCGCCGGCGACACCCCGGAAACCCTGGAAAAAGTCGCCACGATGTACGAGTCGATCGTCAAGCCGGGCGTGCACCGCTGCTCGAGCATCAAGGCCGCCGAAGCCTGCAAGGTCATCGAAAACACCCAGCGCGACCTGAACATCGCGCTGATGAACGAACTGGCCATCATTTTTGACAAGATCGGCATCGACACCTCGGAAGTGCTGAAAGCGGCCGGCACCAAGTGGAACTTCCTCAAGTTCTCGCCCGGCCTGGTGGGCGGCCACTGCATCGGCGTCGACCCGTACTACCTGACCCACAAGGCCGACATGCTGGGCTACCACCCGCAAGTGATCCTGGCCGGACGGCGCATCAACGACGGCATGGCCAAGTTCATCGCCGAGCAGACCATCAAGAACATGATCGCGGCCGGCAGCTACATCAAGGGCGCCAAGGTCAACGTGCTGGGCCTGACGTTCAAGGAAAACTGCGCCGACCTGCGCAATTCCAAGGTGGCCGACGTGATCACCGAGCTGAAAACCTACGGCGTCGAGGTGTTCGTGCACGACCCGTACGCCGATGCCGGGGAAGCGATGCACGAGTACGGCGTCAAGCTGGTCTCGTGGGATGAACTGCCGCGCGCCGACGCCGTCGTGGCCGCCGTCTCGCACCGCCAGCTGATGGCGACCTCGATCGAAGACTTCCAGAAGAAATTGATCAAGGGCGGCGTGTTCATCGACGTCAAGGCCGCCTTCGACCAGGCTGCACTGGTCGAGGCCGGCATCAAGGTATGGCGCCTGTAAAGGCCGACCCTGCCCCGCGTCGGCCTCGGCCTCGGCAGCAGGGCGCCGCCTTGCTGCTGATGCTGGCCGTGGTCGGCCTGGGCGCGGCATCGCTGCTGATGTCGGGCCTCGGCAAAACCGATAACCGCGCGCGGCCAGAGCGGCGCAGCATGGCCGCGCTGGCCGAGGCGCGCGAAGCGCTGATCGGCTTTGCGCTGGTCCACGGGCGCCTGCCGCGCCCGGCGCTGGAGGATGGCGGCGGACGCGAGTTCGACGGCCGCTGCGACAGCGAAGAGCGCTGCAGCGGGCTGCTGCCCTGGGTGACCCTGGGCATCGCCCCCGGCGACGGCTGGGGTAAGCTGCTGCGCTACAGCGTCACGCCGGCGATGAGCTCGGCGCCAATCCATCCCACGGTGGCGTTCGGCACCAAGTCGATCGTCACCCGCCGCGACGGCCAGCTGGTGCGCCAGCTCGGCGCGCCAGTGTGTTCGATGGAAACCCGGTGCGGTGCCGCGGTGGTGTTTTCGTACGGACGCGAGCATGGCGGCACCAGCGTGCACGGCGTGCGCCAGGGCCAGCCGTCCCCGGCTAATATGGATGAACGTTTCAACGCACTCGCCGTCTCCACCTTCATCGAACGCCCCTTGAGCGGCGATCCGGCCGCGCCTGGCGGCGAGTTCGACGACCAGCTGATGCTGCTGCCGGTCGGCATTCTGTTAAATCGCATGAGCCTTGCGCGCGTCTTGCCGCAGGGCGAGTAGGGCGGCCCGCTGCCTTTACCTCTTTCCGAAAGTGTCACCATGAAAATTCTAGTTACCGGCGGCCTGGGTTACATCGGCTCGCACACCTGTGTCGAACTGATCAAGGCCGGCCATGAGCCGATCGCCTTCGACAACCTGTCCAACAGCCAGCGCAGCGTGCTCGAGCGGGTGCAGCGCATCAGCGGCCAGCCGCTCACCTTCATCGAAGGCGACATCCGCGACGGCGCCGCCCTCGACGCCGTCTTCAGCGCGCACGACATCGGCGCCGTGATCCACTTCGCCGGCCTGAAAGCCGTGGGCGAATCGGTGTCGCAGCCGCTGCGCTACTACGACAACAACGTGACCGGCTCGCTGGTGCTGTTCGACGCCATGACGCGCCACGACGTCAAGTCGCTGGTGTTCAGCTCCTCGGCCACCGTCTACGGCGACCCGGTCTCGGTGCCGATCCGCGAAGATTTTGCGCTCTCGGCCACCAATCCCTACGGCCGCAGCAAGCTGATCATTGAAGACATGCTGCGCGACCTGATCAAGGCCGACCCGGACTGGCGCATCGCGCTGCTGCGCTACTTCAACCCGGTCGGCGCCCACGAGAGCGGCCTGATCGGTGAAGAACCGAACGGCATCCCCAACAACCTGCTGCCCTACATCGCCCAGGTGGCCGAAGGCCGGCGCGACTTCCTGTCGGTGTACGGGGGCGATTATCCGACCCCGGACGGCACCGGCATGCGCGATTACATCCACGTGGTCGACCTGGCCATCGGTCATGTCAAAACCTTAAGCAAGCTGGCGACAGGTTCCGGCGTTGTTACGTACAATCTTGGCACCGGGCGCGGCAATAGCGTGCTGGAAATGGTGCGCGCGTTCGAACAGGCCAGCGGCAAGCAAGTGCCCTACCAGATCGTGGCGCGCCGCCCTGGCGATATCGCCGCATGCTTTGCCGATGCCAGCCTTGCCGAAAGCGAGCTCGGCTGGAAGGCGGAGCGCGATGTGGCCCAGATGTGCGCCGATGCATGGCGCTGGCAATCCCTGCCCAAGTGACAATTTAACGAAAGAACTCCCATGAAAGCGATGATCCTGGCCGCTGGTAAAGGCACCCGTGTGCGTCCCCTGACCTATGATCTGCCCAAGCCGATGATTCCGATCCTGGGCAAGCCGGTGATGGCTTACCTGGTGGAACACCTGGCCAAGTACGGCGTGACCGAGATCATGGTCAATGTCAGCTACCTGCACGAAAAGATCGAAGAATACTTCGGCGAAGGCCACCAGTTCGGGGTCCAGATCGGTTACTCCTTCGAAGGCTATACCAACGATGAAGGCGAAGTCGTGCCGCAGCCGATCGGCTCGGCCGGCGGCATGAAGAAGATCCAGGAATTCGGCGGCTTCTTCGACGACACCACCATCGTGCTGTGCGGCGACGCCCTGATCGACCTCGACCTCAAGTCGGCCCTGTTCGAGCACCGCCGCAAGGGCGCGCTGTGTTCGGTCATCACCAAGGAAGTGCCGTGGGATAAGGTATCGAGCTACGGCGTGGTGGTCACCGACAAGGATGGCCGCATCACCGAGTTCCAGGAAAAGCCGTCCGAGGCCGAAGCCAAGTCGAACTTCATCAGCACCGGTATCTATATTTTCGAGCCGCAGGTGATCGACCTGATTCCGACCGGCGTGCCGTTCGACATCGGCTCCGAACTGTTCCCGCTGCTGGCCAAGGAAGGCATGCCGTTCTATGCGCAGACGCGCGGCTTCAACTGGATCGACATTGGCAGCGTGTCCGACTATTGGCAGACCCTGCAAAACGTGCTGCTGGGCGAAGTCGCCCACATGGACGTGCCCGGCATCCAGGTTGAAGACGGCCTGTGGGTTGGCCTGAACACCCGCATCGAGTGGGAAGGCACGACCATCGAAGGGCCGGTCTACATCGGCTCGGGCGCCTGCGTGGAAGCGGGCGCCACCATCATCGGGCCGAGCTGGATCGGGCACGGCAGCCACATCTGCTCGGGCGCGAAGGTGGTCCGCAGTGTGTTGTTCGAATACACACGGGTCTTGCGCGATGTAACTTTAGATGAAATGATCGTCTTTAAGGATTACAGTGTGGACCGGGCCGGCGAAATGAAGCACGTGTCGGACTATGCGTCCGACGAGTGGGTCAACGCGCGCGACCGCCGCTTTACCCGGCGCGGCGATGCGCCGCTGGAAACGGTGAAGTAAACATAACGGCAGTACATAAAAACAGCGGTATAAAAACGACTTGAAAGAGATGCAATGAAAATCTACCCAGTGATCCTGTCCGGTGGCGCGGGAACGCGCCTGTGGCCCCTGTCGCGCGCGGTGCTGCCCAAGCAGCTGCTGCCGCTGGTAACCGACAAGACCATGTTGCAAGATACTGTCCTGCGCGTGGCCGGCTGGCCCGAGCTGATGGCGCCGCTGGTGGTGTGCGGCAACGAGCACCGCTTCCTGGTGGCCGAGCAGCTGCGCGAAATCGGCGTCACCCCGCTCGGCATCCTGCTCGAACCGGTGGGCCGCAATACCGCGCCGGCGGTGGCCGCCGCCGCCAATTACCTGCGCGCCATCGATCCGGACGCGGTCATGCTGGTGCTGCCGGCCGACCATGTGATCGACAAGAACGTGCCGTTCGCCGCAGCGGTGGCCCAGGCCGCCACCCTGGTGGCCGATGGCGCCCTGGCCACTTTCGGCATCGTGCCGCAGGCGCCCGAAACCGGCTACGGCTACATCCACCGTGGCGCGCTGGCCGCCGGCTCCGCCGATGCCTACCAGGTCGACCGTTTTGTCGAAAAACCCGACCGCGCCACCGCCGAAGAGTTCCTTGCCGACGGCGGCTATTACTGGAACAGCGGCATGTTCCTGTTCCGCGCCGAAGGCTATCTGCGCGAGCTGGGCGAATTCGCCCCGGCGATTGCCGTGGCGGCCGAAGCGGCTGTGCGGCTGGGCTACCGCGATCTCGATTTCTGCCGCCTGGACGAGGCCTCGTTCTCGAGCTGCCCGTCGGACTCGATCGATTACGCCGTGATGGAGCGCACCCGCCACGCGGTGGTGGTGCCGGCCGACATTGGCTGGAGCGATGTCGGTTCCTGGTCGGCGCTGTGGCAAGTCCAGCAGGGCCGTGGCGCGGATGCGCAGGGCAACGTGCAGCGCGGCGATGTGTACCTCGATGGCGTGAGCAATTCGCTGGTGCGCGCCGAGAGCCGCATCGTGGCCGTGGTCGGCGTGAATGACCTGGTGGTGGTGGAAACGCCCGACGCGGTGCTGGTGGCGCACAAGGACCAGGTGCAGCGGGTCAAGCAGATTGTTGACCACCTCAAGTCCAAGGAGCGTACCGAGCACCTGCATCACACCAGGGTGTACCGCCCGTGGGGCTATTACGAGGGCATCGACGCGGGCGAGCGTTTCCAGGTCAAGCGCATCACCGTCAAGCCGGGCGAGAAATTGTCCTTGCAGATGCATCATCACCGGGCCGAGCACTGGGTGGTGGTGAGCGGCACGGCGCGCGTGACCTGCGGCGAGAAGGTGAGCCTGTTGTCGGAAAACGAGTCGACCTACATCCCGATCGGCATGAACCACCGCCTGGAAAACCCGGGTAAGGTGCCGCTGCACATCATCGAGGTGCAGTCGGGCAGTTATCTGGGCGAGGACGATATCGTGCGCTTCGAAGATATTTATCAGCGCGCGTAAGCACGGCGCTGGCGAAGGGAAGGGGGGAGCTGCGGCTCCCTTTTTTTGTGGTCGACAGCGATTGGACGCCGCCCGGATTGGTGTCGGACAAGTTAAATACGGTGTTGCAACAGAGAGGTGTTTTCCGTCATTGTCGGGTTGTTGGGGGGAGGCAGGCTACTTCGTTGGCACGGGCACCGGCGTGGTTGCCGGCGTGGCGGCCTGCGGGATCGTGATGATGAACGGCGCGGCTTGTGCTGCCGCTTGGGCCGGTGGCTTCTCGGTCATTCTTGAGATGGTGAACATTGCGCCGATACTGGCCAGGCCGACCCCAATGACCCACTTGATGATATCGACAGTACCCTTGTGCATCTCGGCACGCAACTCTGTCATCTGCGTCTGAATTTTCCCGTTCTGCGCGGCCATGTCCGTGCGCAGCTCTGCGAAGCTGGTACGCAGCTCAGCGAAGCCAGTTTTCACGCTGGTGTCGAAGTTTGCCAGCCGCGCATCGACCCTGGCTTCGGACGTGGCATTTTTGGCTTCCAAAGCAGCAATCTTTGCATCGACTTCCTGGCGGGTGAGGTCTGTCATAGGGGGATCATTGTTCTGATGCGGAGAAAAGTCAACCCGCACAAGGCCTCGTCTTGATGCTCATCATTGGGAATGACTGGGACCGACTCGGCAAGGTAGAGGGAGTTCGTTTGCTTCGACGATATTTACCAGCGCCTGAGCGCGTTGGTGGCGAGGCGAGGGGGGAGCTGCGACTTCCCTTTTTTATGCTGGAACGCCATTCGTCGCTTCTGGATTGGTTGTCAGACAAGTTCAATGCTGCGTTGCAATAGAGATGATATTTTGATTTCTACGTGGTCTGCCGCGAAAAATGTTGCTAAACACACTTAGTTACAAATTATGGCTTTTTCCGTGTCCTTAAATTGACATTTCCAGAAAATTTTTTATGTTTCCTGAAGGATATATTCGGCATACGTTCCTGCAAATTCGCTCAACGTCGTTTAAAATAGTTAAAAATAATCAATTTGTTAAATTCTGAAATAAATTTCCCCAGCAGAATTGTTTCTCCACGCATAGAATTCGGTCCGTTATCCGAATTTATCCGATGTGAGGAAGTATGTTTTTTAACGTATTCAACCGCGCCATCCTGTGCGCCGGACTCGTTGCACTGACCGCTTGCGGCGGTGGCGAGCCGGCCGGCAACGAAACCATCACCGTGTCAGCGCGTTCAAATTCCGCAGTGCAGCAAACTCCCGCCACGCCTATCATTGACAGCAACCCGGCCCAGGACGCAGCGGTGCGCAGCGCCCCGGTGGTCAGCCCGGCCGAGCGCGAAGCCGAGCAGCTGCGCATGGTGCCCTACGAGCAGGCCTTCTCGATCGAGATGCGGCGCCGCGCGCAAGAACGTCCCGAGCATTTGCGCGAGCAGGGCGCGGCGGGGGCTCTCCCGGCACAGCCGGCCTGCGATGGCGCGCCCGACCCGGCCCGCCCGGCCGAGTGCGGTGCGGCCCAGCCCGGCGCGACCGCAGCGCCGCCCGGCCAGGCGCTATAATCGGCGCTGCGGGGCAAGCGGTCCCGCCTAACCGATTCCTGGCCACTCCATGACCCTGCGCGCAGCACTGTTCCTGACCCTTGCCCTGATGGGCGCCACCGGCCAGGCCGGCGCCCAGGGCGCCGCGGCGCCGCGCCTGCGGCCCAGCCAGCTGGCGCTGGTCGTCAACGACGCTGAACCGAACAGCGTGGCGATTGCCGCGTATTACCGCAAGGCGCGTGGCATTCCGGCCGCCAACGTCATCCACGTACATATTCCCGGCAAGCCGCAGCGGCTCGACGCTGCCGCCTTCAGCGCCTTGAAAGAACGGATCGACAGCCAGCTTCCGCCCGGCATCGAAGCCGTGCTGATGGTCTGGACCGCGCCCTACGCGGTCGAATGCAACGCCATCACGGCCGCCTACAGCATGGGTTTCGATGCCGGCCAGTGCAGCAACACCTGCGCCGCCAGCCGCCCCAGCGCCTACTTCAACGCCACCTCGGTCCAGCCGCTGGCCGACTTCCGCATGCGCCTGTCGATGCTGCTGCCAACCGACTCGGTGGCGCAGGCCAAGGCCCTGATCGACCGCGGCGTGGCGAGCGGCTTCCGGGTCCCGAACGCCACCGCGTATTACCTGGTGACCTCGCAGGCGGCGCGCAATTCGCGGGCCGAGCTGTTTCCGCGCGACGGACAGATTGCCGCCAAAAAGATCCGCACCAAGACCCTGCACAGCGACGCGCTCGACGGCGTGAGCGACATCATGGTGTACCAGACCGGCATGGCCAAGGTCGACAAGCTCGACAGCGTCAAGTTCCTGCCGGGCGCGCTGGCCGACCACCTGACTTCCTTCGGCGGCGACCTGTACGGCACCAGCCAGATGAGCAGCCTGCGCTGGCTTGAAGCGGGCGCCACGGCCAGCTACGGCAGCGTCAGCGAGCCCTGCAACCACTGGCAAAAGTTTCCCCATCCCAGCGTCCTGCTCAAGCATTACCTGAGCGGCAGCACCGCCATCGAGGCCTACTGGCGCAGCGTGGCGTGGCCGACCCAGGGAGTGTTCATCGGCGAACCGCTGGCGGCGCCGTATGGACGCTGAGCGCGTGGGGCGGTGCGTGAGCGGCGGCCGTCTGATCCTGGCATTCCTGTGGGCCATGCTGGCCCTGTGCCTCCCCGCCGTGGCCGAGGAGCGCTCGCCGCCCGATATCGTCCTGTTCAAGGCGCGCCTGGCGTCGTTTCATGAGGGGGAGGAGGGAAGTCCCAAGTGCGCTGCGCGCTTTCCGGCCGCGTCCGGCAGGATCGTTTTTTGCAGTGATACGGTCTCGCCCATGAGCGTGCTCGAGGTCTTGCTTGGCGATCTGCCGGCGCCGCCGCCGACGGTCACGCTGACCATGAGCGCGACCCCGATCAGGGCGATCGATGTGTTTATCGTGGCGAACAAACTGCCGGATGGCCGCCTGGACGTGTTTTCCTGGGATCGCTCGGCCTGCCTTGACCCGGCCTACGCCCGCGAACTCGGGATCGCGGCCGGGCTGGCCGGGATCTACGCCGCGCGCCAGTTGACCTGCCGTGGCTGGAACGATTGATGTCCGGCCACCGCGCACGCTTGCGCTAAACAGTCGCCTTGCCCGCCAGGGCGGGTAAGCTGGTCGCCCGGCATGCCGCCGCTGTCATCGATAGCATCCACACCAGTCGTCCTCGTCATCATGTTGTCATTTATCACAACTATGATGAAATTTACTATGGAAGAATACTTTTTGCTAACATAGAACATGCATGTCCGTAGTCGGCATGATAATGACGACGCCCCCTTATTCCACTCAGGAAGTTTCGATGAAAAAGCTCGTAGCAACCATCCCCGGCCCAGGCCGGCTCACCGTGCTGGCCGCTCTGATGGCAGGTTTTGCCGCTCCCGCCATGGCGGGCTCGCCCGACCTGGTGATCAGCCAGCTGTACGGCGCCGGCGGTAACGCCAACACCACGTTCTTTACGCACGACTACATCGAAATCTTCAACCGTGGCAGCGCCGCAGTCACCGCCGAAGGGTGGAGCCTGCAGTACGGCTCGGCCACCAGCACCGGCGCCTGGAGCGGCAAGTCGGCCTTGCCGACCTTTACCGTCGAACCGGGCCAGTACATCCTGATCCAGCAGCAGAGCGGCGGCACCGGCCAGAGCGCGCTGCCAGGCCCGGTCATCGTGCCGCAAAGCGGCTTTAACATGTCGGGAACCACCGGCAAGGTCGCGCTGGTGCGCGATACCACCACCCTCAGCGGCGCCACCCCGACCGGCGAGAACATCGCCGACCTGGTTGGTTTCGGCACCGCCAATGGCGCCGAAGGCACGCGCGCACCGGCCATGTCGGCCTCGCTGGCCCTGTTCCGCGCCAACGGCGGCTGCGCCGACAGCGACGACAACAGCGTCGACTTCGCCACCGGCGCGCCGGCCCCGCGCACCAGCGCCTCGGCCCGCAATACCTGCGGCGCCACCGTGCCGCAAGCCAAGCCGATCGTGCCGGTCTGCCCGGCCAGCCTGGCCCTGGAACAGGGCAAGCCGGGCGCGGTCTTGCTGCGCGCCTCGGATGAAGACAGCATCGTCAACGGCGCCGTCATCGCCAGCGGCAGCGTGCCCGGCATCAGCCTGGGCAGCCTGGTGGCGGCGAGCGCCAATGGCGGCTCCGCCAGCGTCAACCTGCAGGGGGCAGCAAGCCTGGCCTCGGGCAGCTATCCGCTGGTGATTCGTTTTACCAATAATGCCGGCCAGGAAGCGACCTGCCCGGTCAATGTCAGCGTTTCGGGCGCGGCCACCATTCCGCAGATCCAGGGCGCGGGTGCTGCCAGCCCGTTCGCCAATGTCAGCGTGAGCACCGAAGGCGTGGTCACCCACAAGGTGTCGAACGGCTACTTCATCCAGGATGCCAACGGCGACGGCGATCCGTCCACCTCGGACGGCCTGTTCGTGTTCACCGGCACCGCGCCAACCGTGGCCGTGGGCGACCTGGTGCGCGTGAAAGGCACCATCGTCGAGTACAAGCCGACCGGCGCGCTGCGCACCTACACCGAAATGAAGGATGTCACCGGCACCGATGTACTCGCTAGCGGCAACAGCGTCACGCCGGCCAACATCGCTTTCGTGCCGGGCATGGACCTGGCGCGCTTTGAGGCGATGCTGGTCAATATCAGCAACGCCCTGACCGTCAACCAGACCAATTACCTGGGCGACCGGGGCGAGCTGACCTTGTCGGTGGGCCGCCGCGAAACCGCGACCAACCGTTTCCGTCCGGGTACGCCGGAAGCGCTGGCGCTGGCGGCGTCCAACGCCAGCAACGAACTGGTGCTCGATGACAGCTGGTTCATCGCTCCGCCGGCCGCCACCCCGCCGTGCGCCGACGTGGTGGCCTGCTCGGGCATTCCTTACCTGGGCCAGGATGGCACGGTGCGCGCCGGGGACACGGTCAGCAACCTGGTCGGCGTGGTCGACTTCGGCGCCATCGGCGGCGGGCGCACGGCTTTCAAGATCCAGCCGACCATGGCGCCGTCGTTTACGCGTAGCAATCCGCGCCTGGCGGCACCGGAACTGCCGGTTGGTAACGTCAAGGTGGCCAGCGCCAACGTGCTCAACTTCTTCACCACCTTCCTCGACGGCGCCGATGCCTGGGGCCGCACGGGGCAGGGCTGCAAGGTCGGCTCGACCACGCGTCCATCGAATTGCCGTGGCGCCGACAACATGCCCGAATTTGTGCGCCAGCGCGACAAGATCGTGGGTGAACTGAAAGCCATCGACGCCGATGTGGTCGGTTTGATGGAAATCCAGAACAACGACGACATCGCGGTCGACTATCTGGTCAAGCAGCTCAACGCGGCGACCGGCTTCGAGACCTATGCCTACGTGCCCAAGCCGGCCACCACCGGCACCGATGCGATCCGGGTGGCGATGATCTACAAGCCGGCCAAGGTCGCGCCGGTGGGCGGCGCGCTGTCCGACGGCGACGCCGTCAACAACCGTCCGCCGATGGCGCAGACCTTCAAGGCGGCCAACGGCGCCAAATTTTCGGTGATCGTCAACCACCTCAAGTCGAAGGGCGGCTGCGGTTCCGGCGCCAATGCCGACCTGGGCGATGGCCAGAGCTGCAACAACGCCACCCGCGTGCTGCAGGCGCAGCGCCTGGCCGGCTATTTCATTCCGCAAGTGGTGGCCGCCGCGGGCGACCCGGACGTGCTGGTCATCGGCGACATGAATGCGCACGGCTTCGAAGATCCGATCCACCTGCTCAACCAGGCCGGCCTGGTCAACCAGCTCGAGCGCTTCGTGCGGCCAAGCGGCATTCCTTACTCCTACGTCTTCGATGGCGAAAGCGGCTACCTCGACCATGCGCTGGCCAGCGCCTCGCTCGACGCCCAGGTCGTCGGCGCCACCGAATGGCATACCAATGCGGATGAACCGACCGTGATCGACTACAACACCGACGCCAAGAGCGCCGCCGCCCAGGCCCTGTTCAAGAATGACGCTTTCCGTTCCTCGGATCACGATCCGGTGGTGGTGGCGCTGAACCTGGCGCCGGCCTATGCCGACATCACCTCCAGTGTCGCCGTTACCGGTTCGGGCTTGCGGGTGGATATTTTCAAGAACACCTACAGCGGCACCCTGACCATCACCAACAACAGCAACGCGCCCATCACGGGCCCGGTCCATGTTGTATTTTCGGCACTCACTCCGGGCGTAACTGTTGCTACAAGGACTGGAATGTTGGGAACTGAGCCATATATGACTGTTAGCAATGGTACAATACCAGTTGGCGCCAAAGTCACCCTTTCCGTTGTTTATAGCAGTCCCGCCCGTAAAGGCGTTGGTTTCGTCACGAAAATTTTAAGTGGGTCACTCTAAGGGAAGAAGAATGTTCGATATCAAAAAAATTATCACGAAAGCATTGCTGGCTGTAACGTTCGCGTTGGGCGCCACGGCTGCCTGGGCTGGTCCGACCTATCACGTTGCCATTGATGCCAGCAAATTTGCCGGCGAGGATGGCGCAATGTATTTCAGCTTCAATAGTCTGCAAGCTGCCACCACGGCGTTTGCGCAGGTGAGCAATTTCAGCGCTGGCTTTGAAGAAGAAGTTTTGCGTGGCGGCAGCGTATACGGCAATATTCCGGATACCGTCACCTTCGATAACAGCGGCGTGGATAACTATCTGTCGCAGGCTGTGAAGCTCGGCGGCGTGCTGAGTTTTGACATCGTGTTCGGCGGCGACTTCGAGACCTTCCCGGGCGCCATGGGCGCACTGTTCGGCGTGGCGCTGGTGGACCTTTCCACGAACGAATATTACGGCGGCGGCAATCTGGTCGAGTTTCTTCTCCAGCCGCCAACTACCGGTGGCGATCCGTCCACCACCACCATTGACACGCCGACCCGCATCGTGACGGTGACCACGGTGCCGCCGACCGCAGTTCCGGAACCATCGGACCTGCTTCTGGTCATGACCGGCCTGGGCCTGCTCGGCCTGGTTCGCCGCCGCAGCGGCAAAGCGGCGCACTAAGCACCATCAAGGCGGTCCGCACGGTCCGCCTCTCTCGATCGCACATGCGCCGGCAACGGTCCATGTGCTTTTTTTCGTCCGGATACCTGCTGCGCACGGCTTTTTGGGCGCTGGCGGGCATGCTGCCAACACTCTGCCGGCGCCCCAAAAAACCTTGCTCAAAAGCATGCCAAATATCCCCGCGCCCGCTATGAAAGAATAGTTGTCGCAACCGTCGGCGGCATGGTAGCCTTGCACGCCAAATTGAGCATTGAGGAGTCGAACGGATGTTTGCAGTAACGAAAATCAACCACTCCCGGCGCACGCGCCCTGCGGGCTTCACCCTGCTGGAATTACTCGTCGTTATCGTCATCATTGGCTTGCTCGCCGCTTACGTGGGACCGAAGTATTTCGCCCAGCTCGGCAAGTCCGAAGTCACCGTCGCCAAGGCCCAGATCGAAGCATTCGAAAAGTCGCTCGACACCTACCGCCTCGACGTCGGCCGCTACCCGACCACCGAAGAAGGCATGGCCGCTTTGCTGGTCGCGCCCGCCACCGCCGGGGTCAAGTGGAATGGTCCCTACCTCAAAAAAGCGGTGCCGCAGGACCCGTGGGGCCGCCCATACCAGTACCGCGCGCCAGGCACCAGGGGCGAGTACGAAATTCTGTCGACCGGCAAGGATGGCCAGCCCGGCGGCACCGGCGAAAACGCCGACATCACGTCCCAATAGTTTTCCTGACCCCGCAGTTTTCCCCGCAAAGGCCTCATGCAGTTTGCTGTCCGTACCCTCGCGCCTGACCTGAGCATTCACAGCCAGGTGGTCGACGCCCAGGATGAGGCCGATGCCCGCCGCCAGTGCGAGGCACGCGGACTGTTCGTCAGCGCGGTCGAACCGGTGCGCGCCGCCGGCCTGCGCCGCGGCCGCGGCCCGGGCCTGTCGCTGGTGCTGTTCAGCCAGGAATTGCTGGCCTTGCTGACCGCCGGCCTCGGGATCGTGGAATCGCTCGAAGCTCTGCTCGAAAAAGAAACCAGCGTCGCGACCGGCAGCGTGCTCGAACGCCTGCTCGGCGGCTTGCGCGAAGGCAAACGCTTTTCCAGCGTGCTGGCCGACCAGCCGGACCTGTTTTCACCCCTCTACATCGGCATCGTGCGCGCCGCCGAAGGCACCAGCGACCTGCCGCGCTCGCTCGCGCGCTACATCGATTACCAGCAGCGCATCGACGTGGTGCGCAGCAAGATTGTCAGCGCCGCGATTTATCCGGTGATCCTGCTGGCGGTGGGCGGCGGCGTCAGCATGTTCCTGATTACCTACGTGGTGCCGCGCTTTGCCGAGGTTTACCAGGGCGCCGGACGCAACCTGCCGTGGATGTCGCAGATGCTGCTCGGCTGGGGCCAGTTCGCCAGCAGCCACGGCACCCTGCTGCTGGGCGGCCTGGCTGTGCTGGCGGGCGCGCTGGTGCTGCTGTGGCGGCGCCTGACCCGCAACGGCGGCCTGGCGCGCCTGGTCACGCGCTTGCCGGGCATCGGCGAACGGGTGCGCATTTATGAACTCTCGCGCCTGTACCTCACGCTCGGCATGCTCAGCGAAGGCGGCATCACCATCGTCAACGCCATCGATACCGTGCAGGCGATGGTGTCGACCTCGATGCGCGCTTCATTGAGCGCGGCGCGCACCAGCATCGAGTCGGGCCTGCCGCTGTCGAGTGCGTTCGAGGCCAACAGCCTGACCACCCCGATCTCGCTGCGCATGCTGCGGGTCGGCGAGCGCACCGGCGACATGGGGCCGATGCTGACCCAGTCGGCGGCCTTTTACGACGGCGAAATCAGCCGCTGGATCGACCGCTTCACCCGTACTTTCGAACCCCTGCTGATGGCCGCCATCGGGCTGGTCGTCGGCGCCATTGTGGTGCTGCTGTATATGCCGATTTTCGATCTGGCCGGAGACATGTCGTGAGTTCTCCCTCGCTTGACCCGTCCCTGCTGGCGCGCGCGCGCGCCCAGAGCCTGCACACGCAGCGCCCGCTCGTGGCCGAACTGGAAGCGGCCAGCGGTCTGGACGCGCGCCAGATCGTCCAGGCCCTGGCCGAGCCGTTCGGCCTGGCGGTGATGGAAACGGCCGAAATGCTCGGCTGCGCCACCGCCTTCGACCTGCTGCCGCTGGCGCAGGCGCTGGCGCGCCACTGCGTGCTGCTGCGCGCGCCCGGCGGCCAGTTGATCGGCGTGATCGCCGACCCCTTCGACGTCGACCTGCAAACCTGGCTGGCCACGCGCGCGCGCGCCACGCCGTCCGCGCCGCTCAACCTGCGCCTGGCGCTGCAAGCGGACATCCAGGCTTACCTGTCCAAGCAGGAAGAATCGGCGCGCGCGGTCGACACCCTGGTGGCCAACGTGGGCGACGCCCGGCGCGACGGCAAGACCGCCGCCGTGCTGTCGTTCGCCTCGGTGTCCGAAGCGGCCAGTCCGGCCGTCAAGCTGGTCAACTCGACCCTGTACGACGCGCTCAAGGCCGGCGCCTCCGACATCCACCTGGAAAGCACCGCCGGCGGCCTGGCCGTCAAGTACCGCGTCGACGGCGTGCTCGATCACGCCACCTCGGTAGGCGGCATCGAAGTGGCGGAGCACATCATCTCGCGCCTGAAAGTGCTGGCCGAACTCGATATCGCCGAACGCCGCGTGCCGCAGGACGGCAGCTTCCGGGTCGAGTCGGGCGGACGCGAGATCGACCTGCGCGTCTCGATCATGCCGAGCATTCACGGCGAGGACGCGGTCATCCGGATCCTCGACAAGCGCGCCATGATCGAAGCCTACGGCGCGCTCACCCTCGAAGCCCTGGGCTTCGACGCGGCCTCGCTGGTATCCCTGC
Source organism: Massilia aquatica (assembly GCF_011682045.1). GTDB lineage: Bacteria > Pseudomonadota > Gammaproteobacteria > Burkholderiales > Burkholderiaceae_D > Telluria_A > Telluria_A aquatica. The sequence continues at coordinate 83,680 of NZ_VVIW01000006.1, read as the reverse complement.
GCATGCTGGCGCAGGAAGCCTACGGCATGCTGCTCGTGACCGGGCCCACCGGCTCGGGCAAGACCACCACCCTGTACGCGGCCCTGACCGAGATCCACAACGGGCGCGAAAAAATCATCACCATCGAAGACCCGGTCGAATACCAGCTGCCCGGCATCCTGCAAATTCCGGTCAACGAAAAGAAGGGCCTGACCTTTGCCAAGGGCCTGCGCTCGATCCTGCGCCACGACCCCGACAAGATCATGGTCGGCGAAATCCGCGACCGCGAAACCGCCGAAATCGCGGTGCAGTCGGCCCTGACCGGCCACCTGGTTCTCACCACCGTCCACGCCAACAATGTGTTCGACGTGTTCGGCCGCTTTACCCACATGGGCATCGACCCCTACGCCTTCGTGTCGGCGCTGAACGGCATCTGGGCCCAGCGCCTGGTGCGCATGAACTGCCCGCACTGCGCCGAACAATTCACCCCGAGCGACGCCGAACTCGATGCGGTCAACCTGGAACGGGCCGACGTGCACGACTACCTTTTCATGCAGGGCAAGGGCTGCGGCGACTGCCGCGGCACCGGCTACAAGGGGCGCCGTTCGATCGCCGAAATCCTCACCCTCAACGACGAGATCCGCGAACTGATCGTCGACAAGCGCCCGATCCGCCAGATCAAGGCCGCGGCCCACGCCAACGGCACCCGCAGCCTGCGCCTGGCCGCGCTCGACCTGGTCAAGCGCGGCGCCACCACGCTCACCGAAATCAAGCGGGTGACCCTGCATGCGTAGACGCTTCGGACAATCGCTGCGGGTCGGCATCGCGCCCGGCGCCGTCGCGCTCCTTAAAACCAGCCGCTTCAGCTCCGCTGCGCCGGAACTGGTGGCCGAACTGGCCTTTGACGGCGGCAGCCACCCCGAGTCGGTCGCCGGCGCCCTGCGCCTGCTGCTCGAAGGCGCGGCCAGCCCCAACTGGCCCGTCACCATCGTGCTGGCCGATGAACTGGCGCGCATCTGGCAGGTGGCGCCGCCTGAGGGCAGCGCGCGCCTGGCCGACCTGGAAGCGGCCGCCGCGCTGCGTTTTCAAACCCTGTTCGGCGAGCCGACCGGCGCCTGGCAACTGTCCGCCGGCTGGGATGCAACGCAGCCGTTCCTGGTGGCCGCGCTGCCGCGCCACTTGCTGGCGCTGATCGGGCAGGTGTGCGCCGCCCAGCGCGCGCCGCTGGTGGAACTGGTGCCGCAATTCGTCGCCGGTTTCAACCAGTGGCGCGGCTCGGTCAAGGCCGGCGCCTGGTATGGCCTGGTGCAGCAGCGGGTCCTGAGCCTGGCCGCCATCGAGGACGGGTCGATCCGCGCCGTACGCGCTAGCGCGCTGCCCGAGGGCGCCGGCCTTGACTGGCTGGCCGCGCACGTGGCGCGCGAAGCGCTGCGCCTGAATGTATCGGTGCCGGCGCGCCTGTGCGTATCGGGCCATGCGCCGGCCGCCTGGAGCCTGGGCGCCACCCATCCCGCACTGAGCTGCCACTTGCTGGGACAAGGGCAGGGCGCTGGCTGGTCCGATTGCGCGCGCCTGGCCGCCACCGGGAGCCGCGCATGAGGAATCAACCATGAAGCGCGTGCGCATCGATTTTGCGCCGCCCTCCATGCAGCGCACCCTGCACCGCGCCGGCCCCGGTACGTGGGCCGTGGCCGTGCTCGGGCTGGCCCTGTGCGCCTGCGCCGCCGCCCTCGGCTGGCGCCTGGTGGCGCAGCAGCGCGCCGACACCGGAGAACTGAACGCGGCGCGCCTGCATTCGCGCGCTCCGCTGGTGGTAGCGCCCGTTGCACTGGGCCCGCGCATTTCGGAAGCGCAGGCGGCCGGCGTCAACGCGGCCGTCATGCAACTGAACCTGCCGTGGCGCGCCCTGTACGACGCCATCGCCGCCGCCACCCCGCCCGCCATCGGCATGCTGGCGCTGGAACCGGACGCGCGCAAGCGCAGCCTGAAAATCACCGCCGAAGCGAAAAGCAGCGATGCCATGATCGAATACGTCGAACTGCTCAAACGCGAGGAACTGTTCGCCGGCGTGACCCTGATCCGCCACGAAATCAACGAGCAGGACCCCAACAAGCCAATCCGCTTCCAGCTCGAAGCCGAATGGGTGACGCCATGAGCGCGCCGACCTTGTCCAGGCTGGCGCTGCGCGCGCGCCTGGCCGTGGCCGCCCGGGGCCCGTTTTTCTGCGGCGCCTGCGTGCTGCTGCTGGCTGGCGGCGCGGCCGTCATCTGGCTGCTGCCGCAGCATGCGCTGCAAGCGCAGCGCCACGCCGTCGCGCTAGGCCTGGCGCGCATGCCGCCCCCAGTCGAGAAACCGGCGCCGGTCATCGCCAACGAAAACCTGGCCCTGTTCTACGCCACCCTGGGCGAAAAGCGCTACGCCGAGCAGCAGGTCAAGACCCTGTTCGGGATCGCCGCCAAGAGCGGCCTGTCGCTCTCGCAGGGCGACTACAAGGCCGGCTACGACCGCAACGCGCGCCTGCATACCTACCAGGTCACGTTACCGGTCAAGGGCAGCTACGGCGCCATCTGGAAGTTCACCATCCTGTCGCTGCGCGCGATTCCCTTTGCCTCGCTCGACGAAATCAGCTTCAAGCGCGACAACCTGGGCGAAGCGGCGCTGGAAGCGCGCGTGCGCATGACCTTTTACCTGCAAGACGTGCCGGGAGCGCCGCAATGACCCCGCGCCACCTCGTCATGGGCGCGGCCGTGCTGGCAGCCGCCGGCTTGCTCGTTTTTGGCGACAACAAGCCCGAATCGGACGTGGCCGAAGCGGTCGAACGCAGCGCGCCCAGGGCCGTCGTGGCCCGTACCAGTGCCGTCGCCGCGCCGGCCGAACCGGCGATCCTGCGCCTGGCCGCGCGCGACACCCTGATCGGCGACGACGACGCCTTTGGCCCCGGCGTATTCGGCAGCCAGAACCTGAACCCGCCGCCGGCCGCGCCGCCGGTTGACAACACGCCGCCGCCGCCACCGCCGCCGCCAAGCGCGCCGCCGCTGCCCTTTGTCTTCATCGGCAAGGCGGTCGGCGAGGGCGCGTGGGAAGTGTTCCTCGCGCGCGGCGACAAGACCTATATCGTACGTAACAAGATGGTGATCGACGGCGTGTACCGGGTGGACGCAATCGCGCCGCCCACCTTGACCTTGACCTATCTGCCCTTGAACCAGGTTCAACAGCTCAACATTGGAGTCTTCGACTGATGGCTAGTCACCGGATTGGCACACGTTGCCTGCATTTGCCACCCTGGCGCCGCCTTGCGCGCGCCGCCGCAGTTCCGCTGATGGTGCCGCTGATGCTGCTGGCCCTGTCCGGCTGCGCCGGGCGTGCCGCTTACCTCGAAGGCAATTCGCTGGTCGAGAAGGATGAAGTCGAGGCGGGCCTGATCAAGTACCGCGAGGCGGTCGACGCCCAGCCCGAAAACCCGGTCTTCCGCGCCGCCTACCTGCGCGCGCGCGAGCGCGCCGCCACCCGCCTGCTCGACCAGGCCGACCGCGCCCTCGCCGCCGGCAGGCCGGCCCCGGCGCTGCAGGATTACCAGCGCGTGCTCGGGTTCGACCCGGCCAACGAGCGCGCCCGCGCCGGCCTGCGCCTGATCGAGATGGACCAGCGCCACACAAAAGCGATGGAAGAGGCGGCGGCCGCGTTTGAGCGCAAGGACTACGAGCCGGCCCGCGCGCGCGCCGCCGCCATTCTGGTCGAGCGTCCGCAGTACGAACCGGCGCGCCAGCTGCTGCAAGAGATCGCCGAAAAAACCGCCGCCCCGGTCGCCGAGACCGGCCTGGCCGCCGCCTACAAGACGCCGATCAGCATCGAGTTCCGCGACGCTCCCCTCAAGCAGGTGCTCGACGTGATCGCGCGCCGCTCGAACCTGAACTTCATTTTTGACAAGGACGTCAAGACCGACCAGAAGACCTCGATCTTCCTGAAAAACAGCACGGTCGAATCGGCCATCTACTACCTGATGGTGTCGAACCAGCTCGATTACCAGATCATGGACGGCAATACCCTGCTGGTGTACCAGAACGTCGCCACCAAGCTCAAGGAATACCAGGAGATGACGGTCAAAACCTTCTTCCTGGCGAACGCCGACGCCAAGGTGGTGGCCAACACGCTCAAGACCATCCTCAAGTCGCGCGACGTGGTGATCGACGAAAAGCTCAACCTGGTGATCGTGCGCGACAACCCGGAAGCGATCAAGCTGGCCGCCAAGCTGGTGGCGCTGCAGGACGTGGCCGAGCCGGAAGTCATGCTCGAAGTCGAGATCCTGGAGATCAAGCGCAGCCGCCTGCTGGAACTGGGCGTGGCCTGGCCCACCAGCCTGACCCTGGCGCCCCTGACCGCGGCCGGCGGCGGGCCGCTCACGCTCGACACCGTGCGCGGGCTGGGCAAAGCCGACATCGGCCTGTCGTCGCTGTCGACCACGATCACCGCGCGCAAGACCGACGGCGACTCGAACACCCTGGCCAATCCGCGCATCCGCGTGCGCAACAAGGAAAAGGCCAAGATCGTCATCGGCGACAAGGTCCCGAACATCACCACCACCTTGTCCTCGGGCGGCGTGGCGAACGGCTTTTCGCAGGAGTCGATCACGTATCTGGACGTTGGCCTGACCCTGAACGTGGAGCCGACCATTTATCTGAATAACGAAATCGGCATCCGTGTCGGCCTGACGGTGAGCAGCCTGCTCGACACCATTACCACCGCCTCGGGCACCACCGCCTACCGCATCGGCAACCGCGAAGCGTCGACCATGCTGCAACTGAAGGATGGCGAGAACCAGGTGCTGGCGGGCCTGATCAATAACGAAGACCGCAGCAGCGGCACCAAGATTCCGGGCGTGGGCAACCTGCCGGTGGTGGGGCGCCTGTTCGGGCGCACCGCCGACGGCGCCGACCGCACCGAGATCGTGCTGTCGATTACGCCGCATTTGATCCGCAACATCCAGCGTCCGCCGGCCAGCGCGTCCGAGTTCAGCGCCGGTACCGAAACGAGCTTCCGGCGCCGTCCGGACACCACGCCGCGCGCGCCGGTCCTCATGCCGCCGTCGCCCGGCGTGCGCGCGCCCGTGCCGGCACCGGCTCCGGTGGCGCCCGACACGCCGGCGGCCGCCGTCACCCCGGTGCCGGTCCCGGAAACCACGCCCGCGCCGCAGCAATGATGGCGCAGGGGCGGGGCCGCGGCTTCACGCTGATCGAATTGCTGGTAACCCTGGCGATTCTGGCCCTGCTCGGCACCCTGGTGGTGCCGGTGACCCAAGTGACCATGCAACGCCAGCAGGAGCAGGAGCTGCGCCGGTCGCTGCGCGAGATCCGCCAGGGGATCGACGCCTACAAGCGCGCCTACGACGAAGGGCGCATTGCGCGTGCCTTGAACAGCAACGGCTACCCGAAGTCGCTCGAACAGCTGGTCGACGGCGTGCCCGATGTGCGCAGCCCGACGCGCGCCAGGATCTTTTTTCTGCGCCGCGTGCCGCGCGACCCGTTCAGCGCCAGCGGCGATGTCAATCCCGCCCAGACCTGGGGCAAGCGCAGCTACGCCAGCGAGGCCCTTGACCCCCGCGAAGGCGAGGACGTGTACGATGTGTATTCGACCTCGGACCGGGTCGGTCTGAACGATGTACCGTACCGCAAATGGTAAAGACGATGCAAGCAAGTCAAAACAGCCCCGCGCGCGGCTTCACCCTGATCGAACTGCTGGTGGTGCTGGGCATCGTCGCGCTGCTGCTCACGCTCGCGGTGCCGCGCTTTTTTCCGAGCATCGACAGCGCCAAGGACACCATTTTGGCCGACAACCTGCGCAACACGCGCGCCGTGATCGACCAGTACTACGCCGACACCGGGCGCTATCCCGATTCGCTGGAACAGCTGGTCGAGAAAAAATACCTGCGCAATATCCCGGTGGACCCGGTGGCCGACAGCAGTACCAGCTGGATCCTGGTGGCGCCCGAAGACACCACCAAGGGCAACCTGTACAGCATCAAGAGTGGGGCGCCCGGCAATGACCGCAACGGCAAACCGTATCTGGACTGGTAGGGCCGCGCCGCGCCTGGCGCGCGCGCACGGCTTTACCTATCTGGGCCTGATCATTCTGGTTACCGTGATCGGGCTGGTGGGCGCGGCCAGCCTCAAGGTCGGCGCGCTCATGCAGCGCGCCGCCGCCGAAGAAGAACTGCTGGCCATCGGCGCCGCCTTCAGCGATGCGCTGCGCAGCTACGCCGCCGCCACGCCGCCCGGCCAGCCGCAGCAGCCGCCCACCTTGCAGGAACTGCTCAAGGACCCGCGCTTTCCCGGCACCCGGCGCCACCTGCGCAAGATTTTCGTCGATCCGATCACCGGCAAGGCCGAGTGGGGCGTGATGTACGTGGGCGACAAGCAGGGCGTGCTGGGGGTGTACAGCCTGTCGGATGCGCCGCCGCTCAAGGTTGGCAATTTCGATGCGCGCTTCCTGAACATGGAAAACAAGAGCAAGCTGTCGGAGTGGAAGTTCACCTTGTCGACCCTGACCATGGCGCCGCAGGAGCCGATGGCCGTGCCCGGGCAGAGCCAGCCGGGCCAGCCGGCGCCGCTGTTCCCGCCCGCCGATGGGGCGGCCAAGCCGGCCGACCAGACGGCGCCGGCGCCCGCGCCAGTCCCGGACCCGGCGGCCGACGCCATGACGCCGCCCGAGGAGCCGCAGCCTGAGCCGCAGCCGGAGAAGGTGGAAGCGCCCGCCGACAAACCCGACGAGCCGGTGGAACCGCCCGAAGAAGATCAGTCCGGAAAAAACGGACAGGAGGGCGCCGGCCAGGACGAGCGCAAGCGTGATGAGCGCCAGCGCGACGACGGCCGCCGCAACGAGCCTAAAAGGGAAATGTAGGCCCAATAAAAATGACCGCTAAAGCATGTTTATGCTGGCTTTGGGAGGGGTAAATGGAAATCTTGCAACGCGTCAGCGCAGTTGTCTCAGTGCTGATCATGGTGGCGGCGCACGCGCACGCCGCACCGCCACGGCCCTACGACTCGCACATGACGGGAGACGAGCTGGTCCGCGACATGCTTGCCGATCCTATGCAAGGGCATCTCAATTCGGTCCGGCGCGAGCGTGCCATGGGCTACATCGACGGCGTCATGGGTGCGGCTGCCGGACGGCAGTGGTGTCCCGATAGAAAACCGGTGCCCCATGAAATGAATTATCTGATCGTCGAACACATGTCGCGCCTGGGCAAGGACAAGCTCAAGGAGGACGCCGCGCCAGCCGTGCTGGCCGTCCTGGCGCGCCTGTATCCTTGCAAAGCGGCCGGGGCGCGCCGATGACGCCCGCGCCGCTCAGCGCCCGCTGCGCTTGAAATCGCGGAAGCGGAATCCCAGCCCGAACAGGACCACGAAGTAAGCCAGCCCGCTGCCGGCCACGATGGCGAACAGCGCGCCGGCGCGCAGCCATGGACGCGCTTGCAGCGCGGTCCAGTCGAACTGGATCTTGCAGTAGTAGGCGATCAGGCCCATCACGGCCACGGCGATGACCAGCTTGGCGAAGAACACCATCCAGCCCGGCTGCGGCACATAAATGCCGCGCTTGCGCAGCATGGTGTACAGCACGGCGGCATTGAGGCAGGCGCCCAGGCCGATCGACAGCGCCAGGCCGGCCACGCCGAGCAGCGGCACAAACACCAGGTTCATCAGCTGCACCGCGACCAGCACGCCGATGGCGATGCGCACCGGCGTGCGCACGTCCTGGCGCGCATAAAACGCCGGGGTGAGCGTCTTGACCAGGATAATGCCGACCAGGCCGGCGCTGTAGGCCATCAGCGGCATGGCCGAGGCGTGCACCGCCCTGGCGCTGAACGCGCCGTAGTGGAACAGGGTGGCGATCATCGGTTCGGCCAGCATGGCCAGGCCAACCGAGGCGGGCAGGGCCAGCAGGAAGGTCAGGCGCAGGCCCCAGTTGAGCAGGGCCGAGTATTCGGAGGTATCGCCCTCGGCATTCGCCTTGGCCAGGCTGGGCAGCAAGATGGTGCCCAGCGCCACGCCCAGCATGGCCGTGGGAAACTCCATCAGGCGGTCGGCGTAGGTGAGGGCGGACACGCTGCCGGCGCCAAGGCGCGAGGCGATCCCGGTATTAACCAGCAGGCTGATCTGGGCGGCGGAGACGGCGAACACGGCCGGTCCCATCTTTTTCAGCATGCGGTGCACGCCGGGGTCGCGCAGGGCGGCGATCGGGTTGAGCGAAATGCGCGGCAGCATGCCGATTTTCATCAGGGATGGAATCTGGATGCCGACCTGCAGCAGGCCGCCCACCACCACCGCGAAGGCCATCGCGTAAATCGGTTGTTCGAGGCGCTGGGCCAGGAACAGCGAGGCCAGGATGAAGGAAATATTCAGCAGCACCGGGGTGAAGGCGGGAATCTTGAACTGGCGCCAGGTATTGAGAATGCCGCTGGCCAGCGAGACGAAGGCCATGCAGATAATATAGGGGAACATCATGCGCGTCATGAAGACGGCGGCCTGCTCGGCCTGCGCGGTCTGCCTGGAGGTGTCCATGATCCACTTGATCAGGAACGGCGTGGAAACGATGCCGGCGATGGTGATTAACAGGGTCGACCAGATCAGCACCGTGGCCACGCTGTCGACCAGCGGACGCGTGCCTTCATCGCCGTGCTGGGTCTTGACGTCGGCCAGGATCGGCACGAAGGCCTGGGCGAAGGCGCCCTCGGCGAACATGCGGCGCAGCAGGTTGGGAATGCGGAAGGCGACGTTGAAGGCGTCGGTGAATTCCGAAGCGCCGAAGGCGCGCGCGAAAAGGCTTTCGCGCAGCAGGCCGGTGACGCGGGACAGCATGGTCATGCTGGAGATGGCAGCCAGGGTTTTGAGCAAGTTCATGGGCCGGGATTATAGCCCGGCAAGAGTGGCGCGAACGGAGCCGACTGACAAATGTTGATTTTTGAATTGCCCTTACCGGAACTTTTCGCTATAATCGAAGGCTGTACAGAATTCTGTTACGCAGACACTAATGTTTGGCAGGCACTGGTTTGACACACAAGGTGTAGAAAAAACACTGGTTTGACAGACGCTATTGTTTGCAAACGCAACTTGACCCCGATTTAGGAAATTCCATGGCAAATACCGCACAAGCACGCAAGCGCGCTCGTCAAGCAGTTAAGCAAAACGCTCACAATTCGTCGCAGCGTTCGACCCTGCGTACCGCTATCAAGGCAGTGCGCAAGGCTATCCAGGCTGGCGACAAAGCGGCCGCAGCATCGATCTTCCAGGCATCCGTGTCGACCATCGACAGCATCGCCGACAAGAAAATCATCCACAAGAACAAAGCAGCGCGTCACAAGAGCCGTCTGGCTGCTGCTCTGAAAGCGCTGGCTTAATAGCCATCGCCGCCGCTGGACTTCGGTCCGCCGGTTGAGCTTGTGAGCATGAAAAAAACCCGCCTGGCTTCGGCCCGGCGGGTTTTTGTCGTGGGCGTGTCCTTTGCGGCGTGTTTCCGGGCAGATGTCAGTCCACCGACCGATGACTCGTCGTCCCCGCGCAGGCGGGGATCCATGGCACGGCTGCACATAGGTGTTATGGGCACCCGCCTTCGCGGGGGCGACGGCTATTAAGACGGCTATTAAATCATTTGCCGGATTGTTGGAATCAGGCCTGACCTCGATTTGCAAACGATTAGATCTTTTTCATATCCCCTGCCTGCACTTCCACCCATTCCCCCGGCATCAAGGGATGGGTCGCCAGCGAAAACGGCCCGATGCTGCTGCGTACCAGCCGCAAGGTCGGCAATCCCACCGCCGCCGTCATCCTGCGCACCTGCCGGTTCTTCCCCTCCTGCAAAGTAATCGCGATCCAGCTGGTCGGCTTGTCGGCGCGCACCCGAATCGGCGGCGTGCGCGGCCACAGCCAGAGCGGTTCGGCGATCCGCACCGCCTGGCACGGCTTGGTAATAAAATCGCCCAGGTCGAGCGGCGCCTGCAAGCGCGCCAGCGCGTCCGCATCGAGCTCGCCGTCGACCTGCACCAGGTAGGTCTTGGCTTCCTTATGGTCCGGATGGGCGATGCTGTGTTGCAGGCGGCCGTCGTCGGTGAGCAGCATCAAGCCTTCGCTGTCGGCGTCGAGCCGGCCGGCCGGGTAGATGTCGGGCGTGCGCAGGTAGTCGGCCAAGGTTTCGCGTCCGTCCTGGGCCGAAAACTGGCACAGCACCTGGAACGGCTTGTTAAAGAGAATGAGGGGCATAATTGAGTCGCTGGAAAGATGTTCGGCCCGCCGTTCGGCTGGCGGGCCATTTGTTAGTGTCGCAAAACCGTAGCGCCTAGTAAAATACTGGTGCATAATATGAAACGCGCGTCTTATGTCTTATAGAAGACTACAACTCTCGTCGTATTTATAGTAACCAATTCAGATTGCAGACCATGCCTGACAGACGCAACATTGTTGCCGCCTGCTATGCGTCCACTTCGGAGATCACGATGTATCAACATATCAAAGTACCTGCTGACGGCCAGAAAATCTCGGTCAATGCCGATTTTTCGCTGAATGTACCAGATAATCCAGTCATTCCCTACATCGAAGGCGATGGCACCGGCGTCGATATCAGCCCGGTCATGATCAAGGTCATCGACGCAGCCGTGGCCAAGGCCTACGGCGGCAAGCGCAAGATCAGCTGGATGGAAATCTATGCCGGCGAGAAGTCGACCACCGTGTACGGCCCGGACGTGTGGCTGCCGGAAGAAACCCTGGAAGTGCTGAAGGACTACGTTGTGTCGATCAAGGGTCCGCTGACGACCCCGGTCGGCGGCGGCATCCGTTCGCTCAACGTCGCCCTGCGCCAGCAGCTCGACCTGTACGTCTGCCTGCGTCCGGTGCGTTACTTCACCGGCGTGCCTTCGCCAGTGCGTGAGCCAGAGAAGACCGACATGGTCATCTTCCGCGAAAACTCGGAAGACATCTACGCCGGTATCGAATACCAGCAAGGTTCCGAAGGCGCCAAGAAACTGATGGATTTCCTGATCAAGGAAATGGGCGTCACCAAGATCCGCTTCCCTGAGACCTCGGGCCTGGGCATCAAGCCAGTGTCGATCGAAGGTACCGAGCGCCTGGTGCGCAAGGCGATCCAGTACGCTGTGGACAATGACAAGCCTTCCGTGACCATCGTTCACAAAGGTAACATCATGAAGTACACCGAAGGCGGCTTCCGCGACTGGGCGTACGCACTGGCACAGAAAGAATTCGGCGCCGAGATGATCGATGGCGGCCCATGGTGCAAGTTCAAGAATCCGAAGACCGGCAAGGACATCATCGTCAAGGATTCGATCGCCGATGCGTTCCTGCAGCAGATCCTGTTGCGTCCGGCCGAGTACAGCGTCATCGCGACCCTGAACCTGAACGGCGACTACATCTCCGACGCGCTGGCCGCACAAGTGGGCGGTATCGGTATCGCTCCGGGCGCCAACCTGTCGGACTCGGTTGCCATGTTCGAAGCGACCCACGGCACCGCGCCGAAGTACGCAGGCAAGGACTATGTGAACCCGGGTTCGCTGATCCTGTCGGCTGAAATGATGCTGCGTCACATGGGCTGGCTGGAAGCGGCCGACCTGATCATCTCGTCGATGCAGAAATCGATCGCGTCCAAAAAAGTCACCTACGACTTCGCGCGTTTGATGGAAGGCGCGACCCAAGTGTCGTGCTCCGGTTTCGGCGATGTGATGATCGAGCAGATGTAAATTTGGACCAATGCCGCCGCGCCCGGGCGCGGCGCACACAGCCCCGTACTCGCAGGAGTGCGGGGCTTTTTGTTTTCGGGGCGCTTGCCGGGATTGATTGAAAAAGTGAATGTTGCATGATGCGTTATCTGTTGATGCTGGCCCTGCCTCTCTCTCTGAGCGGGTGTATTGAATTGTTCTCGTGCGGGAACGACGTGCTATGGAACGCCAAGTCCCCGAGCGGAGAGTTGAGCGCCACCATGTTCAAAAGAAATTGCGGCGCCACGACCAGCAATGCGTACGTGATCGCCGTGCGCGGCAGCGCGACCGCTTTCGATGGCGGCGACGACACCAATTGGGTGTTCCTGACCGATGCCGGGCACACCAGGGCGGCATGGGAAGGCAAGGACGTCTTGCGGATTCACCGCGCAGCCGGGAGCGATGTCTTCCTGGAGGTGCGCGTGTTTCGCGGCATGCAAATCCGCTACAACGACGAGCCCTTATAAGAGCGCGCTAAGTAGCGCCGGCCGCTGCGCGCACGCTACGGCGCGTCCCGGTGCACATCGCGATACATCAGCATATCGATCAGCCGCTCCTCCTTGTCCGCATCGAACCCGCAGCTCGCCTCGAAGCGCGCCGGATTTTCGTAGGTCCCGAACAGCATGTCCCACCAGACGATATCGCCGTAGTTATTCTTGTGCCGTCCGTACTGATGATGAATGCGGTGCATTTCCGGACGCTGGAAGACATAGCCGATCCAGCGCGGCGTGCGCACGCTGGTGTGATAAAAGAACTCCCCCAGCGCCGTACACAGCGTGTAATACGCGCCCGCCTCCGGAGATAGCCCCAGCAAGGTGTACACCAGCAGGCTGCCGATGATGGAATTGACCAGCATTTCGCCAGGATGCTTGTAAAACGAGGTAATCACCTCGATCCGGCGCGGACTATGGTGAATCTGGTGGAAGTGCAGCCACAGCCAGTCGACTTCATGACGCCAGCGGTGCCACCAGTAAAACACGAAGGTGGCGATGAAATAGGCCAGCATGCCGCCCGCGACCGGGTTCAGGTAATGCGATAGCCGGAACACGGACACGGCCGACAGCCAGCGCTCCCAGCTGATGCCGGCCAGCACCACGATGCCGAGCTGGGCCGCGTTAATCAGCAGCACCCGCAGCGGCCAGGTGCGGATCTGGGGTAGTTTCCATCCGGGTATGATGCGTTCGAGGACGAAGCACGCCGCGAACACGGCGAAGATGAGGGGTAGCATAAAAAACTCCTGTGCGGGTCGGGAAGGCAGTTTTGCACGCCCGCATGCGATGTAAACAGGGCGTGCCGCAGATACTGCCGCACGGTGCTTCCGGTATCGCGCCACGATGCCGTGCCGCGCCCACCAGACCTTTTTTCCGACCTGCCAACCCATCCCAATGCAGCCTTCATGCGCATCGCCATGCCCTGCGCATGGCATCGCCATCCTTGCTTTCGCAGCGATATTTAATTTCTAAAATGTTAATAATATGTAACTGATATTTACGTTACACTTCTTGCCGCTGTTGGTATTTATACAACGCATTCTGCATATTCACAATCGTGGATGTGCCAACCACTACACGGAAGAAAATGACAAGAGCAATTGGCAAATGTGTGCGGGCGATCGTGGCTGGCGGCGTGTTCGGCGCCGGAGCGTTGGCGGGCATGGCGAGCGCCCAGAACGGCGGCGTCGCGCCGGTTCTGCCGGCTGGCGCGGCGGCGTTGCGGCAAGCCGCGCCGGCGTCGCAGGCGCCGATCCGCAACGAAGCTGGTACCATCCGTTACATCGTCCTGTTCGCCGACACGGCCGCGCAGCGCTATTCGGCCAAGGCGGTCAGCGACCCGCGCTTCGGCGCCGACCACGACGGCAAAGTGATGCGCCTGCTGCACGAGGTCGAAGCGGCGCACCGGGTCGCCGCCACCCATGCCTACAGCCACACCTTGCAGGGTTTTGCCGCCTATCTGACCGAGCAGCAGGTAACGGCGCTCAGGCGCGATGCGCGCATCAAGTCGGTGTCTCCGGACATCGAGGCCGAGGCCAGCGCGAGCGCCGTGTGGACCGACGTGCAGGTCGGCGCCAGCACCTTGCCGTGGGGTGTACAGGCCGTCGGCGGCAGCGCGGCCAGTACCGGCGGCGCCACCGTGTATGTGATCGACAGCGGCATCGCCAACCACGTGGACGTGCCGGTCAGCGCACGCTGGAACGCCCCTGGCGCTTGCGCCATCGGCAAGTATCCGCATGCGACCTTCGTGGCCGGCATCATCGCCGCCAAGAACGACAATGCCGGCGTCACCGGGGTCAACGCCGGCGCCAGATTGGTCTCGCTGGCCTACGGCGACCCCACCTGCGCGGCCGGCAGCAACAGTTTTGCCAACGTGATCGCCGCCCTGGACGAAGCCAAGCGCCGCATCCTGGCCGAGGGACGCATGGGTGTGGTCAATTTGTCGAGCAATTTCCAGATGGTCAATCTGACACCTGACCGCATGCCGCTGGTCGCCGCTTTCCAGAAGAGCGTGCGCGCCCTGATCGCGCCCGACAGCGCCAGCGGCTATCGCGGCGCGGTGTTCGTGCAGTCGGCCGGCAACCGCTACAACGACGCCTGCTTTTACAGCTTCAACGACAAGCTGCCGTCCGACGGCGCGCTGGTGGTCGGCGCGATCGACAGCAATGGCCAGCCGGCCCAGCCCCTCAACGGCAGCGGCGCCTTTGCCCCGCTCGACCCCAAGGGCGTGACCGAGATGGGCTCGAACTTCGGCAGTTGCGTCGATGCCTGGGCGCCTGGCAAGAACGTCAGGTCGACCTGGATGAACAGCTATGGCTCAACCTACGTCGTCAGTTCCGGCACCTCGTGGGCGGCGCCGCACGTGAGCGCGCTGGCGGCGCGCCTGATCGAAACCACGCCCACCCTGCGTACGCCGGGCGAAGTGGAAAACGCGATCCGCGCGCGCCTGGTCAGCGGCGGTGCGCTGACCCAGGGCACGCCGTTGCGGGTGGCCAGCATCGCCGGCGCCGCGCACAAGGCCAGGCCGACTGTCGAATTCAAGATCGGCACCCAGCGCTCGAGCCCCAGCCCGGCCATGCTCGGTGCGGCGCCCAACCCGGCGCTGACCGCCGCCACCCCGTTCGAGCTGCGCTATGAGGCGCTGGGCGCGCAAAGCTGCGATATGCGTGCCTATGTCGATGGCAACCTGGTCGAGCAAAAGCTGGCCGGCCCGACCTCCTTCAACTGGGGCAGCGTGACGCGCGCCCCGGGCCTGCACCGCTGGGATGTCGACTGCCGTTCCGCCAATGGCGAGACCAATAGCGCCAGTGCGTCGGCGCGCGGCCTGGAGCCGGTCATCACGTTCAGCGTCGACGGCGTGCCGACGACCAATGGCGTGCCGCCGGTGTCAACCAGCGTTCCCGTCACCGTGTCCTACCAGGTGACGAACGCGACATCGTGCACGGCGGAGGCTTACCGCCGGCTCCCGGTGGAATTCTTCGAAACGTGGTACGACAACAAAAACGCGCCGACCTCGATGCGCTGGGCGCCGCTGAAGCTGGTGAGCGGCGGCGAGTACTACTGGCGTGTCGTTTGCGTCAATCGCAATGCGCCGGGCGCGCCCGAGTCGCAGGAGAGCGTGGGACTGCAGGCCATCTGACCGGTCGATGAGGCGCGCCGCCGCTGGCGGGCGGCGCGCCCGAGCGCCGCAACGGTTTATGATCCGGAATCAAGATCCACTTTCCGGAGAATCCCGCCATGCCGACGATCAGTGCCTTCCAGTACGTTCCTCCCTTCGCCCAGGGCCTTGTGCGCGATCTGCGCGTGCGCTGGGCGCTCGACGAAGCCGGCCTGCCCTACGAGGTTCGCCTGATCGGGCGGGCCGACCAGAGCGCGCCCGATTACCTCGCCTTGCAACCGTTCGGCCAGGTGCCGATGCTGCAGGAGGGCGACTTTGCGATGTTCGAATCGGGCGCGATCGTGCTGCATATCGCGCAGCGCAGCGGCGCCCTGTTTCCCAAGGATGAAGCGGGCAGGGCGCGCGCCGCCGGCTGGATCTTCGCGGCCCTCAATACGCTCGAGCCGCCGATCCAGCAACTGGCCGCGATCGACCTGTTTTTCGGCGGCGAGGAGTGGGCCAGGCTGCGTCGCCCCGGCGCGCTGGACGACGTGCACGTGCGTTTGAGACAGCTGGCCGCGTGGCTGGGCGAGCGCGACTATCTCGACGGCGCCTTCAGCGCGGGCGACCTGATGATGACCACGGTGCTGCGCCTGCTGCGCCATACCAGCATCATCGACGAGTATCCGACCCTCAGGGCTTACCAGGCACGCTGCGAAGCGCGCCCCGCGTTCCAGAAAGCGCTGCGCGACCAGATGGCCGTGTTCGAGCGGGCCTGATCAGGCCGGTTTGTGCAGGGTCCACTGCACCAGTTCATCGCCTTCGGCGTCGAGCACCGTGGCGCCGGCCTGGAAGCCCAGTTTGCCCACCACCCGCAGCGAAGCGGTATTGCCGGGTGCGATCTGCGCCAGCACGCGCTCGACCGCGCCGCTGGCAAACGCGATGCGCGCCAGTTCGGCCACCGCGTCGGTGGCGATGCCTTGGCCGCGCCAGTCGGGCGAGACGCCGTAGCCGATCTCGACCTGGCCGTCCTGCGGTTCATCCTTGAAACCGCAGGCGCCGACCACCATCTGGTCGCTCAGGCGCAGCATGACGAAGGTGGCGCACCAGGCCGGGCTCTTGCCGGCTTCGATGAGCGCGAGTGCGCGCTGCGCGACAAACGCTGGCGGCAGGGCGCCGGGAGCGGCGCTGGTGGTGAGGTGGCGTGGCACGCGCGCGGCGGCAAGCGTGCGCAGGTCGGCAAGGCTGAGAAGCTGTAAGATGATCGTCATGGAATGTGTAGCGGAGATAAAAAAGCCCCGCTCGAAAGCGGGGCTCTTTACATCGGTGATTGCTTAAGCAGCCTGGATGTTGGAAGCTTGCTTGCCTTTAGGGCCTTGCGTGACTTCGAATTGAACTTTTTGACCTTCTTTGAGGGTCTTGAAACCGTTCATGTTGATTGCGGAGAAGTGCGCGAACAGATCTTCGCCGCCGTCATCTGGAGTGATGAAGCCAAAACCTTTGGAATCATTGAACCACTTAACTGTACCTGTTGCCATAAAAGAACTTTCAAAATTATAACCAATCACACGAGCCATAAAAGCAAGAAGCTTCTGCCCCCTCCTCAGCCTGCTCACTTCTTATCAACAAGTACATAAGTACAAGTCGATAACCGCATTGTTGGTTGAAAAAATATTCAAGTCAAGCGCTTTTGCATTGGAATTGCCAAATTCCTCACACTCTGCGAAAAAGCAACTCTTGATTTACCGAATTAGGGTCCCATCTGCGCATAGATCGGAAAACGCGTAAGATGGAAAACAAATGTACATGCCCTGATATTTACCCATAGCATCATCGTCGAAAGCATTAGAATAAGCGTATGGCCACTAAGCAAGATACCGAACAACTGCTGGAGCGGCAGACGGTCAAGCCGCCGCCGCTGTACCAGGTAGCACTACTGAACGATGACTACACGCCCATGGAGTTCGTGGTCGCCGTCATCCAGGAATACTTCAACAAAGACCGAGAAACGGCTACGCAGATCATGCTGTCCGTCCATCGTCACGGCAAGGGAGTGTGCGGCGTGTTTTCCAAAGATATAGCGTGTACCAAAGTGGAGTTTGTATTAACGCATGCGCGCAAGGCGGGGCATCCCCTGCAGTGCGTGATGGAGGAAGTATGATTGCGCAGGAACTGGAAGTCTCTTTACACATGGCCTTTGTCGAAGCTCGGCAAGCACGGCATGAATTCATCACCGTTGAGCATTTGCTGCTGGCGCTTCTGGACAACCCATCGGCCGCGGAAGTATTGCGCGCCTGTGCCGTCAACATTGAAGACCTGCGCAAGACGCTGACCAATTTCATCGGCGACAACACCCCGACCGTGCCAGGCACGGGCGAGGTCGACACGCAGCCGACGCTTGGTTTCCAGCGCGTGATCCAGCGTGCCATCATGCACGTTCAATCCGCCTCCAATGGCAAGAAGGAAGTCACCGGCGCCAACGTGCTGGTGGCGATCTTCGGCGAAAAAGACTCGCACGCGGTCTACTACCTGCATCAGCAGGGCGTGACCCGCCTCGACGTGGTCAACTTCATTTCGCATGGCGTGCGCAAGGACCAGCAGGTCGACTCGCAAAAAACCTCCGAAGGCGTGGAAGAAGCGCAAGTCGAAGGCCAGGCCAAGGAAAGCCCGCTCGACCAGTTCACGCAGAACCTGAACAAGGCCGCTGCCGAAGGCAAGATCGATCCCCTGATCGGCCGCGAAGACGAAGTCGACCGCGTGATCCAGATCCTGTGCCGCCGCCGCAAGAATAATCCGCTGCTCGTCGGTGAAGCCGGGGTCGGCAAGACCGCGATCGCCGAGGGCCTGGCCTGGCGCATCACGCAGGAAGAAGTGCCCGAAATCCTGCAGAATGCCATCGTGTATTCGCTCGACATGGGGGCCCTGCTGGCCGGCACCAAGTACCGTGGCGACTTCGAACAGCGCCTCAAGGCGGTCCTCAAGCAGCTCAAGGAAACCCCGCACGGCATCCTGTTCATCGACGAGATCCACACGATCATCGGCGCCGGCTCGGCCTCCGGCGGCACGCTCGATGCGTCCAACCTGCTGAAACCTGCGCTCGCCAACGGCCAGCTCAAGTGCATCGGTGCGACCACCTACACCGAGTTCCGCGGCGTGTTCGAAAAAGACCACGCCCTGTCGCGCCGCTTCCAGAAAGTGGATGTCAACGAGCCGACCGTCGAACAGACTATCCAGATCCTGCGCGGCCTCAAGTCGCGCTTCGAAGAGCACCACGGCGTGAAGTATTCGTCGTCGGCGCTGTCCACGGCGGCCGAACTGGCGGCGCGCTTCATCAACGACCGTCATCTGCCCGACAAGGCGATCGACGTCATCGACGAAGCCGGCGCGGCGCAACGGATTTTGCCGAAGTCGAAGCAGAAGAAAACCATCGGCAAGGCCGAGATCGAGGACATCATTGCCAAGATCGCGCGCATCCCGCCGCAAACGGTCAACCAGGACGACCGCAGCAAGCTCCAGACCATCGACCGCGACCTGCGCAACGTCGTGTTCGGCCAGGAGCCTGCGATCGACGCGCTGTCGTCGGCGATCAAGATGGCGCGCGCCGGTTTGGGCAAGACCGACAAGCCGATCGGCTCCTTCCTGTTCTCCGGTCCGACCGGGGTCGGCAAGACCGAGGTGGCCAAGCAGCTGGCCTTCATCCTGGGTATCGAACTGATCCGCTTCGACATGTCGGAGTACATGGAACGCCACGCCGTCAGCCGCCTGATCGGCGCGCCGCCGGGTTACGTCGGATTCGACCAGGGTGGTTTGCTGACCGAAGCCATCACCAAGAAGCCGCACGCGGTGCTGTTGCTCGACGAGATCGAAAAAGCGCATCCGGATATTTTCAATATCCTGCTGCAGGTGATGGACCATGGCACCCTGACCGATAACAACGGGCGCAAGGCGGACTTCCGCAACGTGATCATCATCATGACGACCAATGCCGGCGCCGAGAGCCTGACCAAGCGCTCGATGGGCTTTACCGACTCCAAGGCGGCGGGCGACGAGATGGCCGACATCAAGCGCATGTTCACGCCGGAGTTCCGCAACCGGATCGACGCCACCATCAGCTTCCGCGCGCTGGACGAAGAAATCATCCTGCGCGTGGTCGACAAGTTCCTCATGCAGCTCGAAGAACAGCTGCACGAGAAGAAGGTCGAAGCCATCTTCACCGAGAAACTGCGCAAGTTCCTCGCGAAGAAAGGATTCGATCCGCAGATGGGAGCGCGTCCGATGGCGCGCCTGATCCAGGACATGATCCGCAAGGCGCTGGCCGACGAACTGCTGTTCGGTCGCCTGGTCAGTGGCGGCCGGGTCACGGTCGACATGGACGACAAGGATGCGGTCACGCTCGAATTCCCCGAGTCCGACGCCGCGCCGCCGCCGGCGGCACCGGAAACGGTCGAAATCGAATAAGCACCAGCAGCAATCAAAAAAGCCCGCAGACCATGCGGGCTTTTTTTATGGACACCGGAATGCGACCCGGTTTTCCTCCAGCGATGTCAAGCCCGTTTCTCAAAACTATTGAAGAGTCCGCTTGTACCATTGATCAATGTCAAAGATAACGTTTTCAAAGGGCATCTAATAGCTATATCGCCGCAGTTTAATGCAGCCGTGAATATAGAGAATGAAACAGGAGATCCCATGCATGCCGCAATGAGCTACGCCAGCACCGTCACCGAGCAGCTTCCCACAGCGGTGCACCCGATTGCCGGTGTGGCCACCTCGATCACCGCGTTTGTTGGGCGCGCCCTGCGCGGGCCGGTGGACGAACCGGTCAGCATCGCCAGCTTCGCCCAGTTCGAGCGCCTGTTCGGCGGCTTGTGGGAGGACAGTGCGCTCGGCTTCGCGGTGCGCGATTTCTTCCTGAACGGCGGCGCCAAGGCCGTCATCGTGCGCCTGTACCACGCCCCGGCACCGGTGGACGGCGTGGTGCGCAGCCACGCCATCCTGCGCGCCGGGGCATTGACCCTGCAGGCGCGCGACCCGGGTACGTGGGGCAATGCGCTGCAGGTGCGCGTCGACCACGAGCTGCTCTCGGGTGACCCGGACAGCTTCAACCTGTCGGTGCGCGACAGCGCCACCGGCCAGGTGGAGCTGTTTCGCAATCTCTCGCTCGGCGCGAGCCATCCGCGCCGGGTCGACCTGGTCTTGCGCAGCATCTCGCGCCTGGTGACTATGAGCGGCGCGCTGCCGCTTGAGCGCCCCGCCAGCCATGCGCGCGCGCCGGAGCACGGCGATGCCTGGGAGTGCGGCGCCGCCAGCAACAGCGGCGTGATGGTGCTTGACCACGCCGCCGACGAACTGCCGCTCACGCTGGCGGACTTCATCGGCAGCGGCAAAATGGCGCACAAGGCCGGCCTGTATGCGCTCGACCGCGCCGATTTGTTCAACCTGCTGTGTCTTCCTCCCTACCTCGACAACGGCGGCGACCTGCTCGACGCGGGCGTGCACAGCGCCCTGGTGGCCGAAGCGGGCGCTTACTGCGAACTGCGGCGCGCCATGCTGCTGGTCGACCCGCCGCCGGCCTGGCGCAGCGTCGACAACGCGCTCGAAGGCGTGGCCGCACTCGGCACCAGCAGCAGGAATGCGGCGCTGTTCTTCCCGCGCCTGCTGCAGCCGGTCGACCAGCGCGGCGGCCGGCTCACGCGCCTGGCCCCGTGCGGCGCGGTGGCCGGCATCATCGCCCGCACCGACCAGCAGCGCGGCGTCTGGAAAGCGCCGGTCGGCATGGACGCCACCCTGATCGGCGTGCCGGAACTGAGCGTGCCGGTGTCCGACAGCGACAACGGCATGCTCAACCCCCTCGGCATCAACTGCCTGCGCAGCATGCCGTCGGCCGGACGCATCGTGTGGGGCGCGCGCACCCTGCACAGCGACGACCCCGATGGCGCGCAGGGCAAATGCATTCCGGTGCGGCGCACCGCGCTGTATATCGAAGAGAGCCTGGTGCGCGGCACGCGCTGGGTACTGTGCGAACAGAACGACGACCAGCTATGGGCCCAGGTACGCCTGAGCATCCACGCTTTCATGGTCGGCCTGTTCCGCCAGGGCGCGTTCCAGGGCAAGGCACCGCACGAAGCGTTTTTTGTCAGCTGCGGGCCGGAGACGACCACCCAGGACGATGTGGAGCACGGTGTGCTCAACATCACTGTCGGTTTCGCCCCGCTCAAGGCCGGCCAGTTCGTGCTGGTGCACGTGCAGCAGGCGGCCGGCCAGGTGCGCAGCCACTGATGGCTGCGCCGGCGCCCGCCGGGCTCAGATGGCCGCGAGCGCGGCGCGCAGGTCGTCGCGCAGGTCTTCCACGTGCTCCACGCCGACCGACAGGCGAATCAGCCCGTCGCTGATGCCGAGCAGCGCGCGCTGCGCCGCCGGAATGGTCGCATGCGTCATCAGGGCAGGGTGCTCGATCAGGCTCTCGACGCCGCCCAGGCTCTCGGCCAGGGTGAAGACTTCGCAGCGCTCCAGAAAGCGGCGCGCGCCGGCCAGGTCGGTATCGAGCTGGATCGAGATGATGCCCCCAAAACCGTTCATCTGGCGCTTGGCCAGTTCGTGCTGCGGATGCGAGGCCAGGCCAGGATAGAAAACGCGGCCGACCTTCGGCTCTTTTTCCAGCCACTGCGCCAGATCGAGCGCGCTGGCGCAGTGGCGTTCCAGGCGCAGCGCCAGCGTCTTGATGCCGCGCAGGACCAGGAAGCTGTCGAACGGACCCTGGATCGCGCCCACCGAATTTTGTAAAAAGCCGAGCTGCTCGGCCCATTGTGCCTGGTGCTCGCCCGCGCCGACCACCGCAATGCCGCCGATGACGTCCGAGTGGCCGTTCATGTACTTGGTGGTCGAGTGGACCACGATGTCCATCCCCAGTTCCAGCGGACGCTGGACGATTGGGCTGGCGAAGGTGTTGTCGCACACCGAGATGATGCCGCGCTCGCGGCAGATGTCGCCGATGGCTTTCAGGTCGGCCAGCTTGAGCATCGGGTTGGTCGGCGTTTCCACCCACACCATGCGCGTTTCGGGACGAATCGCCGCCAGCAGCCTGGCCGGATCGGTCAGGTCGACGTAGGTAAAGTCGTGGCCCGCGCTGCGCCGGCGCACGCGCTCGAACAGGCGGTAGGTGCCGCCGTACATATCGTCGCCGGCGATGATGTGCGAACCGGCGTCGGCCAGTTCCAGCACGGTCGAAATGGCGGCAAGACCCGAGGCAAAGGCAAACGCCTGCGCGCCGCCTTCCAGGTCGGCCACGCAGCGCTCCAGCGCCCAGCGGGTCGGATTGTGCGAGCGCCCGTAATCGAGGCCCTTGTGCACGCCCGGGCTCTCCTGCACGTACGTAGAGGTGGCGTAAATCGGGGGCATCACCGCGCCGGTGGACGGATCGGGCGACTGGCCGCCGTGGATCACGCGCGTGGAAAGATGTTTTTTGCCGATCGAGTCGGTCACGGGTTTGTTCACGGGTTTGCTCACGGGTTTGTTCACGATAAGGTCCTGCGCAAGTGGTTAAGAAGGTCGAAGCGGGTAATCAGGCCATAAAAATGGTCGTCTTCGCTGATGACGGCGGTCAGGCCGCGGTCGAGTATATCGCGCAGTTCGCTCATGCCGGCCGACGGACGCAGGGTTTGCAGTTCGGCGGTCATGGTCGTGCCGACCTGGTCGCGAAAGCGCGTGGCGTCGCCCGTCACGTGCAGCAGCAGGTCGGACTCGTCGAGGATGCCGGCCAGGCGGCCGTTGTCGATCACCGGCAGCTGCGCCAGGTCGGCGCTGCGCATGCGGTTAAATGCCGTGAGCAGCGTGTCGGTCGGCGCCACGGTGACCACGTCGCCATCGTCGAAGCGGCGGCCAATCAGGTCGCGCAGGTCGCCGAGCGTCGGGCGCTGGAGCAGGCCCTGGTCGACCATCCAGCCGTCGCTGTAGACCTTGGTCAGGTAGCGCGTGCCGGTATCGCACACGAACGTGACCACCTTCTTCGGCGTGGTCTGCGCGCGGCAGTAGCGCAGCGCGGCGGCCAGCAGGGTGCCGCTCGACGATCCGGCCAATATGCCTTCTTCGCGCAGCAGCATGCGCGCGCTGCCGAAGCTGTCCGCGTCGCTGACGGTGTAGGCGCTTTTTACGCGCGACAGGTCGGCAATGGCGGGAATGAAGTCTTCGCCGATGCCTTCCACCGCCCACGAGCCGGCATCGTCGCGCAGCACGCCGGTGTTGATGTAGTCGGCCAGGATCGAGCCTTCCGGATCGGCCAGCACGAATTCGAGGTCCGGCTGCACCGTTTCAAAGTAACGCGACAGGCCGCTCAGGGTGCCGGACGAACCGACGCCGACCACGATGGCGTCGAGATCGTGGCCGCTCTGTTCCCACAGTTCGGGGCCGGTGGTGCTCTGGTGCGCCAGCGGGTTGGCTGGGTTGTTGAACTGGTCGGCAAACCACGAGCCGGGAATCTCGCGCGCCAGGCGCGCCGCCACATCCTGGTAGTACTCCGGATGGCCTTTGCCGACGTCGGAGCGGGTCAGGTGGATTTCGGCGCCGAGGGCCTTGAGATGCAGGATTTTTTCGATCGCCATTTTGTCGGGCACGACCAGCACCACGCGGTAGCCTTTCAGGCGCGCCACCAGGGCCAGGCCGAGGCCCGTGTTGCCGGCGGTGGCTTCGACCACGACGCCGCCGGGTTTCAGGCTGCCGTCGGCTTCCGCCGCGTCGATCATGGCGCGGCCGATGCGGTCCTTGATGGAGCCGCCGGGGTTTTGCGATTCGAGCTTGAGGAACAGGCGGCACGGGCCGGTGTCGATGCGGGTCACTTCGATCAGCGGGGTATTGCCGATCAGGGAAAACAGGGCAGGCTGCGGTGCGGATGACATAAGAACCTCCGAAAGCCGGGTGCGGCGTCCTTGTGGGCGGCCGCTCCGGCGGAAAAAGGGCGGATCATAGGCGTGCGGTGACGGCGATGGAACGAATAATTCTATGCTTTGATATATGAATTCTGATCCGGTTTGCGCAAATGCGATGCGTTTCCTACAGCTCGTCGTTCCCGCGCAGGCGGGAACCCAATTTCAACCTGCGCCACAAGGTGGTGCGGCTGATCCCCAGATACGCAGCCGCCTCGTCGCGCCGCCCCCCGAAACGCATCAGCACTTGCTCCACCGTTTCGCTCGCCGCTGCCTCCACGGCCAGCGGCGCCTGCACCTCCCTGCCCAGTTCCGGCGCGACCGACAGCACGAACGCCGGCGTCAGCGCCTGCAAGGGTTCGGCCGCCAGGAACAGCGCCACCCGCTCCATCAGGTTGCGCAGTTCGCGCACATTGCCCGGCCAGCCGTAGCGCTCCAGCAGCGGCGCGCAGCCCGCCATCTCCGCATGCAGGTTCGGATGCGGGCGCGCGCCCAGCGCCGCCAGCGCATTCTTGAGCGACCACTCGGCCAGCGCCACCACGTCGCCGCTGCGTTCGCGCAGCGGCGGCAAGGCCAGGCGCAGCACCGCCAGCCGGTAAAACAGATCGGCCCGGAAGCGGCCCTCGCGCACCCGCTGTTCCAGGTCGCAGTGGGTGGCGCAGATGACGCGTACATTGATCGCGATCGGGCGCGTGCCGCCGACCCGCACCACCTCGCGCTCTTCCAGCACGCGCAGCAGGCGCGTTTGCAGCGGCAGCGGCATTTCGCCGATCTCGTCGAGGAACAGGGTGCCGCGGTTGGCCGCTTCGAACAGGCCCGCATGGCCGCCGCGGCGCGCGCCGGTGAACGCGCCTTCCTCGTGCCCGAACAGTTCCGATTCCAGCAGCGACTCGGCCACCGCGCCGCAATTGACGGCCACGAACGGCCGGTTCGCGCCCAGGCTGCGCGGGCTTTCGCGGTGAATCGCCTGCGCCACCAGTTCCTTGCCGGTGCCGGTTTCGCCTTCGATCAGCACCGTGGCGGGCGAGCGCGCATACAGCACCACGGCCTGGCGCAAGGTCTCCATGGCGTGCGACTCGCCGCGCAGATCGTTCAGGCCATGCCGCGTGCGCAGGGTGTCGGCCACGACCGGACGGCGCCCGCTGTTCGATTCGAGCTGGGTGAGGCGCGCCAGTTCCAGCGCATCATCAAAAGCCTGGCGGATCGAGGCCGCCGAATACACGAACACGCCGGTCAGTCCCGCTTCTTCGGCCAGGTCGGTAATCAGGCCGGCGCCGACGATCGCTTCGATGCCGGCCGCTTTCAGGTCGTTGATCTGGGCGCGCGCGTCTTCTTCGGTTACGTAGGTGCGCTGGGCGATGGCAAAGCCGAAGGTGCTGGCAAATTCGGCCAGCTCGGGCAACTGCTGCTGATAGGTGATCACGCCGATGCGCATCGAGACGCGGCGCGCGCGCGCCAGCGCCTGCATCACATCGAAGCCGCTGGCCTTGGCGATCACCACCGGCACCGACACGCGGCCCTTGAGGTAGGCCGCGTTCGACCCGGCCGCGATCACCACGTCGCAGCGTTCGCTGGCCATGCGCTCGCGGATGTGCCGCGCGGCGTCGTCGAAGCCAAGGTTGACCGGTTCGATCGACGCCAGGTGGTCATATTCGAGCGTGATATCGCGGAACAGGTCCGACAGGCGCGAGACGGACACGGTCCAGATGACCGGTTTGTCGCTGGCGTCGGAAGCGGTACGGGAAGAATAGGGCATGTTTCAATTTTACTCCAGTTGCGTTTCACGTGTTTCATATTGAAACGTGGTGAAACGCGGGCTGAATAGCCTAGCGTGTTTCAAACTCGCCCAAGGCATTGAATATAAAGATGTTTTATAAGCCGGGCCAAGGTGGCCGGGAGTGGCACGGCGCTTGCAATGCAAACAGCATTGTCATTCCAACGCAGTACCCGAGGAGAAAACGCAATGAGAGAATCACGAGGCGCGATGTTCCGCCGCGCAGTCCAGGAAGAGTCGCCGTTGCAGGTCGTCGGCACCATCACCGCCTACACCGCGCGCATGGCCGAACAAACCGGTTACAAGGCCGTGTACCTGTCCGGCGGCGGCGTGGCCGCCAACTCGCTCGGCATGCCGGACCTCGGCATCAGCACCATGGACGACGTGATCACCGATGCCCAGCGCATCACCGATACCTGCGGCCTGCCGCTGATGGTCGACATCGACACCGGCTGGGGCGGCGCCTTCAACATCGCGCGCACCATCCGCCACATGATCCGCGCCGATGTGGCAGCGGTGCACATGGAAGACCAGGTCTCGGCCAAGCGCTGCGGCCACCGTCCGGGCAAGGAGATCGTCAGCAAGGAAGAAATGGTCGACCGCATCAAGGCCGCCGTCGACGCCCGTCATGACGAGAGCTTCGTCATCATGGCGCGCACCGATTCGCTGGCCGTCGAAGGCCTGAACGCCGCCATCGACCGCGCCTGCGCCTACGTCGAAGCGGGCGCCGACATGATCTTCCCGGAAGCGATCACCAAACTCGAGATGTACAGCCAGGTGCGCGACGCGGTCAAGGTGCCGATTCTGGCCAACCTGACCGAATTCGGCGCCACGCCACTGTTCACGCTCGATGAACTGCGCGCGCACAAGGTCGATATCGCCCTGTACTGCTGCGGCGCCTACCGCGCCATGAACGCGGCCGCCCTGAATTTCTACAAGACGCTGCGCGCCGAAGGCACCCAGAAAAACGTCGTCGCGACCATGCAAAGCCGCATGGAGCTGTACGACTACCTCGGCTACCACGAGTACGAGCAAAAGCTCGACTCGCTGTTCGCCCAGGGTAAAGAAAAGTAATCACACTCATTCAGAAGAATCGCGGAGCTCACATGACTGACATCACCACCCCGGCCGACGCCGTTCCCTTCAAGCCGAAAAAATCGGTCGCGCTGTCCGGCGTCACCGCCGGTAACACCGCCCTGTGCTCGGTCGGCAAAACCGGCAACGACCTGCATTACCGCGGCTACGACATCCTGGACGTGGCCGACAGCTGCGAGTTCGAAGAAATCGCCTACCTGCTGGTGCACGGAAAACTGCCCAACGACGGCGAACTGCGTGGCTACAAGGCCCATCTGAAATCGATGCGCGGCCTGCCGCAGGCGGTCAAGAACGCGCTCGAAGCGCTGCCGGCGTCGAGCCACCCGATGGACGTGATGCGCACCGGTGTCTCCACCCTCGGCTGCGTGCTGCCGGAAAAGGACGACCACAACGTGCCGGGCGCGCGCTTCATCGCGGACCGCCTGATGGCCTCCTTCGGTTCGATGCTGCTGTACTGGTACCACTTCAGCCACAACGGCCGCCGCATCGAGACCGAAACCGACGACGAATCCATCGGCGGCCACTTCCTGCACCTGCTGCACGGCTTCAAGCCGCCGGAGGCGTGGGTCAAGGCGATGCACACCTCGCTGATCCTGTACGCGGAACACGAGTTCAACGCCTCCACCTTCACCGCGCGCGTGATCGCTGGCACGGGTTCGGACATCCACTCGGCCATCACCGGCGCCATCGGCGCGCTGCGCGGACCGAAACACGGCGGCGCCAACGAAGTCGCGCTCGACATCCAGAAGCGTTATGAAAACCCGGACGAAGCCGAAGCCGACATCCGCAACCGCGTCGCCAACAAGGAAGTCGTGATCGGCTTCGGCCACCCGGTCTACACCGTGTCCGACCCGCGCAATAAAGTGATCAAGGAAGTGGCGCGTTCGCTGTCCGAAGGCGCCGGTTCGACCAAGATGTTCGACATCGCGGAACGCCTGGAAACCGTCATGTGGGAAGTCAAGAAGATGTTCCCGAACCTGGACTGGTTCTCGGCTGTGTCGTATCACATGATGGGCGTGCCGACCGCCATGTTCACGCCGCTGTTCGTGATCTCGCGCACTTCCGGCTGGGCCGCCCACGTGATCGAGCAGCGCATCGACAACAAGATCATTCGCCCGAGCGCCAACTACGTCGGCCCGGACGACCTGACCTTCGTGCCGCTGGCCGACCGCAAGTAAATTAGCAAGCAAGAAGGACTGACATGAACACGAACCACCGCAAGAACCTGCCGGGCACCAAACTCGATTACTTCGACGCGCGCGCCGCGGTCGACGCCATCGCGCCGGGCGCCTACGACAAGCTGCCGTACACCTCGCGCGTGCTGGCCGAGAACCTGGTGCGCCGCTGCGACCCCGCGACCCTGAACGCCTCGCTGAGCCAGCTGATCGAACGCAAACGCGACCTCGATTTTCCATGGTTCCCGGCGCGCGTGGTCTGCCACGACATCCTGGGCCAGACCGCGCTGGTCGACCTGGCCGGCCTGCGCGACGCCATCGCCCTGCAAGGCGGCGACCCGGCGCTGGTCAATCCGGTGGTGCCGACCCAGCTCGTGGTCGACCATTCGCTGGCAGTCGAATGCGGTGGTTTCGATCCGGACGCCTTCGACAAGAACCGCGCCATCGAAGACCGGCGCAACGAAGACCGTTTCGACTTCATCAACTGGACCAAGAAGGCCTTCAAGAACGTCGACGTGATCCCGCCGGGGAACGGCATCCTGCACCAGATCAATCTGGAGCGCATGTCGCCGGTGGTGCAAGTGCAGGGCGGTGTGGCCTTTCCCGACACCCTGGTCGGCACCGACTCGCACACCCCGATGGTCGACGCGCTCGGCGTGATCGCCATCGGCGTCGGCGGCCTGGAAGCTGAAAGCGTGATGCTGGGCCGCGCCTCGTGGATGCGCCTGCCCGACATCATCGGCGTTGAACTGACCGGCAAACCGCAGCCGGGCATCACCGCCACCGACACGGTGCTGGCGCTGACCGAATTCCTGCGCCAGCAAAAGGTGGTCTCGTCGTATCTGGAGTTCTACGGCGAAGGCGCTGCCCACCTGACCCTGGGCGACCGCGCGACGATTTCCAACATGGC
The DNA here is from genome assembly GCF_011682045.1 of Massilia aquatica. Lineage (GTDB taxonomy): Bacteria > Pseudomonadota > Gammaproteobacteria > Burkholderiales > Burkholderiaceae_D > Telluria_A > Telluria_A aquatica. The sequence goes on along the minus strand of NZ_VVIW01000006.1, from coordinate 54,489 downwards.
GCCGGAATACGGCTCGACCGCCGCGATGTTCTACATCGACGAGCAGACCATCACCTACCTCAAGCTCACCGGCCGCGACGACGAACTGGTGAAACTGGTCGAGCTGTATGCCAAGCACACCGGCTTGTGGGGCGACACGTTAAAGCACGCCGAGTACGAGCGCGTGCTGCAATTCGACCTGTCGACCGTGGTGCGCACCATCGCCGGCCCGTCCAATCCGCACAACCGCGTGCCGACCTCGGAACTGGCCGCGCGCGGCATCAGCGGCGTGGTCGAAAACGAGCCGGGCCTGATGCCCGACGGCGCCGTCATCATCGCCGCCATCACCAGCTGCACCAACACCAACAACCCGCGCAACATGATCGCCGCCGGCCTCCTGGCGCGTAACGCCAACAAGCTCGGACTGACGCGCAAACCGTGGGTGAAAAGCTCGCTGGCGCCCGGCTCGAAGGCCGTCACCCTGTATCTGGAAGACGCCAAGCTGATGCCGGAACTGGAAAAACTCGGCTTTGGCGTGGTCGCCTACGCCTGCACCACCTGCAACGGCATGTCCGGCGCGCTCGATCCGGTGATCCAGCAGGAAGTGGTGGCGCGCGACCTGTACGCCACCGCCGTCCTGTCGGGCAACCGCAATTTCGACGGCCGCATCCACCCGTACGCGAAACAGGCCTTCCTGGCCTCGCCGCCGCTGGTGGTGGCCTATGCGATTGCCGGCACGATCCGCTTCGACATCGAAAAGGATGTGCTGGGCATCGCCGCCGACGGCACACCGGTCACGCTCAAGGACATCTGGCCGACCGATGAGGAGATCGACGCACTGGTGGCGTCGAGCGTCAAGCCGGCGCACTTCCACAAGGTCTACATTCCCATGTTCGCCAAGCAGGAAGACGACGGCGTCAAGGTCAGTCCGCTGTACGACTGGCGCCCGAACACCACCTACATCCGCCGTCCGCCGTACTGGGAAGGCGCGCTGGCTGGTGCGCGCACCCTGGCCGGCATGCGGCCGCTCGCGGTTTTGGGCGACAACATCACCACCGACCACCTGTCGCCGTCGAACGCGATCATGCTCGATTCGGCCGCCGGCGAATACCTGGCCAAAATGGGCCTGCCGGAAGAAGACTTCAACTCCTACGCCACCCACCGGGGCGACCACCTGACCGCGCAGCGCGCCACCTTCGCCAACCCGACCCTGAAAAACGAGATGGTCAAGGTCGACGGCAAGGTCAAGGCAGGCTCGCTGGCGCGCATCGAACCGGATGGCACGGTCACCCGCATGTGGGAAGCGATCCAGACTTACATGGAGCGCAAGCAGCCCTTGATCATTATCGCCGGCGCCGACTACGGCCAGGGCTCGTCGCGCGACTGGGCCGCCAAGGGCGTGCGCCTGGCCGGCGTGGAAGCCATCGTGGCCGAAGGCTTCGAGCGCATCCACCGCACCAACCTGGTGGGCATGGGCGTGCTACCGCTCGAATTCCTGCCTGGCGAGAACCGCATCACCCTGGCCATCGACGGCAGCGAAACCTTCGACGTGCTGGGCGAACGCACCCCGCGCGCCACGCTCACCCTGGTGATCAGGCACGTTTCCGGCGACGTGGTCGAAGTGCCGGTCATCTGCCGCCTGGACACCGCCGAAGAAGTGGCGATCTACGAAGCCGGCGGCGTGCTGCAGCGCTTCGCCCAGGACTTCCTCGAATCGACCGTGAAGGAGGCATGATGGCGCACCTACCTCAAATCCGCATTCCCGCCACGTATATGCGCGGCGGTACCAGCAAGGGCGTGTTCTTTCGCCTGCAAGACCTGCCCGAGGCCGCGCAGGTGCCTGGCGCCGCGCGCGACGCGCTGCTGCTGCGCGTGATCGGCAGCCCCGACCCCTACGGCAAGCAGATCGACGGCATGGGCGGCGCCACCTCGAGCACCAGCAAGACGGTGATCCTGTCCAAAAGCGCGAAGCCGGAGCACGATGTCGACTACCTGTTCGGCCAGGTCGCCATCGACAAGGCTTTTGTCGACTGGAGCGGCAACTGCGGCAACCTGTCGGCCGCCGTTGGCTCGTTCGCCATCGGCGCGGGGCTGGTCGACGCCGCCCGCATTCCGCACGACGGCATGGCGCTGGTGCGCATCTGGCAGGCCAACATCGGCAAGACCATCATCGCGCACGTGCCGGTGACGGGTGGCGCGGTGCAGGAAACGGGCGACTTCGAACTCGATGGCGTGACCTTTCCGGCCGCTGAAGTGCAGCTCGAATTCATGAACCCGGCGGCCGAAGAAGAGGGCGCCGGCGGCGCCATGTTCCCGACCGGGCAGGTGGTCGAGGACCTGGACGTGCCGGGACTGGGCACGCTCAAGGCCACCATGATCAACGCCGGCATCCCGACGATTTTCGTCAATGCCGAGGCGATCGGCTACACCGGCACCGAGCTGCAGGACGCGATCAATGGCGACCCGAAAGCGCTGGCCATGTTCGAGGCGATCCGCGCGCACGGCGCCGTGCGCATGGGATTGATCGGGCATGTCGACGAAGCGGCCACGCGCCAGCACACGCCCAAGGTGGCCTTCGTGGCGCCGCCGGCCGGTTATGTGTCGTCGAGCGGCAAAGCGGTGGCGGCCGGCGACATCGACCTGCTGGTGCGCGCCATGTCGATGGGTAAGCTGCACCACGCGATGATGGGCACCGCTGCGGTGGCCATCGGCACCGCGGCCGCCATTCCCGGCACCCTGGTCAGCCTGGCGGCCGGCGGGGGAGGGCGCAACGCGGTGCGCTTCGGCCATCCGTCCGGCACCCTGCGCGTGGGCGCCGAAGCGACCCAGGTCGGCGGCGACTGGAGCGTCGCCAAGGCCGTCATGAGCCGCAGCGCGCGCGTGCTGATGGAAGGGTGGGTGCGCATACCCAGCGACGCCTTCCAGGGCCCTTAAAAGCCCTCCCTGAGCGTTGTTGCAAAGCGCCCACCCCGCCCCGCGCGTGGTGGGCGTTTCTGTTTTTTGGGTTTTCCCGGCTTTTCCGGTAATTTGCGGCCAATTGTGGTTTATGATCAAGCTCTCCGTTGCCCATCGCAGAGGCGGCGGACTTACGCCGTCGTGGGGACATGGATCGCTTAACAACCAAGCCTGATTTCGTCGCTGAAGCGCTCCAGTTAATCGGATCGCCCGCCTGTGCCTGCGACGCGGACGGCATCGTCCATGCCGCCAACGCGGCCTTGTGCGCGCTGCTCGGCGCCACTCCCGCCGGCCAACCCCTGCTCGACCTGTTCGCGCTTGACGCGCGTCACGACGCCTTTTTGCGCCTCAATGACGGCGACGGCGCCGACCAGCTGTGGGAAAGCGCGCTGCACGCGCACGGCCAGCCGATTGCGGTCCAGGTGCTGGCCAAGCCGCTGCCCGGCGGCGGCGCCACGTTTGTATTTACCGACATCCGCCGCTACGACCGCGACCAGGCCGCGCTGCGCAAGACGGTGATGGAACAGAAGGCCATTCTCGAAAACGCGGCGGTCGGCATCATCCTCAGCAAAAAGCGGGTCGTCCATGAATGTAATATCCGCGCCGCCGAGATCTTTGGCTACAGCGCCGATGAACTGGTGGGCCGGGCCACCGTCACTGTGTTCCCCAGCCAGCGCAGCTACGACCAGATGAGCAGCGAGGCGGGACCGCGGCTGGCCGCCGGCGGCTCGTACGCGGGCGAACTGCGTATGCGCCGCAAGGACGGCGTGCTGCTGTGGTGCCGCCTGTACGGACGCGCGGTCGATACGCGCGATGAGTCGCACGGCACCATCTGGATCATCGAAGACATCGACGACCTGCACCAGAACGAAACGCGCCTGCGCCGCGCCCTGCTCGAAATGCAGGCCATCATGGACAACGCCCCGCTGGGCATCGCCTTCCAGCGCGACAACCGCATCCTGCGCTATAACCAGCAGTTCGGGCGCTGCTTCGGCTTTGGCGGCGAGACGGGGCTGGGCCACGCGGCCGCCGAACTGTTTGTGTCAAGCGCCGCCTACGACGCCTTGCAGCAGGAGGCGCAGCCGCTGTTGCGCGCCGGCAAACCCTACCAGAGCGACATCGAGATGCTGCGCCAGGACGGCAGCGCGTTCTGGGGGCACGTCTACATCTACGCCATCAACGCCGGGCGCGGCAAGCAGGACACGATCTGGATCGTGGACGACCGCAGCGCCCAGAAGGCGGCCGAGGAAGCGACCCGCCAGGTGCTGCTCGAGCAGAAGGCGATCCTGGACAATGCCTCGGTCGGCATCCTGTTCAGCCGCAACGGGATCATGTTGTCCTGTAACCCGCGCATGGCCGAGATGTTCGGCTACACGCGTGAAGAAATGACCGGCAGGCCGGCGGTGGACGTGTTCCCGTCGCCCGAGGCGTACGAAGAATTCGGGCGCGCGGCCGGGCCCCTGCTCGGCAACGGCCTGCCCTTCGAAACCCCCGAGTACCAGTTCCGCCAGCGCGACGGCACCCTGATCTGGTGCCGCGTGCGGGCCCAGACCATCGATGCCGAACGGCGCGAACAAGGCACTATCTGGATCCTGGAAGACGTGACCGAAGCGCGCCAGACCCTGGTCGAGGTGCAGGCCATCATGACCAACGCCTCGGTCAGCATCTTGTTCACCAAGAACCGCATCATCACGCGCTACAACCGCGGCTTTGCCGACATGTTCGGCTACCAGGGCAGCGAGGGGCTGGGCCTGCCCGGCCGCGCCCTGTACCCGAGCGACGAGGCCTACGCCGCCATCGGCGCGGCCGCCGGCCCGCTGCTCTCGGTCGGTAAACCCTTTCACACCGAAGTGGGCATGGCGCGCAAGGACGGCAGCGTGCTGTGGGCGCAGCTGATCGCCTACGTGGTCAATCCGGCCGACCCGGCGCAGGGTACGATCTGGATCATCGAAGACCGCACCGACGCCAAGCGCGCCGAAGAATCGCTGCGCAACGCGCTGCTGGAAAACCAGGCCATCCTCGACAGCGCGGTGCTCGGCATCGCGGTGGTTGAAAACGGCCTGAATTTGCGCTGCAACGCCAAGATGGAAGAACTGTTCGGCTACGGGCCGGGCGAAGTGGCGGGGCTGTCGGTGCGGGCGCTGTATCCGGACCGCGCCAGCTGGGACCTGGCGCGCGCCGAGACCACGCGCGACTTCCACGCGGGGCGCGTGCACATGGCCGAATACCGGCTGGTGCGCAAGGACGGCAGCAGCTTCTGGGCGCGCCTGTCCGGGCGTCCGTTCGACCTGGCGCATGCCACCGGGCGCTCGGTGTGGCTGGTCGACGACGTGACCGCGCGGCGCGAGGCCGGCGAAGCGGTGCTGCGCGCGCGCGACGAACTCGAAGTGCGGGTGCTCGAGCGCACCGCCGAACTGGCCGGCGCCAACGCGCTGCTGCAGGGCGAGATCGTCGAACGGCGCCAGGCCGAAGCGCGCGTGAACCACATGGCCTATCACGACAGCCTGACCGGCCTGCCCAACCGCGCCTTGCTGTCGGACCGGCTGGACCACGCCATGCTCGGCGCCAAGCGCTCCGGCGGCAAGCTGGCCGTGATGTTCATCGACCTTGACCGTTTCAAGACCATCAACGACTCGCTCGGGCACCTGATGGGCGACCGCCTGCTCAAGGAAGTGGCGCAGCGCCTGTGCCACGCGGTGCGCGAGAGCGACACCGTGGCGCGTCTCGGCGGCGACGAATTCGTGGTGCTGGTGCCGGGTATCGACGGGCTTGAGGAAAGCAGCCAGGTGGCGCAGAAGATCATCGACGTGCTGGCGCTGCCGTTCCCGGTGGACGGGCGCCTGCTGCACATCACGCCATCGATTGGCCTGTGTCTGTATCCGGACGACGGCGGCGATGTGGCGACCCTCATGCGGCACGCCGACGCGGCGATGTACCACGCCAAGGCGAACGGCCGCAATAATTACCAGTACTTCACCGAGCGCATGAACCTGGCGGCGGCGCAGCACTTCGAGCTCGAAAGCGCGCTGCGCGGCGCCCTGGCGGACGAGGAATTCGAGCTGTTCTACCAGCCGATCATCGACATCGGCACGCGCCGCGTGCACACCATGGAAGTGCTGCTGCGCTGGCGCCGACCAGGGCGCGGGCTGGTGCTGCCGGATCACTTCATCCCGATCATGGAAGAAAACGGGTTGATCGTGCCGGTTGGTGAATGGGTGATGCGGCGCGCCTGCGAACAAAGCATGGCGTGGCAGCGCGAGGGGAGGGTGGCGGTGCCGCTGGCGGTCAACCTGTCGCCGCGCCAGTTTATGCATCGCGGGCTGATCGAATCGATCCGGCGCGTGCTCGACGAAACCGGGATCGACCCGGCCCTGATCGAATTCGAAATCACCGAAACGGCGCTGATGCAGCATGGCGAACAGACCATGGAGATCCTGGGGCAGATCAACGCGATGGGCATCCGTCTGTCGATCGACGATTTCGGCACCGGCTATTCGAGCCTGGCGTACCTCAAGCGCTTCCCGGTCAAGAAGATCAAGATCGACCGCGCCTTCATCAAGGACCTCGAAAGCAGCGCCGAAGACCGCGCGATCGTGGCGGCCATCATGGCGCTGTCGAACAGCCTGCAGTTATCGGTGGTGGCGGAAGGCGTCGAAACCGAAGCCCAGTACGCGCTGCTGAACGGCCACGGCTGCCAGTACGCACAGGGCTACCTGTTCGCCCAGCCCCGGCCCGCGGACGAAGCCCGCCACCACCTCTCCAACAACTAGTTTCCTAACCGGGGTCAGACCTCCGACTCGAAATGTTTCGATTCGGAGGTCTGACCCTAATGCCGCTAAGTTAGGCGGTTTGACGACCACAAAACTCAAAACCGTCCTTCCCGCGAAGGCGGGAACGCTGTGCGTTCCCGCCATAGCACGTATGCTTAGCAAAGGTGCTATGGATTCCCGCCTTCGCGGGAAGTCATTTCTGCCAATGGCGGGAATGACGGAGCTTTAAGTTAGCGGCATTAAGGTCTGACCCCGGTCAGGAAATGTTGTCAGTCGAGGGTGGCGATGACTGGGGCGTGGTCCGATGGTTGCTCCCACTTGCGCGGAATGCGGTCGATCGCGCATGCGGTGCAGCGCTTTTTCAATGCGTCCGACAGCAATATGTGGTCGATCCGCAGGCCTTTGTTTTTCTGGTAGCCGAGCTGCCGGTAATCCCACCAGCTGAACGATTTGTCAGCCTGCTCGAACAGGCGGAACGCATCGGTCAAACCCAGGTCGGTCAGCGCCGTCAAGGCTGCCCGCTCTTTGTCGGAACAGAGCACCTGGCCGGTCCATGCAAGCGGGTCGTGTACGTCGCGGTCTTCGGGGGCGATGTTGTAATCGCCCAGGATCGCCAGGCCGCCTTCGGCATGCGCGCTGACTTCATCGGCAAGCCACTCCCGCAGCGCTGCCAGCCAGGCGAGTTTATAGGCGTATTTGTCGGTTCCGACCGCCTGCCCATTCGGTACGTAGGCGCAGATAAAACGCGTGCCGCCGATCGTGGCCGCGAGTATCCGTTGCTGCTCGTCCGGAAATAATGGGTTGTTTTTTATAATGTCATTTAGTGGTAATTTAGATAATATTGCGACGCCGTTATAGGTTTTCTGACCGCTGAAGGCGACTTCATACCCGGCAGCTTTAATTTCAGAAATCGGGAACTTATCGTCCGTCAATTTTGTCTCTTGTAAGCAAAGTACATCGACCGGGTTCGCCTCCAGCCATTGCAGAAGGTGAGGAAGTCGTACTTTGAGGGAATTAACATTCCATGTTGCTATTTTCATAGGGGGGTCCAGAGTGCCATTGGTGCTAAAAACGCCTAGTATCGCGTTAAATGGTGCTTTCGTGCAAGAACATGCCGTTAGTTAACAATTTTGGCCGTGTATGCAAGATGCATACGCTTGTGTTATCAACACTTTTATCGAAAAAATACCGTGGAGATGTTAAACTTTGTTGTCCCCGAGATTTAACCACTCGCAAGATGTAATTAGATGTAACAAGAGGCAGACAAAACAACGATTTTGGACTATTGTTACTCATGGGGAATAAAAAATTGCATTCTTATAACGCAACGGGTAATATACTTAAATCCGGTCGGTGGTGGTGAGAACCAACGGTCGGAACCCCTAGCGTGAAGAGTTACACGCCCTTAAAGTTTGTGACGGCTTCATGACACATTCTGCAAGGTGGTACTAGTTAAAACAATAGTGTTTTGATTAGTGTAGAAATGCGAAGACAGCATTTGTAAAGGATTAAAATGCGAAGTGCATTTGAAGCATGGGCGCAGCGCGATGGTCATATCGTTCGACGCCGCGAAGATAAACCCGATGAATATCTCGTGTTTGAAACACAACGTCGCTGGGTAATCTGGCAAGCGGCGCTGGCGCACGGCAAAACAGCCGCGGCGACAGCGAAGTATTCGGCGCAAAAGGCCGCCTCGAAAGAGTCGGCCGAACCGGTACGCGCAAGCGCACCGGCGTCGGATGAAACCGCAGTGCGCAACCGGGTTCTGAATGAGGTTCTTGATGCTTTTAGCGATCTCGACGATACCGCTGGTATCGAAGGTGTCCTGAAGGTCATCCAGGGCTTGAAGAAGAAGCAGAAAGCTCTGGCCGAAGACAAGACCGAGAGTTGATGCAATACCGGCACTACAAGGGTGGCCTGTACGAATTGGTGTGCGTGGCCACTCTTGAATCGGATCTCTCTGAGATGATCGTGTATCGCGCAGCGGACGGTTCAATATGGACGCGGCCGAAAGACGTGTTTTTTCAGCTGGTCGAGGTCGGCGGCATTCTGGTGCCGCGCTTTGCACCGGTGTCCTAGTCCTGCCCGCCTGCTGCGGCGACTACCTCCCGCATCACTCTCCCGTACCACTCTCCAGGAATAACATTATGCGAATCATCCGCCTCGCTGTGAGCCTCGCGCTGTCCGCTGCCGCCGTTGGCGCCGCTGCGGAAACCGTGGGCTCGGTCGATACCGCTTTCAAGCTGATTGGTCCCGACCACAAGGTCGTGGTCGAAGTCTTCGACGATCCCGTCGTCGGTGGCGTGAGCTGCTACCTGTCGCGCGCCAAGACCGGCGGCATCAAGGGCGCCGTGGGCCTGGCCGAAGACAAGGCCGAATCGTCGGTGGCTTGCCGCCAGGTCGGCCCCATTACTTTCAGCGGCAAAGTACCGAAGCAGGAAGAAGTATTCAGCGAACGCGCCTCGATCTTCTTCAAGCACGTGCGCGTGGTGCGCATGGTCGACGTCAAGCGCAATGCGCTCGCTTACCTTGTGTATTCGGACCGCCTGATCGACGGCAGCCCGAAAAACAGCGTGACCGCGGTGCCGGTGCCGGCCAACCAGCCGATTCCGCTGAAGTAGGTTTTTAAGCAGACTGCATCGGGTAGTATTCAGGAATCCCGGGCTTGTGCCGTTAATGGCATGAACCAGCAGGATGAACCACTACCTTGGATGGATGCGATGGCGATTTTTTTACGGACCGGCGCGCTGGCGCTGCTGGCCGCCCTGGGCGGCTGCGCGACGATCAGCGAATCGAACCAGCAGACCCTGATGCTGCACACAATCCTGGATAACCGCGAAGTCGGCGGCGCCGGCTGCGTGCTGACCAACGACAAAGGGCGCTGGTTCGTCACGTCCCCCGGGCACGTGACCGTGCAAAAGAGCGCAGGCAATCTGTTCATCGACTGCCGCAAGGATGGCGTGGCGGCGGGGCAGGACCGGGTTGCATCGAGCGCCAACGCCAGCGCCACCGTGGGCAATGCGGTGCTGACGGCGGGGCTGGGATACCTGCTCGACAAGCGTACCGGGGCCGGCTTCGATTACCCGGAAACCTTGACGGTGCTGATGCGCCGCAATGGCGCGCGCGATTATCAGAACGACCTGCCGGAGACGGCGGGGACGGCGCTCCATTAGCGCGCTGCACTAGCCTCCAGCGCAACGAAAAAAGCGGCCCCGCGAGGCCGCTTTTTGTCGTCCTGCGACGCCGCTTACACGCGGTTGATCAGGAACGTCGACAGCAGCGGCACCGGACGGCCGGTGGCGCCCTTCGCGCCGCCCGACTTCCATGCCGTGCCGGCGATGTCGAGGTGCGCCCAGGTGTACTTGCGCGTAAAGTTCTCGAGGAAGCAGGCGGCCGTCACGCTGGCGCCGCCCGGGGTGCCGATATTGGCCAGGTCGGCGAAGTTGGACTTGAGCTGCTCGTTGTAGACTTCTTCGATCGGCAGGCGCCATGCGGTGTCGCTGGCGGCTTTGCCGGCGGCCAGCAGTTCGCCGGCCAGCTTCTCGTGGGCCTCGTCGCTGCGCGTGAACAGGCCCGTGTTGTGATGGCCCAGGGCCACCACGCAGGCGCCGGTCAGGGTGGCGATGTCGATCACCGCAGCCGGATTGAAACGCTCGCAGTAAGTGAGCGCGTCGCATAGCACCAGGCGGCCTTCGGCGTCGGTGTTGAGCACTTCGATGGTCAAGCCGTTCATTGACGTGACGATGTCGCCCGGCTTGGTGGCGCGGCCCGACGGCATGTTCTCGCACGCCGCGATCACGCCGATCACATTGAGTTTCAGGCCCATTTCGCCAATCGCGCGGAAGGTGCCCAGCACCGAGGCGGCGCCGCACATGTCGTACTTCATTTCATCCATGCCGGGACCGGCCTTGATCGAAATGCCGCCGGTGTCGAAGGTGATGCCCTTGCCGACCAGGACCACCGGCGCATCCTTGGACTTGCCGCCCATATGCTTCAAGACGATGAACTTGGGCGCTTCGTCGCTGCCGTTGGTGACCGACAGGAAGCTGCCCATTTTCAGCGCCTGCAGCTGTTTGCGGTCCAGCACTTCGACGTCGAACTTGTAGTCCCTGGCCAGCTTGCGGGCCGTGTCGGCCAGGTAGGTCGGGGTGCAGACGTTGGCCGACAGGTTGCCCAGTTCCTTGGTCAGGTCCATGCCGTTGGCGATGGCAATCGCTTGCGCCAGCGCGGTCTTGACTTCGCCCGTGGCGTCAAGCGCCAGGGTGATCTTGCGTACGCCGGCAGGGGCAGGGTCCTTCTTGCTTTTCTGGCCGTCGGTGCGGAAAACGCTCTCGTGGGCGGCGCAGACGATGGTGCGCACGGCCCACGAAACGTCACGCTCTTTCACATCCGTCATGGGTAATGCGATAATGGCGTCCGCGGCGCCCAGCGAGGCGAAAGCCTTGAGCGTCGCGTTCACTGCGGAAGTGAAGCTTTTTTCGCTGACCGTCTCGTCGTTGCCCAGTCCTACCAGCAGCACGCGCGCCGCGCCGGTGCCGGACATACCGCGCAACAGCAGGGTCGAACCGGCTTTGCCGGTAATGTCGCCGGACTTGAGCGCAGCCGTGATGTCACCACCCTGGTCGAGGGCTTTTGCAGCCTGCGACAGTTTTTTGTTTTCGAATACCGCAACCGCGATGCAACCGGTTTTGGCCGACGTGATGGTGTTCTTTGTGTCGAATGCTTTTATGCTAAAGTCCATTTGAATCTCCGTTTCGTGTTTGTGACGCGCACTGCCTAACCTGTGATTATAACTTTCGAATGATCTTTCAACGCGCCTTGCAACGTGAATTAGCCAGTTCGGCCGGAACGACTTTCACGGTGCTGTTTTCCATCGTCGCCACCTGGACCCTGATCGCCATCCTCGGCAAAGCCGCGGGTGGAAAGGTGGCCTCGAGCGACGTGCTGGCGTTGATCGCCTTCGCAACGCTGAATTATCTGCCAACTATCCTGACTCTCACCAGCTTTATTTCGGTGCTGGCGGTGGTCACGCGCAGCTACCGCGACTCCGAGATGGTGGTCTGGTTCGCGTCCGGGCTGTCGCTCACGCGCTGGATCCGCCCCATCCTCACCTTCGGCATTCCCATGATGATCCTGACCGGGGCCCTGAGCCTGTTCGTGACGCCGTGGGCCAAGATGAAAAGCACCGAATTCGTCCAGCGCTTCGAAAAACGCGAAGACCTGAAAAAGGTCTCGCCCGGCCAGTTCAAGGAATCGTCGTCGAGCAACCGCGTGTTTTTCGTCGAAGCCGTCACCGGCGAATCGACCGTGGTGCAGAATGTGTTCGTCAACACGATCGAAAAGAACGTCAACTCCGTCATCGTCGCCAAGGAAGGCGTGATCGAGTCGGACGGCAAGGGTGGCCAGTTCCTGGTGCTCAAGAACGGCCGGCGCTACCAGGGTGTGCCGGGCCAGGCCGATTTTCAATCGATGGAGTTCGGCCGCTACAGCATGCGCGTAGCCAGCAAGAACACGGCGATGGATGGCGACATCTCGTCGGACGCCATGTCCACCCAGGAGCTGCTCGCAACGCCGAACCGCTTCACCCAGTCGGAACTCCTGTACCGCATCGCCGCGCCGATTACCTGCCTGCTCCTGATCCTGCTGGCCATTCCGCTCGGTTTCGTCAATCCGCGCGCCGGCAGCGCGGCCAACCTGATCATCGCGCTGCTGATCTTCTTCACCTATATTAATCTGACCAAGCTGGCCGAGGCCAATGTCCGCCAGGGCAAATCGGACTTCTACATGGCCTGGTGGCCGCTGCACCTGTTCGTCGCGGTCCTGATCGTGGTCATGTTCGCATGGCGCCTGAACGTCAACCACCGCTACCATCCGCTGGTGCTGTGGGCCGCCATGAAGCGCGGCCGGCTCGATCACGCCGCACCGGGAGGCGCGACATGAAGGTCCTTCAACGCTATTTCGCGGTCTCGATCGCGCAGGCTGTCGCCTTCGTGCTGGTCGCCTTCCTGGCGCTGAGCGCTTTCATGGACCTGACCGGCGAACTGCCGTCGGTGGGCAAGGAAGGCTACGCGATCCAGCACGCCTTTTTGTATGTGCTGCTGCGCGTGCCGTTCCACGTGTACGAGGTGATGCCGGTGGCGACCCTGATCGGCACCATCTATACGATGGCGCAGTTCGCATCGACCTCTGAGTTCACCATCATGCGGGCGTCGAGCATGTCGACCCAGATGGCGGCGTGGATGCTTTTCAAGATCGGTTTCGTGTTCGTCATCATCACCTTCGTGTTCGGCGAGCTGATTGCGCCGCGCACCGCGCCGCTGGCCGAAAAGCTCAAACTGAGCGCGCGCGGCGCCACCGTGTCGCAGGAGTTCCGCTCCGGGATGTGGACCAAGGATGTCGTGCGCAGCGAAGGCACCAAGGGGCTTGTCACCGGCTCGCGCTTTTTCAATGTGCGCCAGTTCCGCACCGACGGCCAGATGCTCGATGTGCGCCTGTACGAGTTCGATACCAACTTCCGCATGCGTTCCCTGATCACCGCGGCGCGCGCTGTCTTCACCGGCAACAGCACCTGGCGCCTGGAAGACGTGACCGAAACACGCTTTACCAACACGCGCGAACTGCCGCCGCCGGGCGGCAAACCGCAAGCCGGGGCCAGGGCGCTGGGTACCTACGGCCAGGAAACCAGCATGGTCGCCACCCGCAAGCTGCCGAGCATGGACCTGGTGTCCGAGATCACCCCGAAGATCATCTCGGTATCGGCCTCCGATCCGGTGCGCATGTCAGCCACCGAACTGGCGATCTACACGCGCCACCTGGCCGAGAACAAGCAGGAGACCGAGCGCTTCAAGATCGCGTTCTGGAAAAAGCTGTTCGATCCGCTGGCCATTTTCGTGCTGATGGCGCTGGCGCTGCCGTTCGCCTACCTGCACACCCGCAGCGGCGGCGTGAGCCTGAAGATCTTCATCGGCATCATGATCGGTGTCGGCTTCATTTTGATCAATACCCTGTTCGCTTCCGTGGGGCTGCTCAGTAACATTCCGGCCGTGCTGACGGCGATCGCCCCGAGTTTGCTGTTCCTGCTATTGGCGCTTGCGGCGCTATGGTGGGTGGAAAGACACTGATGACCCGCGCCCTGATCCTGTTTGCCCACGGCGCCCGCGCCGCCACCTGGGCCGCGCCGTTCGAGCGCCTGCGCGAGCTGACGCAAGCGCGCGTGCCCGAGGTGCCGGTCTCGCTGGCGTTCCTGGAATTGATGGAGCCGCGCCTGCCCGAGCGCGTGGCCGAACTGGCCGCGCAGGGCGTCACAGCCCTGACGGTGGTGCCGGTGTTCCTGGGGCAGGGCGGGCACTTGCTGCGCGACCTGCCGCTGATTGTCGAGGAACTGCGGCGCGATCATCCGGCCATGCGGATCACCGTGTCCGGCGCGGTCGGCGAAGACGCCAGCGTGCTGGCGGCGATGACCGATTTCTGCGTGGCGCAGCTGTAAAAGACGCCTTTAACGCACCCGGCGCGTGGTTTCGCGCACCACCAGTTCGAGCGGCGGGATCTGCGCCATCACCGGTTCGCCGTTGATCAGTGCCAGCAGCGCGTTGGTGGCGATGCGGCCCATGTCGTACAAGGGCTGGCGAATGGTGGTCAGCGGCGGCGTGGTGTAGGACGACCCCGGCAAGTCATCGAAGCCGACCAGGGAAATATCGTCCGGCACCCGGATGCCCTTGCGGTACAGGCACAGTCGCACCCCATACGCGCTCAGGTCATTGGCCGCGAACACCGCCGTGAACTGCTGGTTGGTCTCGAACAGGTGGTACACCGCCAAGAGGCCGCCGGATTCGTGGAAGTCGCCGCCCACCACCAGCTTCTCGTCATACTCCAGATCGGATTCGGCCAGGGCGCGCTTGTAGCCGACCAGGCGTTCGTCGGCATCGCGGTGGTGCGATGGACCGGTAACGAAAGCGATGCGGCGGTGCCCCAGTTCGACCAGGTGGCGCACCGCCATGAAGGCGCCGTTTTCGTTATCGAGCTTGAAACCGAGCGCGCTTTTGGTGTGCATGTCGCGCCCCGTGGAGACGATCGGACGCTGGCTGGCGAACTGCAAGATGGTGTCGTCCGGCAGGTGGCCGGAGAGCACGATGATGCCGTCAACCTTGCGCGCCAGCAGAAGGCGGATGCGTTCCGTCTCCTCGACCGCGTTCCAGTGGCCGGAGACGATCACCGACGCGTAACCTGTACCCTTCAAGCCATCGTCGACACCGCGCAGGGTTTCGTCGAAAAACGGGCTCGAGATATCCTGCACCACGATCCCGATGGTCATCGAGCGCCCCTTCTTGAGGCCTTGCGCCATCTGGTTCGGCGCGAAGTGCATCTTCTCGATCGCGGCCATGACGGCGGCGCGCTTGTCGTCCGAGACTTTGGCAGTGCCGTTCAGGATGCGCGATACGGTGCTGGGCGAGACGCCGGCGTGACGCGCGACGTCGATCAGGGTGGAGGGCGGGGCAGCGTTGTCGTGGTCGGTCAAGGGATGGGTCCTGGTAGGGTGCGGAACGGCTGTCACCGCGAGATTACCATAACTGGAACAACCCACGACATAAACAGCCGGCCAGAGTGTACACAGGTACAGCCATTTTGAAAACGTTTTCAATGGCGATGCTGTGGGGTCGGTGCTGCCGGACGGCCCGGGCAAATGTCGCGTTCCGCGCCCAAGGCGGCACGCGGGTGGCGCTGGCGCAGTGGCCGGCTGGCTGGAGTAGATCGTCTATGCCGCGCTCACGCCAAGCGGGGCGTGGCTGTTTTCCGGCCTGTTCAGAAGCAGGGCGCAGCGCTGGCCTGCAAACATCCGGATCGGCCTGGTGCGCCCCTTAGCGTGTGTCTGGCTGAATGGTAGCGAGATCCGCACTTGTTTCGTCGTTCCCGGCCTCGGCGGCCCGCTTGGCGGGAGCGACCTATCAACGCTATCAAAATAGAACTGACTCGCGCAACTCAGTCAGACACACTCTAGCGCGTCGGCTGGCGCGTCCCGCCCACGAAGCGCTTGAACAGGGTCGGGCGCGACGGGCGCGGCAGCGCCTGGTCGACCACCGCGGCCCACTGTTCCGACAACTGCTGGCAGGTGGCGCGCAGCACGGGATTGAGGTCGCCGTGGCTGGCCAGCGCTTTCAGGTGGCGCTCGATCACCGACGCCAGCTTCAGGCACGGCCCGGCCTGCGCCGCGTTGGCGCTGTAGTGGGACATCAGGTGCAGCGCGGCTGAGACCAGCAGTTCGGGCTGGGGCGGCGTGCCGGCCGGTGCGGTAACTGCGGGTCCTGCCATATCGATAGCGATAGCCATTGCGTTGCTCCTGTCAAAATGGGGTGGCTGGCTCGCGGGTGCAACGCTGGCTGGCTGGGGGTTGGTGGTTCAGGCGGTCAGGATCAGTTTATTGAGCCGGGTGACCCGCAATTCGTAGATTTTGCCGTCATGTTCGATCTGGATCGATTTGCCCTGGCGCAGCAGTTCCTGGCTGTTGACGCGCAGCGGAAGCGCAGGTGCGACAGGCGCCGGAATCGCGCGCACGGGTTGTTGGGTGGTATTCATCGCTGCCTTTCAGTGAATGAGAACAATTCTCATTTAGATTATGGCCGATGTGTCTCCCGATTGCAAGCGATAAGCTTGAAGGCCTTGTCTTAACAGCATGGGTGTCATGCCGGTCCAACGTTTAAATGATCTTCGGAAATTGTTCGCGTCATGAAATCCGAGATGGCGCGCCACCGCATCGTTGTCGTGGCGTCCGCCATGGAACAGGTGCAGGGCGACGTGCGCGCGCACCTGGTCGAGCTCGGCCTGGAAATGGCTGCCGTGGCGCGCCAGGTGGCGTTTCAGGGTGGCCGGGCTGACGCCGAACTCGATCGCGCACTGTTCCAGGGTGGGGGCGTTGCGGATGTGCTCCAGCAGATAATCGTAGAGGGCGCACAGCAGGCTGCGCTGGCTGCCTGCGGCATGCGCGGCGTCGACAGCGCGCCGCGCCACCGCCGCCGCCATCGCGTTGGCGCGCGGCCAGGGGCGGTCCAGCCAGGCCGCGTCGATCAGCATGGCGTCGAGGTGACAGTGAAAACGCAGCTGCTCGCCCAGGTGCACCTCGTGCTGCTCGGTGTAGCGCGGCGGGGTGCGGTTGAAGCAGTAGCGCCACGGCAGGCGCTCGCCGCCCAGCCAGCGGCACATGGCTGTCATGGCGGTCATGTGCATCTCCACCAGAAAGCCGCGCTGCGCGCCGGCGCCGAAACTGTCGGTCCAGTACAACACGGCCAGAGCGCCTTCTTCGCAAAAGCGCGGCGCCAGCAAAGGGCACAGCTGCATCTGGAAGCGCACCAGCAGCGCGATCGCCTCGCGCAGGCTGTGGGCCTGCATCAGCGCGTGGCTCAGGGCGCCGAAATGCCCGGGCAGCATTTGCTGGCCCAGCATGAAACTGGTTTCCGGGCTTTTCAGGCCGGCCGCCACATTGGCCAGCAGTTGCAGATATTCGGTGGGGGTAATCGCCTGCTGCGCATCGGGCGCCTGCAGGTCGTCCATGCCGGTGCCGGCCAGGATCGCGCGCGCTGCCAGTTCGCGGCTACGCGCGTAGTCGAGCACCAGCGCCGGCTGGTGCTGCGCCACGATGCAGGGGTCGCCCGCTTGCAGAAGGCGGCTCAACAGCGGCTCACGCGGGCGCGGCGAAACTGTTGGCATCCTCCGCGCCAGGGGCGGGTTGCGGCATGCGCCGTTCCAGGGCGCGGTTGATTTCCTTGAGCAGCTGGCGCGGCTCGATATCCACATGGCGCACCGCGTAGCGCACCGTCACCTGCAGCGCCTCGCCGCTGGCGTGGGTGTGATGGCGCAGGGTCGCCACGGCGCGCCGCAACTGCTCGGCCAGCGCGCGCGCGGTATCGCCATCGGTGGCCGGCAGCAGGATCGCGAAGCGGTCGCCCGCATAGCGGCACAACAGGTCGGTGCGGCGCAGGTTGAGCAGCAGGGTATGCGTCACCGCCTGCAGCAGGCGGTCGCCTTCGCGCTGGCCGTGGGCGCGGTTAATCAGGTGGAAGCTGTCGATATCGACCATCAGCAGCGAACAATCCGGGCCGGTGCCGCGTTCGTGCTCGATGCGCAGCTGCGCGCGCAGGTAGTCGGCGTCGCCCACCTGGGTGAGCGCGTCAAAAGAGCGGTGGTCGCGGAACAGGCGCTCGCGCTTGTGCAGGTGCTCGCTCATCATGAATTGTTCGCGCCGCCAGTCGAGCAGGCCGCAGGTGAGGGCGGCCATGCCCGCCAGCGTCACGCCGCTCTCGATCACGTGGTTCCACAGCTGGCCTTTGGGGACGCTGAAGAATTCGTCGAGGCAGTCGGCAGCCGCGCCCAGCATCAGGCCGGCCAGGCCGGCGGCCAGCAGCGCCGTCACGCGCCCCGGCGGGCGCGAGCTCAGTACCAGCACGAACCACACGCCGGCCATGAGGGCCATGCTCGCCTCGCTGGCGATATCGATCCACTTCCAGTCGGCCGCTGGCTTGGGCACGCCGGCGAACGCATACAGGAAAAAGCAGGCGAGAAGGGCCAGCGAGGCCAGGATGAGCGCAGTGCGGTGTGAGTGGAGCATGGGCGAAAGGCCAAAGCCTTGCATGAGGGTGATACGTTCCGATACTAGCCCGCGCGCGTGACAGGACGATGACAGGCGGGGGTGCAAACAGCGCAGCGCCGCCAGTCCGATCGGCTCACCCCATGTCAGACCTGGCACCGGGGTGGGGCGGCACCGGGGGGCATTTCAGCTCACCGGCTGCCGTAAAAGGCCGTAACGCCCTTGCTGGCCCTGTGCCTGTCACGAGATGGACATAATCGGCCTCTAGACTTCGCCCTGTTTTTCACCCATCCAACGGCGAACCCATGAACAGCGTTAAACAACAACAGCGTCTTCCGCGCCTGTCCCTCATTGCCTTCGGCATCCTGCAACTGGGCGCAAGCGCCGCCAGCGCAGCCGACATCGCCGCCGGCTCAAGCGAGGCGACCGCTATTGCATCCGAGACGGTCGTCATCGCCGGCCAGCGTTCGAGCATGAAGCGCGCGCTGGCGGCGCAGCAGAAGGCCGATAACATCGTCAGCATCGTCAGCAGCGACGATATCGGCGGCCTGCCGGACAAGAACGCCGCCGAGGCGCTGGCCCGCCTGCCTGGCGTGGCGGTGCAGCGCGACCAGGGCGAAGGCCGCTACATCGTGGTGCGCGGCATGGGTCCCGACTACAACGCCGTCACCATCAACGGCGCTTCGGTGCCGTCGCCGGAAGCGGGCCGCCGCGCGGTCGCCCTCGACGTGCTGCCGGCCGGCCTGATTCGCTCGCTGGAAGTGTCCAAGACGCTCATGCCCGACCAGGATGCCAATTCGCTCGGCGGCTCGGTCGACGTCAGGTCGCTGTCGGCCTTCGACCTGCCCGGCAGCGCGCTGTCGTTCCACGCAGGCGCGAGCCGCGACCAGAATACCGGCAAGACCAGCCCGAACGCGGGCGCCTTGTGGTCCGACCGCTTTTTGGACGGCAAACTCGGTGTGGCGGCCGGCATCAGCGGCGAGCGCCGCAAGTTCGGTTCCGATAACGTGGAAACCGGCGGCGCCTGGAACGAGGGCAAGCTGTCCGGCATGGAGATGCGCAATTACCTGCCCGAGCGCGAACGGCGCGCGCTGGCGCTGAACCTCGACTACCGCCCGCAGGCCGGCCAGTCGCTGTACCTGCGCACCTTCGTGAGCGAGTTCTCCGACGATGAAGTGCGCGACCGTCTGTCGATCAGCAATATCAAGGGCGACGACGTCGCGCCGGACACGCCCTTTACCGCCCGCGCCGAACGGCGCCTGCGCCAGCGCAAGTACACCCAGCGCATCACGTCGGCGGTCACCGGCGGCGAAGCGCGCTTGGGCGACTGGAAACTGGCCGCATCGGGCGGCGCCAGCCGCGCCACCGAAGACACGCCCGAGAGCATCAACGATGGGCGCTTCCGCGCCTCGTCCAACGTGGCCGGGCTGCGTTTTTCGGGTACCGACGTGCCGCGCCTGACCGGCCCCGCCAGTCTGTCCGACGCGGCCAGCTACAATCTCCAGGGGATCACCCTGCAGGCGCGCGACAGCGCCGACGCCGAGCGTCACGTCAAGGTCGACCTGGGCCGCAGCCTGGCGCTGGGCCAGACCGAGGCGGACATCAAGGGCGGCGTCAAGATCAGCCGCCGCACCAAGGAAAACGACACCGAACAATGGGGCTACACCAGCAGCAAAGCGACCAGCGGCAATTACTGGGGCGCGGGCAGCACGGCGATGGCCGGCTTCACCCAGGGCGCGCTCGACTACCCGTTCGCCAACCTGGGACCGGGCCTGAATGCGAGCGCGATCCGCGCGCGCGTGGCGGGGCTCGGCCGCGCCGGCGCCAGGCTGACCGAGGAATCGAACCTGGACGACTTCAGCATGGACGAGGACATCAACAGCGCCTATCTGCAGGCCGGCGCCGATATCGGGCGCTGGCGCCTGCTGGCCGGCATGCGCCACGAACGCACCAGCTTTGCCGCGCGCGGCCAGCAGGTGTCGGAAGATGGCCTGGCGCCGCTCGCCCGCAGCAAATCGTATTCGAACTGGCTGCCGAACCTGCAGGCACGCTTCGATATCGACAAACAGACCAGCGTGCGCGCCGCCTGGACCAACGCGGTGGTACGGGCCAACTTCAGCCAGCTGGCGCCGGGTGTGAGCCTGGCCAGCAATACCGAAGCGGTGATCGGCAACCCGGACCTGAAGCCGCTGGAAGCGTCGAACCTGGACCTGGGCATCGAGCGCATGCTCGGCGCGGACGGCGCCGTGTCGGCCTACCTGTACTCGAAGGACATCAAGAACTTTACCTACACCACCGATCTGGCGGGCAGCGGGGCGTGGGCCGGCTACACCACCGCCACCAGCTACGCCAATGGCGACAAGGCGCGCGTGCGCGGGCTGGAGCTGTCGTATTCGCAGTCGCTGCGCATGCTGCCGGCGCCGTGGAACGGCTTGATCGTCGGCGCCAACGCCAGCTTCAACGACGCCAGGGCGACCATCGGCCGCTTCGACAAGGCCAGCGGCGGCCAGCTGACGCGCCAGATCCGCCTGCCGGGGCAGTCCAGGCAGATCGTCAACCTGATGCTCGGCTACGAAAGCGGTCCGCTCAGCACCCGCCTGGCGCTCAATCACAAGTCTTCGTACCTGCTCGAAGTGGCCGACGACCTGCTCGACGCCTCGCAAGACCGCTACGTGGACGCCCAGCGCCAGGTCGATTTTTCGCTCGGCTACCAGATCAGCAAGCGTGTGCAGCTCGTTTTCGAGGGCATCAACCTGAATAATGAAACCTATTATGTGTACCAGGGCAGCAAACCGTATAACGTCCAGTACGAGCAGTACGGCCGTACCTTCAAACTGAGCCTGAAAGCGAATTTTTTCTGATATGAGCATGCAAAAACAGATTACCCGCGCAGCCGCTTTGCTGTGCATCCTGGCCGCTACAGCCGGTCATGCCGCGCACGCCTCCGACCGCATCGCCCTCGATGGCGGCGGCGCTCTCTCGCTCGACAAGCACGGCTTGCAGCTGACCGACGCCGCCGGCAAGGAGCTGGCGCGCCTGCCGATGCGCGCCAAGCAGCTCGACGTACGCGCTATCAAGGGCAGCGGCATCGCCGTGGTGCTCGACTCAGACACCCAGCATGCGCTGCCGATCCGGGTCGACCTGCGGCGCGGCGAGCTGGTACGGATGGCGCCTTTGCCGCAGCAGCCGTTCGGCCTGGAAGGCCTGTGCCTGTTCCGCGACCAGCAGGGACTGGACTTCCTGTTCGTCGCCGCCAAGGATGGCCAGGCGGAGCAGTGGTTGATGCACGGCGCCACGCCGCAACTGGTGCGCCGGTTGAGCATGCCGCCGGACGCCGGCCAGTGCAAGGTGGACGACGCGCGCCACACGCTGTATGCGAACGAGGAGGGCGTCGGCACCTGGGCCTATGAGGCCAACAGCGAGGCGGCGCCGGCGCGCCGTCTGCTCAAGGTAGGTAGCCGCCTGCCGGCCGCTCCGGCGGCATCAAGGGCGGTGGTGGTCGAGCCGCGCGCGCAGACCATGCCGGTGGCGCGCCTTGGAGACGTGGCGGACGATCCGGCGATCTGGGTGCATCCGACTGACGCGACCCGCTCGCGGGTGCTGGGCACGAACAAGAAGCAGGGACTGATGGTGTACGACCTGCAGGGCAAGCAGCAGCAGTTCCTGGATGTGGGCCGCCTCAATAACGTGGACCTGCGCCAGGGTGTGAACATGGATGGCAAACCGTTCGATCTGGCCGTGGCCAGCCAGCGCGACGACAACAGCGTGGTGCTGTTCGGCTTCGACGCGGACGGCAAGGTGGCCGAGCTGGCGCGCTTTGCAACCGGTCTTCCGGAGGTGTACGGTATCTGCCTGTTCCAGCCGCGCAGTGGTGCTCTGGAGGTGATCGTCAATGACAAGGGCGGGGCGTTCCGCCAGTTCCGCATCGCCCGCAGCGGCGAGGCGTGGAACAGCACACTGGCGCGCGAGTTCAGGGTCGACAGCCAGCCGGAAGGCTGCGTCGCCGACGACCGCAACGAACGTTTGTTCATCGGCGAGGAAAAGCGCGGCGTGTGGACCCTGGCGGCGCGGGGCGACCAGCCGGCGGTGCGCAAGATGGTGCTTGGCGTGGGCCGCGATCTGCATGCGGATGTGGAGGGGATGGCGATTTACGAAGGCGCGAAGGGCGCCTACCTGATCGTGTCGAGCCAGGGCGACAGCAGTTATGTGGTGCTCGATGCGCTCGCCCCGTACAAGGTGCGCGGGCGTTTCAAGGTGGGCTTCAACCTGGCGGAGGGAATCGATGGCACGTCCGACACCGATGGACTCGATGTGACCTCGAAGAACCTGGGCGGGCCGTATGCGCAAGGCATGCTGGTGATTCAGGATGGATACAAGCGCATGCCGGACGGGCCGCAGAACTTCAAGTATGTGCGTTGGGAGGATGTTGCGAAGGCATTGAAACTCTGAATGCTGGCGGCGGGAACGAGGGAGGCAGGAATTTGCGCTTGGTTTGTTCTGGATCAGTGACAAGCGTGTGCAGGGTTTGACTGGGCTGGCGTTTGCGCTCAAAATTTCTTGACTCTCTTACTCTCTCCGGTACCCATCATGCTCAGCACATTCCTGAAGCTGCTGCTCCGCGAAGTTTCACTGATCGCCCGCAACGGCCGCAATTCGCTCATCGCACTGGGCAACGAACGCCGCGCCGCCATGCGCCTTGACCGCCTGGCCGACCGCCTGGCGGGAATGGGATACAAGATCGACATGCTGCGCAAGCGCATGGAAGCGGGCCTCGACGAACCGCTCGACGCCGACGCCAGCCTGCGCGAAGCGCTCAAGTCATTAAAGGAAGATATCCGCAGCGTGCGCAGCCAGCTGTATTCGCTCGGCGGGCCAGGCAGCTCGCCGCGCTTGCAGCGCGCTTTCAACCGCCTGTCGGCCATCGCCGAAAAAACCTATGCCGCAGCCGACAAGCTGCAATGGGAAATCGACGCCATGGAACCGCAGGCAGGCGCGCAATCGGCGCCTGCCTGCAAGCGCTCAAGCGCTTAGTTGCCTCGGATGTTCAGGTGCTCAGGCGCTTAACTGCGCCCCATCCAGGCGATCGCCGTCTTGCACGGTGTCGATCGGCTGGCTGTCGCGCAGCTTCATGGCGTCGCCCAGCATCACCAGCACCGGGCCGTGCGCGGGCCCGAGGCCGTGCGCCAGCGTCGCCAGGGTCAGGCGCATGATGCGCTGTTCCGGGCGGCTGCAATTTTCAATCACCACCACCGGCGTATCCGGCCTGCGGCCCTGGTCCAGCAGGCGCTGGGCTGTCACGATCGCTTCGCGCCCGCCCATGTACTGCACCAGGGTGTCGGTATCGGGAATGGCGGTCTGGCCTTCCAGTTCTGGCGCGGTGCTGGACGTGAAAAACGCCACGCTGCGCGCCACGCCGCGCTTGGTCAGCGGCTGCCTGGTTGCCGCCGCCGCCGCCACCGCCGTGGTAATGCCCGGCACGACGTCAACCTCGATGCCGGCTTCTTCCAACGCGCGCAATTCTTCGTCGGCGCGCCCGAACAGCATCGGGTCGCCGCCTTTCAGGCGCACCACCAGCGCGTATTTATGCGCGCTGTCGACCAGCTGCTTGTTGATGAAGGCTTGCGCCGTCGACAACTGGCCGCAGCGCTTGCCCACCGCGATCTTGACGGCCTGCGGACACAGTGCCAGCATCTCGTCGGTCACGAGGGCGTCATGCAGCACCACGTCGGCCTGCGCCAGCAGGCGCGCGCCGCGCAGGGTGATGAGGTCCTGGGCGCCGGGGCCGGCGCCGATCAGATAGACTTTTCCGAGTGCTGACATGCTGTGTTCCTTTTGCTGGCGGGCGGCTGACAAGCGCGCTGGCGGTTGATGACTTACGCGTCCAGCCGGATCATACCAGCGGCAACCGTCTGGTGAGTAACTTCATCGATCAGAATGAAGGCGCCCGTTGCGCGGATGTCGGCATAGGCGTCCGCCGCCAGCGGCTGCTGCACGGTCAGGCCGATGCGCGCGATGTCGTTCAGCTTCAACCCGTCAGCCGCGTGGCGCTGTTGCGTATTGATGTCGAGCAGAGTGTCGATGCCGGTGATCTTGGCCGAGGTCTGCTTGGTGCCATGCTTGATCCAGTACTTGCGGCGCATGTCGAGCGGCTCGTCCGACATCCAGCACACGTCCGCCTTGAGCGTCTTGAGCAGGGTCGCGGGCTGGTCGGCGCCGGCCAGCAGGTCGCCGCGCGAGATGTCCAGGTATTCATTGAGCAGCAGGGTGATCGACTGGCCCACCACGGCCGACTGGTGCGAGCCTTCCAGGGTCAGGATGTCCTTGACGGTGGCGCTCTGGCCCGAAGGCTGGACCACCAGCTTGTCGCCCACCTTGACCATGCCCGCTTCGATGCGGCCCATGTAGCCGCGGAAGTCGTTCGCTTCGTGGCCGTTGTGGCGCGCCACCAGTTGCACCGGGAAGCGGAATGGGGCCGCGTGCGATTCGTCGTAGACCGAGAGCGACTCCAGCAGCGAGATCAGGGTCGGACCCTGGTACCAGCCCATTTTTTCGCTCGGCTCGACCACGTTGTCGCCGGTCAGGGCGGATAGCGGAATCGGCGTGATGTCGGTCAGGCCCAGGGTCGCGGCGAACTCCTTGTAGGCCTTGACGATGCGGTCGTACACGGCCTGGTCGTAGTTCACCAGGTCCATCTTGTTGACGGCGACGACCACGTGCTCGATCTGCAGCAGGTGGGCGATGGTCGAGTGGCGCTTGGTCTGGATCAAGAGGTCCACGCCGCCGTCTTCACGCAGCTTGACCTTGGAGACGTCGATCAGGATGATCACGGCGTCGGCGGTCGAGGCGCCGGTCACCATGTTGCGGGTGTACTGCTCGTGGCCCGGGGTGTCGGCGATGATGAACTTGCGCTTGGGCGTGGCGAAGTAGCGGTAGGCCACGTCGATCGTGATGCCCTGTTCGCGTTCGGCTTCCAGGCCGTCGGTCAGCAGCGACAGGTCGACCGCGTCGCCCACGGTGCGCTTGTGCTTCGAGCGCGACATGGCATCTAACTGGTCGGCGAAGATGCCTTTGCTGTCGAACAGCAGGCGCCCGATCAGGGTGCTTTTACCGTCGTCGACGGAACCGGCAGTGATGAAGCGCAGCAGACCGCGTTCGGTCGGGGTGTCGCTATGATTGTCAATTCGGGCGTTCATCAGAAGTATCCTGCTTTCTTGCGTTTTTCCATCGAGGCTTCGGAGGTCTGGTCGTCCATCCGGGTCGCGCCCCGTTCGGTGATCTGGGTAATGGCGGTTTCGGCGATGATCGCTTCGACCGTCGATGCGTCCGACGACACCGGGCAGGTGCACGAAATGTCGCCCACGGTGCGGAAGCGCACCACCTGGGTTTCGACGGTTTCGCCATCGCGCGCCGGGGTCAGGTCGGTCAGCGGCACCAAGAGGCCGTTGCGCGGAATGACCTGGCGCTCGTGCGCGAAGTAGATCGGCGGCAGGGCCAGTTTTTCGCGCTGGATGTAAAGCCATACATCGAGTTCGGTCCAGTTCGAGATCGGGAACACGCGCATGTTTTCGCCCGGGTGTACGCGGGTGTTATACAGGTCCCACAGTTCCGGGCGCTGGCCTTTCGGGTCCCACTGGCCGAATTCGTCGCGGAAGGAGAAGATGCGTTCCTTGGCGCGCGCTTTTTCTTCGTCGCGCCGCGCGCCGCCGATGCAGGCGTCGAATTTGTGTTCGGCGATCGTTTCGAGCAAGGTCACCGCTTGCGCCGCGTTGCGCGAGTCGGTCTGCGGGTTACGCAGGCGCACGGTGCCGCGCTTGATCGAGTCTTCGACGCTGCCGACGATCAGGCGCTCTTTCAACTCGGCCACGCGGGCGTCGCGGAAGGTGATCACTTCGGCGAAATTGTGGCCGGTGTCGATGTGCACCAGCGGGAACGGGAATTTACCCGGACGGAAGGCCTTTTCGGCGAGGCGCAGCAGCACGACCGAGTCCTTCCCGCCCGAGAACAGGAGGGCGGGGTTGGCGCATTCGGCGGCGACTTCGCGCAGGATGTGGATCGCTTCCGATTCGAGCGCATCCAGGTGGCGCGCATTGACGTCGGTCAGTACGCGCGGGGTGTCGGTCAGTGTAGTCATGGTGGCTAGGCCTTTGTTTTTTTGTTGTGGCTAAGGGGTGAGCCTCAAGCAGCCACGGATTTAATGCGAATCAGTTTTCCATCGACCATGTGCAGGCCGCATTCCTTGGAGTCCGGGTTTTCCCACCACCAGCGGCCGGCGCGCACGTCTTCGCCCGGCTGCACCGCGCGCGTGCAGGGCGCGCAGCCGATCGACGGGAAGCCCTGGTCGTGCAGCGCGTTGTACGGCACCTTGTTATCGCGGATGTAGTTCCAGACATCGGTTTCGGACCAGTCGGCCAGCGGATTGAACTTGGCCATGCCGTGCGCGGCGTCGTCTTCCTGGATGTCGAGCTGGGCGCGCGTGCTCGATTGCGAACGGCGCTGGCCGGTCACCCAGGCCTTGTTGCCGGCAAGGGCGCGCCCGAGCGGCTCGACCTTGCGGATGCGGCAGCACTCGCGCCGCATGTCCACGCTCTCGTAAAAGGCGTTCAGGCCGTGCTGCGACACATATGCGTCCACCGCGTCCGGCTGCGGTTTGAACAGCGCGATATCGTAGCCGTAGGTGGCCTTGACCTGGTCCAGCACCGCCAGCGTTTCCGGATGCAGGCGGCCGGTTTCGAGCGAGAAGATCCCGATCGGCAGGTTCGCCTTGAGGATCAAGTCGGTCAGGACCATGTCTTCGGCGGCCAGGCTGGAGGCGAACACCGCCGGCGAGTATTCCGCGGCGATGCGGGCCAATGTGGCGCGGGTGCCGGCGATGAGGGCAACCAGGGAGTTGGGTGCGGCGGTGTCGGTCATGATCGGCCTCAGATGCCGTAGCCGACGTCGCTGCTGTCGATGCGCACGTCGCGTTCGTGACGGCGGAACAGCGGCGCCTTGACGTCGACCGAAGCCTGGTATACCTCGGAGAAGTCGGTCAGGCCCTTGAGCGCGTCGTGGATGTTGCGGTCCGGGCGCGTGGCATAGGCGTCGAAGCCGCAGCGCTGCATCTGGAACAGCTGGTCGCGCAGCACGTCGCCGATGGCGCGCAGTTCGCCCTTGTACTCCATGCGCATGCGCAGGTTGAAGGCGGTCGAGTAGCCGCGGCCATCGGTGAACTTGGGGAAGTCGATGGCGACCACCGCAAATTTGTCCAGATCGCCCTTGAGCGATTCGGCGCGTTCGTCGGGTGCGAGCCAGACGCCGATCTCGGTGCGCGACCCCAAGGAGTCGCGCTGCGCCTGCCATACCGTCAGCGGCACGATGACTTTACCTTGCGGGACCACGACTGCGTCCGGTGCTTCGGCGACGATGCCGGCTTCAAGGTCGGCAACGGCCAGGCGCAGCACGCTCCAGTCGTCGGCGACGACCGCGCGCTGTTTGATGATTTCTTTGTGCGACTCAAGCATAGTGGTCTTCTCCAACCAGTTCGC
Source organism: Massilia aquatica (assembly GCF_011682045.1). Taxonomy (GTDB): domain Bacteria; phylum Pseudomonadota; class Gammaproteobacteria; order Burkholderiales; family Burkholderiaceae_D; genus Telluria_A; species Telluria_A aquatica. The sequence goes on along the minus strand of NZ_VVIW01000006.1, from coordinate 26,686 downwards.
CCGCCTTGATCGGCGTGGCATACACATGTTCCTTGAACGGGGCGACACCCAGGCGCTGGGCGGTGTCGACGAAGCGTTCATCTTCATGGCGTTCGCGCACGTACACCTGCAGCAGGCGGTCGATCACCTCCGGCATTTGCAGCGCCGAAAACGACGGTCCGATGATCTTGCCGATGGCCGCGTTGTTACCCTGCGCGCCGCCGATCGAGACCTGGTACCACTCGCTGCCATCCTTGTCCACACCCAGCACGCCGATCGAGCCGACGTGGTGGTGGCCGCAGGCGTTGATGCAGCCCGAGATATTGAGTTCGATTTCGCCGATGTCGTGCTGGTAGTCGATGTCATCGAAGCGCTCCGCAATCGCGGCGGCGATCGGGATCGACTTGGCATTCGCCAGCGAGCAGAAGTCGCCGCCTGGGCAGCAGATAATGTCGGTCAACAGGCCGATATTTGGCGTTGCCAGGCCGTGCGCCTTGGCTTCCTGCCACAGTGCGAACAGGGCCGACTGTTTGACGTCGGCCAGCACCAGGTTCTGCTCGTGCGTCACGCGCAGTTCGCCGAAGCTGTAGCGGTCGGCCAGGTCGGCCACGAAGTCGATCTGGGTCGCGGTGGCGTCGCCCGGCGGCACGCCGGTCTTTTTCAGCGACAGCAGCACGATGGCATAGCCGGGCACCTTGTGCGGCTTGACGTTACGGGTCAGCCAGTTGCCGAAGGCCTTGTTGTCGGCGTGTTCCGCACGGGTGTCGATGTTCGGCAGCGTCTCGTAGGCGGCCGGCGTGAAGTAGGCCGCCACGCGCGCCATTTCTTCATCGGTCAGGGTCGATGCGCTGTCTTTCAGGTCGAGCCATTCTTGTTCGACCTGGCGCGTGAATTCTTCGGCGCCCATGGCTTTCAACAGGATCTTGATGCGCGCCTTGTACTTGTTGTCGCGCCGGCCGTAGCTGTTATAGACGCGCATGACCGCTTCGATGTAGGTCAGCATGTGACGCCACGGCAGGAACTCGCGCACCACGCTGCCCAGGATCGGGGTGCGGCCCATGCCGCCGCCGACCATGACCTTGAAGCCGATCTCGCCGTCGTCGCTACGTACGACTGTCAGGCCGATGTCGTGCACCGCGATGGCGGCGCGGTCTTCCACGGCGCCGTTGATGGCGACCTTGAACTTGCGCGGCAGGGCCGCGAATTCGGGGTGGAAGGTGCTCCACTGGCGCAGTACTTCGGCGTACGGGCGCGGGTCGATGATCTCGTCCGCCGCCACGCCGGCGTATTCGTCGGAAGTGATGTTGCGGATGCAGTTGCCCGAGGTCTGGATGGCGTGCATCTCGACCGAGGCCAGGTCCGTCAGGATGTCGGGCGTCTGTTCCAGCTCGATCCAGTTGAACTGGATGTTCTGGCGCGTCGTGAAGTGGCCGTAGCCGCGGTCGTACTTGCGGGCGATGTGGCCGAACATGCGCATCTGGGCTGAGGACAGCAAGCCGTACGGCACGGCGATGCGCAGCATGTAGGCGTGGCGCTGCATGTAAAGGCCATTTTGCAGGCGCAGCGGCACGAATTCGGCTTCGGTCAGCTCATCGCTGAGGCGGCGCTCCACCTGGCTGCGGTATTGCGCGATGCGCTCCCTGACAATGAGGTGGTCGTATTGGTCGTAACGGTACATATGTCATCCTGAATATTTTAGGTGCCGGTCGGGCTTCTTCGGGGGCAAGGGCGTGAGACTGTCCCCAAACTAGCCCTAATAGTAATAAACTCGTCCTTTATTCCAAAGGACTAAGAATTTATTTGCTTATATGCGTATCCGGCATAAGCATTCTTATAAAATGCTGGTAGATATTTATTTTGAGTATCTTTCCGGCCTGCGAGAACAAAAAAGCAATGAACCTCCATCAATTACGCTTCGTACGCGAAGCCGTGCGGCAGAATTACAACCTGACCGACGCGGCCAAGGCCTTGTTTACGTCCCAGCCCGGGGTCTCGAAAGCGATTATCGAGCTTGAAGAAGAGCTCGGTGTTGACATTTTCACCCGTCACGGCAAGCGGATCCGGGGTTTGACCGAACCCGGCCGGCTGGTGCTGGAGTCCGTCGAACTGATCATGCAGGAGATCGACAGCCTGAAACGCATCGGCAAGGAGTACGCGGCCCAGGACAGCGGCAGCTTCACTATTGCCACCACGCACACCCAGGCGCGCTACACCTTGCCGAAAGTGGTGCAGGCCTTCATGCTCAAGTACCCCAAGGTACGCTTGTCCCTGCTGCAAGGCAACCCACGCCAGATTGCCGAGATGGTCCAGCGCGACCAGGCCGACCTGGCCATTGCCACCGAATCGATCGCCGGCATTGACGGATTGATCACCTTGCCATGTTATCAATGGGAGCACATGGTGGTGGTGCCGCCCGACCATCCTTTGCTCAAATCGAAGGCCGTGTCGCTGGAAGAAATCGCCACCTACCCCTTGATCACCTACGATGGCGCCTTCGCCGGACGCAGCAAGATCGACCACGCTTTCGGGCTGCGCGGACTCAAACCCGACGTGCTGCTCGAAGCCATCGACGCCGATGTCATCAAAACCTATGTGGAACTTGGCATGGGTATTGGTATCATAGCGGGCATGGCCTTCGACGCCGAGCGTGACAAGAACCTGCGCGCCATTCCGGTGGGGCACCTGTTCGGGATGAACATCTCGCGCGTGGCCGTCAAGCAGGGCGCCTATCTGCGCAGCTATATTTATACCTTCATCGAATTGCTGGCGCCGACCCTGAACCGCAAGCTGGTCGAGTCGGCCATGAGCGGCACCAAAGAAACTTACGAGCTGTAAAAGCCCAGCAGTCAATTACCTCAAGAAAAACATGATCACCGAACAATCTGCACAGTTTTACGCCAAGAGCGCCTCCAACCACGACCGCATCTACGACCGGCCGGAACGCAAGGACGACCTGGCCGCCATGCGCGGCCACGTGGCCGACACCCTGCGCGGCCACACCGTGCTCGAACTGGCCTGCGGCACCGGCTACTGGACCGCCGTCATCGCCGCCACCGCCGACAAGGTGGTCGCCACCGATATCAATCCCGAAATGATCGCGCTCGGCAAGCTGCGCGCGCTGCCAGCCGACAAGGTTCAATTCAAGGTGGCGGATGCCTGGAACCTGCCCGACGACATCGGCAGCTACACCGCCGTGTTCATCGGCTTCTGGTGGTCGCACGTCAAGCGCGAAGAGCAGGAACGTTTCCTGGCGCAACTGCGCAGCAAGGTCGGCGACGACATGTTCATCGTCCTGCTGGACGACGCCTACGTGGAAGGCAGCAGCGAAACCGTGGCGCGCACCGATATGGAAGGCAACACCTACCAGATCCGTATCGCGCCCGATGGCGAGCGCTACGAGATTCCCAAGACCTACCCGTCCGACAGCGCGCTGCGCAAGAAGCTGGCCTCGTCGGTGCGCGAGATCAAGATCGTGCGCCTGGAATACTTCTGGCTGCTGACCTGCCGCCTCAAGTAAGCTTTACGTAAAAGCAATCACCTGGGCGCGCTCGACGCGCCCAGCCTGGCGCTGGCGGCGATCAGCAGCATTGCGCAGCCGAGCCCGGCAAACGCCATGGGCAGGCTGGTGGCGTGCGCCACGAAGCCGATGGCCGCCGGTCCCGCCAGGATGCCCGCATAGCCGATCGTGGTGATGGCGCCGATCGCCAGGCTGACCGGCATGGCTTTCTGGCTGCCGGCGGCGGTAAACAGGATCGGCACGATGTTCGACGCGCCCAGGCCGATCAGCACGAAGCCGGCCAGCATGCCCGGTACCGACGAGCTCAGTACCGTGCAGAAAAACCCGCCAGCGGCGCACAAGCCGCCCAGCAACAGCACTTTTTGCCCTCCCAGTTTGCCCACCACCTTGTCGCCCGTCAGCCGCCCCAGGGTCATGGCAATCGCAAACGCCGCGTAGCCGAGGCCGCCTTTTCCTGCCCCGGCCTCGGCGCCAGCCCCGGCTGCGACAGCGCGTCCTTCGGTCAGCAGCAGGGCGCTCCAGTCGAGGATGGCGCCTTCGGCCAGGAAGCACAGGAAGCACAGGCCGCCGATCAGGATCACGGCGCCGTGCGGCACCACGAAGATCCGCGCATCGCGCTCGCGCGCCTCGGGTTCGCGCAGCAGGCCGGACGAGGCGCCGGCCAGGACGGCGGCCACCAGCGCGGCCATGACGGCGGTGGAGGCGGTGGCGTTCAAACCGAGCCACAGCAGCAGCGCCATGCTGCCCGCACCCAGGGCGCCGCCCAGGCTGAACAGGCCGTGAAAGCCGGACATCAGCGATCCGCCGCTGTTCTTTTCCACCACGACCGCCTGGATATTCATCGCCACATCGAGCGCGCCGATGGCCGCGCCGAAGGCAAACAGCACGCAGCCGAGCAGCACCGGGGTGGGCGCGAAAGCCAGGCCGGGCAGGACCAGGCAGACAATCAACCCCGAGCACAGCACCACCGGACGCACGCCGAAGCGCGCCGTCATGAAACTGGTCGACGGCATGGCCAGCAGCGAGCCGGCGCCAAGGCACAGCAGCAGGAGGCCGAGCTGGGCTTCGCCCATGCCGAGGCGCAGCTTGGCCAGCGGCACCAATGGCGCCCAGACCGACATGGCCAGGCCGGCGGCCAGAAATGCAAGGCGGGTGGAAAGGCGCTGTTGCGCTCCGGTATCAGGCATGGGTTCTTTCGGAAAAGGGGATGGTCAGGGTCTGGCGGCGCGCAGCACGCGCACGCCGCGCGCGGCGAAGGCATCGAACTGGCGCGCGTCGATATCGTGCTCGGCCACCAGTTCGGTCAGGCTGGCCGCCGCCAGTACGGCATACGGGGCGGCGGTGCCGACCTTGTCGCTGGTGGTGGCCACCAGTACCGCCTTGCTCAGGGCCGCAACGCGGCGCTTGAATTCGGCTTCCTCGAAATGGATGGCGGAGACGCCGGCCTGGGCATCGACGCCGCAGGCGCCCAGGATATACAGGTCGGGGCTGATCAGTTCCAGTTCGCGCAGGGCGGTCGCGCCGATGCTCGCGCCCGTCTCGGCATGGATGCGCCCGCCAATGACGATGAGTTCGATCAGCGGCTTGTCGACCAGCGCGGCGGCAACTGCCGGGGCGTTGGTGATCACGGTCAGGCGCGTCTCGCCGAGCGCCTGCGCGATCGCCAGGTTGGTCGAGCCGGCGTCGATGAAGACCACGCTGCCGGGGGCCAGGCGCGGCGCGGCGGCGGCCGCCAGGCGCGATTTGCGGTCGGGCTGGGCGCTGCGGCGCTCGGCCGGGGTGCCGCCCGGGGCGGCGGGCAGCGCCATGCGCAGGGCGCCGCCGTACACTTTCTGGCACAGGCCGGCGGCGGCCAGGTCGCGCAGATCGCGCCGGATGGTGTCTTCCGACACTTGCAGCCATTGCGCCAGGTCGGGCGCCAGCACCCGTCCATCGGTTTGCAGGCGTTGCAGGATCAGGGCGTGGCGTTCCTGCAAGAGGAGGGGATCAGTCGGCATCTGGGGCAATCAAACAAGCATCAATGCGCATAAATATACATGAATAGGCATAAACGTGCAATCTAGCATAAAAAAACCCCGCAGGCTTGCCAGGGCAAGGTGCGGGGTTGTTTGTTTCAGCTAAACGCGCGTGGGCGCGTCAGTGAATTTAGAACGAGTGACGAACGCCGACCGAGAAAGCGCTAGGATCGGAACCGGATTGGCCTTTGAGCGCATCTGGAGTAACTTGAGCGCCAGCGGAGAAGATGCCGAAAGCTGCTTTGTTGTTGTTACGGATCGACGCGTACGACGTGTACACGTTGGTGCGCTTCGACAGAGCGTACGAGTAAGCCAGCGAGAAGCCGTTGCCCTTGGCGCCGCCTTCGAGTTTGCTTTGCTGCAGGTTACCGTAGATCTTGTTGGCGCCGAAGGTGTACGACACGCCAGCATTGGCCTGCTCATACTTGTTGCCGTTGCCGGTTGGGTTGGCAACCATGTAGTTACCGCGCACTTCGACTGGACCAGCGGTGAAGCCTGCGCCAAAGATCATTTCTTTGTCGTCGCCCGAAGCCAGACGCTCGACCTGGTGGTAACCAGCACCGACGTAGATGTTGTTGGCTTTGTATTCAAGAGCCAGACCCATCAGATCCATCGAAGGACCGACCAGGGTTTCGCCCAGGCCGTAGCCGGCGCTGACGACAACGCCGCCCATCGAGTTCGACTTGTAGTTGACCGAGTTGCTGATGCGACGGGTCAGACGGTTGGTGCCGAACGAATTCAAGTTGGTGCCGTAGAAACCCTGGCCGTTGATATCGCTTGCGTTAGCGACGTCAGCGATTGGGGTGTACTCGCGACCGATCAGGACGGTGCCGAAGCCACCTTTCAGGCCAACCACCGAGCGGCGGCCGAACAGGCTGGTATCGCCCATGCCGGAGTCGAGTGCAACGCCAGCTTCCAGATTGAACACAGCGCTCAGGCCATTGCCCAGATCTTCAACGCCACGGAAACCTACACGGCTGGTCGACTGGTTGCCCGAGTTGACGACCGTACGGCTCCCGCCTGGAGCGCCCGTGTCTTCTTTCGCCAGCGCAGCGTCAGCAACACCGTAGATCGTGACGCTCGATTGAGCGGAAGCGCACAGAGGAATCGCAGCGGCCAGGACAACAGCCATCAGTTTGCATTGCATATAAATCTCCAAAAAGTTGCACAGATAAGGGTCGATTAACCAGGGATGCTCTTAATCGGACGTAATTATAGCTTCCACGTATGTCAAATCCATGACAAAGTGAACTGTGGCGAGAATGAGACAGTCTGGTTTTGCCCTGCAATAGGGCGTCAATCCCCCCTAATTGCACGCTTCAGGTGCGCTAAATTTCAGCTGGAGGGAATGCTGCAACGCCGCATAACGCCCGCCGTTGCGGGCGTTATGGGAAATCCCGGGGGGCGTGAGGGGGCAGCGGACGCGTCCGTTCCGGTGCACCCGCGGCGCGCTCGCCGGGGGCCTCGTCGCGCGTACTGTCGGGTACGGGTAAAACAATATCGATGCGGGTTCCGGGCGGATCGTCGCCGCTGACGGTGATTTCGCCCTTCATTCCCCACACCCGTTCGCGCATGCCGATCAGGCCGAGCGACTGGGCTTTTTCCATGTCGGCCGCCTGGATGCCGCGCCCGTCGTCGCGGATCGAGACCAGCAACTGGCCATCGATGCGGTACACATACATGGTGACATTGCTGGCCCCGGCGTGGCGCGCGATGTTGGTCAGCGCTTCCTGGACGATGCGGAAAATGGCGGTGCTGGCGGCGTCGTCGAGGCGCAGCTCGGCTTCGTCGGCGAACAGCGAGCAGGCGATGCCGTGCCGTTCGACGAATTCGTCGCGCAAGCCCTGCAGCGCAAAATACAGGCCGCCTTCGTCGAGCGCGCGCGGGCGCAGGTTGGTGGCGATGCGGCGCAGCGAGGTGATCGCGGTGAGCAGGTTGTCTTCCATGCCGTTCATCAGGCGCTGGCCGTTGCTGCTGGCGTCGGGCTCCTTTTGCAGCAGGTTCAGGTCCATCCGCAGCGAGGCCAGCAACTGGCCGAGGTCGTCGTGCAGCTCGCGCGCGATGTGGGCGCGTTCTTCCTCGCGCACGGTTTGCAGGGCCGAGGAGAGCTGGCGCAGCTGCGCATGCGAGCGCGACAGCTTTTCCTGCACCTGCTGGCGCTCGGTCACGTCGCGCAGGATGATGGTGTAGATGGTGCGGTCGGCCTCGATCATGCTGGAAATGGAACCTTCGAGCGGGAACGTTTCGCCGCTGGCGCGCACGCCCGTGACGGCGTAGTCGGTGGCACGGCGGCCGGCGCGGCCGGCCACGTCGCCGAAGTAGGCGGGCGCGGCGTCGCCGCTGACCGTTGGCAGCGGCGCGATGAACTGCTGCAGCGGGCTGCCCTGCATGCGCTCGACCGTGGTCGAGAACATCGCCGCGGCCGACGGGTTGGCCAGCACGATGGTCTGCGTGTCATCGGTGGAGATGATCGCTTCGCTCGCGTTCTGGATGATTTCGCGGCTGTGGCTGCGCGCAAAGCGCGGCCAGCGGTTATACGCGAACAAGCGCGCGAGGGAGTGACCGCCCAGCAAACCGAGCACGAACATGATCGCACCCCAGCTCAGGAAGCGGGAAGAACGCTGTTGTGCCATGCGCGCCTGCCGTCAAAGGCCCGCGGGACGCGGACCGTGGGCTGATTATAAAAGCAGGGTGGGTGCGCGTCTTGAGGCGCGACAAACAGGGAGGCGACGGCGCGGCAGTGCGCGGCGCCGGGCGCGGCGGGGTACGGGATGTCATGGCATGTCGCAAGGTGGTGCATGGAACGAAAAAGCATGCGCCGCGAAAGGCGCGGCGCGGGTTTACATTTGCTTGAACAGGTGCAGGAAGCTGCGGCTCACTTCGAGCTTGTCGCTCTTGCCCTTGATAAGCACCAGGTGGCGCCCGCGAATGTCGCGCGTGACCCCTTCGATGGCGTTGACGTTGACCAGGGTGGCGCGGTGGATCTGCCAGAACAGGGCCGGATCGAGTTCTTCGGCCAGGTCGCGCACCGGTTTGCGGATCAGCGCCTCGAAGCGCTCGGTCTGCACGCAGGTGTATTTTTCGTCGGAGCGGAAAAACAGGATGTCCTCGACCGGAATCATGCGCAAGTCCTGGCCGATGCTGGCCTGGATCCATTGCAGGTAGGCCGGCTTGGGCGCCGCCATTTTTTCGGCCAGCTGCGAAAGCATGGCGGTGACGCTCTCGTTGACCGCTTCCTTCGGCTTGGCCAGGCGCGACTTGAGGCGGTCGATGGTCACTTGCAGGCGCTCGGCCTCGGGCGGCTTGAGCACGTAGTCGACCGCGCCGCGCTCGAACGCTTCGACCGCGTACTGGTCGTAGGCGGTGACAAACACGATATTGCTGCCGGCGCCGATCGCGCGCGCCGCTTCCATGCCGGTCTTGCCCGGCATGCGGATGTCGAGGAAAGTCAGGTCCGGCTTGAGCTGGCTGACCAGTTCGATCGCCTCATCGCCGTTCTTGGCCTCGCCGACGATGTCCAGTTCAGGCCATGCCTGGTTCAGGCGCAGGCGCAACTGGTCGCGCATCAGTCTTTCGTCGTCGGCAATAATAGCGGTAGGCATGGTGCGTTTCTGGTGAAGGGCAAGAGTGCCAATTATTCAATGAAACCGGGCTTTAATCAATCAATTCCTTGGCTCGTTTTCAACGGCTGCGCTTGCTTGTGCATTACTTCGATACCTGATAGGGCACTTCGATGGTGGCGATCACGCCGCTCGGCGTGTTGGCGGCGATGTGCAGCTGGCCGGCATCGCCATGCAGGAGCTTGAGGCGTTCGCGGATCGTCATCAGCCCCAGCCCGGTGCCATCGCTGGGAAACACGCCGAAGCCGACCCCGTTGTCGCTGACGATCACGCGCAGCTTGTTGTGCGCCACCTCGGCCAGGATGGACAGCGAGCCGCCTTCCGGCTTGCATTCGAGGCCGTGCTTGATGGCGTTTTCGACCATCGACTGCAGCATCATCGGCGGAAACGCCGCGCTGCGCAGGCCGTCCGGAATGCGCAGGTCGACCTGCAGGCGTTCCTCCATCCGCATCTTCAGCAGGCTCAGGTAGGCCTTGACCATGTCCGCCTCGCGTCCGAGGTTGGTGACCACGGCGTTGTCGCGCATCTGCGGCAGCACCGCGCGCAGGTACTGGATCAGGCTGCGCTGCATGGCCGAGGCGCGCGGCGGGTCGGTTTCGATCAGGTATTCCACCGAGGCCAGGGTATTGAACAGGAAGTGCGGCTCGACCTGGGCCTGCATCATCTGCATGCGCGCTTCCGACAGCTGGCGCTGCATCGATTCGCGCTCGGCGGCGGCATTCGCGGTCTGGGTTTCGGCTTCGGCGCGCTTCTTGCCGCCGACCAGCGCCTTGGTGGCGAACAGGGCCAGTACCAGCAGCGAAACGAAACTCTTGAACCAGGTCGATGCCTGGGTGTGGTACACCTTCACTTTTTCTTCGGCGGCATTTTCGACGGCAGCTTCGATCGCGCTCGACAAACCCTCGACGATCTGTGGCGGCAGCGCGACGCGCACTTCGCCGTCGGCGCCCGGCATGGGCGGCACCGCCGGCACCGGGGGCACAGACGGCACAGAGGGCATCTCCGGCACGCTCGGCAGCGCCGGCGTGCCGCCATGCGCGCCGCTGTCGGACTGCTGCGGCGGCTCGGCTGGCTCGGGCGGTTCGGCTGCCTCGGGCGGTTCGGCCGGCTCGGGCGGCGCCCTGCGCTTGGTCGGCGGGCTGTAGCTGATCCCGCTGTCGTCGAAAATGATATTGCCTTCGCGCTTGTCGCGCTTGCGTTCCGGGCGCACCTCGACCACGTCGCCGCCCGAGAACAATTCGTTCTGCAAGATCGAGGCGGCAATCAGGGCCAGGGCCGCGAACAGGAAAAACTTCCACCACGATAGCTGGGTCACCCAGGTGGCGGTGGCGTCAAAGGCGCGCTGCAGCCAGGCCAGGACGGTCGCGATGGGTTGCTCGGGAGGGCGGCGTGCTTCCATGGTGAATGTGTTCCGTTCGATTGTATAAAAACCGCGTTGTCCAACACTGTGTGACATTGCGTGAGATTGTCTTAGGGCGAGTGTACCTGCTGCGCCCCTCCCATTGCCGTAAAAAACGCTTGCGGCCGCTAATACCGATGAGATGTTGTCACTGTAGGACCCCGGCCGGCGTGCTGCGCGGCCTTTGCGACAGGCTGCATGATTGGGGGAACAGGGCGCGCGGCATCGGAGCACCCGCAGCGGCCGGTTGCGCGGTATGATGAAGGATCGAACCGGTCGCGGCCGGCCCGCTGTTCCACCTGTCCAAGGGGATGCCCTATGTCTGCCGATGTGAAAAAATACCGTTTGATCACGCGTAGCGATTTCGATGGCCTGGTCTGCGCCGTCCTGCTCAAACACCTGGACCTGATCGACGATATCCTGTTTGTCCACCCCAAGGATATGCAGGACGGCAAAATTGTGGTCAGCGACGGCGACATCACCACCAACCTGCCGTACGCGGCCGGGGTGCACCTGGCCTTCGACCACCATTCATCGGAAACGATCCGCAACAGTGGCGAGCGCGCCAACCACATCATCCATCCCGAAGCGCCCTCGGCCGCGCGGGTGGTGTACGACTACTACGGCGGCGCCTCGGCCTTTCCGGCCGCCTGGTACGACATGATGGCCGCCGTCGACAAGGGCGACGCGGCGCGCTTCAACCAGCAGGAAGTGCTCGATCCGCACGGCTGGGACCTGCTCAACTTCCTGATGGATGCGCGGACCGGGCTGGGGCGCTTCCGCGACTTCCGCATCTCGAACTACGCGCTGATGATGGACCTGATCGATTATTGTAAAAACCACACGATCGACGACATCATGGCGCTGCCCGACGTGAAAGAGCGCATGGACCTGTACTTCGAGCACAACGACAAGTGCAAGGAACAGATCCGGCGCTGCGCCAGCGTGCACCGCAACCTGGTCGTGCTCGACCTGCGCCAGGAAGAAACCATTTACGCCGGCAACCGCTTCATCATCTACGCCCTGTTCCCGGAGACAAACATCTCGATCCACGTGCTGTGGGGCCTGAAGAACCAGAACACCGTGTTCGCCACCGGCAAGTCGATCCTGAACCGGACCGCGCGCACCAATATTGGCGCCCTGATGCTCGAATACGGCGGTGGCGGGCACGAAAACGCCGGCACCTGCCAGGTCTCGAACGAACTGGCCGAGGAAGTGCTGGGCGCACTGATCCAGCGCATCACCAGCGAAGGCTGAGCGCAGCCGGTGCCGGACGCGGGTGGCGGCGGGCCGCAGGCCTCAGGCCGCCGGCGCCGCCACCAGCATATCGTGCAGGGCATGCTCGGCCAGCGGGGCGCTGAAATACGTGCCCTGCAGCTCGTCGCACAGGTTGGCCCGTAAAAACTCCATCTGCACCCGTGTTTCCACCCCCTTGGCGATGACACGCGCGCCGAGATCGTGGCCGACGTCGATGAGCGCCTTGGCCACCGCGCCGCTGCGCGCGTCGGCCGTGATCTGGTGCACCGCCACCCTGGCCAGCTTGACGTGCGTGAGCGGCAGCTTTTGCAAAAAATTCAGGTTCGACGAGCTGTCGCCGAAGGCGTCGAGCGAGCGCAGCACGCCCAGGTCGCGCAATTGCGTCACCACGTCCACGCTCAGGTGCGGATTGATGTTCAGGCTTTCCTCGCGCAATTCGAGTTCCAGCTGCGAAGGCGCAATCTTGTGGGTCGCCAAGGTCGCGGCGATGTGTTCCGCATAGTGAGGCTGGGAGAATTCGCGGCCCGAGGCATTGACCGCCACCGGCAGCGGCGCAAACCCGGCGCTGCCCATGCGCTGCATGAAACCGCAGGCTTCTTCGAGCACATAGTCGCCAATGGCGACGATCATGCCGCTTTCTTCGGCTTCGGGCAGGAACGAGGCGGGCGCCAGCACCCCCAGTTCGGGGTGGCGCCAGCGCAACAGCGCTTCCAGGCCAAGGATGTGTCCACGGCACAGGCAGATCCTGGGCTGGTACAGCAGGAACATTTCGTGGCGTTCCAGTGCGTCGCGCATGGCGTCTTCGAGCTTTTGCTTGGCCTGGGTGGTCGACTTCATGTCGATCGAAAAGAAATGCACCTCGCCCGTCCTGGCCGCCTTGGCGTGGTACATCGCCACGTCGGCTGCGCGCACCAGGTCGAGCGCGCCCGTGCCGTCGTGCGGATAGACGCTCACGCCGATGCTGCCGCCGACCGCGATATCGTTCGAGTCGAAGCTGACCGGCTGCGACATGGCCACGCGCAGGCGCTCGATCATGCGCAGGGTGTAGCGCAGCGACGGCTGGTTGACCAGCACCAGCACGAACTCGTCGCCCGACAGGCGCGCCACCGTATCGCTCTCGCGCACCGACGATTGCAGGCGCCGCGCCACCATCTTGAGCACTTGATCGCCCGCCTCGTGGCCATAGCTGTCGTTGATCTGCTTGAAGCCGTTGAGGTCGATCAACACGGTGGCCACCAGCGATTTGTTCCGCTGGGCCATGTGCAGCGCCTGTTCCAGCCGGTCCCACAGCAGGGTACGGTTGGCCAGCCCGGTCAGCGGATCGTGATTCACCTCGTGTTCGAGATGGGCGGTGCGCTGCTTGACGGCCGTGACGTCGTTGATCACGCCGATGAAATGGGTCACCTTGCCGGTGCCGTCGCTGACGGGGGTGATGGTCAGGTCGTTCCAGAACAGTTCGCCGTTGCGGCGCCGGTTGCGGAACACCACGTTCACTTCGCGCCGCTCGCGCACGGCCGCGCGCAGCTGTTCGCGTTCGTCCTCGTCCAGGCCGGGCATGGCCATGAAACGCGCATCGCGCCCGATGACTTCTTCCGCGCTGTAGCCGGTAATGCGCTCGAAGGCCGGGTTGGCGTACTCGATCGGATTATCCGTGCCGGCGCAGCGCGAAATGACCAGCCCGCTGCTGGTGGCGTGCAGGGCGCGCTCGCGCAGGCGCAGGCGGTCTTCCTGGGCGCGCCGTTCGGAAATATCGAGCCCCATGCCGCACAGGTAATGGCGGCCACGGCAGCTGATGCGCGCGCCGCACAGCAGGTAGGGCGTGGCGTGCCCGTGCTTGTCGAGATAATTGGCCTCGACCATGGCCTGGGCGCCGTGATCGAAGACGTTGCGGATGCTGGCGGCGATCACGCGCTTTTCGGCCAGGTGATACATGTCGAGCGCATTGGCGCTGCGCACTTCGTCGGGGCTCATGCCGCTGACGTGTTCCAGCGTTGCATTCCACAGCGCAAAGCTGCCATCCTCGCGCAGCACGTAGAAGGTGCCGGGCAGCACATCGATAATGCTCGAGAGCGGCATGCGCCCGACCGCTTCGGCATCGGACTCGTCGCAGGTGCCGTCGAGCAGGGCGACCAGGTGGGTCAGTGCGCCGTCGTGGCCGTACTGCGGCAGCAGGGTGAGGAAAATGGTGTGGACGCTGCCGTCGGCGCGCAGGAATTCGACCTCGGAAGCATCGCAATCGCTGGGAAACTCGCTCCAGCGCTGCTGCCAGGCCTGGCGGCTGCGCTCGCTGAGCAGCGCCGTCAGGGGCTGGCGCAGCGCATCGGCGGCTGTGATGCCGAGCACTTTTTCGCACGCGCCATTCCACGTGATGATCCGGTCGTCCGCATCGATCAGCAGGGCGGCAAAAGGGGCGTTTTCGTGGGCAGGCATGCGCCTCTCCAATCGACCATGAAGAAGATTGGACAGTCAAACGAGGAAGAGGTTCGACGCGACGGGCGTTTTGGTAAAAAGAACTGGCTGCGGTTGCCGGCGGGCAGCAGCCCGCCGGGAAAAATCAACAGTCGTATCGTGGCCTCGAACAAGCGACGCGCAGCAGCTTGTTCGAGGTCCCCTACGCAGGGGCGATTTCTTGACGGATCGGCAGGGCGATCTGGTTATCGACGCTGAACTGGTAATCCTGGAACACGTGCTCGGCCGACAGCATCTGGTAACTGCCGTCCGCCAGCTTGTGGGTCGTATCCTTGAGGCGGTAGGTGTAATGGCCGCAGGTCCAGCAATTGAAATTGCGCATGTGCGTGCACAGGCAGGTCTTGTCCATCACCACCACGGTCTTGCTGTCCGGATTGGCCAATACTTCGCGGTTGTACGAATTGATGTAAGAACAGTTGCCGGTCGCATCGAGCAGATAGCCGTACGACTCGCAGCCCGGACGGATGCCGGCGCCGATGGCCGGTGTGCTTCTCAGCATGCGCATCGGATAGCCGGTCGGCGAGATGCCGTTGACGATGATGTCGTCTTCGGTGGCGCGCACGTATTCCTGCTTGACCTTGTCCGGCAGGCCGCATTCGTGGGTGATGGTGAAGCGGGTCGCCACCTGCACCCCGGCAGCGCCTTTTTCGAGGAAGCCGGCCGCGTCGGTGCCGGTGAACACGCCGCCGGCCGCGATCAATGGAATCTCCAGCTTTTCCGCGCGCATGTAGGCATGGATTTCATCCATGATGGTGTGCAGGTCGTATTCGGCCCAGTCCATGCCGAAGCCCAGGTGGCCGCCGGCCAGCGGGCCTTCGACGATGATGAAGTCGGGCAGGCGGTCCAGCTTGGCCACTTTGCGCAGGAAAATCTGCAGCGCGCGCACCGACGAGACGATGATGCCCAGCTTGGCGTCGCGGAAACGCGGATGGTCGGCGATCAGCGCGAATGAACCGAGGTGCAGGCCGGCCGACATGGTGATGCCGTCGATGCCGGCGTCGAGCGCGGCCGTCAGGCGCGTGCGCAAGGTTTCGCGCGGCGAATTCATGGTCAGCTTTTCCATGCAGTTCACGAAAATGAGGCCATCGCCGCGTTTCGCTTCCATGGTCGCGCCAACGTGGCGGCGGGTGGCGTCGGCCAGGCGCGCCAGGTCGAACTGCACCACCGCCTTGTCCATATTGTTAATATTGAACTTGTAGGTCTTGGTTTTGTCTTTGACATAGCTGGTGTCGAACTTGCGGTCCGACACATCTTCGACCATGGCGTCGGAAATATGCCCGATCCCGCCCAGGCGCGCCGCTTCGAGTGCCAGTTCCGAGGTCGAAATATCGACGCCCATGCCACCGATCATGATGGGCACATATTCCTTGTTGCCCAGACGCAGGCGGAAATCATCAACACGTTTCATTGCTATCCTTAGACTGCCAAGTTTACTGGTGCGCTGGCGCGGCCACTACGGCCAGCTTGCGCACCTACAATTCTACCCCAAGCGACCCTGGGGTTCTTCGTTCCAGCGAGCAAAACCGGGACAATACCCCGCGGTATGTCCGCGCGTCCAGTGCGGCGCGCGCCGGCGAAGCCGGCGGAAATCCCGCTCAATAGCGCCGGTTGAACGACGAAAGCGCCCGATCGGCGCGCCGTACTGCTTAATCGCGGAAGTTATTGAATTCCAGCGGCATGTCCGGCACATCCTTGCGCAGCATCGCCATGGCGGCCTGCAAGTCGTCGCGCTTGGCGCCGGTGACGCGCACCGATTCGCCCTGGATGCTGGCCTGGACCTTCATCTTGCTATCCTTGATAACCTTGACGATTTTCTTGGCGTCGTCGGTTTCGATCCCGTTTTTCACCTTGATGACCTGTTTTACCTTGTCGCCGCCGATTTTCTCGATTTTGCCCTCATCGAGGAAGCGCACATCGACCTTGCGCTTGGCCAGCTTGTTGGTCAGCACATCGCGCACTTGCGAGAGCTGGAAATCGGAATCGGCGAAAGCCGTCAATTCGCACTCTTTCTGTTCGACCTTGGCCGAGCTGCCTTTGAAATCGAAACGGGTGGTGATTTCCTTGTTCGACTGCTCGACGGCGTTTTTCACTTCAATCATGTCTGCTTCGGAGACGACATCAAACGACGGCATAATGGGATCCTTTTTACTTGCAAAATGTAGAATGCCGATATTTTAACGGACAACGGGGGGCGGCGCCCCTGAACTGAACCGGTTTTTTCCCCTAAATGCCCCTACAACGACCATTCATGCAACCAGACCTCGTCATTTCGCCCGACTTTTCCCTTCGCAGCGTCAATACATTCGGCATCGACGCGCGCGCGCGCGCCTACCTCCGGGTGACGCAGGTCGGGCAACTGGCGCAGGTGCTGGCCGACCCGGCGCTGGCGGCCATGCCGCGCCTGCTGCTCGGCGGCGGCAGCAACATCGTGCTCACCGGCGACTTCAACGGTCTGGTGCTGCACATGGCGATCAAAGGGCGCGAACTGGCGGGAGACGCCGGGGCAGGGGACAGCGGCAGCGTGCTGGTGCGCGCCGGCGCCGGCGAAAACTGGCACGGCTTCGTCCAATGGACGCTCGCGCAAGGCTTGGGCGGGCTGGAAAACATGGCCCTCATTCCCGGCACGGTGGGCGCCTCGCCGATCCAGAATATCGGCGCCTACGGGGCCGAAGTCAAGGACCTGTTCCATTCCTTGAGCGTGTTCGATGTCGCCAGCGGCGCCCTGCGCACGATGGACGCGGCGGCCTGCCGCTTCGGCTACCGCGACAGCGTCTTCAAGCATGCGGACGGGGCCGGGCTGGTGATCGTCGACGTCACCTTCGCGCTGCCGCGCGCGTGGGCGCCGAACCTGAAGTACGCCGAGCTGGCGCAGGAACTGGCGGCGGGCGGACTGGCGGCGCCGACGGCGCAGCAGATCAGCGACGCGGTGGTGGCGATCCGGCGCCGCAAGCTGCCCGATCCGGCGCAGATCGGCAACGCCGGCAGCTTTTTCAAGAATCCGGTGGTCGCTAGCGAACACTGCGCCGCCTTGCTGGCCGCCCACCCGGCGCTGGTGCATCACCAACAGGCCGACGGCAGTGAAAAGCTGGCGGCCGGCTGGCTGATCGACCAGTGCGGATGGAAAGGGCGCAGCCTGGGCGCGGCCGGCGTGTATGAAAAGCAGGCGCTGGTGCTGGTCAATCGTGGCGGCGCCAGCGGCGCCGAGGTGCTGGCGCTGGCGCGCGCCATCCAGGACGACGTGCTGGCACGCTTCGGCGTCGCCCTCGACACCGAGCCTGTATTTATCTAGGCGCCAGGCCCGCGCCTGGCGCTTCCAAAGCGACCGGCCAAGGTCGCAAATGTTCAGAAAACATTATCTTTTTCGTCAATTCTGTTAAATAATGAACCTGCGAGTGAAGCGCTTCCAATTTCGTTTTTTCGCGATTGTTGGCGGGTCCTTGCCAAGGTAGCCCCAAGCGTGCGTGAGCACGGCCGGAGGCGCCAGTCATTCAATCAGGAGACAAACAAGATGCTCAAGTTACGTACCCCGATCCGCACGCTCCTGGCAGCGGCAGTCTGTAGCGCCATGCTGGCCGCCTGCGATAGCGACAGCGACCCGGCCAAGCCGGATACCCCCACGCCGCCGCCGCCGGTCGTCGTCGACGCGGTCAAGCAGTACAGCGACTTCCCCAACGTCGCGAGCGACATCAAGAAAGACCCGGCCATGGAAACGTCCATCGCCGCCATCGTGGCCGGGATGAGCGTGGCCGAAAAAGTCGGCCAGATGACCCAGCCCGAAATCAAGAGCATTACCCCGGACCAGGTACGCCAGTACTACATCGGCTCGGTGCTCAACGGCGGCGGCTCTTTTCCGGGCAATAACAAGCTGGCCGCGCCGGCGGACTGGCTGAAATTGGCCGACGCCTACTGGAAAGCGTCGATGGCCACCGATGCCAAGGTCAGGATCCCGGTGATCTGGGGCACCGACGCGGTGCACGGCCACAATAATGTGTTCGGCGCCACCATGTTCCCGCATAACATTGGCCTGGGCGCCGCCAACGACCCGGCCCTGATGCGCCGCATCGGCGCGGCCGTGGCCGCCCAGGTGTACTCCACCGGGATCGACTGGACCTTCGCCCCGACCCTGGCCGTGGTGCGCGACGACCGCTGGGGCCGCACCTACGAAGGGTATTCCGAAGATCCCCTGATCGTCACCAAATACGCGCGTGAAATGGTCAAGGGCTTGCAGAACGATTTTGCCGGCGGCGGCAACGTGATCTCCACGGCCAAGCACTTCATGGGCGACGGCGGCACCGACCAGGGCCGGGATCAGGGCGTCAACATGGCCAGCCGCAACGACATGATCAACATCCACGGCCAGGGGTATTACCACGCCCTCGGCGCCGGCGCCCAGACCGTGATGGCCTCGTTTAACAGCTGGGACAATGAGAGCCTGAACATCAAGGTTGGCAAGATGCACGGCAGCAAAGAGATGCTGACCGATGTGCTCAAGACCAAGATGGGCTTCGACGGCTTTGTCATCGGCGACTGGAACGGCCACGCCCAGGTGCCGGGTTGCAGCGACGGCAGTTGCGCGCAAGCCATCAACGCCGGGATCGACATGATCATGGTCCCGGACAAGTGGAAAGAGTTTATCGAGAACACCATCGCCTCGGTCAACAAGGGCGACATTCCACTGGCGCGCATTGACGACGCCGTCACCCGTATCCTGCGCGTGAAATTCCGGGCCGGCATCATGACGGCCAAGGCGCCGCTCGAACGCCCTTTCACCGATGCCAGCCGTCTGCAGCATCGGGCCCTGGCGCGCGAAGCGGTGCAAAAGTCGCTGGTGCTGCTCAAAAACGACAACAAGGTGCTGCCGCTCAAGCGCGGCGACAAGATCCTGGTAGTCGGCAAGAGCGCCGACAGCCTGTCGAACCAGACCGGCGGCTGGTCGCTCACCTGGCAGGGCACGGCCAACACCAATGCCGACTTCCCGAACGCCGACAGCATCCTGACGGCGATCAAATCGGTGGCTGGCGAAGCCAATGTGGTGTTCAGCCCGAACGGCGCCGGCGTCAAGCCAGCCGACTTCAAGGCGGTCATTGCCGTCATCGGCGAAACCCCGTACGCCGAAGGGGTGGGCGACATCGGCAGGAGCGGCACGCTGGAGCACGCGCGCCGCTATCCGGAAGACCTGGCCGTGCTCGACGCCGTCAGCGGCAAGGGCGTGCCGGTGGTCACCGTGCTGGTCACCGGCCGTCCGGTCTGGGTCAACAAGGAACTGAACCGCTCGAGCGCGTTCGTGGTGGCCTGGCTGCCCGGCACCGAAGGCAAGGGTGTCACCGATGTGCTGTTCCGCAAGGACAATGGCGACGTCAACCTGGACATGCACGGCAAGCTGTCGTTTTCCTGGCCCAGAACGGCCTGCCAGATGGCCAATAAGGGCGACGCCAACTACGATCCGCTGTTTGCCTATGGCTTCGGAATGCGCTACGCGGACGACAGCACACTGGCCAAACTCGATGAGACGGCGCCGGCCCTCGGTTGCGCCCAGGGCGCCGGCAACGGCAGCCAGGCCAGTAGCGACCTGGAGGTGTTCCGCTCGGCCGACCAGGCGCCCTACACGACCCGCATCGGCGACCCGAGCGCCTGGTCGCTGCCGCTGGGCGCCGACCTGAACGCGGTCACGACTTTGCCCAACGTCAAAGCCGAGACCACCCAGATCAATGTCCAGCAGGACGCCAAGAAAATCAGCTGGAGCGGCGCCGGCCAGTTTTACGCGCAAGCGGCAAGCACGGCCGACCGCGAAAGCTACCTCAACGCCGACGCGGCGCTGGTGTTCGACACCATCGTGCACAAGGCGCCGGCCGGGGCGGTGAAAATGCGGGTCGACTGCAAGCACCCGTGCGCGGGCGAAGTGGACGCCACCAGTGTGTTCAAGGGCTTGCCGCTGGAGACGAAACGCAGCGTGAAAGTGCCGCTGTCCTGCTTTGCCGGCAAGGGCGCCGACTTCACCCTGGTCGATACGCCGTTCCTGGTCTATACCGAGAAGGCGTTCGTGGCCTCGTTCGCCAATATCCGCTGGGTGCCGGGTGCGGCCAAGGATGCCGACGCCGCCACCTGCGCGGCCCTGGTGCCGGAACCGGTGGTGTTCGCGCCGCCCCTGGCGGGACCAGGCTACGGCGTGCTCGACGCGGGCAAGCTGACGGGCGACCTGGCGCTGACCACCTACTCGTCCAACGGCAGCCACGTCAAGGCGGCCATCACGCCCGCCGATGGGCTGGACATGCACTTCGCCGCCGACGGTGGCGATGGCCTGGTGATGATCACCGGCACGCCCGTCAACCTGAGCAACTTCGCCAATGGCACCCTGCAGTTCGAGATCAAGGTCGCCAGCTATGGCGCCAATACAGGCGGGCTGGCGGTCAAGATGGAAAGCCCGGGCACCAATTGCAAGTCGGGCGATTATGTCTTCGGCCGTCCGGCGCCCGGTGGCTGGACGCCGGTCTCGGTCAAGGTCAGCACCCTGATTGCGGCGGCCGATCCGTGCTTTGACCTGCGCAACATCGGTATGCCGTTCGGCACCTTGCCGAAGTGGGGAGACCAGCAGGGCGTGCAGTACAAACTGCGCCAGATCCGCTTCGTGCGGTAATGCTATCGGGGACGCACGCCAAGCGGCGTGCGTTCGCCCGGGTCAGCCGAAGTGGCAGACGTAGTCGAGCGTGTCGGTGGTGTCGATCTCGAACGAGGTGTTGGCGCCGACGCTGAAGCGCTCGCCCGCGGCGTAGTCCTGCCACGCATCACTGCCGGCCAGCTTGACCCGGCATTTGCCGGCGACGATTTCCATCACTTCGGGCGCGGCCGTGTTGAAGGTCAGCTGCGACGGAAAAATCACGCCCACCGTTTTTTTGCTGCCATCGGCCAGCAACAGCGTATGCGAGACGCATTTGCCGTCGAAGTAGATGTTCGATTTTTTGCTGATGGCGACGTTGTGAATCATGCTCATGGATGTCCTTGTTCAGGTGGGAGGAATGTCTGCTTGCGCCACGCACACGCGGTTGCGCCCGGCCGTCTTGGCGGCGTACAGGGCCTTGTCGGCGCGCGCGGTCAGGTTCTCGGCGCTGTCGCCGCGCGACGGCACCACGCTGGCCACGCCGATCGACATGGTGACGATGCCGCCCGCCGCCTGGGGATGCTCCATCGCCAGCTTTTCCAGGTGGCTGCGCACCGCGTCGGCCACCACGTGCGCGCCCGCCAGGCTGGTTTCGGGCAGGATGATGGCGAACTCTTCGCCGCCGTAGCGCGCCGCCAGGTCGGCCGGACGCTTGAGGTTTTCGGTCAGCACGGCCGCCGCTTTTTTCAGGCACAGGTCGCCCGCCAGGTGGCCGAAGCTGTCGTTGTAGGCCTTGAAGCAGTCGATGTCGCACATCAAGAGCGAGAGCGGCTTCTGTTCGCGCTGGCCGCGCTGCCATTCGAGCTTGATGACATCGTCGAAGCGGCGCCGGTTGGCGATCCCGGTCAGGCCGTCGAGGGCGGCGAGCTTTTGCAGTTCGATGTTCGCTTCGGCCAGTTTTTGCTGGCTCTCGCGCAGGAAGCGGAACGCCTCGTCGCGCTGCAAGCGGCTGATGTGCGCCGCCGAGTGGTAGCGCACCCGCGCCAGCAGTTCCAGGCGGTCCGGCAGCTTGACCATGTAGTCGTTGGCGCCCACCGCAAAGCTGTGCGCCTTGAGCTTGGGATCTTCCTTGGCCGAGAGCACGATCACCGGCACGTGGCGCAGGCTCTCGCGCTCGCGGTACTGCGCGATCAGCCCGAAGCCGTCGATGCCGGGCATGACCAGGTCTTGCAGGATCAGGCTCGGCTGCAATTGTTCGGCGGTCTCAAGCGCCAGTGAGGAATCGAGCACGTAGTGGTATTCGATGTCGGTTTGATCGGCCAGCATGCGCCGCACCGCCTCGACAATGATCGCCTGGTCGTCCACCATCAGGACCCGCACCTTGAAAATGGCCGGTTCCGGCATGTAGGTTTTGTAAACTTCAGACATCGGTCATATGCTTTTCGGTAGTATCCGGCACTCAGGTGAAATCTTAGTTCCCGGCCGGTTTCGACCCAATTCTACTGCGCAATGCCCGCCCAATGTTTTCTAAGGATAAAATTTGCTGCGCGGCATCTATTTCAGCGGCGGCGCGCGGCATGCCGTACACGGCGCTGCTGGCCTGGTCCTGGGCGATGGTGCTCTTGCCGGCCTGGCGCATGGCCAGCAGGCCGGCGGCGCCGTCGCGCCCCATGCCGGTCAGCAGCACGCCGGTGGCGTCGCCTTCCCAGTGCCGGGCCACGCAGTGGAAGAACACGTCGACCGACGGCCGGTAAGCGTAGTCGCGCGGCACGTCGTCGTAGTGCAGGCGGTGGCGCGCGCTCATGACCAGGTGGTCGTTGGTGCGGGCGATCTGCACGCAGCCCGCTTCGAGCGGGTCGCCGTCTTCGACCACGCGCACCGGCATCAGGAGCTGCTCGCCAAGCCACTTGGAAAAATGGGCGGCGAAGTTTTCGTCGATGTGCTGGACCACCACGATGGCGGTGCCGGGCGCCGGGTTCCAGCCGGCCAGGATCTTGGCCACCGCGATCGGGCCGCCGGTGGACGATCCGATCGCCAGCAGGTGCTTGATCCTGGCGTCGGGCCGCTCGGGCGCATGCGCCGATGCGCTCTCGGCGCCGCTGACGCGTATCAGTTTGCCGATGGTCTTGATCTTGTGCAGCAGGGCCGCGTCGCCGCCGCCGCCGTCGCGCGCCAGCAGCGGGGTGGCGGTGACATCGAGCGCGCCGGCGCCGAGCGCGCGGAACACCTGGCTCACATTGTCCTGCGGCTGGCCGGTGACCACCAAAATCGCGCAGGGCGTCCTTTCCATGATCTGGCGGGTCGCCTCGACCCCGTCCAGTTCCGGCATGTTCAGGTCCATCAGCACCAGGTCGGGACGGTTGTCGGCGCACATGCGCACCGCTTCCAGGCCGCTGCGCGCGATCCACAGGACCTGGTGCTCGCTGGTGCTGGCCACCACCCGGCGCAGCGCTTCGGCCGCCATGGCGACGTCGTTGGCGATCCCGATCTTCATAGGCCGGCCTCTCCGATCAGGTCAAACACGGCGTCGAGCAGGGTCTCGTCGTGGAAGCTGCCCTTGGTCAGGTAGTAGTCGGCGCCGGCGCCCATGCCGCGCGCGCGGTCTTCGGGTCGGTCCTTGTAGGAGACGATCATGACGGGCAGTTTGTACAAGTGGATATCCTTCTTGACCAGGCCAACGAGTTCGATGCCGTCCATGCGCGGCATGTCGACGTCGGTGATTAACAGGTCGTAGTCGCCGCTGCGCACCACGTTCCAGCCGTCGATGCCATCGATGGCGATGTCGACCTGGTAGCCGCGTCCCTGCAGCAGCTTGCGTTCCATTTCGCGCACGGTGAGCGAGTCGTCCACCACCAGGATGCGCTTGACCTTGCGTTTTTCGGGGCCGCCGCGCGCGCCCAGCTGGTGCAGGCCGCCTTCGTGCAGCAGCTTGTCGATCGACAGCAGCAGGTCGGGCACGTCGAGGATCAGGACCGGGGCGCCGTCGTCGAGCAGGGCGCCGGCGCTGATGTCGCGCATCTTCCCGAAAATCGGGTCGAGCGCCTGCACCGCCAGGCTTTGTTCGCCGCGGATCGCATCGACCACCAGCGCGTAGCGGCGCTGGGCCGCGCCGATCACCACCACCGGCAGCTCGCCAGCGCCGGCGCCGATCTGGCCCAGTTCGAGCACCTGGGCCGCCGACGCCAGGCCGAGGTGCTCGCCGCCGAAGTCGAAGAATTGCTTGTTCTCCAAGGTGTGGATCTCGCTTTGCGGCACCTTGAGCACCCGTTCCACCTTGACGATCGGGATCGCGTAGGCTTCGCCCTGCACGTCGACCACCAGCGCGCGCACGATCGACTGGGTCAGCGGCAGGGTGATGAAGGTGCGAAAACCAGCGCCCGGCACCGACTCGATACGTACCGTGCCATTTTGCTCGCGGATGGTCTGGTGCACGATGTCCAGGCCCACGCCGCGCCCGGAGATGGCGCTGGTGGTTTCCTTCAGGCTGAAGGCGGGCAGGAACAGGAATTCGATCAGTTCCGGCTGCGACATGGCGGCGGCCATGGCGGCGCTGGCCATCTTGCGCTCGACTACCTGGCGGCGGATGCGTTCGATGTCCACCCCGCGCCCGTCGTCGGAAATTTCGATACTGAGCATGCCGGCGCGGTGGCGCGCTTCCAGTACGATGGTCCCGAGCGCTGGTTTACCGGCGGCGATGCGTTCGGACTGGCTTTCCATGCCATGGTCGACGGCGTTGCGCAGCATGTGGTTGAGCGGGCTTTCGATGCGCGCCAGGATGTCGCGGTCGACCAGCGTGTCTTCGCCTTCGATGACCAGCTGCGCTTCCTTGCCCAAGCTGCGCGCCAGGTCGCGCACCATGCGCGGAAAGGCTTGCACGCCGTCGCGGAAAGGGCGCATGCGCAAGGTCAGCACTTCGTCCACCAGGTTTTTCGACACGCCCAGCAGGCGCCGCTCGTAGCTTTCGATGTCGGCCATGTGTTCGAGCATGAACTGCTTGAGCGGATGCGCTTTTTGCCCGGCCAGGGCCGATTGTTCGATCAGGGCCGCATCGCCCCCGCGCACCACCGCGTCGTGCAGTTGTTCGAGTGCCTGGAACAGGGTCGCCTGGTTGCGCTTGAAGCGCTGCAGCGACGCGATGAACGGGTGCATCTGGTGCGCGTTGATGCGCGATTCGCTGGCCAGGGCCAGCAGGCGGTCGAAGTTCTGGACTACCTTGGGCGCGCCCTGGACCCGCTGCGGCGCGGCTTCGTCGGGCAGGGCGGCGCGCGGCGGCGCGCACGCTTCCATCACCGGCATGGCCGGCGGCGGCGGTGCAGCCGGCAGCGGCGGCAGGTCCGGCAGCGGCGCCGACTGGATCTGCGCAATCCCGGCAATGCTGTTCATGGTGGCGCCGATGCGCGCGCCATGCTGGTCCAGCCAGGCCGGCAGGCCGGCTTCGTCCAGGGTCGAGAACTGCAGCATCAGGTCGACCCCGGCCAGCAGCACGTCGATGCGCGCGGGCGTGAGCTGCAACTGGCCGTGCTGGGCGGCGATGAAGGCGTCTTCCATGCCGTGCGCCAGCTGCACCACCACGTCCAGGCCGACAATCGCGGCCGCGCCCTTGATCGAGTGGGCGGCGCGCATCATCGCTTCAAGGGTGGACGCGTCGCCGCCGCCGCGCTCCATGGAGAGCAGGCCGTCGGTGAGAACCTGGGTCTGGCCGTCCGCCTCCATGCGGAACAGGTCCAGCATCGAGAATTGACTGAGGTCGCCGCTGCCGGTGCTCATCGCAGCAGCCTTGCCAGCTGGTGGCCGATCAGCGGCGCGTCGAGCACGCCGATGCGCATGTCGCCGTGGGTCAGCACGCCGGTGATGAAGCGCTGCAAGCCTTTATTGAGGGTGGCCGCCGGCGCGCCCACGCTGGCCGCGCCGTAGCGCAGGATGCCGTGCAG
Source organism: Massilia aquatica (assembly GCF_011682045.1). Taxonomy (GTDB): domain Bacteria; phylum Pseudomonadota; class Gammaproteobacteria; order Burkholderiales; family Burkholderiaceae_D; genus Telluria_A; species Telluria_A aquatica. Next base: position 904 of record NZ_VVIW01000006.1, on the reverse strand, counting down.
GTCCGCCACCGGCAGGGCGAAGCGCTGTTCTTCCCAATCGATGACGAGCAGGCGCGCGAACACGTGGCGGCCACCCTGTTGCGGGGCGTCGTTTTCGTCGATGCCGAGCAGGGTGGCCAGGGCGATCGAGGGCGCCAGGGTGCCGCCGACGTTGACGATGCCGGTCAGGCCGCCGCCGCTGCGGTGCGGCAGCGAGTGGCTGGCCGCCAGCGGTGCGACCGAGGACACGATGCGGGTCGGCAGCATCAGCCACTCGCGCCCGAGGCGGAACACCAGGCCCGAGCTGTCGTGCTGCGCGCGCGCGGCCTGCGGCTGGCGCAGCAGCGCGGCCCAGTCCTCGCGGTAAGCCGCGTCCACCGGGCGCTGCATGCTGCGCCTGGCCGCGCCGGCGTACACCTCGCAGTTGCGGCAGTGGACATGCTGTTCGAGCTTGGGGCAGCTCATGTCGCCGGCCACGCCGATCCGGTTCCAGCAATCCTGGTCGTCCAGCGCGTGCAGGGTATCCGGGCTGCTGCTCATCGGGCATCCTTGCGCGGTGCGCTATCGCGATCGCTGCCCTTGCTGCGCTGGTACACGCGCGCGGCGCGCTGCTTGAAGGCGGCCGCCTGCGTCCGGTCGCCGCTTTGCTCGGCCAGCAGGGCCAGGTGGCAGAGCGCATCGTAGTGGTCGGGTTTGAGGTAGACGCAGCGGCGCCAGTAGTCGCCGGCGGCGTCCATCTTTTGTTCGCATTCGCTGACCATGCCGAGGATGAAATAGGCGTCGGCCGAATCGGGGTCGGCCGCCAGCAGCTCGCGGCAGGCCGCGGCGGCGCCCTGCATGTCGCCCAGGTCGGACTGGCGGCGCGCGCGCGCCAGCAGGTCGGCCGGCGCGGTCGTCGCTGCCACCGGTGCGCTCACGCGCAGCG
>NZ_VVIW01000069.1 GCF_011682045.1 Massilia aquatica | reverse complement strand
GCATTTTCCTCTTGGTTAGCAGGTGGGCTCCACGAATCTCGTCAGGGTCGAAGAAGAGCGATGCAGCCAAGTCCGGGCAAGTTCTACCTTTGCGCATCAAATACGTAATGCGCCAGGCGACGACCATGAACAGCGCCAACGCGCGCTCAATGCGCTCCATGCTCGACAGTTGCAAAGCTTCGACTTCACAGCCGTTTTTTAGCACATGGAAATAAATTTCGATTTCCCAATGCGCTCGATACCAGTCGATCAGTTCGACTGTCTGGTCTTGGGTGGTGACGCTACGGTTGGTCAGCAGGCGCCATTCGATGGGTTTGACGCCTGCGGGGGTGCCCACTTCACGCGCCACGACGCAGGTGACGGTGATCCGTCCCTTTTCTCCATCCTTGATCTCGACCTCGCGTGCCCACAGTTGCTGGCGTACGGTACGCCCTTTCTGATTTTCACGAGAGCCGATGGCGAAGGTGATCTCGCCCAGTGGTACTGCGCTGGTGGTCGCCTCCCACAATTTGGCGCCATCCTGGTCAGGCAAGCAGCGATTATGTTTGGCCCGCACCAGCCAGTCGGCCGGGTTGCCCAGATCGCGCGAGCAGCGCATCATTTCCACCATGTCGGCTTCGCGATCAGCGACATACACCAGCCGCGTATCGGGCATGAGCGTCGCCATTTCCGCCACGCGCTGATAGCCTTCGACCCAGCGCTTACTCTCGCTCTAGCCTGGCCTGACGCCATCGGCGCCGCGTTTCTCACGCGCCCACATCCACGCGGCAAGTACACCGAGCGGCTCACGGTCGGTCGTCACCGCATATGTCGGGTGCAAGTACATGCCGCGCCGAGTTTCGTAATTGAGCGGTCCCAGGCCGTCGATCTCCTGGCCGTTGAAATCGAGCTCCGTTGTGTCCTGAATACACAGCACGACAGGCTGTGCACGCATTCGTTCCTCGGTACGCGCCCAGTGCGGTGCAAGGATGGCTTCCCATTCCACCTCGGCATTGCCCAAAAAACGGTAGGCCGCACACGTCTCGCTCCAACTGTCGCACGTATCCGGGATACTGGCCGTCGGATTGGCCGAAAATCGCTCCATCATTCGCTTCGCCCTCTTGTTGAGGCGGGCATCACCGAGACTGAGTCCGGCAAATTCTTGTTCCGTCCACTGCTGCGCCACCTTGATCACGTGCCCACCGAAATCCCGAGAGTAAACGCGAATTCGGAACAGTTTACAAGCCCCTTGTGTAACTCATTGAATGTAAAAGCTTTTCCGGAGGTTTCTCATCCAGGG
>NZ_VVIW01000068.1 GCF_011682045.1 Massilia aquatica | reverse complement strand
GTGAAACGATTTTACGCCGATGATAGTGCTGCAACCAGTGTGAAAGTAGGTCATCGTCAGGCTAGTTATAAGAGAAAGACCCCGGTAAGCCTAAGCGCGCTCAAGATCGCGCTTAGTGCAAACCGGGTTTTTTTTTCGTCCGCGTTTTTGTATTGATCGGGAAGTTTTCATCAATGGATTCGTCGTTGCATTTTCCCGGCACGACTGAATATTAATCGGGCCTTAAAGGCTCGGATAAGCATCGGAAAACAACATTATTCGTTAATCCTATTGTGCAAAATTGTCTATGGTCTGAACCCCGAGTAAAATATGGCACGCGACCAAGACGTAGTCTTAGTTGGATAATTTAACTAATAAAAAAGGATTTACCCGTGTTTAAAAAGATCGCATTTGCAGCAGCTCTGGCCGTTATGGCTTCCTCGTCTTTCGCCGCTGAAGCGAACAAATTCTATGTTGGTGGCGATTTCGGCACCACCAAAGTTGACGACTACTCCGACCGCGAAACCGGCTACGGCGCGTTCGTCGGCTACAACATCACCCCGACCATCGCGGTTGAAGCAGGCTATCGCCGTCTGGCTTCGTTCGACGAACGCAACACCGACGTTACCTTCGACCAAGCTGCTATCTCGGTCATCGGTTCGGTTCCACTGAGCAGCGGCTTCGGCCTGTTCGGTCGTCTGGGCTATAACCGTCTGGAAGCTAAAGCATCCGCTGGCGGCTACAGCGCAACCGAGTCGACGAACAAAGCGCTGTATGGCTTTGGCGCAACCTACGCTTTCACGCCAGCAATTTCGGGTCGTATCGAAGTTCAGCGTCCAAGCAGCGATCTGACCAACTTCAGCGCTGGCGTATCGTTCCAGTTCTAAGTCATCGTTCTTAAGAAAGTCCCGCCAGGCGAAAGCCCGGCGGGATTTTTTTTGGCCAACGAGAAGCCTGAGCCCGAAGGGGCCACATGCAATCGCGCTCATCCAACAAGGCCTGCGGCGTCGGCAAACAGCCAGCAGCGCGTCTCTACCTGGCGATTCCTGCGACGTTCTATCGGTCCAGCGTCAAAACAACTTGGCAAAGTTTGAGAAGCTCTGCTATAGTTCGCCTCCCCGCAGAAAGGGTTAACGAAATCAAGTAGTTAGCAGTCTGTCAGGGCCGTCTCCAAGGAGACGCGGTAGTAAAAAAGAGGTTGACGAAAAACGCGAAACGCTGCATAATCTCACCTCTCTGCTGCAACGAACACAACGCTTCGTAGCAAACGGCAGAAGGCAGTACAGAATAAGTTCTTTAACAATTAACAGTCGAT
>NZ_VVIW01000067.1 GCF_011682045.1 Massilia aquatica | reverse complement strand
TATCGCACAAAACACAACGCGCATTTCTTATCTCTGCACCTGCTAAGGTTATAGGGACAAGCCGTACGGGCAATTAGTATCAGTTAGCTTAATGCATTACTGCACTTCCACACCTGACCTATCAACGTCCTGGTCTCGAACGACCCTTTAAAGAGCTCAAGGCTCTGGGAAATCTCATCTCAAGGCAAGTTTCCCGCTTAGATGCTTTCAGCGGTTATCTCTTCCAGACTTAGCTACCCGGCAATGCCACTGGCGTGACAACCGGTACACCAGAGGTCTGTCCACTCCGGTCCTCTCGTACTAGGAGCAGCCCCCTTCAAATTTCCAACGCCCACGGCAGATAGGGACCAAACTGTCTCACGACGTTTTAAACCCAGCTCACGTACCACTTTAAATGGCGAACAGCCATACCCTTGGGACCGGCTACAGCCCCAGGATGTGATGAGCCGACATCGAGGTGCCAAACTCCCCCGTCGATATGAACTCTTGGGAGGAATCAGCCTGTTATCCCCAGAGTACCTTTTATCCGTTGAGCGATGGCCCTTCCATACAGAACCACCGGATCACTATGTCCTACTTTCGTACCTGCTCGACTTGTCAGTCTCGCAGTTAAGCACGCTTATGCCATTGCACTATCAACACGATGTCCGACCGTATCTAGCGTACCTTCGAACTCCTCCGTTACACTTTAGGAGGAGACCGCCCCAGTCAAACTGCCTACCATGCACTGTCCCCGATCCGGATAACGGACCAAGGTTAGAACCTCAAACAAACCAGGGTGGTATTTCAAGGATGGCTCCACGATGACTGGCGTCACCGCTTCAAAGCCTCCCACCTATCCTACACAGATTGGTTCAAAGTCCAATGCAAAGCTACAGTAAAGGTTCATGGGGTCTTTCCGTCTAGCCGCGGGTAGATTGCATCATCACAAACATTTCAACTTCGCTGAGTCTCGGGAGGAGACAGTGTGGCCATCGTTACGCCATTCGTGCAGGTCGGAACTTACCCGACAAGGAATTTCGCTACCTTAGGACCGTTATAGTTACGGCCGCCGTTTACTGGGACTTCAATCAAGAGCTTGCACCCCATCATTTAATCTTCCAGCACCGGGCAGGCGTCACACCCTATACGTCCACTTTCGTGTTTGCAGAGTGCTGTGTTTTTATTAAACAGTCGCAGCCACCAGTTTATTGCAACCCTTTCACCCTTCTGGAGTAAACCAGTCAAGCTACCGGGGCGTACCTTTTCCCGAAGTTACGGTACCAATTTGCCGAGTTCCTTCTCCCGAGTTCTCTCAAGCGCCTTAGAATACTCATCTCGCCCACCTGTGTCGGTTTGCGGTACGGTCTCGTATGACTGAAGCTTAGAGGCTTTTCTTGGAACCACTTCCGATTGCTTCA
>NZ_VVIW01000066.1 GCF_011682045.1 Massilia aquatica | reverse complement strand
GGCGATGGAGGCGACAATGTTGGTAGCCGATGCTCCTTGCATCGGGGAGTTCGGTGATAAGCGGCTTTGCAAGACCGGATCACTGCTCTATAGTCGAATGATCGAACGTGGCACGGTGTGTTTGCGGCAGTTGAGCGATGACCGTGCCACACAAAGACGGTTTCACCGGTTACTGGAGCATCACAGCGTGACTTCAGGAGAAATCACTCGTTACGGCAGCATGCGCACTGCACAGGCAGCGGCCGGTCGCCATGTGCTGGCCATTCAAGACACCAGTGAATTGAACTACAGCGCACACGCCCGACGTACTAGCGGATTGGGTGACATCAGCAAGAACAGCGGCTGCGGACTGTTTATCCATCCGGTGCTGGCAGTTGATGCTGAAAGCAACGCCTGCCTCGGCATTGCGCACCAGGTAACATGGGTGCGTGACCCGCACAGAGCGACTAAGCGGGGGCGACGGGCCATCGAGGAAAAGGAATCGATGTGCTGGCTGGAAGGCGCGCAGGGAGCTGGACGCTGTTTGGAGAAGGCCGAGCTGGTGACGATGGTGGCGGATCGCGAAAGCGACATTTACGAAATGTGGGACCGTATCCCTGACGGTCATCTGCACCTGCTCACTCGTGCGCGTTGTGACCGGCCGATCGAAGAGGGCGGCACATTGTTTGCCTGGCTGGACAGCCAGCCAGCGATGGCCTGTAAAATCCTCGATGTGTCGGCGCGACCAGCAGGTAAGGCATTCCGCAGTACGGACGGTGAACGCAAGGGCGCACGTACCGCACACCGGGCGCGCATGGAGTTGCGCTACGGGCGGGTAAAGATCCGACGCCCTCAAGGTTGCCGTGCACGGCAGGCCAGTATCGCGCTAACGGTGGTGGATCTGAGGGAGCGCCCCGAAACAGTGGTGCCCGGCGAGCAACCGGTGCACTGGATTCTGCTAACCACCCATGAAGTGACAGCAAGCGAACAAGCATTCCAGCTACTGAACTGGTATGAGCAGCGGTGGCAGATCGAGCAGTTGTTCCGTACGTTGAAGCGGCAAGGGCTCGCTTTGGAGTCGAGTCAGTTGGAAGAAGCGAGCGAATTGGTAAAACTGGCCAGCATTGCGACGCTGGTGGCAACGCGCACGCTACAGCTGATCAATGCCCGCGACGGTCAGACGCAGCAGCCGGCGAGTGACGCATTTGACGACGATGAGGTAGAAGTGCTGGGAAAGCTGCAGGGCAGTCTCCAGGGAAGGACTGCCAAGCAAAAAGACCCCCACCCCATGCATAGCATGGCGTGGGCTAGCTGGATAATTGCGCGGTTAGGAGGATGGACCGGCTATGCCAGCGAAGCAAAACCGGGACCGATCACCATGCTGCATGGGCTACAGCGCTTCGACAGCATGGTGCACGGCTGGAAACTTGCAAAAATGTGGGCATAGCATAGCGC
>NZ_VVIW01000065.1 GCF_011682045.1 Massilia aquatica | reverse complement strand
GGCGCATCGAAAGATGAGCTTGTCAGTATTTTGAGTGAGCGATCTGTCCGCAAGGACATTAAACAGAGATTGAACTGAAGAGTTTGATCCTGGCTCAGATTGAACGCTGGCGGCATGCCTTACACATGCAAGTCGAACGGCAGCGCGGGGCAACCTGGCGGCGAGTGGCGAACGGGTGAGTAATATATCGGAACGTACCCTGGAGTGGGGGATAACGTAGCGAAAGTTACGCTAATACCGCATACGATCTAAGGATGAAAGTGGGGGCTTCGCAAGAACCTCATGCTCCTGGAGCGGCCGATATCTGATTAGCTAGTTGGTGGGGTAAAGGCCTACCAAGGCATCGATCAGTAGCTGGTCTGAGAGGACGACCAGCCACACTGGAACTGAGACACGGTCCAGACTCCTACGGGAGGCAGCAGTGGGGAATTTTGGACAATGGGCGAAAGCCTGATCCAGCAATGCCGCGTGAGTGAAGAAGGCCTTCGGGTTGTAAAGCTCTTTTGTCAGGGAAGAAACGGTGAAGGCTAATATCCTTTGCTAATGACGGTACCTGAAGAATAAGCACCGGCTAACTACGTGCCAGCAGCCGCGGTAATACGTAGGGTGCAAGCGTTAATCGGAATTACTGGGCGTAAAGCGTGCGCAGGCGGTTTTGTAAGTCTGTCGTGAAATCCCCGGGCTCAACCTGGGAATTGCGATGGAGACTGCAAGGCTAGAATCTGGCAGAGGGGGGTAGAATTCCACGTGTAGCAGTGAAATGCGTAGAGATGTGGAGGAACACCGATGGCGAAGGCAGCCCCCTGGGTCAAGATTGACGCTCATGCACGAAAGCGTGGGGAGCAAACAGGATTAGATACCCTGGTAGTCCACGCCCTAAACGATGTCTACTAGTTGTCGGGTTTTAATTAACTTGGTAACGCAGCTAACGCGTGAAGTAGACCGCCTGGGGAGTACGGTCGCAAGATTAAAACTCAAAGGAATTGACGGGGACCCGCACAAGCGGTGGATGATGTGGATTAATTCGATGCAACGCGAAAAACCTTACCTACCCTTGACATGTACGGAAGCCACGAGAGATCGAGGTGTGCTTGAAAGAGAGCCGTAACACAGGTGCTGCATGGCTGTCGTCAGCTCGTGTCGTGAGATGTTGGGTTAAGTCCCGCAACGAGCGCAACCCTTGTCATTAGTTGCTACGAAAGAGCACTCTAATGAGACTGCCGGTGACAAACCGGAGGAAGGTGGGGATGACGTCAAGTCCTCATGGCCCTTATGGGTAGGGCTTCACACGTCATACAATGGTACATACAGAGGGCCGCCAACCCGCGAGGGGGAGCTAATCCCAGAAAGTGTATCGTAGTCCGGATTGTAGTCTGCAACTCGACTACATGAAGTTGGAATCGCTAGTAATCGCGGATCAGCATGTCGCGGTGAATACGTTCCCGGGTCTTGTACACACCGCCCGTCACACCATGGGAGCGGGTTTTACCAGAAGTAGGTAGCTTAACCGCAAGGGGGGCGCTTACCACGGTAGGATTCGTGACTGGGGTGAAGTCGTAACAAGGTAGCCGTATCGGAAGGTGCGGCTGGATCACCTCCTTTCTAGAGTTGCA
>NZ_VVIW01000064.1 GCF_011682045.1 Massilia aquatica | reverse complement strand
TAAATCGGTACCACCCCTTCCCATCCCGAACAGGACCGTGAAACGATTTTACGCCGATGATAGTGCTGCAACCAGTGTGAAAGTAGGTCATCGTCAGGCTAGTTATAAGAGAAAGACCCCGGTAAGCTTAAGCGCGCTCAAGATCGCGCTTAGTGCAAACCGGGGTTTTTTTTCGTCCGCGTTTTTGTATTGATCGGGAAGTTTTCTCTTCGAACAGGGCCGCATGTCGATCTACATTCGATAAGCGAAACACCACAAGAAAGTATGTGGCGCTTGCCGCCATGAACATCGCTTGCATTAAATCTGAGCTCGATATCCAACGCGGCGTCCGAATTCAAGCTACTGCGTCCTGCGGCCAGGAAAGCGCATTAACAACTGCACACGCCAGGGTACCGTCAAGGTACACGCCGCCCGACGCGCGCGCACCTTCCACGGCCCGGTACTTTCGCCAGATGCGTCGCCCCGGGCACAGCTTGAATCCGATTAGTGAGACGCGCACTCCTGCTCTCGCATCAGAGCGGCTCGAGATGCGCGCCGCGCATGCCAACGAGTAGTGCTTTTCCATTCGCATCGACGCGGAATTCGCCGTACTTTGCCGCTTCCCACCGTTTCGCCTCGCCTTCCTGGAAGTACCACGCATCGGTCACTACCGTATAACCGCCGTGGCGCGGGGTCAGTTCGATAGTGATCTCGCCTGGTGCAAGCGGCCTGCCATCGTATAGGCGTGTCAGCTCCGCAACTCCATTCTCGTTGACCTTGCCGGCAACCATCAATCGCTCGCCTCCCGTTTCCACCGCACCTGTCTCTGCTATCGCTTGCGGCAATTTGAAATTCAAGCGCATGTAATCGCCCTGCATGATCGAGCGCGGATCGACAGGGGCCAGTTCAACCAGAATAGGACGACCGTGAGAAATCAGCGATTCCTTTTGCCAGATGCCGATATTGGCGATGGCGAGTACCCCGAGCGCCGTTACTGCAATGCCGATCCGGCGCGCTGTCGAATCCGGTGGCACAGGGGCGGCGCCGGCGCTGGAGATTACCGGTTCGCCCTCGCGAATGGCAAGCCAGGCAATCAGGCCAAACAGCGCGCCGGCGCCGATCAGCAATAGCGCCTTGGTCGCCAGCGGATATGCCAGCTGATAATACAGCGCACCGGTAGCCCATGCGGCCGCCGCTGCCGCTGCCGCCGCAATGCGCCAGCGACCGGCGCTCGCGAACACGGCGAAAATCAGCAAAATTGCGCCGAGTGACGGCATCAGTACCGCCAGTCCCGTCAACACTGCAATTGTGAGTCCGTACCAGGGTTTGCGTAACGCCGGCCAGCACCTGGCCAGCCAGGCCGCCCCGGCAAGGATCATTGCCGCTGATGTGCATTGGGCAAAAAACGCCAACCGTTGCGACAGCGGCGCCGTCGTGCCGACCGGAGCGCCATCGATCGCGGCGCCAACCATGAATGTCATTCCTGTCCAGAGTGCAAGGCATGCGATGAGAGTGAGTACCCACCCGGTGGCCACCCGGTCAATGAATACACTGCGCAGAAATTGTCGCTGCACAAAGTCGGTAACGAGCCAGATCACCACCGCACCATGCACCACAATCCAGAAATGATCGCGGTCGCGAATGTCGTTGGTGTAAAGCGCGATCATTGCCACGATAATGAAGGCGCAGGCTTGCGCGCCCAGCAGCACACGCAACCAGTTGCGCGGAATCAGGACGGCCAGGACCATCGCCAGCAAGGCGACGCTGAGTGAGGCCTCATGCGTCGACAGGTCGAAGTAGAACGCCACGCTCATGGTCGCTGCGCCGGTCAGTAATGCTGGAATTGACAGCTGTTCGACGAACAGGGGCAGAGAGGCGCGGCGCAGAATGTAAATTGCGCCGCCGCAGAGCACGAGCGAGATAGGATACAAAGCGCTTCTGCTCCGGCTGACAAAGTCGTCACAAATCAGAAAAATGATGCCCATTAATGGAAGGGCCGCCAACCAGGCTCCGAGCGCGGTCAACAACACAACTGGCCAAGGACGATGCGCCTCGTGCCGGATAACTGCGGCGGAGGGCGGCAAAACGCCGGCGGCAATCGCATCGGCGATCATCTGGTCGAGTGGGCGGCTCATTTCGCACCGCCATTGAGCGTGGCACGCTCCGACAGTTTGAGAATGGCGCTCACGGTCGCGGCCAGCAAGCCGGCAGCTGCGAGGCCAAGGAACAGCAGCATTGGAATGGACCAGCGCGCGCTATCGAGGTTGACCATGTGCGCCAGTAGTCCAATCAGGAGAATATTCAATGCCAGCCCGATGCCGCTCAGGGAAAATACATCGAATAGGCGATGCGATATGAACGCCGCAGCGGCGATCGTCAACATGAACAGGGCCAGCCAAAATTGTCCTGATATCTCCGAACTCACCAGGCCGGCAATCCCAAGCAGCGCGACGCTGATTACCGCGAGCGTGACGGCCACGCGCATGGACAAGCGTCCGGCGCCAGTCCACTGCGCAAACAGAGGGCTGAGCAGCGCAGCGATCGTCAAGCCGCCAATGCAAGCTGTCACCTGAAAGTGGATTTCGCGCTGGTCCAAATGCCAGCGATGTCCCATGTTCGCATGTAGCCAGAGCGAAATTGCGGTCATGGCAATCAAGGCCCACGGCGTCCACAGGGCGTCGTGTCGCACAGAAAGGCATAAAGGCAGGCCCAGCAGCGCCCATAGGGCAAACAGTTGCCAGGGATCGGCGCCTGTCTGGTAGGTCTGGCCGAAGTATGCGAACACCGCACCGATAGCGAGCAGCGCGAGCAGGGCCAGCGGAATCCGTGCAGCGGGTCGTGCATACGCGCCAATGCACATGATCACCACCACGCCCTGCAACAGGATAAAGCGGGTCGCGCGTGCAAGTGAATCCCAGTTCGCCGCAATCCAGAAAATAATTCCAAGGCCGATCAACGACGCCGCAATGAGAGCCAGGCTGATACGAAAAAGCCGGACCAGGTTGGCCGGCTCGTCGTCGAGGCCGGACAGTTGGCGGAGCTGTCGATGCTGCTCGTCGTTCAGTGCATGGGATGCGGAAATCTGTAAAAGCGACAGGCCAATATCCATAATATTCATTCAATGTTGGAGGTATGGAGGAGTCTACCCGGCTTTGCATAGAAAACACTTGCCAACAAATAAGAAGCTTTGCTATAGTTCGCCTCCCCGCAGAAAGGGTTAACGAAATCAAGTAGTTAGCAGACTGTCAGGGCCGTCTCCAAGGAGGCGCGGTAGTAAAAAAGAGGTTGACGAGAAACGCGAAACGCTGCATAATCTCACCTCTCTGCTGCAACGAACACAACGCTTCGTACCATGCGGCAAGATGGAAATACCGAATAAGTTCTTTAACAATTAACAGTCGAT
>NZ_VVIW01000063.1 GCF_011682045.1 Massilia aquatica | reverse complement strand
CCCACCACACCCCCCCCCGGGGGGGGGCCCCCCCCCCCCCGGGGGGGGGGCGCGCGGCGCCCCCCGCGGGGGGGGGGGGGGGGGGGGCCTGGGGGGGGGGGGGGCGGCGGGGGGGGGGGGGCGCCGCCAGGACGTCGGCGATCGAGCCTTCGCCGGCCAGGTTGAAAACGCCATCGAGCGCGCCATCGCGTTCGGCGGCGTCGAGCGCGGCCGCGAGCGACTCCTGCAGCGGCACAGCGTCGGCGCCGTCCAGCTGGCGGTAGGCCAGCGCTGCGCCCTCGACCAGGGCCGCCTGTCCGGCCAGGTAAGCGAACACCTGGCTGCGCGCTCCCGCCTGCTCGACGCCGCTGCGTCCGGCCAGCGTCAGGCGGGCGCCGAAGTTGCGCAGCAAGTGCAGGCACAGGTGCGCGCCCACCCCGCCGAGGCCGCCGATGACGAGATAGCGGCCGCCGGCGCGCAAGAGCTGGCGCGGTGCCAGCGGCACTGCGGCCGGCGCCAGCGGGCGCAGGGTGGGCACCAGGCGCACCCCGCCGCGGTAGGCCACCTGACCCTCGCCGGCACATTCGTTGAACACCTGGTCCGGCGCGGCGCCGTCAACCAGCACCACGCGCAGGCGCGGATGGGCCTGCGCCAGGCTGGCGCCGACCCCGGGCAGCGCCGCATGCGCGATGCCCGCCTCGGCGCCGTCGATGGCGAAGGCGTTGCTGGTGGCCAGCACGATGGCCGGCGCCTCCGGCAGCAGCTCGGCGGCCGCGCACAGCGCTTCCCAGTGCGCGTGCGCCTGGCCCAGCGCCGCGCTGGCGCTGGCGGCGTCATCGGCCAGCGCCGGCGCCTGCCACTGGGCGTCGATCACCGCCTGCACGCCGTCGAGGCGTTCGTCGGCGGCAGCGAGCAGCGCGGCCAGGTCGGCCGCTTCGCCGGCGCGGTAGCGCGCGCGGCCGTTGTCATCGAAACCGGTGAAGCCGGCCCCGGGCATGGCCACCAGGGTCGCTTGCGTCGGGGCCTGTCCGCCCAGCCACAGCACGCGCCGCGCCACTGCGGCGGCGGGCGCCGCGGCGGTCCAGTCGAGCTCGAAATGCCAGCCGGGCACGGCGGCGCGCTCGCCCAGCGTGCCCTGCCCCTGGAGCGTGATGCGCTCGGCGAAGTGGCCGGCCACGAAGCCGGCCGCCAGATGCTGGCGGCGGATCTTGCCGATCGCGGTGCGCGGGAAGTCGGCGCTGTCGAGCGCCACCAGGGCGGCCGGACGCAAGCCGTGTTCGGCGATCAGCGCCGCCTCGATGGCGGCCGCATCGGCGCCGCCGTCGAGCGCGCTGTAAAACACCACCAGGCTGTCGGTGACGTCGCCGGCCTGGCGCGCCGCGACCGCGGCGCAGCAGCCGCTGCGCACCCCTGCCACGCCCTCGACCGTGTTTTCGAGCGCGTGCGCCGCGTAGTTGAGTCCGTTGACGATCACGATTTCCTTCTCGCGCCCGGTGACCACCAGGCTGCCGCCGACGACGAAGCCGCAGTCGCCCATGCGCAGCCAGCCATCGGCGGTGAAGGTATCGCGGTTGGCCTTGTCGTTGCGGTAGTAACCGGACATCAACTGCAGGCCGCTCACTTCGATGCGGCCGGCCACACCGGCGCGGCACACCTGGCCGGCCGCATCGACCACCCGCACGGCGCTGCCGGGAAACGGTTGGCCGACCTCGACGAAGGGACTGCCTTCGCCCGGCAGGGCGCGCCTGACCGGCTGGTCGAGCGCGGTCTCGCTCAGCCAGTGCACATTGTCCTGCTGCCCGCCGCGCAGATTGTGCGCGCCGATGCAGGCCGAGGTGGTTTCGGTCATGCCGAACACCGGCTTGATGACGTCGGCGCGCAAGCCGTGCGGGGCCAGCAGCGCCAGGAAGCGCTGGCAGCTGTCGTGGGTCACCGCTTCGCCGCCGTTTTCCCACAGCTTGACGCTGGCCAGGTCCCAGCGCCCGGCCGCGATCGCGGCGGCGTGCTCGTTGACCAGGTTAAAGCCGAAATTGGCCATCCACAGCAGCGACACGCGATGCCGTTCGATCAGCCCCAGCATGCGGGTCGGATCGGCCAGCACGTAGGCGGTGTCGACATGCAGCTGCTCGTTGCCCAGGCACAGGTCGCGCAGGTGGTGCTGCACCAGGCCGCCCACATGGTCGAGCGCCAGCCAGTTGAGCGAGGTTTCGGTGGCGGCCAGGCCGAAGGCGCCGCTGACCGCGCGCGCCAGCGCCAGCAGGCTGCGGTGCGGCAACAGCACGCCCTTGGGCGCGCCGGTGCTGCCGGAGGTGAGCAGCATCAGGGCGTCGGTCGCGCCAGTCCATGCATGGGCCGGCAGCGCCTCGCACGCGCGCGCGCCAGCGCCGTCGATCAGGTGGATGGTGGCGTCGAGGCCGCGCGCGGCCAGCGCCGCGCTGGTGGCGCCCGACTGGGCCTGGCTGGCTAGGATGGTGCGGCAGGTAAGCATGCTGTCCGGGCCCAGCAGGTGCCAGAGCGGATTGGCCGGCGCATCGTAGGGACTGGCCGGGGTCAGCGGCAGCGGCAGCACGCCCAAGAGAATGCAGGCCCAGATGCCGCACAGCAGGTCGGCCGGCTGCTCGCAATGGACGATCACTTCCTGGCCGGGCGCGACGCCCTGCGCGCGCAGGAAGGCGGCGATGCGGGCGGCGGCGTCGAGCAGGGCCGCGTACGACATCCTGCGCTCGCGCCCGCTTCCATCGATGAACACCATCCCGCGTCCACCCGCCGCCGCGCTGCGCAGCCGTTCGAGCAGGTCGCCGTCGGGGAGCGCCAGCGGCGCCCCGCTCAGCAGGGCCGGCGCGGGGTCGTGGTACTGGCCGCCGTCGGGCATGAATGCGGCCGGCAGCGCCAGCGGCGCCTGTGCCAGCGCGGCGGCGTGCACGCGCAGGCGCACCTCGGCGCCCTCTTCCGCGGCCAGCGCCCGCCCGGCGTGGGCCAGCAGCACGCTGTCGGGCGGCGCGCCGGCGCGCAGCGCGGCCAGGTCGATCGCGCCGGCGCCGTCACGCGCCAGGCGCGGCAGCAGCGCCACGCCGAGCGGCTGCGCCCAGTCCGGCAGGGCCGCGGCCAGCCGCGCCACGCCGGCCTCGCCCGCCTCGCCCGCCTCGCCCGCCTCGCCCGCCATGTACAGCACCAGGCGCGCCGGCGCCACATCGGCCTCGGCCGCGATCAGCACCGCCTCGCCCAGGCCGCTTTGGGCCAGCAAGGCGCTTACCAGCTGCGCCGACATGCGGCGCCCGCCGTGGCGCAAGGCGTCGAGCGCGCCGTCGGCCAATTCGATGGCGCCGTCCGGGCGGCGGCGCGCGCGGTAATCGGTGATCCAGGTGCGCTCGGCCGGCGCGGCCAGGGTGGCCAGGGTGTCGGCCAGCGCCGGCAGCATGCCGGCCAGCGCCAGCACGCCCCAGGCGTTGTCAGGCAAGACCCGCCCGGCCTCGTTGCAGACCCGGTGGCGCCCGGGCAGGCGGACGCGCTGCTGCCCGGCCTCGGCCAGGCCCAGCACCAGATGGTCGCCCAGGGCATGCGCCAGGGCGTGGCCGGCGCCGCGCGCGGCCGCGCCGGCGCTACCCCAGCTGAGCAGGCAGGCAGCGGGCGCGGGCGCCGCGCCGGCCGCGCGCGCG
>NZ_VVIW01000062.1 GCF_011682045.1 Massilia aquatica | reverse complement strand
ATGGTCGTCGCCTGGCGCATTACGTATTTGATGCGCAAAGGTAGAACTTGCCCGGACTTGGCTGCATCGCTCTTCTTCGACCCTGACGAGATTCGTGGAGCCCACCTGCTAACCAAGAGGAAAATGCAGGCCACGCCACCAACGCTGAACGAGGTCGTAAGAATGATTGCGCAGGTAGGCGGCTTTCTGGGCCGCAAGAGTGACGGCGAGCCAGGGGCCAAGACTATTTGGCGTGGCCTCGGTCAAGTGTTTGCCGCAGCCGAGACGCTGCGCGCCCTGCGGGAAGGGCTTGGCTGACTTGTGTATAACGACATGATCACATCCACACCGATCACCTTCGTACACCAATGAGTTGACCCACCACCAAGGCGACATCATATTAATATACCAGAAGTGCGACCGGGACCAGGTGGCAATTTAATGCCTGGCGTCCGCGATTTGAGCAATACTTATCCCGGCGACTTAATTGGCAGAGAAATGCTTTGAGTAGGGATATATATATGGAAGGAGATCATACAACTCAACCAAATTACAATATCAAGATAGTTGACGACACCGGGCATTTTGAAAAGCCAGCAATTTTTAATAACGTGGACAAGTGAGTCATAGGCTATGGATGTTGAAGAAATCGAAAAATATGTGAGTTTAGGGTCGCGCCGGACAATTTGCGCTTACAGAGAACGGTTACCGGATATCGATCTATATGTCATGTCAATATATATTACAGGGAAATCTGGGCAGTATTCGGTGAGTGTTGAGTTTGACCCGGTCACTATGGTTGATGACGGGGAAGGATGGATGTGGCATTCCGAGTCGATGCAGTTGGAAAAAATCATTGAATTATTGGAAGAATTTAATGGAAAAGACATCTCGGAATGGGAAAATGTAACGAAATCAGGACGGCTGGAATATTTTACTTGCGAATCTAGTGACCTGGTGAGCAAGGAACAACATTCTGCATTTGAAGCTATACGTTTCGGTGAGAAACGACTGCCTGATGGATTTGTATGGAGAGTAACTCCGTTTGACGTGCCCTTGACTTTTGACGACGACTAAAAATGCTGCCTCCAGCACTGGAGCCGACATTGTTCGGCTACCCGTCCAGATGTTGCTACCGCGACACGGGGACAGCAGCAGGGACGGAGTCAGTGCCTACGAACTAACGCGGTCTAAACATTGGGCAGTCCCGATTTGCCTTAGTGGACATTTCGATGTTTTCCAGGCGAGATCACCTTCTCGTTGCCCGGCATTGGCGGATGGCTATACTCGCCATTCGAAAAAATCATGCTCGTGAGCATGCACCACCGCAGTTTCGATCTGGTGGACGAAAAAGGCGGGCGCGATTTGTTCGCCCTGCCCGACTCCGCTCACAACATCGCTCGTTCGGTCGGCCAGATGGGCGCCAACGGCGACCGGATCGCTATCGCGTACAACCAGCGCCAATTGACCGAGCGGGTCGAGGACAGCGCCGGGCGCGGCTACCTGCCGACGCTCGAAGACCAGCAGGACTATCCACGCTTGCGCAGCATTGCCATGCGGCCGGCAGAGCCCGACAGCGACACCGAACTGCTTCTCGCGTACGAGTACGATGCCAGCAGCAACCTGGGCAGGGTCAGCAACGGCAAGGGCACCGGCATTTTCTAAGACAACCGTTTCGACAAGCGGGCACTGATCACCGACGCGCTCGGCGCCACCACCGCCCTGCGCTACGATGAATCCGGAAACCTGACGAACGTGACCAACGCGCTAGGGCAGCGCACGTCATATCACTACAATGCGAACGGCTTGCCGGTCAAGTTGACGGATGCGGCCGGAGGCGTCAAACGGCTCGATTCAAAAAGGCCCTAAAGCATTGCCCGCTGCTACAGTAACTAACTTGCAGGGAAATCAACATGAATCTGGATGATATAAAATTGCAAATTGAACATGCGAAGTGGTTTTCGCTACTTGGTAGTTATGTTGCGTCTGAGGGATATTGGGCTCTTCGTGATTTAGATGCGTGGGATAGGACAACATTCGCATTAGGGAAGTGCTGATTTATTCACTTTTCGAAAAATCGCACTCTTTAGAATCAAAGGGTTACACGCGAAATTCGTGAAAATATTGAATAAATCAGCGCTTTCTTAGGTTTTAATGAAAAGGACGCACAGGTCGCAAGTGAAATGGATTGGTTGCCGAGTTCCAGGGAGGAGGAAGATCCTATTCATAGGCACCGCTTGACCGAATTCTTAGAGAAAAATGGTATTCAATTTAAGCCCGTGATTCTCGATGTTTGCAAGCAAGCGTGGGCGTCGCTGAGGTTCGCTGAGAGCATGAAACTTCGCTCCGGTCCGAATGATTTCACTCAAGCGGCGATTGGTGCCGCGTTGTATCGTGTAAGGATGGCCGCCTTGGAAGTGATGGCTGATAAAGCAGGTTTTTGGTGTACACTATTAAGACTTTATCGTCACGGCTATTGGCCGTGCGGAGTATTGCCAGATAAAACAATAGTAGTGTACTAAAGAGCAGCTCAAGAATGCTGGAGAATCCAACTCCTTTCGGCATGAAGACGAACAATCAGGGTTTTAGTATTAGAACGAAGGCTGAGAATAATAGGTTAATAGGAAAAACCGACGCCCATTACTATTTTATAAAAACGAAAATATAAATGGAATCATACTATGGTAGCGTTTCAATTTTTTCAACAGCCACTTTGGAAGAGGTTGCTGATGCTATAATTCAGACCTTCAATGTTTTTTCACTTCAATATGACGACTCAGGGCGCTTTGAAGAATATCCCGCATTCTCTTATGAAACCGAGGAAATAGAAATTCTGTTGATCGGCGATGTCGATGATGCCATCGAAAACTTTCCGTACGAGTTTAGAATTAAAATCCTGGATGTAAACGCAGCTGAACTTGGGAGAAAATTTAACTCGGAATTTTTAACTCGACTGCCGGCAATGCAAGCAGCAGAGAAAAATGGATATATTAACATCTCTGAATATACAAATGACTATATAAGAAAATATACCCAACTGGAATGCTGCGCAGCTTGGGTTGAATAACGAGGGCTACATAAAATCAAGACACGACCTTTAGATGAGTTCTTTAAGAATGGATGGACTGCTGGAATTTTTGTTTGAGCGAGTTCCGCCGAAGCACCTTGCGGCGATGGTTCTGGACCTCATCCGGGAAGAAACTAATGTGGATGAAGCCACTCGCCGTGGAATTGACATACCGCTCATGTCGGTAATGGACCCTGCTTTCTGGAACCGATTAGCCATTTCCGACGATGACACTATGTGTCATGTAAATTTACGAACCATAAGAATTGAAGAAAAGTCAATTGCTCGGGCAACAATTATGATTGTTCGTTACGGCGAGATAACTGATGTTTCTGTACTCCTTTCAACCACAGACTGTAGGCAGGCCAATCTCCTGACGTCTAAAAAAATTTATTGCTGGGCAAGGACGATTTCCAAAAAATTTGATATAGATAATTTTTTGGTGGCTTAGATTCGGCATCCGATGAAGATACGCAGATGTATACTAACGGTGGAGTCAGCTCTATCGAGACGCTGTAAAAAAATAGTAGCTACTCACACTGAGCACAGGCATCGGGTCAGCGTATGCAATGCAACACGAACATATTATTAGGCAACTCATCATTTCTTCAAGGAAATATTGGATGTTCGGACGAAGCTTCTATTTTCATCAACGAGCATTCATAAGACGCCGTTTTACGCCGGACGAAAACTCAACAGTTCGCCCTGTTTTCCTTCACGGATAGGACATGTATGATAAAGTTCGATAGCGATGTGCAACGTCAAATCGTTGTGTTCGGGCTAGATGACGATTCTCCTAATTCGATGTTACCCAACGTACATGGCGGGCAATATGGGGCTACGCCTTGGGAATGGTGCTGTGGTCTAATTTGCTCGGACACCTCAATAGGTGGAAAATCCACCATCTGAGGAGTAATACATGGCAACAAGAAAGCGGAAGACATTCGATCCCAGCCTGAAGCTGGAAGTGGTTCGAATGA
>NZ_VVIW01000061.1 GCF_011682045.1 Massilia aquatica | reverse complement strand
GCGTCAGGACCAGTTTCACTGCCTCTTCCCGAAGCTCCGGGGTGTATGTTTTTGAGCGTGTCATAAAATTTCTCCAGTTGGTGAAGTTTACCAAACCAGAGTGTCCGAAAAAGTCAGGTTACCTCAGCCCGACTAGGCGTTGCTGCGACCGTGTTGTGAAGTGCGGTCTGCTTGCGCCGTTTGAATACCGAGACGATGGCTCCCAAAGTGACGGCAATGGGCACGACGTATTGCAAGATGCTTGAAGTGGTTCGTAGCAGGACGCCAGTCAACGTGGGGGCAATGTTGGCGGCCCCAGGCTGCACCGGTGCCGGCGGCATCATGGCAACGTAATGGAACCCTACATACGCGGCGATAGCAAGAATTAGCGAGGTCTGCCAAGGTAGTTTGGAAGCAATCTGGGTGATGTCTTCGAACAAGGACTGCTTTTTCTTGGCCATGAATTTAAGTCGAATGACATAGTATTAGATGGGGGATTGTAACCGTTGAGTAGGCATCTGTATTACTAACCTCTAATATCTTCCGCAGTCGAGTCGCCCTTGACGTAGAGCTGCGGGCCGTGGGCTCCACCTGGAGAATTACCCGAATCTTTGGTCAGTCAGGGCTGTGCGTTGAACGTCGTTTGCAACTATACGCGCGGCCTCCATGTAGCGTGCCCGGTCGGGTTCCGCAAACTCTGCGATGGCCTCATCCACGGCACGCGTAAACTCTTCTGGTGACGTTGCCTCAGTTTGAGCAAGGCATTCGAAATACGCCGGCAGCACCATGCGCCAATTGACCCCAACATCAAGCGAGCTGCCATCTTCCGAAAAGGCAAGCACGTCGTCGTTTCCCTCGTCGATGTGGCGAAGTAATGCAAAAAGCAGGTCGAAGGAGGCCCGCACCTCATGCGCAGAACTACCACGTACGCCGGACTTCATTTCCGGTGGTGTAGCGCCAACGCACTTTCGCATCAGTCGGTCGAACTCCGCAACGAAAGCATCTGTGCCAGCAGATTGCTCCTGACGGCCGCGGTTATTGATTTCGACGGTCTCGTAATAATCCCCTGCCATGGCAGCATTGAAGAACTGACGTGTGTCCTCTTCCAGCGCTGGAGGCGCGTGACCAGGGTCGAGAACAGTCCCCTCAAGCTTCACGAAGTCGCTCAAGAGGGCACTCAATTGGTTGGCCGGTATTAGCTCTATGGCCCGCTCGGCGATGATTAGAAGACTACCGCGACTCAACGTTCGGAGCTCGGCGATGACGGTGGTGCAATCAATTAGCTGATTGGTCATTTTGCGGGGTAATTAAAATCAGCCCTTGATGCGGAACTGCTCTTTGTCCTTGCCATCAAGCCAGCGTGGTGCACGGCCGCGGCCAGTCCACGTCTCGCCAGTTTCAGGATTCTTGAATTGTGCGGCGACCGTGCCCTTGGCTTTGGTCGGCTTCGCACTGCGCGCCGAAGAGAGGTCGTCAATGGAAACGCCATGCAGCTGCATCAGCTCCTTGATTTTCTGAATAGCACCGTCGATTTCATTCTTGCGGGCGGCCTCAGCCAAAGATTGCAATTTTGCGATTTGTTCAACATACTCTGCATACGATGTCATAGTTTATCCAATGGGTAGGTGGTTCAAACTGTTTGAATGTGCGCGCAATTTAACATGGTGGTTGGGAAAGTGACCAGCTTGTAATGCAATATCTAGTTCGTGTTGAACCAGCCACCGTTTTCGCCGTGGCTGCATTGCCCGTTGTTCAACTTTAGATTATCTGCATCAAAAAAGCGGATGCGCGAATCTAACAAGGAGTCAGAGACCGCTCGAAAACTTTGTTGCAGCCATGTTCTCTGCGGTTCTGGCCGAGGCCTTTCCGAAGTGGATTGGCTAAGGCTCAGACATTATTCCATTTACGCCGCGGTAGGGTAATGATAAACGTGCAACCGACATTTGGCGTGTTCATCACTGTAAGCGAGCCTCCCTCGGACATTACGCTTTGACGTGCAATTGTGAGACCAAGCCCCAACCCAGTTTTGTCCTCTCCCCGTTGAGTAAACGGGGTGAACATCTTCTCCGCATTCCCCGTCGGGAGTCCGCCGCAGTGGTCTCGAACCTCAATCAGAACCTCTTGACCCTTTGCATAGGCCTCGAGCGTGACTAACGAGTGTGGCAATGTGAATTTAAATGCGTTGTGTAATAAGTTAGCCAAGGCCGCCAATAAGAGCCCGCGGTTGCCAGCAATTGCTAAGTCAGATTCGACTGGTGACACCTGAAATGGGCACCCACGAGTATTGGCATCAAGCCGTGCCGACTCTGCCGCTTCGCCAACGAAGTCGGCTAATGAAAAAAGTTCACTTGCATCAGACGAATTGCCTTTGCTACGCACTTCAGCCAGCGAATTTTCGATAAGTATAGCCATCGCGGCATGTCCGCGCTTAAGAACGTTTCCCGTTGCACCGCCGACTGTCAGGCCGCCTACTTCGAGTGCGGTAACAGCCATGATTGCAACGCTCAGCGAATTTCTGAGTTCGTGCATTAAAAACCCCAGCTCCTCAATTTGGTCCGCTGAATTTTGCTCCGCAATTGAAACATCTCGTTGAGCGGTGAAGGCGGTTACAGCGTCAGCAATTGCATTATCCAAACATCTGTTCAACGTGCGAAATTCATCCACGGAAAATGGGGCATCTCGCTCGACAGCTAAATCAGTAATTGCTTGGCAAAGGTCGCCGTAGTCATGCACTACTTGGTCAACAGTGTAGCCCAGTGTCAACAAAGTGGAGCCATGTGCGGCAGCGCTGACACCCATCTCGGACAATGCGGTCCCATCGCCTCCGGAGGCGCCAGAAATTGCTACGCCGGCTTGTGACCCGTTGTCTTGCTCCGCTTCAAGGGTCCGCGTCAACTGGCCTAGGAACATTGGAATTCCGTTACGAAGTTGCCCTTCGGTAGCATTTCGCTCGGGTCGTTTTGCTACCTTGTCGATACAGCGGTCAACCAGTTCATCGTGGTTATTTGCGAGAAAATTGTGCAACATAGTTGGGCCTCATGATGGGGCGCATCTGGTAAAAGATGCGGTCGGCTGTGGCAGGGGAACTAAAAACGGGCCTGTTTTGATTCCCCTTCGACTATGGCACCATTTCACTCCTTAGCGCGCACGTCACTGAAAAGGACTCTCTTACCGTTGTATTTATGATAATTTATACAGCTACGGTTGCTGAAACCCACATTTTTCGATGATACGGACGTGCATCAACCTCGAGCTGTTCTGACTAGAATTGGTCGGAAGTGAAGAGTCAACAATTGACTCAGTTTGATGAGTTGGATGCCAAGCACTGCGAAGCTCTTGTAGGGGTTAATCCACCGGCGACGTCTTTTCCTAAGTTGTTGTAAGCTCACTCATGACAAAACTTAGTGCGCCAGAAACGAAGACACTCTTTAACATCCCAGCGCTGAAGGCGAGCTGCAGTGCGTTTAGTTTGCATGAACTATGTTTGCCACGAGGGCTGGCTCAAGACGAAATTGACCATCTTGACACCGCTATTGGTCAGCGCCGTCGAGTCCTTCAAGGAGAACGCCTTTTTAAGGTGGGGGAGCCATTCCGTAAGTTGTATGCGATACGCTACGGTCACTTTAAGACTGTACACGTCGATGCATCGGGCGACCAGCAGGTCACTGGATTTCATATGACCGGTGAGTTGCTCGGTCTCGACGCTATAAGCAATGATGAACACCAATGTGACGCTGTAGCCTTGGAAGATAGTGAAGTGTGTGAAATCCCTTTTGACCGTTTACAGAAAATTATTGGCCAATTACCTACCTTGTTACAACATTTCCACCGACTCATGAGCCAGGAAATCAGGCGTGAGCAGCATGTTATGCTTTTGCTAGGCAACATGCGCGCCGAGCAGCGATTTGCCGTATTTCTCACAAACCTGTCGCTACGTTACGAAGAGCGCGGATTCTCACCTACTCATTTCCGTCTTCGGATGTCTCGGGAAGACATCGCGAACTACCTGAGTTTAACGAATGAAAGCATCAGCCGCATCGTAGCCAGCTTCAAGAAGCAAGGATTAATGACAGTTGATAAGCGTGAAGTGTCATTACTGGAGATTGTTCGACTGAACTCATTAGCGGCCGGCACCGAGCCGTCGGCCCCCCTACGCTGACCGCGTGGCTAACTGAAAGCAACACCCCTGATACCTGGGGCGCGACTTGGTTCCGGTCTGGAGTTACTGTGCGCTTGCTACGCCCCTTGCTGTGGTCAAGTAATTTCGGACACCACGATAGGTTCGCGTACTGCCATTTTCCGTTCGTAGACGGCGGGCGACAGATTGCCCAATGCTGAATTGATGCGTTTGCAGTTGTAGAAGCCGACGATG
>NZ_VVIW01000060.1 GCF_011682045.1 Massilia aquatica | reverse complement strand
ACTGCTGCGCCACCTTGATCACGTGCCCACCGAAATCCCGAGAGTAAACGCGAATTCGGAACAGTTTACAAGCCCCTTGTGTAACTCATTGAATGTAAAAGCTTTTCCGGAGGTTTCTCATCCAGGGCTGGAGATGTGTATAACGAAATGGCACTGACCCCGTGGCCCTGTTTTGAATAGCAGTAAAAGCCTGGGTTATTTCCTAAATGCGTTCATGATCAGATGAAACTTGTTAAGTGTTTAGCAAGAACTATTTGGTCGGTCGTTTACCGTTAACTTGCACGAGAATTGATTCATCTGGCTCAATAATTTCGAAAGCCCCGTCTTCGCGCTCATAGACCTCGGCGGCCCAACACGAAACCCTTTGCCTGGCAACGATAATTTCAATGCGCGATACCGCGTTTGGTTCATTAGTTTCCAAAAATACCACACTTGCCAGTCCGACCGGAAGTTCGCTTAGCTCTCGTCTGCGATAAATACTTCCAGTTTCAGCTGGGTAGGGCGTAGCCAATACATCTTGGGCAACCAGGTATAAACCGAAATATCCGTTTTCAGTGCCATCGTCGAATTGTGACAGCATGCGATAAATTGAACCATCTCCCAGCTGAAGATCAATGCTAGTGAGTTGCAGATACGGAATGCGCGGATCCTCCCAAACTACCGGGCCTTCCCCGAGGGGGCCATCAGAAATCGCCATCTCAGTGGCAATCCATTTAATGATAAAGTGATCGTTGAGCTTTTTAACGTGAACAGGCTTCATAAATGTAATGCACTATCGATGAGTGGTGATGAATGTGCTTTTGGCAGGCTGCTCGTGATAAGAAATTATAGTGAGCTCGCTCCTAACGATGACTATTGCTCTCGCGAAGCACTAATTTATTCGCTTTATGAGATTGGATATTTTTCGATGTTAATCATCTACCAGTGATCGTTGCCTAAAAATTGAATAACCATTTCTCAGAGAAGCTGATGAAGGTTAGGTACATCATTTTGGGTAGAGTGGATGATAAAAACGCCATAAAAATAAAAATATTTATTGATTAAATTAGGGATTTAGCTGCGTACGCCTCATTTACTTTTGGCATCTGCTTTCTCATATTGTATAGATTTTATTCAAGTTTTCGGTGTCCATCCTGGGGTTGTAGGTACGATACTCGGCTTTGAGGTCCCTTTAACTATAAACACATTAGTGGGTTGCGCAGGGAATGCGGGAAGGTTAACATTGGTTCCTGTAATGCCGTCATATCTAATAACAGGGAATCCATGAGGGTTTTTCCCTAAAATTACAGCTGTACCATCATGAAATGCATCAAGAACTTTTTGCGCATCCGGAACACTATTCATAAGCCCTCCACCCTCATACTCCTTCCGCCCGACAACATGGCGTAGTTGTTTTTGACTAATTTTTCGTGCCACGCCTGGAAAATCTGCAGCCGACAGTACAGCACTACCTTCTGTCGGAGTATTAGTTGAGCCACCACACGAGCAGTCTTTTATCAATCCGAGCGGATCCGTCCATCCACTTGGATTGGGCGCATATTGATACGAGTTACTGCCACCCGCAAGTCCGATCGGATCCAGCGAAACATACCGTCCGCAGTCTGCATCATAGTAGCGGAAGCGATTGTAGTTTAAGCCAGTCTCATTGTCGTGATACTGCCCCAGAAAACGGATTGGCTGGAACTCTGCAACATTAGCAGCCTGAGAATTTATACCCGGCAGACTGTAGCGCTTCGGCGCTGCCTGAACGACACGCAGCACATTGCCCCAAGCCCTATACTCGGATGCCCATACGATCTCGCCTTGCTGGTCAGTCACCTCATTGGGCGTGCCGAGATGATCAGTGTGGATGTGATGAACTTCAGTGCAGTGCTCGTCGTTGCCATCGTCGGCAACGGTATCGAGCTGCGCCAGCGGCATGAACGAGTCCGGCTCATACACATAGGTGCGCTCCCACTTTCCACGCGCCTCGCACAGCAAGCGATTCCCATCCCATACAAAACGTGTCACGCCAAACGCATCGCGCTTCGCAATCCTGCGGCCGAACGGATCGTAAGCGTACTTGACGGTCTGCACTGTGGGATTCGGTTCCTGGGCATTGCGCGTGACGACCGACTTGACCAGCTGATGCGCCGCATTCCACTCCAGCTTCAGGCGCGTGTGCTTGCCGGTCAGCTTTTCGGTCAGGTTGCCGTGCGCATCGTAGTCATAGCGCTTATCTTCGAACACGCGCACCCGGTTGCCTTCCACCCGGCCGGCGCTGGCAACCGTCTCGTCGAGCAGATTGTGCGCAGGGTCGAACGCGAAGCGCTCCGCCAGATTCGGCTGCACGGCACTCATGATGCGGCCGATCACGTCGTAGCTGTAGGTCTTGCGTCCGTTGCGTTTATCGTCGATCGCCAGCAGATTGCCGCTCTCATCGTACTCGTAACGGCGAGCGATCACCGGCTCGGTGCTTGCGCCCACGCCCAGATGGCCTGCGACCTGTGCCAGCAGCCGGCCCACCGGGTCATACTGGAACTGGCTGGTCAGCGCACCCTGGGTGCGGCTGGTGGCCCGGTGCAGCTTGTCGCGCTCGATATCGGTGATGACATCGCCGTCGACGTTGATCTGGTGCAGGTGTCCCGAGCCGTAAAACAGGTTGTTCAGCACACGTCCGTCTGGCAAGACCGTCTTGATCCGGTTGCCCAGCTCGTCGTACTCGTGGCGCAGCTCTGCACTGAAGTCGCGGCCTTTCGTATGTTCACCTACCAACTGGCCCAGCACGTCGTAGCGCAGGCTCACTTCGGCGTCGGCATTGATGGCCTGGGTCATGCGTCCGACCGAATCGTAGGCGTAGCGCAGGCGCAGTTGTTCAGCCTGGGTGTCGCCGATCGTGCGTGAGATGAGCGTTTCGACGAGCTGCCCGGCACTGTCGCGACTGTAGTGCGTGTCGATGCGCGTGTACTCGTTGCGCTCGCCGCTACCAAGTTCTTCCTTGGCGGTGATCAGGCCGCTGTCGTCATAGCGGTAACGCGTCAGGCGCGCATCGAAGCCGGTTTCTTCAATCAGGCGGTCGAGCGCGTCGTAGACGAAGCGGTGCGCATCGCCATTTTCGTTGATCAGTTCCGCCACGCGGCGCGCATCGTCGTAGCGGTATTCCATCACGCCGCCGCGCGCGTCGATGCGCTTGAGCGGCTGTCCATCGGTGTCGAGCACGTAACTGGTGCGATTGCCGAGCGGGTCGATGTGCGCGATCAGGCGTCCCAGCGGATCGTATTCGTAGCTTTCACCGCCCTCGGCCTTTTCCGTCCCTACAGGCCGGCCGAGCGGGTCGTAGCTGTAGACGGTGCTATTACCGTTAGCGTCGGTAGTACGCAGCAGCCGGCCCTTGTCGTCGTAGCTGAAGTGGGTCGTGTTGTTGGAGCAGTCGGTGTAGCTGATCAACTGCGCTGCGCTGTTGTAAGCCAGTTTTTTGACGCCACCGGCGGCGTCCGTGACCTTGACCGGCAAGCCGTTCGCATCGTATTGGTAGGCGGTGCGGTTGCCCAGCGCATCGGTAACGCTCGTCAGGTTGCCGAAGTCGTCGTAGCGCAGGGCGGTTGTGGCGCCGAGCGCGTCGGTGATCAGCGCCGGCTTGTCGAAGCGGGTATCGTAGACGATGCCGGTGCCCTTGCCGTCGCTTTCGATGCGGGTGACGCGACTGCGCTGGTCGTAGCGGTAGCTGACGCTGCGTCCGCCTGGATCGGTGATGCTGAGGACATTGCCGTTGCTGTCGAGACGGCGCGTGGTCACGCCGCCGGCCGCATCCACCTGGCCGATGTAGCGGCGCTTGGCATCGAAGCGGTAACGCTCTTCGCGCCCCAGGTTATCGGTGATGACCGTTTCGTGTTCCAGATAGCGAAAGTTCCACGACCGGCCGTTGTTGATCCAGTTGCGCGTAACCTTGCCGCTGGCGGCGTACTCGTCGTATTCATAGCACGAGACCACGCCGCCCGGCTGGCTGTGCTCGACCATCACGTGATTGCGATAGGCGAACTGGCGCATCACGTCGCCCTTGCCGTTGCTGACCTTGGCCAGGTTGCCGCTTGCATCGTACTCGTACGCGACCAGCAATTCGGTGTCGCTCTGGGGCTCGGCCGGCTGCATGGCAATGCTGCGCAGGCGTGGGTAGCCGCGGTGGTCTTCGAACGTCAGCAGGTAGCCGCGCCCGGCGCTGTCCTCGACCCGCTCGGGCAATTGGCGCTGGTTGTAGCCGATGGTGATGCGGTTGCCGTTGGCGTCGATCTGGCCGACCAGACGCGCAATGTTGTGAGCGAAGTCGGGCAGGGCGAACAGATCGCGCTCGCCCTTGTCGTCGATCAGCTCGAAGCAGCGCTCGTGCGTGCGTACCAGCGTGTTTTTTCCGAGGGCGAATACAGCGATTCGCCAATGCCCGGCAACGAGAAGGTGATCCCGCCTGGAAAACATCGAAACGTTCAAAAAGGCGACCTAGGAGTCTGCGCGGCAGAAACTGATGCAATCCGAATGGTGACGAGGTAAACTTGTCAAATGACGACGAGCTACCTTCCATACGATCAGCATCAGCAAATGCTGCTTCCCCATGCTTTGCAAGAC